>NZ_JCAWEC010000002.1:0-1224543 GCF_059690695.1 Mucilaginibacter sp. A5337 | reverse complement strand
ATACCAATATCGGTATTGATTACGCTTTCAGTAAAGGCTACAGCGCGGTTATATTGAATATCGGCGAATCATTTTAAAATTATTTCTACTGTATTAAATCTTGAACTTGTTTTATAAACCTACTATGCTGACTTTGGATGAATTTAACAGGCTGAATAAACACGATCAGGAAGAGGTAATCTGGAGTGGCACATTTTTAGCTGACCGCGAAGAAAATGGGCTGATCGTACGATTGTATGGATTAAAAAGTTTTTACGGAGAGGTTTTTTATGACGCCCATACCAATAAAGTTTTACAGGTTAAAGCGTTTGATACAACAGACAAGTTGTTGCCTTATCTTGCGCATATCAAATTTAGTCTGCAATAGATTTCTCCAAAATAAACATCTATCATAATAAAAAAAATATCAGTTGTGCCAATATTTCGGAGCCATTGATCAACGCATTCCGAAAAAGAGCATGGAGTGTTCCGTTACACGTTGAACATTATAACTCGCTGGTTCGATATTAAAAATTAAAATTCATAAACACAATTCGTTGGTCTAATGCGGTGCGGAATATCACGGTCAAGCAAGTTGGAATGCCCAACTCCGGTGTGTTGACGGATTACTTCGCCTCAAAGTATTGCTTTAACATGTTAAAAGCATTTTATTGCAGAATAAATGACTTTAACAAATCGAGAATCTAACCGTTATGATGGGGTTAATAGTTTTAAATCATTGATAAAATGGTTCGACCCAAAACGGGTTAGATGTTCTGAAATCGGTCTTAAACATCAAAGAGAGCGGCAAACCTTTTAAGGTCATCTAAGAATTGGTTCGTGTGGATGACGGGTTTGAGTACTATTTTAGGCAAGTTGCCAACTTTGTTGGCAACTTTTTTTATGAGGAAAATTTTGCTCCTTCTCTCCGGGGATTCCGGAATTAACTATTGGGTTCTATGCATGCGGTTAATTCGGTATATAATAGCAATTTTATGATTTATTGAGGAAGCGTGAACACCATGAGGATGTTTCACGTCCCCCCAATTAGCGTTGTTATTACCCAGGATACGTATTAACCGCAACTTCCAGATCAATAATTTTGAAAACATCTCGATGGCGGGCAGCGTGAACCAAAAATAGAACGTCGTAGGTGCCATAGAGTCTACTGTAATGAATGGTTGTCTTCCATAGCAAAATAGTGCACTGACTTCATAACCGGAACCCATCTGGAAGAAAATGGAATTTTTTAAATAATAAATACATGGGGTATCAGTCCAGGCTCATTATTTCTTTTTACCGCCCGCACCCTGGTCCTCCCTGGAAGTGGTGTTTTTGCCGGCCTGATAATCTGAAACCGCTTTTTTACCCGCAGGGCTGGGTGCTTTTTTGACGTTCTTTGCGCCTCTGTCTTTGCTCATATTACTTGAATTTAGTTAACGGCGGAACTTCCGGACGCATTTGTGTAAGGTAAAAAAATAAATCGAATTTTAACCTTTACTTTAATGTTTTTTAATAAAAGTTAAAAATAAACTGCGCATGTAAAACAATTAAGGCACTGACTTGTCCCCCCTTATATTATTTGCAGATGCGCCGTATGTTAGTTGTTCCGAAAAGTGTTCTTGTAGTAGAAGATGACCATGATATCCGCGAGGTCATAGTCGCTATCTTAGAAGCGGAAGGTTACGAGGTTTCATCCCTCGGCTCAGGAAAGGAGGTCATAGCGACCGTTCAACGCACTTTGCCAGATATCCTCCTGCTGGATGTAATGCTCGGGGATATGGACGGTCGCGACATCTGCAAAGCACTCAAGTCAGCACCGGCCACAAGACAAATGCCCGTGACGATCGTTTCCGCTACACACGGATGGGGAACCTGGCGCGAAAAACAATGTATGGCAGATGACTATTTAGCCAAACCTTTTGATCTCACAGATTTCCTGGCCCGGGTCAGCGGCCTGGCCAATCGCGCTGTAGCCTAAGTTCTCACTCAAAAATCAAACCCAAACATGAAAAACCGTTCCTTTATGTGCTTTTACCGAGTTTACAAACATGATACCGCTGTTACTGAAGTAAGGTCCAATGATTTCAAACCCTGCACTCGCGTTAAGTTTAAACGTGGCCTGCCTATCGAGCAAACTGCGGATGGAACGGCCGGCACTCACCAGTTCTATTATGCCCTGCCACCTGATGAACTGATGTTTTACGGTTATTTAGATAAAGCACAGGCCATGGAAAAAGCCAAGGCCGGTGCGCTGGTTTATATAAGTCAAATGATCACCGATGTAGAACAGGGGATCAAAAGGCTCATCCAGTACCGGCGGGATCATTACGAAGACCTGAATATCAATTTGCTTGACGCGCAAATCAGTAAATTCCGGAACAGCATGAACATGAAGTAAAAAAATCTGATAAGGATGAACAGAAGATTCAAAACGAGAACGCCAGATGACCGCTCTATCGATATTGATGATGAGTACGCATTGGAGATGTGGAGCCGCGAATTAAATGTCACAACGACCAGGCTCAAGGCAGCTGTAATAGCGGCGGGAGCCGCGGTGGATGATGTCAGGAAACAGCTTAACCGGCCAGGAGCTGGTTAACAACAAATTTTTACATATACCTGAACATATCATTCCTGAGCGCATAATGCCGTAAATGCTGAAGCGCTTTATCTTTTATCTGGCGTACCCGTTCACGGGTTAGCTGGTACCGGCTACCGATCTCTTCAAGGGTGTAAGGCTGTGCCTGTCCGATACCGAAAAACAGAATGAGAATGTCCCGTTCGCGCTCCGGCAGATGCTTTAAAACGCCGTTCATGGCAATCGATAACGAATCATGTATTAAAAGGTCGTCGGTCGCTTTGCCGTCAGCTGCCAGCAGATCTATCAAGGAACTTTCACTCTCATCATTGATTTTGGCATCCAACGATAAGGATCGCCGGGATTTGCTGATGAGATCAGCGATGCTTTCCGCCGACTGCTCCATGGCGGCCGCTAATTCTTCAACGGAGGGCTCGCGCTCAAACTCCTGCTCCAGTTGCGAAGCCTGACGATGAAGACGGCTTAACGCACCGATCTGGTTAGCAGGCAAACGCACTACCCTGGATTGCTCCGCGATAGCCTGCATAATGCCCTGGCGTATCCACCATACCGCATAGGATATGAACTTAAAACCCTTCGTTTCGTCAAACTTGTGCGCCGCTTTTATTAGGCCGAGATTTCCCTCATTGATCAGATCGTTGAGTGAGAGCCCACGGTTTTGAAATTTTTTGGATACCGATACGACAAAGCGCAGGTTAGCTCTGGTCAGTTTATGCAATGCCGCCTGGTCGCCGTTGCGGATCAGCCGGGTGAGTGTCACTTCTTCATCTGCCGTCACCATATCGATCTTACCGATATCGTTAAGATATTGCTCCAGTGCCCTGCTGTCGCGGTTGGTAATGGCCGGTGTGATCTTCAGCTGCCTCATTGGTTCAGGTATTTATTAACGAAGTTTTGCTTATCATCCCGGTAATGGCTTACAGCACCTAAACGATATAGCAGCCGGATATATAGCCAGGCCATGTCCAGTTGATATGCTTTAAAACCGCTGCGGGCGCTTTTGGGATAAAGGTGATGATTATTATGCCATTCCCCGGCTACCAGTCCCGGCCATAACTGGTTGACCGAAAGATCAGACCGGTTATAGTCGATGCCTTCCCGTTGCTTGTCGTGCCCGTTGCCATGACCATCATAGTTAAAAGTACGTACCCCAACAGCCCAGACACCGGCCGAAGCAAACAAAGAGCAGGCCAGGGCGTGCCCGCCGGCAAGGTAAAAGATGGCGTACCAGAACGACCAGTTAATTACCCAGGTAGCGAGTGTAGCCAGCGGTCGGGCATATGATCCCCAAAACTGGTATTGCCGGTAAGAATTACCCAGTATACCGGTATGCGCCATTAAGCGTGTAACGCGATTATAATCATCTTCACTGAGATCCCGGGCGATTGGCTGATGATTAACATCGGCCAGAAAGCAGTACCAAAAACCACCCTGGGCATTGTAAGGGTCGCCGGGCTGGTCTGATTTGGCGTGATGTACGTGGTGAGAGATCACATAGATCTCTTCAGGTATGATATTGAGCGTCAGCTGCCTTGTGATAAAGCGCCAGAAAGCATTGCTGAACCGGTAGGCGCCATGGGTGCAATAGCGGTGGTGCCAGACCGTGCCATGGGTGCCCATAATGATCATTCCATAAACAAATGCGGCCAGCAGCATCCACCAGCTGAAAAAATGGAACACAAAAAGTAAAAAGAATGGAAGCAGGCAAAGTACCTTTAACCAGCTTATAAAAGCAAGCCAGTTTTTTCGGTTCCGAAATACATTCAGCCTGCAGAGGAATTCTCGTAATATAGCACGTTTGCCGGGGCGCGTTAACTCCCCACGGGCATCCTGCCAACCATATGTAGGCGGTTGAAGCACCTGATCTAAAAAAGCCATTGCTTGAAAATTAAATTACTAACGGGTATGCCTGTCGGGGTAAGCGGCCAATTGACGCTTTTGATCACTGATGAGGCTTGTATCGGTCAAAGCGGAATCAGCAGAGGAAAGAGACTGCCTTAATTTGTTCTTGATGTCCTTGTAAGCGCTGAGTAGGCCTGGGGAATGTAAACGAAGCGATACGATCGGATGGTGTATCCTTTTGAGCCACGCCATTTCCTGATCGGTGACCAGTTCCACTGTCCATGATTCATCCGGCTTGAACCCGTGTTCCTTCGCCTCGTTCTTCAGATCAAACAAAAAAAGGTTTACCTGGATTTCCAGCGACCGCCTGGATACGACTGTATTACTTGCAGATCTTACAATGTTATTCATTCATATTGCCTGACTCGGAATTTAACTTAAAAATTACCTGAATCAGTTAAGGGTAATGCCTAAGAGGATCGCTCGGGTGCGTATTTTTTAAATATACGTTTAAAATGGCATATTAACCCTTGAAAACAATAATTTAAATTTATTTTTAATTTTTTTATCAAAAGTTAAATTATTGCCAATAGTAAAGCCTACCTTGCGAACTTACATAAACAATTTAAATGCAAAAAGAAGGAACAGTGAAATTTTTCAACGACTCGAAGGGTTTCGGATTTATTTCACAAAGTGATACAAGAACTGATGTTTTTGTACACTCGACAGGTCTTATCGATCAGATCCGCGAAAATGATCAAGTTAGTTTTGACGTAGAAAACGGTAAGAAAGGTCTAAACGCAGTGAACGTAAAATTAATTTAATTATCACTATAATATTTACGATGACACCTGCCTTTAAAAGAGGCAGGTGTTTTGTTTTTATATCCCTTCCATCTACTTCATAACTATGGCAAAATCCAACGAAACGTTCAATAAAAAAGAAAAAGAGAAAAAGCGACTAAAAAAGCAGCGGGATAAAAAAGACCGCGCCCAAGAGCGAAAAGCCAATTCGGACAAGGGCAAAACCCTCGAGGAAATGATGGCCTATCCCGACGAAAATGGCGACCTCAACGCAACACCGCCTAACGGGGTTGCCTTTACCGGGGCAGACGCATCTGCGATCCTGATCTCTACACCGAAAAAGCAGCACGATCCGGAAGAAACAAACAAGGGCATTATCAGCTTTTTCAACACCGCTAAAGGCTTCGGGTTTATCCGGGAAGAGCACACTCATCAAAATGTGTTTTTCCACTTCAACGAACTCACTTATCCAGCTAAGGAAAATGACCGGGTGCAGTACACCACCGCTAAAAGCCCTAAAGGGTTAACCGCTGTTCAGGTGAAAAGGCGTTAGTAAGGTCGGTTTACGAGGGCGAGCATCTCGTAGAATCAACTGATATTTATGCGGACTTCTGCTGAGTACACATCACGGTATTGAGCCTGATCCGGTTTCAAATTCAGTAACAAATTTAGGTGAGCTTCCAACATATGAGTGGTTGCTCCAATTTATTCCCGACCTTTTACTCCTTATTTCCCAGCAAAACAATTAGCAATCTACCGATGGCTAACCCATTCGCTGTCTATATCGTTGAAATTTTGGCATTTTGATTTCATCCCCTTAAATAATCAGGATTATAGACTAAACATTAAAAAATGATGTGAAATTACCCGTCTGGTGCACCAATCAATACTAATGCCCTTTTCGGGTCACGCTTCCTGCTTGGGCCATTATTTTAGACATCTTTATTTAACGGTCAAATCGGTCGCTAACAGTAAGGTGATCTCGGATTATGCTGAACGTATGAGATACCTGACTATCTTAAGGGCGCAGTTATCGAACCAAGAGCAAATACTTTTGTTTTATAATTGGCTAAGTGGCTATGGCGGCGATTGGGAAATAATAAGCATTCTTTTCTGACAGATTACAAAATGATTCATAATCTTTGGCACGACGCGTTATTCGACGACGATTACATTAATGCCAAGGTGGACTTTTTAAGAAACAAGCTAGTGGTACATCGGGCAGGAAAAATGTTTGAAATCGATAGAAGATAAGCATCATTGTAATAATTGCGACCAATACGGCGTAGAGAACGGTCTTTGCAAAATTGCAAACGCCATGTATTTATTAGTCGTTAATTTTCGGTTAAAGCCAATATGGGCCATTTTTGGTCAGAGTAAATTGGGAATTACAAATCTTAAAAGCAGCATTAATTCAATGTTCGTTAATTGATAATCATGGTAATAGATTTAAATCCTTAATAAATTGGTTCGAGCCCATTAGGGCGCACAAAACGGTCTTTACGGTACGTAAAGGCCGTTTTTCTATTTACCCATTTTTGCAGCCTGCGCTTAAAGGAAATTGACGCACTTTTTGGTTCGAGCACAACTGGGTTGCATATCTTAAAAACGTCGTTTAACAGCAAAGAGATCATATGATGGATATTTTCCATTTACCGTTCATTGCCAACTTTCGATGGTACACTATTGGGAATAAGTTACTCTATCAGTCTCTTTGGGTGTTAAAGCTACCTCATATTTGCAATTCCATTCTTTTATACTTTCTAGAATTGGCAAAAAAGCTAAGCCTTTTTCAGACAACTTATATTCTACCCTGGGCGGTAGTTCTTTATATGCCAATCTTTCCAATAGTCCGTCTTCTTCCAACTCTTTAAGTTGTTCGGTCAGTACTTTCCTTGAAATGAGCGGTATAATGGAATCCAACTGACCAAAACGAACGGTACGGGTGCCAATCACATTGATGATAATCGGCTTCCATTTATTACCAATAGTGCCGATCGCCCTGGTAAAGGGGCAATTTGAAGCGCAAAATCTCTCGTCTCTCATATTCTCAAATTTGTAGTTACCTGGCAGTAACCAGAATAACCTATATTAGTTACAAATATAAACTAATGATAGTAACTTTGCGAAACAAATATAATATCAAATTAAAAATGAGCAGATTAACAAATAAAGTTACCGTAATCACGGGCGGTAATAGCGGCATTGGATTGGGCATCGCCTTGGAATTCAAAAATGAAGGTGCAAAGGGAGTTATCGTCGGCAGAAATCAGGAAACTTTGGATAGCGCTGTGGCGAAACTGGGGGATGATTTTATCGCCATCAACGCCGATGTGACCAACCTGGCCGACCTGGACAGGGTATTTAAGGATACCGCTGAAAAGTTTGGCAAGATAGACGTCATTGTTGCCAATGCGGGTGTTGGAGCGGTAGGAACTGTGGCAACTTTTGATGAAGATGCGTTTGACAAGGCCATTGACCTGAACCTGAAAAGTGTTTACTTCACGGTTCAGAAAGCACTGCCCTATATGAATGACGGTGGTTCGATCATTTTGATCGGGTCTAATGCGGCACACCGGGCCTATGCGGATTTTACGCTGTACGGAGCTGCAAAAGCGGCGGTGATCTATTTAGCGAAAGGGTTTTCAAGCGACCTTTTAAATAGAAAGATCAGGGCTAATGTGATCACACCAGGCACCACAGATACACCGGCATTTGACAAGTTTGTTCCCGCAGAACAAATGGAAGCGGTAAAAAAACACTTTGCTGATCAAATGCCGATCGGCAGGATCGGGCAACCTGCTGACATTGGTAAAACAGCGGTTTTCCTGGCTTCTGATGATTCTTCGTTTATGTTGGGTGCAGAACTCCTTGTGGATGGCGGCATGACCTATTTATCAAAATAATTTAAAAACTTCAAAATGAATAATTCAGAAAACAACGTTGCAAAAAGCTACGCGATTATCGGCTTTGGCAAGATCGGCAAGGCCCTGGGAAAGGCGTTCGCCCGTAAAGGCATCGAAGTATCCGTTGCCACCACGCGTGACCCGGAAAGCTTTGCCTCCGATGCGGCCGCGATCGGCCCGGAGATCATTCCCACAACATTGGCGGAAGCCGTCAAGGCGGACGTTATCTTTTTAGCGGTGCGTTTTGAATCCCACCCGGATGTCGCTAAGGCGCTGCCCAACTGGCAGAGGAAGACCATCGTTGATGTGACCAATGCCTACGGCGTGCCCCCGGAAAAACTCGGAGGGTTGCCGTCTGCCAAATTCGTTGCGCAGGCCTTCGCCGGTGGCAAACTGGTTAAGGGCTTTAACCATTTGGGAGCTGCAATCCTTGGGCAGGATCCGGCCGTACATGGTGGCAGGAGAGTCGTATTCCTCGCGAGCGACGATGAAGGGTCAGCAGGAGAGATTAGTGCGCTTGCAGAAGATCTCGGCTTCGCGCCAGTCCAACTTGGCGGGCTGTCGGAAGGCGGCCTGCTGGTACAGGCACAAGGAAATAATTGGGGACGGTTGATCTTCCAGGACCTGATTAAGTTTAAATCTTAAATAATAGAAACAATGAATAAATTAGAAAACAAAGTAGCGGTAGTTACTGGTGCATCAAAAGGAATAGGCGCAGCGATCGCCAAACATTTTGCTGCAGCCGGCGCAAAAGTAGTGGTGAATTATGCGACCAGCAAAGAAGGCGCAGATAAAGTAGTTAAGGAGATCACGGATAACGGCGGCACAGCCATCGCAGTTCAGGCCGATGTTTCGAATGAAGCCGATGTAACCAGGTTATTTGAAGAAACCAGGAAGGCTTTCGGCGCACTGGACGTTATAGTAAATAACGCGGTAGCTCAAGGATACGCACCTATCGAACAGATTTCGGTGGAGGCATTTCACCAAAGTTTCAATGTCAATGTTTTAGGGCCTATACTGACTATCCAGGCTGCGTTGAAACTTTTTGGCGACAAGGGCGGAAACATTATCAATATCAGTTCCGGCGCGAGTAAGTATCCGCTGCCGAATGCGTCATTATACTCTTCAACTAAAGCCGCATTGGATGCCTTTACCATTGCTTTGTCGAAAGAACTGGGCGCAAAAAATGTTCGGATCAATTCTATTTTACCGGGCGCTACAGATACGGAAGGTGCCGCCAATGCAGGCGTCACCGCCGGCAGCGAGTATGAAAGGATGTTTGTCGAAAAAACACCGCTGGGCCGTAGGGGCCAGCCCGCAGATATCGCGAAAGCAGCCGTTTTTCTGGCATCCGATGATGCAGCCTGGATCACTGGTGAGCTGATTTCCGTTTCGGGTGGTATGTATGGTTTTTAAATTCATAACGCCCCAAAATGAAAGACGATGGACCGAATAATTGATTGACGGTGGTTTCACCAACTACGCACTAAAAGAAATGTTTCCAAGTATAAGTTCCTTTCAATCCCTGTTTCTTCCAGAACAGGGATTTTTTGTTACTTCAAAAGACCTATATTAACAAATAGCAATTGACGATAATTCCTCAAATCATCAAAAAAATGGTTCGAGAAGCGCACAGTTGGGTGCACCCTAATGGGCTCGAACCTGTAGAAAAAACATTAAACCACTAAAATTACCTTTTCTCCGTTGCTAAAACTCGTCATCAGATTGAACAATGTTTTCAGGTTCGACCTAAAACGGGTTAGGTCTTCCAAAATCGGCCTTAATCATCAAATAGAGCCACAAACCGTTTAAGGTCATCTATAAATTGGTTCGTGTAGACAACGGGTTTGAGTACAAATCACTTACCGTAAGTTGAACGTATGTTTAGCTTACGGTTTTTTTGTATATGGAGCTATTTGTACTTTTATAACGATGTCATTACTCGAATAGATATTGGACTAAGCGATGTAAAAAAGGAACTAAGAAGGCTTGACAAAGACAAACTCATTAACCTTATTTCGGATTTATACACAAAAAACAAATCTGTTAAAGAATTTCTTGATTTCTATGCAACTCCGAATGAAAATGAGTTATTCAACAAATACCGCAATAAGGTTTATGAAGCATTTTATCCAAAACGAGGTTTTAATTATAACCTTAAAGATGGCAAACAGGCTATAGCTGATTTCAAAAAATTAGGAACTTCTTCGCAATGGATTGCAGACATAATGCTCTTTTATGTGGAAACTGGTGTACAATTTACTAATGACTTTGGAGACATTAACGAGCCTTTTTATTCAAGTATGGAGTCTACTTATCTCGCAGCTTTGAAATTTATGAAGAGTGAGGCTTTATTGGATACGTTTTATGATAGAGCAAGTAAGATTATAGATAATACTATTAACATAGGATGGGGTTTTCACGATTGCTTAATTGATAT
This sequence comes from Mucilaginibacter sp. A5337, assembly GCF_059690695.1. Taxonomy (NCBI): domain Bacteria; kingdom Pseudomonadati; phylum Bacteroidota; class Sphingobacteriia; order Sphingobacteriales; family Sphingobacteriaceae; genus Mucilaginibacter; species Mucilaginibacter sp. A5337. The sequence goes on along the minus strand of NZ_JCAWEC010000002.1, from coordinate 1,213,971 downwards.
TTATTACCAATTTTATGATGACGAATAAATAACACCTGATAAATTATCAAGCACTTACCCTAAGTTGAAAGTGATATTCATATCTTTCTTAATTTCTACTATCTATCTCTTTTTTAACTTCTGCTATTAGCTGTTCCTCAGTAGGCAGGTACAATTTATATTCACTTGCAAAAATGGTCTTATTATTTTCAGGCAAGGATATTTTAACAACAGCGTTGTTCTTTTCAGCACATAGTAAGATACCTATGGTTGGATTTTCAAAGTCTTTCTTTTCGTACCTGTCATAATAGTTGACGTACATCTGTAGTTGACCAATGTCTTGGTGAGTGAATTTTGAGGTCTTGATCTCTATAATTACGAAGCATTGTAGGAGGCGGTTGTAAAAAACAAGATCAATAAAAAAACTCATCTCCCTCGATATGTAATCGCTTTTGCCTTGCAACAAAAGCGAAGCCGTTACCCATTTCCAACAAGAAATCATGCAAGTGTGTAATAATGGCTTGTTCCAGGTCTTTTTCATAGTAAGAAGCCTCACGGTGTAATCCTAAAAATTCAAGATACATAGGGTCTTTAATGATCTCTTTGGCATCAGACGGTTTTCTTTCGTCCCGAGCAACAGCTAATACACTATCTTTATCATTGCTCATCAATAGCCTTTCCCATAGGCTACTATGGATTTGACGTTCTAATTGGCGTACCGTCCAATTATTCTTAATTGTTTCAGCTACATAAAAGTCGCGCTTATCTTGACTATCAAGCCTGATAATAACTTTATACTGGCTCCAGCTCAATTGCGAATACACTGTATTCGCAATTGGGAATGTCCTATAAAATTGCCGAAATAATTCTATTTGGCGTTTAGAGAAACCGCTACCATATTCCGGTTCTAATTGGTCTGCAATAAATTTAGTTAAGTAGTTGCCATAGTCAGCCCGGTCTTTTCCTTGCTGTTCTTCTTCAAAGATGCGCTGCCCAATTTGCCAATACATTAATGTACGTTCATGGTCAACCAGCCGGATCGCTTTATCCTTAGCCTGAAGAATTATAGCTTGGATGTCAGCAATGACCGATTTATTGATAAGCATAGTAATTTGGATTATAGGTAATTGTCAAATTTACAAAATACGGACGGTTTACCTAAATTTGAATATTACTAAACATCCACCTTTGATGAAAGATAACCGATTGAGTTTATACAAGTCCTTATTCAAAGGTAGAGAAGATGTATTTGCACTAAGGTGGGAAAAAGCTGGCAAAAGCAGTTATATGCCAGCTTACAGCTTTGACCCGCATCGGTATAAGCTACACCAAATGAAAGGTGGTACTTTTCAAACCTTTGCCGATAAAACATATCAGCCATTAACAGACGATCATTTAATTAAACACCTTAGAGGTGACCAGACTGTTGGTTTATACCCTTTGTTGCAGGATAATAGATCCTGGTTTATTGCTGCAGATTTTGATGAAGCGGATTGGATAGAGGAATGCAGGATATTTATTAAGATCTGTGAAGAATATGATATACCTGCCTACTTAGAACGTTCGCGTTCCGGCAAAGGCGGTCACGTATGGATATTTTTTGAAGAACCGTATGAAGCCTTTAGAAGTAGAAAGATAATGCTGTCGCTATTGCAGAAGTCGGGGATTATTTCTGTTTTCGATAAAAACTCGAGTTTCGACCGGCTTTTCCCCAATCAAGATTATCACTCGAAAAAAGGATTAGGTAACCTGATTGCTTTGCCTTTAAATAAAACAGGTTTAAATAATGGTAATGGCTGTTTTATCGATCCTGTAACCTTACAACCATTTGACGACCAGTGGGCATTTTTAAAAACGATCAATAGGATCGCAATAAGCCAACTGAATTCTATCTATAAAGATCAAACCGATCAGGATGAAATTTCTACAGGGCTGTTTCAAAAGGAGAAACCCATTACAGGAAAGTTGTCAATTGTATTACGTAATGAAATTCACATTGGCAGGGCAGGATTACCTGTAGCACTTATAGCTTTTTTAAAGGATGAGTTAAACTTTGCCAATACTGAATACCAGGTAAAAAAGAACATTAACAAAAATACATTTGGTATAAAGCGCTATTTTAAAATACTTAACGAAACATCAGAATCGATCTCTATTCCCAGAGGTTTTATCGGCCGATTATTACGATTTTGCAAAGAATAGCAAATTGAATATATCCTTGAAGATCAACGGAAAAAGGCAGAAACGATCATATTCAAAGGCTCTATAACACTACGGGAGTATCAAATATTCGCGCAACAAGCAGCTACTAAAAAGGATTTTGGAGTTATTGTTGCTCCACCCGGCTCCGGTAAAACTGTATTGAGTTTAGCTATCATAAAATACAAACAGCAACCGGCGCTCATTTTAGTTCATCGTAAGCAGTTGGCCGATCAATGGATAGAGCGTATAGAGTCGTTCTTGGGTATCCCGAAAAAAGATATAGGCTGTATTGGACAGGGGAAAAATAAAATAGGCAAACACATCACAGTCGCCATGATTCAAAGTATGGAAAAAGCGCTGGATACAGCAGAATCTCCGAAATTGAACAACGCTTTTGGTACTGTTATTATTGATGAGTGCCACCATATTCCAGCGGAAACCTTTCAGCGGGTTATCGGAAAACTAAATAGTTATTACATGTACGGGTTGACTGCCACACCATTCAGAAAATATAACGATTGTAAACTAATATTTATTTATTTATTTGGGCGAGATCATCCATGAGGTGAAAGCACCTGAAGTACAAAACCAAATTGGTAGTCGAATCATTGTCAGAGATACCGACTTGTTTGTTCCATTCAACATTAAGACAGATAAGTTTGAAACCCTTTTTAAGATCTTGATACATGATTCAGCGCGGAACCAACTTATTTTGAATGATGTAGTGTCGCAGTTGAACTTAGGTAAAAAAGCTGTTATAATAACAGAGCGAAAGGATCATATTGGTTCGCTTCAACAATATTTAAAACAACAATACGACACTATTGCATTGAGTGGCGAAGATTCCGACTTAAGTAAAAAATCGAAGTGGGCGGCCATAAATAAAGGTGATTTTCAGATGCTGATCACAACGGGCCAGTATTTTGGAGAAGGAACTGATATTCAAAATATATCGTGTTTGTTTTTGGTCTACCCATTCGCTTTTGAGGGTAAACTCATTCAATATATTGGCAGAGTACAACGATCAGAAGTATCACCCGTTATCTATGATTATCGAGACCACAAGATAAGCTATCTGGAAAGACTATTTCAGAAAAGAAACCTGTACTATAAAGAACTTGATAAAAGCGGCCTAACAAATCCAATAGATGAAAGCGAAATAGTAAGTAGTCAAATAAACGAGAAAATCGAGGTGACGATCGAACAATTAGAATTTAGATTTGGTAGTATTGCTTTTAAGCATGTCATTGCTGACTTTAATAATAAAGAAGTTGAGTTTGAAATAGAGAATTTAAATGTCAGACCAGAGTTCGCCGTTCTCAAGCCGTACTTTATTCGATTTCTAAAAAGTACAACTGTGTTAGTCAGCATCCGGGCTACGTTCCAACATAACAGACTAGTCTTTAAATCAGCGACCTCAAACGACCTTGATAAAATAAACCACGAGGTTATTGAAAGTGTAAAGTTTCGTTTTTTAAATAAAGAGATCATAAAAGGTGTCCGGGCCAGCGAAGAAAATATATTGGATGCCGGGCAAGTGCAAGGCGACAGTGAGCAATTAATTTATACCAACGAAGATGATTTACTGGAAAATATACTGGCACTTAAACAGTATAAACACCATAGCCATATCCGGTATCTTTCCCAGAAACATGAAAGATCTATATTAAAGCTCCGCTTTGTATTGGAGCCATTTTCATTTGTGTTTCTACTTTCCGGCAATAATCAATATCACTTGGTGTGGGAAACATTAGACACTGAAGAAGCAACCTATATATGGCACATTGAAAAATCTATTTACGAACTTGAACGGAGTATAAAGCGAATAGACGGTTTGCTCGGCCAAATAAGGACAAAAGGGCGACAGCAATATCTTGAAACTAATCCTGAGCATTTTAGCCGCATCGTACATGATTATTCGGATCACGCTAAAGGTTTAATTACATGGAAAGACTTATTGGAAGAAAAACTATTCTAAAAAAGCAGCAATAGTTAATGCGTTATTTATCAATATATCCTGTCCCCTTACTCTTTAAACCCCAATTCATCCGCGCCACGCGTTTCAAATGATCTCTAAATCGGTTCGTATGTATAAGGGACAAGAGTACATCTGATAGATGTAGAAGGCTGTAAGCTAATAGCTTACAGCCTTTCTTTCTTTTTTCTTACATATCATTTTAGTAATATTTTTGGATCAGGCAGGATTAGTCGGCAAAGTTTGTGACGGATATTTAAGCGTTAGATACTTGCAAAGAAAATCATCCTTTCTTTGCAACCAATTGCCCGGATTATTCGTCTAAAATAAAAAATACACCTATGAAAATATTATCTGCCATTTTTATCACTGCATTGCCATTAGGCCTTTTTGCACAAACCGGGAATCATCTCCCGGTTAATTCATATGAAAAACTAAGTTTTGAAAACGCCGGTTTTTTAGTGAGGGACTATTATATACCTCTTGATGGCAATATCAATAACGACAGAAGCGCAATGTACCTGTCAAAAAAGCCCGGTATGGATGATGTTTTAAAAGCTGCAACCACATTTAAAACAGATTCTTTCACGGTTGAAAAGGACAAAAAAGTTCTTTATTCCATAATCCTTCATATCGATCCTTCATCCAGCTATTTTGCAGTCACAAACATAAGCACAGGAAAACAGCGAAATTTCCCCTGCAAATTTGATGGGGTTATATCGGCCAACAGAGCTATTGAAATAACCGGAAAGCGTTATGATAAAAATGGCTCCGTTGTTGACGGGATATTGAATTTCAATTCAGCACAATATAAGATTGTATCGAATAAAGAAATTGAAACAACAATAACCGGTATCCTCAATAATAACAAACTATAGTGGTACCCGGTTAGAAAATAACAAAGGCTGTTCCGGAAAGCGGAACAGCCTTTTGCTGTTTTCACGAGGTATTGCAGGGTTTAAAAGATGCTTTTATTTCAGGCTGCAAGGTTGTTAATTGCACATTTATCATTGCATGAATTATAGGTGCCACAGGCGGTAAGCTCAGAGCATGATCCTGAATGGGTTGCACATTCATTAACGCTACGTACCCCTCCGTAAAGCAGATCCATGACTTCGCCATTTAGTATGGTTACCTGGCTTTGCGGGGCTGTTGCAGCCTTACTTAAGGTGTTTTGAAATAATGATTTAAGAGATTTTGATTTCATGGTTTTAGGATTTTAAAGAGATTATTTTATTCGTTGTTTTTCATCTTCGTTACTGGTGTTTCGCTTATCGATGCGTTTTACCTTCAGGTTGCCAAAGGTTTTACTAACCGTAAGGCGTATGCTCCGGGCATCGCTATTGGTTATTACCCTGGTGTACTGATCGTCGGTTTCATTAATGTTGTACACATGCCGGTCGTTATATTTCAGTAAATCGTTTACCGCAAGCGAGAGCCTGAAATTGCTTTTAGGAATGTTATAGCCTGCTCCCAGGTCTACGCGGTAACTGCTGGTATTATCTCTCCATAATCCGTATCTGCCAGGTGTGTTAAAGCTTACATTGCAATAAAGGCTAAGGTTTTTAGAGCCGATTTTGCTAAATGAATTATTTAAGGAAGCAAATAATTGCACGTTACTGCTTGAAGCAGTTGATTTAGTAATACTTGTGTTATAGCTTCGTTGATAATAGCCAAGGTTTGTATTTATTGAAGCGGTCCAGTGATTTTTGAACATGTTTCGTTGTGTGAAAAACCAAAAGTTATATTGTTTTTGATTTCCCCAGTTTTGCCATTTAATTAATAAAGTGTCCTGGTTAATAACCTGGTTGATTTGGCTAAACAGGCGATTGTTTTGGGTATAGGTAAGCCCCCAGTAATAGGTTTGTTTTAAACTGTACATCAATTCTACTATACCGCCGTTTGATGGGTTTAGATATGGATTGCCTTCGGTGATGGTCCTGCTGCCTATCAATCGTCTTGCGGGGTTAAGATAGCTGTACCCCGGGCGACTGTTGTTTATTTTTGAGGTTAGTGAAAATGAATTGTTATCATTAGGGCTGTAATTGAGATAGCCTAATGGAAAAATGAAAGTGTAATCCTGTTTATTGGTTTGCAAAGTGGCCGATTGTGTTTCGGTATGGATATGACTGTGCTCAACCTGCAGGCCAATCTTTGCTGACCATTTTTTGCCAAAATCCCGCTCTAAAGTTGAATATCCTGAATAGATGTTCTCGCTATAATGAAAGTCGGCCGAAAACTCGTCGAGAGGTTTAACTTCATTATTTGACAGGTCAAAGGCCTGGTAAGGAGTATTTATGGTTGAGTTACTATACCTGAGGCCGCTTGTTAACAAAACCTTTGCGAAAACAGGTTTTGAAAAATCTGTTTTAACAGCATAGTTGCGTATATGCTGTGGCGATATATTTTGGTAATTGCCGCCCGGAAGATTACTGGTAAAGCGGTTGTCCTGGTCCATATCGGCTTTTAAGTAGTCTGTGCTTAACTCAAAATAAGTTTGTTTCTTTTCCGAATTGTATTTCAGGAACGCATTGTTTGACAGCAGGTTGTTTTTTACATGGTCAACTTGCTGATAGTCTGAATTGATTGCAGCAGGTTCAATAATTTCGGCGCCATCACCATTACTATTGGTTTTGGAGTTGTTGGTTATCAGTTGTGTTCCAATAGTTAAAACCGGTGTTAAACTATACCGGAGATCGGTATAGATGTTTATTCCTTTACGGTTGGCATGGGTATTTACGTCAGATGTTACCGTTGATGGCTGCGCACCACGAAAATCGGTAGTTTTGTCGATGGTTTTGAAATAGTCTCCATCATTAAGCCCGATAGAAATGGTTTGGTTATATCGGTTAGAATTGATATCAAGACTGTTTGATAAAACACCCCGGTTTACACTGGCCCGTTCATAGGCAAGGGATGTTGAACCCCTCACGCCATTTATATCAAGATGTTTTAGGACGATATCGATAACAGGGCCGTTAACATCATAATAAGGTGGCGGAACACTGAGAATTTCTATCTGCAGGATATTATCTGCAGGCATATTTTTTAAGAAATTGGCCAGGTCTTCACCAGTAAGCGGGAACTTTTTCCTGTTAATGAAAACAGTTGCATTTTGCGGGTTGCCGAGTATGTTTAATGCACCCTGGTCTGTTAATTGCACCATGGGTGTTTGCCTCAGCACTTCAAAAACATTGTTCCCAAGTGTAAATGGCGAATTGGAAACATTGAAAATAAACCTGTCGCGTCTGCGTTCAAGCAGCCGCTTGTTACCTGCTATTGTTACGTTAGACAGGGTGTTGATACGGTCTGTTAATTTTACCTTGATGGTGGTATCATTTGCCAGGTTGATTTTTATTGACAGGGTATTATAAGCCACATTGGTTATGGTCATGCTATAAATGCCCTTTTGCAAGTGATTAATAGTAAAGGACCCATCTTTGTCACTTAAAGCTGTTTGTACAAAGCCTTGATTCGTGGCCGAAGTCAATTTAACCGAGCAACCGGGAATGGATACGGCTGTACTATCTTTTATAAAACCCTTTATACTTAACTGAGCATAAGAAGCGGTACAGAAAAGCATGAAAAAGAGAGAGATGTATATTTTTCGGAATAGTGGGGTATTAGTTATGATCATATGATTTGGGTTATGTTTGCATCAGGCTACCAAAAGCCTGTTGTATACGAATGCCTGGCTCGATAAAAAATGATAAAGACCATCATTTATGGAGCCGACTTCTATTTTTATCTGATCATGATTGCTCATGATTTTAATTATTTCTTTTCCTTTAAGTCCCTGATCTTTAATTAAATCAAACACCATAAACCAGTTTTTTAAAAGGATGAGTTTAAACCGGTTGTTTTCGCGGCAAATGAGGTACGGGGATAAATTACCTTCGCTCGGGGCTTTATCATCTATCATAGCCCCTATATTTTTGATTGTTAATTCGTGCGGCCAGTCATGATAAAGATGTATGATCTGGCACGAGTCTTCATTTATTTTGAACTCAAGATCAAGGAAATTATTGATGTCATATTCGTACAGGTAAGTGAGGCTGTTGCAGTAGGCAGTTGCCGGCTTAAGGTTTTTTACGGCCCATTCTATCTGGTAAAGGTCCCACAGCTTATGATATTCGTTTTTATCAAAGTTCTCTTCCAAAAGTGCTTCTATAACATCTTCATTAACATCTTTTATATGGTGGTTTAGCTTTCTGATGTAGCTTTCGCAATAACCAAACCTGCTGTCCGCACTGCTGGCCTGCCAGTCGGTCGGGATGGAAGGAGTAGCGCTGTAAATTTTCTGATTTTTGTAAATATTGCTGATGTGCTTGTAAAAACGCGGAAACTCAAATGAAAAGCGTTCTTCCATATGTAGTGCCAGTTTGATATGGGATTTGGCCTGACCAATCATGTGGATATATTTTTGAACCTGGGGTACCAGTCCAAAAGAAGTAAGGTTATACATATGGCCTGCATTTTCGCTTAACAGCGTGCCAGCAGCAGTTTGCGCGTCCCCATATTTCATAAACAGCAACTTGGCATAAAAGAGTTGTTCAAAGTACAGGTTATATGCGCCCTTCAGATCTGAATTGAGAATGTTATGTTCATTTTGTTTTACAAATTCAAAAGCTAAAGCACAATAGTTTTTATAGAAATCAATATCGTAACCGCCTATAATACCGGCATTAATGGCTGTAAGTTCGGTATTCTTATTCATGGCATCGGTAAACTGACAGGGGATTACAAAGTTTTTGCTTATTGCTTCTTCATGCAATTGCTGATAAATACCATGGTTTACCTCAAAGTTTTGGAAAATAAGTGGTTTGGCCAGCAGCTCGCTGTTAAATCGTTCCCACATAAATACGTCGTTATCTATGTGCAAAAAAGGTTCAGTTTGTCGGCTGTAAGTATATATTTTACCCATTGACCACAGCATCGGATCGATATGGTTAATACAGTCAAGCTCAACCTTTACATCATCATAAGGAAGGGAAAGTTTATTGATCAGCCAGTCGAAACCCTGATTATCTGTATATAAGGTTACAGGTGTACCTGCGTTGTACTTTTGCAGCAGCATTAAGCTCATGGCACAGCTTATAGCATGGTGTTTTTCGGTTACCCAGCCGCCGCGAAAGCGGCTATAGTCGTTTTCGTATGTTTTAATACAGGGTAAACTCCAGTAGGATTGAATGTGCTTCATGTTTATTATCTGTTGGATTAATTCCCTAATTCTAATTGATTTTTAACAAGCTGAAAATATTTGCCCCGTACCTGGGTAAGCTCCCGGTGATGACCTGTTTCTTCGAGCCGGCCGTTTTCAAGCACGATAATCTGATCGGCATTTTTTACTGTACTTAACCTGTGTGCTATGATCACTACAGTACGGCCTTTAAAAAACTCGTCAAGGTTTTGCATAATCTGCCGTTCATTATTTGAATCAAGTGAACTGGTTGCTTCGTCAAGGAATAAGTATTTTGGATTTTTGTAAATAGCACGAGCTATCAGCAGGCGTTGTTTCTGCCCGCCGCTCAGCCCCATACCTGTATTACCTATTTTAGTGTTAAACTGTAGGGGGAGCTTTTCGATAAAACCAATAAGGCAGGCTATCCGGGCTGCATTTATTAATTTATCCATATCCGGTTGCGTATCGCCAACGGCTATATTATCGGCTATGGTGCCGCTAAAAATGTATCCGTCCTGAAGCACTATGCCGCATTGTTCACGCCACTTTTCGGGGTTCATTAATTCAAAGTTGGTATCGTCCATAAGGATGCTGCCTTTTTGCGGCGTGTAGAAATTGAGAAGTAACTTGAATATGGTAGATTTACCACTTCCGCTGCTTCCAACTATAGCCGTTACCTTACCTATGGGGATCTCAATATTGATATCTGAGAGTACGTAGGGCTGGCTGCTTCCTTCATATTTAAAGCTTACATTCTTTAACTCAATCTTTTGTTTCGGCTCAATATCCAGGTAACCGGCATCCTCCATAACCTCGTTTCTGCGCTGCATAATTTCATCAAGGCGGGTTAACGATAGCTGAGCGTCCTGGATGGTACGCGAGAAGTTGGCGAGCGAATCGATGGGGTTGGAGAGTAGTCCTGTTATATAACCAATGCTAAGCATAGTGCCTATACTCAGTTGCCCTTTGATAACAAGGTAGGCGCATAAAAAAGTAATAAGCACATTTTTAAGCTGCGTTAAAAGTTGCACGCCAATATTTTGGTATACCCCCAGCTGCAGTACACGGTTTTTAAGTACAAAGATTTTGGTTTGCAAGCGTTTCCACTGTGATATTTTTTTATCCTGGGCATTGTTCACCTTCACATCCACCATGCCATGAATAATTTCATTTACGAGATTGTGATTTTCAGAATTGAGCCGGAAGTTAGTGTAATCAAGTTGTCGCCGAAGCCTGTAAAACAGGAACACCCATGAAACGGATATAACGCTTAAAATGGAAAAGATGTAACCGATATCAGTATTATAACCAAACAAGCGTACGGTTAGTACTATAGTTAATACTATTGATACGATGGTTTGGATAAGCTGCTCAGAGATAAAGAGCTCTACGTTTTTTTGATCTTCAATGCGCTGAAAAATATCTGTTGGTACCCGGCTGTCAAAAAAGCGAACAGGTAATTTGATCACCTTAAGTAATAGCTGGGTGATCATTTTCACGCTGATCCTCATACTGAATTTTACACGTACCCAGCCCTGGATCCAGTTAAAAAGGTTTTGGCCGAATATTAATGCCAGCTGAAAGCCCAGAACCGACCACAAGATGCCAATATTTTTATGCTGGATCCCCTTATCTATTACCGTTTGCATGGTTTTGGGAAACACATAAATAATGGCTGAGCTAAACACAATGATAAGCAACAGGGCGCTGATAAGCCGGTGTTGATCTTTAATAGCATCTTTAAAGTAGGAAAAACTCCGGCCAACGCGTTCCTTAAAGGTTGAGGATACTAACTGAAGTTCGTCAAAGTCGGCTTTGGGTTCAAGGAACAGGGCAATACCTTTTTCGGCATCTTCTTTCCACCAGTTTACAAAAACGTCATGCTTTAGCCTGATTTTACCAAATGCAGGATCTGATATGTAAAAATGCTTATCGGTAATTTTATATAAAACAACAAAATGATCCTGTTTCCAATGAATAATACAAGGCAGAACCGCGTTTTCTATCAACCATTGGCTTGTGCATAATAGAGAGACCGTATCAAAACGCAGTTTATTAGCAGCGTTAACAAGGTCGCCAACGGATACGCCTGCCCTGGTTGTTTCGCATAAGTCCCGAAGCTGTGCAAGAGACGATTTTTTGTCGTAATATTTTAAAATGATCTTAAGACAAGTGGCTCCGCAATCGCTATATTCTAACTGTGAATAATGTGGAAACGACATATGAAATTTATTAAAATATTGATCTTTTGTTGCTTTCAGCCGGTAACCGGGCAATTGTTATCAGTTACCGGCAGTTGATCAGGAATAAACGGGCTTCTTGTTATAAGTAAGGCCATGTTCAGCTAGTATGCCGGCGAAATGTGTGAAATTTGTATGCTCTTCAATATTTTCATCAAGCCCGTTAGTGTAATTCAGGTAATTATTTAACACCAATCGTTTCAGGTAAAACGGACTGTTTCTGATAGCATCAAAGTCAGATTCATTTAGGGAATTAAAAATGTCTTTTTCGCCATTGAAATACTGATGATTGAGGTTTAATACCCGAACCAGGGCGTTGAGCGTGGTTTTGGCCTGATTTTCAGGTTGAAATACGTTTTGTAATACCGACTGGTAAATGGCATCAGCCTCTATGCTTTCGTCTCCAAACTTTCGCCACAAGGCATGGATAGAATTGTTAACGATATGATGGGCCCACTTTGTTTTTTCTGCGTGCAACAGGCCGCTCAACGAAGGATCGAGATAGGCGTTGTTATTGATATCGTAAATAACACTATTCAAAACTGCCGATAAAAGTTCGATGGTTTTTTCCGTGTCATGTGTTTTGATAAAAACACGCAAAATATTAACATTCAATTCATAAATGCTGGGTACAAATTTGGCCATCTTGTCTTTTTGAATAACAGTGAATTTTAAGGCCTCCTCCATGCAGTTAATGGCGCTTTCGTAACGTTTTTCAACATATTCCAGGTAAGCGAGGCATGAATAATAATTTGCTTCAACTGCATTTACCACATTGGGCGAGAAGGTACTGCGGTTAATGGCCGAAAGGGTTTTGAATGTGGCGTAAGCCGAATTTATTTCATTACGTCTGCTAAAGGTTAAGCATTTTTCGCACAGGGTATAAAAATAATAGAGCTCCATATATTCAGAACTTGAAAGCTCTTTTTCAAATTGGGTTAACAATTCGATAAAAATGTGGTAACTCTTTAATTGTTGCTGAGTCGTGTCCTTTAAGGCGCTTGCTGAGCTGAAGTAGTCAAGAAAATTCATGTCAAAAAAGATTAAAGGTTAATGATTAGTTCAATACAGTTGCTTGTGCACTATCAAGGCTTACAAACTTGCTCAGGAACAGACGTTCGTCAATATTCTTTTTGAAGCTTGGGCAGGCTGCCGTACCGCTGTTCCAATGTTTTGGACAACCACCACCACAAACAGGAAGGAATTTGCACCCTTTACACCAGGTATCGTTGGTAGGTATTTCGTTAAACCAATCGCGCATGATAACCTTGGTCGAGTCGACATTTGGATTGGTATGAAGATTACCTGCATAATATTCCGTATTATCATAAACAGGGGTATAAGGAACCTCCCAGCATGTTGACACATTGCCGTAGGCGTCATAAACCTCGCTTTGAGAATTAGCAACCATACACACATTGTAGTTTCTTAAAGGAATAAGCCTTCCCCGACGCAGTAGGCCATAGCTATGGAGTTTTAGTAAAACGTCTATCTCGAACTGTGCGTAGTCGTCTTTAGATATACCATTTATTTGCGACGCGCCATTGTCGCCCCAATCATGTATAGGTGCAGTGTTAAAGCCAACTTTATCTAAAATTCCGTGTTCGTGCATCATTTCAAGCAGAGTCATGATGTTGTCCTTGTTCTGGGCATCAACATTACACCTGATATTTATATCAGCCTTATTCTCCCTGAAAAACTCAGAGTGCACAATTTCTTTTACATTGTTAAAGATGATGTCAAATGATGGTGCCCCGGTTTTTAACATCCGGCGCTGATCATGAAACTCGGCAGTACCGTCAATAGTGATCTGGTAGCTGGTGATCTTGTATTTGCTTACAAGCGTTTTAAAAGTTGACATTTTTAATGCAAGAGCGTTGGTAACGATAGATGCGCTGTAATAAATATTATTGTTGTTGCAATAGTTGATCAGCTGCTTTGAAAGCTGTTCTATTGAACTCAGGCCCGTTAATGGTTCGCCTCCATACCAGCTTACAGACAGCGTTTGCAGAGTATCCTGTATGGCCAGTACCTTGCCGATGATCCGGTTGTAGATGGCATCATTGGTCTCGGTAGATGCAACTTTCTTTACGTGCTGCTGTCCGCAGTAATGACATCCTAACTGACAATTGGCCGTTGGCTGAATGGTGAATGATAAAAACTTTTTGTCGTTATCCTTGATGTTCTCTTTATTGGAGGTTAGCACGTAATCCAGTTCATTTTGCTCGGTAGGTACAATAGCTTCGGCAAGCATCAGCGTATCAATTACCTTTAATGGCAGTGCTCTCCAGTTTTCCTGTAAAATATCATCGTGATACTTTGTTTCCAGTTCAATTGCCGCACCTGTACGTGTGGCGTACAAATAAAATGCATCGGGCAACACGTCTTCATCCTTGCTGATGTGTACGTATTTGGATAATTTAAATTCCATGGTTGTTGCTTTTAAATTTTTGTGACTTGTTTAGTACTGTTATTTCTCGGCTTTACCGGAGCCGGTCCGTTATATTTTAAATGGGTGATAGATTAGCCTAAAAAATGAAAAACCTTAAGCAAATCCTTGCTGCCTGCTACCTGATGTCAAATGTTGCCGGATGGGTTAATTAAAGTTTATGCTTTATATAAACATCTGAAATGCAGGCAGCTAAGGATAGCTAAATTAAATACCTACTTTCACGTTGTCGGCGAAGCATTTGTCGGTACATGAGTCAAAAGTGCCGCATGACGTTAGGTTTGGACAACTGGTTGAAACATTACCACCCATAGCGTAAATGAGTTCATCCTGGTTAAGGATGCTTACTTCAGTTGGTTTTGCATTGTTTTCGGCAAGTTTGGTAGCCATCAGGCCTCTTAAATTTTTGTTTTTCATTTTTATGTTTTATTAAAGGATAAACAAGTTTCCATGTTCGTAATCAGGGTTTTCGGGCATAGGTATTCCAGTTCAGCCGGAAATGTCCAGCTGAATAATTCTAAAAAACGCTTAACCGGATTTACTTTTTGCGGCGATTAATCTTGAAGAGTGCGATCATGGTTCAGGTTAATTGAGGTTGTTACAGGCCAACAGTTACGTTGTCAGCAAAACATTTATCACCGCATGAGTCAAAGGTGCCACATGAGGTTAGCTTTGGACAATCAGTTGCTACATTACCGCCCATGGCAAAATTAAGTTCATCCTGGTTAAGGACGGTCACTTCTGTTGGTCGGTCATTGGTTCCGGCCATTTTTAAAGCCATCAGGCCTTTAAGGTTTTTGTTTTTCATTTTTTTTAGCTTTTTTGATTTTTAAAAAAATCCAACAACATTTATAAAACATTAATTAAACTTTACTTATCCGGTTAAGGGGATTGCCGTTATTTGTGCAATTGATACAGGCTGTTCCCCTTATGGTGTTTTTAGTGCCTCCGGTGTTGCACCAGAGGATAAACCGATTGGATTAAAGTTAATTAAGAAGCATTTTTTTTGTATTAAAAAGAGGCTGTGTTATATCCTGAATTTTGCCCTTTTTACCCCGAAAACCGGCCTATGCGAAGAAAAATATGTGTAAAGACCTTCTGAAATGATTGTTTAGCGTAAAAAATCAGAAGAATATCTATTAAATAATATCTATGATAAAGCTGAAACTACACAATGAAATCCTTTGCCGCACGCCAGCATTTAGTTTGATCGATACGCTTGAACAAACTACCGGACATCTAAAGGAAATGATAAAAGAGGCATCGCCTGATTTTTACCAGGTAATCAATGACCAGGATTTTGTTCAATTGAATAATAGCTTAAACAAAGTTGGGTTTTCGATCTGGAAATATTTTAACAGGGCCAAATACCGTGCTACTCCCTACGGAAGCTTTGCAGCAATATCCCTGTTGAATACTGATGGCGATACCGGTACCAGAGCATCTATAAACAACACGATGCAATTGCACCGGTTCATCAACTGGCAGCATAAGGATGCTTATGTTAGTAATATATCTAACTTGATAGAAAACATACGATGGTTTCAAACCAATACATCTGTTTATAAAACTGGCAGCGAGTACAGATATATCAGGGTAAACGATGGGAAATTTGAAATAGCTTCGGTTGCCGGTTTTGCAGAACTTGACGCGCTTTTAGCGTTTTGCAGCAAAAAGGCTTGTAACGAAGATGTTTGCAGGTTTATGTTTTCTGAATACCGTTTAAAGCAGAGGGACGTTTTTGCTTTATTAAGGCAATTGGTCGGGCTTCAGCTTTTGCTAACCGATAAACATCCTAACATAATTGGTCCTGATTATTTTAGCAGGGTAGATTGCCGCGCATCAAATGGAGATGGCGACTATATCATTGCAAGCAGGGAGGTTATTTCAGGTACAATTGATAAAACAAAGCTTAAGAACGTTCCCGAAATGCTGAGTTTCATGGCCAGGCACTTACCGGGGCAGGCAAATAGTACCTTAAATGATTTCACAAGAGCATTTCTAAAGAAGTTTGAGGGCAGAAGCGTTCCGCTTACCATTGCCCTTGATCCGGAATTAGGTATCGGCTACGGAGATATGGGGGAGGAGTACACTGGCGAAAAGCCCGTTATATTACACGCCGGGAACAAATCTGAAAACTCACAACAAACCATTGTTTACACCGCGCTGCATAAGTTTATATTAAATAATTTATGTAAGCCAGTAATCAAACTGGAAGAGTTTAGCAGCGATGGTACCAGAGAAATTCTTCCGTTACCTAATACTTTCAGCGTTTTAATGCATTTTTGGAATGATAAACCGGTTATTGAAAACGCCGGAGGATGTACCGCTAATGCATTGCTTGGGCGTTTTACCATAGCCGACACCCCATTTAAACAAATGTCCCGGAAGCTGGCCGATATTGAACAACAGGCTAACCCGGATGTGCTTTTCTTTGACATAGCCTACCAGGCCGAAAAGCAGGTAGATAATGTTAATCGCCGTAGTCGGGTATACGCGCATGAACTGCCAATACTAACATGGTCATGCCATGAAGAGCCTCTGCAGCTCAATGAGATCCTGGTATCTGTAAGGGGGAAGGAAATTATCCTTTGGTCAAAACAACTTAATAAACGAATAGTGCCGCGGATTCCGTCGGCATATAACTATACCCGTTCTGATCTTGCTGTGTATCGCTTTCTTTGCGATCTGCAGCATCAGCAAATCAGTTCTGATCTTAACTTTAAAATACAACATTTTTTTCCTGGCCTTGATCATTATCCCAAGGTAATATATAAAGACATTGTAGTTGCTCCTGCATCATGGAAGATCCCGCAATCATTATATAGGGCCGGCCCTTCCGAAAACGTAAAAGATAAAGTTATAGGATGGCTCACAGATAAAGGGATTAGCTTTTTATTTAAAAGTGGTTTTGGCGATCAAACTTTGTGCTTTAATCCGAAGCTTGACGCCGATATGGATGCATTTGCCATTTACTTAAGACAATATATCCAACAGGAAATATACATTACTGAGGTGCTGAACACAGATGCTGATGGATTAAGTGACAACGATGGAAAGAGATATGCTGCCGAATATATTTTGAATTATACTCATGATGAGCAGGTGTATGATGGAATTAACATTGATAAATTAAACGCCAGTACGCAGAGCAGCAACATTTTGCCTGGCGGCGATTGGATTTATTTTGAAATATACTGCAGCACAACAAGGGCGAATAATCTTTTAACAGGCAGATTGAACTTCTTTTTACGGGATGCGAAATGGGAGGTAGCAAAATGGTTTTTTATACGTTATGAAGACCCTAAACCACATATCAGGTTAAGATTGCAATTGAAACATCCCGAAAATGGTTCGAACCTGACCCGGAAATTGAATGTATACCTGGCACGTGATTTTACAAACGGTGTGGTAACCGACGTTCAGATCAAAACCTATTACCGCGAAACCGACCGTTACGGCTATGACAGGATGCCGTTAATTGAATCCTTCTTTTTTGCTGACAGTAAATATGTGCTCAAGCTTATAGAAAAGGCATTATCAGGCAATGATTTGTATAATCAAAGTATTCGGCTAATGGCGGAGCTGCTTAAATACGGACTCGGTTGCATGGATGAAGAGATCGAATTTGTGCGTGCAATGGCCGATAGTTTCAAGTCGGAATTTGGAATGGGTGGTGAGTCTTTCAGGAAAATTAATCAGGATTATGCTGAATTAAGAAAGCAATTTCCGCAGTTAGGCTATACAGATGAAAGGTATTTGCCTTCGGCGTATGTTAAATTATTCAGGCGCATCATGGATACTGCGCAAAGCCAGGCTTCAAGACATCAACTGATAGCAGATCTTATTCATATGCATGTTAATCGTCTTTTCAACGCAAACCAACGTGCTCATGAGGCCGTTCTTTATCATTATCTCTTGAAGGTTTTGCAGACACGCCGGGCGTTTTCAAAGCAGATACGGGAATGGCAAGACTAAGTTTGAAATGTTTATCGGTTTCGTCCAGGTAATATTTAAAATCGACAAGATTACCGTAAGCATATACAAGGCGCTTTTTGATGTTGATCAAGCCGGTTTGGGTTCCGGGCTTTGGCCCGGAATTATTAATCAGGTTATCTGTATCGATATGAAAAATACCATCCTCAATAAAAATATTCACCAACGATTCATGTCCCGGTTCGGTCAGGTTACCGTGCTTGAAAATATTTTCTACCAGGGTCAGCAATACCAGGGGGATCAAATACAGTCTGCGGGCTTCATCCGCAACTTGAAGCCTGAAACCCAGATCATTGCTTTTGCGCATTTGGCTTAGGTACAGCAGATTGTCTACCTGGGTGATTTCTTCTTCAAGGCAAATGTAATCGCCTATTTTATCTGAATCAATTGCATAGCGCATCATTTCTGACAAGGTAATAACCGCATCTGAAGCTACCGGTGATATCGTTACAATATTATGGTATATAAAATCAAGCGTATTAAACAGGAAATGCGGATTGATTTGGGCTTTTAAAAAAGCGTTCTGTGCTTTAATAAGCTCCTGCTCGGCATTTTGCCTGTAAATTACATCTTCCAAACGTTGCTGCTCAAGTTCGCTGGTTTTTTGTTTTTCATTAGTGTATCTAAGGATAAAATAATATCCTGTTGAGAACCCAATGAAGTAAATCCCCCGGTATAACGTTTTAAGACTATATTGATATGATAGTTTAAAATTAGGACTGTCGGTAATGATATGGGCCTTAATAAGCAATGCATCAGCTGTATAGGACATTAAAATGAATAGCGATATTTCTCCTATAAAAATGAGCGGTATCCTCCATATTGCTGCCCTGGTGGATGATAGTGCCCATGGCAGGCCATAGTGGGCGTGAAGGTAAAATAAAAAGGCAATAATGAAATAATGCGTTGCGTAGGTTAACGGATTGCCAAACTGCCCGGTAACCAGCCCAATTACAATAGATTCATACAATATAAATAACGTCCAGGCGACTATATGATGTTTATATTTCTTTAGCCACAATAGGTTAATGCTTTTCATGTAAGATTGTGCTTTTGTATAGGATTTTAACTGTTATGTATAGTGTGTTTTCTTTTTGTGAAAAAAGGCCATAAGTTTCGGAAAAAATAACAAACTATATGAAAATCAGATCGTTTAAAATTAACTGTACTACGCTTTTTGTGTACAATGCTCCCAAAAACAACAGGCCTTCAACGGAAACCGACCCTACTACAAGTATGGTAACTTTTACCAAAACAGGAAGTTTTACTGCGCGCGGTTTAAAGTAATATTAAGGCAGGGCTTAATTAGTCTTTACGCCCTGCCTTAATAAGTTTTTCGGCCATGAAGGCAGCAAAGTTTTTCCGGTAATAGTCGCCCACGGTAATATCGAGCCCGGTGGTCATTTTGATCATATTGCCTTCAATACTTTCAATATGATCTTTGCTCAAAATGAAACTACGTTGAAACTGCACAAAGGCGGGTTTCCGGTTAAACACTTGCGAGATCTCTTTCAACGACATGTAGGTCATCACCTTTTTTGAAGTAGTATGAATCATTACATAGTTTTGCTTGCTTTCAACGGCTACAACTTCGGCATACTTTACCTTTATTATTTTCAGATTGTCATTTTTGTTTTTTACAAAAAAGAAATCGTCCAAATCACCGGAGTCAGTATCTTCTTCAATTACTTTGGGAAATAGTTTGGCAATAGTGGCAGCAAATTTAAAGAAGGTATAAGGCTTTAGCAGGTAAGCATCGGCGGCAACTTCAAATGCTTCATACCCATAGCGTGTATGGGCTGTTGTAACAACGAGTTTGTGTGTTTGCTGCCTTATTGCTTTTGCCAGTTCAAGACCGGTAATACGCGGCATTTCAACATCCATAAAAACGAGATCAACCATGTCCATATTTGCAAAGTCAAGTAAAGCGTTCACCGGGTCGGTATAGCAATTAAGTAATTTGAGATTGGGTACATCATTAACATATTTTTTTAAGCCCTCAATTGCGTAAGGCTCGTCATCAATTATAATACACTTATAGCTGCTCATTTTGCAAATAGAAAACTCAGTTCAATTTATTAAAATATTAAATATAAAATACAATCAGGCAGCATTAACATACTTATTGCTGTTTTTTGACAAAAACCAGTAAAGAAAATTACCCTGTTTATGTAGAAAGTATAACGTTTTGTATAAATATTGCACTTATTAATTTTTATACGGATAAATTGCGACATTGATTTGCCGGATATAAATATTTTTTGAATAAAAAATCCGGGATAGTAATAATGAAGCTTTACCGGCATATGTAATATTTAGGCTGGGCATCATAATTATACGCCCGAAGACCGTTTTTAATGTTTTTTGTTAGTTAAAATAACCGGCGTTAATTACCGGTGTATAAAATAGATTATAGTAAACCATTTATTATGCTAAGATGCGCTATAATTGATGACGAAGAATTTTCAGTCAATTCTCTGTTAAGATATATAGAACTTTTACCTCGGCTGGATGTAATCGGGGTGTATACCAATCCGCAGGAGGCATTGGAACAGGTTGGCCAGGTTAATGAGTTAGACCTGCTTTTTATGGATATCGATATGCCTTATATCTCAGGTATTGAACTGGCCCGGGCGTTGAGGTCAAAAACACAGAAGTTGGTTTTTACCACCTCGCATTCCCAATATGCTTTTGACGCTTTTGAAGTGGAAGGCGATGCGTTTTTACTCAAACCATTCAGTTTCGGAAAGTTTTCAACGACCATCAACCGCTTATTCCCGGTAATGCCCGGAGAGAAAGCAAACGATGCCGGTTCCGGAGACGATTATTTTTTGGTGAAAAACAAAGAAGAGGACCTGCGGATCATCAGAGTGAGATATAACGAGATTGTAGCATTTGAAAGTGCACAAAACTATGTTAAAATTTATCTTACAAATGGTAAAGTGTTAACTGCTTACCTAACGTTGAAAGATATAATGGATATAGTAGGTGCGCGGGACAGCTTTAAACAATTTCATCGTGCGTTCATTGTCTCTACAGATTGTATCGACTATATAGAAGGCAGTACCATAAAAATGGTCAATAATCTTTGTTTTACCGTGGGTGAACATTACCGGGACAGCTTTTCGATGTATTTATCAAATAAACTTGTTAAAACCTCGCGTAAGCGATAGGTGCCAGATGAGGGAGATTTGTTGAAGATATAATATCCAACACCACGTATTTATGATGCTGTATGTTCCATTTTTACAATAATGCCCGTCCGGAACTGCTTTGAAAATGCTGAACCTTCAGTTCAAACATTTGGGCGATTTTAGCAGCCCGCCATTTTGCTTCTTCCGCTTTTTCACCGCTGAAAAGCTCATCAACTGTTTGCGTAAACAGGTTTACCCAGCGGTTGAAATGTGCCGGGCCGACAGGCAGCGTTGCATGAGGCGGAAAAGGGAGACCATGATAGGTATGTTCACCAAGCAGAGTAGTTTGCCAGAATGCGTACATTTTTTCAAGATGTTGCGGCCAGTTGTCTTCGATACGGGCGTTAAAAACTGGCCCCAGCAAATCGTCTTTCTGCACCTTATCGTAAAATGAATTGACCATTAGTTTCACATCGCTGAGATCCAAAAGCTGCTTTTCCTCTTCCATAACCGCAATATAGGTGATTATATTCCAATGACGGGCAACGCCTGTCAGGGATACGTAAAATCATGGTTTTGAGCCGATATTTGTACCGGCAAAATATCCGGTTTTATGCGGTAAAAGGATATACACGGTTTGTCCTGTACTTTTTTTATTGGAAGGCTTAGTTCTTTAATAATTGAGGCTCCCTGTCGATATTAATTGCCACACTGAAGTCACAGTTATACTATATCAACAGTTGACACAACAAGCGACTTTCTTTTTTTTAGCTTTGCTTTCAAAATACTACCTATGGACTTAAACAACGTTACATTAGAAATAACCGGTCTCATCATCACATTTGACCATTACGACGCCCTGGCAGCAAATCTGTTGAGCAAAGAAAAAAGCGGATTAAACGATGAATTCGAAAAAATACGCAGCAAAAATAGCGGCCATTTACGTGTTTTTTTCGGCGATACTACCTTTTATGATCAAGACAAACAATTAAAAAAGTTGTCCGAAATTAAGACGGCGATCAAAGACAGGCTGGAAGGTGTGGATGCCAAAAAGGTACACGAATTCATTGAAAGGCTTGAGAAAGATGCAAAAAAAATGAGGAAACTTTATAAGGCATTACAGAAATGAGAACGAAGCGCCGGTTTGATAGCAGTTGTGTAGGGGAGAGATGTAAAGCCTGCAACAGGGAATGACTTTTTGATGTTTAGGCTTTCTCGTTTCACCTTACTAAATGTTGTATCAAAGAGGCTGTATCATAAATGGAGATACGGCCTTTTTTTGCTTATTCGGATACTTAAAGCGATATGCATGGTTTTAGGTTGACTCTACTGACAAAAAGGGGGTTAACAGGGTTAACAGAATTTTGTATCGATTTTTAATTATATTGTTGATAATCAATTGATTGGGCGTTTTTTATGCCAAAAAAGTGTTAACCCCCTTTTTGTATAATGATATTTACTTATATTGTTCATAATCAGTTAATTAAATGATTTTACGCGAAAATGTGTTACCCCCCTTTTTGTGTAAATATAATCGGCTAAATTTCAAGTCACTGGTAACATAACATCAGGGGGCGCAATTTGATTTATGATACAACCTCTTTGATGTCTAGTGTCTGAGTAAAGCGGTGCTTTGTCATTTTGGAAACAACCATACTCATTTTGGAAACTTTTGTCATGATGCAATCCGGCAACTTTGTGGTATAAAATTTATGACATCATGAAAACCATTTTTATTACCGGTGCGTCTACCGGATTGGGTAACGCCACTGCAAAACTTTTTCAGGCGCAGGGCTGGAATGTAATCGCTACTATGCGTAACCCGGAAAAGGATACCGAACTAAGTCAACTTGAAAATGTTACCTTGTTGCCGCTCGATGTAACTGACATTAATCAGATCAGTAAAACAGTACAGGCTGCGCTTGAACTCACAGATATCGACGTAGTTTTTAATAACGCCGGCTATGGCCTTATAGGCCCAATGGAAGCTTATACCGACGAACAGATCACCAAACAACTCAATACCAACCTGCTTGGTGTAATACGTGTCACGCAAGCTTTCATCCCATATTTTCGCGAACGTAAAAAGGGATTGTTTATCAGCACAACTTCTATGGGGGGATTATTGTCCTTTCCGTTATCCTCAATTTATCATGCCACCAAATGGGCGCTCGAAGGCTGGAGCGAAAGTATGTCGTTTGAATTGGGTATGTTCAATATTGGTATTAAAACAGTGGCCCCGGGCGGTATCATCACCGATTTTGGTGGCCGTTCTCTTGAGCCGGTGAGCCATCCGGCCTACGATGCTGCCCTGCAAAAAATGTTCGCTTTGTTTAATGTAGATAATTTTTCGACAGCCGAACAGATTGCGGCGGTGGTATATAAAGCAGCTACCGATGGGAAAGATCAGGTACGATATGTAGCCGGCGCGGATGCCAATCGTTTGTATAACCGCCGGTTGGAGGTTGGCACCGAGGCTTTTCGCAAAGAACTGGGCCACATGATCTTTGAACAGGGAAATATTTAAATTAGCATCATGAAAAAAGCAAGCCAGGCGCCTGTTAGTATCCATAGTATCAGCGAGCTTCACAAGTTGATGGGCCTTCGTGGTCCCGCGCACCCAATGATCAGTTTGGTAGATAATACAAAGGTTGTTATCAACCTGGATACCATGCCGGATAGTTTTGTGCTTGATTTTTATAAAATTTCCTATAAAAAAACAATGAAGGGCCGCATTGGCTATGGCCAGGGATATTATGATTTTGATGAGGGCGGTTTGATATTTACCGCCCCTCATCAGGTCATTCACTTTGACAAAGATGTCGAATATTACGGTTTCTCCATCCTGTTTCATCCAGATCTTCTGCGTAACTACCCGTTGGGAAGGAATATGAATAAGTATGGTTTTTTTTCGTACGATACCAGGGAGGCACTGCACTTATCAGAAAAGGAAAGAGGCATTATATTGAACATCATGGAACAGATAGGTGCCGAACTGGAAACCAATATCGACGATTTTAGCCAGGATGTAATTATATCATATCTCGAAGTGCTGCTTAACTACAGTAACCGGTTTTATAAACGCCAGTTTATAACTCGGAAAGCGGCCAGTCATGACTTGCTGGACAATATGGAAGAACTGCTTGCAACCTACTTTGAAGGCCGGCAAAGCCTAAAAAGCGGCTTACCTACAGTTGAATATCTTGCCGGTCAGTTAAACCTGTCGCCACGGTATCTGAGCGATATGTTGCGCTCCCTTACCGGTCAAAGCGCGCAGCAACATATCCATCAAAAACTGATAGATAAAGCCAAAGAGTATTTAACCACCACCAGCTTGTCTGTAAGCGAAATAGCTTATATGCTTGGGTTTGAACGCCCACAGTCGTTTAATAAACTCTTTCGTAAAAAAACTGATTTGTCACCGCTGGAGTTCAAACAAGCCTTTAATTAAGTGGTGACATCTGAACTGAAATTCAGTTCTAAACTTCCGTGGTGATTATTTGGTAAAAACCAAATAAAAATGGACCGCAAGCAAGTTCAATTAATTTTTTCCAAGTACTTTAGATTTCGAATAGTGATGGGTTGGTTATCCGGTTTGAGGCCGTAAAAAGACTAACATGTATATTATGAATCTAAAGACAAAACAATGTTTGCCCGTGTTCTGCACATTGACATTTTTATTGGTATTTGCAATGATAAGTGGGAATGCTGTTGCACAGGTAAAAAAACAGGTACAAGCCTTATCTAAAATAAAAGGTGAAAAGCCAAGAAATGTGATCTTTATCCTGACAGATGACCATCGCTATGATTTCATGGGTTTTACTGGCCGGGTACCATGGCTCAAAACTCCAAATCTTGATAAATTATATGCCGAGGGAGCCTGGTTTAAAAACGCTTTTGTAACCACATCGTTATGTTCGCCCAGTCGTGCATCAATATTAACAGGTGCATATTCTCATGTACACACCATTGTAGATAATAACGCCCCCGAACCACCTAACCTGACTTACTTTCCTGAATATCTTCAAAAGGCAGGGTATCAAACCGGTTTCTTTGGTAAATGGCATATGGGCGATGATGATGATCACCCCCGTCCCGGTTTTAACCAATGGGAAAGCTTTCGCGGGCAAGGCGTATACTATAACCCCACGCTAAATATCAATGGAAAACGGGTAACGTACGGTGATTCTACCTATATCACCGACCTGCTGACTGAACATGCGCTTGGCTGGCTTAAAAAAAGGGATAAATCGAAACCGTTCTTTTTGTACCTGTCGCACAAAGCTGTACACGCGCCAATGCAGCCGGCCAAAAGGCACCGCGGATTATACAAAAATTTGCCATATACCTTACCGTCCACGTTTTACCAAACCCAAACTGATGCCTATAAAAAATTGGGTTGGCCCGAGTGGGTAAAACAGCAGCGCTATAGCTGGCACGGAGTGGATTATCTTTATCATACGCACCAGCCGATAGAAGAGTTGGTGAGGGATTATTGTGAAACTTTGCTGGCTGTTGATGAAAGTGTTGGCGCGGTTATGGATTATCTGAAGCAGGAAGGCCTCGATCAGAATACCCTGATTATTTATATGGGTGATAATGGCTTTAGCTTTGGCGAGCATGGGTTGATCGATAAACGGCATTTTTATGAAGAATCGGTTAAAGTGCCATTTTTGGCCCGTTGCCCGGAGCTTTTTAAAGGTGGTCAGGCCATTAGTAAAATGATCCAGAATGTGGATGTAGCGCCAACCATTCTGCAGGTGGCCGGCCTGCAGAAGCCAGCTACCATGCCGGGAAATTCTATTATTCCGTTATTGAAGGGAGACTCTACTAAATGGCGCGACAAAATCTTTTATGAATATTACTGGGAATACGATTTCCCGATGACGCCGGTTATTTATGGCGTGAGGACAGATAGGTTCAAATACATCAGGAACCAGGGCGTGTGGGATACCAATGAGCTCTACGATCTTGAAAAAGACCCAGCCGAAAGTGTCAACCTTATTGACAAACCGGAATACGAACAAACAGTAAAGCAACTGGCCAATGATTTATACGACTGGCTGGAGAAAACAGGAGGGATGCAAATCCCCCTTAAGCGTACGGTCAAACACCCGTGGGGCGATTACCGACACCCTTATAACGACTAATGCTTTTTGTAACAACTACGATTAAAAGACAAGCTGAAAATTAAGTTGTAAAATGGATAATTCAAGAATATACAAAATGTCTTTTGCGGGTGTTTATCCGCACTATATCCAAAAGGCGGAGAAAAAAGGCCGTACAAAAGCCGAAGTTGATGATATTATATTTTGGCTAACCGGTTATGATGCAAAGATGCTGCAAAAACATATCGACGACAAAACCAACTTCGAAGACTTTTTTGCCGGGGCTCCGCAATTAAACCCCAATGTTTCAAAAATTACCGGTGTAATTTGCGGCTATCGTGTTGAAGAAATTGAAGATAAACTGATGCAGAAGGTCCGTTATTTAGATAAGTTGATTGATGAATTAGCAAAGGGAAAGGCAATGGATAAGATTTTGCGGAAATAAGAGCCGTTTGCTATTTAAAAAGAGACTGTATCAATATTTTTCTTATTCAGCTACTTAAGCAATATAGTTTAGGGTTGGATTGATTCTACTAACAGAGTAGGGTTATTGCATTCTAACGTATAGTCGCAAGTTCAAGCGTCTTTCGCTTGAACTATTTTGAAGGTAAGCGTCCTCGCTTACCTTTTGACATTGTTAGGGAAGCGCATCGAATTGGAATGCTACAACCCGACTAACAAAGGGGGTTAACAAGGTTAACACAATTTAGGGCTGATATTTAATTATGTATTTGATAGTCAATTAGTTTTAATGTTTTTTTATCGAAAAACATGTAACCCCCATTTCGTATAAATATATCGGCTAAATTTCAATTCATGGGTAACAACCTGGTTCGGGATATTTTTCGGTACTGATTTTATCTGTGAAATAGATCTTAGGTATGCCTATAGCGTTGCCATCAAAAAAATGCAGGCTTTAAAATTGCTGCCGTCTAAAGCAAAACCTAATTTACATTGGCTCATGAATGGGCGCAGGTCAATATCCGGGCCTAAAACTAAACAGGCATGCGGACTAAGGGCACCATTATTTCCTGGCTTGAGTAACAATGCCTGAAAACCTATAGCGTTATTCTTAATGTAAAAAGAAAACGCACCGATACCAAAAGTTCCATTTTTTTCATCCCTCGCATCGTGATTTAGGATTTTCACCCTATTCCTTTAGGATATTACCCCCTCCAAACAGGTCATTTAAGTCAGTTTTGTTTAAACCAAAAATAAACAAACCATGAAAGAGATGATAATTCATTGACCTGCCTAATGATCTTGCTTATTGTCCGCGTGCCCTATAGCACAGCATTATCTGATCAATAAGCGCCTGATCTCCATTTTATTTTAAACAATCACAATAAATAAAACAACCCAATCAAAATGAATCAAAATGGATAAAATTTACTTATGCAGTTATTTTAAAGTAAGTATTGCAAAGGGCTTTAAACATGCTCTGGGCGTAATGGCGATACTGTGCTTTCTTATTCCCAATGCCTACTCCCAGGCCAGAAAAATATCCGGTACAGTAAAAGATGCTAAGGGCCTGAGCCTGCCCGGTGTAAGTGTTAAAATTAAAGGAACAGCCGGTGGTGCCATTACTGATAGCAAAGGAAGCTTTAGTTTAAGTGTTCCTAATAGCAATGCCGTATTGGTATTTTCCTATATCGGCTTTGTAGCCAAAGAACAAGCTGCCGGTGATGCTTCGGTAGTTGATGTTGTCCTTACCGAGCAAAGCACCAGTCTTAATGACGTAGTTGTTGTAGGTTACGGAACGCAAAAGAAGGTAAATGTTGTAGGCTCTGTAGCTACAGTAAGTGCAAAAGACCTGGAAAACCGTCCTGTAACCAACGTTTCATCGGCATTAACCGGCTTAAGCTCTGGTGTATCGGTAATGCAAAGCTCAGGAAAGCCTGGTGCCGATGGCGCAACTATCCGCATCAGGGGCCTGGGTACATTAAACAATAACAACGCGCTGGTAGTAATTGACGGCATCCAGGGTACTTTAGATGCTGTAAACCCGGATGATATCGAAAGTATTTCGATATTGAAGGATGCTGCGGCTGCTTCTATATACGGTTCGTTAGCAGCAAACGGCGTTATTTTGGTAACCACTAAAAAAGGAAGTAAAAACAAAACTACCATTACTTATAGCGGTATAGCATCTAAAACTAACCCAACCGCCATGCCCTCGTTTGTTACGGACTATGTAAGGCATATGCAATTGGTGAACGAAGGCTATAAAAACCTTGGCCAAACACCGGTTTATACCGATGCCACCATTGCCCAATGGCAAAAAGCCAACGCCGATCCAAATGGGTTAAATACCATTGGTGTGCCTAATTACATTGCATATCCTAATACAAATTGGGCAAAAACTATTTTTCAAAACAATGTGCTGCAGGATCATAACATTGCTTTAAATGGCGGTAATGAAACCACGCAGTACCTGTTATCGGCGGGTTACAATGGCAACCCCGGTACAATGCAAAACACCGGATCAAACAAATACCAGTTCAGGGTTAACCTGCAAACCAAGGCTACCAAGTTTTTAACTGTCGGTACGCAAACATTTGCATCGTTACAAAGCTATGGGCTGGCCAGCACAAGCAATGCGTTTAATTATTTAAGACAAACTACTCCGGGGGTATATCCATACTATGACGGTAAATATGGCTTTCCATCTGCACCGGAAGAATCATCGACAGCCAATAACATTCTTACTTATTTAAACAGCACCGGTGGCAGGGATCAGGAATCGAGGTTTAACAGTACCATTTTTGCAAACGTTAATTTGTACAAAGGCCTGGTGCTCGAAACAAAATTCAACTATCAAACCCGCTTTGAGGAGAACAATTCCTACACCATTCCATTGGAGCGCTGGGATTTTTCAACCAATACTTTAAAATCGGCGGCAACGGCCCCTGCGCAGTTAAGTACTTACTATGATTTTAACAAAAACTACCTGCTTACCTGGGACGCCGTTTTAAGGTACAATACTACTATCGCCAAAGATCATAACATCGGAATCTTGGGTGGCTTTGACCAGTACTATTATAATTACTATTATTTCGATGCTACCAAGTTAGGTCTTATCGACCCTACAATAACTACTCTGAGTTCGGCAACAACACCGACTGCCGCAACAGGCGATGCTTATGATTATTCCCTGCGATCGTTCTTTGGCAGATTGAATTACGACTACAAACAACGCTATTTACTGGAGGCGGTGTTCAGGTATGATGGTTCATCAAAATTTGCACCTGCAAACCGCTGGGGTTTTTTTCCTGCCTTTGCCGCCGGATGGAGGATTTCTGAAGAGCCTTTCATGCAAAACCTTAACAATTACGTGGGTAATTTAAAACTAAGGGCTTCATGGGGACAGACCGGTAATAACGTGCTCAACTCTTCGGCTTCCTTAGGAAATTACGATTACATGGCTACCTATGGTACTACTGCTTATTCATTTAACGGAGCAGCGGTAACCGGTTTGATTCAGTCAAAAACAGCTAATCAAAACTTAAAGTGGGAAACTACAACCACTACCAATATCGGTTTAGACGGATCATTGTTTAAAGGCAAAATGAATTTTGAAATTGATGCCTATCGCAAGTATACCAGTGGTATTTTATTTACGCCAACCGTGCCGTTAACAGTAGGTACGGCAACGGCCGCAACACAAAATATTGCTGAAATATCAAACCGTGGTATTGAGGTTACTTTGGGTTACCACGGCAAGGCCGGTGATTTAAGCTTCAACGTATCGGGCAATTTTGCCTATAACTTTAACCGGGTTGAAAAGTACAAAGGCACTTTACAGGAAGGGTACGCTACTGATGCTACAGGAGCCTCTGTGTATTCATCAAATATCGGGCAGGTATCAAGCGGTGGTACTACAAGAGTAATACAAGGCCACCTGATTAATGAGTACTATCTATATCCTGTATACAAGGGTAACGGCAGCTACTTTAATGCCGATGGAACCGTAAATAAGAATGGCGGCCCTAAAGATGGTATGATCAGGACTCCCCAGGATATGGCATGGCTGCAAAGCATGATGGATGCTGGTTACAAATTTCAGCCAGGCAACGGCATCGGCAAAACTAAGATCTATTATGGCGATTTAATTTACGGCGATACTAATAATGACGGTATTTATGGTAATAGCTACGATGCTCAGCTAACCAAGAAATCATCAGTTCCTAAATACAATGCCGGTTTGCAGTTCAATGTTGCTTACAAAGGCTTTGATTGCTCTATGATATGGGCGGGCAGTTTTGGTATGTATTATTACTGGAACGATACGGGTTACAACAACTCCATTGTGTCATTGGGTAACGCGGTTAGCACTTTGATAGCCGACAACCACTACTATTACAATGATGCCAATCCTTCTGATCCCGCAAATAACACTGGCGCACATTATCCAAGGTTAAAAAACACATCTGATGTGCAGAACGCCGCAGTAGCCAGCGATTTTTACTTGTATAACGCATCATATGTAAAGCTTAAAAATGTGCAGTTAGGCTATACCATTCCTAAACGGATTTCTGAGAAATGGGCTTTAACTAAAATAAGGATCTATGTAGCTGCCGAAAACTTGCTCACTATTACAAAGTACCCTGGCCTCGACCCGGAAATAGGGGCAAGCGTGGGTTACCCAACCATGCGTCAATACTCAGTTGGTTTAAACGCTACTTTTTAAGGAGAAAAAATGATGAAAAAGATATTTATAGCTTTACTTACCGTAATTATTGTAACAGGTTGCAAAAAGAACCTGCTTGACACGGCACCATATTCGTCTGTTGCCTCGTCAACCATGTGGACGACTGATAACTTCACCGATTTGGGGGTTACCGGTGTTTACCAGGCCTTGAGGCTTGGCGAAAACACAGGTGGCGACAGCGAACTGGAATTGTATATGTTTGACCGATTTGCATATACCGGCCAATACAGAAGCCAGGAATCAATGCTGTCGGGAACTATCACCACAGGTAATTCGCTTTTCAGTAGCACCTGGCAAAACCTATATGAAGGAGTACAGCGTGCAAATGATGCCATCAAAAATATACCGTTAAAATCACCGTCGGACGCTGCCAAAAAAAGCAGGTACGTTGCCGAATGTAAGTTTTTAAGGGCCTATTTTTACCTGAGATTAAACCAGTTATGGAAAGGTGTGCCGATATACCTTGAACCGTTTACTGCAGAACAAGCAACAAAAGCACGTTCAACAGAAACAGAGGTATGGAACCAGGTAGTAGCGGATTTAACTGCCGCCATTAACGAGCCAGCCTTACCGCAAATTTATGCAGCCGGAGCCGCTAACTACGGTCACGTTACCAAGGGAGCGGCATACGCCTTACGCGGCAAAGCCTACATGTATCTGAAAAAATGGGATTTGGCGGCGGTGGATTTTAATATGGTAAAATCGGCCGGATATGCGCTTTTTTCAAATTATGTAACCCTGTTTAAGGCAGCTAATGAGCAATGCAGTGAAATGATATTTTCTATCCAGAACGTTGCTGTTGCCGGTGGCGGAACAACAGGTTATGGTTCAACTACGCAATGGTTTTGCGGTACCCGTTCATCATTCGGCTCATGCTGGAACCAATACCTTGTATCACCAAATCTTGTCGATCTGTATCAAAACCTTGACGGCTCAACTTTTAGTTGGGATGCCGTGCTACCGGGCTATTCGAGCCTTACGCCGGCGCAGAGGGAGGTTTTCTTTTTAAGGAACAATCTTACCGCTGCCGAAATTACTGCAGCCACAACAAGGGGTGCAGCAATGAATTTGTACCTGCCGACAGGCAATGAAGAAAGGATCCTTAAAGCTTATGCTAACCGCGACCCGCGTTTGGCCGCTAACGTAATTACTCCGTATTCAACCTATAATGGTGCTTATAATTCACTGAATGCTACGGTAACGTCACGCTGGCCTTACCGTTCAGAAGCTGCCATTGGCGGTGATCTGCGTACAGATACACAGAGCTATTTTTATTACCTGTACAGGAAATTTGTTTATGAAGGAATTTCAGAAACCATTAATCGTGCTTACGGGCCAACGGATTTTCCGATCATCAGGTACGCCGATGTGTTATTAATGTGGGCTGAGGCACTTAACGAACAAGGCTTAACTTCAGATGCGGTTGCCAAAGTAAATGAAGTACGCGCAAGGGCTGGTGTGGGTTTATTGAACTCAAGTGCCGCAACAGCAGTAGCCGGACAGGATGACTTGCGTGAGCGAATCAGGAACGAGCGCAGGGTTGAATTCCCGAACGAGGGTATCAACTATTTTGACGAACTGCGCTGGAAATCATGGAAGGATAAAGTATTTTATGCGGGCAACGGTGTAAAGCAAGTTTGGGGAGCCAATGTATACACCTATTCATTCCAGGGTGATTACATTTACAATTGGCCTATCCCGTTGGTTGAAACACAAAGGAATCCCAACCTGAAACAAAACGACGGATGGATTAATTAGATAAATTAGGGTTTTTACCGTGTGTTGAATAGCAAGGCACACGGTAAAACTTTAAAGTAATTTGATCATTATTATATGCCATTTTTAAATAAACTGATTTTTCCTTTACTGCTGTTGGCAGGTTCCGCACGGGCGCAAAACAATAGTTTTACAAGTATTTCGCCGGGAGATACAGAGGCGGATATCATTTATAAAGCTGCTCATGTAACACCATCTCCAAGGCAATTGAGATGGCAGCAGCTTGAGCTTACCGCGTTTTTTCATTTCGGGGTCAACACGTTTACCAATAAGGAATGGGGCGATGGAAAGGAAGATATCTCAAAATTTAACCCTACTGAGCTTGATGCAGAACAATGGGTTAAAACGGTTAATAGTGCCGGAATTAAACAGGTAATCATCACCGCCAAACATCATGATGGTTTTTGCCTGTGGCCAAGCCGGTTTACAGAGCATAGCATTAAAAACACGCCATACAAAAATGGTAAGGGGGATATTGTTAAGGAAGTAGCTAACGCTTGTAAAAAGTACGGTGTCGGGTTCGGCATTTATTTGTCGCCATGGGACAGAAACTCTGCATATTATGGAGATTCGGTTAAGTACAATACCTATTTTGAAAACCAGTTAACCGAATTGCTTAGTAATTACGGTAAAGTTGACGAAGTATGGTTTGACGGTGCAAACGGGGAAGGCCCCAATGGTAAAAAGCAGGTTTATGACTTTAACAGCTGGTATAAGCTCATTCGCAAATTGCAGCCGCAGGCCGTAATTGCCATACAAGGACCCGATGTACGCTGGGTTGGTACAGAAACCGGCAAAGGCAGGTTAACCGAATGGAGTGTGTTACCTGTTGATGAGCAGCAGCAAAAGAAAATAGCCGATGCATCTCAAAAAGATGTGATGATAAAACCGGTTGTTTATAAAGCAGGTGAAGATCTCGGCAGCCGCGAAAGGCTGAAAGGAGCAAAAGGCTTAGTTTGGTACCCCGCAGAAACTGATGTATCTATCAGGCCGGGATGGTTTTATCATCCGGCAGAAGATGCTAAGGTTAAAAGCGGGCAGGAACTCCTGAATATTTACTTCACTTCGGTTGGACGTAACAGTTTATTGTTGTTGAACATCCCTCCGGATACCCGGGGCCTCATCAGCGATAGCGATGTGAAAGCCCTTAAAGATTGGGCGCAATTACGTGAATCACTTTTTAAAAATAACCTGCTGAAAGGGTTTACGGTACGCTGCGCAAACGGGATCAATAACCAGATGCTTGTGAGTGATCGGCGATCCTTTTGGACAACCAAAGGCAAGGATTCTACCGCTGTAATTGAGTTTGAATCGCCTGCTCCGGTATCCTTTAATGTATTGCAATTGCAGGAAGATATTACTAAAGGTCAGCGGATAGAGAAATTTTCGCTGCAATACTTTCAGGACGGTAAATGGGTAGAGATTACATCCGGAACTACAGTGGGGTATAAGCGCCTGCTAAGCTTTAAGCCGGTTACCGCTGGTAAAGTAAGATTGGTAATTGAGTCATCGCGCTTTAATCCAACGCTTACAGATGTGGGCTTATTTAAAAGTGATATTACGCCCTGATAGCAGGGTTAAAATAACAATAAATGAAAAAAATATTTCTATTGATCGTCCTCGTTTTATGCGGGGCAACCATATATGCCCAGCAGAAAAGGAAACTGGTTTGGTCGGACGAGTTCAATTATAAAGGTCAGCCCGATCCTCAGAAGTGGGATTATGAGGATGGATTTGTACGCAATAACGAGCCTCAGTATTATACCACCAAACGCCTCGAAAATTGCAGTGTTGAAAACGGAACGTTAGTTATTGAAGTAAGGAAAGAGGAATTTCCAAATGCCCGTTACAAATCCGGCTCGACTAATTGGGCTGAGAAGGAGCAGTTTGCGCATTATACTTCGGCCAGTCTGATCACCAAAGGTAAGGCCGACTGGAAATACGGGCGCGTAGAAGTCCGCGCCAAAGTAGCTACCGGTGCAGGCGCATGGCCGGCTATCTGGATGCTGGGAACAAATCGCGGCGCAGTAAAATGGCCCGATTGCGGCGAGATCGATATTATGGAATACCTGGGCCGCGATCCTTCAAAAGTATATGGTACTGTACATTATGCCGATTCGTTAGGAAAATACCAGCATCAGGGCGAAAGCCCAGTGGTAGGCGCGCCTGCCGATGGTTTTCATATTTATGCCCTGGAGTGGTACCCCGACAGGTTTGAATTTTATTATGATAACCTGAAATACTTTGTGTTTGATATCAGCAAGGCGCAGCAAAAGGAGGGCAATATTTTTCAGAAGAATTTTTACCTGTTACTAAACCTGGCATTAGGCCATGAGGGGTCATGGGCAGGCCCGTTTAACGACAATCTTTTGCCGCTGAAGTACTACGTTGACTACGTGCGTGTATACCAGTAAATCAATAATCAGTTAACCATTATCGCAACTAAAACCGCAACATTAACTGGTCTCTGCTGATCGGTTTACTTCCTTGTGCTTTATGAATAAACGACTATCAAAATATTTATACTTTTTTTTACTGTTACTGATCAATGCAAATTATTCATTTGCTCAGGTCGGTGCTAATGATAGCCGTAAGGTTGTCAATTTTAACAGCGACTGGAAATTCCATTTTGCTTATGATATCAGGAAACAACCTCAAAAGATCAGTGTAACGCTGCCCCACACCTGGAATTCCGATGATGTGTTAAAGGGAAAAGCCAACTATGCCCGGGAAGCAGGCATTTACGAAAAGAGCTTTTTTGTGAATCCAAGCTGGAAAAATAAAAGGCTGTTCCTGTATTTTGAAGGGGCTAATAGTGTGGCCTCGGTTTTGATAAACGGCCATTTTATTACAGAGCATAAGGGAGGGTATACGGCTTTTTGCATTGAGATAACAGATCGCGTTAAGCTGGGTGAGGCAAACAATATTCAAGTACAGGTAAGCAACGCTTCCAGAACAGATGTGCTGCCCCTCTGCGGCGATTTTAACATTTATGGCGGTATCCACCGGCCGGTTTCCTTGCTGGTAACATCAAAAGATTGTATTTCGCCTTTAGATTACGCCTCATCAGGGGTCTATCTAACGCCGAAGGTTTTATCTGATCAAGCTGCCACGGTGGGTATTATTACCAAATTATCAGTAACCGGTACGGCAGGTTTAAAACTTAAGGCTGATATTTTAGATGCCGGTAAAACTATAGTGTCATCCGTAACAAATAGTATCACCAATAACAAGCAATGCAAGCAAACCATAAGTTTAAAGCAACCTCATTTGTGGAATGGCAAGGCCAACCCTTATCTATATACTGTTAACATAAGCCTGATCAGGAATGGGCAGGTAATTGACAAGGTTACCCAGCCTTTAGGGTTCAGGACTTACCACATTGACGCGGATAAAGGGTTTGTATTAAATGGCAAATATCTCGATCTGCATGGCGTAGGCTTTCATGAAGATGTGGAAGGTAAGGCATCGGCAGTTGACCGCGCCGATCTGAATAAAGATATGGAGCTGATTAAAGAGATAGGGGCCACAGCCATCCGCTTAACCCACTATCCGCACGGTAAATATTTTTATGACCTCTGCGATAGGAATGGCCTGGTTGTGTGGTCGGAGATCCCTTTTGTTGGTCCGGGAGGGTATACCGGAGCTGGTTATTTGAAAAGCCCGGCTTTGGAATCCCAGGTGAGGCAGGTATTAACTGAAATGATCCGTCAAAATTATAACCATCCTGCTATTTGCTTTTGGGGTTTGTTCAACGAGCTGAAACTTGATCATGATGATCCGGTGCCATTTTTAAAGCAATTGAATGAGCTGGCCAAAAAAGAAGATCCAAACAGGTTAACCACTGCGGCTACTTTTTTAGATGGCAGTCAGTTCAACGGGGTATCTGACGTTATTGCCTGGAATAAATATTACGGATGGTACGATGGCGAGTTTAAACAAATTGGTTCATGGGCCGATAAAACCCATCATGATTATCCGCAAAAGCCATTTGCAGTAAGCGAATACGGGGCCGGCGGCAGCCCGTTTAAGCATGCTGAAAATGATGACAAACCAGATGCTGATGGAAAGTTCCATCCTGAAGAGTGGCAAACGCGCTACCACGAGGTTAACTGGCAGGAACTTAGCAGGCGGCCATTTATTTGGGGCAAGTTTGTATGGGCGCTGGCCGATTTTGGCTCGTCTATCCGTACCGAAGGGGATGCTGACGGGATCAATGATAAAGGCCTGGTTACCTATAACAGGGCGGTTAAAAAAGATGCCTTTTACTTTTATAAAGCTAACTGGAATAAGGAGCCCATGTTATATATTGTCGACCGGAGGAATACTGTGCGGCATCAGCAGGTAACTGCTGTGAAAGTGTACAGCACCGCTCCGAATGTAAAACTGATGGTGAATGGTGTAGTGATAAATGGCGGTAAAACCGATGATTTCCGTACTGCTGTATGGGATAATATCACCCTGCAAAAGGGAAAAAATAAGATTGAAGTAAGCAGTGTTATCGACGGCAAGCTATTGCAAGACTCCTGTGAATGGAAGCTGGAGAATTAATCACTGACATAAATAAATTGTATGAAAAAATTACTGATGCTGCTTTTATGTTGCAGCGCTGTGTTAAAAGCTCTGGGTAATACGTATTATATCGACGATAAAAAAGGTGATGATATGTTTGACGGTCGCAGTGCAGGTAAAGCATGGCGCTCATTAAATCGGGTAAATAAACAGGTTTTTGAAGCCGGTGATAGTATCCTGTTCAAAAGAGGAGGAGTGTGGGAAGGCCAATTAGTGCCGATGGGATCGGGTACTGTAAAAGCGCCTATTGTTTTCGGCGCTTTCGGCTCAGGTGCTTTGCCCGAAATTAAAGCCAGTGGGCATTTTAAGGACGCCGTTTTGTTAAAGAACCTTCAAAATATTGTAGTCGAATACCTTGCATTATCAAACTTTGACAGTACTATCCCATTCCAAAAAACAGGGCCGACCGGAGTGCGGGTATTGGCTGAAGATATAGGTACATTACACAATATCAGGCTGGCTAACTTGTACATTCATGATATTAACGGCGATAACAAAAAAGGATCGGCAGAAGGTTATGGCATCTTTTGGGATTGCCAGGGGCCGAAGCCAAGCAATATTGAACATCTGGTGATCGAAAACTGTAAAGTGGAGCGGGTTGACCGTAACGGGATCCGCGGTAATGGTACGTTTTCTTTCAGGACTAAATGGTTTCCCAATAAGTATTTAGTGATCCGTAATTGCCTGCTTGATGATATCGGCGGCGATGGTATTGTGGTTAAAGCTTTTGATACCGCCATGGTTGAGCATAATAAACTGTTTCATATCCGCACCAGGGCAAAGGATAATGCCGTGGCCATTTGGCCACACAGCAGCGATAATACAGTTATCCAATATAACGAAGTGGCGTACACCCAAAATGATAACTGGGCTAACGACGGGCAATCTTTTGACATCGACGGCAATAGCAGGAATACCATTATCCAGTACAATTATAGTCACGATAATGAGGGCGGTTTTATGCTGGTGATATCTGATCTGATTAACAAAGACAACGTAATGACCACCGGAAATATCATCCGTTATAATTTAAGTGTAAATGACGGCCTGAACCGTAAAAGGCTATTCAATTTTGCCGGCGTAACGGATAGCACGGTAGTAAAAGGGAACATCTTTTATAATGAAGGCTCAAAATCATACACTACTGAGGTAGCAGATATTGAAAACGGCATCCCTGATCATGTAAGCTTTGATGATAATTATTTTTTATTTGCCGGTAAGAATGCAGCTGTTTTTTCCAAATCACCAAAACAGTACAGCAAGGTTGTATTCAGCAATAATGTATTTAAGGGCAATATCATCGGCATGGATAATTTGGTTAACGTAAAAGGCTTATCCAAAGTAAAATCTAACGGCTCTAAAGTATTGCATAAGAGCAAATTCTTTCCGTGGATGTACCTGCCTGCAAAACTCAGAGTGCTTGTTCCTGATTTTCCTGAAAGTTTATACCAGTCATATATTTCAAACGGATTGCGATGATAAATGCATAGGTGTTGGATAAGTAAAATAAATTTAATTAGTTTTATTTTCCGAGGGGCGAGATGAAACTAATTATAACCACATTCCTGTTTTGCATATTTATTTCGTTATCCGCTTATGGTCAGCGGATAGCATTTGAAAACCTCACGGTGGATAATGGCCTGTCTCAAAATTCTGTATTGGCAATTGTTCAGGATAGCCGCGGTTTTATGTGGTATGGTACCCAGCATGGGCTTAACAAATACAATACCCGCAGTTTTAAGATCTATAAAAACAATCCGACAGATCAGTCGAGCATTTCATCTGATTATATCACCTCGCTCGTTGTCGATTCGCGTAAAGTGCTTTGGGTGGGCACTCGTAACGGCCTGAATAAATATAATCCCGAAACTGATAGCTTTGAACGAGTTAAACTAAGCCTGCATGTTACAGGAGCCGAAATCATAAGCGCAGTTTACGAGGATAAACGCAGCAACATGTGGGTTTGGTCGTCGGATGGGCTTTACCGCTTTTCAAACGCAACCGGCAGTTTTAACTCAATTGCTGTTCCTGACTCTGTTGCCGGTTTATATGGCACCAATGTGCATACCTTGTACCAGGATCGCGGCGGTAATTATTGGATTGGCTCATCAGCAGGGTTAAGCAAAATGCAGGAGACAAATGGCAGGTATACTTATCAAATGTATAAGCACAATGATAAAGTAACCAATAGCCTGAGTGATAATTATGTAACCACCATTACCGAAGACGCCGCAAATAACTTATGGATAGGTACATTACATGGCGGTGTAAACCTCTACAATAAAAGCTCAGGAGCCTTTACCCATTTTTTGGCCAATAACGGTGCTAATGGGCCTGCCAACAATAATATCAGGGTCCTTCAGCCCGAAAAATCTGGGAAAATCTGGATAGGTACACAAAGCGGCCTGAATATTTTAAATCCCGTTACAAAACAATTTGTAACCTACAGGCACGATCCCGAGGATAAGAACAGTTTAAGTCAAAACTCTATTTACAGTGTTTTTATCGATAATTCAAATACGGTTTGGATAGGTACTTACTGGGGAGGCATTAACATAGTATCCAATCCCAATACCACGTTTTTGACCTATCAAACAGCCCGCTATCACTCGGCCATTAATAACAACGTGGTAAGCGCCGTTGCCGAGGATGAAAGACATAACCTGTGGATTGGCACCGAAGGCGGCGGCCTCAACTACTTCGATCGTAAAGCAGACGTTGTTACTACTTATCAAAATAAAATAAATGACCCTTCGTCGCTCGGGTCCGACCTGGTGAAAGTGGTTTACATTGATAAAGACCGGAACGTATGGATAGGTACCCACGGCGGCGGTTTAAATATGTTTAACCCGGCAAACCATAACTTTAAGCGTTTCCTGTATAAGGAAAATGACCCGGTAACCTTAGGCTCGGAAGTGTTGAGCATCTTGCATGATTCCGACGGCAGTCTTTGGGTGGGCACACAAAGCGGGTTGCTCATTTTTTACAAAAAAGGTTCTTTATTGGAGCATGTAGATCAGTCTGTTATCGGTAAAATCGGCAAAAAATCTGTCATGGCTTTGATGGAAGATAACGGGAAGAATATCTGGATAGCTACTGCCAACGGTTTATATAAAACAGATCGCAACCATACCCATATCAAGGTTTACAAAACTGAAGATGGCCTTAAGTCAAATGATATTAATTGTATTTACCAGGATACAAAGAAGCGGATTTGGGCTGGCTCGTATTATGGCGGGCTTGCAAAATATGACGAGGCTCATGAAAAATTTATAACTTATACCGAAAGGGAGGGCTTAACCAACAACAATGTACTTAGTATTTTAGAGGATGAAAAAAATAACCTGTGGATGGGGACAGGTAATGGTTTATCCAGGTTTTCTATCGCTACACAAACCTTTAAAAATTACAGTAAAAACGATGGCTTAGGAGGCAATACGTTTAACATCAATTCCTGCTATAAAACAAGTGATGGCGAAATGCTGTTTGGCGGGCTTAACGGCTTGAGTAGTTTCTTCCCCTCAAAAATTGAGGATAACGTGATACCTCCACCGGTAATCATCACAGCATTGAAGCTTTTTAACCAGGCTGTAGGGATTAACCAGCCGGATAAGCTGCTTTCAAAGGATATCAGCCTTACGCAAAATGTGGTTTTTTCGCATGCTCAAAATGTATTCACCATTGATTTTGCAGCGCTAAATTATATCAAATCTGATAAAAATAGGTACGCGTATAAACTGGAGCCCTTTGATAAAGACTGGGTCCATACCGATATCCCATCCGCGCCGTACACCAACCTGTCGCCGGGGAGTTACACATTTTTTGCGAAAGGCTCAAACAATGATGGAATTTGGGGAAAGGCTGTTACCCTGCATATTAAAGTGCTGCCTCCTTTTTGGGAAACTACCTGGGCTTATTGTTTGTATGTGCTCTTTATCGGAAGCATAGTATTCCTGCTGGCACGCTTTTTTATTTTGAGATCTTTACTGCGGCGAGATAAAGAGCTCACGCATTTAAAACTCAACTTTTTTACCAATATCTCGCACGAGATCCGCACCCACCTTTCCCTGATATTTGGCCCGGTAGAGAAATTGATCCTCGAAGAAAAGGACGGCACGCAAACCCGGCAATTGCAGGTCATCAAAAAAAACTCCGATAGCTTGCTGCAACTGGTAAATGAGCTCATGGATTTCAGAAAGGCCGAAACCGGGAATCTGAAACTGCATATTGCGGAGCATAACGTGGTAACCACTATCTCTGAAATTTACAGTTCGTTCTATGATCATGCGGTATCCGCTAATATTACTATTGACCTGGTTACCTCTGCGGATTATATTCCGCTGTATTTTGATAAAATACAATTGGAAAAAGTGTTTTTTAATCTGTTGCACAATGCATTCAAGTTTACCAATAGCGGCGGTTATATCAATGTTCTGGTTGTGGATGGAAAAGATCATGTAACCATTACCGTGGCAGATAACGGTAAAGGCATTGCTCCCGAAAATTTGAAGAATTTGTTTGAAAATTATTTCCAGGAAAATGATCTTGGTAAACAAAATACAGGTTATGGCATTGGGCTTGCTTTATCAAAAAGTATTATTGAGCTGCACAAAGGCTCTATCGCTGCAGATAGTAAAATAGCCCATTCTGGCAACAAAACATCCTTTGTTGTTAAGCTGCGAAAAGGTGCGGCTCACTTTAAGAATACTGATCTGGTGCAAAGCCCGGTAAATGATTTTCTGAATGTACAAAGGCCGGTATTGATCGATAACTTAATCATGCCCGCTACTGAACCAGTTGGTTCATCAGCCCCTCTGTTAAAAGAGAAAAAGCATACTGTTTTACTTGTTGAGGATAA
Organism: Mucilaginibacter sp. A5337; assembly: GCF_059690695.1. NCBI lineage: Bacteria > Pseudomonadati > Bacteroidota > Sphingobacteriia > Sphingobacteriales > Sphingobacteriaceae > Mucilaginibacter > Mucilaginibacter sp. A5337. Next base: position 1,171,789 of record NZ_JCAWEC010000002.1, on the reverse strand, counting down.
CCCGGAAGTTCGTTCATTCATTGCCGGTTTTTTGCAAAGCCATTACGAAGTTATTGCATGCGAAAATGGGGTAAGAGGATTGGAAGCCGCGAAGGAATATATCCCGAATGTTATTATAAGCGATGTAATGATGCCCGAAATGGATGGCTTTACATTATGTAACAATGTGAAGACAGACGAGCGCACTAACCACATTCCTGTTATTCTTTTAACAGCCAAAGCATCCGGCGCAAGCCACATAGAAGGCCTTAAAATGGGCGCCGATGTTTATTTAACCAAACCCTTCAGCATTGAGGTATTGCTGCTGCAGGTTACCAACCTGTTAAACGCAAGCGAAAGGATCAGGAAATCGCTTAAAGAGCAAATTACAGCTACTGATAATCATGCTTTAAATGTCGGTTCAGAAAAGAATGCTCAGGCCACCCAGGAACTGGTTAATACAATTGACAATGAGTTTATAAATAAACTGGTAAGAATCATTGAAAAAGACATTGATAATTTAGAATTCGGGGTTCCTGAGCTGGCCCGTGAAATTGGGATGAGCCAGCCTGTGTTGTATAAAAAGTTAGATGCTGTTACCGGCATGTCGGTGAATGACTTTATCAAGTCTGTAAAAATGAACAACGCCGGGATACTGCTCAAAACCAAACGGTATACCATTAATGAGGTGGCTTATATGGTTGGGTTTAGCGACAGAAAATATTTTAGTAAAGAGTTCAAAAAAAGGTATGGAAAAACACCAACGGAATTTATGGAATGAGATGGGTGTGTAAAACTGATATACACAACAGATTTTTTGTTCTCAATCCCCATAAATATGGCTATCTTTCAAAATGAAGCACCAAGAATTTGAACCTCCTGAAGAACTGCGGGACACTATCAAATGCTTTTGGTACAATATCAGGGAAGCGGAAGAACCGCAATCAAGTTTTGAGGTACAGCCTGACGGTTTCGCTGAGATTATTTTCCATTTCGGAAGTGCTATCAGCATTTTACAGGATGGTAGTTTAAAGCCATTACCATCACCCTTTATGATGGGGCTGCTCAACCAGCCGGTTGTTTTCCATTCAAATGGGCGTTTGGAGATCATTGGTGTCAGATGTTTTCCGTGGACTGTATTTGATTTGCTCGGACTACCATCCGGCAAAGTTGGAGTGCACACTTTTGAGCACCCTGTTGCCCGCCTGCAGACTGTATTGAATGAGTGGATAACTATTGACAGAGCAGATAAAGCGCTGGCAGAAGTAGGGAAGTATTTCCTTAATATGCATTCGGGTATTGCGATTAACAGTATGCTATTCAAAGCAGGAGCTGCTATGAGAAAAGCAAACGGAACCATACCCGTAAGCCAGGTAGCTGCTGCCGCTCATGCCACTGTTCGTACGCTTGAAAGAAAATTCAAGCAATCTTCCGGCTATAGCGTTAAAGACGTGTCGGGTTTAATGCGTTTTGAGCAAATACGAAACCGGTTATGGCATTACCCGGATACAAGTCTTGCAGGCTTAGCTCATGAGTTGGGTTATACAGATCAATCCCATCTGAGCAGGGAATTTAAACGATATAGCGGCACCACGCCGGCTGCCTTTGCACGAAAAACGAAGAAAGGGAAACAAGCCGTAAGTAATGATTTTGTCGCGTTTGTACAAGCCTAAGCTGTAGGCATTGCGGAATTTTGTGTTTCAATATAATATATATGAAACCAATATCTGAAAACAATAAATCTGTACAAAATTACACTATTTATGATGTCATCATTTCCGGAGCGGGGCCTGTGGGTTTATTTCTTGCCTGCGAACTGGCCCTGGCCAACTGCTCTGTCCTGATACTTGAAAAAGCAGAGGACCCGCATTCGCCATTGAAACAGATGCCATTCGGCATCCGCGGGCTCTCCGCTCTAACTATTGAGGCGCTTTATCGCCGCGGCCTGCTAAATGAATTGGAGATTCATAAACGGATAAAAAATCCGCATCAAAATGCCAAACAAGGAGCCCAGCGACAGGTAGGGCATTTTGCCGGAATACCTTTTATTGAAGGCAATGTCGATACTTCGCAATGGCAATACCGTTTGCCCGGCTCAGCTGAAACCAGCTTAATTTCCGAAATGGCGGAGCTTGAAACCGTGCTAATCCGTCGTGCCCAGTTACTGGGCGTAGAAATCAAACGCGGGTTCGCTGTTACCGGTTTTCACCAAACCGCGGATGGGGTAACTGTTGAGTCAGATGGGCAATCATTTCAAAGTAAATGGCTTGTTGGTTGCGATGGGAGTCGCAGCGCGGTGCGTAAGGCCGGTGGTTTTGAGTTTGCCGGTACCGAGCCGGAGTTTACCGGCTACACCGCGCTGGTTGAGATAGCAGATCCGGAAAAGCTTAAACCAGGACGAAATGTGACACCACGAGGCATGTACATGCAATCGCAGCCAGGTTACATGGCCATTCAGGATTTTGATTGCGGGGTATTTCACGGTTCAGGAAAACCGGTTACGCTTGAACACTTACAGGAGGTGTTGCGCCGGATTTCCGATACCGACGTTACATTTAGCACCCTGCATATCGCGACCACCTGGACAGACAGGGCGCGGCAGGCCACGGCTTACCACAACGGACGGGTACTTTTAGCCGGCGACGCGGCACACATTCACGCACCATTGGGAGGGCAGGGGCTTAACCTTGGATTGGGCGATGCCATGAACCTGGGCTGGAAGCTTGCCGCAACCGTTCAAAATAAAGCGCCTGATGGTTTACTGGATACTTATTATACCGAACGGCACCCTGTTGGCGTACAGGTTTTAAATTGGTCGCGCGCGCAGGTGGCAATCATGAAGCCAGACCCCGATGCCCAGGCGCTGTATGCTATCATGGGCGATCTCATCAATACGCGAGATGGTGCCACTTATATTGCAGGAAGGGTTTGGGGCATTAATACGCATTACAATATTGCAGGCAGCCACCCTTTAACAGGCCGCAGCGTTCCCGACTTTGAATTTGAAGATGGCAATAGGATTGGCGGCTTGATGCATGATGGCCGCGGCTTATTGCTCGACTTTGACGGGAATACCCCGCTAAAAACCGTGGCCGAAGAATACGGCAACCGACTGACATGTGTTTCAGGCAGGGCAAAGGAGCAATTTGGCTTAAGCGCCGTATTGATACGTCCGGATGGGATCATTGCCTGGGCTTCTGACAACGAGCCGGATTATGCTGAACTTCGGAAGGCTGCTAATCTCTGGTTTGTAGGCAATAAAGCATAACGGACTAGATTTCTTCACTACAAAAAAGCCGTTTCTTTACAAGGAGAAAGGCTTTTTTGTAGATGCAACTTTGTCCAGTCGGTGATTGAAAATGAATGATGCTCATATTAGCTTTCAGGGTTTAACCGCGGTGAGGAGGAAATATGTCCTTTTAACAGAATACTTGCCAGTGATAATATTGCCAGGATCACAATTGCCCAGTGAGCCTGTTCGGCTACCTTATTTACAAATGCCGAAACAAGATTGGGCGTTTCAGTTGCACGTTCTGCTATCCATGCAATAGCAACTATGCCTGACATGACCGCGCCTCCAACCCTCACATATTTGTAAACCGGCGTTTGGCTCAATAAAATTAACCACGGAATTGTAATCAATACTACAAAAAGCTGCATGATCTCAGTGCCCAGGTTAAAACCTAAAATACTCAAGGCCATAGTATCTGCCCCTAATTTAAGGTTAGCTAATATTGATGCGAATGCTAAACCATGGATCAAGCCAAAGCTCGCCGCCACATACATTTCCTTCCCCTGAAAAATTGGCCTTATAGCGTGAACTGCCGAAACAAGGATAGAAAATGCGATCAATATTTCCACCGGTTGTGCCGGTAACCGTAGCCAGCCTAAGGCACCTATCAGTAGGGTAACAGAGTGGCCGATGGTAAACGAAGTAACAATTTTTAACAATCTCAGGATACTATATTTGGTACCTCCAAATTTTCCCCATCGTTTGCCATTTATTAAAAGTGTAGCCGGTAATAACAGTACAATTAAAAACAGTAAGTGATCGGTACCTTCTTTAATATGCCGTATACCTAACATAAGCATACTTTTAAAACCTTTAAACCAGCTTCCGGGTTGTAGATTTATTTCAAGAGGATAGATCACGTTATCTTTGGTACTCCGGCTGATTACCATAGCGTCAGTAGTTGGGCTTAAATTTCCTGTTTCCCAATCACTGCGAACGGAAACGAGGGCGGCATGATTAATCACCTGGTGCATGATCACATCATAATCAAGCATAAACTTCCGGGTACTTTCGCCCGGTTGCGGTATAATAACCACATTAGCGATCACTTCCCAATAATCCATACCATTTTCAATGTATTTTCCTTTATCCATCCTCAACCCCTCTATTTCAACTTCCCATGGGGCGGTTTTCTTCAAATAAGCATGTATGTGTGCTCTGAGGTATTCTTTTAATTGTGGCCCTAACCTTTCAATTAGCGTTTCCGGGTTTTTCGATATATCGTTACCAAAGGAGAGTTCAAGTTCTGACAGCGGCATTTGAAGCTCCAGCGCAATCCTGTTTGGGCTTGCATCTAAAAAAACAAGCGTATTTGGCGTTTGATGTGCACTGGAGATGGTTGGCCTCAGCATTGTAACTGCAAAAATGGCGGCAATGATAAACAGTCGCCAGCTGTTTTTCCGGCGACTGTTTATTGAAACGATGTTATACATAATTTCTGTTGATTTTTTATAAACCTATATAATCGCGGGTATGATCTCTCATTACAGTGTGGTAATGTATTTGATTGCTGATAACCACACCAGTTTGGCATATAAACTCTATCCAAACACTTGGCCCGTCAATCCTTACATAGTCTGTATTAGTTGTTAAAAATGAAGTTGCAGAACCCGCAACACCTGAGGTATTGCTTGCATAACACACGTAAGTATTGGCCAATTCATTTTGATAAATAGTAGTAAATGCTGCTGCCGAAGTAGCGTCAAGATCATTGATCCATGGCATCATTGCCGCTAACACTTTGGCCTGGGCTGCTGTACTTAATGTACTTACCTGAATGCCCTGTTTTGTAGTTGGCATTGTATTGGTTGTTGATCCCGGAACCATCAGGCAGTCTGAAAAAGTACCTGATATTTTTGCCGAAGCTAATTCTGTACTTGTGAAAGACCCCAGCATATTTTGCATAGCAGTATGCTCAGATTCTATCGCCCCGGTATAGGTTACTCCTCCTGTGGTAAATGACCCTTTTGGCTCAACGCCCTGGTGTAACGGTGTTATACTGGTAACAACTCCTGCATCATAAGTGATATTTTGGGCATAGTGGTGACCGCCAAATTGCAACATCCATTTACCGGTAGTAGTAGGTGTCCCTAAAAATGCAATGATATAGTTGCCTGAAGAATATCCTGAAGCCATTGTTCCCAGGTAATCGTCGGCCGCCATGATCTGGGTAAATTCGTCATAGCCCTCTCCTGTGGTTGTACCCATGGCTGCCGCTGCCACGGCTTTTGCAGCTGCTAATTGTGTGCTGGTTAAGCTGCTGAAAGCCAATCCGTTTCTGCACGAAAGCCCGCAGGGTAGGTTTGACCATCTTAAAGCGTTGGTTTTATTTAAGGTTAAAACTACTGAGGCTTGCTGGCTGGTACTGAGTGTTGCTAAAAACGCGTTGGCTAAGCAAACTACTTTTGAAGCAATGGTTGTTGAGGTTGAACAGCCGGTTGCTGTGCTTGCAGCATCTACAGTAACGGTAAAGCTGCACGTTTGGCCACCAAACGTAATGGAAAATGATGCGGTACCTGTTGATGTTGGTGTGCCGGCAATAGCATACGTGATATTACCGGCCCCGCTTGCTAAGGTACCTGCCGCTAAAGTTGCCGTTAATCCGGTAACCCCTGTTGAAGAAATAGCAGTACCTGCAGTGTAAGTTGCGCCATTGCCACCTGTATACGGTACTGTGGCGCTGCCGCTAAATACTGTATTAACGGTTGCTGTTGATGACACCACTGCCGAGCCGCAGGTTAAAGCCGAAACTGAAGCCGTGGTGGTAGTAGTTGTAGTTGTGGTAGTAGTTGTTTTTTCGCTGCTCTTTTTACAGGCAACCAGGATGCAAGCCGTTATCAGCAAGCCTGCTCCGGATAAGAGTATTAACTTTTTCATGATCTAAGGGTGTTTAATGTTTCGTTTTTTTTCCTTTGATCGAAAGTATCCTCAATTTTTCCGGCCGGTAAATATTATCGATAAACAGGGCTTATATAGTGGTGAACGGGCATCGATAGATGGTGTGCGATATGAATATAGGATTACTTTTTTCTCATGTACAGGCTTTTTATTAGGTAAACAACCGCAATGCCGGGTTAATGTCGGTAATAAATCCGCCTGTAATTATTGTATATTGGAAGTGCTAATTATAACATTGCGTCAGAATTTTACATAACCATGCAACAACCAGACTTAGGCAAAAAAATTGCGAAACTTAGAAAGGCCAGGGGATTAACACAGGAAGAACTTGTAGAAAAGTGTAACCTAAACGTGCGTACGCTTCAAAGAATAGAAGCAGGAGAAGTAACGCCAAGAAGTTATACTATAAAACTAATCTTCTCCGCCCTTGATCACCAGGTTTACAATTCACCCTCCGGTATGGCCGATTGGTTAAGTGATTCAACGGATATGATTCGCGATATTATCCGTAAACTTTATAGTTACATACTCGATCTATTTAACCTAAAAACAAACGCAATGAAAAAATTAACAATTTTATCCATCTTCTTTTTAACCTTTTGTTCACTGATCTTTTCAGCATGCCTAAGCTCCAGGAAAGTAATTAATGACCAAAAAGCCTTGCTTGGTACCTGGCAAATAATGAGTAATGGCGTGCCTGATACCACTTACGCTGGTAAGCCAGGCCAGATCAGGTATCAGACAATCACCAGTGACAGATTTATGGTTACTGATATACAATATTCAAAAAAACAGATTTACGCTGCATTCTCCGGGTCATATACTTTAGATACTCAAAATAAAACCTACTCCGTATTGATTGAAGCCATTGGCGGGCCAGGATATGCCCAATACATGGACGGAAAAATTGGAACATTTAATTACCGGCTTAAAGATTCGTTATTGTACCTGAAAGGAAATGGCTATGACGAGGTTTGGAAAAGGGTGAAATAAAGGCAGATGGATTACGATGGGCTTAGAATGAGCTTTCGATATATCATCAATTATCGTAAAATCACGGCATATCAAAAGCTTGAAATAATCTTGTTATTGCAAATATTTGACTGTTAATTCCTTAACAAATGGCACGCGTTTGGTGTTATGGATAAGAAATTACAACATCACTAAACGCTAAACAACCATAATATGTCAAAAAAAGTAGCCGAACAGCTTGTAGAAATGCTGGTACAGGCCGGTATCAAACGTATTTATGCTATTACCGGCGATAGCTTAAACGAACTTAATGATGCGGTACGTAAGACGCCCGAATTAAAATGGATCCATGTACGTAACGAAGAAGCGGGCGCCTTTGCTGCTTCGGCAGATGCTCAATTAAGCGGGCTTGCCTGTTGTGCGGGCAGCAGCGGCCCGGGGCATGTGCACCTGGTAAACGGGCTTTATGATGCCCACCGTTCGGGAGCGCCGGTTTTGGCTATAGCATCCACCTGTGCTACAAAAGAGTTCGGCAGCAATTATTTCCAGGAAACCAATGTTATCAAGCTTTTTGATGACTGCAGTTATTACAACCAGGTCGCGGCCAATAGCAAACAGGTGCCCCGCATGACGCAGGCTGCTATCCAAACCGCCATTCAGCGCAAGGGAGTTGGTGTGTTGGGGTTTCCGGGGGATGTGGCAGGGGAGGATGCTGTTGAAATCGACTCATCGGTAAATAACTTTTTTTGCAAAGCTAATATCACCCCGGTGTGGGAAGAATTGGTGAAACTGGCCGATCTGATCAATCGTCACCCCAAGGTTTGCATTTTTGGCGGCATCGGTTGTGCCGATGCCCACGACGAGGTGGTTGAGTTGGCCGCATTGATCAAAGCTCCGGTCGGCTATTCGTTTCGGGGTAAAATGTTTTTGGAGCATGATAACCCGTATGAGGTTGGCATGACGGGCTTGCTTGGTTTACCAGCTGCTTATCATAGCATGCACGAAAGTGATCTTGTTATCCTTCTCGGTACCGATTTTCCTTACACACCTTTTTATCCGCAGGATAAAAAAATAGTACAGATTGATATCAAGCCTGAAAATCTTGGTCGCCGGGCTAAGTTAACGATGGGGCTTTATGGCGATATTAAATCTACACTTAAAGCATTGATCCCATTGATTAAAGAAAAAACAGACCGGAGTTTTTTGGATGCGCAACTTCATGTACATGCCAAAGTGAAGGAGCAGCAGCAAGCCTACATTCAGGATTACGGTAAACATGACGCCATCCACCCCGAAGCTTTGGCTGCTATTGTAAATGAACATGCATCTGCCGATGCCATTTTTACCTGCGATACCGGGATGTGCAACGTATGGAGTGCCCGGCACATCAGCGCTAATGGGAGGCGGTCGATGATCGGGTCATTTGTTCATGGTTCTATGGCCAATGCTATGCCTCATGCAATCGGTGCTGCTTTGGCTTGCCCCGATAGGCAGGTGGTAGCCATGTGCGGCGATGGAGGAATCTCCATGTTGTTAGGTGATTTAGCCACCATCAAACAATATGATCTGCCTATCAAGATCATTGTATTTAACAACAGGGCATTGGGTATGGTAAAGCTTGAAATGGAGGTAATGGGCCTGCCCGATTTTGAAGTTGACATGCATAATCCTGATTTTACCATGGTGGCCGAGTCGATGGGGATCAAAGGCATCACCATAAACGATCCGCAGGACCTTGAGCAGGGTATAGCCGAAGCTTTTGCGCATACAGGGCCGGTTTTGGTTAACGTTTATACCGATGGAACGGCCCTTGCCATGCCGCCGCATATCGAACTTAAAATGGTAAAAGGCATGGCTGTATCCATGACAAAAATGATGCTTGGCGGTAAGTTTGATGAAGTTTTGGCTACAGTGAAAGGGAACTATAAACATCTGCCGGAGATTTTTGATTAAATTATTGCACGAATACCTTGCAAATTCAACACAATTAAAACGAATTACACGAATTTGGTTGGAAATTAATTTGTGTAATTCGTTTTAATTAGAAAAATTAGTGTGGGAATTATTTTGCCGTGACTTTCCCGATTAACGCAATAGTTAGAAAGTTATATTGCGGTTATGCACTTATAGATGGCGGGCCTTTATAATTTCAAGTGTGTGATAATATTATTTTCCCGGATCTGTATAAAGTTGATACGTTCATCCTGTGGATCGTAATCGATACTTAGTACAAGGTTGTCTATTTTATAATGATCTATCAGAAAAGGCAGATCCAGTATTGGCGAATCCCCATGTTTGGTTTGCGTTGGCTCGCCTGCTTTTTTGAAAACTGCTTCGCGGGCGTCGTGAAATGAAATCTCAAATGGCAGCACGTATTGCAGGTCCGGTTTAGGGTAAATATTCAAATGGGAGAATATCGGCTGACCTGGCTCTAAAACGATCAGTTCATCTTCGTCAATAACAGCGTCCTCGTTGCTGAATCCTAAATCGATATCCAGCATTTCAGATCGCATGTAATCGCTTTTTAAAATATTGTAAGGACTGAGGTCAGTAAAAGTATCTGCTAAAAATGCCTGGAAATTATCATTATAGAGATATGAGCCGAATTGAGTTGTAAAATGGAGGTAGGTGAACATGGAGAATCAGTTAACGGATCAATAAAACTACAATAAATCAAAATAAAGCTAAACTATGTTTTTATTTTAGCTACATGATCACAAGGTTTGCCGGATTGTATTTAAGAGAAGAAGTGCCAGATATTTTGTTTATCACTTCTTATTATTCGTTGCTTGATTTTGAAAAAAAAATACAATTTAATCTCTGTGATGTCTCGTACACCGATAAGAAAATTCATAGAACTATTACTATTGATGAGAATAGTAAGGTGCTAATTACCATCGATCAGGGAAGCCCTCGTGGCACAAACACGCGCTCCGAAGTTTATATCAAAAATGGAGAAAAAATCTGTTTGCTTTGCAGTTTTAGCGCGTTTGAAGAAGTAAACGATCTGCGCAAATTGGAATGCTATAAACTGGCAGAATATATAGCAAACCGGCTAAATGTTAAATACGGGATTGATTGGGAATACAAGATTTCTGTAGATACACCTGAAAAAGAAAAGCAGTTTAATAAGAGTGTTTTCATTTTAATTGTCACGCTGATAGTGACTTATATTATAATTTATTATAGGCTAAAATATGATATGGAACATCCTAAAATAAATTACAGTCGTTGATAATATAAAGCAATTTATTTTTTCTTCGGTAAATTGGGCTTCCTTTAAATTTCCCTACTTTTAAGCCCGCAATGGAAGCAAAAAACAACAAGAAAACCATTTGGGCCTGGTGCATGTTTGACTGGGCCAATCAGTCATATAACATCGTTATTACCTCTACTATATTCCCCGCATATTTTGTGGAGGTTACTAAGTTTAACTCGAAGAATACCCAGATGGTAACTTTCCTGGGGCACAGGTATGTTAATACAGTATTATCAAACTATATTCTTGGGTTATCCTATCTTATAGTAGCAGCTATTTTGCCAATTCTTACTTCCATAGCCGATTACCGGGGCAACAAAAAATCGTACCTGCAATTGTTTACCTGGTTGGGGAGTTTGGCGTGTGCCGGTTTGTTTTTCTTTAAGCCCGGTGTTGGGCTGGAGTTGCCGATGCTATGCTTTGGGTTGGCATCTATCGGCTATTGTGGTGGTTTTGTATTTTATAACTCTTACCTCCCGCAAATAGCCACGCCCGATAAGCAGGACGCCGTAAGCGCCAAAGGGTTTATTTATGGTTATGTGGGCAGCATTGTAGTGCAGGTATTATGCTTTATAGTGGTGCTTGAACCTAACTGGTTTGGCATTACCGACGACTGGCTACCGGCGCGGATCTCGTTCCTGATGGTTTTTGTATGGTGGATAGGTTTTTCTATTATTCCATTTCGTTTGCTGCCGAAGGGACAGCCTAATACAGATAAACATACTTATAATGTACTTACGGGAGGCTTTAAAGAGTTGGCAAAGGTTTTTGGCAAAGTAAGGAATATGCCTTTGTTAAAACGCTTCCTTGCTTCGTTTTTCCTTTACTCGGTAGGTGTACAAACCATTATGTTGGTTGCGGCTAATTTTGCTGCAAAGGAGTTGCATATGCCCGATGCCGCGCTGATCTCTATTGTACTTATTATCCAGGTTGTTGCTGTGCCTGGTGCGTTGATCGCATCCAAATCATCGGAAAAACTCGGGAATGTACGTACGCTGGTTGGTTTGGTGGCGGTGTGGTCGGCCATTTGTTTGTATGCCTATTTTATTACTAATTCTACCCAGTTTTATGTTGCCGCTGTGATCATCGGCATAGTAATGGGAGGGGTACAATCCTTATCGCGCTCAACCTATTCTAAATATTTGCCCGAAAATATCCCGGACACGGCTTCCTATTTCAGTTTTTATGATGTTACCGAAAAGCTTTCGATAGTGGTAGGCCTGTTTTGTTTTGGATTTGTAGAGGCTGTAACTAATGAAATGCGCGATTCTACGCTTGCTCTTGACGGCTTTTTTGTATTGGGTTTAATAATGCTTATAGTGCTCATGTTCACTGAAAACAAGCTCCGTAAAAAGCGTGTTGACGTGAACACCTAAACAATTTGACCACAGGCTTGTACTATATAAAAACATAAGCCATGATCCACACAGTTAACCACAATGTCACCGCTGATAACGGCATACAAAGAAATATTATCATCGAGCCGGTGCTGCACCAATCAACAGATCACCAGTTAAACGCCACAGGGTTGTACAAGCTTTACAAAGGTGGTAGCGACGGAGAAGCTATCCTTTTTGAAATTCAGGAGATAGCACCTGAAATAGGTGAAAGCAAACCCTTGCTTGATGATAAAAAGAACCCCGATTATTTAGGACAGATCAGCTTTGAGGGTGACAGCAACTCCAAATGGCATTATTCAGAAGGCCCGCTTTCTTATTATGAGCAGCAACAGGTGGTAGAATTTATACAAAATACAAATAGTTAATTTTTCTTTTTAGCTGCTGACATAGGGCTGTCACCACTGCGTGATTACTTTGTATTGTAATCAAAAACAAAAACAACACAATGGAAACCAACGCAATTCAACAACCAGCAACAGAAACTCCTGTTTATACACCTGATCAATTTTTGCAAGGCTGGCTTGGTCAGCGCCGCGTAACCCGCCGCCTTATCGAAGCATTTCCTGAGGAAGCGCTTTTTAATTATTCAATTGGTGGAATGCGTCCTTTTTCTGATATGGTGAAGGAAATTATCAGTATGAGTGGCCCGGGTGTTAAAGGTCTTGCAACTGATGATTGGACATCAATAGCAGGCCTTGACCATCATACCGGAAAAATTGAAGCCCACTCAAAAAACGATTTATTGAGGTTATGGGATGATGCTACTGAAGCCATTACCACTTATTGGCTGCAAGTTCCGGCTAAGCGTTTTCAGGAAACTGTATTGGCCTTTGGGCAATACGAAGGCGTGGGTAACAGCATTATTCAATATATTATTGATAATGAAATTCATCACCGTGGCCAGGCTTATGTTTACCTGCGTTCTTTAGGAATTGAACCACCGGCTTTTTACGACAGAAGTTAAATTTGATTTAGCATATTTAAAGGCTTCCGCTAAAGGAGGCCTTTTTTATGATATCTTTAGCAGAATTCTTTACGCTAAAATTTAATGATGGCAATTATCCGCTCTTTTGCATTGTTTTTACTTGCCGGTTTATTTGAAATAGGAGGCGGCTATTTGGTTTGGCTTTGGTTAAAAGAAGGTAAGCCTTTATGGTTTGGGATAGCAGGTGGAATTATTCTTGCGCTTTATGGGATAGTGGCAACGTGGCAAACCGCCAATTTCGGTAGGGTGTATGCGGCTTATGGTGGTATTTTTATTGTAATGGCATTGATCTGGGCCTGGAAGGTTGATGGTTTTAAACCCGATCGTTATGATATCATCGGGGCTTTGATAGCGCTTGTGGGTGCTTGTATTATTGTTTACGCACCGCGCGGGCATTAATTGGCTTGTAGTTGTTTTAGGGGAGAGGTAACAATTTTTATTTATTGCAGGCGAAGCTTTTTTTAGCTTATATTATAGATATTAGCAGCAATAAATCTAAACCCATCATGAATACCAGAATTTTCATTATTGCTGTATTTTTCTTTTTAAACAGTGTAAATGCATTTTGCCAGGTCCCATCCGAAGAGTTTATAAACGGCCTTAAGCAAATTAACACAGATATACCGGCCGCTAAACTCAACTTCCTTGCTGCGGTTGCGAAAACTCCTTCATTTCATGGCTCATATCACTTTTTAGGAGTTATCTATTTAAATGATCATAAACCTGATTCTGCTATTTGGTATCTTAAAAAAGCAGTCGAATTAAATACCCGGAATATTGGCCATACTGCCGAATTCAGCTATTTGCGTTTAATTGCTGCTTATATCAGCAAACAGGATTATGAAAGTGCTTTTGCCGCCGCCTGGGATGCTTACAAACTATTTCCCGATTCACAGGAACTACAGTTGGGCTTAAAGGATGCCTGCCTCTGGGCTTATTACACCCAAAACAATGAACTCGATCCAAAATACTCCACTATTGATCCCCGTGATGAATATGTGGTAAATAATGTGGACGAGGAATATTTAATTGTAAGAAACTTGCGGGTGAATGATCGCAACTTACAGGTAGCCGGGCAAAGCCTGGCCAACAAAAATGGATCGGCCTATGATGCTTTAACTTGTTCAATAGCCGGCACCAATGATACCCGGAAAATAGATTTTAAAATAAACTGGGATATGGGTAAATATTTTGGAGGTATAAATGGTCCAACCACTGAAGTAGCCGGCAATAAGCAAAAATCAATAGCCGAAAGGGCAGGTGCTATGCTGGTTACTGATAATAAAATAGATTTGCCCGGGGCTATTAAAAAGATGCTTGGCGAAAGATAGGTATTGTATTTAGTTGGTGTTTTTTGCAGTTTCTAAAATTTGCATACATTTATTGAGCAAATGGAAAATAAAAACAACAAAAAAACCATACGGGCCTGGGCTTTCTTTGATTGGGCCAACTCGGCGTATAACCTTGTCATCACTTCAACAATTTTTCCGGCTTATTATGTAGCCATTACTACCAACCATGCCAATGGTGATAGGGTTAACTTTTTTGGAAAAAGCTTTGTAAATACTGCCCTTTCTGATTACGCTTTATCTGCTGCTTATTTGGTAATGGTATTGCTGTTGCCAATATTGTCATCCATTGCCGATTATAAAGGCAATAAAAAAATCTTCATGCTGTTTTTTACGCTGCTTGGTTCGGCGGCCTGTTGCGCGTTGTTCAACTTTGATAAAGATCATTTGGAGATGGGCGTAATCTGTTTTGCACTGGCGGCCATCGGTTACAGCGGAGGTTTTGTGTTTTACAATTCATACCTGCCCGAAATTGCTACCGTTGATATGCAGGATAACGTAAGTGCCAAGGGTTTTACTTATGGCTACATAGGCAGCGTATTGCTGCAGCTTATTTGCTTCTTATTTGTACTGAAAGGCGAGTGGTTTGGTATAGTTGATAAAACCTTTGCTCCGCGTTTGTCGTTTTTGCTGGTGGGCTTATGGTGGATAGGTTTTGCCATGATCCCTTTTAGTGTATTGCCTAAGGGTAGCCCCAACGCGGTGAGCCATAGCCACAACATCATAAAAGGCGGTTTTGTTGAGTTGGGCCATGTTTGGAAAAAGGTTAAGGATATGCCGCTGTTAAAAAGGTTTTTGCCGTCGTTCTTTTTTTATTCCATGGGGGTACAGACCATTATGCTGGTGGCAACCGGTTTTGCTGCAAAAGAGTTAAAAATGGAAACCCCGCAGCTGATCACCATCATTTTAATTATCCAATTGGTGGCAATTTTCGGAGCAACGCTGATGTCGCGCCTGTCTGGTAAATATGGTAACGTGCGGGTTTTAATAGGGGTGGTGATCCTTTGGATTGGGGTGTGTATCGCTGCTTACTTTACCTATACGCAAACACAGTTTTACATTATAGCTGTAGTAGTAGGCTTGGTAATGGGCGGTATTCAGTCCATGTCGCGTTCAACTTATTCCAAATATCTGCCCGAAAATATTCCGGATACTGCGTCTTTTTTTAGTTTTTATGACGTTACCGAAAAGCTGGCTATTGTAGGTGGGGTATTTAGCTTCGGCTTTTTTGAAGAAATAACCGGTAGCCCGCGAAATTCGGTTTTGGTATTGGGCGTATTTTTCATTGTTGGCTTAATTTTGTTGTTTTCTTTGCTGAAGGCGGAACGAAACGTCAATAAAAATTTGGATTTTAGCGCCCGTTAACTAATTTGTGCCGATGAAGGTTGAGTTGTTTATACCGTGTTTTATAGATCAGTTGTTTCCGGCAACTGCTTTTAATACCGTAAAATTGTTGGAGAAAGCAGGTTGCAAGGTTAGTTATAATCCGGCACAAACCTGCTGCGGTCAGCCGGCCTTTAATGCCGGTTTTTGGGATGACGCCAAAGAGGTAGGAAGTAAGTTTTTAAGCGATTTTTCGGAAGATAGTGTTATTGTATCACCATCAGCCTCTTGTACCGGCATGGTGAAAAACTATTATAACGACTTGTTTACCAATACCGCGGTACACAATAAATGCCGGGCTATTCAGGGTAATATTTACGAGCTGTCCGATTTTTTAGTAAATATCCTGGAATTTGATTATTTCGGTGCCGAGCTTGATGGTAAGGCTGTTTATCATGATAGCTGCGCCGGTCTGCGCGAATGTAAAATAAAAGATGAGCCTCGCCAGCTGCTCTCTAAAGTGCTTGGTCTTGAGTTGATTGACCTGAAAGACGGCGAAACCTGCTGCGGCTTTGGTGGCACCTTTGCTGTTAAGTTTGATGGTATCTCAACCGCGATGGCGCAACAGAAGGTAAATAATGCCCTTGATGCCGGTGCTGAATATATTATCTCAACTGATACATCATGCTTGATGCATATGCAGGGATATATCGATAAAAATAATCTTCCTATTCAAACCATGCACATTGCTGATGTATTGGCTTTGGGTTGGGGGAATGTATAATAACTACTATTCTTTAACCAGTTTCAATTTCAAGGTATCATCGTATACTTTGGTATCCCATTGCATTTGTTTTCCGTTGTAGTTACTGATCTTCACCCTTGTTGTATCACGTTTTGTACCTCCGTCAAAAACGATGTTGAGCGTTTTTTTGCCCGCATGGTATGTGTATTGGCCAAACCATGCGCGGTTGGCTTCAAAAATATATGGGTTAGCACATAATGCAATCCGGCCGCCGTCTTCTATATAAACATAGCACCAGTTTTGCGCGCCGTTCATCCATTCATTTTCACCTACAGTTTTACCGTTTCGTGTAAAGTGTTCTATTTTCCATCTCCCTGTAAAGATTGATGGCGGTACGGCTACTACATAACGGTAAATGCTATAAAACGCAAGGCCGATTACTAAAAGTTTTAAAACAGGTTTTGCAAAACTTAGCTTTAAGGGCGGTATTACTACTTCTTTAAATAAAACAGGTTTAATATCCGGCCATCGTAGTAGTAAAAGGTATAACAGGCCGGTAGTTATAATGATTGAGTTCATGAACGCCCCTGCGGCTATATCATAAAATGCATTGATCAGTACAATGTTTAACATTATGGGTAATAATATGCAGGTGCCCAGCAAGGTAGTACGCCTGAACAAAAGCATAACGCTGCCGCCAATCTGAAGCAAACCCAGTATAACCGCGAAAGTATAGGAGTGGCCAAAATAATTCCAGGTGAGATCGAAACCACTTAATTTGCCTATTGGAGTATTATCTCTCATGTAAACGTGTCCAAACTGTGTTTTCAGGATCTTGGCAAAGCCATAAGCCGACACTTGAAAGGCAAGGAAGTACCGCATAACGCCACGCAGAAAGGCGTGCCCTATTTCTGAATTAAATCCTTCCTTTTTGCTTTTTTGATTCCAGTAAATAGAATATATCACCGAAAGGATGAGCATCCCGATAATAATCCAGGTAAAAAGCCTCGCGAAGGAAATATTACCAAAAGAGGTAAACAGCTTGTAAAGTAAAGTGCCCCACATCATCATTAAGCAATCATAAATAGCTATGAGCAGATACAGGCATTCAAAGAACTTAGCAAACCAATAGGAGCGGTGTGTGGCAGTCATAAGCTTATTTGCGTTCAATATCCAAAATAGTTCCCTCTTTTGCCATTTCTATAAGGAATGGTTTGGCAATACCTTCCTGTGCGCTATCATAAGCGGTATCACCCCTTGCAGCAATGTCATCAAGGCCATCTTCGCGGTCAACTTCATATTTGTTCAGGGCCAGGTAAACGGAATCGCCCGATATCTTATTTACTTTGTATAGGGTATAATGATCGTTTTTAAGTTTGATATGGAACACATCGTTCTTTTGTGGCGATAAAACCCATTGGTTTACTTTTTTTGCTTTCTGCTTTTCGGTGATATAGAAAAATATCGAACCGATAACAATCAAAAAACAGCCGGCAAATGTCCATATCGGTATTTTGGCTTGAGTTTTCAGGTTATCATAGCTCAACTTCAGTGAGGCGGGCATTTCCTTAAGTTTTAACACCTGCCTGCAATTGAGGCATTGCGAAACGCCTGTTTTACCAATCGGGAAAAATGGAATCCAGAAAATATGCGCCCAGCGCTGAAATACATTCATTTGAATACTGTTGGCTGTATTGCAGTTTGGACATTGGTCGGCTGTTATTTCGGATTTTAAAAGTTTGCCTTTGGTTCCGTATATGATCATAATTGATAAGGTTTACAATGTTTTAGTCGGCCTTGAAATTACAGAAATGATGCTGATAAATGAAATTATCAAATTGTTATAACTGTTTTCCGCCGTTTCGGGGTTTGTTCTTTTACGCAGATATGAAAAAAGCTCCGGGTCAACATTTTATAAAAAACTGTATCTTTGCCGTTTGAAATGAACAAGAAAGTCGCTTTTTACACTTTAGGCTGCAAGCTGAATTATTCAGAGACCTCATCCATTGGTCGGCTGTTTAACCAGGCCGGTTATGATACGGTGAATTTTACCGAAACGCCGGATGTTTTTGTGATCAATACCTGCTCGGTAACTGATAATGCCGATAAAAAGTGTAAGAAGATTGTTAAGGAAGCGCTTAAAATTTCGCCTAATGCCTACGTAACTATTGTAGGTTGTTACGCACAGCTAAAACCACAGGAAATTGCTGAAATTCCCGGCGTTGACATGGTGCTTGGGGCTGCCGAAAAATTTCAGATAGTTGATCATATCACCGACTTAACTAAAAGGCCAAAGGCGCTGGTGCTTAATCAGCCCGTGTCTGAAGCTAATGAGTTTGTGCCCGCATATTCTTTTGGCGACCGTACCCGTACTTTCCTGAAAGTGCAGGACGGCTGTGATTATTCCTGTACCTTTTGTACCATTCCCCTGGCGCGTGGTGCGAGCAGGAGCGATACTATTGAAAATGTTGTAGCGCAGGCAAAGCAAATTGCCGAATCGGGCGTAAAAGAAATTGTGCTTACCGGCGTAAACCTGGGCGATTTCGGGATCCGTAATGGTAAACGCGAGGATAAGTTTTTTGACCTGGTTAAGGCGCTTGATGAGGTAGAAGGCATTGATCGTTTCAGGATTTCATCTATCGAGCCTAATTTGCTTACCGACGAGATCATTGCCTTTGTTGCTGCTTCAAAGCGCTTTGTGCCGCATTTTCATATTCCGTTGCAGTCTGGCTCAGATAAGATCCTGGGATTGATGCGCCGGCGTTACAAACGCGATTTGTATGTTAACCGCGTTGCCAAAATAAAAGAACTGATGCCCGATTGCTGCATCGGTGTGGATGTTATCGTTGGTTTCCCCGGCGAAACAAGGGAGGATTTTATCGATACCTATAATTTCCTGAACGAGTTAAATATATCATACCTGCACGTATTTACCTATTCGGAAAGGGAAAATACTTTGGCTGCCCAGATGACCGGCGCTGTTCCGGGTTCTGCACGCGGAGACAGGAGCAAAATGCTGCACATCCTGTCGGATAAAAAGCGCCGTGCTTTTTATGAAAGTCAATTGGGTAAAAATCAGGAGGTTTTGTTTGAGGGCGATATTAAAGATGGCTTTATGCACGGCTTTACCCGTAACTACGTGAAGGTGCGCACCAAGTACGACCCTGTACTGGTTAACGAGTTAAAAACGGTACATCTAACAAATATTTCACCTGATGGTGATGTTGAAATAACAGAAGGCGAAGAAATATTAGTACATTAAATTCTATATTCGCCTTAAAATATAACCTATGTTTCCAACGCTCACATCGTTATTAAAATATCTTTTTGGTTTTAATCTTCCTTTGCCCATACAAACTTTCGGCTTTTTTGTGGCGATAGCTTTTGTTGGCGCTTACTGGGCTTTTGGGCAGGAGTTTAAGCGCAAGGAAGCATTAGGCGTTATCCATACGTTTAAAAAACGGGTTACCTTAGGTTTGCCCGCTTCAAATACCGAATTGATAGGTAATGGTGTATTCGGCTTTGTTTTAGGCTATAAAATAATTGATTGTGCACTTAACTATCAGTCATTGATTGATAGCCCGCAGGAGTTCCTGTTATCATTAAGGGGTAACTGGATAGGTGGTATACTCGGAGCGGCAGCATTTGCGTACTGGGCATGGCATGAAGCCCAAAAACAAAAATTGGATAAACCGGTAACCAAAGATGTTGATGTGCACCCAAATGAATTGATGGGTAGTATATTATTGTGGGCCGCAGTATTTGGCTTTGCAGGTGCCAAGCTGTTTAATGCATTGGAAAACTGGGGCGACTTTATGAAAGACCCGGTTGGTATGCTGATAGGTTTTAGTGGCTTAACTTTTTATGGTGGCTTGATATGTGGCGGTGCGGCCGTACTTTATATTGCTAATAAACACGGTATTAAACCCCTGGATATGCTTGATATCGGCGGTCCGGGTATGATGCTGGCTTACGCCCTTGGCCGTATTGGTTGCCAGATGAGTGGTGATGGCGACTGGGGTATAGTTAACCTGGCACCCAAACCGCACTGGCTAAGCTGGGCACCCGACTGGATGTGGAGCTTTAAATTTCCGCATAACGTGAATGACGAAGGTGTACAGATGATAAATTGTGCAGGAAAGTTTTGCCATGAACTGCAATACCCGGTTTATCCAACCTCATTTTATGAATGTGTAATTTGTTTATTACTGTTCTTTGTATTATGGAAAATAAGGCACAATTTTAAAGCTCCGGGCGTTTTGTTTGGTGTGTATATGATATTGGCAGGCGTTGAGCGTTTCTTTATTGAGCTCATCAGGGTTAATACCAAATATGTTGTCGCCGGTGTTTCATTTACACAAGCCGAAATGATTTCGGTGATTATGGTTTTAGGTGGCATTACACTTATTGTAACAGGATTAAACAAAGAAAAGAAAGCACTGGGTACTACAAATGGCTGATAATAAATCAAAAGGTAAATTAGTAGATAACCAGGTATTCAGATTTGTGCTTTCGGCCGGGGCCGGTTTTTTGGTGGATGTTTCGGCATTTTACCTTTTTTATCACAATCTGCTTACAGCACATACTTACCATATTTTCGGGCTTACCGTTCGCAATTATACTGTTTCACTTGCGCTATCCTTTTTTATGGGTGTAGTGGTTAACTTTTTAATCACACGGTACATGGTATTTAATGAATCAAAATCGGCGCCGCGCAAACAGTTTTTCCGTTTTGTGACAGTGGCTATTATTGGCTTCTTCGCCAATTTATCTGTTGTGAAAATATTGATCCAGGCTTGCAGCTTTAACCCAACGGTAGCACGGATCTCGGCGGCGCTGAGCCTGTTCTTCGCAAGCTTTTTTATTCATAAAGTTTTTTCATTCAGCCTATCATTAAAACGTAACCATGCAAACAGCGAACATCATAAACCAGGTAATTGAGGTTTCAAAACAGGCAGGTGATTTCATCAGGCAGGAACGTAAAGCGTTTGATCCTGATAGGATAGAGTATAAAGGCCTCAACGATATGGTATCATACGTTGATAAAACCGCCGAAGAAACCATTGTAAAAGGTCTGAGCAAAATTTTACCTGAAGCTGGCTTCATCACCGAAGAGAAAACGACCACCAAAATAGGCGAGCGCTATAACTGGATCATCGATCCGCTGGATGGCACAACCAATTTCATTCACGGCGTACCTGCTTTTTCGGTAAGTATAGCTTTGAAAGAATATGATGAACTGATAGCCGGGGTGGTATATGAAATAAACCTTGATGAATGCTTTTACGCCTGGAAGGATGCGCCCGCATACCTTAATGGTAAGGAGATCAGTGTAAGTAAAAACATCACAATCGGTACCAGCTTGCTGGCAACCGGTTTCCCATATTACGATTTCACAAAACAGGCAGCCTATATCGAATTGTTTACCGAGCTGATGCGTACCAGCCATGGTTTGCGCCGCTTAGGTTCGGCCGCTGTTGATCTGGCTTATACCGCTTGCGGGCGTTTTGATGCTTTTTATGAGTATAACCTTAATGCCTGGGATGTTGCTGCGGGTATTGTGATTGTAAAACAAGCTGGAGGCGAAGTGGTGAACTTTAAAGGCGGCTCTGAAGTATTGGATACCCGTGAGTTATTGGCAACTAATGGGATAATAACAGGGGAGATGCTGGGGGTGATAGGGAGATATTTTAAGTAGAGGAGGTAGTTAATAATTTACTCCAATGCTGTAGGATCGTTGTAGTAGAGGTTTTTTGAAGTTGAATTATTTTTTTACTGCAGTGTTTGTGGACTCTATCCAATTAAATAATTTCATTTAAGAAATATGGCTTGTTTTTTATTTTGGATTTTATTTTCTCTCCCTTTTGTTCTGATAGGTTTGTTTTTCTATTTCTTTATCATTAAATCAAAAAGCCGGTACCTTCGGCGGAATGGTGTTACTTGCAAAGCGAAGGTCGAGAATGTTGAAATAACCGCACTTAGCTATGGTAGTGGTATCGTTAGTGAAAAAACAATTGCGATTGTGAAGCTTGTTATTCTCGAAGGGGGTGCCACCGGCAGGGAAGTAACGGTTAGGCAAGGGTTCTTGAAAAGCGTGATGCCTCAGAGGGGAGATGAACTGCTTGTTCTAATTGATCCACAAAATCTCAACAAAGCTATAATAATATAACTCTTTTGGGCGCGAGTATGTAGAGTAAGGTTCAGGTACATAGGTACTCGTGACTTCAATGCAGCTAATTAAACTTTGCACTATTAGTAGCCCTGATAAAGTCACGAGTACGCCACGTTTCTTAGCCCTGCATATGCATTTGCTTTTAATATAGGAACATATTTTTATAACTGATCATTTCACCACTGTTGCCTCAAGTTCAACCTTTAAGGTTTCAAAAAGGCTTTTCACCTCCAATAAAGTTAAGGCTTGCTTAATTCCATGTTTAGATATCCAATCCTGTAATATTAGAAAATGGGGCCAAAGTTCGGCTGTGTTTGTTGTGTAAATATTCAGTCGTATAATACCTTTAGGTTCGTATCCTGCCTGGCTGATAACATGCTCAAGATTTTGCAGTGCCTGAATTAATTGAGATTTCATATCCTCATCGCTTGATTTTCCGTCTGCGTTTATCGCCGTCTGTCCCGAGATATACAAGGTGCTTTCTACATTTTTTACTTCGACGGCCTGGACATAGCTACGTTTGTTTTGCCATTGCCAGGGATTGATAATTCTCTTTTCCATTTTATTGATGTTTTTTGTTTGCGCCAAAACGGGGGCGGTCGTAATTAATAAGAGTGCTAAAAGTGTCGCTGCTTTTTTCATATTCGCGCTTTGAATTTGCACTGCAAACTTGTTAATAACATCCGGAATGGAACGTTGACCTACCTCACGTTTTTGAAGTGAGGTAGGTCACATCAATAAGAAATTCTGCTTAGGGTTTCGCGCGAGACGCCGAGATAGGAGGCCAGCAGAGCCTTGGGCACACGATTAATAAGCGTTGGATACTGCTTAATAAGCTGTTCATAACGCTCCTTAGCGTTTGATGTAAGGGTGGATATAATACGCCTTTGTGAGGAAAGAAAACCGAAAGTTGCCTTTTCAAGAAAGAAGCGTTCCATCTTTTGAAGGCCATTACAAAGCTTTTTATAGTCTTCAAGTGTTAAGCACAGCACTTCGGTATCTTCAAGGCACTCCAGCGACATTGTTGCCGGGGATTCGGTATAGTAGGCATAAAAATCAGTCTCCCACCAGTCTTCCATAGCGAAAGCAACGATATGCTGCTTTCCTGTATCGTCGGTATATATAAGTTTTAAAAGACCTGAAACAACAAAGTAGTTATACTTAACAATCATGTCTTCCTGAATAAGGAATTGGTGTTTCCTGAATTTTTTAGTCGTGAAATGAGAAGATATGAACTCAAACTCATCATCAGTGAGCGGTATTATTTTTTCTATATGTTCCCGTAATTTATTCAGCATGATGTATGTCGGCATAAAGATAAGTTTGAAACCGCTTTATTCAAATCCATTCTACGATCACCCAATCGGGCAAAAAAAATCGGACAAAAACTAATTTAAAGTTTTTGTCCGACACAAGGGTAAGTAATAGGGCCCGGACCCTAAAATCAATAATATTATAACGCTTCAGAAACCACTTCAGTAACTTCTGGCACCATACGTTTAAGCAGGTTTTCGATGCCGGCTTTAAGGGTTACGGTTGATGACGGGCAACCGCTGCATGAACCGCGAAGTTCAACAGTTACAACGCCTTCGTTAAATGAACGGTAAGAGATAGCGCCGCCGTCCTGCTCAACAGCCGGGCGAACGTAATCATGCAGGATCTGCTGAATTTTAACTTCAGTTTCAGTACCTTCAAAGTTTCCGACTTCGGCTTCTTCCTCTAACTGGATCTTCAATTCTGATTCGATAGCGCCTTTGACAAACTCTTTCATTATCGGCTCAACATCTGCCCAGTCGCTGCCTTCAGTTTTGGTGATGGTAACAAAGTTGCTGGCAAAGAAAACGCCGTTTACAAACGAAAACTTATAAAGTTCCTTTGCAAAGGGTGAATGTTCGGCACTTTCCTTAGTAGGAAAGTCAACGCTGCCATTGATAAGCAGTTTGTTAACTATGAATTTCATAGTTGCCGGGTTAGGCGTTAATTCTGTATATACGTTGATGTTCATCGTTTCGTGTTTTTATTCAATCTAATTTAACAAATTTAGCTACCTTTTTTATTAAAAACGACCCTAAACTTTGTTATGACATTTCTTTGATGCGAAGATTTAGATGTGCAAATTTCAAATGTGCAGATATGCAAATGATTTTGATTTATTAATGCTTTAATTGCTCATCGATTTGCACATCTGAAATCTGCGCATTTGAAATCTACTAATCTGCACATTTGAAATTTGCACATCTAAATGCCTGTATAATTTAAAGGTGTTATCTTTTTGATCTCTTCTTTAATGGCGTCACTTACATTTAACGTATCAACAAACTCCGCTATTGTGTTGGCGTTGATCTGCTGATTGGTACGGGTAAGGTCTTTCAGTGCTTCGTACGGGTTAGGGTAAGCTTCGCGCCTTAATATAGTTTGGATAGCTTCGGCAACAACCGGCCAGTTAGCTTCCAGGTCGGCATTGATGGCGTCGGTGTTTAATAGCAACTTATTTAATCCCCTTACGGTTGACTTAATGGCAATCAATGTATGCGCAAAAGGCACGCCGATGTTCCTTAACACGGTAGAGTCTGTAAGGTCGCGCTGTAACCTTGATATTGGTAATTTGGCCGCAAGGTGCTCAAATAGTGCATTAGCGATGCCAAGGTTACCTTCAGAGTTTTCAAAATCGATAGGGTTAACCTTATGAGGCATGGCCGATGAACCAACTTCGCCCGCCTTGATTTTTTGTTTAAAGTAGTTCATGGATATGTAAGTCCACATATCGCGGTCAAGATCAATCAGGATATTGTTAATGCGTTTCAAAGCATCGCATTGAGCAGCGAAGTTGTCGTAGTGCTCAATCTGGGTAGTAAACTGTGAGCGTTTAAGACCTAAAATATTGTTCACGAAATTATTGCCGAACGCTTTCCAGTCGATAGCCGGGTAAGCGATATTATGCGCATTAAAGTTACCGGTAGCACCGCCAAACTTGGCCGAATTTGGGATAGGTTTCAGCAACTCAAGCTGAGTTTCCAAACGCTCAACAAAAACCAGGATCTCTTTACCTAAACGGGTAGGTGAAGCCGGCTGGCCATGGGTATGCGCTAACAGCGGAACATTTTCCCAATCTGCGGCAAATGCTTTCAGGATGCTAACCAGGTCTGTAATAGCAGGGTAGTAGCTATTATTTAAAGCCAGTTTAAAGGTATATGGAATAGCAGTGTTATTGATATCTTGTGAGGTAAGGCCAAAGTGAATAAATTCTTTGAACGGCTCCAGACCTAATTTATCAAACTCTTTTTTAATGAAATACTCAACGGCTTTAACGTCATGATTTGTCGTTTTTTCGATCACTTTGATACTTTCAGCGTCATCTTCCGAAAAATTCCTGTAAATATCGCGTAACTTTTCTGATAGATTTTTATCAAATGATTGTAACTGAGGTAGTGGATATTCGGCAAGTGCTATGAAATATTCTATCTCAACAAATACACGATACTTGATAAGTGCATATTCTGAAAAGTATGCGGCAAGTTCGGCGGTGGTGTTTCTATAACGGCCATCAATAGGCGAGATCGCTGAAAGTGAAGTAAGCGTCATATATTAAAAAGAGAGTGGGTAATAATTTTTTGCAAAGGTAAGCATTTTTGAGGTGCCAATGGCAGATTAAAAGCTTCGCAAATAAACCACAGGATAATAAGCATTAATTAAATGGATTTTAAAAATGAACAAGTATTTGTAATAAGAAAGTAAAAATGAATGGAAACTTTTTATTCAAAAAATGTTTCCTTAGTTTTGACCCGGAAAGTCAATGAGTCAAACAGAAAGAATTATTAAAGGCGCCGAAGACCTGTTTTTAACTGCAGGTATTAAAAGTATCACCATGGATGATATTGCCAGGCACCTTGGCATGTCGAAAAAAACGATCTATCAGTTTTTCAGAGACAAAAATGAATTGGTAGTTGCCCTTACAAAACAGAAGTTGAAAGAAGATGAGGATCAAATGAATGATATCATCAGCAAATCAAATAATGTAATTGAAGAGATGATCAACATGACCAAGTGTTCGGAAGAGATCTTTTCAAGGATCAACCCGATTGTTATTCATGATCTGCAAAAGTATCATCCCGAAGCCTGGAACGATTTTCAAAAATTTAAGGCCGAAGTATTGATCCAAAAAATGGAAGAACTTTTAATTAAAGGAATGGGGCAGGGTTACGTTCGTAAGGATATCGACGTAAAGATAATGGCACGGATGAGGGTAAACCAGGTTGAACTGGGTTTCAACACATCCATATTCCCGGTATCGGAGTTTAGTCCATGGAAGGTGCAGGTTCAGTTTTTAGATCATTTTAATTATGGCATTTGTACACTTGAAGGATACAAGCTGCTTAATGAGTATAAGAATATTAATAATGAATAACATGCTGACACACAGTTGTCATTAACAGCATGAAATTTGTATCAGTTTAGATGAAATCAAATCACTCAACCACAACATATATAATGAAATATCTATTTTACACGGCAATGTTACTTTGCGCCATAGCTGTTAAAGGCTACGGGCAGGAGGCTGCGCCTAACACGCAAACGTATAATTTTACGGTTCAGGACTGTGTTAATTATGCTTATGAGCATCAGAATGCAGTTGTAAACTCGGCCCTTGATATTAAAAGTGCAGAGTATAAGGTAAAAGAAACAACAGGGATCGGCTTACCACAAATCAGCGGATCAGCTTCGTTTCAGGATTATCTGAAGATCCCGACCACCTTATTACCGGGCGAATTTTTTGGTGCGCCTGGTACCTTTGTGCCGGTTAAGTTTGGTGTAAAGTACCAATCAAACTTAGGTCTTAGTTTAAACCAGATCCTTTTTAACGGGAGTTACCTCGTTGGTCTAAAGGCTTCAAAAACATACCGTGAGCTTTCACAACGTAGCTATACCCGTTCAAAAATTGAAGCTAATGTTGCTGTTACCAAAGCATATTACCAGGTTTTGGTAAGCGACGAACAAATAAAGCTGTACGATGCCAATATTGCCCAGTTAAAACAACAGGTTGACCAAACGGTAGCACAAAACAAGCAGGGCTTTGTTGAAAAGATTGATGTAGACCGCATTACCGTACAGTACAACAACTTAATAACCAACCGCGAAAATGTAATCCGCTCGCTGGCTTTGAATTATCAAATGCTGAAATTTCAGATGGGGATGCCCGTAGATGAAAATCTTGTGTTGAAAGATAAGCTAAGTGATATCAGTCTTGATAAGAATGTTGCGGAGTTAGCGGTAGATACCGGTTTTTACCATAACCGGATTGAATACTCCTTACAGGAGACTCAGAAGAAACTAAACGAACTCGATCTGCAAAACAAGAAATCAACTTATTTGCCAACATTAAGTGCTAACGGAAGCTACGCAGCATCGTATCAGGATAATAATTTCAGTAAGCTTTATAGCCAGGTTTTTCCTTCAAGTTATATCGGTTTAACGCTTAACGTACCTATTTTCAGTGGCGGGCAAAGGCTAAACCAGGTAAGGCAGGCAAAAATTGAAGTGCAAAAATCAACAAACGACCTCGTAAACCTTAAAAATACGATTAACCTTGATGCTAAGGTGGCAACTGTGTCGTATATTAATGGTTTACAATCGCTTAATAACCAAAAGCGTAACCAGCAGCTTGCACAGGAAGTACTGCGTGTTTCAAAAATAAAATATCAGCAGGGCGTTGGCTCAAGTATTGAAGTTACACAAGCCCAAACCAGTCTTGAGGATGCCGATAACCAATATATACAAGGCCTTTATGAGGCCCTGGTTAGTAAAGTTGACCTTGATAAAGCTTACGGACGAATTAAATAACAACAACACTAAACTCACTATATAACAATGAAAATGAAAAATTTTATATACATACCGTTCCTGGTTTTACTGGCTGCCTGCTCAAGTAAACCCAAAGATAAAAAGGCCGAACTGGCCGACCTGCAAAAACAGCAATCGGATATCAATTCAAAAATAGCGAAACTGCAGGCCGAAATGGGCACTACAGATTCGGTTAAGAGCACTGATGTAAGTGTTACCGAGGTTAAAAACGGAAACTTTACTAACTACGTGCAGATTCAGGGTAAAATAGATGCTCAGGATAACGTTACTGCCTATCCGCAGGCATCAGCGGTTATTACTGCTATTTATGTAAAACCGGGTCAGCATGTAACTAAAGGCCAGGTGTTAGCACAGCTGGATAATAGCGTTATGCAACAAAATATAGCACAGGCAGAAGCACAGGTTAGCTTGAGCCAACAATTGTTTGATCGTCAAAAAAATCTTTGGGATCAGAAAATTGGCACCGAAGTACAATATCTGCAAGCTCAAACCGCATTACAAAGCAATCAGAAAGCTTTGGCTTCCTTAAAAAGGCAATCGGGTTTATACCGCATCATATCGCCAATTAGTGGTACAGTAGATCAAATGGACCTGAAATTGGGGCAGGGTGCCACTCCGGGTCAAACAGGGATCCGTATTGTGAATGCCGATGTTTTAAAAGTTAAGGCTGATGTTCCTGAATCATATGCAAGCAGCGTGAACACTGGTAATGATGTTAAGATATTGATTCCGGATGCAAAGGATTCATTAGTTACTAAAGTAACTTTTGCTGCTAAAGCTATCGACCCAACGTCGCGTAGTTTTGGTGTGGAGGTTAAATTACCTCAGCGCAGCACACTTCGCCCTAACATGACCGCAATTTTAAAAATTGCTGATTATTCAAAAACAAATACCATAGCAGTACCGGTTAAAGCTATACAGAAATCAGAAAACGGCGACCATGTTTTTGTTAATCAAAATGGTATTGCCAAACAGGTAAATGTAAAATCGGGCGTTACCTATGGTGGTCAAACAGAGATATTATCAGGCCTGAAAGCAGGCGACCAGCTGGTTGTTGAAGGTGCAACTGAAATTGAGGATGGCGATAAGATCAAAGTTGTTCAGTCGGCCAATTAGTTATTAACCAATTGATCTGTTCATTATGAAAGATGTAAAAAAAGAATTTGGCCCTTCAAGCTGGGCCATTGATAACAAAACAGCCATCTATGTGCTCATGTTCCTGATCACAGCACTTGGCTTGATAAGTTATAACCGCCTGCCAAAGGAAAACTTTCCGGATATAGCGCAATCAAAGGTATTTATACAAACAACCTATGCCGGGCAGTCTCCACAAAATATTGAGAACCTGGTGACTCGACAAATTGAAAAGCAATTGAAGTCGTTAAAAGGCTTAAAAAAGGTGACCTCAAACTCGGTACAGAATGTTTCCATTATTACGGCCGAATTTCAAGCCAACATTAATATTAAGGATGCAAAAATCGATGTAAAGGACGCAGTCGATAAGGCTAAGCAGGATCTGCCCCAAAATGACGATAACCTTAAGGAACCGGTAATATCCGATATTAATGTTGCCGATTTGCCCATCTTATACATCAATATATCAGGTAATTATGATCTTAAGAGGCTCAAGGAGTATGCTGATGTTTTAAAAGACGAAATAGAAGGTTACAAGGAAATATCTAAAGTTGATGAGGTAGGTGCTTTAACTCCCGAAATACAGGTAAACGTTGATCTTAATAAAATGGCTGCTACCCAAATAAGCTTCGGTGATATTATTAAAGCCATTGGGGATGAAAATATTCTTTCGTCGGCAGGTACAGTTAAAACGGATGGAATACGTCGCAGTATCGATATCAAGCAGGATTTTAAAAATGCAGATGAGGTAGCTGCTATGGCAATCCGTAACCCAAAAGGCCAAACAATTTATTTGAGGGACATAGCTGAGATAAAAGACTCATTTTTAGAACAGGAAAGTTATGCAAGGTTAAAAACTAATGATAACCCCAACTTTAAGAACGTAATTACCCTCAACGTAAGTAAAAGAGCGGGAGAGAACCTGATAGAGGCATCGGATAAGATCAATGAGTTGATCAAACTTAAACAGAAAACGGTTTTTCCTAAAGGATTAGATATTGTTGTAACGGGAGATCAGTCAGACAAAACACGTACAACTCTGAATGACCTCATCAATACTATAGTTATCGGCTTCCTTTTGGTTACCGTTATCCTGATGTTTTTCATGGGCACAACCAACGCTATTTTCGTGGCGCTATCTGTGCCTTTATCGTGCTTTATCGCTTTCCTGGTAATGCCGGCCATCGGATTCACCCTCAATATGATTGTGTTATTTTCGTTCCTGCTGGCGTTAGGTATTGTGGTGGATGATGCTATTGTGGTTATTGAAAATACCCATCGTATTTTTGCTAACGGAAAAGTACCTATTAAGGAAGCTGCAAAAATGGCTGCAGGCGAAGTGTTCTTACCGGTATTTTCAGGTACAATGACTACTTTGGCGCCGTTTATACCATTGGCTTTCTGGAATAGTTTGATAGGCCATTTTATGTTCTTCCTGCCTATTACGCTGATTATAACACTGCTGGCATCGCTGGTTGTAGCTTATATCTTTAATCCGGTATTTGCGGTTGACTTTATGAGACCCCATCATGATGGCGAACATGATAATCCTAAGTTTGACAGGCCAACAAAAAGGGCTATGATATTTTTGGCGATAGCTGCAGTTATCGGTTACCTGATGAACGTTGGGGTTGGTAACCTGATAGTGCTGATCATGGTATTATACCTGATCAACCACTTCTTCCTGTTGCGGGTTATTGACAGGTTTCAGAAAAATGCCTGGCCTAAATTTCAAAACTGGTATGCAAAATGGCTTGAGCGTGCGGTACACCGTCCGGTTATAGTTTTACTGGGAACCATTGGCTTATTCGTTTTTGCTATCTTCTTTATGGCTGTGCGAGGTAAAACACCGGAGTTTTTCCCATCTGGTGATCCTAACTTTGCCTATGTATATATTACCTTGCCTATAGGTACCGATCAAGCTTATACGAATGAAGTTACCCGGCAAATAGAAAAGCGTGTTGCTCAGGTTGTTGAACCAGATAAGGATGTAGTATCGTCGGTAATCTCAAACGTGACTAAAGGCGTAACCGATCCTACCGATGAAGATCAGGGTGATTATGAAAATAAAGGCAAGGTTACTGTTGCCTTTGTAGAATTTGGCAAACGTAACGGTAAGGATACTAAAAAAGTATTAGCCAATATCCGCGCGGCGGTACAAGGTATTCCAGGGGCAAAAATAGCAGTAGCTCAGGAAAACAGCGGTCCGCCCGTACAAAAGGATATCAGTATAGAGATAGTTGGCGACAATCTTGACACTCTTGTTGCCACGGGTAATCGACTAAAAAGTTACCTCGCAAAGCAAAACATCGCTGGTATTGAAAACCTTATTGCCGACGTACAAAGCGATAAGCCGGAAATTGTTTTCGATGTAAATCGTGAACGAGCAAATCGCGAGGGCATAAGTTCATCACAGGTAAATCAATCATTGGGGGCAGCTATATTTGGTGCTAAAGCTGCAGATTTCAGAAATACCAAGGAAGATGATTATCAAATAAAAGTACGTGCTTTAGAGAGTCAACGAAGCGATATTGATGCATTGCGAAACATAAAAATCACTTATCGTGATATGGCAATGAACGGAACAATACGCCAGGTTCCTATCTCAGCTTTTACTGACGTGCGTTACACAACGACTTACAGCAATATCAAGCGTAAACAGCAACGCAGAGTATTGACACTGGGTTCAAATGTTATTAAGCCTAATAACCCTAATGAGGTTAATGCCAATATTTTGAAAGCTATAAACAACTTCAAAAAGCCGGATAATGTTATCATAAGGCAGGGCGGTGGTCAGGAAGACCAAATGGAAGCCATGACTTTCCTGCTTTCTGCTCTTGGCGTGTCATTCGGGCTTATCCTCATTATTTTAATGATCCAGTTTAACTCTATTGGCAAAACGCTTATTATTATCAGCGAGATACTCTTCAGTATTATTGGTGTGTTGCTGGGTGTTACCGTATTTGGCATGACCATGTCTATCGTAATGACTGGTATCGGTATCATTGCACTCGCCGGCGTGGTTGTTCGTAACGGGATCTTATTAGTTGAGTTTACCGATATGCTGTTGGAGCAGGGCGTAAGCATCCATGATGCCGTGGTTGAAGCCGGCCATACCCGTATGACTCCGGTACTCCTTACCGCAACAGCTGCTATTTTAGGTTTAATACCGCTGGCAGTTGGTTTCAATATTGATTTCGTGGGCTTGTTTACCCGTTTTGAACCGCATATCCACTTTGGTGGTGATAACGTTGCTTTCTGGGGGCCGCTGGCCTGGACAATGATCTTCGGTTTAGGTTTCGCTACCATTATTACATTGATCCTTGTGCCGTGTTTATACCTGATCCGTTATAACCTTAAGGCAAGGTTATTTGGTAAAAAATCGGTTGAAGTTAAGCATGCCGCAGTATTAGAAACAGAAGCAGTTTAAGAAAAAACTGTTTAGTTAAAAAAACGGCCGTGCTAATACAGTACGGTCGTTTTTGCATTATAGATTTTTAATCAGAAACATCATAGGATATTTAGAGTTATTTAAGCATACGTTTTGAAACAAAATGAAAGCATTAAAACCACTTTGGCCAGTAATTGGCCTGGGCACGTTAGCTGGTATGCGCACCTTGTCTGCGCCGGTTATGACCACTCATATCTTAAGTCGTCATCCATCAAAAAAATTGGATAAATCGCCGTTACGGTTTATCCAATCGCCTACGATAGCTGCCGTTTTGAAGATCTTATCTGTCACTGAGCTTATCGCGGATAAATTGCCTTCAACGCCAAACAGGATAGAGCCAGCCGGTATAGCAGGCAGATGCTTATCCGGTGCTTTGGCTGGTGCAAGTATTTATAAATCAGTTGTAGGAAAATGGTTAACCGGTGCATTGATTGGAGGAGCGACAGCAATAGCGGCTACCTACGGAAGCTACTATTTACGCAAAAACATAGTTAAAGCCAATCACATTGCCGATCCATGGATAGGCGCGGCTGAAGATGCTTTGGTAATAGGGGTGGGTATCGGTCTAAATAAGTTGGTTTAAGAAGCAGGGGCGGGTTGAATATATTTTTCAAGCTCGCCCAGGTTGCTGAATTCATTACGTGAGCGTGGAAGGCTATTGGGATAATTCTTTTGGATAAAGGTTATCAGATTTTCACGAATATAACAACGAAGGTCGAATGCGTTTGATGAGGTACTTGAGCTCATTAGTACCCTGATTTCAATAACATGCTCCCGTACGTCCGTTACCTGTACTACCTTAACCCGCTTATCCCAAAGGTTTGATTTTACGATCAACCGCTCAAATTCTTCGCGTATGGCATCAACGGGAACGGTATGGTCCATGTATAAAAACACGGTGCCCAGGATGTCTGCCGATGTACGCGTCCAGTTTTGAAAAGGTTTTTGGATAAAATAATTGATTGGCAGTATCAGTCTTCGTTCATCCCAGATCTTTAAAACCACATAGGTAAGCGTAATCTCTTCCACGCGGCCCCATTCGCCCTCAACTACCAAAACATCATCAATACGGATAGGCTGGGTAAACGCTATCTGAAAGCCTGCAAGCAGGTTACCTAAAGAGTTTTGCGCAGCAAAGCCAACTATAATACCGCCAATACCAACACCAGTAAGCAGGCCTGTGCCTATCTTACGCATACTTTCAAAACTAAGCAGGATAATGGCTATGGTCAAAAAAATGATAGTTACTATAATGATCTTACGGATGAACTGGATCTGCGTTCGCACTTTGCGCTCTTTCAGGTTGTCAACCTTGTTAAGGTCATAAGTATGATAAATATAATCTTCCAGGATTCGCACCGAACGCACAATTAAGCCTGCAAATGATATGGTAAGCAAAATTTCAATTATTTTATCAAGTGGCTGATAATAAAGCTTGTTCATCCGCATTAGCGGCGAAAATAAATTGAGTAGAAATAAGGGTATAAAATAAGCCACCGCCGGCCCCAGGTTTACAATTATTGACCGCAATATGGAATAATCTGTGTCTTTGCGTTGAGCGTAAATCCTGAACAACCTGGTTATAATAAATTTAGTGAAAAGGCCAATAAGTATTGCCGAAGCGATAATGACCAGGTTCCAGGCAAAGGAGGGGATCCGTTGCGAAAACTCAAGCAAGTCAGGCGGTAATCTGTTTTCTATATCCATAATCACAGAACTTGTTTACCCTATAAAATAGTCAGAATGTAAAATTGTTTTAGCAAATGCCCCATCACCGGGTGTTGCTACATTTATTTAATGAATTTTTGATAGTTTTGTTAAAAAAGTCAGGAAATCGATTGTGTTGACTTTATTTGTTTACCTGTTTTTAGAAAAATTTTTCACATGGCAGCAGCGAATGACCAGCAGGATATTAAAAGGGAGAAAATTTTAGAGGCCTCGCATCAGCGCTTTTTACATTACGGTTATTCAAAAACTACTATGAATGAAATAGCCGGCGATCTTTCTATGTCAAAGGCCCTGCTGTACTATTATTTCCCTGATAAAAGTCAGTTGTACATTGCCGTAATGCGCAAGCTTGCTACTGATTATCTTAAAACACTCGAAAACAGGTTAAATAGCTTTACCAATTTAAAAGAAGCTTTCACGTTCCAGGTAAATACCCATCACGAGTTCATCGTTAATAATTACAACTTTTTTGATTTTTTCAGGCTTAACGAGCAAAATCTCCCCGAAGCCATCTGGGAGATAGTTGGCGAAGTACGTGGCGCTGAATTGGGCCTGTTGAGCAATGCTATTAAAACAGAAGTTGAAAAAGGAGCTATAAAACCCGTTGAAAACCCCGATGAGATTGTTGACGTATTGATGGATGCCTTACATGGCATTAGGGTGGGATCCATATCCCAAAAGAAAACAAACTTCCCCCGTAAGGAACATCTTGAAGAAATCCATACAAAAAAACTCCTTCTGCTCGATATTTTTATCAAAGGGTTAACTGCCTAAAGTCATCTGAAAGTATAAATGGTCTGTACTGTCAGTTAGCCGTCAAATGAACTGTCTGTTGAGTGCTGTAGCTCCTATTTATGGGTACATTTGTACTTATAAATAGTTTAATAGCCAGGTAATTACCTTCCTGTTCAAATTATTTATAAATACTTCTTTTTTAAGAGGTGATTGTTTTAGAGTGATTTAGCCTGCGTAGCTTTTTGCCGCGCGGGCTTTTTATATATTGATATTTGTGTTAATATCAATGTTGCCAACCAGTATTTTATGAACCGGGCAGGCATTTGCTATTTTAAGCAACCTGCCCCGTTGCTCGTCATCGACTTCGCCCTTAAAGCTTAGCTTGGTTTCTATGCGTGTGCCGCTTAAAGTTTTATACATCTCAATATCAGCTTTGATTTCTTCTATCGGCCACATTTTCCGATCGATGTACATGCGCAGGGTAATAACCGTACAGCTTGCGAGACTCGCCAGTAATAAACTAAATGGGTTCATGCCGGTGTTGGTGCCATTGGCTTTCAATGGTTCGTCGGTGATAAGGCCATGCCCGCCGCTGTTAACTACTGTTTGATATTGGGTACGCCCTATAAATGCGGTGGCACTTTCTATCAGCTCAAGTCCAGTTTCTTCCATAAGGCTTATAGTGGTGTATTGTTATTAGTCTTTAGTCATAAGTGCTAAGTTCAGAAAGGCGGGGGGGCCGGGCTTTTGACTTCCGGCTCAATACTTCTGACTTTGTCTATTCAGCTGTTTCGTTAATGTCTACCAAAGCCCAGTTCTTTTTTAAGTATCTAGGGCCTCCATTATATCTCAGGATCACTTCAAAATTGGTACGGTTTGTTTCCCCTCTGCTGCCTCTTGAAAGCACGTACGATTTAATGATGAAAACCGAATCGGCTTTTTTTCCAAACTGGTATTTATCGTCAGGAAAAGAGATGTTACCGTTACGGATGGTTGGTGTTACAAATTCCTTGGCAATTTTATAAGCATCATCAGCATTGGGCATTTTACTAAATGACAATACTTCGGGTACTCCACCCGATGTGGCAAATTTGGCCATGACAAATATGAATATTATGCCGGCAACAACTATGGCATACACGCCTTTCATAGCACGCTTTTTTTTAAGGTGCTTTTCCTTAAGATAAGTTTGAGTCATTAGTTTATAAAGGGTGCGATAAAATTAGTAATTAATTTGATGAATAAAGCAAGCCCCCTTTTTAAGCGGTAATTACGGCTGATGGCCAAAGAATAAGTAAGCGATAAAGATAGCCGCAATAACACCAGCCAAATCGGCAATAAGTCCTGCCGGGATGGCATAGCGTGATTTTTTAATACCCACCGAACCAAAGTATAAAGCCACAATATAAAACGTGGTATCAGCTGAACCGTTAAAGATCCCGGCAAGCCGGCCTGCAAATTTGTCGACACCGAAATTTTGCATTACGGTTATCATCATGCCCTTTGATCCTGATCCGCTAAGAGGTTTCAGGTACGCTACCGGCATAGCGTCAACAAAACGGGTATCCAAATTAAACTGAACGCAAACCCAGCGTAATCCTTCGTTCATATAATCAAGCGCGCCACAACTCCTGAACACGCTTATCCCCACCAGCATCGCTACCAGATAGGGGATTATTTTTACAGACGTTTCAAAGCCGCCTTTGGCACCCTCTACAAAAACTTCAAATACATTTACCTTTTTTATAAGTCCGCCGACTATAAATATCACCGGAATGGTAAACAGCATCACATTGCTGATAACGGATGATACCGTGCTGATCTGCTCTTTGGTAAGCTGGGTAGTAAAATACCATACAACTAATGTAATAAAAGCAGTAACCCCGCCAAGCCAACCAATAATTACCCTGTCAAAAAGGTTGATCTTTTGTTTGATGGCCACGGCTATAAGGCCAACTACTGTGGCTACATAGGTAGCGATGATACAAGGTAAAAATACTTCGGCCGGGTCTTTTGAGTTTAGGATGGCCCTTTGCGCGATGATGGTAACAGGTAATAATTGTAAGCCCGATGTGTGCAGCACCAGGAACATGATCTGGGCATTTGATGCCGTTTCTTTATCTGGATTAAGCTCTTGCAGGCTGCCCATAGCTTTTAAGCCGAGTGGGGTTGCAGCATTATCAAGCCCCATTAAATTGGCCGAAAAGTTCATCATCATCTGGCCGGTAGCAGGGTGATCTTTGGGTACATCGGGGAATAAACGACTAAAGAAAGGCCTTACTATTCGGGACAAAAAATTGATAGCCCCTGCTTTTTCGCCGATATTCAAAATACCAAGCCAGAACGCCATCGAACCTATCAGCGGCAACGCAATATCCATTACTGATGACTTGGACGAATTAAACAATCCTTCAACCAATAATTTGAAAGCTTCTGTATCGCCAAAAAAAACTAATTTTATGAGTGAAACTACAAATGCAATTACAAAAAAAGCTATCCAGATATAGTTAAGCGCCATAGTAATGTTTAAGGCTTTGAAGTTAGTGCTTTTGTTGTTTAATATGAAATGCTGATATTTTTATACAACTACCAATGAACGAGGTAACCAACAAACTCACCGGAATTATAGATAAAGTAAGGGAACTAAAATACCATGATATTGACTGGGCTTATAAAGCCTCTCCTGCTAAGTGGTCAAAGAAAGAGGTGATTGGGCATTTGATTGACAGCGCCCAAATTAACTTGCAACGTTTTGTACGCTGTACTTATGAAGAAAACTTCAGGCTTACCTATAACCAGGTTGAATGGGTTGTTGCCGCCCGTTATCAGGACGGCAATATTAACGAGCTGATTGAACTTTGGACTTTATTGAATCGGCAGATTGTACGGGTTTTAGAGAATTATCCCGCCGACAGGTTAGGTGCACGTTGCGATAATAGTAAACAGGAACCCAACCTCCAAACCGTTGAGTGGCTTGCTGCCGACTATGTTGATCACATGCTGCATCACCTAAAAGATATATTGTAATGGCGGGCTATTCAGGTACTCCATTGGCAAAAAAGCTTGGCATAAAGACAGGAACAAAGCTTATGGTTGTAAATGCACCCGGCCGTTATCCTGATCTGTTTACGGACTTGCCAACAGATGTTTATTTCACAGATGATCTTTCGCTTGAAAATGATGTGATCCATTTCTTTAGTAAAAGTGCTGATGAATACCGCGTGAATCTGCCCGAACTAATGAAACAAATAAAGCAGGATGGCATGATCTGGGTTTCCTGGCCAAAAAAGGCTTCAAAAGTAGTTACGGATATCACAGAAGACCTGATCAGAAATTTCGCACTGCAGATTGGCCTGGTTGATGTTAAGGTTTGTGCCGTTGATGAAGTTTGGTCGGGGTTAAAATTGGTTATCCCGGTTAAAGACAGAAAATATATGATGTAGGTCATTTTTGGTTAAACAACCGTAGTGTGTTTCAGCATAAGCGTACAATTGTATAACTTAGCACAATAATACCTGATAATATGGCTCAGATTAATTTAAAACGTGTACATGGCGATTTTGGCTTTGAAGCTGTTGACGCCAACGGGCACACCGTAAAAATGGACAGCAGTCCGGAAAGTGGCGGCCAGGACTTTGGGATCCGCCCAATGCAGATGCTTTTAATGGGCCTTGCCGGTTGCTCGGCAATTGACGTGATCAGTATCCTGAAAAAGCAACGCCAGGAAATAACCGATTACAAAATGGTGGTTAACGGCGAACGTGAAGCAGGTAAAGAGCCTTCATTGTGGGAGGATGTGGATATTGAATTCCATATCTACGGCAATGTTGACGAGGACAAAGCTGTACGTGCTGCCGAACTTTCTATTAACAAATACTGCTCAGTTGCTGCAACACTTGCAAAAGCCGGTGCAGAAATTAAGTGGAATGTAATTGTTCACCCTGCTGAATAATAGATTCATTACTTATTAAAATATCAAATGGCGGAACAGGAAGTCCCTATTAAAACAGTTCACCTGTTCCCCCTTTTGGACCAAAAGCTGATAGAACTGCTCAAGTCATTATCAGCCGACGACTGGAATAAACCTACATTAGCAAAGCTTTGGACGGTAAAAGATATTGCCGCTCATTTGCTTGATGGTAACATCCGGGTTATCTCTTCCGCTCATCAATTCGCCGGAGATCCTCCGCCCAATCCCATTAATAGCTATCGCGATTTAGTAGATTTTCTGAATGGATTAAACGCCACCTGGGTAAAAGCCATGAGGCGTGTGAGTCCTCAACTGCTTATCGAACTTTTGGAAACAACCGGTAAACAATACAGCGAGATCATGGAAGCTGCTGACTTGTTTGCACCTTCGCCATTTTCAGTAGCCTGGGCAGGTGAAGATGAATCGGTTAATTGGTTTCATATTGCCCGCGAATACACCGAAAAATTTCATCACCAACAGCAAATCCGCGAAGCTGTAGGTAAACAGGGTATTATCACAGCCCAATTGTTTTACCCCTGTGTTGATACTTTTATGTGCGGATTACCTCATGCTTACCGCACGGTGATAGCCAATACAGGTGCGCTTATACAAATAACAATAACCGGAGAGGCAGGAGGGAGCTGGCACTTGCTTAAAACAGCAGAAGGATGGACGTTAACCAAAGAAGCTGCTGGTCTTGCACCGGATACAATCATTACTTTATCGCCTGATATTGCCTGGAAAGTATTTACTAAAGGTATTGATCCGCAAACAGCACTGGAAGCCTCTCATATCAGCGGAAATATTAACCTTGGCGAAAATCTGTTCAACATGGTTGCCGTGATGGCTTAACAACTATTTTGTTTATTTACCCTTTCTCTGTACAAAACTGTATTCTTTTTTACTCATTAACCATTTGGTACAAAAAGTTAGAAAATTGCTGTTTGTTGCCTTTTTAAATGAGCCTGGACTGCGTCATAAAAACACGGGTGATTTACTTAGTTAATCAACGGTTTATATTAAATTTCCGCTCTGTTTTTTCGATTTGTTTTTGACTTGTTTACGGTAGGGTGTTCATGTTGCCAAATGCCCGTGGCATCAATGTTGAATTACCCGGTGTACGTTTTTCTTGAATGTTAAACGTATAATTAAACTTATAAATATGAAAACAAATCTAAAAAAAGCCTCACTACTTCTTACCGGAGTTATGATAGGCAGTAAATTATTAGCCCAATCGGCAGATACTTCAGCTACAGCAAGAGATTATGTAAAACCATTTTCGGGTGGCGACCAACTACGTACATGGTCAATAGGTGTACACGGCGGTTTATTAACCCCATTTACCATATTCGGCCGTAATAGCAGGCAGGACTTTACAAACCCAACCGAACAGTTCGGCTACGGTGGTTACATCAAAAAACAAATATTACCGTCATTAGGCCTACAGGCCGACTTCCTTCGTGGTAAATTAACTTCATCAAATAGCCAACCTAATGCCGCAGGCGTTTCTCCCTATGATTCTTACTCTACTAAATTTAACTGGTCGGCGGCATTAAGTGCTAACATTACCCTGGCCAACATCAACTGGCGACATGAAAAACCATTTATCCAGCCTTACTTAACCGCCGGCTTAGGTAATTTGAACTACACGCCAAGAATTACACCAGTTGGCGGGCAACAAGAAAACTTTAAGAAAACCGATAACGGACATATTAATGAGCTGTTTATACCGGTTGGTTTAGGCTTGAAGTTTGACCTTGCACCTGGTATAAATCTTGATTTGGGTTACCAGGTTAACTTTGTACAGTCAGATAACCTTGACGGTTACAACCATGGTTTAGGCGACGATAAGTTTTCTTATGCACACATTGGTTTAGAGTTTGCCCTTGGCAGCAAGAAAAAACACCAGATGGCAACTCATAACCCGGTATCATCAATGCGTACCGAGTATCAATGGGAAAACCAGCGTACCCGTGCCGAACTGCAACAGCAAATTGATGCGGAGAAAGCTAAAAATGCTCAGCTTGCAAGCGACCTTGCCACAACCAATGCCAACTTAGCTAAGTTAACTACCGATAGCGATGGCGACGGTGTTGTGGATGTGAACGATAAATGCCCTAACACGCCAGCTGGTCAAAAGGTTGATGGTTCTGGCTGTCCTTTAGCTAAACCGGTTGTTTATGTCACCGAAGAAGATAAAAAAGTAGTTAAAGACGCCATCAAAAACCTTGAGTTTGATTTGGGCAAAGCCACTATCCGCGCACATTCATACCCAAGCCTGGATAGGGTAGCACAGTTGCTGGTTGATAAAAACTTTAGCCTGAAACTTGCGGGCCATACTGATAACACAGGTTCGGCTGATTTGAACATGCGTTTATCAAAAGATCGTGCCGAATCGGTTAAATCATACCTGGCAAGTAAAGGTGCAAATCCTTCACGTATCGAGGCAACCGGTTATGGTCAAACCCAGCCAATTGCTACAAACAAAACTGCAGCAGGCCGTCAGGCTAACCGCAGGGTTGAGTTTACCTTATATTAATATTTATTGTTAATATGCCATAACTACAAAGGCCGCTCATGTGAGTGGCCTTTGTAGTTATATAATCGGCTAACCTGACTTTGTCATTAGGCTTCAAAGTGTAATATACGGATAACCGGTCTGTTTCCATTTGCCAACGGCATTAAACGGCAGCCTTATTTAATATCAGTGTAATTTAAAATAAGTTATTTAAAAGATTGATCAATATGCGCGTTTATTGCAACAAGTGGTAAACAGTATGGGGCTTTTAGTTAGAGGTTAAGGGTTGTAGTCTGTCAGTAATTAATGTCAATATTAAACTGACTTTTTAATGACGTTTTTAATTATAAATTAAAAACAGCCCCTGCCGTCGCTTGTTCATCCTTATATATCTATTAGCTATGAAAGCAATCTTAGTGATTCACAACCTTAAAAAAGAAAGTAATTATGCACTTACCTACGCCGGTAATTTAGGAGTAAAATTAAAAACTAAAGTAATTGTCATGAATATGGTGCCGGAGCAGTTCACCGTTCAATTATCTGATACTGCTGTTCAGGACACGTTTGAAAGTGACGACTTTGGGTTTAAAGATCAAAAAACCACTGAAAATATAGTTTTCCTTAGTTACCTGGACACGCTTGGAATGTCACTTCACGCCATTATAGCTAAGTATGATATCGGTTTAATAATAAAGGGCGTTAGCGGAACTGCTAAGGAAATCAATGAGCAACTTACACCAATTTTAAATCATTCATCCTGCCCTTTGCTTGCCGTACCTGAACACGCTACCTTTAATATCACCAATATCGGGTACCTTGCCGATCTTCGTTACGCCAAAAAGGACATTGTAAGCTTTTTAAATAAAATGAGCGAAGCGATGGGTGTACAGGCTTCACTTTTTAATGTTACCGAATCGGGATTGCCCCACATGAGTGATAGCTATGCGGAAACTGTGTTCAGGCAATTGTTTTCAAACTCAAATCTGAACCTCGTGAACATCATGGAGCGGGACATTATGAAAACTGTAGATGTGTTAGCCAATGTAATGCAGGTTGATTTTTTTGTGTTGAGTAACCGCAGTTCGCAATTAAACGGCCTTTGGGATTGGGAGAATATGGAAAATGAAGAACATGCCCATTTGCCCGCCTTGATATTTCCTTGTTAATCAACAAAAAAAGGGGAAAGATACGAGCGATATCTTTCCCTTCACGAATATTAAAATCGGCATTTTATAAAACGTAAGTACCGTTTGCTTTCAAAATTTTGCTGAAAAACAAAAGATGCCCGGGCAATGCGTTTTGCCAAAACTCCCAGGTATGCCCTCCAGGTTGTTCACTGTAATCATGCGGTGTATGGTTGTAAACAAGCCTACGATGTAGCTCGCGGTTGGGTTCAAGCAAAAAATCGTCAACACCGATATTAATAACCAAAGGTAATCCGTTTCTCCTGATCTGATCGGCCATGTTCACTACCGAATATTGCAGGTAAGTATCCGGCGTCATAGGTCCCCAAATCTTATCAAGCATTTTGGTAAGCATTTCAAACCTGTCGGGAGGAAGTTTCCAGGTAGTCATGTTTGGGTCGAGTGCCCCGCTCATGCTTCCCGCTGCAGCAAAAAGGTCCGGATGCTTTGTTGAGAGGTACAATGAACCATAGCCACCCATGGATAAACCTGTTATAAGCCTGCCTTTTTTATCGTTAATAGTGCGGTATTTATTATCAATAAAAGGGATCACCTCCCTGGTAATATAAGTTTCAAACTTGCTGTTGGGGTCAACGGGGCTGTCAACATAGTAACTAAAGATTTCGCCTTCGGGCATTACAATGATGATGTTGTATTGATCGGCAAGATCTTTCACCAATGATTTATCCGGCGTTTTTTGCAACCAG
This sequence comes from Mucilaginibacter sp. A5337, assembly GCF_059690695.1. Classification (NCBI taxonomy): domain Bacteria; kingdom Pseudomonadati; phylum Bacteroidota; class Sphingobacteriia; order Sphingobacteriales; family Sphingobacteriaceae; genus Mucilaginibacter; species Mucilaginibacter sp. A5337. The sequence continues at coordinate 1,128,129 of NZ_JCAWEC010000002.1, read as the reverse complement.
TCGTCAAAGTGGCCATATCCTCCATGCAGCAGGTATAATACCGGGAAATTCGCTTTGCTTTTTGCATAGGTTTTAGGAAAAGCAATGGCCGCTTTGTAGCTTTTGTTCATGGCCATACTTGGGATCAGTACTGTATCAACCTTTGCTGCAAATACCCATATGCAGCAAAATAACAGCGCAAATGTTAAAGCTATTCTTTTCATATCATTAAGGCTTAGGGGCGGCCGCTACTATTTTTAATAATTCATCATCCGGATGGTTTTTAACTACGCACTGGTTATCCAATATCATGGTTGCTCCATTTTCTGCAGCATAAGCAGGCCATTTAGGCAACGACGGTGTATTGGGGTTACCGGTTTTAGCAAAGTTTATCCATGCGCTGCTTATTTTGTCGGCAAGGGCATAAGCGTCCTTACCGCCGCCGGTCATTTCCTGGCAACGTGCTATGTTATTAAACTGGAAAGCAATATCCATACAGTGCATAGCCTTGTACATACCGCCATTTACAGGCGACTGCCACGTAAACAGGTACATATAAACGGGTGCCGCGCCACTTACAGCTTTTTCGTCGGCTTGCTTAATGGCTAATGAACGGAAATTAAACTCAATATCAGTGTATTCTGAAGGTTTCGAGATAGTAGGATAGGCTTTTTTAGCAGCAGCGATGTAAGCATCGGTTTTATCGCCGTATTTTTTTTGTAAGCTGGCTTTTAACTCTTCCATGGTTTGGCTTTTTGGGCCGGGGATGAATGGAGCAAACTCGTTTTTGGTTGTACCTACAAGCAGCGGAACATTTTTGGACAGTTCTTTGGCAGCGGGATCAGATGGTTGATATGGCAAAAAATCACCATCTAAAGCAGGGCCCCAGCCATTTATACCCTTACCTTCTTTTCTTAGCTCGGCGGATACTTTACGCATGGCTTTTTTACCAGCCTCGTTCAGCACATCATATGGCAATTTTTGAAGGGAGTCAATCTGCGACGGCTGCAAGTGAAGTTCTTCCAGTAGTGCAGCAGCAACTTTTTGAGTAACCGGTTTTTCGTTAAATGCGGTTATGTAACTGCCGCTTTCAACAATGGCATTTTTAAACAGGCCTTTTACTGATGGCGCGTTCATTAAACTGGTAACCTTACCACCACCGCCAGACTGGCCGAAGATAGTTACATTATCAGGATCGCCGCCAAACTGGGCTATGTTTAGTTTAACCCATTCTAAAGCCAGTTTCAAATCAAGCAGGCCGGCATTTGCTGAACCTTTATATTTATCGCCATAGGCCGATAGATCCAAAAAGCCCAGGATATTTAACCGGTGGTTTACGGATACCAATACCACATCTCCTTTTTTAGCCAGGTTTTCACCATCATATGATGGAAGTTCAATTGATGAACCAGCAGTGAAACCACCGCCATGCAGCCAAACCATTACCGGGCGCTTTTTGCCGTCGTTTAGTTTCTGAGTCCATACATTGAGTGATTGGCAATGTTCATTTGAATACCCCAGGTCATGCTGAAAGGCAAATTCAAACTCGTCATTAATAGTTGTGGTAGGGTCGGTGGGGCAAACCGGGCCGTATGCTTTTGAGCTGCGTACATCCGTCCATGGGGTTGGTTTTTCGGGTGCCATGAAACGCTCGGCTTTAGCATAGGGGATACCTTTAAATGTAAAAATGCCATTGTGAAGATAGCCTTTTACTTTTCCGCTTTCGGTTGATGTTACGGCTACATCATTTCCGGCAACAACTGGTTCGTTGCCGCTTTGACAAAACGCCGTTACGGGTAAAAAGCAAACGAGTAAAAGCAGCATCAGGGTACTGTTTTTTTTCATAATTGTATTTGGTTAAATTGGTTTAAAGCAATATATCCCTGCACTTTTGAGGGATAAGGAAGAAGAAATATTGCAGATCAATAACCTCCTGTTTGACGACGTTATTGATTTACTATTGTGTAAATATAACACAATGGGTTTGCCAAATACAATTTATATCATACTTTTTACTTTCAGAAATTTTTGGCTAAATAAAGGGGCTTGTCCGGGTTTTCATAAGCCGTACCCATCCTTATATCGTTGCATAGAAGCTTTAAATATCTCCATTGCATTACCCTCAATGTCCTGGTTCTCAAATGCACCGTACACAGTGTCAAAATTAAGCCTGGACGCTTTCTGGTATGCTTTGGCAAATTCGTCTTTAGTGAGCAATATAATATTAGGATAGCTGTACATGATGGCCATATGCCGTTTGCTGCGGGCTATATTAAAGGTATCCCCACAAAGCAGAGTTCCGTTGGGCGTTATGCCTGTAATATGCAACACACAGCTGCCGGCAAAATGTCCGCCGATGTGCACTATACTTAGTCCATCCCAAAGCTGCAAGCTGTCACCACTCCATAATTTAACGTGCGGGATTATAAATGGCACCCATTCCGCGTCATTTTGATGAATGTAGATTGGGCAATTAAATTCAGTTGCCCAGTCATTCATATTGCTATAATAATGCGGGTGTGAAAACGCGATAGCTTTTAACCCACCTTTAGACCGGATAAAATCTATTGTAGGTTTATCTAAATAAGGGATGCAATCCCATAAAATATTACCTCCCGGCGAGATCAATAGCAATGCCCTTTGGGCTATAGCAAAATCAGGCTGTATTTTAAGAGCATATACATGCTCATTTAGTTGTGTTATTTTAATATTGCAATGCTCAAGTTCATTAGGTAGCGTCCATTGCTGGCCACTTTCCGGAATGTACTGGCGGTCATCGGTGCAGATCGGGCAAAACGAAGGTATCTCCGGCTCTGCTAAAAGTTGTGTGCCGCATGTACTGCATATGGTAGTTTTGCTCATTTTATTGGTAGTTGTCATAAGTATTGTTTTACAAGACGGATTTATATCCTGTAAGCTATTTTAGCCAAAGCTTTGATCTGTTTTAATTCAGAAACAGCGCTCAAATGATCGGGCTTATCGATGTTTTCATTTATGTTGATCACCGATGTTTTGAATTTAAGTTTTCCGTATTTTGAAAGATTAACAAGCAATACGCTAAATAAAATTACAATCAGACCTAAAACCTGAACCGCCGAAATACTTTCATGTGCAAAGCAAACACCAAGCAGCACAGCGATAACCGGGTTTACATATGAATGGGTACTCACCTGCGTTGCCGGCCTCACCTGCAATAACCAAACATAAGCGGTGAATGCTCCGATTGATCCGAATATGATCAGGTATACGATAGCCATCCACGATTGCATTGGGACGGCGGCAAGGTCAAATTCCTTAAATTCCTGATGGATAAATGCTGCCGGTACAAAGGCCAACCCTGCAATGATCATTTGCCATGATGTATTTACCCTTGCCGGAGCAGTGCCCCCGCGTTTTTTAGAATACAATGAACCTGCCGACCATGCTATGGGGCCAGCCAACAGCAACAATGAGCCGGTAAATTGGGCATGGTCTATAGTACTGGTGATTGATTTCAGGAAAGCTTCGCCAAACAGTAGTAAAATCCCTGCAAAGCCTATAATAAGGCCAAATATGGTTGATTTGTTTTTCAGGTTTATGCGCCAGTTAGCTCTATCCAATATAATAAACCAAATCGGATTTACAGAAACCATAATGGCAACCATTGCGCTGGGAATATTACGTTCAACCCAAATCACTATGCCTGTTGCTACAAACAAGGTTAATAGTCCGCAGATGCCGGAAGTAATGATATCACGCTTAGCAAATACTTTATCACCTTTAATATAGCACCAGCCGAGCAATAACATGCCGGCGGTAAAAAAACGTAGGGCACCCATCAACATAGGAGGAAAGCCCCGCACAGCCATTTGTATAAAGAAATAGGTTGAGCCCCATACCACATATACAATAGCAAAAGCTACTATAACTAAAATCGGTGATGCTTTGGTAATTGTTGTAGTTGTCATGATGCTTATTTATTTAAGACGTCTGTACCTTTTAGTTGGGTTTGTGTCTGGTAGTTTGCCAGCTTTTTGTTTACGGCGCGTGAAGCAAACCAGCTATCTAAACTCCAGGGATATTGAGTTGCTCCTGCCAGCAGAAAACTTGCGGCGCTTAGCGTAAAAACTGAATATCCCAATGGTGATTCGATGCCAAAAGAAATTGCCATCGCGATAGCAAAACATAAACTCAATATGCCGCTGCCTATAGCCGCCATGCGGGTGAATAGGCCCAGGATCAGTAATAATCCAAATCCACCCTCGCCAATTGTAGCGATTGTTCCCAGCGGATTTACCATACCTTCGGGCAGAAAGCTCATTACCTGTTTGGCGTAAGCAATAAAATGTTTCCAGTCGCCCCAGCCAACATGGGGGTACCCGTTTGGCCCAAATAAACCAAGACGATCGGCTACTTCCCAAAGGTAGCTTGCCCCAATAGCTAACCTCAGGTATATGGATGATAATTTTTGATTGATATGCATAGCTTTTATTTTTTTGATGATCAAAAATACCATGGATTTGGACTATACTTGTAGTCCAGAATGTAGATTAAAGATAGTCCAGTATGATGCTCATCGAAAGTTTATTAAGCGTAGATAAAAGCAGCCAGGTGCCTGTTTACCTGCAAATTAGCAACGGTATTATCAGCTATATCAGGCAGGGGACTTTAAAGCCGGGATCTGCGCTTCCTGCCAGCCGGGCGTTGTCGGCGTCATTAAACGTTCATCGCAAAACGGTAGTAGCTGCTTACGACGAGCTTTACGCGCAAAGCTGGGTTGATGTAATACCGCGTAAAGGCATTTATGTAGCTAAAAACCTGCCCGATGTTGCGCCGCGGCCTATCGAAAAAGCAGTTCTGAAACATAGCCTGGCAAATAAAACATCCTTTAAAGTTGATGACGACAGGATCAACCCGCAACGAATGTTTGCAGCAATGCCCGATGGTAATCTCACTTTTACAGAAGGTTTTCCTGATACCCGTATCGCACCTGTCGATTTAATGGTGAGGGAATACAGGCGCATGGCCAACTACCATTTTACACATAAATACCTGATGTACGGGCCGGAACAAGGTTCGGAAAACTTAAGGAATGAACTCGCCCGCTTTTTAGGTGAAACCCGTGGATTGCACGTAACACCCAACGATATCTTGATAACTAAGGGTGTTCAGATGGCGCTTTATCTTTGTGCCCAGGTACTGATCAATAAAAATGATATCGTAATTGTAGGCGATCCCGGTTACAGTGGCGCCAACGAAGTGTTTGAACAGGCGGGTGCGCAACTGGCTTTTGTACCGGTGGATGAGCATGGCATTGATATTAATGCTGTTGAGGCTATTTGTAAAGTGAAAAAAGTGCGGATGCTGTACGTGGTGCCGCATCATCATCAGCCTACTACGGTAACCCTGAGTTCAGAAAGGCGAATGCATTTGCTTGAACTGGCAGCTAAATACCAGTTTGCTATTATTGAAGACGATTACGATTTTGATTTTCACTATACCAGCGGGCCAATTTTACCATTGGCCAGTGCCGATTATTATGGTAACGTAATATACGTGGGCTCATTTTGTAAAACTATTGCGCCGGGCATCCGCATTGGCTTTATGGTTGCGCCTCCTAATTTTTTAATGCAGGCAACCCGTTTACGCCGGCTGATTGACCGGCAGGGAGAGCATCTGCTTGAAGAAGCTATGGCAAGCCTGTTAAAGAATGGTGATATTGGCCGCCACCTGAAAAAGGCTAACAAGCTGTATCACGAACGGCGCGACATTCTTTGTAACTTGTTGGAGGAGCAATTAGGCGGGTATCTTACATTTAAAATACCGAGCGGCGGTTTTGCCATCTGGGTTGAATATCTTCATGATCTGGACACTGCTCTTGTTTCGGCAAAAGCCAATGAACTGGGATTATCCATAGGGGCGGGGCATGACTATTATTACGATAAAACATTCAAACATAGCTTTGTGCGCATAGGTTTTGCCGCTTTAAATGAAAGGGAGATGCTGGAGGCGGTAGGTATCTGGAAAAAGGCCATCCTTAAATGCCTTCCTATTGATCAGAGTTTGGCATAGGGGGTAAAAGCTTTAATTTGAATAGTTTTAGGGATGTTCATGTCATGCTTTGTCAGTGTGTGTCATGTTTTTAAGCTGATGGTTTTCTGCCAAAATTTGTATTTGTCATGCTGGTGACAAATTGTCGGTTATTTTTTTTCAAATTGCTAAGCCATAAATTATTCGAAATTAAGGATGGTGTTTTTTTACAAAAAAATGTTTGGGGGCTGATTTTTTACATCGTAAAGCGGTCTGTGAAAATAGCCTGCGAAATAAATTTCTCTAAAAATAAATTCCTGTCGGTTTAGCTGTTTTTAGAAAAATAATCTAATGAAAAACAGTTAATCAGATTTTTATATCCCAATTAGGCCCTCTTTTTCTAATCCTTAAGGTGAAATTTGAATTAAAATTTAGAAAACCTCTGTTTTTGGACGCGATTTTTAAGAAAAGTCAATTTTAAAAAATGACGTTTTGGGTCTAAACTGTTGATTTTTAGGGGCGATTTTTTAATGGCATATTTTTAGCCTAACCCCTGCCAGGAATGATACAATTGTTCTTGCATCCCTGCCACAGCATGCCTGTAGGAACGGTTGTAATTCCTTAAAACATTGTTAGTTCAGTAATTAAAACATTAAAAAAATTAAAGTTATGTTAACCGTATTAGAAGTTGCCCTTTTCTTAGCTGTTATTATCGTTCCGTTAACTCCTGCAAGAAAAACTGCAAAATAATTGGACATTAAAACCAGTTAATGAATGGGCGGCCTTTGGCTGCCCATTTTTGTTTTATATACTTCGTTTCCATTCCCCCGTTCTTCGTTAACCCGCCCGGTGGTTCTTTATGCTGGGCAGTTCCGTTTAGATATTTCATCTGTTAGCCCCTAAATTTTCTGTTTAACTGTAATGTTACCTATGGTAGTGGTGATGTAGTGCCGTAATAATAGCATCAGATTACACTATCCGATAGATTTGCGCATTGACAATCCGTTGGATCGGCATCATTCCATATAAACCATATTATAGCTCAAGTGAAAAAGGGAACCCTGTTAATCACCGTATTTATTTTTATTCAAACCTTTTGTTTTGGCAGCAAGAAAACTGTAAAAGACGACAATGGCGGCAAATCCATTTATCAGGCCCGCCTGCAGGATTCGGACGCTGTTTATTTTACCCCCGAAAACTTTAAGATTAGGGCCGATGGCAGAACCGATGTGTCCGACGAATTGCAAGCCGCCATTACCAAAGTAAAAACTGAGCATAATTTCGGTGTGCTTTTTATCCCCGAAGGGAAATATCTGATCTCCAAAACTATATATATACCTACCGCTGTAAGGTTAATCGGGTATGGCAAAAACAGGCCTCAAATTATCCTGGCTAAAAACTCGCCCGGTTTTCAAACCTCTGATGAAAACGATAAAGGTCACGCTAAGTATATGTTTTGGTTTGTAAGCAATCTTTCGAAACCCGATGATGAGATTCATGATGCCGGAGCATCAACTTTTTATAGCTCGATATCAAATATCAACCTTAAAATAGAAGATGGCAATCCTTACGCTGTAGCCATGCGCACTCATTTTGCCCAGCACAGTTTTATAGCTCATGTCGATGTAAATATTGGCAAAGGCCTGGCAGGCATGTTTGATGTGGGTAACGAGATGGAAGATGTTCGCTTTTTCGGAGGCCAGTATGGAATTTATACTACCAAGCCGTCGCCGGGCTGGCAGTTCATGATGGTGGATACTTATTTTGAAGGTCAGCGTGAAGCGGCTATGCGTACGCAGGAAGCAGGACTTACCATTGTGCGGATGAATGTTAAGCACGTGCCGACCGTGATCAGCATTAATCACAACTACCATGAAAAACTATTTATGGAAGATTGCCGTTTTGATGGTATAAGCGGACCGGCTATCATTATCAGTAACGAGGATAATGCTTTTAACCAGATCAACCTGCGTAATGTAATTTGCCGCAATGTACCTGTATTGGCCAGCTATCGTCGCAGCGGTAAAACAACGCCAGGGGCGGCAAATATCTATCGTGTAAAAAACTTTACTTACGGTTTGCAGATGGATGGGCTTGATGCCGATCCGCAATATAAAACCATTAATGAGCAGGAGCCTTTGAGCGCTTTGCCCGAAGCCGTTAAAAAAGATATTCCCGATTTTCCGGCAATTGAAACCTGGGCCAACCTCAAAGCGCTTGGCGCTAAAGGTGATGGTGTCACTGATGATACCCAGGTTATACAGGCAGCTATCGACAAATATGAAACCATATATGTGCCCCAGGGATGGTACCGCGTTAGCCAAACTATTAAACTAAAGCCCGATACCAAATTGATTGGTTTGAATCCCATTGCCACGCAGTTTTTAATTGCTGATAATACACCTGCTTTCGGCGGTTTTGGTGGCCCGGTAGCACTGCTGGAATCATCAAAAGGAGGAAACAATATATTAAGTGGTATTGGTATTTGCACCAGTGCCGATAATCCGCGGGCTGTCGCCTGTAAATGGATGGCAGGTGTCGGGTCATACATGAACGATGTGAAATTTGTGGGTGGCCATGGGGGCATGCAACGTGTTGGTATACCCAAAAGCCCAGCAGGAAGTGGTGCTTATAATCGTGCGCAAAATGGAATGGATTCATCCTGGGATACACAGTACTGGAGCCTTTGGGTAACAGATGGTGGCGGCGGTACTTTTAAGGATATCTGGAGCGCCAATACTTATGCTACTGCCGGCACTTATATTTCTAACACACAAACTCCCGGTCGTATTTATGCCATGTCGATAGAGCATCATGTACGTAACGAGGTGCGGTTTAACAATGTAGCCAATTGGAAAGTTTATGCAATGCAGTTAGAAGAGGAAAGCCGAGAAAGTACCGAATGTCAGCCAATGGAACTGGAAAATTCGAGTAATATAGTGTTTGCCAACTTGTATATGTTCAGGGTGATCAGGGTGAATAAACCGGCACCGTATTCAATCCGAAAATGGGGTGGCAAAAACATCGAGTTATTGAATGTGCATAATTACAGCCAGATAAAATATACCACTACCTTGCCGTTATATGATATCAATACAGCTACAGAAGTAAGGCCATGGGAATTTGCGAGACTTTATATTGATGACAAAGCCAACGCCGCCGAACAGCAGACCGGCACCATCAATAAGCTGGCTACTGGTTTTGAATTTGCATCGGCAGTATGTGCTGATAGCAAAGGCAATATTTATTTCAGTGAGCAGCGCATGAAACGGATCTATAAATGGTCGGCTAAAGATAGGCAAATCAGTTTACTGGCCGACTATCCATGGGAACCGCTATCCTTAGCTTGTGATAAAAATGATAACCTGCTGGTAGTTTTTAAATATGTGCCAAAGCCCGGCTATCTTGTAAATGGTAAGCCGGAAAAATTTGATAATCCGGCCGACGCTGTGGGTACATCTTTTAGCGGATGGGGCAATTCGGGCTTTGCAAGCTGGGCTTATAGTATTGACCCCCATAATCCTGATGAAACTATACAAAAACTGAAAACCATCCCAATGGGGCAAATAAACCCGGTTTACAAAGCGTTATACCCGGCACACCGCTGGCGCGATTATCATGATTTCAATACGGTAACAGTGAACAAGCCTGCCGAATGTTTTGTGGCGCCCGATGGAGTGACCATTATCCCTGTGGTGTATGATTTGGCAAGGTCAACAGCTTTGGCAGCCGCGTATCCCGGAAAGCCATTATACAGCAGCGATGAGTATGATAAACGTACCGTGAGCACAACTGTAAGTAAGGACGGTTATCTTTCTGATTTAAAATATTTTGCTGAAAGAGGCGAGTTTGGCTCGGCAACAGATGATAAAGGAAATGTTTATGTAGCCGATGGACAGATTTATGTTTATGATAGTGCAGGTAAACAAATCAATATGATAAAAGTGCCTGAACGGCCAACGGGATTAGCATTTGGTGGTGCTGGTAATAATACTTTATATATTACGAGCCATAACTCATTGTTTTCCGTAAAAGTTAAATAAAATACCCTAAATAAAAGCTACATGCAACAATTACCCAAGCGCCTGTTATCCATCGATGTATTGCGTGCCATCACCATGCTGCTAATGATATTTGTTAACGATGCCGCGGGTGTTAAGCATATTCCCGAATGGATAGATCATGCCAAAGCCTTTGAGGACAGGATGGGTTTTGCCGACACGATTTTTCCTGCGTTTTTGTTCATCGTGGGTTTATCATTACCCTTTGCAATCAATAACAGGATCAAAAAGGGCGATAGTACAAAGGAGGTGTTATTTTATATCCTGATACGCAGCGCAGCGTTGGTCATTATGGGTTTCTACCATGTAAATCTTGAAGAGTACAACTCGTCAGCGGCATTAATCCCGAAGGCCGCCTGGGCCCTGGTTATTACTACTGCGTTTTTCCTTATCTGGCTGGATTATCCCGAAACCATGGCAAAGGCCAAAAAATATTCACTGCAAATACTTGGGATTATTATGCTGATAGCCATGGCGGTAATTTACAAAGGGGGCGAAGATGGTGAAGTAAGGTGGATGGAGCCTTCATGGTGGGGCATTTTAGGCTTAATAGGCTGGGCCTATCTGGTTTGTGCATTGATATATGTTGCTGTAAAAGGCAAGCTGCACAGGCTTATTGTGGCATGGACAATACTTGCTGCTATTGGCATCATAGCTCATAGCGTGTGTGAGATAAAGGTAATGCACGACGATACGTTGGTAACTTTAGCAGGTAGCAACATTACCGGTAGTTCGCTGGGTGACGCTATTGTCTTTTTAAAGCCATTTTGGATAATCAATGATGCTTCAAATATGACATTAATTATGGGGGGCATTGTTGTATCAGGGATCTATGCCAGGCTTGTTGAGCAGGGTAAAACCCAACGTATCTGGGCCACTCTGGCTATTATTGGCGTGTTGTTCCTGGTAGCAGGTTTTGCTTTACGACCTTATACCGAAGGCATTTCCAAGATTCGCTCGACACCGTCATGGGTACTCATTTGTTCGGGCATCACTACGCTTGCGTTTTTGATATTGATATATGTGGCTGATGTTAAGGGTAAAATAAGCGCTTTTAACTGGATCAAACCTGCGGGCACCAGTACGCTCACCTGTTACCTGATCCCGTATTTTCAAGTTTTTATACTGGAACTGTTTCATATCAATTATCCAGATGTGATAAATAACGGATTTCCGGGATTGCTGCGTTCATTCCTGACGGCTGTGATCATTATTTTATTTGTTGGAATACTTGAAAAGAAAAGGCTGCGCCTGAAGATTTAAATATTATAAATACCTAAATTCTAATGACAACATCATCGTTATTGCGGCCTGGGCAATGCAAAACCAGGCTGATGGCTCTTCTTTGCCTTGTACTTTCTGTAAACCTGGCTTATGCTCAAAAGAACCGGACAAGAAAACACGTTATAATTGCTTATGTAAGCGGTTTCCGTGGTTTGATTGATACTAATATGGTTCATCCGGCAAAGCTTACTCATATTAACTACGCGTTTGTAAATGTAATAGGCAACAGGGCTTTTTTAACCCATCCCCGAACCGATACCATCAATTTTAGGTATTTGGTTGGGTTGAAGAAAAAGAATACAGGTTTGAAAGTTCTGATTTCTATAGGCGGCTGGCTGTGGAGCAAGAACTTTTCGGATATGGCACTTACCGATACTTCACGTAAAGCTTTTGCGGCAAGCGCCGTTGAGTTGGTACGTAAGTTCAAAATGGATGGCATTGATATAGATTGGGAATATCCTAACGAATCAGGTGCAGGTAATGTGCATCGCCCGGAGGATAAACAAAACTATACCAGCCTGTTCCTGGAACTGCGGGCGCAATTGAATGCACTTGAAAAAGAAACCGGAAAAAAACTGTTGCTTACTGCAGCCGTAGGTGCTTTCAGGCATTTTGTGCAGAATACCGAAATGGATAAAGTAGCTGCCTGTTTGGATTACATCAACCTCATGACCTATGACTATGGTGCAGATGTAGCCGTGCACCATACCGGGCTTTACGCTTCAAAATATCTAAAAACAGAAAATAACTCAGATAATGGTACCCGGGTTTTTATTGAAGCGGGTGTTCCGCGGAATAAACTTGTGTTGGGAATGGCTTTTTACAGCCGCTCTACAAGAGTGTCGGACAGTACCAAAACCGGATTGGGTTCGCGTAACCTGGAAAGGATGCGAGGCGGTGGTTATACTTTTATAAAAGATAGCCTGCTCACCAATAAAGCATTTAAATACTATCGGGATAAAAGTGCTAAGGCACCGTATTTGTACAATCCCACAACCCGCCAGTTTTTATCATTTGACGATGAATGGTCGATTAGAAAGAAATGCAGGTACGTGAAAAAGAACGGCATGGCAGGGGTGATGTTCTGGGAATACGTAGATGATAGGAAAGAGTATTTGCTTGACGTGGCTAATAGCCATTTGAATTAAAGCGTTACTAAGGCATCAAAGAAAGCAGGTCACTGGGTTACCCGGTGGCCTGCTTTTAAGTTTGAGTTGCTACCAGTTATAACCACGTTCCTTAGCGTAATCGGCTATTAACGCGCCTGCATCGGCATCTAACAATATCTCGCAATTTGGATGCAATTGCACTATCGATGCCGGGATATCTGTAGTTACAGGGCCTAATATGGCTTGTTTAATGATTTCGGCTTTGTGGCTACCTTTAGCTATCAGGATCAGCTTGCGGGTATGCATAATGTTTTTAACGCCACGGGTTAGGCCACCAAGCTCTGTTTCTGGCGGTACTTGTGTTTCACGGCGTACGCGTGCTTCAAAATCCGGGTCCATCGGTGATACCCAGGTTTCGCTTTCAAAGGCTGTTCCCGGCTGATTGATGCCGATATGCCCGTTGCTGCCTATGCCCAGCATCTGCAGATCGGCCCCGCCGCGCTCGGCAAGGCGTTTTTCAAACAGGATACTCTCTGCCACAAAATCATCAGAAAGTGTAGGCGGCATAATAAAGTTTTCTTCAGGAATTCCAAGCGGACCGGCAATCTGGTTCAGGATCATCGTATAACAGCTGCCTGCATATTCGCGTTCCAGATTGGTGAGTTCATCCACGTTAAACAGGGTGATGTTTGATACATCAAACGGATATTGAGCGTAAATTTCCGAAACAATGCGGTGCATGCCAATGGTGGTTTGCCCGGTTGAAAGGCCAATTACAGATGTTCTTTTTTCCAGCATCTGCGCTATGATGCGCCATGCCGCGGTGATATCAAATTCCTGTTCGCTTTTAGTTATAGTTACTTTCATGTATGCTTTTTATAGTTCTTTAAGCTGTTTGGTAAAAAAATCATCAATAACAATGGCTGCGCTCACTTCATCCTCGCCATCCATAATTACTGAAATGGTTTCGCCGCCTTTAATGCTCAGCGATAGGATATTAAGCAAACTGTTCAGTTTAACGGTTTTGTCGCCTTTTTTTAAACTTGTGGCCGATTTAAAGCCTTTTACCAGTTTAACAAGCTGAGTTGCCGGGCGGGCATGCATTCCCTGCGCCGATGTGATGATATAATCTTTGGTTATCATTGGGTTATCTCCTTTAAATAAGCAATAATTTTTTCTGAGCTATCCATAGTCATTACCTGCTGGGATATCTGTTTAGCCCTTGCTTCGCTATTATTAATGATGATGTTTTTTATTGCTGGAATAGAGGCAGCACTCATGGAAAACTCTTCCAGCCCCATCCCTAACAATAACAAGGTAGCAAGAGGATCGGAAGCCATTTCGCCACACATGCCTACGTGGATGTTATGCGCGCGGCCTTGTTCAATTACGTTTAGAATAAGGCGTAGTACACCCGGATTAAACGGGTCGTAAAGGTGTGTGATCTTTTCGTTCATCCTGTCTACAGCCAGGGTATACTGGCAAAGGTCGTTGGTGCCAATACTGAAAAAGTCCACTTCTTTAGCAAGGATATCTGCCGTAACCGCGGCCGATGGAATCTCGATCATAATCCCTACTTTCACATCATTGCTAAAAGCGACACCCGGCTCAAGTAGCTCATTTTTTGCTTTATTCAGGATGAGTTTCGCGTCGCGGATCTCTTTCACGTTCGAGATCATCGGGAACATAATGCTGACCGGTCCAAACGCCGAGGCCCTTAAAATGGCTTTCAGTTGCACTATAAATAAGCCTTCCTGGTCGAGCGAAATACGGATAGCCCGGTAGCCAAGAAAAGGATTAAGTTCGGGTAGTAAATTAAAGTATGACAGGTGTTTATCTCCGCCTATATCAATTGTTCGTATAACTACAGGTTTGCCTTTTGCCTGTAATACTGCTTTTTTATAAAACTCAAATTGTTCCTCCTCATCGGGAAAAGTATCACGATCCATAAACAACATTTCGGTGCGGAAAAGACCAACGCCTTCGCCTCCGTTGTCGTGCACCATGGTAAGGTCATCTGCATCCGAAATATTGGCCAGCAGGGTTACCTGTTTGCCATCAGCGGTAATGGCAGGTTTATCCTTTACCATTTTTAATACCTCCGCCTGATGCCTAAAGGAAGCAGATTTGACGGAGTAGCGGCTAATGATATCCTCGCCGGGGTTGACGTAAACCGAACCACTAAGGCCGTCTAAAATGATAAAGTCATTATGGTTGATAGTCATTAACTCATCGCCGCAGGCTACAACCGCAGGCAACCCTTTTGATTTGGCTATAATGGCCGCGTGTGAAGTACGGCTGCCCGCCTGTGTTGCAAAACCGGTGACAAGGTTAAGATCTAAAGTGATGGTATCAGAAGGAGTGAGGTCATCGGCAATAACAATAGTATCCGGCTCGAACGAGCGGTTACTGGTATCGCCTGTACGGTTGATGTATTTGAGGATGCGGTTGCCGATATCCTGAAAATCGGCCGAGCGGGCGCGCATGTACTCATCGTCCATGCTTTCAAACAGGGCAACAATACCGGCCGTAACCTCAATCATAGCATCATTGGCCGTTTTTCTTTCGGCTTCAATCTTGGCCACCACATCCTCGCGGATCTGCGGATCATTGATCAGCTCCACTTGTGTTTCCAATATGGCAATGTCATCGTCATTGAGCATCAGTTGCGAGCTGTTCTTGATGGCATCGATCTCGGCAAGCGCGTTGGTTACTGATATATCAAAACGTTCAATTTCCGCTACTATCTCAACCTGGTTTTTTAAAATAATACCGTTGGTGGCCGGTGCGTTCTTTTTAATAACGAATGCCCTGCCTATTGCAATGCCCGGTGAAACTCCAATTCCCTTCATTTATATTTTTTCTTTATGCAAACAGGTGGATAATACTCCCTGCAAAACCAAGCAGCAGCAGGCCTAACAACAGGTATGTGGTTTTAATATTCTTTTTAACAAAATAATACACTAAAAAAGTGAGCCCTAACGGAATCATCGCAGGCATTACCTGGTCTAAAATACTTTGAATGCTCACCGCCGATTTTTCCGCACCTATATGTAGCGGTGTAGTGATGTTCATGAGTGTTGCCGGCATAGCGCCAACAACCATCAGCCCTAAAATTGAGGAGCCTTTGGTAAGCCTGTCCATCACATTGTTTTTGGCCAGGTTTTGCAAAAAGCGTGTTCCGGCGTCATAGCCCACAAAAGTTAGTTTATAGCGTAATAGCAAATGCGGAACATTGAATATCAGCAGGAACAGCAATGGCCCCAGGATATTGCCTTTAATGGCGAGCGATGTTCCAACGCCAGCGGCTATAACTTTAAATGTTCCCCAAAATAAGGAATCGAATACGCCTGCCAGCGGCCCCATCAAACCCAGTTTAACCGAATTGATAGATTCTTCATCGAAATCCCCATCATTGCTGTTTTGCTCTTCCATAGCAGCAGTTATACCCAGTATTAATGTTGAACCGTAGGGACTGGTGTTGAAAAACTGCAGGTGCCTTTTCAGGGCGGCCGCCATGGCCTCTTTTGTGTTGTACAGCTTTTTCAGCACAGGAATAATGGAGAACGCAAAGCCGGTATTTTGCCATGTCTCAAAATTGAAATTGGCCTCCAGCGTCAGCGAACGGAAAAACAGCATACGGATATCACGTTTGCTCAGCTTAGTATTGAGCTTTATTTGCTCGGCAGGTTCCTCATCGGCTCCAAAATCGTCATCTGTAGCCGGTTTAGGGGCAATTTGTGTTACTAATAATGCGATTATAACCCCAAACCCGCCAATGGCTATTACCGGTAATTTGAGATAGGCTGCCAGCATAAAGCCCAGGAAAAAATAAGGCGCCATATTTTTGTTGAACATGAGGTTCATGAGCAGGGCAAAACCTAATGCAGGTAGCATATTGCCTGCAACCTGCAGGCCTGTTTGTACCCATGCAGGTATCATGTCCAAAAATGTTTTCATAGCGCCCGCACCTAACTGCAGTGCAAGCGTAATGATGATACCCATAAGTACCGGCCTCAATAGTCCTGAAATAATATGCAGGCGTTGAATGCCTTTAAAATCACCGTCCTCGGCATATTGATTGAATTTTTTATTGAGCATAGCCCGCAATACAAACAGACCACTGATCACCATTTCGGCCAGTATGGAAACCGGTACGGCTATGGCCAGGGCAATTGCCGGGCCTTTGCCAGAGATGATAGCGAAAGCTGTACCCAAAACACCACCTGTGATTACATCGGGAGGTATGGCGGCCCCAACCTTGATGTTACCCATAAATATGAGTTCAAGCGTAGCGCCGATAATTACACCCTGGGTTACATCGCCAAGCACCAGGCCAACCAGTGGTCCAAGTACCAGCGGACGACTAAGCAGCGTAGTGCCTAAAAAATCTTCCGAATGTCCAAACATCGCTATCAGCGCGATGAGTAAGTATGATGCTGACAAGAGGGTTAAATTGTTGTTTGTGAGTTTGCTAAATATGTTTAATTAAATAAGGCTTGCCACAAGCTGTTTATTATCAGTAGGTACCTGCCTTACTTCCAACTCAAGGCCTTTTGCAAGCATTTCGCGGATGATGGTTATATCATCATCATTTACCGCTATAGCTTTTGATATCAACTTTGAGCCATCTTTTGACCGTAAGCCACCGAAGTTGATTGTTGTTATTTCGGGCACTTCCGCTGCCAGTGCTGCCGCATCCTTAACGCTGTTGATCAGTATTAAAACTTTTGCGTTTTTGCTTTTCTCGTCATTTAAAAAAGCAATCGCCTCTTTTACAGGTTTTATCAGCAGTTTGGTGCCTGTCGGTTTTGCAAGGGCGAGGGTCATCTTCATAAACTCATCCTTAGCCACTTTGTCGTTAGCAATCAGCAGGCAATCGGCGCCAAGAGCCGGTGTCCACGTAAAAGCTACCTGGCCATGTACCAGCCTGTCATCAATACGGGTTAGTTTAATCATTATTTTCTTCCTGGTTTTGCGCGGTTAAAAGTTTGTTTACGTATACCATCTGTTGTTTGGCATTTTCAATGGCTTCAGCAATTACCTCTTCTACGGGAGTAGCTGCATCAGCCAGTATAATTTCAATCACCAACGGAAGATTAAAGCCCGAAACCACATGTACGTTAGGCTGCAAGGCATATTGCAGGATCTGATTGGTAACACTGCCGCCCATGATATCCGAAAAAACAATCAATTCATCATTGTCGCCAATCTGATCAATTACCGCTTTGATGTCATCTTCTAACGAGCGGTTTTCCTCAACATAAGCTTCAATCAAAAAAATGCTATCCATAGTTCCGGTAATAATATCAAGCGACGATTTTATGCCGCCTGCAAGCTTGCCGTGCGTTGCTATCAGAAATTTTCTTGTGCTTCCGGTATTCTCCATCGATAATTAAGGTTTTTATATCCGCGTTTTAGGGCGCGGGGTTTTCATAACTGGTTTATATATGAAAATTAATCTTATGCAATTATCAGTCAAACTTTATTCAATAGCTATTTTGAAGGCACTACAACACCACTACTGTAATTTATTGTGCTGATTTCGCGCAATTGAAGAGGTTCGAAATCACATAAAGAAGTTCGAAGTCATAAGTCCGAAGTTTTAAGTCAAAAGACTTTTGACCTCCGACTTTGCACTATCTACTTACCAGTAGTGTTAATGTAGGGGCATGAAAATATCTACCAGCGGCTTTATCTTTTAGCTTTGAAACGGGATGCAAAATGCTTCCCTGACAACCATTTTATAATTCCTTAACTTTATATATGAACCTGAAAAAGCATATCAATATCCTTTCGGCTATATGCAAAAAATGCTGCCTGCTTTTAGCCGGACTGCCATTTATTGTGCAGGCACAAAGTGTTAAAGTGGTAACCAATCATGTAGGTTATGAGGATAGTAAGGCCAAACGTGCCATTATAGTTGCAGATAGCCATCTTGCTTTTACATCTTTTAATCTTATTGAAGCAGATAAGGGCAATACAGTATTTACCGGGCAAATCAACTACAGCGGCCCGGTGAACAAGTGGAAGGACTTTCAATTTTGGACGCTTGATTTCAGTGGATTTACAAAACCGGGGACTTATAAAATTCAATTAAGTTCGCCAAGTGGAATCATTTCCTCTTATCCTTTTATTATAGGAAAGAATGTGCTTGAAAAGGCAACCATATCTGATGTGGTATATTACTTTAAGGGACAGCGAAGTTCAGGCCTGTTAGATAAAGCTGATCATCATTTAGTATTATCAGGTACAACAGATACTGTTGATGCGCATGGCGGCTGGTACGATGCTACCGGCGATTACGGCAAACATTTATCGCACCTGTCATTCTCTAATTATTTTAACCCGCAGCAGATCTCATTAACAGCTTTTAGTCTGTTCAAGACTTATGAGTTGTTAAGTGCCCGTCCCGGAACTGATTTCAGACAGTTTAACAGACGGATTTTGGATGAGGCCATGTATGGTGCCGATTACCTGGTAAGGATGCAGGCAAAAAAAGGCTCCTTTTATCGCTCTGTTTCTTCACCCGGACCGGGTAAATTACCTAAAGACCGGGTAATTCAGGCCGATGAAGGCAACTACCGGATCAAGCAAACTAAAGATCAGTCGTTCACTAAAACTACAACCGGTAAAAACTGGCGTAGTTACCAGGCCAGTTACCGTTCGGGTGCAGGGATTTCGATTGCTGCCTTGGCAATGGCTTCGGCTTATCAAACGTCGGGTGAGTTTAGCAATTCAGATTACCTGAAGGCCGCTGAAAATGCCTTTGCCTTTTTGGAAAAGGAAAACCCGCAGATGGATTATGATAAAAAGGAAAACATCCTTGACGATTATTGTGCTCTGAGCGCCGCAGCCGAGCTTTATAAGGTAACCCATAAAGAGGTATATAAAACAGCAGCCGAAAAACGGGCAAATAATTTGCTCAATCGCCTAACCTCATGGAATAAATATCAAAACTTTTGGCGTGCAGATGATAAAGACCGGCCTTTCTTTCACCCTTCAGACGGAGGCTTGCCGGTTGTTAGCCTGCTTTATTATTATCCTTATGCTTCTGCCAATTTGCAAACTAAGATCAAATCAGCTGTAAGGAAATCAATGGAGTTTGAACTCGCTATTACTCATGAAGTAAACAACCCCTTTGGCTACAGCCGCGAATTGGTGCAGGATACGTTGGGCAATCGCCATAGTGCCTTCTTTTTCCCTCATGGCAGTGATGCGTCTCCATGGTGGCAGGGTGAAAATGCAAGGCTTGGCTCTGTTGCTACTGCCGCGCGGATGGCAGCGAGCCTTTTTAAAGATGACAAAGCTTTTCATGACCAGCTTTCAGGTTTTGCTATTGATCAGCTTAACTGGATTTTGGGATTGAATCCCTTTGATGCCAGCATGCTGCAAGGTACAGGGCACAATAACCCGGCTTATGGCTTTTTTGGCACGTTTGAATATACCAACGCACCGGGCGGTATTGTAAATGGTATTACATCGGGTTTTGATAACGAGGATGATATTGACTTTAATATCCCTTACGCTGTATCGGGCAAAGACTCGGACTGGCGCTGGGCCGAGCAGTGGTTGCCGCACACAGCCTGGTACTTGCTGGCGGTTTCAACAGGCGATTAATTATAAACCACTATACCTAAGTTATGAAGAACTGGAAGATCCATATAAGTTTTGCCCTCGCGTTGTTATTGTGTACCCCGATATTTTGCTTTGCGGCAGATGAACACAAAACGCTGGCTATCGGCGCTCAGGCACCTGAGTTTAGCCTGCCTGGGATTGATGGTAAAACTTATACTTTGCAATCATTTAAAAATGCCAAAGTGTTGGTTGTTGTTTTTATGTGTAACCATTGCCCAACATCGCAGGCCTATGAAGACAGGGTGATTAAACTGACCAGTGACTATGCGTCAAAAAGTGTTAGTGTTGTTGCTATTAATCCTAATAATCCTAACTCGCTACGCTATGATGAATTGGGTTACAGTGATTTAGGAGATTCATTTGAAGAAATGAAAGTACGTGCCAAAGATAAAGGGTTTAACTTTCCGTACCTGTATGATGGCGAAACGGAAGTAGCTTCTAATAAATATGGCCCGGTTGCTACTCCTCATATTTTTGTATTTGATAAAGATAGGAAGCTCAGGTACAACGGCCGGATTGATGATATGGAAAATCCCGCTAAAACGCCAAAATCGCAGGACGCGCGTAATGCTATAGATGCTGTGCTGGCCGGTAAAGAAGTAGCCGTTCCTGTTACCAAAACCTTTGGCTGCTCTGTTAAATGGGCCGAGAAAAAGGATTGGATAGATAAAGCGCAAATTCAGTGGGCAAAAGAGCCGGTAAAACTTGATACCATCAGCGCTGCCGGAATCGCGAGGGTGGTGAAAAATCATTCGGACGGGTTAAGGATGATCAACCTTTGGGCAACCTGGTGCGGCCCTTGTGTTGCAGAGTTTGATGACCTGGTTACGTTGAACAGGCTGTACCGAGACAGGGGGCTTGAATTTGTGAGCATCAGCGCCGATGATCCGGCTAATAAGGATAAAGCGCTGAAGTTTCTTCAGCGAAAGCAATCGTCCGGAACCAACTATATCTACACAGGCGACGATAAATATAAAATGATTGAGGCTGTTGATCCTAAATGGGATGGCGCTTTGCCCTATACCATGCTGGTTGATCCGGACGGGAAAGTGGTATACAGTCATCAGGGGGCTATAGATATTGAAGAACTTAAAAAAGTGATCTGGAACAATCCAATGATGGGCAGGATCTACAAATAATTGATGCCGATGGACAAGCTGAAATATTTTATTGCAGTATTGATTCCGTTGCTATTGGAGAACCCAACTATCGCGCAACAATATAAATTCAAGGCGCTTGTGTTGATCTCCCGTTCGGATGATCACAGCAGAATGATGACTGCGGCTAAACCATTTTTTGAGAAGCTGGGCAAAGACAATCAATTTAAAGTTGATTATACCGACGATTCAAGCAAGATCAATGACGAAAACCTGAAGAATTATGAAGTGTTTGTGATGCTGCAATTAGCACCTTTTGATATCTCGTACAGTCAGCAGGCCGCTTTGCAAAAGTTTGTTGAACAGGAGAAAGGTTGGGTTGGCATTCATGGTGCGGGCTTAACTGGTACTGAGTTTTTAGCTAAAAATACCAAATACTGGCATTGGTTTGAGGATTTTATGGGAGGGGTAGTGTATTCGCCGCATCCTGCTTATCAAAAAGGAACTGTTGTAGTTGAAGATAGGAAACATCCGGCCACTAAAAACTTACCCGCTAAATTCGAGATCTCTGACGAATGGTACGAGTTTAACAAAAGTCCGCGGCCCAATGTCCGTGTCCTGGTAACCGCCGACGAAGCAAGCTATAAACAAAACAAGCCAATGGGCGATCATCCCATCATCTGGACGAATGAAAAATACCGCCGCATGATCTATATCGGCATAGGGCATGATCCTTCGGTATTCACTAATCAAAGTTATGTAATACTGCTCAGGGATGCCATCCTTTGGGCAGGATCAAAATAAATCATCAGCCTGTAAACCATCAACATGAAAAAAATAGCATTGATATTAAGTTTTTGTTTGTTAACCGTAGTAGTTGCCTGGGCGCAAAAGGCGCCACGCTTTAAAGTAATTGCCCTATACGAAAACGGTGGCCATCATATTGAATACTCAAAAGCTGCCAAAGTATGGCTGGATAAGCTTGCTGCCGACAGCAATTTTTCTATTGATTATATTCAAAGTACTGATTCAATTGATAGCTCTTTTCTATCTAATTATCAATTGTTTATTCAACTGGACTACCCACCATATGCCTGGAAAGAAAAAGCGGTTAAAGCATTTGAAAAATACATTGATGAAGGTAAGGGGGGCTGGATTGGTTTTCATCATGCAACCCTTTTGGGTGAGTTTGACGGTTACCCAATGTGGAACTGGTTCTGGAATTTTATGGGAGGCATCCGTTTTAAAAATTACATAGCCACCTTTGCCAGAGGCACCGTGAATATTGAGGATAAGAAACACCCGGTAATGAAAGGCGTGTCGCCATCCTTTTTGGTGCAAAAGGAAGAGTGGTATATCTATGATAAGGACCCACGACCTAATGTGCATGTACTGGCTTCAGTAGATGAATCAACTTATGAGCCGAAAGATGGTATAACCATGGGTGATCATCCTGTAGTATGGACTAATCCCGCGAAAAAAGCCCGCAACGTTTATATTTTTATGGGGCATTCGCCGGTACTTTTTGAGAGTAAGGATTATACCACGCTTTTTAGTAATGCAATTTTCTGGGCCGCTAAAAAGTGATATTAAAAAAGCTTAATTGTATTTATAACCATGATAAAAAAGCTGTTGTTCTTGTGTCTTTTATTCTTGCCTGTCATGGTTATGGCACAAGGGAATACTTCGCCTATTTTACTGCAGATGCGCAATGGGAAAGTTTATTTTGATAACGTTTACGCCATTAACGCAGGTTTTAAAAAAGCTGATCTGTATAATAAGGCGCTAAGTTGGTTTAAGGGAGATGAAAAGACGATAACTAATGCCAACGAAAAGAAGGGTGAGGTGATAGGCACTTGTACTACCCGGGTTAACATTGGTAATACCGGCAACTACTATTTTGTAAGGTTTGTGGTTGATGTGATAGTTTACGACGCTACTTACGAGGTTAAGGTTTTTGATGTTTACGAAAAGCCAATTGAAAAAGGAATCTCAAACGAATATTCAAAAATAGAGTACCGTTGGTGGGATTTCAGACGGGGCAAGCCCTGGTCGGCAGATGATGAACCATTGTTCATGGGTATAAGCACCTCTGTAAATAATATAATGGATTCGATTGGTAATGAAATGAATAAATAATCCAGTTGAAGTATTTGTAATGGAGAAATTGATATATACTACCTTGTTTCTGTTAGCGATATTTTTGGCGGTTGACACTGCTTTTGCGCTGCAGCCTCGCTTTAAAGTACTGGCATTATACTCAACCAATGTAGAGAGCGATCATGTTGATTTTGCCATGGATGCCATGAAGTTTTATAGCAAAATGGCTAAAGCAAAAGGCTTCGCTTTTGATACCACAAGTAATTGGGGCGATTTGAATGACAAAAAGCTAAAAAATTACCAGGTGGTTATTTGGCTCAATGAGTTTCCACATAATCAGGTACAACGGAGCGCATTTGAAAAATTTATGGCTAATGGTGGTGCTTGGTTAGGGTTCCACGTGTCTGGCTATAACGACAAGTACACCAAATGGCCATGGTTTGTTGATTTTTTAGGAGCTACCTTTTACAATAATAACTGGCCGCCTCTGCCGGCTAAAATGATTGTTGATGATAACACCCACCCGGTTACCCAAAGCCTTGGTAAAAGCTATATTGCCCCTATAAACGAGTGGTACGGCTGGAAGCCTAACCCACGGGATAATAAAGATATTAAAGTATTGGTAACGCTCGATCCGGCTAATTATCCGTTGGGTAAAAAGGATATCATTCGTGACGGTGATATCCCCGTAGTGTGGACTAACACGAAATACAAGATGCTATACATGAACATGGGGCATGGCGATTTAATATTTACATCGCCCGGGCAAAACCAAATGTTTGAGGATGCTTTACTATGGTTAGCCGGTAAAAAGTAAATGATCCATCATTTTTCCAACACTCAGAAGCCATGTTTCAATAAAGGGGCATGGCTTTTTAATGTTACTTGGTTACCTCTATCAGAAAGTCATAAAGGTTTGTCTCGGTGGATAGCTGTAGCTTTTTACGTACCCGGTACCTGCTGATTTCAACGCCCTTTAACGAGATGTTGAGCAACTGCGCTATCTCCTTTGATGACAGGTTTAACCGCAGGTAAGCGCAAAGCTTCAAATCAGTCGAGCTTAAACTCGGGAACTTAGCCTTCATGGTGGTTAAAAAGTTATTATGCACCTGGTCAAAATACATGGAGAAGTTATCCCAGTCATCGTCGTTTTTTTCAGTATCGCTTAAGAGCTTAAATACACTTCTGAACTGGTATGAAGCATCGGGAATATTAAGCTTTTTGATCAGCGTCATCATTTCGTCTTTGATATTCAGCAGTAATTTTCCCCGGTCAACCATCTGCATAGTGAGGGTGGCCAGTTCTTTGTTTTTATAGCTTAGTTCGGCTTCGAGCTTTTCATTTTTAAGGGCGATGATTTCTTTGTCATTGCGATCGAGTTCAAGACTGTGGAGATAGCTTAACCTTTTTTGTTCCTCTTCGTGGCGTTGCTGATGCAGTTCAAAACGTTTTTGTTGCAATTTTATACCGATGTAAATAGCGTAAGCTATGATCAGGAAATAAACAAGGTATGCCCAGATGGTTTGGTACCAGGCCGGCTCAACAATAAAAGTATAATTAACCGGTTTAGATGCCGCCCCTAAATTGTTACGTGCCTTCACCGAAAATGTATATTTACCATAAGGCAGGTTGGTATAATCCTTCTCCGTTTTAACCGACCATTGTGACCAATCCTTGTCAAACCCAATAAGTTTATAGCTAAACTCCTCATTGCTTTTTTGAGCAAACAGGGTAGAAGTGTATTCAAAATGAAAGGAGTTCCAGTGATTGGATAATGAGGTAATATCTTGCTGGTTTTGTGCCGGTACAATCCGGTTGTTTTTAACAAAATAGCCACCGAAGATCAGACTGTCTTTTTCGGCTATGGCTTTTACAGTTGTTAGCGATACATTGAGTTTGTTCTCTGACGATACGTATTGGCGGTAATTTAAATGGAATACACCGTTATTTGAACCAATGAAGATATTCTCCATATCATGGGGGTAAATGTATTCTGCCCCTTTTACCGTTTGCCCGGTCAGTTCCGGGAAATAGATTACCTTGTAAGGTAAATTAGCTGATCTTTTACTAAAATCAATTACACCAATCCGCTGATTGCTGATGAACCAGATATTGCCTTTACTATCTTCGGTAAGAAACTCAATTCTTGCTTTATCAAATATTGGTTTATAAAAAGCAGATCGTGTAAAGTCACCTTCGATTGTATTATACTCATAAACACCTTTTTCGGTGGCTGCTATTATCTTGTTTTTAATAAAATATACGTGGTTGTCCAGAGCCGATGGCAAACCGCCTTTTTGAGTATATTGTGTATAGCCAACTATCTTTTTCCTGTCGGCAGACAGCTGTACCTTAAAAATACCCCGGTAAGGGTGCGTCGCCCACACAAAGTTATTTTTATCCACTGCAAGGTTCCCCAGCGATTCATAAATGCCATCTAACCGTCCTTCAAAACTAAAGCCGGTGCCATTGTATTTTAAAAGCTGAAAGCCTGTGTAGGTTCCGGCAATAATATCCTGCGAGGCAGGAAAACCTTTCACCATCCAGGCACCCGGCCCTGAAGTAACCAGTTTAGCCTGGTTATCATCTACCTGTAAAACACCATCCTGGTGACCGGCTAACAGGTGCCCGTTGATTTGCGTGAGGCTCAGCACCTGGCCTTTGGTATTGGGTACTTCTGTAAAAGAACCTGTAGACATGCTGATGTCTTTTTGCTGTGTGTTTAACGGGGCGAAGTATAAACCATTTGAGGTTCCGATATATAGTTTGTTGTTAAAGATGGTTACAGCACTGCTTTTTACCAGATTTTGACGATTGGGGTAAATGTTTTTAACTGAAGTGTTATAATTGATAAAGTCGAGACCATTTTCTAATCCAAGCCATAAATTGCGGTCTTTATCCAGCAGTATACTATGAACATTATTGTTTTGAAGTCCCTGAGCGTTGGAGAATTGTTCTATTAGCCTGCCTTTGCCATCAATAATGATCAGGCCTTTTGCCGATGTGCCGATGGCGTATTTGTCGGGCCCAATTTTTTGACCAAAATTTACCAGGTCTGTGAGCAAAACGCCATCTGCGGGTGTCGATTTCTTTATCAGCGAGGTGCCGGCCATCAAAAACAGACCATTTTTGCGGGTGGTTACCAGTAATGTGTCCTTATTAAATTCGGTGATACCAGTTATTCTTAACCCTTTTGTTGGTTGTTGTACACAAGGTTCCCAGCGTGAATTTTTAAAAACAACCAAGCCAATATCTTTATCATGAGCAAACAATCTACCCCCGGTCTGGCTTAGCAGCATCCAGCCGCCGGGCGCGTCAAATGTGCGTATGCTGTTGCTTTGTAATTCAAAAATGCATTCAATGGTTCGAAAAAACACCTCATTGTTGTAAATAACTATATCCCAGATATCCGCAAATTGCCTGGCTTTTTGAGGTAAAAGTTGTTTAAATGAATGATATTTCAGGATCCCTGCATTGTTTGGGAAAAAATAGCCGACTTCGTCCTGTCCGCCAACATAAACGCGGCCCATAGCATCAATGGCTACCGACTTTATTGCACTTTTATTAGGTAGTGGATAAGTTTTCCAATAGCTGCCGTCGAAAGTAAGCAGGCCTTCATCGCTTGCAAAATAAAGAATGCCATTTTTGTCCTGTTTGATATCCCAGATCTCGCTGCCCGCATTATACTCATTATGAGTATAGTTTTTAATAGCCGGAGTACCAAGTGTAGTTTGAGCTAAAGATGTGCATATGAATACACGCAGAACAATGATAATTAGGATGCACTTCTTCATTAACGGATTAACGTGGCGGTTGAGTAAAACTCAGTTAGTAATACAGCCCGGCCTGGTTATGAGCCGACTGGTTGAGAGCTGTAATTTAATCAACATTTTACATATACCGTAAAGCTAAAAATCTATCTGATGCGACTGAAATGAAAAGTTGGATATGTTTCAAACCTGCAATGGATTGCTGTAGTGGTATTGTAGGGGCTGCCGGGATATTGTTAAAATAACAGTTATTGGCCTTTATTTAGGTTTTGGTAAGATAATTACTTGCTGGCTGCCCAGAAAATGGCATTGCTGAACAGGGTGGTAAAGGCGGTATCATCAAAAAGTTGAGGGAAATGTCCCATGGCTATATAAATATTCCGGGCCTTAAAGTGTTCGTTTGTCCAGATTACGGGATGGTCTCCCATCTTTACATCTTTGTTGGGCAAATAAGTGGCCTCATCTATATTCGCCAGCACGTGCACGTTAGTGCGGGGGCTTTTATCATAAATGTACCATTCATCTTCGGTAATAAAGGTTGCCGGAAGGCCTTTCATAATGGGGTGCTGCTTATCTTCTACATGAAGCATAGCAGCGGCACCGCCGGGAATGTGCAGTTTAAACTGTATACCGCCCATAAAGTCTGAATACCATTGCCACATAGAGTACCCGTCAAAAACGCCTAAAAGGGTAGGGTGATGAAAGCCGATCCACCCTCCCCGTGCATTTTCAATGTAATCGGTAAAGGCCTCCTGCGCTTCTTTTTCCCAGGGATACGGAGGATAATCCAGCTGAATAAACAGCTGATATTGTTTCAGGAAATCTTTATTGATCTTTTTGGTATCGCTGATATAATCTATCGTGAAATTACTGTCTGCAGCAAGCCTATCCAGCCATGGTTTGGCTGCTGCGTCAAATAACGCATGCCCACCTCCGGTTTCGGCAAGGGCAACAGCTCTGAAACGAGGCTTTGCATTTTGTTGGGCTATTGCAATGCTGTTGTATATAAGTAATAAATACAGAAAGATTAAAAAAGTTACTTTTTTCATTTTGATCATTATCGATGACCGGGCAGTGTGATGCGTAAACGATATCAGTGGTAAAATTTAGATTGCCGGCTTTCGGCAGCAATGATAACTCAAACTTTTTACCCGAGGGGCAACGGAAAGGAAAGTAGTGGTAAAGTAGGGCACATCATATGCGTAATTAGAGCCGGCCCGGATATAGGTTAGCCAAAAGAGAAAATGCCCCTCTGAATAAACTCAAAGGAGCGTTTATTTAACAGATTTAAAAACTTCTACTTAACTGAAAATTGATATACTCCCGAATCGGTATAGTTTCCGGCCACATCTATCGTAACAATACGCCAATAGTAGGTTGTGCCCGATTTTACCGAAACCTGGTATTGACTGTCAGATACATTTGATTTGAACAGGGTGGGTGAGCTGGTGTTGCTAAAGTAAATGTCATACCCCTTAATTGCAGCACCAAGGGTACTGCCAGTCCATTTTAGTATAACATTTCCGGTTGAAGCTGTTACATTATCGCCAAAAATGGGCGCGGTAATTTCGGCCGGATAGGGAGGAAAGCTTATAACACCGGTACCGGCATTATAAAATTTCCAGGTATCACTTTGAGCGGTAGCCTTGGTTTTTGTAGATGTAGATATCACATACCATGAGTATGGAGTATTGCGGAGCAGATCGGCTGTGGCCTGGGTTGATGCTACAGTTTGTTTTGTTTCAATTTTGGTAAGCAGGTTTTTTATAGCAAGAATATAACCATCGGCTTTATCGGCAGCTTCCCAGGTAAATGCCACAGTGCTTTTGTCGGCAGAGATGACTGTACCTGTAGTACAAGGCTGATCTTTCAATGGAGACACCAGGTTTGTTGCCACAGGAGTTACATCGGGCGGAGGAGTTTTTTTGCCGCAACCGCTGAGTATCAATATTATTAATGAGCTATAGATCCAGTTTTTCATTTTTTCAAAATTTTAAAAGATTTGGCTTTCCCATCCATCATTAAATTGAGCGAGTAAACACCGCTCGGTAAGGTTGAAAGGTCCATTTGCAGATTGCCTGATTGATTATTGTACTGGTTAGTGTAAACAGTTTTGCCGTCAACTACATTATAAATGGTCGCTGATATTTTATTAATATTTCCGCTGCCTGTATTGATATTAAGCACGTTTTGGAATGGGTTAGGATAAGGGATCATCCGCGCATCCAGGTTTATTATCTTTTCAAAAATTCCCTGGCACAGTTTGTCGGTAGTAACAGATAATTTATTTGCGCCTGTTATCAAAGGCAGGGTGATTTGGGTATCAGTAGTAGTATAAATTACGTTGTTAAGGTTTACGTTGTAACTTGCACCTCCGGTTAGCTGCAGGTTTACTGTATTTAGGGTTGTGTTAACTGTCGAATAAACTGATAAGTCGGCAGGTTCGGTGATTACAACATTAAAACATTGCGAATAAATTTTACCCTCGACACTTATACATAAACTGTAGTTGCCGGCAGTAAGCTTATCAATGGTGAGTTGATTGGTGAAAGGGTATGTTGTTGTGGTGCCGTTAGCAGTAAAAGATGCCGAGTAATTTAATTTTTGAACAGCCTCGATATTAACAGAGCCATTGGCACTACCTTTACAAGCTGCGCCGTTTAGTGTTAGTTTGAAGTTATTTACCGGCAGGCTAAACTGCGTATAAACAGTAGTAGCAGCCGATGTTACTGTAAACGATTTAACCGTAACTGCTACCGTATATTTGCCTCCGTCTGTCACTTTTAATTTGGAAGCAGTGGCCGTTTTTATAGCCACATTATCTTTAAACCATTGATAAGTATAACCAGGTGCTGCGTTCGTTGAAAGCGTAACCGAACCGCCGTCAAAAAAGGTAGTTGAGCCGTCGGCTGTTATGGTTGGTAAATTGATGATACTCAGCGTGCCGGGTACATAGCTTATGGTATAATTGTCGGCTTTTGCGCCGCTCAATGTAATAGGATAATCACCCGCCGGAGAAGATTTTGAAGCAGTATTGGAAATTGCAGGTCGAGCGCTTAAAATCGTTGTATCTTCTTTGTTTACAAATCCTTTGTATGCTATTCTGAAAATTGGGTTGTCGGTATTGTAAAGCCTTGCAGTGTCAACCGCGGTTATGGTTAATGGCGCTTTTTGAATAGTTAAAGTTTGTGAAACCGGTGTCGCGTCAAGGTATAGATCATTGCCGGGCTGGGTAACAGTAATGGTGACACTGCCGGGTTTACTAAAATAGATACTGTCTTTAGCTATTTTGGCTATCGAAGGATCACTGATTGTATACGTTAAAGGAATTGTTGTATTGTTGCTCGTAACCTTTAATGCCAATGCTTTATCACCATAAGTCACCTTAGGTAAAGGAGGAAAGGCTATTTGCTGACTGCCTTTAACTATTTGGATGGTGGCGACATTTTCGCCCTTTCCGCCTGCATTGTAGCCCGCTATTCTGTAAAGCTTTATACCCTGCAATGTTTGGGGTGTACCTGTAATTGTTCCGGTGCTGTCTAAAGAAAGCCCTTGAGGCAGTAGGTCCTCAACCTGGTAGCCGTAAAGGTTCACTTTTCGTAATACGAAATTTTTTCCGTCGGATACAAGTAAGTTTCCCGCACCATCATAAGATACGCCTAAATTATCTGAATATTTGGCAAGTGTGTCTATACCTTCTTCATATCCTTTCTGTAAAAAACCCGAAAGTGGGACATTGCTGCTTTGTGCGCCGGATGGCAGAAATTTGGTTACAAATGATATCTGTCCGCAAGCATATACATTGTTGAGGCTATCCACGGCAACGCTGTTAGGTAGAAATAATGATCCGGCTGCAAATGTTGATACCGTGTTATCTGGTGTTATTTTTCTAACACTGCCGTTAAACTTGTCTGCAATAAATAAATTTCCTTTTGAATCGACCGCAATACCGTATGGAACGCGGAAGGCAGCAATTGTCCCCGGACCGTCTATATTACCACCGTTAAGAACACCTGCTATGGTTGAAACTACGCCGGCAGGTGTGATTTTTCTGATCAAATTGTTGTATGAATCGGCTACGTAAACATTTTCGGCTTTGTCAACAGTTAAGCCATAAGGCAGGTTAAATGAGGCTAATTTTCCAACACCGTTGTCGTGTCCCGGTGAACCTGTTCCGGCCAGCGTAGTAACTGTCCCGTCCGGGGTTATTTTCCTGATCAGGCAATTGCCGTAATCGGCTACATATATGTTTCCTGAAGCGGCAATTACAACTCCGGTGGGATAATTAAAAGTTGCATCTCTGCCTTTTCCGTTGTTAGCACCCAGGTTGCCGTTGCCGGCAAATGTGCTTATAGTGCCATCGGGTGCCAATTTTCTGATGGCGTTATTGTTGGCATCGGCTATATAAATATTACCGTTAGCGTCTCTTGCTGAACTAAGCGGATTCCCTAACCGGGCATCTTTCTTATTTCCGTCTACGTAGCCATATAAATGATTGCCGCCTATTGTGCTTGTTTGAGAAAATAAGCTGGTTAAAGGAATAGCACCGCCCGTATTTGTTACCTTTAATGGTGCTATCGGTTTGCCAATTTCATAGGTATGAAGGCCGCCGCCGTAATTTATTACAGGTGCCGGGGGCCGCGTAATTGTTTGGCCCAATGATTTATTAACGGAAATATTTACGAGCACTAAAAGTAGCAGGGGATACAGTTTCTTCATATAGAAACAGAGGGGGAGTTGATGATAAGGTTAAAAGTTTAATATTATGGTATTTAATTCTAAATACGGCATAAAAATAGGCAATATTTACTAAAATACCTTAACACAAAAGGATTTATAGTAAACAAATTTCGAATACGTGAACTTTTACAAAAGGCAAAGGCGGCCCTGTTATGCCGCCTTTGCCTTTTGTTCTATAAATAATTAAGCGTGTTTAACATCGTCACGATCAGTGCCTGTAACCACATCGTACCATTCTTCAATGTCTTTTTCAAAAGCGGCGGTTTTTTCGCGGAAACGCTGTAAGGTGTCGCTGCCTAACGGTAAGTGTACCGGAGGTTTTTCGGCGGCGGCAAGATTTTGTCATGCCAACTGTATAACCGCATATAGCGCAGCGCCGGATATCGCAACCCAAAGTGCCACGCCCTGCAGAAGCGGTTTTAAGCCCACTGATGCCAATACTTTGCGTGAAAGGCCGGCGCCAATTAAAAACAAGGTAAGCGTTAAACCAGCTTTTGCTATTGTGATGATGTAAGGGCTCATGAATTTGACAATGGGCAGGTAGGTGTTAGCTATCATTGCCAGTATAAACAAACCGATAAAATAAGGGATGCTTACTTTTTTTGACTTGTTCTTGAACAAAAAGGTAGAAAAGAAAGCCACCGGGATGATCCATAAAGCCCGTGCCAGTTTCACAGTAGTTGCTACCTCAAGCGCATGGGCTCCGTATTTGCTCGCTGCGCCTACTACTGAACTGGTGTCATGTATGGCAATGGCGCACCATAATCCAAACTGTGTTTGCGATAAATTTAAATAATGACCAATTAGCGGGAAAATAAACAGTGCTATTGAGTTGAGGATAAATACACAGCCTAATGCAACTGAAATTTGCTTTTCTTCGGCTTTTATAACTGGTGATATGGCTGCTATCGCGCTTCCTCCGCAAATGGCTGTACCTGATGAAATCAGAAAAGAGGTTTTCTTTTCAATATTTAACCATCTGCCCATTAAAGTGCCAAATAATAGTGTTCCGGTTATGGAAGCGATGGTAAACAGGATGCCTTCTTTGCCGGCCTGCAACGCGCTATGCACGTTCATGCCGAACCCCAGGCCAACTACTGATACCTGTAATAAAATATGGGTAGCCTTATGGTTGAGGTGCAAATAAGGGTGACCGGAACATTGTGCTACAACTAAGCCCAATAATAAAGCCACTGCCGGACTCATAAAAGGCATCAGGCACAGTACTATACAAATTGCGAATATAACCTTGCGGGCATTTTCATTGATGTTTAATAACAGGCCGCCGGTGTTGTTTAACTGATGTGGGGTATTCATTTTTCCTTTGTTTTATATGACACAAAGGTGTATGAAATTAGCGGCGGTTTATCATCATAAAACGCAATCTGTGATAATCAAAAGTTATGGAGTTGTGCTTAGTAGTTCAACGTGCCGAATATGCCGTTTTGATAATCGTATATTGCCTGTTCTATTTCTTCAGGGGTGTTCATTACAAAGTTATCTTTGGCTGATACCGGTTCATCTATAGGTTCGGCTGAGAGGAATAATACCTGTGAATCTTCCTCTGCCAGTACAACAATGTCTTCGTTATCTTTTTCAAACACAATGAGGTTGTATTGGCTGATGGATTGCCCGTTTACATTGATGGTGCCATTTATAATATAAAGTAATGCCCAATAGCCGGGTATTGCTTTAAAATTTGCTTCTTTACTTGCAGCAATTTTACCAACAATTGAAATAACCGGAGTGAAGTTTTGGATAGGTCCGGTTTTACCCTCGTAGTCCCCACTTGCCAGATTAAAATCAAGCCCTTCATTTATAAGTACTTTGGGTAATTCCGCAGCTTTGGCTGATTGATAAAAGGGCTCATCCCACTTTTTACTTTTGGGAGCATTGATCCAAAGTTGAATAAGTTCCTGAACGCCGCCTTTTTGCAGTAATTCGGCGGTAGGGCCTTCACTGTGCATAATACCTTTGCCCGCAAACATCCATTGCACATCGCCTGCCTTAATAATCTCATCGTTACCTGCATTATCTTTATGATAGCCTTCGCCCTGCAGCATTATAGTATACGGACTAAAGCCACGATGTGGGTGAGGATGGATCCGTAAAGTTTGACCGGGTTGTATTATCTCCGGCCCCATGTGGTGTAAAACAATAAAAGGGTTTGCGAACCGAAAATCCTTGTGGGGCAGGGGCTGACGAACGGTTTCTTCGGCGGTAATTTTCTTTTCGCGACCGGCAAGAATATGGATGATAGCTTTTTTCATTGGGTGATGTTGAGGAAATAAAAATAGCTTATTCTGCACGGAATGCAGAACGGCAATCAGAAAATTACCATCGTTTTACTTGTTCAGCGTTAATCGCACCAAATACTGTTTAAACTCATCCTCCAACAAAACTTCCATATCAAAGCCGGCTCCTGTAACAATGGGTTCCAATGTTTTTTCATCGATATATAACCAATGGAACCAGTCAGTTTTTTGGCGGTTGTATTGATATTGATAAAGCAGTTCGCCGTAATAGCCTTTTTTGGGCAGGCCATCTTCATATAAATAAGCAATATCGGATGAGTCGAACAGGATTTGGCCTCCCGGATTAAGCAGCAGTTTAATATGTTGTAAAAATACTTTAAGGTTTTCAAGTGTTCCGGCAAGGCCAATACCGTTCATGAGCAGGAGCAGGGTATCGTATTTTTGCTCATTGTAAGCAAAAATATCACCTTTAACTACATTGTTTACGCCGCGCTCTTTCATCACCTCGCATGCTAAGGGTGATATATCAAGCGCAACGCAATCAAAACCACGTTCCTGTAATACCAATGCATGGCTTCCTGCGCCAGCGCCAATATCCAATACTGTTCCGCGACATTCGTTCATGGCCAACCATTCAATATCGGGCATGTCATCCTCATCCCTGAAATAAATATCAATTGGCATTTCCTCCTTCGGGCCATACTGATTATTGATCCAGAGTTTGTGATTGGCTAATTTATGGTAATGATCATGTATGGCCTGGCCCAGTATATCTTTCATGTGCCCAAAAGTATGAATTGAAAGTTTAATTTAGCGGCAATAAATCCCGTTGGTTAGCTATGTGGTTAAGTTATGGTTTGTTGACGCTCATTTTGGTAGCAGGTGTGGTGTATAGCATATCAGCCCGAAAACTGACCGTTATAGCTGCTTTAACAGGAGCAGCTGTTGCTATTTTAGTATTCGCCGGGGCAGGGTTTACAGGTTTAGCCATGATGACCACTTTTTTTATTTTGGGTTCGGCAGCTACCTCGGTGCAAGGAGAGACAAAGAAGGATTTAAACGCAGATCAAAAAGGAGGGCGTACTACCGGGCAGGTTTTAGCTAATGCAGGCACTGCTGCCTTATGCGGGGTTTTAATCCTTGCGCTGCCGGCACACGCCAATATTTTACAATTGATGATGGCTGCAAGTTTTGCTTCGGCCACAGCGGATACCCTTTCATCGGAGTTGGGGATGGTTTATGGCAAACGTTTTTTTAATATCATAACCCTAAAGCCGGAGGTGCGTGGACTGGACGGCGTAATTAGCGTTGAGGGCACTTTAATTGGTGTAATTGGTTCTGTTATAATAGCTATTGTTTGTGCAATAGGAATGGGTTGGACGACAAACTTTATCTGTATTATAGTTGCAGGTACACTTGGTAATTTAACTGATTCAGTTTTGGGTGCTGTATTCGAAAGAAAAGGTTTAATAAATAACAATTCAGTGAACTTTTTAAATACGCTGATAGCCGCTTTGTTTATGTTGTTGTTTTACATCGTTTTATAATTAAATCTATATACAAATGTTTCCCGTTATCGTCCTGATCGTAATTGCATTTGCTGTTTTCTTTTTCCTTAACAAAAAGAAAGTAATGAATGAAGTACCCGTAGCTGCGGTTAATTATAAGCTGCTTTTGGAACAGCACATACCTTATTATCAACACCTCGATAATGATCAAAAAAAGCTTTTTGAACAAAAAGTGGAGGAGTTTTTGGCAGATATTAGGATAGAGGGTGTTGGCACAACAGTGAGCGACGTGGATAAAACGATGATAGCCACAAGCGCCGTGATCCCGATATTTGGCTTTAGCGACTGGAAATACCGTAACCTCACTAACGTGATCCTGTATCCGGATACCTTCGACAATGAGTTTCAGTTTGAAGGCGAAAACCGGAGCATCTTAGGGATGGTAGGCTCAGGATATATGAACGGGCAAATGATCCTTTCAAGAGCGGCGTTGACCAAAGGTTTCAGCAAGTCGGCGGGTAAAGAGAACACTGCTATTCATGAGTTTGTACATCTGCTTGATAAATCGGACGGGGCCACAGATGGTGTGCCCGAAAATCTGCTGGCTCACGAATATGTAATGCCATGGCTTAAGATGATCCACCAGGAAATTCTCAAAATAGAAGCCGGGCGTTCCGATATTAATCCTTATGCTATCACAAATGAGGCGGAATTTTTAGCAGTCGTTTCCGAATACTTTTTTCAGAAGCCTACCGAACTAAAACACAAACATCCGGAGCTTTATGAGATGCTGAGCACCATTTTCTCGCAGGATCTGGCCGATAACGACGTTGCCTGATTAAAAGCCCAGACCAAGCTGCCCTAAAGGTTCGTGCTGAACAACAGTGTTGCTGATATAATAAACGGGTGTCTCCTCATGCCTTGAAGCTACAATAATATTGATGCCGTCGGCACAATTGGTAAATAAGTCCTCTACCAGTTTAGGATCATTGTTGTTTTTAGATAAATGTGAAAGCAACAAGTGGGTCATGTGCGGTGGGCGGTGCGTTGTAAATAAACCCAAAGCCTGCTTGTTTGACAAATGCCCTTTACCACCGCGGATCCGTTGTTTTAGATAATAAGGGTAACCGCCTTTATCCAGCATTTCGTCATCATAATTGGCCTCTAAAAAAGCCGCGTGGCATTGGCTGAAGTACCGGATCAATTGGTCGCAAACTATGCCCAGATCGGTAAAAACGCCAACTTTTACATCGTGGCAGCTTACCATAAAGCTATGCGGCTCGGATGCATCATGTATTTTGGGGAAAGAGGTTACCTCCAGGTCGCCAATGAGTACGGTTTGAAATGCACTCAAATGGTGAACTTTAAAATGATCTACGCCGCTAAGATGCATTAATGTTCCGGGTGTAATATAAACCGGCAATTGGTATTTTTTCGCTAACACAGGGATGCCACGGATATGATCTGAATGTTCATGTGATACAAAAATGGCCTTTACCTTCTGCATGGAAAGCCCGAGCCGGGCCATACGTTTTTCAGTTTCGCGGCATGAAATGCCTACATCAACCAATATAGCCTCCTGATCGTTCCCCACGTAATAGCAATTGCCATTACTTCCCGAATTTAATGATGTAATGAATAAAGACATTGAATTGCAAAGTAAACCATTTTGGTGCTATTATTTTAATCCTAACGATTTTAGCATTCAGAAAATTAGCAATTTTTTTTGACGCTATAAAAACCTGCTTATATTTAGCCCTATGGATTCACCGCAAACTTTACCCGTACTTGATGCAGAAGAACTACGCGTACTTGGTACTTTAATGGAAAAGGCCAAAACCACACCCGATTATTATCCCATGACCCTTAACGGCCTGGTGGCTGCCTGTAACCAGAAAACATCGCGCAAGCCGGTTGTTAATTATGATGATGACACAGTTATCAATGCCCTAAACTCCTTGAAAAGGCGCGGGTTGATGTCAACTGCTACCGGAGGTTCTATTCGTAACATTAAATACAAACACAATTTTGCGATAGTATTCCCGGTGATACCGTCGGAAGTGGCGCTGATTTGTCTGCTGATCCTCCGCGGGCCTCAAACGCCTGGTGAGTTAAATACCAACAGCGGTCGTATGTACGAATTTGATTCGATAGAGGAAGTACAGGAGATCCTGGATAAATTGGC
Organism: Mucilaginibacter sp. A5337; assembly: GCF_059690695.1. Classification (NCBI taxonomy): domain Bacteria; kingdom Pseudomonadati; phylum Bacteroidota; class Sphingobacteriia; order Sphingobacteriales; family Sphingobacteriaceae; genus Mucilaginibacter; species Mucilaginibacter sp. A5337. The sequence continues at coordinate 1,090,394 of NZ_JCAWEC010000002.1, read as the reverse complement.
TGGCGGCGAAATGCCTTATATTGTACAGCTCCCTAAACGTCCGGGCCAAAAAGAAGTTAGATATGCCCATTTATTAGGCGGTACCCCTGAATTTAATGATGATGATTTTGCTGATGAACCAACTGGCCGTTCGTCTTCGTCGGCACTGGAAGCTCGTTTGGTTAAAGCCGAACAGGAGATTGCTGAATTGAAGGAAACGGTGGGTAGGTTGATGAAGGAATTAGGAGTGGAATAGGTTGTATGATCCAATCAAAATCAAATCTGCGCATTCTTGACGAAACTGACGATTTGTTGCTTGCTTATGAGTATGAAGATGTTCTTCTGGTAGATAAAAAGAAAAGTGAAAGTTTGTATATCGGTTATCTTCCCGGTGACCCTTCTTTTGGATTGATAAGCAAGGCTGGAGATTGGTGTTTAGCAGGAGGAATCTGGTGCGTTTTATGGAAAAAGGATACTGGGGCACTTGAAATAAATGGGCCCGAACTGTGTTGGGTGGAGAAAGTTAGACAGGTGTCCGATACCAAGGTGGAGCTTTTGATCGATCCTTGGTCAGAGAGCGGAGCTGTTTGGCAATTGGATATCGATACCTTAAAAAAACAGAAGCTTAGAGATTATAGATTGGATGGTGAATATACTGAGGCCTATAAGTGGTAGTTTATTGTCGTGAGTTCCTATACTTTTCTCAAAAACACATCTATCACATCCCGTAATGCCATTTCAGTTTCGTGATCTGTAATATTCCCATTTCCATCAATTTTACTCCTGATGAATGGAATTAGTAAGGTTGCTCCGTCAATTACTTTTGCAGAGAGCGCTCCGAGTGTCAGAAGTAATGCAGCATGCGCATGACTGCCAACTGACGACGCGGTAACCAAAGCCACCGGCTTATCAACCAGCGAACCGCTCGAAACCATCCAATCCAGCATGTTTTTGAGCTGACCGGGAACTCCAAACGCATACTCAGGTGTGCAAATGATAATGCCTGATACATCTTTCATCAATTCGCGCAATTCCAAAACTGCTGTTGGCGGGTGTTCATGATCCAGCCCCGGATCGAATGGAGGGATATCTGCTAATCTTTCGTATATGGTATAGTGAACCTCAGATGAAACTAATCCACCTAAAAACCTCAAAATATTATGGTTAGATGAGCCTGTTCTTAAACTGCCGGAAATGGCGAGGATGTTGCCTTTATAGTTCATGAAATAGATGTTGCTGAACCAAACTTACGAAGTTTCCAAAACTTCGTAAGTTTTTGTAAAGTCATAAAAGACAGCATGCTCGGCCGCCCCCTTCAAGGGGCCGGGGGCTAAACGAAAGAGAGGATAAACGCCGAACCTTTACCTTCGGTTGATTGTACCTGGATATTGCCCTTGTGCAGCAGCATGATCTGTTTACATAAGCTTAAGCCAATACCACTGCCGGTTTTTCGGGTACTGAAGAAAGGGATAAAGATTTTATCAAGCAGTTCAGGCGGCATGCCCAAGCCATTATCAATAACTTTTACGAAAGTTTTGCCACCCTGAATTTCAGCTGTGAGCGTAATACGCGGTTCCTCGCGGTCTTTCACCGCTTCAATGGCGTTAACCAGCAAGTTGATCATCACTTGTTCAATGAGGTTGATGTCCGCTTCGATAGAAAGTGTCGGATCGCGAAGGATGATCTCCAGTTCGATCTTCTTTTTCTCAAGGGTAGGCGTCATCAAGCTGTTGAGGTTTTCAAATATATTGCGCACCATGATCTTGTTCAGATCAAGTTTGGTGATTTTATTAAGGCTACGGTAGCTTTCGGTAAACTTAAGCAAGCCTTCGCTACGGCGTTTGATGGTATCGATACCAAGCTCAATATCTTCCAGATCGCTGTGTGGGAGGCTTTCCGCAATATCGGGGCTTTGCAGACGGTTTTTGAGCGTATCGGCGAGGGAGGAAATAGGCGCGACAGAATTCATGATCTCGTGCGTCATTACATTAAGCAGTTTTGACCATGCTTTTGATTCCGTTTCGTCAAGCGCTTCGTTTACGTTTTGAAAAGCGATGAGTTTGTATAATTTATCATCGCTACGCATCAGGCTGGCATTTACCAGGATCTTAACCTGCTGCTGGTTACGGGTAACAGTAATGATCTTACTATCACCAGGCTTAAGTTTTATAAGCTCTGCATATAATAATGGTTCGCGTTTTTCAAGCGAATGAATTGTTTTTAAGTAAGGTACACCTATGATGCTTTTAAAAGCCTCGTTGATCCAGCCGGTTTCGCCGGTTTCTTCTTCGTAGGATAAAATGCCGGTATCAACCAGTTCGAGGATCTTTTGAAGGTAATGATATTGGGTTTCGCGTTCGCGGCTGATGAGTTTAAATGTGGTATTGATGTCGTTAAAACCTTTACGCAGGGGCTTAAGTTCGTTAGGTGCTTTACGTACATCAAAATGACGGGAAAAGTCGCGGTAATGGATCGACTCAACGAATTGGTTTACTTCATCCTGCGCTTTTTTCTGAAAACGGATCATATCCACAACCGAATAGGCAACCAATGGCAACAGGATCACAAGATACAAAAGCTGACCAAGGCTTACGATAACAAAAGCCGTCACGATAAGTACAAGCAGCAATAAAAATACACGCAGCAGCAGCCGCCATTCGTAACGGTTAAATATCATATTTGCTCAATCTTCGGTATAAGGCGGTTCGGGTAAGGCCAAGCTCTTTTGCGGCACGGGTAATATTGCCGTTGTGCTTTTCAATAACCCTCAGAATCGCGTTTTTCTCCAGGGCGCTTAACGGTATATTATCGGCATCAGCCACGCTTTCTGTTGACGTTTCCAGTATTGAAAAGATCAGGTCGTCAGGCCTCAACGTACTATCATCGGCCATGATCACGGCACGCTCAATGGTATATTGTAATTCACGCACATTGCCCGGGAAATTGTATGATTTAAGCTTATTAATAGCTGCCGTATCAAAGTCCATAGATGGTTTAAGGTATTTGCTTGCGTAAAGTTTGGCGAAATGGCGCGCCAGGATCACAATATCTTCATTACGACGACGAAGCGGCGGCATATTAATCTCAACGGTATTGATACGATAGATCAAATCCTTACGGAATTTGTTTTCATTAGCCAGCTCGCTCAAAGGCACGTTGGTAGCGCAAATTAGCCTGATATCCACATCAACAGGTTTGTTGGTTCCTAAACGGGTTACCTGGCGGTTTTGTAAAATGGTAAGTAATTTGGCCTGCTGTTGTAGACTGATGTTGCCAATCTCATCCAAAAACAAAGTGCCACCCTGGGCTTCCTCAAAACGCCCCATACGGTCTTCCCGTGCATCTGTAAAAGCTCCTTTTTTATGACCAAAGAGCTCGCTTTCAAACAAAGTATCGGTCAAAGCGCCCACATCTACTTTAACAAAAGGCTTATCCGCACGTAGCGAACGCTCATGGATAGCTTTCGCCATAAGGTCTTTACCGGTACCGTTTTCACCAAGTATCAGGATATTGGCATCGGTAGGGGCTATCTTATTAACTTTATAAAAAATATCCTGCATCACATCCGATTCGCCGAGTATCGAGGTATCGCCCGCAGTGCTTTTAACCGGTGTTTTGGTGGTTTTTGCTCCGCCTTCTTTTTTGTCGAGCAAGTCCTTTATGGTGTTTATTAGCTTTTCATTGTGCCATGGTTTTACCACGAAGTCGTTAGCCCCTTCTTTAAGTGACCGCACGGCAAGGTCAATATCGCCATATGCTGTTATCATGATCACGCAAACGTCTGGTTTCCACTCTTTTACTTTGCGCAGCCAGTACAAGCCTTCGTTGCCGGTATTTATTGCGCTGTTAAAGTTCATATCAAGCAAAATCAAGTCAACCTCGTTGCGCTGCAGCAGCCAGTTCAGGTTTTCCGGGTTCTTTTCGGTAATGATTTCCCGGGCTTCGGGTTTTAGCAAAAGTTTAACCGCGGTAAGTACGTCCGGATCGTCGTCAACAATTAAAACGGTAGCTTTTTTAAGTATCATTTATTTGGGGTTAATAGTTCGTAGATGTTTGTTTATAGTACCTCAAAATAATAACGTATGATTATTAAGGTTGTCAATTTAATAAAAGTTATAAATTTAAATTAAATTGTATCTCATTATCGAAGCTACCTAAATAAACTTTTAGCATTGTTGCCATGAACCATAAACTATGCGCTAATAAACCATCTAACATGAACAATAAATTAAAGACTCGCTAATAGTATCATCTGTTACAATTTTTATGCTAAATACCCGCATTTTATGCAGTAAATCATATAAATGCTTCACAATGAAGTGCTAACCTGCATTTGTATATAACAGGCTATTTATATGTGAAAAAACACTGTATCAATACCGTACACCTGATGTAACAGAAGCGTACGCTTAAATACTATGTTTTGTGTTTAAATGATTGAAAAACAGTAATTTAATTTGTGGCATATCTTTTTGTTATAACATTTCAAAATATTATAAAAATACAGTGGACAGAAAAATTGAGAAAAAGACCTGGAACAACAAGAAGATACTTACCATTGCAGGTATTACAGGCATTATTTTACTAATTGGCGGCAGTATTTATCTTACATCGGGTAAAAGTAAGCTTGATGTTGATACTGAACGCTTAACTATAAGTACTATTACTAAAGGCCCTTTCCAGGAGTTTATACCGGTTAACGGCGTAGTTATGCCGCTGACTACCATATTTCTTGATGCATCTGAAGGTGGTGTTGTTGAAGAAAAATACGTAGAGGACGGCGCTAATCTTAAAAAAGGCGACCGGATCCTGAGAATGTCTAATACCGATCTTGAGCTTACCTTGGCTAACCAGGAAACTGCGGTTTATGCCGAACAAACTCAAATGCAGATTTCGCACAATAACGCGCAGCAAAATACCATCAGCAAGCTAAACACGATGGCCGATGTGGAGAATGCTTTTAAAGAAGCCGAAAGGATCTACAAACTGGATAAACATCTTTACGATCAAAAAGCTATTGGTCAACAGGAATATCAATCAGCAAAAAACACTTATGATTACCAGTTGAACCGTTATAAACTGGCCAAGCAAATTCTTTCGCAGGATACGGCATTGGTTAAGCAACAGGCTTCACAATCGCAGGAGCAATATGCCCACATGAAAACCACACTTGAGCTTATGCGTAAAAAAGTGGCCGGTTTAGTATTGGTAGCACCTACCGATGGTCAGCTAACTTCAATGGATGCTGAAGTTGGCCAGAGCAAAAATAAAGGTGAGCACCTGGGCCAGATAGACGTACAATCGGGCTTTAAAGTTAGGGTTGATATTGATGAGCACTACCTGTCACGTATTTATACCGGCCTGAAAGGTGATTTCCAATTTGCCGATCAAACATATAACCTGGTTATTAAAAAGGTTTATACCCAGGTAAAAACTACAGGTAGTTTCCAGGTTGATATGCAATTTGTAGGCGAAGTACCAACTGGCATCCGTAAGGGGCAAACGCTGCAGGTGAGGCTGGCATTGAGTGATCAGATGCAGGCTGTATTGGTTCCTAAAGGTGGTTTCTTCCAGCAAACAGGCGGTAACTGGATTTTTAAGGTAAGTGAAGACGGCACAAAGGCCTATAAAGTAAATATCCAGCTTGGACGCCAGAGCCCCGATTATTTCGTGGTAACAGAGGGTTTAAATCCCGGCGATAAGGTTATTACCTCAAGTTATGAAACCTATGGTGATATTCAGGAACTTGTGCTGAAAAAATAACTTAACCCGGCTGCAACGCCGGGCTCTGTTCAAGCGTCATTATAATATAAACCGAACTAATTAATAAATTAAGATAAACAAAAAATAAGATCATGCCGCCATACAGGCGGCATGAATAACGGAGGCACCAATGATAAAAATTTCCAATCTTGAGAAATTCTACCGTACCGAAGAGGTAGAGACCATCGCGTTAAACAAGCTATCGATGGAAGTAGCAACAGGCGAGTTTGTGGCCATCATGGGCCCGTCGGGCTGTGGCAAATCAACTTTGCTAAATATCCTGGGTATGCTTGACGATCCGGATGCGGGCAGCTATGTTTTCAACGAAATTGAAGTAGCTCACTTTAACGAGCGTAAACGTGCCGATCTGCGTAAGCACAACATCGGTTTCGTGTTCCAGAGCTTTAACCTTATTGATGAGCTTACTGTGTTTGAAAATGTTGAGTTGCCATTGATTTACACTGGTGTAGCCGCTTCAGAACGTGTTAAAAGGGTAGAAGAGGTGTTAGACAAAATGCAGATCATGCACCGTCGCAACCACTATCCGCAACAGCTATCAGGTGGTCAGCAACAGCGTGTGGCTATTGCCCGTGCGGTTGTTAACAAGCCAAAACTGATCCTTGCGGATGAGCCTACTGGTAACCTTGACAGCAGCAACGGTAACGATGTAATGGAACTGCTTACCGATTTGAACGAACAGGGAACTACCATTATCATGGTTACCCACTCTGAGCATGACGCCCGTTACAGTCACCGTATTATACGCCTGCTCGACGGACAAACCGTTATGGAAAACATCATGGTGTAGTTTGTTGAGTTAATAGTTGATGGTTTATAGTTCATAGTAAGAAAGGGCTTTTGGCTTAAAACTAACGACTCCAGACTTAGACCAACGCCCCCGAAATCAGTTTATAATAAGTTAATAATTGCCTCTGTTGCCCTTCTCCTGCATTTTGGAGAAGGGCATTTGGAGTTTTTGTTATTAAACCGCTATTCCTATGCTTAAAAGTTACCTTGAAACTGCATTTTGCTTTGCGTCATCGGGGCAAAAAAATGCAGCAAAATGGTCTAATGATATCGAGCCAATGATTTAATCAAATAAACATATGTTTAAGAACTATTTAAAAATTGCGTGGCGGAGTTTGATTAACAACAAGCTCTATTCGGCCATTAATATTGGTGGTTTGGGTGTTGGTATGGCAGTTAGCTTTATGCTGCTGTTATATGTTTATAATGAATTTACTTTTGATGGTTTTCAGGAAAATAAAGACCGTCTTTACAAGGTAATGCGCAACCAGCCATCAAACGGGGAAATAAACACGGGCGATGCAACACCTGTGCAGGTAGCCGGAGCTCTCCAAAAGGACTACCCGGAGGTTGAGGCTGCTACACGTGTAAACTGGCCTTACGATCAGTTGTTTAATCACAACAACAAACCGCTGAAAATTAATACCATGGCGGCTGACGAGTCTTTTCTGGACATGTTTACGCTTGATTTTGTAAAAGGCAGCAAAAAAGATGCATTTAAAGATCTGTCGTCAATCATCATGTCCGAGTCGGCGGTTAAGGCAGTTTTTGGAGATACAGATCCTATTGGTCAAACTGTAAAGTTAAATGGTTCGCGTTTGGTGAAAGTGAGCGCTGTGTATAAAGATTTGCCAAGGAATTCTACCTTCAGGTTTAAAGCGCTGATGTCGTGGAAGCTTTATGAGGCCGATGACCAATGGGTGAAAACATCTGGTTGGGGAAATTATTCGTTTCTCACTTTTGTACTGCTTAAGCCCGGTGCTGATGTAAATAAGCTTAATCCCGAAATAAAAAAACTTATCGGTCGTTATGACGATCATAATAAAGAAAATCAGCTGTTCCTGTTCCCTTTTACCAAATGGCACCTGCATAGTGAATTCAAAAATGGCGTTAACACAGGCGGTGCCATCGAATATGTACGTTTGTTCCTGTTCCTGGCTATAGGAATTTTACTTATTGCCTGCATCAACTTTATGAACCTTTCCACCGCCCGTTCTGAGCGCCGCTCGCGCGAGGTTGGGATCCGTAAAGTTGTTGGGGCACGGCGGGTAGCCATTATCCAGCAATTTTTAGGCGAATCAATCCTTACCGCCATACTTTCGCTTATTGTTGCTTTGTTAATAATGGTGTCAACGCTTGGTTATTTTAACGAAATTATACACAAGCAGCTAACAATACCTTACAACAACGCATGGGCATGGGGTGCAGCTATATTGGTAACCCTGGTAACGGGCTTACTGGCAGGTAGTTATCCTGCTTTGTTTTTATCATCATTTAAGCCTGTAAAAGTTTTAAAAGGCACCAATAAAGCCGGTAAAAGAACACTGCATTCAAGGCAGGTATTGGTTGTTGTGCAATTTGTTTTTGCAACATGCCTTATACTTTCAAGTATTTTGATTTATAAACAGATAAATTACATAAAAGACCGCCCAGTGGGCTATTCACAAAACGGACTTGTGGAGATTTCATTAGACGGAAATTTGTATAAGGAGTTTGAAAATTTCAGGAGGGATATTATCAATTCGGGAGCGGCCGTTGATGCTGCCGAAACATCTGGCAGCATAGCCAGCAATGGCAGCAGCAGTTGGGGCATTACCTGGCCCGGACAATTGCCTGGTGAGGATAAAATACCTATCGACCAGATCGTTACATCATTCCATTTTATTTCAACCTATAAGCTCGAATTAATAAAAGGCCGCGACTACATACCGGGCCGTATGGCAGATTCGCTGTCACTCATCATGAACGAATCGGCTGTTAAACTGATGCGCTTAAAGGATCCGCTTGGGCAGATAGTAAAATGGCAGGGCCGCAATTGTACAGTTGTGGGTATTGTTAAGGATTTTGTTTGGGGCTCTCCTTACGAACCTGTAAAGCCGGCCATCATAGGTTTTGATAAGGGATGGGCAGGCCAGGTTGGGATTCGTTTAAACCCTAAAGCTTCGATATCAAAAAGCCTTGCAACAATTGGCGATATCTATAAAAAGTATAATCCCGAATATCCGTTTGAATACAGGTTTGTTGATGAAAATTTCAGCGGCAAATTCGAGAATGAAAAATTGTTGGGGACGCTGTCGAGTTCATTCACAGTGCTGGCCATTATTATTTCTTGTTTAGGTCTGTTTGGCCTGGCTTCCTTCTCGGCTGAGCAGCGTAAGAAAGAGATCAGTATCCGTAAAGTATTGGGTGCAAGCATCAGCAGTTTGTGGTTCAACCTGTCTAAGGAGTTTTTGATATTGGTGATTATCTCTTTTATCATAGGCTCGGCCTTAAGCTGGTACAACATGAGCAAATGGCTGCAGCATTATACTTATCGTACAGATATGAGCGCCTGGGTATTTATTGCCACTATAACCATCAGCATGGTTGTTTGCCTGCTCACAGTAAGCTGGCAGGCCATTAAAGCGGCACTGAGTAACCCGGTTAAAAGTTTGAAGAACGAGTAGCACGTCAACAGGTCACTGGGCCATTAAGTCATTGAAAGCTGACTAATGACTTAATGACCCGTTGACCTAATGATAAACAACATGCTTAGAAATTATCTGAAAACCGCCTGGCGTAATATTGTAAGCAATAAGTTTTACACTGCCATTAATGTAATAGGTCTAACTTTTGGCCTGGTGATCGGGCTTTTTATGCTGCTTTGGGTGCAGGATGAATTGAGCTTTGACGCTTTTAATAAAAAAGGGAAAGACATTTATCGTATAGGTATTGTTGGCGGTACCGAGGCCAGTAAGCAGATCTTTACCTATATCATAGCACCTGTAGCAACTTTTGCAAAAAACGAAGTACCCGAGGTAATGGACGGCGTGCGGATTATGAATATCGGCAATCCATCGTTCAGGTATAAAGACAAGATCTTTAATGAGGACCGTATAGCTTTTACTGATGCTTCATACTTTTCGGTCTTTGATTTTCCGATTATACAGGGTGATCGTAAAAATCCTTTCCCGGATAATAACTCGGTAGTAATTACTAAAAAAATTGCAGAAAAATATTTTGGCAAAGAAAATCCGATAGGCAAAACCATCACCTTAGGTAAAAGCGATAATTTTAAAGTTACAGGTGTTGTTGCCGATTACCCTGCAAACTCAAGTGTTACCTGTAATGTATTATTGCCAATAAGCAAATTTAATTACGAAGCTTACATAAAATCTGGCCGGAGCTATAACGGTACTTCCCGCATCTCATCTATGGATGCCGACTGGATCAATTTTAGTTTTGAAACTTACCTTTTGCTGAAACCAGGTACCGATATTCACAAACTTGAAAAGAAATTACAGGCCATCCACGAACATAATAAGCCCGATGATGCTCCTGTGCCATACCTGGCACAGCCGCTGTTAAATATGCATCTGTATAAAGCAGATGGGGGCGACGCTGGTATTTCTACGGTACGTACATTTGCGATAGTAGCTATTTTGATATTGGTGATAGCATGCATCAACTATGTAAACCTATCAACAGCGCGGTCGATGCTGAGAGCTAAGGAGGTGAGTATGCGAAAGATCATCGGAGCAGGTAGGCTGCAGCTATTTTTGCAGTTTATGATCGAAACCACGGTATTGTTCCTGATTGCTACCGTGTTGGCTGTTGGTTTAATGTACGTGCTGATGCCTGTTTATAACGATTTTTCGGGCAAGCAATTGCAAATTTCTCTTGGCAATTACCAGGTTTGGGGATATATCGCCTTGACGTTAGTGGCTACGTTGACTGCATCAAGTATTTACCCGGCATTATTGCTTTCATCATTTGAGCCTTTGAAGGCACTTAAAGGGCGGATCACAGCTGGCATTGGCAATGCGGCTTTCAGGCGCGTATTAGTGGTTTTGCAGTTTACAGTATCAATTGTGCTTATCATCGGCACATTGATCATTGGCAAGCAGTTAAGCTTTATCCACCATCGTGATTTGGGATACGACAAGGAAAATGTGCTTACCTTTATGATGCAAGGCATGCAGGCACATTATGACGCTGCTAAAGCCGAGTTGTTAAAGCAACCGGGCATAATGGCTGTAACCCGTGGCAGCAGTAATATAGTAGATTTTAATGGCTGGACAGGGGATAATGATTGGGATGGCAAGCCGGCTAAAGCGAATTTATTTTTCCATCCGATGGATGTTGATAAGGACTTTACCAGTTTCTTTAAAATCAAACTCAAAGAAGGAGCGTTGTTTACCGGGGCTGTTGCCGACTCAAATCACTTTATTGTTAATGAGGCAGCTATAGCCGCTATGGGGATGAAGGACCCGATTGGTAAAAGTCTGAGGATCCAAAAAACCAAAGGAACCATCATCGGTGTAGTGAAAGATTTTAATTACACCACGGTTCGAAAGAAGATAGAACCAGCAGTGCTGACCTATCATACCCCGGGTGCCTATCGTATCTTCATTAAAACCACCGGCGGTGATGCGCAAAAAGCTATTACTGCAGCTCAAAACGTTTGGAAACAATATAATAATGATACGCCGCTGGATTATTCGTTTTTAGACGAAAACTTTAGCCAGCTTTACAAAACCGACGAGCGTACAGGTTCATTATTCAATGTGTTTTCGGCGTTGGCCATTGTCATATCGTGTCTCGGCTTATTCGGGTTGGCAACCTATTCGGCACAGGTTAAAACCCGTGAGATAGGCATCCGTAAAGTGTTAGGTTCAAGCGTTGGCGGTATTATCCGTTTATTAGCAAGCGAGTTTGTGCTGCTCATCATCATTTCTATCCTGATAGCAACACCTATAGCTTGGTACTCCATGAGTAAATGGCTGCAGGATTTTGCCTATAAAATCGATATGACAGTTTGGATCTTCCTGCTTGCCGGCGGCGGCGCAACGCTGATTGCCCTGGCTACCATCAGTATTCAATCTATAAAAGCAGCATTGGCAAACCCGGTTAAAAGTTTGAGAGCGGAATAAGTGTTTAGAGGTTGGAGATCAGAGATTAGTTTAAAAACTCATTGGCAATCACAGTCCTAATCTCTAATCTCCAACCTCTAAACACTTTGGGATATCGTTCACATTCGCACTGTAAGTGTTCTATTACCGAACGGTTTTGTTTTGGTGTTTGTTTTTAATGTGTTGATAATTAATTGGTTGGATAATTGGTATGCGTTTTAATATTTTAGTAGTATAAACCATTTACCATGTTACGTAATTACATTAAAATAGCCTGGAGAAACCTCATTAAGCATAAGGTTTTTTCGTTTATCAATATCTTTGGTTTGGCCACAGGTATTGCAGCTTTCTGGCTCATCAGCCTCTACGTGGTTGATGAATGGAGTTACGACCGTTACAACCTTAAAGCCGACCGTATTTTTCGCGTTGTTCAGCATGGCACATGGAATGGCGGCAAATTCAACCTCGCAGTTACCTCGCCACCGTACGCGCCCGCTTTAAAAAATGACTATGCCGAAGTGGAAGATGCTATCCGAATTGATGCTGAAGGAGGGGGCAAGATCACCTATGGCGAAAAGCAGATTAACGAGGGAGCGATGTTGTTTACAGATAAGGGTTTCTTTGACCTTTTCACCCATCACTTTTTGTCGGGCGATCCCAACACCGCTTTAACCAAGCCCCAAAGCATTGTGCTTACTAAAACCCTTGCCGAAAAACTATTTGGCAATACTGCCGATGCTCTGGATAAAACAATACTCATCGAAAACAACCCGAGCACCGTTACCGGGGTAATTGACGATGTACCTGCAAATTCGCAATTCACTTTTAGTGCCCTTCGCTCATTGCCTGATGGGTATACTGATGGCTGGGCTAATTCGCACATCTACACTTATGTGCTGCTGAAAAACCATGATGATTTTAAAAAGATCCAGGCTGGTTCTGACGCATTTTTTAACAAATACTTAAAGGGGCCGCTCGGGGCCATGCAGTATCGCATGGAACTACAGCCACTTACGTCAATTCACCTTAACTCTAATCTTGATTACGAACTGGGCAGCAATGGCAATATAACCTATGTATATATATTCGGTATTGTAGCGCTGTTGATACTTGCTATCGCCGTTATTAATTATGTAAACCTAACTACAGCACGTTCTTCAATACGGATCAAAGAGATTGGTGTGCGTAAAGTAATTGGCTCCAGCAAAAAACAACTGATCATGATGTTTTTTGCCGAATCAGTTTTGTTTACTGTTATCGCTGCCCTGATAGCGTCTGTGATGGTGCAGTTTTTATTGCCATATTTCAACCAGCTCTCAGGAAAAAGTTTGGTGTTGTTACAGTTTGGTCTCAGCAAAACGGTTATCATATTCGGCTTATTTGCTTTGCTAACCGGTATTTTAAGCGGTTTGTATCCTGCACTATTCTTATCCGGATTCCGTACCATCGCCGCTATGAAAGGGCAGATTGGTTGTCAGGCGGCTACCATTATGTTCAGGAAATCATTGGTAGTATTTCAGTTTGTTATCACCATTGTCATGATAGCCGGATCATGTATCATTTACAGGCAGCTGCATTATGTCATGAACAAGGACCTTGGCTTTAATAAAGCCCAAACACTTACCTTTCATATCAGCGATAAATCTGCACGGGCAAAGATTGCCGCTATCAAAAGTCAGTTATTGCAAAATCCGGCTGTTGAGGCTGTTGGTATTGCAGGTAATCCAATTGGCAATAACGATATCGGTTCAAGTAATTTCAATATCGGTGCTGATGGAAAAGCTAATTCTGAATCAAAAATGGTTGAGAACCTCATTATTGATGAGGATTTCATACCAACCCTGCAGGTGAAGCTGGCCAAAGGGCGCAATTTTTCATCGGATATGAGTACCGACCGGCTTGAATCAATTATTGTAAACCAAACGCTGGTTAATGAAATGGGCTGGAAGGATGCCATCGGCCGCTCTGTCAGGGTTGGCGTAGATGATAAAGGCAATGTGATCAGCCGGAAAATAATTGGTGTAGTTAAGGATTTTAACACTTATTCGTTACAGCATAAAGTTGCACCAATGATGTTGTACCTGCCGTTTACCGCAAACGACGAGGACAATATGTACATCCGGGTTGGTAAAAACAACATTCCTGCAACACTCGATTATATCAGCAAAGTTTACGGCCGTTTTGATATCGAAAACAAGGTTGAGTTCCATTTCCTCGATCAGAATTTTGCCAAACAATACCAATCCGAACAGAAGCAGGGCAATATCCTGCTCATATTCACCATACTGGCTATTAGTATAGCTTGCCTTGGCCTGTTTGGCTTGGTGACCTTTACAGCCGAGCAAAGGGTAAAAGAAATTGGTATCAGGAAAGTTTTGGGCGCAAGTGTAACCTCAATAGTTACACTGTTGTCAAAAGATTTGATGAAGCTCGTACTTATAGCCACGTTGATTGCATCGCCGCTGGCCTGGTATGGCATGAGCAAATGGTTACAAAGCTTTGCTTATCGCGTAGATATTAACTGGTGGATTTTCGCTGTAGCGGGCATTCTGGCGGTGATCATCGCGTTTGTAACGGTAAGCGTACAATCAATAAGAGCGGCAAATGCTAACCCGGCTAAGAGCTTGAAAAGTGAGTAGGCAATTTGCAGTGGCAGTTAGCAGTTTTGCGGTGTGATACCAATGAACTAATAAACAATTGAACCAATGAACTATGTTTAGAAATTACTTAAAAACAGCATTCCGTACCCTGCGTAAAAACGTGGGGTTTACGGTTATAAATATATTGGGGCTGGCCCTTGGCCTGGCTACCTGCCTTATGATTGTGCTTTACGTAGCCGACGAGTTGAGTTACGACCGTTTTAACGATAAAGCTAATCGCACATACCGTGTTAACGAAGACCTGAAATTTGGTAACAACAACGTATTATATGCGGTTGCAATGCCGCCACTGGCTCAGGCGCTAAAAACAGACCTACCGGAGGTGGAAGAAGCAACAAGGCTTAAAGCAGCAGGAGGTTTTCACGTAAAAAAAGGTAATGAAAGCATCCTCGAGTATGGTACCGTTTATGCCGATCCATCGGTTTTTAATGTGTTTACATTGTCCATGGTTAATGGTAATCCGGCTACGGCTTTGAAGGAACCTAACACTGTAGTGATCACCGAAAGCACAGCAAAAAAGTACTTTAACAGCACCAATGCTGTAGGGAAAACACTCGCTATTGATAACAACCAGTTATTAAAAGTTACCGGAGTGATAAAGGACTTGCCAAAGCAATCACACTTTCATTTTGATTTTTTTATGTCGATGGTGAGCTGGCCCGACAGCCGTTCAGGGGAATGGTTAAGGAGCGATTACAATACTTACGTTGTATTAAAACCGGGTACAGATTACAAGCTATTTGAGAAAAAGTTAGCTGCTTTGCTGAAAAAATACAGCGAGGGGCAAATGCAAACGGCCTTACACGTAAATATTGCTGATTTTGAAAAAAGCGGCAGTTATTTCAGGCTTAACCTTACCCCGTTAACTGATATTCATCTGCACTCAAACCGTACCGGTGAGTTAGGCAGCAATAGCTCGGCACAGTATGTTTATATATTTTCGGCCATCGCTATATTTATATTACTTATAGCAGGCATCAACTTCATGAACCTGTCAACGGCACGTTCGGCTAACAGGGCTCGTGAGGTTGGTGTACGTAAGGTTTTAGGTTCCCCGCGCAAATATTTAATAGCGCAATTTTTAACCGAATCAGTACTGGTGACTTTGGCAGCGGCAGTTATTGCTTTTTTTGCCGTATTACTTTTATTGCCGCTGTTTAATCAGGTATCAGGAAAGGAATTGATTGTTGGTTCGCAAACCTTAGCCTGGTTGTTGCCGGCGTTACTATTAATTGTTTTGGTAGTAGGTTTCGCCGCAGGCTCATATCCCGCTTTTTTCCTCTCGGCATTTCAACCCATTAATGTGTTAAGTGGTAAACTGGCCGGTGGCTTCAAAGGTAGCTGGCTCAGGAGTGTATTGGTTGTGTTCCAGTTTTCTATTTCGATATTCCTCATCATTGGTACCATTGTTATCTATAATCAGCTCAACTATATTCAAACCAAAAACCTGGGATATAACCGTAACCAGGTACTTGTTGTCAACAATGCATTTGAGTTGGGTAGCCATACCAAAACCTTTAAAAACGAGGTAAAGCAATTACAAGGCGTGGTTAACGCAACTTTAACAGGTTATTTACCAACCGGTAAAAACAGGGGAACATCTATTTTTTACAAAGAAGCGGCAGCTGATCAAAAAACTGCCTTGTTTCCGCAAAGCTGGCGGGTAGATGCAGATTACATCAATACTCTTGGTATGAAGATCTCTGCCGGGCGCGATTTTTCGGCAAATATGCCAACTGATTCTACCGGATTAGTGATCAACGAAACAGCTGCCAAATTTTTAGGCTTTACCAATCCGGTTAATAAAATCCTGTATCGCAATATGGACGGCAACCGCGATCATATAAAAGCTTATCATATTATAGGCGTAGTTAAAGATTTTAATTTCAACTCGCTCAGGGAAAACATCAGTCCGATGATTTTTTTAATGGACGAAGACAGCGGAAACCTTAGCGTCAGGGTAAATACGGCTAATTTACCGGCCCTTATCGATCAGATAAAAAACAAATGGCAGGGCATGACCCAAAGCCAGTTCAACTACTCATTTATGGATCAGGATTTTGACGCAAACTACCGGGCCGAGCAACGAACCGGTACCATATCCATCATATTTACTGTGTTGGCCATATCAATTGCCTGCCTTGGTTTGTTTGGCTTAGCCGCTTATGCTGCCGAGCAACGCACCAAAGAAATCGGGATCCGCAAAGTGCTGGGCGCAAGTGTATCGGCCATTGTAAACACATTATCTAAAGATTTTATAAAACTGGTGCTGATTTCCATTGCCATAACCACACCAGTAGCATGGTACCTGATGAACAAATGGCTGCAGGATTTTGCATATCGCATCAGCATACAATGGTGGGTATTGGTAATGGCCGGCGCTGGGGCCATGTTAATAGCTATAATAACAGTAAGTTTTCAATCTGTAAAAGCAGCCCTGGCAAATCCGGTAAACAGCCTTAAAAACGAGTAGCAGTTTGCAGTGACTGCAGTTAGGTAACTGCGAGATACCAATGAACTAATGAACAATTGAACCAATGAACCATGTTTAGAAATTACCTTAAAACCGCTTTCCGCACATTGAAAAAAAATGTGGGCTTTACCGCGATAAATGTTTTTGGTTTAGCCCTTGGGTTAGCTACCTGTTTGCTTATTGTATTTTACGTGGCAGATGAACTGAGCTATGATAAGTTCAATGTTAAGGCCGACAGGATCTATCGCGCCAATATGCAGATCAAGTTTGGCGGTATTGACCAAAGTTATGCTTGTGCGCCTGCTCCGTTAGGTGCGGTATTTCAAAACGACTATCCGGAGGTTGAACGCGCCTGCCGTTTTTTGATGCGCGGAGGTTATAACGTAAAAAAAGGCAATCAAACAATTCATGAAGATAAGATGGTGCTTGCCGATTCGACCTTATTTGACGTATTTACCTTGCCCATGATAGCCGGTGACGCTAAACACGCCCTGGTTGAACCCAATACAGTAGTGATAACCGAAAGTGTGGCCAGGCGCTATTTCAATACGGTGCAGGCTGTGGGTAAAACCTTTACGTTTGACGACAAACTGCTGTACAAGATTACAGGTGTTATCAAAGATCTGCCCAAACAATCGCATTTTCATTTCGACTTTTTCCTTTCGATGGCATCTAAAGATGAGAGCAGGGAGAATGCCTGGTTCAGCAATAATTTTAACACTTACGTGTTGCTGAAGCCAGGGGCTGATGTTAAGCAATTTGAAGCTAAATTTCCGGAGTTGATGCGCAAAAATGCCGGTCCGCAGTTACAGGATATCCTTCATTTAACTTTTGATAGTTTTGAACGCGCAGGCAACAGGTACCAGTTAAGCCTGATACCGTTACTGGATATCCACCTGAAATCGAACCTGATGTCGGAGCTTGACCATAATGGAAATATCCAATATGTATACATTTTTGGCGCAGTAGCTATTTTTATATTACTGATAGCCTGTGTAAATTTCATGAACTTATCGACAGCCCGCTCGGCCAACCGCGCGAGAGAGGTTGGTGTACGTAAGGTACTTGGTTCGGCGCGTAAGTATTTGATAGCTCAATTCCTGTCCGAATCGATGATGGTAACCCTGGTGGCTACCCTTATAGCTGTCGCCGCGGCTTATTTATTGCTGCCGGTATTTAACGACATATCGGGTAAAAGCATTGAATTAAACGCCGCCTCGCTCATCTGGCTTGTTCCATCTTTGTTGACAACCGTATTACTTATCGGATTACTGGCCGGCTCTTATCCCGCTTTTTTCCTTTCGGGCTTTCAGCCGATTGATGTTTTAAAAGGCAAGCTATCTGCCGGGTTTAAGGGCGGAATGCTCAGAAGCTCGCTGGTGGTATTTCAGTTTTTTATATCGATAGTGTTGATCATTGGTACACTGGTTATTTATAACCAGCTTAAATATATCCAGAATAAAGACCTGGGCTATAACCGCAGCCAGGTATTGGTAGTGCACGGCGTATATAATTTGGGCGGGCAGGCAAGGGTTTTTAAAGAAGAAGTGAGGCAACTGACAGGCGTGAGCGGCGTAACGATGACAGGCTTTTTACCTACATCTGACTATCGAAACAGTAGCAGTGTTTTCCAGGAACGTGCGCTTGATCCTAAAAAGGCTGTTCTTGCACAAACCTGGACTGTGGACGACAAATACCTGCCCACCCTCGATATTAAACTCATTAAAGGCCGCAATTTCTCTGATCAGATGCCTACCGATTCGGCAGCAATGATCGTGAACGAGACAGCCGCCAGGCTGATGGGAGTTCCTAACCCGCTTAATAAACCAATGTACCTGCCGATGGATAACATGGCTAAGACGTTTAAGGAGTACCATATTATCGGAGTTATCAAGGATTTTAATTTTGCTTCGTTACGTAATAATATCAGCCCGGTAGTATTAATGTACGGACAGGATAATGGTTCATTAAGCGTGAAGATGAATACGGCAAATATTACGGGGCTGATGGCACAGATCAAAGACAAGTGGAAATCCATCCAACCCGGAAAAGAATTTGCATATTCATTTATGGATGATGATTTTGATGCTTCATACCGGGCTGAGCAACGTATGGGTACCATATTCATCATTTTTACCAGTTTAACGATCATAATAGCCTGTTTAGGATTATTTGGCCTTGCCGCTTACGCCGCCGAGCAGCGCACAAAGGAAATAGGCATTCGTAAGGTGCTGGGTGCTAACGTGGCTAATATTGTAAGTATGTTATCTAAAGATTTTATCAAGCTGGTATTAATAGCCATTATCATTGCTATCCCATTTGCATGGTTTTTTATGCACCAGTGGTTGCAAGGTTTTGCTTATCGCCAAAATATACAATGGTGGGTGATAGTGTTGGCTGCAGTTTTAGCTGTATTGATTGCATTTGTAACTATCAGCTTTCAATCTATCAAAGCAGCACTGGCTAATCCAGTTAGGAGTTTGAAGAACGAATAATTTAGTCATTAAGTCATTTTGCTTTGCGTCATTAGGTCATGGAATGACAGTGGCCTAATGACCAATGACTTAATGACTATGCAGTAATGACATAATGACATAATGATATAAAATATGCTTAGAAACTATATAAAAACAGCATGGCGAAACCTTTATCGTAATAAAGCATTTTCGCTGATCCATATTTTGGGGTTAACCATGGGGATAACCGTTTGCCTTATGATATTTCTATATATCATGAATGAATTTAGCGTGGATAATTTTCATAAGCAGGGCAAGAATATTTATAGGGTAATGCGCGGTTTTGATAAATCGAAGTCGCCCACACCATACCTTTCCGGCCCTTATGCTCCGGCTATGCTGAATGACTATCCGCAGGATATTAAAATGGCTGTACGTGTTTCGCCGCAAAATAACCTGGTCTCTTTTGGGGAAAAATCATTCAATGAAAAAAAGGTTTACGCGGTCGATTCTAATTTCTTCAGCCTGTTTACCTTTCCGCTGCTTAGAGGGGGCGCCATAACAGCATTGAAAAATCCGGGTAGTGTTGTACTTACCGAAACTACAGCTAAAAAGTATTTCGGCAATATTGATAATGCTATGGGCAAGGTGGTACAGATGGATAAACGCCTGCAATTAAAGGTAACCGGTATTACCAGTGACGTGCCTTCCAACTCGCACCTTGATTTTGATTTGGTAATGCCCATTGCAAATTACACCCACGATCCTAATTTTAATGTATGGATCAATAACAGCCTGTTTGTTTACCTGCTATTGAATGAACATAGCGGCCCTGCCAGGCTGGAAGGTCGTTTTCCGCAGTTTATGGATAAATATATGGGCAAAGACATGCAGCGTTTCGGTACCAGATTTAACCTGGGTTTGCGGCCATTCAGGGATATCTATTTTGAAAATGCATCATCGTTTGATAATGTAAAACATGGCGATAAAACGGTGGTGTTCATCTTTATTTCGATAGCCGTACTCATCATGATCATTGCCTGCATTAATTTTATGAACCTGGCCACCATCCGCGCGGTTGAACGTTCAAAAGAGGTTGGTATGCGTAAAGTATTAGGCGCTTTAAGAAATCATTTGGTATGGCAGTTTATTGGTGAGTCATTATTGCTGGCATTTATTTCATGCGCACTTTCTATCGGTTTGTTATTTCTGCTGATGCCTGCATACAATAGCCTTTTGGGTTATCAGCTTACCGTTTCCTGGAACAGCGCACCGATTTACTTGTTCCTCCTGGGTGTTATCTTATTTGTGGGTTTCCTTGCAGGAAGCTATCCTGCGATATTTATGTCGGCATTTTCACCTATTGAAGCTTTGAAGGGTAAGTTGAAGCTGGGTAAAGGCGGATCGTTTTTCAGGCAAACGTTGGTGGTGTTCCAGTTCAGTATTTCGGTATTGCTGATCATTGGCACTATCGTGATTGTTAACCAAATGCGGTATGTGAAAAATAAATCGTTAGGCTATGACAAGGAACAAACGGTTATTGTGAAGATTGACAATAACGATATCTATGATCACAGGCAAACGTTTAAGCACCAACTGCAAAATTCTGATTATGTAAAATCAGTATCACTGATGTCGGGTGAGCCGGGCGGTTTTTTTGATATGCAGGGTTTTGAAGTCGAAGGTCAGCATGAAGCGTTTAAATCCAGGTCGGAATTTGCTGATTTTGAATATGTAAAAACATTTGGGCTAAAGGTCATTGCAGGCAGGGATTTTTCATCGCAATTTGCTACCGATACAACCAACTCCGTACTCATTAATCGTACGGCGGCAAAAGAGCTTGGCTTTACACCCCAACAGGCTATCGGTAAATGGATTAAGAATACTGTGCGCGATAATAACCGCCGAACCATCATTGGCGTGGTGGAGGATTTTAATTTCCTTTCACTCAAAGAAAATATGGATGCCCTGGTTATATCGCCAAGTGAAGACAGGCGCGTAGCAGTGATCAAATTAAAACCAGGAAATATTCAGGCCGGGTTGGCAGCTATCAAAAATACTTATGCCGAAGTGGCACCCATTTATCCGTTTGAATACAGCTTTCTTGATCAACAATTTGATACAACTTACCGCAATGATATCAGGCAGCAAACCATGTTAAGTATATTTTCGGGTTTGGCCATCTTCATCGCCTGTTTAGGATTGTTTGGCCTGGCCTCGTTTACCGCGGCTAAACGTACCAAAGAGATAGGGGTTCGCAAAGTGCTGGGCTCATCTGTGCAAAATATTCTTATCCTCATATCAAAAGACCTGCTGAAGCCGGTGTTATTAGCTACCGTGATCGCGATTCCGTTAGGTTACTACTGCATGGATAAATGGCTGCAAAGCTTTGCTTATAAAACACCTTTATATTGGTGGATCTTCGCTTTGGCAGCCTTGCTTACATTTGTTATAGCTGTGGTTACTATCAGCTTTCAATCATTAAAAGCTGCATTGGCAAATCCTATCAGAAGTTTACGGAGTGAATAACTTTGGTCATTGAGTTATTTGCTTCGCGCCATTAGGTCATTGAATCACAGTGGCCTAATGGCCAATGACTTAATGACTGCGTAGTAATGATCTGGTGACAAAATTATTTTCAGGATAATGCAACGTATCTGCTAAACACTTGGTCTTGTATATATAAACCAAAGATCATTATTATGAAAAAGTATTTACTTGTGTTATTAGTTGCCTGCGCCGGCAGCAGCGCTTTTGCACAAAATAACGGGAAAACACCATATCTAACCAAATCATTATCCGGTCAGTCAATTAAAGATGTGTTTGTGAATACATCTGGTGGCAGTATCACGGTAAGCGGCGCGTCTGACGAGCAGCCAAGGGTTGAAGTTTTTATCCAGGGCAACAATGGTAACGGAGATTTACCTAAAGAAGAGATCCAAAAGCGCCTCGATGAAAATTATGATCTTAAAGTAGATGTAAGCGGCGGCGAACTGCACGCATCGGCAAAAAATAAAAAAAATAACATGGATTGGAAAAAGTCATTGAGCATTTCTTTCCGTATTTATGTTCCTGGCAATGTGGCCACAAACCTCAATACCAGCGGTGGCAGTATCCACCTCGATAATTTAACCGGTGCTCAACAGTTTGAAACCAGTGGCGGCAGCTTACATCTTGATAAAATTACAGGTACTATAAAAGGACGTACATCAGGCGGAAGTATCCATGTAAGCAACTCAAAAGAAGACATCGATTTGCAAACATCAGGAGGTAGCGTAGAAGCAAATAATTGTACAGGCCGTATCAGGCTGGAAACATCAGGAGGTTCATTACATCTTGATGGTTTAAAAGGTGATATCAAAGCTACTACCAGTGGCGGCAGTATAAGTGGCAACAAAATCGACGGGGATTTCATTACGGGTACATCAGGCGGCAGCATTAATCTTACTGATCTTTCCTGCAGCCTTGATGCTTCAACAAGTGCCGGTAGTATTCATGCACAATTTATAAGTGTAGGTAAATCAGTTAAAATTGATGCAAGCTCGGGCCGCGTTGATCTGCAGTTGCCATCAAAACAAGGTCTTAATCTTGATTTGCGTGCCGATAGGATAGAAACAAATCTTGCCGACAATTTTTCGGGCAGCAAGGATAAGGAAAGGGTGGAAGGTAAACTTAACGGAGGGGGCTCTTTGGTTGAAGTTAGAGGTAGTAACAGGGTTAGTCTTACTGTAAACTAATACCAATAATAAATAATATTAAAAAGGCCTGTTGCTCAAATAGCAACAGGCCTTTTGCGTTGCTTATAGTGTATCATAACCGAACACATGGTGTTACGTCTTCGTACAGTTTGTATTGTAAATTAAATATAAATAGTTGATGGTCAGTATTTTGATTTATTGGTATGCATTTTAAAACTACTAAACAGGTTAATCAGATACTCATGTTCAAAAACTACATCAAAACCGCCTGGCGAAACTTAAGGCGCAACAAAATATTTTCGTTTATTAATGTGTTTGGCCTGTCTGTGGGCTTAGCTTGCTGCATGCTTATTTGTGCTTACGTGTATAGTGAATTAAATTATGATCAATATCCGGCGCAAGCCAAACAAATGTACCGCGTTGGCTTACGCTCTATCGAAAATAATGGCGTAAGCGAATACCCGATGGTTGACATTGCGGTAGGACAGGGGATTAAAAATATGTTTCCCGAAGTGCTTGAAACCACAAGGCTTGCCGGTCGGGGCCCGGTTTTTATAAAATATAATGACAGGCAGTTTAAGGAAGAACATGTACAGATGATTGATGCCAATTTCTTTCGCCTGTTTTCGATACCATTGATTGATGGTGATGATAAAACCTGTTTTAATGAACTTAACAGCATGGTGATCACCAGGGCTATGGCTACCAAATATTTTGGAAACCAGGAAGCTGTGGGAAAAGCTGTTACCATTGATGGCAAACCCTACAAAGTGACGGGTGTAATTGATAAAATACCTGACGATTCACACTTTCATGGCGATGCATTTTTGAACATGGCCCCCTTTGTTGAAAATGCAAAGCAAACATGGAGCAATATCGGCTATTTTACTTATGTGGTATTAGATAAAAATGCCGATCCTAAAAAACTCGAAGCTGCTTTTCCTGAAATGGTACGGAAATTTGTTGTGCCCGAAATTGCCCATGATATGGGTACGAGTTTGGCACAGGCAATCAAATCTGTGAATACCTTCCTGTTTTTCCTACAGCCTTTAAGCGATATTCACCTGCACTCTGCAACCAAATACGAACTGGAGCCTAATGGCGATATTCATTACGTTTACATCTTTGGTGCACTGGCCGCTTTTATATTGATATTGGCCTGCATCAATTTTACTAACCTTTCAACAGCAAGTTCGGCCAAACGATCGAAAGAAGTGGGAATCCGTAAGGTGCTTGGCTCTGAAAAAAGCGGGCTCGTTTCACAGTTTCTCACCGAATCGGTTATGCTAACCTTTGGGGCTTTGTTATTAGCCTTGGGTGTAGTGTATCTGCTGTTACCGCTGTTCAATAACCTGGCAGGAAAACATATCGAACTTGTGTTTTTCCTAAGTGCTAAGGCATTGATTACAGAATTGTTCACCGCTTTTTTAGTTGGTATCCTTGCTGGTATCTATCCGGCGTTCTTCCTGTCCTCATTTCAGATTATTGCTGTTTTAAAGGGTAATAGCACAACAAAAGCCGAAGGGAAAGGTTTGTTACGCAACGGATTAATCATTTTTCAGTTTGCAGTATCTACTGCGCTTATTATATCAACTTTTGTCGTATACCAGCAGTTGCATTATATGCAAAACAAAAAGTTGGGTTATGATAAAGATCAGGTATTGGTAATTAATGATGCTTATACCCTGGGTCATAATATTGATGCTTTTAAAAATCAGCTTCTGCGTAATCCACAGGTAGTAAATGCCACCATATCAAGCAGTGTGCCGGGCAAATTAACAGGTGTTGACGGTACCCAGATAGATGCTAAAGAATTTGATGACAAGGGCGGCCACGCAGAGATCCACACCAATATTTACCATGTGGATGAAAGTTATATACCTACTTTAGGTTTACAGGTCATCAACGGGCGTAATTTCTACCAATCATTTCCCGGCGATTCGATGTCGGTTGTGGTTAACGAAGCTTTAGTTAAAGGTTTGGGATGGAGTAATACTAATCCGATAGGTAAAACCATAGTGCGCTCGGCCCGTACACAATACAAAGTTGTAGGTGTAGTTAAGGATTTTCATTATGCTTCGGCCAGGCAAAAGATAGCGCCTTTAATGCTGTTATCGGGTCATAGTACAGGTACATTAATTCTGAAGGTTAAAACTGCCGATGTAAAATCGGTTATTGCCGGTATCAAAGCTGAATGGGATAATTTCAGACCAGAAGCGCCTTTCAGCTATTCGTTCCTTGATGAGCAATATGCCTCACTTTACACTTCCGAGCAGCAAACCGGGAAAATATTTACGGTGTTCTCCTGCGTAGCTTTAATTATTGCCAGTTTAGGCTTATTCGGCCTTGCGGCGTTTATGATCAGGCTTAGGGTTAAAGAGATCGGAATTCGCAAAGTGCTTGGCGCGTCAACAGGCAGTATCACAATTATGCTATCGAAGGAGTTTTTGAGGCTGATCGTCATCGCTTCGATCATTTCATTCCCGGTAACATGGTTTGCCATGAACAAATGGCTGCAGGATTTTGCGTATCGTATAAGTATACAATGGTGGGTGTTTTTACTGGCGGGTGCTATAGCGTTGCTGGTGGCTGCCATAACTATAAGCTTTCAATCGGTTAAAGCGGCTTTAGCTAATCCGGTTAAAAGCCTACGATCAGAATAGGTCATTGGGGCATTTGCTTCGCGTCATTAAGTCATTGAAAAGTTCAAAATGATTTAACGACCTAATGCCCCGATGAGCAGAAGAAAATGACTTAATGACTTAATGACTCAATGACAAAATGAAATAACATGATAAAGAACTATTTACGCAGTGCCTTTCGCAATATTGCCCGGCACAAATTTATCTCGTTCATCAATATATTTGGTTTAACCATAGGTTTAACCTGCTGCCTGCTTATTTTAACTTATATAGTTAAAGAGCTCAGTTATGATAAGTTTAACCATAATGCACCTAATATTTACAGGGTAAGCCGGAGCTTTAATACAGCCGACGGTATTGTTAACCTGCATTTGGGTGCAGTAGCGCCGCCGTTTGGCCCGCTGTTAAAAAATGAATTTCCGGATATAAAAAAGGTAACGCGCCTGTTCCCTAATGGAGATGTGGTTTTGCGTTATAAGGATAAACTGCTCACCGAAAAAGGATCGTATTTTGCCGACGAAAACTTCCTCAGCTTCTTTGATCTGAAAACGATAGCGGGCGATCCTAAAACCGCCCTCAGTGAGCCGTATACGGTAATGATGACCGAGGATATGGCCCACAAATACTTCGGTAACGAAGATCCGATAAATAAGGAGATCAGGCTTGATAACCAGTTTAACTTTAAAGTTACGGGTATTTTCAAACCTTTTCCACCCAACTCGCAAATGCACCCGCAAATGCTGATGTCGTTCAATACATTAAACGATGACAAAGTTTATGGCAGAAATGCATTGAGGACAAATTGGGGTAATAACTCATTTTTTACCTATCTTTTACTGCCTGATAATTATAATATTGATCGTATCAGTTCGCAGTTTCCAGCCTTTATAGATAAGTACATGAATTCTCCCGGGCAGCCGCGACAGTCAAAATTCACCCAGCTGCATATTCAAAGGTTCCTGGATATTCACTTACATTCCCACCTTGATGATGAGGTGGAGCAAAACGGGGATATCAAAAGGGTTTATATATTTTCGGCCATCGCCTTGTTTATTTTGCTTATAGCTTGTATCAATTACATGAACCTTTCTACTGCACGCTCTACTTTACGTGCCAAGGAAATAGGGATCCGTAAAGTGATTGGTGCACAACAAAAAGAGATCATCACCCAATTTTTAAGCGAATCGGTACTGATTACCTATTTTTCACTTGTGTTGGCATTGATCTTAACCTGGGCATTGTTGCCTCTTATTAATCAGCTTTCGGAACTTGGTTTATCTATTGACAGTTTATTTAAACCTTCAATTTTAGTGTCGGTATTGTTGTTACCGTTGATTATCGGTCTCATAAGCGGGATTTATCCGGCTATTTTTATGTCCTCATTTAAGCCGATAAAAGTTTTAAAGGGCATATTGAAAGTTGGATCAGGAAATATTTCGTTCCGCAAAGTACTGGTGGTTGTTCAGTTCTCTATCTCCATAATCCTGATTGTTGCTACTACTATAGTTTTTCAGCAGTTAAGATACATCCAAAATAAATCACTTGGTTTTAATAAGGACCACCTGGTAACATTAGGTGGTATTCCGGCTAATCAGTTTGAAGCTTTCAGAGCTGATGTATTACGAGACCCCTCTGTAAAGGATATAGGCCGCTCATCGCGCATCCCATCCGGGCGTTTACTGGACGATCAGGGCGCTTCTGTTTTCGACGGTGATAAACCACTGCCTGTTAAGGCCGATATTAAATGCATTAATACTGATTATGGCTTTATTCCAACCTATGGTATAAAAATGATGGCAGGCAGGAATTTTAGTCGCGATTTTGCTACCGATAGCAATAATTTTGTAATCAATGAATCGACAGTAAGTGTATTAGGGTGGAAATCGCCGGAGAATGCCATAGGGAAAGATATGAGCTACGGTGGCGTTAAAGGAAAAGTTATTGGGGTAGTTAAGGATTTTCATTTTGAGTCATTACATCAAAATATCATCCCGCTTTTGATGGAGATGCCCTCATTTGCCAATAACAGTTACAGAAGGGTAACCGTTAAGATCGATGGCAATCATGTTAATGCGGCATTGGCTACGCTTGAACAAACCTGGAAAAAATATCAGCCCGAAACACCATTTGAATACAGCTTTTTAGATGAAAGGTTTCAAAAACTATACAATAGCGAGCAGGAGCAAGGTAATTTGTTCACTATATTTTCGTGCCTGGCCATATTCATTGCTTGTTTAGGCTTATTTGGGCTTTCAGCCTTCACTATTTCGCAAAGGGTAAAGGAAATAGGCGTACGCAAGGTACTTGGCGCCAGCATCCCGCAAATTGTTACCGAACTATCAAAGGACTTTTTAAAGCTGGTGATCGTGGCAGCAGTGATTGCCCTGCCAATTGCCTGGTATGCAATGAGTAAATGGTTACTTGACTTTGCCTTTAGGGTGAGCATTCAATGGTGGGTATTTTTAATGGCGGGGGTGATAGCGTTGATCATAGCTTTTGCAACTATCAGCTATCAATCAATAAAAGCTGCAATGGCAAATCCGGTTAAAAGCCTTAGAAGTGAATGATCATTGAGTCATTTGCTTCGCGTCATTAAGTCATTTTGATTAATGCAAAGCAAAAACGGCTTATTGATATAATGATTCAATGAAAGAAATGACTTAATGATCCAATGATCTAATGACCAATAAAGATGTTTAAAAACTATTTTAAAATCGCGTTACGTAATTTTTGGAGGCACAAATTTTTTACCTTCATCAATATTATCGGTTTATCTATCGGCATCAGTTCGGCACTGGTGATTTACCTGATTGTACATTTTGATTTTACGTTTAATCAAAATTTTGATAATGGCGACCGGATTTACAGGGTAGTTTCAAACTATACCTTTTCGGGCGAAGAAGCGCATAACCGCGGTGTTTCAGGCCCAGTGCCCGAAGCGGTAAGAAACGGTGTGAGTGGGGTGGAACTTACTGCACCATTCTTCTGTTTGAATCAACCCAATGTGTTTATCCCCGGAAAAGGGGGCACTCCTGTTAAGTTTAAATTACAGGATAATGTGATCCTTGCGGATGGCCGGTATTTTAACATGTTTAAATACAATTGGCTTGCAGGCTCAGCTAAAACCGCTTTGAATGCTCCCAATCAAACAGTGCTCACTTCTGATCAGGCAAAAAAATATTTCCCTCAACTTTCATACAGTCAGATGATAGGCCGGGTAATCACTTATGATACCCTTAGCGCAGCCGTTACCGGTATTGTTGAACCATTAAAGGGCAACAACGATTTTACTTTTCACGATTTTATCTCCTATTCAACCGCTAAGAATAATAAAGCGCTCGCTGATGAGTTGAACGTTACCAACTGGGGGGGAACCACTTCCTCATCTATACTTTTTGTTAAGTTAGCTCCCAACACCACTGTAGCCAATTTTGAAAAGCAACTAAATATTATCCTTAAAAAGAATGATCCGCCAAAACCCGAAAATAAGGGTAATACACGTAATTTTGCCTTGCAGCCTTTGAGCGATCTGCATTTTAATAGCATATACGGAACGTTTGATTCCGGTAATCCGGCTAATAAAACAACACTTTACGGTTTACTGATTATCGCTGCGTTCCTGTTATTATTAGGTTGTATCAATTTTGTCAATTTAACCACGGCGCAAGCTACCCAGCGGGCCAGGGAAATCGGTGTACGTAAAACAATGGGAAGCAGTCGTGCCCAGCTGATCACCCAGTTTTTAAGCGAAACATTCATCATAACCCTTTTGGCTGTCATTATCTCGGTGGCATTGGCGCCCGCTATATTAAAACTGTTTAAAGATTTTATAGCCACAGGTATTAAGCTTGATCTGCTGCATCAGCCTCATCTTTTTGTGTTCCTGTTTTTATTGATAATAGTGGTAAGCTTATTGTCGGGCTTTTACCCCGCAGCTTTGTTATCGGGTTACAAACCTGTTTTAGTGCTTAAAAATCAGGCCTCATCAAACACCGGTAAAACGCGTAATGCCTGGCTGCGTAAATCATTAACTGTAACACAGTTTGTTATTGCCCAGTTTTTTATCATGGCTACCGTGCTGGTAAGCAAACAGATTCATTATGCGCTTACAAAAGACCTGGGTTTTAAAAAGGATGCCATCCTGATCGTAAACTCTCCCTGGAAAAACCGCACGCTAAGTAAGAACCAGGTATTCATGAACAAGCTGAAGGCAATACCACAGGTTGAGCTGGTAAGTGCAGGTAAGGCCGCACCATCGTCAACCAGCACCAACTCAACAGAAGCTACTTACATAGACGGCAAAAAGGAAATCAAAATTGAGTTATATGAAAAATATGGTGATCCTAATTATATCAATGTGTATAAGCTTAAACTTTTGGCCGGGCGTAATATACAATACGCCGACAGCACCAGGGCATTTTTGATCAATAATACTTATGCAAAACTGATTGGGTTTAAAAAACCGGCAGACGCTGTAGGTAAGTATATTGATAAGTTTAATGGCGATAAAAGAATGCAGATCATAGGCGTAGTGGCCGATTTTTATTCCGAATCATTGCATTCGCCAATTAAACCTACCTGCATTCACATCAGCAATAGTTACTATAACAATGGTACCTTCCATATCGCGCTTAAACCGCAAACTGCCGGAGGTAATGAATGGAAAAAAGCTATCGCATCGATGGAAGTAGCGTGGAAGGAAATTTATCCTGAGGATGATTTTGAATATAGTTTTTTTGACGAAAGCATTGCTAAATTTTATGATTCTGAGCAGCATACATCAACGCTGTTAGCCTGGGCTACCGGTTTATCTATATTTATCAGTTGTCTCGGCTTATTAGGCTTAGCAATTTATAACACTAACCAGCGTACCAAAGAGATTGGCGTGCGTAAAGTGCTTGGTGCTACCGTAACGCAGATAGTCACCCTGCTTTCAACCGAGCTGGTCATGCTTATTGTACTGGCTTTTGTATTGGTAACGCCACTGGCCTGGTATGCCATGAACAAATGGATGGAAACCTTTGCCGACCGCACAACCATAAGCTGGTGGATATTTGTAGTAAGCGGCGGCGGAATGTTATTGACCGCATTGATCACCTCAAGTTTTCAAACCGTCAAGGCGGCGTTAGCTAATCCAACAAAGAGTTTGCGCTCCGAATAATTGGTCATTAAGTCATTGGCTTCGCTCGTTAGGTCATTTATTTATGATTGAGAAGAGCAAAATGACTTAATGACTATGTAATAATGACTCAATGACTAATTAATATGCTCAGGAATTATTTTAAAGTAGCTTTCCGTAATTTAGGTAAGCACCGTATTATCAGTGTCATCAATATTGCCGGGCTTGCCATTGGTATTACCGCGGCCGTATTTATTATGCTGTGGGTGCAAAACGAATTTAGCTTTGACAATTACCATAAGGACCCGGATAACATTTACCGGGTAAAAGTAAAGCTTTCCATTACAAAAAATGAGACCTGGCTTTGGGAGTCGTCGCCCTATTTGTTGGGTAGTGTTGCTAAAAAGGAGATTCCCGGTATTCAGGGCTATACTTTTCTGTGGCCCGGATATATGATAACTATCCACAATAATGGGCAACTGGTCTCCGAAAAGAAATATGCCTATGTGGACGCTAATTGGTTCGATTTTTTTCACTATGATTTTGTTGGTGGTAGCGCCGAAAGTTTTTCAAAAAATCCGTTTAGTTTAATACTTACCCAATCAACAGCCAAAAAATATTTTGGTAGCGCCGAACCTGTAGGCAAGGTGCTTAGAATTGATAGCGCAAATTACCAGGTGCAGGCAGTTGTTAAGGATAACCCGGCCAATTCAAGTTTCCAGTACGATATATTAATCCCTGTTGCTGCTAAGCTGAGCAGCCCGCATGAAAAACAGCAGGCCATGCAATGGGGAAATTACAACGGACTTACCTTTCTTAAACTACAGCCCGGCATAAAAACCGACGAAGCGGCAAAGAAGCTTACCGATATAGTGCGGAAAAACAATAAGGACAGCGAAAATACAACAATAAGTGTGGTAAAATTGAAGGATATGCATTTTGAAAGCGATTTGCAAAGCTCTTCGTTTGAACATGGCAACGGTAAGCTGGTAAATATATTTGTGGTGTTAGCGATATTGCTTTTATCCACGGCCTGTATTAATTATGTAAATCTTACTACAGCACGGGCCAATGTGCGTGCAAAAGAGGTAAGCGTACGCAAAATAGTAGGAGCTGGCCGACTTCAGTTATTTGGTCAGTTTATGTCCGAATCGTTGGTGGTAAGTGCACTGGCGTTAGTTTTCTCTATTATTTGTATCCAGTTGTGTATACCATGGTTTAACAGCATAACCGAAAGGCATTTCGTTCAGCCATTGACCTCGGCAGCAACCTGGCTTATATTACTCGGCACGTTAATGGTAAGCTTTGTGTTTAACGGTCTTTACCCAGCTATTTTGTTGTCATCGTTTAAACCGCTAAGTGTTTTTAAAGGCCGCAACGCGCTAAACATTAAGGACGGCAGCATTCGTAAAGTATTGGTAGTGCTGCAGTTTGGTATTTCCGTAATGCTGATCATCTGTACCATGGTTATCTATCGCCAGCTTAATTTTATGCAGAAAGCTGATTTGGGCTATAACCGTGAGCATGTATTTGCATTTAACATTCCATGGAGTGTGATGGGCTTTGACGACAAAAAGAGAATTTTAATGCTGAACAGCGTAGCTAACGAATTAAGAGAACAAAGCGCTATAAGCGCGGTAGCACAGTCGGGCAGTAATGATTTTTACGATAACGGCAGCAAAACTTCCGGGTCAATGGATTGGGATGGCAGGGCAAAAGACTACAATCCATCTGTAGCCACGCTATCTGCCGACGAGAATTTTCAACAGCTGTTGAGCTTGAAAATGAAAGATGGCCACTGGTTTAGCAAAGCCAAAGCCGATCAACATAACGTGATCTTAAACGAAACCGCTGTAAAGGAACTTGGAGTTCACAGTCCGGTTATCGGTCAGCGTTTTAAATTTAATGGCGATTCGGGAATAGTGGCAGGGGTTGTGAAAGATTTTAATTTCAGGAGCCTGCATGAAAAGATTGGGCCGATGGTAATTAACAATCATACCGATTGGGCCGGAGGTTTCTATATTAAAACCTCAACTGGCAATACTTCTGCTGCTATCAAGGCGGCTCAAAAAGTATGGGATCAATTTGTACCCGACCAGCCGTTTGACTATAACTTTTTAGATGAAGGCTACAATAAACTTTATCATGCCGAACAACGTTCGTCAAGCCTGATAGCCGTATTTGCAGTGATAGCCATTTTAATATCAGCAATGGGCTTGCTTGGCCTGGCCGCTTTTGCCGCTGAACAGCGGGTAAAGGAGATCGGGATCCGCAAGGTACTTGGTGCCAGTGTTCAAAATATTATAGGATTATTATCGACAGATTTTCTGAAAACGGTAATAGTTGCCAACTTATTCGCTTTCCCGGTTGCATGGTATATGATGAATAAATGGTTGCAGGATTTTGCTTATCGCGTTGATATTTCCTGGTGGATATTCGCCGCCGCTGCTTGTATTGCGTTGCTTATTGCGCTGCTAACAGTTAGTATCCAGTCTATTAAAGCCGCTTTGGCTAATCCGGTGAATAGTTTAAGGAGCGAGTAGGGAGCTGAAAGCCGAAGGCTTAAAGCAAAAGCAAGATAAGGGTGAGCTAAATGAGGTTAAACATCATTTGGCTCTTTTCGTAAAAAGCCTTAAGCTTTCAGCTTTCCCCTTTGACACTTTTTAACTATTCATTTAAAGCGTTTTGAGTATTATCGTATAAAGTATTGAAAAGGCACAAGTAAGCCCCGCTCCGGCAAACACACAATACCTGCACCAGGCACCAGTAAACGGGGCTCAAGGAATACTGCTAAATCGGAAATCGAACGCCCGAAATCCGAAATCAAAACCACTGTATCAATATCGTACACAAGGTGTTACGCTTACGAACAGTTGGTGATTTTTATTTGTCTTAAGTATTTGATATTCAGTTGATTTTGATTTTGGTATATGTTTTACATTGTAATCAAAAAATTGCTGTACGGTATGCTTAAAAATTACTTCAAGATAGCCTGGCGCAATATCGTGCGTCATAGGGGCTATTCTGCCATAAACGTTGCGGGTTTAACTGTTGGCCTGGCTGCCTGCCTGCTCATTTTTGTGATTATTCAGTTCGAACTTAGCTTTGATACTTTCAATCCCAATTATAAAAGCATCTACCGTATAGTTACCCAGGAAAAGCACGAGTCGGAAACCACTACCAATCCCGGTATTGCCGTTCCCGCTACTGACGCTTTAAGGCTGGATATCCCGCAGGCTAAAGTGGCAGCTTTGAACAGTAGCTATGGTAGTCAAATCACCGTTCCACAGGCTGCCGGAAGCAATATTGGCGATAAGAAATTTACCGAAAATATTGGCGTACTGTTTATCCAACCCCAGTTTTTTGATATTTTTAGCTATAAATGGCTGGCAGGAAGCCCGTCGGTGCTGGCCAGCCCAGACATGGTTGTGCTGGATAAAAGCTCGGCCATTAAATATTTTGGCGACTGGACAAATGCAGTAGGCAAGATCCTTAAAATGGATAATGTTTTAACGCTGAAAGTTTCCGGAATTGTAGAAGACGCCCCGGTTAACAGCGACTTTCCGTTTAAAGTAATGGTATCATTTGATACCTGGAAACAGCACCCTAAAGATTACAATTACAGCGCCGAATGGGGATCAACCAGCAGCAGCCATGAGGTGTTTATGCTGTTCCCGGCCAGCATGTCAAAAAGCAGTATCGACGCCCAGTTAAAAGCATTTTCAACCAAACATTTTAAAAAAGGATCAGCACAAACTACGCTGCTGCCACAGCCACTTGCCGATATGCATTTTGATACGCAAATAGGTAATCCCCTGGGTGATCATAGTACCAGCAGGGCTACCTTGCGCACTTTGTCATTCATTGCATTGCTGATCATTATTATGGCGTCCATTAACTTTATCAACCTGTCAACGGCGCAATCCGTTGGGCGGTCAAAAGAAGTAGGGATCCGTAAGGTGTTGGGCAGCACCCGCCCGCAACTGATTTTCCAGGTAATTGGCGAAACGACAATCATTGTTATTGCATCGGCTTTAATTGCTTTGGCAGTCGCCCGGCTGGCCATGCCTCAATTGAAAAACATTGCTAATGTGCCTGATACTATCAGCTTGTTTACCACAGGCAGCTTGTTGTTTTTAGTAGCAAGTACAATCACCATAGTTTTATTATCGGGTATTTATCCGGCATTGGTAGTGTCGGGTTTTAAACCGGTGCTTGCACTTAAAAATAAAATCACAGCCGCGTCAATCGGAGGAATCCCGCTTCGTCGTGCGCTTGTTATCGCTCAGTTTGCCATATCACAATTGCTTATAATCGGCACCATAGTGGCCGTAAACCAAATGGACTATGTTAACAAGGCCGATCTTGGTTTTAATAAAAACGCTTTACTGATCATTCCGGGTTACACAGATAGCTTGAGCCTTCATAAAATGGAATCATTTAAGCTGCAAGTTTTGCAAAACCCAAATGTTAAAGCCATTAGCTTTTCTTCGGATGTGCCATCGTCAGAAAACAATTGGGGCACAAATTTTGATTTTAACAACTCAACCAAAGATGTTGGTTTTAATACCTATCTCAAATTTGGAGATGTTGATTACTTTAAAACTTATGGGTTAAAGTTTGCCGCCGGCAAAGAATATGATGTAAGCGACACTGCAAGACAATATGTAGTTAACGAAACCTTCATCCATAAATTGGGCATCCAAAATGCTAATGACGCCATTGGTAAAACCTTACGTTTAGGCGGCGGCAAATGGCTGCCGATAGTAGGGGTAGTTAAAGATTTTAAAACCAACTCTCTTCGCGAGGCCATTAAGCCGATAGTAATATCACCGGCTAAGAAATTTGAAGGCCAGATAGGTATCAAAATCCAAACCTCCGATTTAAACAAAACCGTATCCCAACTACAAAAATTGTGGGAGGATACTTATCCCGAATATGCTTACAACGGTTATTTCCTGGATGATAATATTGCCAAATTTTACGAACAGGAAAATAAAATGGCATTAGTATACAAGGTTTTTGCAGGGATAGCCATATTTATATCGTGCCTTGGTTTATACGGCCTGGTATCATTCATGGCAGTTCAGCGCACCAAAGAGGTTGGCATTCGCAAGGTGTTAGGAGCGTCTGTAGGCAGCATCGTATTCCTGTTTTCAAAAGAGTTTATGGTACTTATCGGTATCTCGTTCCTGATAGCGATGCCTGCTGCTTGGTACATCATGAACGGCTGGCTGCAAAACTTTGTATACCGCATTTCAATGAGCGCATGGATCTTTTTACTGGCAATAATATCATCACTGATAATAGCATGGGTAACAGTAGGGTATAAGGCTGTTAAAGCTGCGCTTGTTAACCCGGTTAAAAGCCTGAGAAGTGAGTAGCAGCTGGCAGTGGCAGTTTACAGTTAACGTGCTATACAAGTACCAATAAACTAATGAACAAGTGAACCAATGAACAACTAACCATGGTAGGAAATTACATTAAAACCACTGTGCGTGGCCTGATGAAAAACCGGGCTTACAGCTTTTTGAATATAGCCGGTTTGGCCATTGGAGTAGCTTGTGCATCTATGATATTTTTATGGGTGCAGGACGAGCTTACTTTTAATCATAATTTTGTGAAGCGGGATAATCTGTACACGGTTCGTGAAAATCAAACCTATGATGGTAAAACATCTACATTTAGGGCCACTCCGGGGCCAATGGCTGCGTCGCTTAAGGCCGATATTCCGGGCGTAAAAAATGCTGCCCGTATGGCAGGTTCTGATAATATTGTATTTGCGCTCGGTGATAAAGCAATCAACGAAAATGGTTCCTATACCGACGCGGAGATCTTCCCGATGCTGAAACTCTCATTTGTACAGGGCGATGAAGCAAATGTTTTTCACGAACTGCATTCGGTAGTGATCAGCACTACCATGGCTAAAAAGTTTTTTGGTGAAGCCAACCCGGTGGGCAAGGCTTTGAAGATGAACAATGAGCAGGATTTTACGGTTACTGGGGTGTTTACAGATCTTCCTAAAAACTCTACCTTCCAGATGCAATGGTTCGCACCCCTGAAAAATATCGATCATATGCAGCCATGGATGCAGGACTGGGGAGCTAACTGGGCCCGAACTTATGTGGAGCTGGAACCATCGGCAGATGTTAATTCCGTTAACAAAAAGCTTGCTAACTACATCGGTACTAAGAAAAACGGTAATAAAACAGTGTCATTCCTTTTCGCGATGAACGACTGGAACCTGCGCGATAAATTTACCGATGGTAAAATGGATGGCGGAAGGATTGAATATGTTCGCCTGTTTTCGGCGATTGCCTTTATCATTCTTATCATAGCCTGTATTAATTTCATGAACCTCTCAACGGCCCGTTCCGAAAAACGGGCCAAAGAGGTTGGCGTTCGTAAAGTAATGGGCGCCGGTAGGGGTAAGCTTGTAGCCCAGTTTATAGGTGAGGCTTTGATCATGGCATTCATTGCCGTTATTATAGCGGTGCTTTTAGTTTACGCTGCGCTGCCATCGTTCAATAACATGGTTCAAAAGGAACTTAATATAGATTTATTGCAGCCCCTGCATTTAACTTATCTACTGTCGATAGGTTTTGTTACCGGTTTACTGGCTGGCAGCTATCCCGCGTTTTACCTGTCATCGTTTAACCCTATTGCGGTATTAAAAAATATCAAATTACCATCGGCGGCGGGCGCAGGTTTCATCAGGCAAAGTTTGGTGGTGATCCAGTTTTCGGTATCGATTATACTTATCATCGGTACAGTAATCATATATCAACAAATTCAGCACGTAAAAAACAGGGAACTGGGTTATGAAAAAGACAACCTTGTTTACATTGATACCAAAGGCAAAATAACCGACCATTTTACCGCGATAAATAATGAGCTGAAGCAAACCGGTGTTGTAGCCGATGCGTCATTAAGCGAATATCCTATTTTGCAGATCTGGAGTAATACCGATAATTTTTCATGGGATGGTAAGGTCGCATCAAAAAATCCGCTGATCACTATTGAAAGTGTAAGCCCCCAGTTTGTATCAACCATGAATATGAAGCTGCTTGCAGGCAGGGATTTTTATGCCAATGCCACGCTTGATAGTAGCAACGTGATCATTAACGAAGCCTTTGCCAAACAAATGGGTAAGGCCGGTCATGTGGGTGGTATTATCAGGGATGGTGGCAGTAAGCCTTACCAAATAGCCGGGATTATTAAAGATTTCCTTTATAATGATATGTATGTTTCTGGCGCACCGCTGATGTTGTTTAACCGCCCGCAAAACAATAACATCTTAACTATCCGCTTTAAACAGGGCGTCAATTTAACCGCTGCCCTTGCAAAAGCCGGCGAAGTTTATAAACGTGCCAACCCGGGTTATCCTTTCGAATACAAGTTTGTTGATAGTGATTTTGATGATCTATTTAAAACAGAAGCCCTTACGGGTAAGCTGGCTGGCGTGTTTGCATCGTTGGCTATTGTAATATCCTGCCTGGGCTTATTTGGTTTAGCTGCTTACACCGCCGAAAGAAGAATTAAGGAAATAGGTATCCGCAAAGTGCTTGGGGCATCTGTGGCGGGTTTAACCGGCCTGCTATCGCGTGATTTTTTAAAACTGGTTGCAGTTTCCTGCCTGATAGCCTTTCCGGTTGCATGGTACGCTACCAATAACTGGCTGCAAAGTTACCAATACCGGGTAACTGTACAATGGTGGGTATTTGCCGTTGCCGGGATAGCCGCGATTTTTATAGCGCTGGCTACTGTAAGTTTTCAGGCTGTTAACGCCGCGCTGAGTAACCCGGTAAAAAGCCTCCGTTCGGAATAAGTTAGTCATTGAATCATTTGCTTTGCGTCATTAAGTCATTGATACGGCGTAAAGCAAAGAATGACTTAATGATCAAATGACGCAAAGCAAATGACATATTATAAATGACCTAATGATATAAGAGATGCTGAGGAATTATATAACAATCGCCTGGCGCAATATCCTTAACAATAAGGTTTACAGCGCAATTAATATACTGGGGCTTGCCGCGGGGATGGCGGTTGCGTTGATGATTGGCCTTTGGGTAGCTAACGAGTACTCATACGACAGGTTTTTGCCCAATTATGAGCAGCTGTACCAGGTTGAGCAGCATTTTACTACCCAGCATGATGGCGAGCATACACAAACTGCGGTTTCATTACCATTGGCTGAAGTGTTGCGTAAAGAGATCCCCGGGATAAAACGGGTTGCCGAAACCGATTGGATAGGGATGCAATGGCATGATTTGCTGGTGGGTGATAAAAAGCTTTATGTTGCCGGGGGCGCAGCCAACCCCGATTTTTTACAGATCTTTAAATATACCTTTGTAAAGGGCAACGCCAAAGATGTGTTTAGCCAACCAAATTCTATCATCCTGAACGAATCGACCGCGATAGCCCTTTTTGGTGATGCCGACCCGATCAATAAAGTAGTGCGTTACGATAACAGCCAGAACTTAAAGGTAACCGGCATTATAAAAGATATTCCCAAAAACGCCACACTGCAGTTTAGTTTTTTAACACCTTTCAGCTTTAAAGAAGCAACCGAAGGCTGGATGAAAGGTGCCCGCACCATGTGGACAAACAACTCGTTCAACATGTACCTGGAGCTGCAGCCAGGCGTAACTATGGAGCAGATAGCGCCTAAAATTAAAAACGTCGTATATGATCATAGTGAACAAATGCGCCCGGGTAAGCCTGAAGTGATCATCCACCCCTTAAAAAAATGGCACCTGTATAATGACTTCAAAAATGGGAAGGCTGTAGGCGGTTTTATTGATTATGTGCGCATGTTCAGTGTGATAGGTATTTTGGTGTTGCTCATTGCCTGCATCAATTTCATGAACCTTTCCACTGCCCGGTCTGAAAAGCGAGCCCGTGAGGTAGGCGTACGCAAAGCCATCGGATCCCAACGAAGCGATCTGATAGCCCAGTTCCTGGCCGAATCTGTAATGATCACTTTCATTTCATTTTTGTTGTCGATAGTGATGGTACAGCTGGCCATTCCGTCGTTTAATGCAATTGTGGGCAGTGCTATCAGCATCCCGTATACTAATATTTTGTTTTGGGCTGTGATGATAGCCTATGTGCTGTTTACTGGTTTATTGGCAGGTAGTCGCCCAGCATTTTACTTATCGTCATTTAATCCTGTGCAGGTATTAAAGGGCACTATCAAGGTTGGTAAATCGGCTTCATTGCCGCGTAAGGTTTTGGTGGTAATGCAGTTTAGCTGTTCGGTTGCTTTGATTATCAGTACTATCATTGTTTATCAACAAATTCAATATGCTAAAAACAGGCCTACCGGTTACAGCTCAGCCCGGTTAATGATGACCGACATGAGCGGCGATCTTGAAAAAAACTACAGTGCCCTTAAAAATGATTTGCTGGCAAGTGGTATGGTGGAAAGTGTTGCTTCAGCATCAAGCCCAATTACAAATATTTATAGTCATACAGGTATCGATAACTGGCCGGGAAAAGCCGGTGGAGAAACAGGCATAAATGTTGGTTCGATATCAGTATCTCCCAATTATTTTAAAACATTGGGTATGAACCTGAAGGAAGGCCGGGATTTTTCGGCAGAGTGGGCCGCCGATACAACCAATGTTATCATCAATGAAGCTGCAGTAAAACGCATGGGATTGAAAGATCCGATTAACAAAGTGATAAATTACAGCTTTATGGGGCGGGTCCACATTATAGGGGTGGTTAAAGATGCCTTGATGGAATCACCGTTTACTCCTGTGCAGCCGGCTGTATTTAACCATGGACGCGGCGGCAATAACATCATGTACCGCCTGGCGCCGAACGTAAATATGCAGGATGCTATTAAACGGATAGGAAAGATCTTCGATACCTACAACCCTGCATATCCATACATTTACCAGTTTGTTGATGAGGAGTATAACCGCAAGTTTAGTCTTGAAGCATTAGTTGGCAAACTGGCCGGTGTGTTTGCCGGATTAGCTATTTTCATATCATGTCTTGGTTTGTTTGGGTTAGCCGCTTACGTGGCCGAACAACGTACTAAAGAGATAGGTATCCGCAAAGTATTGGGTGCTTCAATAGCGCAGGTGTGGCTGCTGCTGTCAAAAGAATTTATTTTACTGGTGATGTTAAGTTGCTTAATAGCAACGCCCGTGGCCTTTTATTTTTTGAAAGATTGGCTGCAAAAATATGATTACAGAATAATCATAGGTCCGGGAGTATTCATGCTTTCGGCAGTTGCTGCCATAATTATCACCCTGATCACCATAAGTTTCCAGGCTATAAAAGCAGCGCTGACAAATCCGGTGAAGAGTTTGCGCTCAGAATAGTCATTGGTTCACTTGTTCATTAGTTTCATTAGTGAACGCGGGCAAGTATAAACAATGGCTTATATGCGAGGGTGGTACCCAATAAACTAATGAACAAGTGAACTAATGAACATCATACTATGATCAAAAACTATATAAAAATTGCGTGGCGAAATTTGGTGCGTAACAAGGCTTATGCTACCATCAGTGTTATTGGTTTGGCTTTGGGGATAGCCTGCGGCGTATTAATTTTTACGCTTATTACCTACCACCTGAGCTTTGATACCTTTCATAAGGATAAAGACAGGATTTATCGTTTCTATACCGAGTGGCATGACCAGGGTGTAGAACGGGCCGGAGCCATACCGCAACCAATGGCGAAAGGATATCGTAATGACTTTGCATTTAGCGAAAAAACAGCAAGATATATTAGTTTTAACAAAACGCTGATCACTATTACTAAAGGAAGCGAAGTTAAAAAGTTTGGTGAGGATAACGGCGTTGCCTTCGTTGAGCCGGAGTATTTTGATATCCTGAATTTTCCACTGCTTAAAGGCGACAGGAAAACTATTCTTGCTAACCCGATGGAGGCCCTTATTACAGAAAAAATGGCCCAAAAATATTTCGGTAATGAGAATCCGATAGGCAAAGTTTTTAAGCTGGATAACAATATCAGCGTTACCGTAACAGGTGTGTTGCAGGATTTACCAAATAACACCGACCAAAAGCAGCAGATCTTTATTTCGTATGCAAGCATGGATGCTTATGCAGGTAAAGATCGCGAAAATAACTGGGGAGGCGTTTACAGTGGCTGTCAGGGCTTTACCAGGTTAAAGCCAGGGGTTACCAAAGCACAGGTTGAAACGGCTATGCTGCAATTGGTAAAGAAAAACTATACAGGTCGTGATTTACAGGTTTGGCGCTTTAAATTACAACCTATAGCCGAAATGCACTTTGACCGCGAGTTGGGTGGCTATGCCGATAAAAGCTATTTGTGGGCGCTGTTCTTTATCGGGGTGTTTCTGATTATCACTGCCTCCGTTAACTTTATAAACCTGGCTACAGCACAGGCATTAAACCGATCAAAAGAGGTAGGGATCCGTAAGGTGCTGGGCAGCCAGCCTTTTCAATTGTTCTGGCAGTTTATCGCAGAGACAGCAATTATCAGCGTTATAGCCGTTGGCGTAGCCATTGGTTTATCTGAAATCGCCCTGCCTGCATTGAATAAACTGTTTCACGCAAACATGGCCTTTAACTGGCCGCAGTTAAGCTTGTTTACAGTTTTTATTACAGTTATTGTAGTTTTTCTTTCCGGCTCATATCCGGGACTGGTGCTGGCAAGGTTTCAGCCTATTAAAGCGCTCAAAAGCAAACTTTCGCAAAAAGATGTTGGCGGGTTTTCACTGCGGAGGGTACTGGTGGTTACCCAATTTACCATCTCGCAGGTGCTGATCATTGGTACCATCATCGTGGTATCGCAATTGCATTATTCGCAAAATGCAGATCTTGGGTTCAATAAAAATGCCGTAGTGCTGGTGCCGCTTCCTCAAAACGATAAAATAAAGATGAGTACGATGCGCAACCGCATAACCGAAATCAAGGGGGTTGAAAATGTAACCTACTGTTATAGTGCGCCGGCAGCCCGTTCCAATAGCAATACGGGTATTCAATATGATAACCGCGCCGAGGATGAGCACTGGAGCATCAATACCAAACAAGCTGATGAAAATTACATTTCTACTTTCGGCATCAAACTGGTTGCCGGCAGAAATTTTTTCAAGGGCGATTCAGTAAAAGAACTTTTGGTGAATGAAACCTTTGTTAAAAAATTGCGCCTCAAACCGCAGGATGTACTTGGAAAGCAGATGGCTATTAATGGTCGGGATTATAAAGGAACCATTGTTGGCGTAATGAAGGATTTTTACAATTACTCCTTTCATACTGAAATTTCACCCCTTTGTGTAATGCCTAATTATCAGTCTCTTTCTAACGTAGCAATAAAAATAGATATGCGCAATGCTAAAGCTACCTTAGCTGCCATTGATAAGATCTGGAACGAAACCTTCCCTGAAGAATTATATTCATACCAATTTCTGGATGATACCATAGCTCATTTTTACGAAATGGATAATATCCTGTTAACGCTTGTTGAAGCGTTTGCCGGTATCGCTATTATCATAGGTTGTCTTGGTTTATATGGCCTGGTATCGTTTATGGCGGTACGTAAAACTAAAGAGATTGGGGTACGCAAGGTACTGGGTGCAAATATCAGCAGTATTTTATGGTTGTTTGGTAAGGAGTTTAGCATACTGTTGTTAATTGCGTTTATAATAGCTGCTCCGCTGGCCTGGTGGGCAATGCATAATTATTTAAAGGATTTTCAATACCGGATCAGTATCGGCCCGCAAATATTTGTTATATCGATACTATCGAGCCTTATAATAGCCTGGATCACGGTGGGTTATAGGGCCACCATGGCCGCGTTGGCCAACCCGGTTAAGAGTCTGCGCTCTGAATAGTTGGTCATTGAGTCATTTTGCTTCGCGTCATTAAGTTATTGCAAAGACGTAAAGCAAAAATGACTTAATGACCATTAGAATGACCTAATGATATAAAATATGCTTAGAAATTACATCAAAATAGCCTGGCGAAACATCGCCAATAACAAGGCTTATACAGCTATCAATGTTTTGGGATTGGCAGCCGGGATGGCTGTTGCCCTGATGATAGCACTTTGGGTTGCCAATGAATATTCATATGACAGGTTTTTGCCCGATGCAGACCGGGTATACCAGGTACGCCGTAATTTTAACAGTAATGGCGAAACACTTACGTTTAGTTCAACTTCGCTGAAGCTATCCGATGTGTTACACACCATTCCTGAAATTGAATCTGTAGCACCTACCGACTGGACAGGTACGCATGGCCTGATAGTTGGTGATAAAAAATTATCGATTACCGGATTACAAGCAGGAAGCGATTTTCTGAAAATCTTTTCTTATTCTATGTTGCAGGGCAGCCGTTCATCAGCTTTGAAGGATGCCTATTCAATTGTTTTAACAAAGGCCACCGCCATTGCTTTGTTCGGTACGGAGAATGTGATTAATAAAGTTGTACGGATAGATAACGCGTATAATCTGAAGGTTACCGGTGTAATTCAGGATGTTCCCTCAAACTCGTCGATGCAATTCAGGTTCGTGAT
The DNA here is from genome assembly GCF_059690695.1 of Mucilaginibacter sp. A5337. Lineage (NCBI taxonomy): Bacteria > Pseudomonadati > Bacteroidota > Sphingobacteriia > Sphingobacteriales > Sphingobacteriaceae > Mucilaginibacter > Mucilaginibacter sp. A5337. The sequence continues at coordinate 1,046,165 of NZ_JCAWEC010000002.1, read as the reverse complement.
ACCTTTTAGCCTTTTGGAGCAGACACAGCCCTACATGAAAGGTGCTCATGACAGTTTTGGCAACAATAGTTTTCAGATTTTTGTGAAACTTAAGCCTGGTGTAAGCTATCCCAAACTTGCTGCCAAGATCAGGAATATCGAAAAAGGAGAGGATAACATCAACGCTAAAAACTCCGAAGTGATCATGCAGCCAATGCTTGACTGGCACCTGTATTCTGACTATAAGAATGGTGTTGCCAGTGCTGGCTTTATTGATTATGTGCACATCTTTAGTGTGATCGGTGTACTGGTATTATTGATAGCATGCGTTAATTTCATCAACCTAACAACGGCGCGTTCCGAAAAGCGCGCCCGCGAAGTAGGGATCCGCAAGGCTATTGGCTCGCAGCGTCAACACCTCATCTTTCAGTTTCTGACCGAATCGGCCTTGATCACCTTTATATCTTTTATTTGCTCGATACTTTTTGTACAGATTGCGCTTGCCCCGTTTAACGCGCTTACAGGTACTACAATCACCATACCTTTTAATAATATCACTTTCTGGCTTGTAGCTATTGGCTGTATGTTGCTTACTGCCTTAATCGCCGGTAGCAGGCCTGCATTTTATCTTTCTTCATTTAATCCGGTTAAAGTTTTAAAAGGCACTATCCAGGTTGGCCGCTCTGCATCTTACTCCCGTAAAATATTGGTGGTAATGCAGTTTAGTTGTTCTATTGCGCTGATCATTAGTACGGTAGTGATCTATAAACAAATCCAGTATGCCAAAAACAGACCTAATGGGTACGATCTCAACAGATTGATGGCGACAAATGCCAACGATGACCTCGGTAAACACTTTGATGCTTTCAAAAATGAATTGATTCAAAGCGGAATGGTGCAAAGCGTTTCATCGGCATCAAGTGCTGTTACCGATATTGATATGCACAACGATATTGACCAATGGCCAGGGAAATTTGCCGGTGAAACCGTTGAAATGGGCGTAATAGCTGTAGCCAATGATTATTTCAAGACTGTGGGTATGAAAATGCTTGCGGGAAGAGATTTTAACAATGCAATTTCAGATTCATTAAACATTATTTTTAATGAAGCAGCGATTAAGCGCCTGCGACTTAAAGGTGACCCGATAAGCCAGGTAATAACTTATGGTGGTAAGAAATGTAAGATAATTGGCGTAGTAAAAAACGCGCTGATGCTATCGCCATTTGCACAGGCCGACCCAACTATGTTTTTATACAATAACGATCCGCATGGGAATATGATTTACCGCCTTTCGCCAAAGACAAACCCTCATGATGCAATTGATAAAATAGGGCAGGTGTTTTCAAAATACAGCCCGGCTTATCCTTATACATATCGCTTTGTTGATGATGATTACAACCGCAAATTTGGTCAGGAAGTATTGGTAGGTAAGCTGTCGGGCATATTTGCCGGTCTGGCCATTTTTATCTCATGCCTTGGACTGTTTGGCTTAGCGGCATACATCGCAGAGCAGCGCACTAAAGAAATTGGAGTACGCAAGGTATTAGGTGCAACAGTAAGCCAGCTATGGTTTTTACTATCGAAGGATTTTGTATTGCTGGTACTTATCAGTTGCGTAATAGCATCACCGGTGGCATTTTACTTTTTGCAGGGCTGGTTACAAAAATATGATTACAGAATAACCGTAGGGCCCGGTGTGTTTATCTTATCAGCGATAGCGGCTATAGTGATTACACTGGCAACAATTAGTTTCCAGGCTATTAAAGCGGCGATTGCCAACCCTGTTAAAAGTTTACGCTCTGAATAATTGATTGGTCATTGAATCATTTGCTCCGCGTCATTAAGTCATTGATAAAGTAGCAAAGCAAAAATGACTTAATGACCCAATGACATAATGAAATAAAGAGATGATAAAAAATTACTTCAAAACCGCCTGGCGGAATATCTGGAAAAGCAAGGTTTTTTCGGCTATTAACATTTTTGGATTGGCCGTAGGCATGGCAGCTTGTATAGTAATCACACTGTTTGTGTATTACGAAAAAAGCTTCGATAGCCTGCACACCAAAAATATCTACCGCTTAAACGAGGTGCAAAAGTTTGAGGGCATGGGAGCCACGCAAAAAGTTGCCTTATCTATGTTTCCGATGGGGCCGACGCTTAAGGCCGATTTTCCGGAAATAAAAAACTTTACCCGTGTGCGCTGGCAGCAAAAATTTCCGCTCAACAACGGACTTAAACGTGTATACATGCCACAGGTGTTCTTTGTGGACTCGGTTTTTTTGAAGATGTTTGATTTTAAACTACTGAGAGGTGACCGGGCAACTGCTTTGTTAAAACCACGCAGCGTTTTGTTAACCGAAGATGCTGCAAAACGCATATTTGGTAATGACGACCCGGTAGGTAAAACCGTTACCAATTACGGGCAGGATACCATAACTTATTCGGTTACAGGTATATTAGCTAACGTTCCCAAAAATTCACAATTGCAGTTTGATTGCCTGTTTTCGTTCAGCAGTATTTATAAACCCTGGATGTTTACCAATTGGGGCGGAAACTGGCTAAACACTTATCTTGAACTGGCTCCCGGCACCAACGTGGCAGCACTTGAAAAGAAATTTCCGGCTTATCTTGAAAAATACAGGGGCAAAGGAGGTTCTAAAAGTTATGAGCTTTTCTTGTTATCCCTTAAGGATGTGCATTCTAATTCGGCCGATATAGGGTTGGATTATATCAACTATCAAAAATTTGATAAGCATATCACTAACTTATTTACGGTGATTGGCATTATTGTTCTGATCATTGCATGTATCAATTTTATTAACCTTTCAACCGCACGTTCATCAGAGCGGGCTAAAGAAGTTGGCGTGCGCAAGTCTATCGGTGCCGGCCGTTTTCAATTGGCAATGCAGTTTCTTGGCGAAACGGTGTTGCTTTCCCTGATAGCTTTGGTTTTTGCCTGTATTTTGGTAAGCATTGCAATCCCTTTTGTAAATAGTTTAAGTCAGCGCGATATCAGTTTGTCATTGCACGATAACAAGATGCTTATAGGAGTGGTGCTTATAAGTACAGTACTTGTTGGTATTATTTCGGGCATATACCCGGCACTTTTCCTATCGTCGTTTCAGCCCGTTAAGGTATTGAAGGGAGCTATAGCATCGGTAGGAGGTAATAGGGTGCCGTTGCGAAATATTTTGGTTGTGGGCCAGTTTACAAGCGCTGTGATTTTGATGATTGCAACCGTGCTGGTTATCAAACAGCTTAAGTTTATGCAAAAAAAGGATCCCGGTTTTAACCGAGATCAGATTGTAAATGTTCCTTTAGGCTTGATCCCGCAAAATAAATATGATGTGTTTAAACAGGAACTGCTCTCCAATTCAATGGTGCAGGGAGTCACTGCATCACAGGATATTTTAGGCAGCCACCTTGATCAAACCGGGATCTCATTTAAACTGGGCGATTCGCCTTTGCGCCAGCTTACATCAACCTTGCTGGTAGTTGATAATAATTACCTTGATCTGTATAAGATCAAACTGCTGATGGGTAAAAACTTTTCTACCGATACATCGGCAGTCTGGAAGCAGTATATCATTAATGAAGCGCTGGCTAAAGAGCTGCTGAAAGATCATAAAGGGAAAAACATGGAATCCTTATTGGGGCAAAGGTTTGGTTTTGATTCGCTGGGCGTAATCACCGGTATAGCTAAAGATTTCAATTTCAATTCCCTGCATTATAAAATTGAAACGTTGTTTTTGGTAAATGGTAAAGGGTTCAACCAAATGTCTGTTAAGATCAACGGTGGCAGGGCTAAGGAAGCTGTAGCATTTATTCAATCAACCTGGATGAAAGAATTTCCGGGAATACCTTTTGAATACCAGTTTCTTGATGATCATTTTAAAGAAGTTTACAGCGTTGACAACCAGGTAAGCACCGTAGTGAGTATTTTAGCTGGGTTGATCATCGTTGTATCCTGTTTGGGACTGTTTGGTCTGGCATCGTATTCGGCCGAGAAACGGGTTAAAGAAATTGGTGTGCGCAAAGTGCTTGGTGCATCGGTACAAAATATAGTGATGCTGCTTTCGGGCCATTTTGTAAAACTGGTATTGATTGCCAACGTTATAGCCTGGCCAATCGCCTTTTACGCCATGAGTAAATGGCTGCAGGATTTTGCCTACCGCATTGATATCAGCTGGTGGGTATTTGGTATTGCGGGGTTCACCTCGCTCATCATTGCATTTGCGACGGTGAGTTTTCAGGCCATTAAAGCGGCGGTGGCTAATCCGGTTAAAAGCCTTAGATCCGAATAAGTCATTAGATCATTTGCTTCGCATCATTAAGTCATTGAACAGTTCAAAAAAAAGTGACTTAATGACCTAATGGTTCAATGACTTTTCAAAAAAAATGACCTAATGACCTAATGACACAAGGTAAATGATATAAAGAATGATTAAAAACTATATAAAAACAGCATGGCGTAACCTGGTTATAAACAAAGTTACTTCATTAATAAGTATTGCAGGTTTGGCAGTTGGAATAGGTTGCTTTATATTATTGGCTACCTATTTATTAAATGAACTGCGGTATGATAGGTTTCATGTTAACGCCAGTCGCATAGTGCGTGTGGCTTATAATTACAAGTCGTCGGATGATGCAGAGGCAAAATCAACGTCGGTAACGCCAACCGCGCCGGTACCTGTATTTAAGCAGCAATTACAGGAGATTGAGGATGGCGTACGAATTTACTGGTACAATAACCCGGTACAATACCAGAATAAATTATTTAATGAGAAACGGTTCCTGTTAGCTGATGAGCCATTTTTCAAAATCTTCAGCTTTAAGTTTTTGCGGGGTAGCGCTGCAACCGCACTTAAAGACCCGTCGGCTGTGGTGATTACTGCATCTACCGCAAAAAAATACTTTGGTAGTGAGGATGCTATGGGCAAGGTTTTGAAGGTTAATAACAAACAAAACATGATGGTTAGCGGCGTGGTAGAGGATGTGCCCGAGTATTCGCAGATCAAGTTTGACATGGTAGGCTCGTATGCTATTACCGAACACTCTAAAACGCGCAGATGGGATTCGGCTAACGATTATTCATACCTGCTGTTAAAGCCGGGAAGTAACATTGCTTCGGTTGAGCAAAAAATGAATATCTACGTAGCTGAGATGTTTAAAGATGATTTCAGACAAGGGCATAAAATATGGTTCACGCTTGAGCTATTAACTGATGTCCACCTTAAATCGGAAGCTACCTACCCGCTAACGCCATCCGGCAATATCAAATATATTTACATTTTAGGCGCAGTAGCGGTTATTTTGTTGCTGCTGGCTTGTGTAAACTTCTTAAACCTGGTAACAGCCAAAGCCATAGAACGCGGTCACGAAATAGGGGTAAGAAAGGTAATGGGCGCGGCACGTACGCAACTTTTTACACAGTTTATCATCGAATCTGCTATGATCACCCTTGTGTCACTGTTAGGGGGCTTGTTTTTGGCTGATGTAAGTTTCAAGTGGTTTAGTGATTTTTCGGGCCAGCATTTAGGGTTTCAAACCTGGAATACATCGTGGTTGATCATGGCATTGCTGGGTTTGTTTATAACAGTGACATTTTTAGCCGGGACTTATCCGTCATTGTATCTGTCGGCTTTTAATCCTATTGTTACTTTGAAGGGGAAACTCACAAATGCCTCTGGCGGCCGGGCTTTACGCAGATCGTTGGTTATATTTCAGTTTGTGGTATCTGTGTTTTTCATGATTTGTACGGTTATAGCCGGCAGCCAACTGCGGTACATTCAGCATTTGAATATCGGCATCGATAGGTCGCAGGTAATGGTGATAGATATCGGCGGCAAATCATTAAAAGATATTAAATCATTTAATAACGAGGTAACACGATTGCCCGGCGTACTAAGTGCAAGTGCTTCTTATGATTCACCGGTAGATGTTCACGGAGGGTATAGCATCAACAAAGCCGATGGCAAAAACAGTGATTATAACCTTTCGGTAACTGCTTTGCCGGTAGAACGCAGTTTCTTGAAAACACTCGGTATTAAATTGGTTCAAGGCAATGATTTTACCGATGCCGATGAGCAACGCTCTACCTTAACCGATGAAAATCAGCGCAGTTATGGCTTTATCATTAATGAAAAAGCCGCACAGGCATTGGGTTGGAAAGCTGAAGAAGCAGTAGGCAAACACATTGGCCTTAACGGACGTACCGGCGAAGTAAGAGGAGTTGTACAAAATTTTAACTTTGCTTCGCTTCATCAGGAAATTACGCCAATTGTAATGTTCACTGAGGATTATTTTGGTAAGATCCTTATCAAAACTTCGGGAAATAATACTGCCCAAACCATATCGGCAGTAAAAGAAAAATGGGCTGCCTTTAACCCGGCCACGCCTTTTGAATATCACTTTCTTGATCAGGAGTTTGATGATATGTACAAAGCCGAGCAACGCACCGGTTCAATACTAACCGCGTTTACTTTTGTTACTGTATTTATTTCCTGCCTCGGCCTATTCGGACTGGCGGTATTCTCCACCAGGCAAAGGGTAAAAGAAGTCGGAGTGCGCAAAGTATTGGGAGCAAGCGTTTTAAGTATAGTGAAACTTGTTTCGGGCGATTTTCTGAAACTGGTGATTATATCGGTTATCATAGCCTCGCCGATAGCCTGGTACGCCATGCACCGCTGGCTGCAGGATTTTGCATATAAGATCAGTATCCAAATATGGGTATTCATAGCTGCAGGTGCTGTAGCTATACTTATCGCTTTTATTACGGTTAGTGTACAATCTCTTAAAGCTGCACTTGCTAATCCGGTTAAGAGTCTGAGGTCCAGTGATTAGAGGTTGGTGGTTAGAGATTAGTTGAAAACATAGGAGGCCGGCTGTAAGAAAATATTTTTTACAGCCGGCCTTTTTGATTAAGTCAATTTTCGCAGCGGGTACGAGTAAGCTATCCTTAACTCCCAACTACATACTTGTTTCAGGAGAAGTAAAATTCAATATCTCAATCCGAAATCAAACTTAATCTAATCTCTAACCACCAACCTCTAATCACTAAACCCCACTGTATCATAACCGTACGCACCTTGTTACATAAGCGTACAGTAATGTTTTGATAAGATGATTTAATTTGTTGATAATTAGTTAGATATAACTTTGGTATGTTATTGATATGTTAATCGCAAAATGATGAGTATTATTGTTTAACTCATTTATTTACTAACAAACTAATTCAATAATTAAAAATGTTATCACTGCAGCATATTTCAAAGTATTTCCAGGTAGGGGGCAACAGAAACATCATCCTGAATGATCTCAGTCTTGAAGTTGACGAGGGCGAATTTATTTCTATCATGGGCCCTTCAGGTTCGGGTAAATCAACGTTGCTTAATATCATTGGTATGCTCGACGAACCATCGGATGGTTATCATTATTTTGAAGGTCATGCAGTGCATCAGCTTAAAGAAAAACAGCGCTCGGCCTTGTATAAGCAATACATTGGTTTCGTTTTCCAGGCTTATCACTTAATTGACGAATTGACTGTTTACGAAAACATTGAAACTCCGCTTATTTACCAGGATTTTAAAAGCGCAGAGCGTAAGGCTATGGTTGCTGATATGCTTGATCGCTTTAGCATCGTAGGTAAAAAGGATCTTTTTCCTGCACAGCTATCCGGGGGGCAGCAGCAGTTGGTGGGTATAGCCCGCGCACTTATCGCTAAACCCAAATTGTTATTAGCTGATGAACCAACCGGTAACCTCAATTCAAAACAAGGAGAGGAGATCATGGAGCTGTTCCGCAAGCTGAATAAGGAAGATGGCGTAACTATTATCCAGGTTACCCACTCCGAAAAAAATGCCGAATACGGTTCGCGCATTATCGACCTGCTGGACGGCCGGATCGATTCATCAAGAAAACTCTGAACTCAATAATAAAATGCGATACTATAAATTACTATTTTTCGGTCTTGTTGTATTTGGAAACTTAAAGGCTTACAGCCAGGCCCCGGCAGATTCTGTGCTTACTTTACAGCAGTGTATTGATCTTGCAATTAAAAATAACCTCAGTGTTAAAACAAGCGAATTGCAGATGCAGACACAGGAAATTGCCTATAACCAGGCACGCGAAAACCTGCTGCCGTCGCTTAATGGCAATGTGAGCCACAATATCAGCAACGGCCGTAGCCAGGACCCTACAAATTATAACTATGTAACACAGCAAATTACCTATGCCCAGTATAACCTGAACAGTAACCTGACATTGTTTAATGGCATGAGCCTTATCAACAATATTAAACGTTACTCACTGGCATACCAGGCCGGTAAAATGGACTTTCAACAAGCTAAAGATCTTGTTACGTTAAACGTGATTACTGCCTATCTTCAGGTGCTCGACAACGAGGACCTGCTGAAGGCAACAGATATACAGGTTGAACAGGCGCAGAGACAGGTAGACAGGCTGGTTATATTGAATAAAGACGGTGCCACGCCACCTGCTACGTTATATGATTTGAAAGGAACATTGGCAACCAGCCAAATTGGAGCTGTTAACACCAAAGCCGCAATGGGGATTTCAAAGATTAACCTGTTGCAGATCATGAATGTGCCGCTTAGCAAGGATATTAAACTTGCCCGTTTATCGGCCGATCAATTACCCGGCAGTTATGATAAAACGGCCGATGAGATTTATACCAAAGCGCTTAATGACCTGGCGTTGGTTAAAGCCTATGATCTGCGCTTAAAAAGTGCCGAAAAAGAAGTGAAATCTGCAAAGGGGGCTTTGTGGCCTACTATCTCGGCGTTCGGATCATTGGCAACCAACTACTCAAGCACCGGTAATACAGGATATTATTCGCAGTTGAAAAATAATTACAGTTCGGGCTTTGGAGTTGGGTTAAGCATACCTATCCTTAACTATTTTCAAAACCGTAACAAAGTGGCCCTTGCCCGGATCGACTTGCAAACCGCAAAATATAATAATGACTTTACACGGATCCAGTTAAAACAAAATATCGATCAGGCCTATATTAACATGACGTCGGCCCTTGAACGTTATCATTTGCTGCGCGATCAGGTGGATGCCTACGGCGAATCGTACCGTATTGCTGAAGTTAAATTTAATTCGGGAGCAATTACTTCGGTTGATTTTGTGATAGCCAAATCAAATTTCGATCAGGCTAATACAAACCTGATCAATGCCCGGTATGACTATTTTATCCGCACCAAAATACTTGATTATTACCAGGGGAATTTAGCGCTGTAACAACAGATTCTTTAAGATTAACAAAAGCCTATACTTTTATCTCAGATTATCAGTTAAATATCTGGTTGAACTTTTACCGAACTTATCGGTTAGGTTTAACCGGATATTTCTATTTTAGCGGCAGTTTTGCAAACAATATTGTTTTCATAAACTTAATACATCATCCAAACACCTAATAAATATGAAAAAATCAATTTTACTCTCATTATCTATTTTTTTATTGTCAATCGGCGTATCTAAAGCACAGGTAATCCCAAGTTTTTCTTTTGGCTTGAAAGGCGGTCTAAATTATTCAACTTTCCCGTCGAACGGAGTCTTTAACAATGATAACAAAGCCGGTTACCAGGCAGGTGCCTGGGCAAGGATTGGTGGCTTAGGCTTAATTTTTCAACCTGAGCTTTATTATACTGATAAAAGCGTAACTGTAAATTACGGAGGCGTTTCAAATAAACAAAGTTTTAAAAGCTTTGATGTTCCACTACTTGTAGGAGCCAAGGTTGGAGCTTTAGGTTTAGGTGGTCGCTTTTACGGTGGCCCGGTTCTTTCTTTTACTACAAGCAAGGACAACGCTTTTAAAGATGCAACAGCTTTACGATATAAAGATGCTAACTATGCTATACAGGTAGGTGCAGGTGTTGACATCAGCAGCCTTTCTATCGACCTTCGTTATGAAGGTGGTTTAAACAAAATAGCCTATGGTAATGATAACTCTCATACCCGTGTGAGCCTATTTAGCCTTGCTGTAGCTTACAAATTATTCTCATTATAATTCTTCGACCACTTCAAAATATACAAACGACCCGCCGGAAACGGCGGGTCGTTTTGTTCGAAATCAAAAGATGTAACTATTGTTCCGGGGTTTCGCAATCGATTGCATATTTAGTATCATACTTTAGCTTGTGATTGACAAAATAGTATTATACTTATTGTACAACGTACACCTATATTTATTTGCCATTTATGCACCTGTTATCTGTTTAAACGCGGATTATTGGTGTTTCCTAAAATTAAGGGCAGATGAAAAAGTATCTTCTCCATTCCATCAAATTTTTATTTGTGCCGCTGCTGATTACCGGCAATGCTTCTGCACAGCAAAAAGACACAACTTCGAAGCTTATCAGGCTAAATCAAATAGGATTTTATCCTGTCGCTGTAAAGAAGGCTATAGTTTTAAACGATAAGGAAGGCGACTTTTTTATCCAAACCGTTCAAAAGCAAACGGTATTTGCGGGGAAGCTAAAACCTTCGTTAAAGCCTAACTTTGCCGGGCATATTGTTCAATCGGCAGATTTTAGCGCGTTCACGAAGCCCGGTCGTTATGTACTATATGCTCCATCTGTTGGTTATTCTTATCCTTTTGAAATTAAAGCATCTGTTCATACCCCTGTGGCTGCAGCCGCTATTAAAGCTTACTATTTTATGCGTTCCGGCACAGCCTTGCCCGAAAAATACGCCGGCAAATGGCGCAGGGTTGAAGGGCATCCCGACACCGTAGTGCTGATCCATCCATCTGCCGAAAGTGAGGGGCGAAAAGCAGGTTCAATAATTTCATCGCCTCGCGGCTGGTATGATGCCGGTGATTATAACAAGTATATCGTGAATAGCGGTATTACTACAAGTACACTGCTTTCTTTGTATGAAGATTTTCCGGCTTACATGAAAACAGTCAGGCTTAATATCCCCGAAAGCAGTAACAAAATCCCGGATGTTTTGGATGAGGTACTTTGGAACCTTCGCTGGATGTTGACCATGCAGGATCCTGCCGATGGCGGTGTTTATCACAAACTTACCAATGCGGCTTTTGATAAGTTTGAGATGCCTGATAAAGATAAGTCACCACGCTATGTGGTGCAAAAAGGCACTGCCGCCACGCTTGATTTTACAGCTGTTATGGCCCAGGCTTCACGGATTTTCAGACATTATCCCAAAGAGTTACCGGGTCTGGCTGATTCATGTTTAAATGCTGCTCAAAAAGCCTGGGAATGGGCGGTTAAAAATCCGCAATCAGCCTACCGTCAGGAAGAAATAAACAAAAAGTTTGAACCTAAGATCACCACGGGCGCTTATGGTGATAATAATTTTACTGATGAGTTTATTTGGGCTGCATCGGAACTGGTAGCTACTACCGGCAACGCAGATTATCTTAAAAATATCAATCTTGTACCAGATAATAGGATGCCGGTGCCCACCTGGTCGCAGGTTAGGTTGTTGGGTTATTATACGTTGATAAAAAATAATGTTACCGACAAGGCTGTCCCTGCGATTTCCGAAATCACGAAAAATCTTATCAGTACAGCCGATGATATGATCAGCGGGGTTGATTCAAACGCCTATCAAACGGTAATGACAAAATCCATAAGGCATTTTGGCTGGGGCAGTACATCCGAAGCTGCAAACGAAGGGATCCTGCTTATTCAGGCTTATAAACTAACTCACAGCAAAAAATATCTGAATTACGCTTTGGCTAATCTGGATTACCTGCTGGGCCGTAACGGTTCTGGCTATTCTTTTGTTACGGGATATGGAACTAAAACGCCGATGCACCCGCACCATAGGCCATCGGCTGCAGATGGGATAGTTGATCCGGTGCCGGGTTTGCTGGTTGGCGGATCAAACCCCGGCATGCAGGATGGCATCCAGGTGCCGTCGAAAGTACCTGACGAAGCTTATATCGACGACGAACGCGCTTATGCTGCAAACGAGATAGCCATCAACTGGAATGCGCCGCTGGCTTACCTGGCTAACGCCATGGAAGCTTTACAACACGAATTAGATAACCATTGATCAACTAAATAAAACATAAAACCTCACGACATGAAAAAACTCTACATTACAATGATTGGCCTGGCCTTTCTCAACGGGCTGTGCTATACAGTGCAGGCTCAAAAGAAGCCGGTTGCTGTCAGTGCTACCGATAAAAAGGTTGATGCCCTGATAGCCAAAATGAGCCTTGAAGAAAAGGTCGGACAGATGACCGAAGTTACTTCTGATGTTGTCTCTAAATCAGGTGGCGGCGCTCATGAACTTGATCCTGATAAATTGAAAGAGGCTATCATGAAATATCATGTTGGTTCGATATTGAATGTTACCGGAACAGCCTATGAACGCAGCCATTGGTATGATGTGATCTCGCAGATTCAGAAAGCGGCCGATCAGGATCGTTTAAAAATTCCGGTTATCTACGGTATTGATGCTATTCACGGTGTTACATATACTGTTGGCAGCACTTTATTCCCGCAGGAAATAGCTTTGGCTGCAACCTTTAACAAAAGTCTTGCGCATAAAATGGGGGAGATCACTGCCTATGAAACCCGCGCAAGTTATATCCCATGGAATTACTCTCCGGTGTTAGACCTTGGCCGCTCGGCTTTGTGGCCGCGGATCTACGAAACGCTTGGGGAAGATCCTTATGTGGTAAAAACAATGGGTGCCGAAATTATTAAAGGATATCAGGGTAACGATGTAGGTGATAAATACCATGTTGCCGCCTGTATGAAACATTACCTCGGCTACAGTTTCCCGCTGAGCGGAAAAGACCGCACCCCTTCATGGATTCCCGATCGTTATATGCGCGAGTATTTCCTTCCGTCATTTGCCGAAGCCGTTAAAGCAGGGGCTAAGACGCTGATGATCAACTCGGGCGAGATAAATGGCGTACCCGTTCACGCAAGCAAATATCTGCTGACTGATGTTTTGCGCGGTGAACTGCATTTTGACGGTATTGCTGTAACCGACTGGCGAGATATCCAATACCTGCATGACCGTCACCATGTGGCCGCTACCCAAAAAGATGCTGTAATGATTGCTGTAAATGCAGGCGTTGATATGAGCATGGTACCTTATGACTATACTTTTTATACTTATCTGATTGAACTGGTAAAAGAAGGTAAGGTATCAATAGCCCGGGTTAATGAAGCCGTTCATCGTATTTTAAAGGTTAAATATGAGCTTGGCTTATTTGAGCGCCCGGTTGGCAACCCTGATGACTATCCTAAATTTGGATCGGATGAGTTTAGGCAGGCCAGTGTACAGGCCGCTAATGAGGCTATTACATTGTTAAAAAACAATAACCATGTGCTTCCGCTTAAAAAAGATATTAAAGTACTGGTAACCGGCCCTACGGCAAATACCATGCGTTCGTTAGATGGGGGATGGAGCTATACCTGGCAAGGCGACTTGTCGGATAAGTTTGCTGCCGGGAAGAACACGATACTGGAAGCTATCCAACAAAAAATAGGAAAGGATAACGTAACTTATGCAGCCGGGGCATCTTTCGACAGTCTTCAAAATATAGATGAAACCGTAAAAGCCGCTAAAAATGCTGATGCTATTGTACTTTGCCTGGGCGAACTTTCCTACACCGAAAACGTAGGTAATATTGATGATCTGAACCTTCCCGCTGCGCAAACTCTATTGGCTTTGGAACTTGCTAAAACAGGCAAGCCGGTAATCCTTGTATTAGCTGAGGGCCGCCCCCGTATTGTTACCGATGCCGAAAGTAAATCTGCCGCTACCATTATGGCCTATCTGTCTGGCAATGAGGGAGGGGATGCTATTGCCGGTGTTTTGTTTGGTGATGTAAATCCATCGGGCCGTTTATCAATAACGTATCCGCGTTATCCTAATGCGTTGGTTAACTACTACCGTAAAAATTTAGAAAATGGTAATCCCGACGATAAACACGGCTACAATCCTTTATATGAATTTGGTTACGGCCTCAGCTACACCACTTTTAGCTACAGTAACCTGCAAATCAGCAAGCCCGAACTTAAGGATAACGAAACGCTGACCATATCTGTAGATGTTAAAAATACCGGTCAGATGGAAGGTAAAGAATCAGTGTTGTTGTATATCAGTCAGCTTTATGCCAGTATCGCACCTGATACCAAACGCTTGCGTGCTTTTGATAAGATCAGCCTGAAACCTGGCGAAACTAAAACGGTTACCTTTAAAATAGCCCCGAAAGACCTGGCCTTTGTGAACGATGTAAGTAAAACAGTAACCGAGGCAGGAGAGTTTAAGATCCAGCTTGGTGATCAAACACAAAGTTTTAATTACGTATCTGCAAAAGATCAACCGTCAAGAACTGGCAGGTTGTAAGGGGGGGATTAGGATTATAAGAAAAAAGCGCTTCCAATCAGTTTTGGAAGCGCTTTTTTGCTTTTAAAGACTTACGAAGCTTCCAAAACTTTGTAAGTCTAAATTAATTTCTTTTGAAACTTGCGCTCGTTTGTAACGAGTGCTTAATGTGGGTTTGCGATTGTATCGCTTCCGCTTACGTTATAAACGTAAGCCCATGGTAAGCACTCGTTACACGAGCGCAAGAGCTTACTTCACCACCTCAACCCATTGGCCTTTTAATAAGCTGCTGATCTGGTTATTATACATAGCCTCGCAATAAACCGCCGGTAAATAGTATTTGCCGGTATAAGCCGCGTTAAGCATCACGTAATAAGTTGATTCCTGACCTTCGTTTAAGCTGAAATAAGTATTCACCCTGTCGTCACGAATATCGCGGTAATCAGATGGCGACGATTTAAATGCTTCATCACCAAGCAGGCGGGTATTCAAGATCTCCCAACCCGAAGGGAAGATCTGGGTGAGGGCGAGGTTGTCATATCTGCCGCGTTTGCCGGGGTTTTTGATGTTCACCTGGGCTACAAAGTCGGTACCCTGTTTTAACGATGAAGGATCTATCGGTTTACCTTTAAGCGAGAAATAGCCTACCCGCATTTGTAATACATCAGGATTGAGGATCGATTGGGTATCCTGTCCTGACGACGGCTGTCCTTTTTGTATTAGCCTTATGTACAATTTGTTATTGCTATTGTTTTTAAGGTAAACTTTACCGCCGTTGCCAGCCAATGCACCCTGCCATAAATACGAACTTGTGCTAATGGTAGCTTTAGCACTGCCGTTAGCATAGTTAAATTCAAGCTTGCCTGCTGGTTTGTTTTGCCCATAGAACTGCGCTAAAGCTATTAGTGAATAAGCTGTGGTTTGAGTGCTGTACCAATCATCCTGCGATAAACGTGCTGCGACAGTGTGCACCAGTCCGGCGGCCTTTTGTTTTTGCTCCAGCAGGGTAAGGGTTTCGAGTATCATTGCCTCGTCCCTTAAATCGGAGCCATAAGTGCCATAAAGACTATTATATGGTTTAACAGTGGTCGATAACTTTGCTATCATCCTTAATCCAACTTCAGGCTGGCCGGCGAGTTTATAAGCTGCGGCAAGGCGCCAGGCTGCTGCGTCACTCAATAATGCAAACTCACGCAGGCGGTTCATTGCACCCATTTCGGGTGAACGGGCGAGGGCCAGCAAGTATAAGCGGTAAGCCTGTGTAAGGTCATCCTCATAATAGTATGGTTGCTTGCGCGGTGCCCAGCTCAGCGCCTTTTCTTTCTGGTATTTTTTCCAGCGGTCAATAAAGCCTATTGGCATGCTGAATCCTTTTGCCTGGGCGGCCAACATGAAATGCCCGGCATAATTTGTTCCCCATTCATCGGCCTCGCCGCCGTAAGGCCAGTAACTTAAGCCACCGCCCTGCACCTGGAAGCCGTTGAGCCTGTTTATGGTGGCTTTGATATTACGGTCGGTTTCGGCCCTTTGTTTTGGCGAAAGATCAAGCAATTGGTTCAGGTACAATTGCGGGAATGCCGAAGAGGTAGTTTGCTCAACACAGCCATGCGGGTATTCAATCAGGTAATCCAAGCGTTTTGAGAGGTTTAACGGCGGGATGTAAGCCACCTCAAGTGTTGCTTTATTGGTACCGTTAATGCCAACAGGCTGGTAATCGATATTCCATACTTCACCAGGAGCAAGCTCTTTTTGAATAATGCGTGTAACCGGTGGATTAGGATTGCGCACATTGAGATCAACATCATAGGCTGCTGTTTCCGAACCGCTTTTGGCAATTATTTTTACTTTGCCTACGCCAACAAAATCCTTAACGTTCAAATCAAAAGTTACCATTTGGTCGCCGGGCTTATCAAAAGTAAGGGTTTTCTGGTTGTTGCCGCCGAGGTTGCTGAAAGCATTGCTCTGTACCTGTATGCTTACGAATTTAATATTGTTTTCCATAGCAAACACGGTAACCGGCAATTGAATGCTTTCTGAAGGGCCAAGCACACGCGGCAGGGTAGCCAGGATCATCAAAGGTTTTTTAACAGCTACAGATTTTTCGGCAATGCCGTATGCTCCGTTGTGTCCCGCCACTATCATCGCTTTAACAGAACCTACGTATTGCGGCAAGATAAAGCGCTGTGTTTGTTTTTCGCCGGCATCGAGGTGGAATGGTCCAAGGAATTTTACAACGGGCTTAAAGCGGTTTACAGACACGTTTTTGTTATTGCCGAGGTTCCCGTCACCACCTATGCTTAAGATACGCTCCAAGCCACCGCCAAATGCACCTATTACATAGTCAAACAGGTCCCAGGTTTTTACGCCTAAAGCCTCGTGAGCATAAAAAGTATCATGCGGATCAGGTGTTTTGTAATTGGTGATGTCTAACAATCCCTCATCAACAATTGCAATGGTGTAAGTCATTTCTTTGCCAGATGCTTCCGATACCGTAATGGCCGACTGTGTTTCGGGCCTGATCTTATCAGGCATATTGATGATAGGTTTCAGGATCGTTTCGGGGTTTTCAACCTGCAATGGGATGGCGCCATACATGCGGATGGGCAGGTCATTAACCGTTTGCGAATGTTTTTGCAACAGTGTAACGTTCACAAAAACGTTTGGCGCCATTGTTTCATCAACCGTAAATGTATAGCGGGTTTGCCCTTTCCTGGTATCTATCCACGCTGTTTTTAAAACTTTGCTGCCATTTTCAAAACTGATCAACGCGCGTCCGGACTCACCGGTTGGGATGGTCAAAGTAGCCTCATCACCAACTTTATAAGTTGATTTATCTGAAGTAAAAGATAACATCGCTGCTTCAGTAGGATTGGTTGATTGTAACCTTTCCGACCAGTTTGGCCAGTCAACGTAAATGATCTTACCTGTTGAATGGCCGGTTTGTTCATCTTTAACTTTAATAAGGTAACGGCCCCAGTCAGCTTTGTTGATGTGCAGGTTCCATTTGCCTGTGCCACCTGTAAGCCTCACGGTTTCTGTTTTGATGAGCTTGTTATATTTATCCTGTGTAAAGTTGCTCATTTCATTGCCGGTTTGATCCCACCACCAACGCCATTGCACTTTGTATAGCTCAACCTGTACATCGCGGCTGCCCGGCAGGGGGTTGCCGTTCACGTCAACATCGGCAATGTCAACTAGATGATCTTTATCAGTAACCAGCATTCCCGACAAGTCGCTGCCTTCGGGGGTTTTTATGCCCACGTAGCCCTGATAAACGTTATAAGGCATGCTAACCTGGTTTATGCTGAAGTTGCCGCCCGGCTCAAATACCTTAACCAGGAAATTTGCACGAAGCTGCCCCGGGGCTTGTTTCTCTACGTTTACATTTGCATCGACATCAGCTGTGCCGGTTTCACTCAGCTTGCCGTCAAAAACGGTTTGTACCTGGGTATTAAAGGCTAGTGTAGGATCGTCAAAAACATAATCCTTATATTTTTTGAAGCTTGTGTTTTGCGCGGATAGATAAGCATCAACTTTAGCTTTTAAGTTTTGTGCTGCACCGCCAAACAGCCATTGTGCGCTTAGTTTACCGTTGGCATTGTTGCCCTTGGTTAATTCTGCAGCTCCGCCGAACGACAGGCTAAGCTTGAGCCTGTTAGGCATTATGGTTTCAACCTTTATCTTTTTCTCAAACGTAGCACCACCAACTTTAACTTTGGCTGTCCAGTTGCCGGTAGGGGATGAGGTTTCGGTTGCCGTATGGAAACTGTAAAATCCATCTAAACTTTTAGTTTGGGTAATGCGCCTGTAAAGCTTATCACTTGGGTCATACAATTCAAATTCAACAGGATGATCGGGAGGCAGGGTTTTTAATTTGTCCTCGAGAATAAACGATGTATAAATGGAATCCCCCGGACGCCAAACGCCGCGTTCGCCATAAATAAATCCTTTGAGGCCGTTTTGTACTTCCTCGCCACCTACGTTAAACCTCGACAGAGGTAAAGAGCTGCCATCATCCAGCTTTAAATAGCCGCGTTGTGTACCTTTTTTTGCTACCAATAAGTATGGTTTTCTCTTCAGATTAAATTTGGCCAAACCGTCGCCATCGGTAGTGGTTTTGTAGATCACTTGTTTCTGATAGTCCAGCAGTTCGATATCTGCATTATTCATAGGCTCGGCACTCAGGATATCGGTAACGGCTATCAGCATGCTGTTATCATTACCCCGTTTGGCGATAAGGCCGATGTTTGATGAAATGATATTACGGGTAGCCCAGCGCTGTTTGCTGTAATACGAATCTGTACAGGCGTCGTCACGTTCCTGCCAGTTATAACCTTCGGGATAATAGTTGTCATAACGCTTCCAAAAGTCGTCGTCTTCATCACTTACTTTTGATGTATTATCGCTGTAATCACCACCGTAATAACCGCCTTCTTCGTCATCATCGCCATTATCTTTTTGAACCTTACCACTGTTGATCTTGCAGTTGAACAAGGAATATGATCGCCTGAAGCCGATAACCACCCGGTAGATGGCACCAGGTTCGGTGCGAATCATCTGGTCAAGATCGAGCATAAAACGATTCTTCTTGTGAAGGTTAAGACCTTTATCGGTGTCTAACCGGATCGTTTTTTGTACTATAGGCTTGCCAACTTGCCTTAATTCGGCACTGCCGTCAAGGCCATTGCTTTGAAAATATTGAGGTACGTTGTTTTCATAGATTTTGATGATCGTAACATCAACCGCATTGAGGTTAACTGCTTCAAATGGCATCATGATCCGTCCCGAATCGGGGAGGATAACACCTTTGCCGGGGATAGTAACAGCAGGCAGTCGGTTCTCAAAAAACAGGTTTGCGGTGTAGCCTCTGGTGATCCTTTTTAAAAGCGTGTTTTTTATCCCTTCATTTACGGTCACCGTATAATCACCTTGTAAGCGATCCGGGGCATAAACTTTTACCAGGCTCCCATCAATGCTGTATGCCGGATCAGTGATATTATTGATGCTGATAAGGCCGTTAAGTTCTTGTCCAACTAAAATGTTATCCGAAAACTGTACTTCAACGTATTGGTCGTTATCCTGAACGGCGCGGATATTCAAAACTTTGAAATCGCCAATTGCAGGAACTTCAAAATTTTGGCTGCCTTTTTTATCGACGCCAATGCTGCTGCCGTCCCAATTGATAACAAGCGGACTGGCTTTGCCAGCTATACGGGTTAAGCCGGTTATGGTAAAATGATGGTTTTTATGGGCTGCGTCATGCTCCCAGTTTATTTTAGCCGGCGAATCATAATTAGGTACGATAAGTTTATCAACAGCAGAGGGATCTTCAGCGTCGGCGGTTTGAATATCGCCTGTAAGCTTCATTTCAGTATTTGAAGTACTGCTGGCTGTTTGCATGCCAATAAATGACACGGTAAAATCGGGTTGGATAACCTGGAAGTTAAACTTAAAGTGCTCAAAATGGCCCGGCACTTCAATAAGTTTGCTTAATTTAAAATCAGCAGTGTAGTTTTTACCGGGATCGAGTTTTTCATCAGGCCTGAACTCGATGGTTCGGGCATCTGTCCAGATGGCTTTTCCTTTTATAGACGGAGAAAAGTTGAAAAGATCTTCGGTTATTTCTTCATTTTGCTGATGCGTTACCTGAACATCACTTGCCAGTCTGATCCGGATAGGGCTCTGTTTGGAAACAACGCCCGTTGTGTACGATTCGATATACTTACTGAATGCGGGATCAACAACCGTTTTTTTGTGACCACTCGCTATCAGGTATACAACGAGTAAAACAAGCGCAATGGTAGTAATAACAGTGATTAAGGTTCGGCGTTTGCGGAACTGACTGTATCCGTTTTCCATGAAATAGGTTTATTTATTATCAGGTAAATTATAAAATTTATGACAATAAATAATTTAAAGCGAAAATTATTTTATCATAACTCCGGGCTTATTTAAAACCGGGATCTTGATAAAATTCATCTCCACAATACTTTCAGGAAGGAAAATAAATTTCTTGTCGAAAATGTCTTTACCGATATAATAGCTTAGCCAATATTCGTTATTGAGGCCGAAAGTTTGCTCATCGATAGGCTCGATAAGCTTATACGCTTTACTGTCAACAACAGGGATCATATGCCGCAGGGTAGAGGTTTTTACCTGCTCGCCGTCCTTTTCACCATAACCTTTTGAGGTAATGAGCACATTTTCAATAGGCTCATTTTTAAGATTGATGAGATATACATACCATACCTTACTTTCTACACTTTCGCTCTCCAATGCTACTGCAATAGCAATATCCTTTACATTATTTTCGGGCAGGTCTTTTTTCATTCTTTTAGTTGGTTGGGTTGATTGAGTTGATCAGGTGAGTAGTTTTCAGCATGCCTACCAAACCATTCACTTAATCAACCCAATCAACCATGCACTTTATAATTTATTTTTTCTTCGGGGCCGCTTTCTTCTTTGCCGGAGCTTTTGTAGCAGCTGGCTTCGCTGCCGCGGCAGCTTTACCAAAGCGCCCTTTTTTAGCGTCCTTCGGTGTTGCATCAGCAAGTGCCTTGCATTCTTTGTAGGTAAGGGTTAAAGGGTCTTTATCTTTAGGGATCTTAACGTTCAGCTTGCCAAATTCAATATATGGCCCCCAGCGGCCGTTCAGTACTTTAACGTCCGGATCTTCATCAAAAGATTTGATCAACTTTTCAGCATCCTTTTTGCGCTTTAGGTTAATGAGCTCAATTGCTTGCTCTTCAGTAACATCATGTGGGTCGATTTCTTTAGGTAGCGACACAAAGGCACTGTTGTGGCTGATATAAGGCCCGAAACGGCCGATAGCTACTTTCATTACTTTGCCTTCATATTCGCCTACGACCTTCGGCAATTTAAACAGTTCAAGGGCTTCTTCAAGACTAATGGTTTCGATGCTTTGTCCGCTACGAAGACTTGCGTACAGCGGTTTTTCTTCGTTTTCTTCGGTAGCACTTTCACCAACCTGAACAAAGGGACCAAAACGGCCGATGCGAACAGAAACTTTCTTCCCGCTTTCGGGGTGGATACCTAATTCACGTTCGCCGGTTGCTTTGTCGGCCTTTTCAATAGTGCTTTCAACTTCCTTATGGAAGGGGTTATAAAAATCGTGGAGCATTGCAGTCCACTCTTTCATTCCCTGCGCTATTTCGTCAAATTGCTTTTCAACGCTGGCCGTGAAGTTAAAATCAACAATATCCTTGAAATATTGTACCAGGAAATCATTTACAACAGCACCGATATCAGTAGGGAACAGTTTCCCGCGTTCGGCACCTGTGTTCTCTGTTTTTTCTTCTTTTACAATGCTGCCTGCTTTCAGCGTTAATACCCTGAAATTACGTTGCTTGCCCTCGCGCTCTTCCTTAACCACATAACCACGGTTTTGAATGGTTGAGATAGTAGGGGCATAGGTTGACGGGCGACCGATACCAAGCTCTTCAAGTTTTTTCACCAGGCTTGCCTCAGTATAGCGGGCCGCCGGGCGGGAAAAACGCTCTGTGGCCGACATTTCCTGTAAAGCTAAACGCTGACCTTTGGTTAAAGGCGGCAGTATTGCATTTTCGCCATCCTGTTGTGGTTCGTCCTCGTCATCTTTCGATTCAAGATAAACTTTCAGGAAGCCGTCAAACTTCATTACTTCCCCGTTAGCTACAAGGTCTTCACTACGGGTGGAGATACCGATTTTTGCAGTGGTTTTTTCAAATTGGGCTTCGCTCATTTGCGAAGCAATGGCGCGTTTCCAGATTAGCTCATATAAACGCTTTTCTGCCGATTCGCCATCGATAGAATGATTATTGAAATATGTTGGCCTGATTGCTTCGTGCGCTTCCTGCGCACTGGCATTTTTAGTTTTGTATCTTCTTTGCTGATGGTATTTTTCGCCATAGGCAGATACGATCTCGCTTGCAGCTGAATTTAAAGCCAGTTCAGAAAGGTTTACCGAATCGGTACGCATGTAAGTGATATAACCCGATTCGTAAAGCCTTTGTGCAACCTGCATAGTGCGTGCTACGGAATAGCCCAATTTACGACTTGCTTCCTGTTGCAGGGTAGAGGTGGTGAATGGCGCTGCCGGCGAGCGTTTGGTTGGCCGGGTTTCTAACGATTTAATATCGAAATCCGCCGCGATACAATCATGTAAAAACTTTTCAGCTTCTTCCTGTTTTGCAAAGCGCTCGGGCAATTCGGCCTTGAAAGCTTCTTTGCCTCTGCCAAATATGGCTACTATTTTAAATGCTGCTTCTGATTTAAATTTATTGATCTCACGCTCACGATCAACAATAAGCCTTACTGCAACTGATTGTACGCGACCGGCTGAAAGTGATGGTTTTATCTTTTTCCATAAAACCGGCGAGAGTTCAAAACCTACCAGCCTGTCTAAAACACGGCGGGCCTGCTGTGCATTAACCAGGTTATAATCAATTTTACGCGGAGTATCTATTGCTTTTAAAATGGCCGGTTTGGTAATTTCATGGAATACGATGCGTTTGGTATGCGTATCTTTCAAATCCAGTGTTTCGTACAAGTGCCAGGAAATGGCCTCACCTTCGCGGTCCTCGTCCGATGCGAGCCAAACCATTTCGGCTTCCTTAGCTAACTTCTTTAATTCGCTAACTACCTGCTTTTTATCTGCAGGCACCTCGTATTTTTGTTTAAAGTTATTAGCTATATCAATTGCATCTTCTGACTTAACAAGATCACGGATATGCCCGTAGCTGGACTTTACTGTAAAGTCCTTTCCAAGGTAACCCTCAATGGTCTTAGCTTTTGCAGGTGATTCAACTATCAGTAAGTTTTTGGCCATTTAATCAGTTTTAGTTTTTGCAAATAAAACATAAAGTAAGCGAAACACCAATTAGTTTTTGGTAAAAGGTGTAAAAGTTGAAGGTAAATTATGTTTTAAGTTGAGATTTTTGCGCGAAAATGCCTCTGAAAATTATATTCTTGCAAAATAACTAAACTGATTTTAACAAAATGATAACAGGCGACTACGGCACCTCTTGTTTTTAAGTTCAAAGATTGCAAGGAAAAATTGTTTTACATCAGGAAACCGCCGCCAACGAGGTCATCTCCTTCATAAAATACAGCCGACTGGCCCGGTGCTATACCTGATACATTATGATGGAAGTCAACTTTCATATGTTCGCCCATTTGAAGAATAGTGCTTTGTGCTCCGGCATCTTTGTAACGTATTTTGGTAATGGCTTCAAGCGGCTCATTTATATTTTCATATTTAATGAGGTTGAGGTTTTTTACCCAGGCTTGCTTGCGTTCAAGCTCATCAGCAGTGCCTAAAATAACTGTATTGGTAGCAGGGTCAATTTTGGTAACAAACATAGGATGCCCTAATGCTACGCCCAAACCTTTACGCTGGCCGATGGTATAAAAAGGATAACCCTGATGCTTACCTACAACCGTGCCGTTGGTAAGTACAAAATTACCCGGGCCAATTCGCTCATCAAGGTCTTCAACCTTGTGGCGCAGAAATGAGCGGTAATCGTTATCAGGTACAAAGCAGATTTCGTAGCTTTCACTTTTACCGGCAAGCTCTATTTGTCCCATATCAAGCGCCATTTGCCTGATCTCGGGTTTGGAAAAACTACCCAATGGGAATTTAGTGCGTGCGAGATTCTTTTGAGATACCCCCCACAACACGTATGATTGATCTTTATTGGTGTCCTTGCCTTTTGATATCACGTAACGGCCGTTATCCTGTAAACGGATATTGGCATAGTGACCGGTAGCTATAAATTCGCAATCGAGTTTATCGGCACGTTTTAGTAATGCTTCCCATTTAATATGGGTATTGCACAAAACGCATGGGTTAGGGGTACGGCCCGCCAGATATTCATCAACAAAGTTATCGATCACAAAATCGCCAAACTCATTGCGGATATCCAATATATAATGAGGGAAGCCATAGCCAACAGCCAAAGCACGCGCATCATTGATACTGTCCAAACTGCAGCAGCCGGTTTCTTTTGAACTACCCCCCGAAGAGGCATAGTCCCAGGTTTTCATGGTTAAACCAATAACTTCATAGCCCTGCTCATGCAGCATAACTGCCGCTACCGAACTATCAACCCCGCCGCTCATTGCCACTAATATCCTGCCATGCTTACTCATAATGCTGCAAAGATACCTATTTGATGTTTATGTTAACATATGCTTGGTCAGTAAAGGGTAAAATGTGTTTTTATCGAAGAGTTTTGTTATTAATTAATGGTTAATTTGTATTTATAATCAGTTTGTTGTGAAGTTTATATTAAGTAATTATGCCGGTTGTTTGTAATCTATAAATTGAGGGGAATAGCCTGCAAATTATCATTCATACCGCTTTTCAGCTTCATTGTTTCATTAATATGAGTTAAATACTTAAACCATTATAAGCTTAACATTATATTAATATATATTATAATTAAACATGACGGGAGTAAGAAAGTAACAGGCTTAGTGTAATAGGGGAATAAAAGGATATGTAAAATCGGATATCGCTAAAACCAATTAAATCTTGCGTCTATATCGCCAAAATCACCATAAATGTTACATTGAAACGGGGTGTAAGTGATACACCAATTTCAACAGTAAGGCTTTTTTTTTGATAAAAGTTTAATTAATAAATGTAGAGCTGACTATTATAAAAACGAGTTACATTATTTATTAAAAATAATGTAAAAATGATACTGCCTATTGTAACAGACCTATTACATTATAAATTTGCTATATCCTAATTAATAAAAGAATGTTAACTCAATTGACTTTAGAACAAAAATTACAGGGCGTGATTTTAGTGATTATTTGCTTTATTGCTGCAGCCAACTACTTAATAAAGTAACGCTTAACAATACGAATAACACGTTTAAGGTGCTTACTACAGGTTGTAAGCACCTTTTTTATTATATAAGATTTTTAGCAGGTTGATTACGGATTGCGGGTTTGTCCGTTCCCTTTAACTATCCATTTGTAACTGGTAAGTTCTTCCAGGCCCATTGGGCCGCGGGCATGAAGTTTTTGAGTACTGATGCCAATTTCGGCTCCAAGACCAAATTGAGCTCCATCTGTAAACGCCGTTGAAACGTTGGCATAAACCGCCGCGGCATCCACGTCATTTAAAAATTTAGCAATATTTTCAGCATCTTCAGAGATGATGGCCTCGCTATGTTTTGAGCTGTTTACAGCGATGTAAGCTAAAGCTTCGGTAAATGACGCTACCGTTTTTATAGCCATTTTCATGGAAAGGAATTCAGTACCAAAGTGTTCCGGGTTGGCTTCATGTAAAAGACCGGCGGGGTACTCATTTTTTAAAGCTGCAAAAGCCTGTTCATCAGCAAATATCTCTACTTCTTTTTCTTTAAGAATCTGGGCCAGTTGCGGCAAATCCTTGAGGCGGGTCGAGTGGATGATCAAACAATCTAAGGCATTACAAACACTTACCCGGCGCGTTTTAGCGTTGGCTATGATCTCCGCACCTTTTTCAACATTACCCGATTCATCAAAATAGGTATGTACAATGCCGGCGCCTGTTTCGATAACCGGTACTTTACTGTTATCCCGCACAAAATCAATTAACGACTGGCTACCCCTTGGGATGAGCACATCAATGTAACCAATAGCACTTAATAATGCTGTAGTAGCCTCACGTTCGGCAGGGAGCAGGGTAACCACATTAACATCAACGCCATGCCTTCCCAATACTTTATGAATCACCGAGATTATGGCCCGGTTTGAAAAATCTGCGTCACTACCACCTTTTAATACACTGATATTGCCTGTTTTAAAACAAAGTGCAAAAACATCAAAAGTAACATTGGGGCGGGCCTCATATATAACACCAACAACGCCAAGTGGCACGCGTGTCTTTGATATCGATAAGCCATTAGGCATTTCAGTTGCCGAAAGTTGTTTGCCAAGCGGGCTATCCAGTTTAGCAACGCTTTGCATATCGCCGGCAATACCTTTAATCCTGTCGGCAGTGAGTTTAAGCCTGTCGTATTTAGGGTCTACCGGATCCATCCGGTCAAGGTCTTTCTGGTTTTCTGCCAGGATGTATTCGGTTTGGGCTATAGCCTCTGCTGCAACATCCTCCAAAATCCCGTTGATTACGGAAGGGGCAAGGGGGGCTTTGCGGCTTGCTTCACGTGCTTTATCAAAATAGCTGTTATATTTCATGGTGTTTAGCCTTGTAAATAAAGATAATCATAATGTACCAGTGCCTTTTGGTTTTTTTGGCCTATGCGTTCACGGGCCTTATCTGCGCCGTATTCAGCAATGCCTAAACCGATGAGCTTATCGGTATCATCAATCAGTTTAATAATATCACCTTTTTTGAAGTCGGTTATCACCCCAACAATGCCAACGGGTAATAAGCTGGTTGCTTTGTTTGAGATGAGTGCTGCTTTTGCACCGGCGTTAATCAGTACACTGCCAGTTGCTGATTTTTCGGAGTGGGCAATCCATTTCTTTTTGCCTGATGCTGTTTTATTTGGTATGAAACGGGTGTGCGTAACCTGGTTTTCCAAAACGTCGGTTAAGATCCGATCCCGTTTGCCATTGGCGATGTGTACCGAAATACCAAGCTGTGCCGTTTTTT
The DNA here is from genome assembly GCF_059690695.1 of Mucilaginibacter sp. A5337. Taxonomy (NCBI): domain Bacteria; kingdom Pseudomonadati; phylum Bacteroidota; class Sphingobacteriia; order Sphingobacteriales; family Sphingobacteriaceae; genus Mucilaginibacter; species Mucilaginibacter sp. A5337. The sequence goes on along the minus strand of NZ_JCAWEC010000002.1, from coordinate 1,019,230 downwards.
GTGCCATGGTTGATTTTGTGATCATGCCACCCCGGCCAAATTGCGAACGGCCTGATGATACAAAAGTTGAAAAATCAAGTTCGTTACCGCTGACCTCATCTATCACTGCCGAACCGGCTGCTTTAGGATCGCCATTGTAAATGCCATCAACATTGGTGAGTATAATGAGGGCATTTGCGTTAAGCATAGAGGCTATCAAGCCTGCCAATTCATCATTGTCTGTAAACATCAGCTCGGTTACCGATACTACGTCGTTTTCGTTTACTACAGGGATCACCTCATATTGCAGCAAAGCCTCAAGGCAGTTTTTCATGTTGAGGTAATGCATCCTGTCCCTGAAATCTTCGCGGGTAACCAAAACCTGCGAACATAAGATCTGAAACTGTTCAAATAAATGCGAATAGGTGTTGATGAGTTTTACCTGGCCGATAGAAGCCAGCACCTGGCGGGCCGCAACAGCATCTGATTTTTCGGCGACCGTAATGAGGCTGCGGCCGGACGCTACAGCACCCGATGAAACAAGTATCACTTCAATGCCTTGCTTTTTTATCGCGGCTATCTGTTCAACCAAATGGGTTATCCTGGGTAGGTCGGGGAGACCGTTTTCCTGGGTAATAACATTTGAGCCGATTTTGATAACGATGCGTTGATAATTGAAAGCCATTAGTACAGTACAGATTGAGGCTTCAATATTACAAATTTGGGAGAAATTAGGCCTTGTTTATTTTGAAATATCCACTAAAGTGATGGATTTTATAGTGAAATGATGTAAAAATCGTCAAAAGTTTAAAAAAACATACCAGAAAGCTTGACACTCAGCTTTTAATTTATATTTTTGTCGACTAATTCTATAGACAATGTATCATTTTAATGCAATTGCCAATCAATCCATGTTAAAAATGCAGCTCCTAACTGCAGTGTGTTGTAGTTGAGCATAACTCAATCAACGATAATACACAGACCCAAAATCACAATTTTAATTACCACCACACCAATTACTTCATGAAAATTTTTACAAATTCAATTAGAATACTTGTGCTCTTCCTGGTACTATTGCCGGGCATAAGTTATGCACAGCTTAATGGCTCATATATATTGAGCGGAAAGGTTGACGATGACCAGGGCAAGCCGCTGGTAGGGGCAACCGTATCTATAAAAGGCACAACCAATAAAACATCAACAGATACTACCGGCAAGTTTTCTTTAACCACAAGCGCCAAGTTACCTTATACGCTTGTTTTTACCGCAATAGGTTATCAGCCACAGGAGTTTTATATAAAAAATGCTAACAGTGCGGTAAACATCACCTTAACAACACAATCATTATTGGTTAATGAGGTGGTGGTAACGGCATCTCGTAAGGAAGAGAAACTGCTCCGATCTCCGGTGGCAATCGAAAAGTTGAGCATTACGGCCTTAAAGCAATCGCCTGGCCCCAGTTTTTATGACGCCTTAGAGAACGTTAAAGGCGTACAGATGACTACAACCAGTATTACCCTTAAAGTACCTAATACACGTGGTTTTAATAGTCCAAACAACTTCAGGTTTATGCAGTTGGTTGATGGTGTCGATATGCAGTCGGCTACTTTAGGTGTGCCGCTTGGTAATGCTATTGGCCCAACCGAACTGGATATAGCCAGCGTGGAAATTACTCCGGGTGCTGCTGCTGCCCTTTACGGAACTAATGCTATTAACGGATTGTCGAATCTATTTACTAAAGATGCTTTTAAATATCAGGGCTTAAGTTTTTACCATCGTCAGGGCGTTAACCATGTGGGTAAAGATCGTCTTGGAGCAAGCTCACTTACTGAAGATGCTTTGCGTTACGCCAAAGCCTTTAACGATAAGTTTGCCGTTAAAGTAAACTTTAGCTATATGCAAGGTCAGGATTGGCAGTCAGATACCCGCCTTGATCAAAATCCAACCAACCTTAAATCAGCAAACCCTGCTTATCCTGAATTAACAGGCACCAGTAACGCGGCTTATGACGGCTGGAACAAATATGGTGACGACGCACTTGCCGGTAGTAATACTGTATCAATAAAAGGCATTACGGTTGATGGTAAAGCCCGTCCAAATCTTACTGTGGCGCGTACAGGATACAACGAGGTTGACCTGGTTGATCCGCACGTGAAAAACTTGAAGTTAGATGGTACGCTGGCTTATAAATTATCGCCGAGCACCGTAATATCATATACCTATCGTTATGGCAGGCTTGATGGCGTGTTTCAACGCGGTAACAAAATTTCATTACAAGGTGCAACTGTTCAGAACCATAAAATTGAGTTAAAAGGGAAAGAATTCCTGGTTCGTGGCTACGAATCGATTGAAAACACCGGCAACTCGTTTAACGTGAAACCACTGGCAGATAACCTTGATTTGAACCACGCCAGCAACTCAGCCTGGGCAACTTTATACGGTAATGCTTTAAAAGCTTATAATGGCGGTGTACTTACTTCGGCAAATCTCGCAGCGGCTGAGCAGGCTGCCCGCGCTGCTGCTGATAAAGGTAGGGTTGAGCCAGGTACTCCTGAGTTTGATGCTTTGAGGAAAACCATTATAGGCATTAATAACTGGGATATTAAATCGAGCCTGATCCCTAATGCTCCGGTTACAGGAGGTGCGGCCCTGGTTCAAAAAAGTCACATGTACAACGGTGAAGCCCAGTGGGATTTGAGCAGCAAAGTTAAATTTGCTGACCTGTTGGTTGGTGCGGATATACGTGTGTATAGCATTACACCTGATGGTAATAACTTCGTGGATTTTAGCCGCCCTATTGCAGACAGGAACACTCCATTGGCCGACGGTACTTTTGGTAAAGATGTGATCTACAAAAAATATGGCGCCTTTACCCAGGTTACCAAAACTTTTTTTGATGAGAAATTGAAATTATTCGGTTCTATCCGCTGGGACCGCAACCCGTACTTCGATCCTAAATTTACACCGCGTTTAGCTGCCGTTTACACCGTTAACCAAAATCACAACTTCAGGTTTACATTCCAGAACGGTTATCGTTTCCCTTCATTGTTTGAGGCTTTATCATACGTAAATAACGGCCGCGTAAAACGTGTAGGCAGTTTACCATTCATTAACGAAGGCTTAGGATATCTTGGTAATAGCTATACCCAAACATCAGTTGTGGCATTTAACGCAGCTGTGAATGCTGCAGGCGGCTCAGATCAGGCAGCTTTGGCTAATCGTAACCTGTTAAAAATAGCGGACCTGCCACCGGCACGTCCTGAACAGATTACTTCTTTTGAAGTTGGCTACAAAGGCATAGTGGCGGATAATAAAGTGTTCATTGATATTGATGCATACACTAACCGCTATGACGGCTTCCTTGGTCAGGTGCAGGTGTTTGTACCAAATGGTGCTACTGTAGGCTCGGATGCAGCTGTATTATCAATGCTTGATATTAACCGCGACCCTACAACGGGTACATCAACTAACGCTGCCAGCCAGGGTCAAAGCAGGTACCGTGTTTATACCAACGCCAAGAATATCTACCATAACTATGGTTCATCTGCAGGTATTACTTACAATTTTTATCAGCACTATACTGTATCAGGTAATGTGAGTTTTAACAAGCTGAAAGCCCAAACAGCTTCAGATATCTTTGTAACAGGCTTTAACACACCAGAATGGTCGGGCAACGTATCGTTCGGTAACCGTGAGGTGGTTAAAAACTTTGGTTTTAACGTGGTTTACAAATGGCAGCAGTCATACCTGTGGGAGAGCCCGTTGGTTACCGGTACTGTGCCGTCAATCAAAACAGTTGATGCTCAGGTTACTTATCGCGTGCCTTCATATTACGCCACATTTAAATTAGGCGCTACTGATATCTTTAACAAAAGGTATTATCAATATGCCGGCGGTCCAACCATCGGTGGCTTATACTATGTTTCTGTAACGCTTGATGGTTTGTTAGCAGGTAACAATAACAACAAGTAAGCGCTCTTATTACGTTTTATATTAGTTTGTAAGGGGATGAGGTGTAAAAACTTTATCCCTTTTTTTGACCGCTGATTTTTTAACTGTGATAGAAATAGATGATTGTAAGAGATATTAATATAAATAATCAAATCATTACAAAGCATAGAAAGTCATCAACGAAATCAATGTAATCAAAAAAATCAGCTTTAAAAAAAAGGCCAACCAATCTTTCGACTAATTGACCTACGTATAAAAAAAAGCGTCTTGAACCTTGATTTACATGATCAGAGGATTTTCATGAATTAGTTTGATAGGATCAACTTGCATAGTTTTCAAGCTAATCCTTAAATCCTATTCATCAGGGTTTTGCTGTTTCATGTAACCCACATTCTTTTTTAGATTGATCTTCCCACCACCAGCGGCCGGCACGGAAATCTTCACCTTCGGCTACCGCACGGGTACATGGCATACAGCCAATGCTTGGGAAACCTTTGTCATGCAGTGAATTATATGGAATGTTGTATTGTTTAATGTAAGCTTTAACTTCGTCAAGCGTCCAGCTAAAAATAGGGTGGAACTTCACCAGTTGATTTTGTTCGTCCCATTCCAGGTCATGCATATCATGGCGGTTAACCGACTGCTCGGCGCGGATGCCAGTGATCCAGATCTTATTACCTTTTAAAGCACGCTTAAGCGGTTCTATTTTACGAATCCCGCAGCACTCTTTACGGTTTTCAACCGATTCATAAAAGCTGTTAGGGCCTTTTTTGCTTACCATTTCTTCAAGCAACTCGTTATTGGGATAGTAAGCATGAATGGGCTTCTGATACCTGTTCATGGTAGCCGCCCAAACCGAATAAGTTTCGCGGAAAAGCCTGCCGGTTTCAAGTGTAAATACTTTGATAGGCAGGTTATTGGCAAATATCATATGGCTGATCACCTGGTCTTCCCAACCAAAGCTGGTTGAGAAAATCACCTCACCCGGAAACTGCTCTGCCAATTTGGTCAGAGCTTCAATAGGGGCGAGCCCGGCAGTTACGCCTTGTATTTGTTGTAATGCGGTGCTCATTTTATATAACCTTAGTAATAAACATGATAATAGAACGGATACTGATGAGGATAACGATTACCGAGACCGCCACCATGATAGTTTTTGCAGAGATCTTATTGGAGATCTTAGCAGCAATTGGTGATGCAAGCGCACTGCCTAAAATAAGGCCGCCTACAGCCTGCCAATGATCGCTGCTTACCATGGCAATAAAGGTTATTGAACCCATCATTGCCACAAAAAAACGAGAAAGCTTCACTGTGCCCAATGAAAAACGAGGGCTCCTTCCGCCGGCTATCAGGGTAGATAGTACGATTGAACCCCAGCCACCGCCGCCAACAGCATCAATAAAACCACCACCTAAACCAAGCAATGAAATGCGTTTTACTTTATCGGCCGATTTTTTCTTTTGTGTGTTGAATGCTTTTTTGAATATTACTATACCTAATATCAGTGTGTAAACAGATACAACAGGCTTGGTATACATGCTATAATGCTCAAGTGATGATAACAAGTAAGCCCCTGTTACAGCACCGATGATACCCGGTATAACCAGGAGTTTAAATAGCTTCCAGTTGATGTTACCCATGCGATAATGCATCCAGCCAGCTATACCGCAACTCATGATCTCGGAAAGGTGTACGCCCATACTGGCTGAGGCCGGAGGGATACCCATAGAAAGTGAGAATGTGGTTGAGGTAACACCGTACGACATGCCAATGGCTCCGTCAATCATAGCAAATACAAACCCGGCTCCTAAAAAGTAATAAAAGATAGGATCGATGCCGGTTACGAAGTGCTTAAAGTTAGGCTCTTTGAAATAAAGTGCGGTTATACCAATGGCCAGCGACACGATAATGGTTGACCAAATTAGCCAGATAAAATTTTTGCGGCTGGCAGCTTTAGGCTCAACCAGTACAGATGTTACGCTGTTCAGTTTCTTTACCTTGTCGGCAAAATCACCTTCAAGGGTATTTCTTAGTTCGCTCATTTGCTGCAAAGTGATATCAAGCTCGGCAGGAAGGCTTTCATTTAATACTTCTTTTAGTCGTTTGGCCACAGTAGGTGATTTTCCGTTGGTAGATATGGCTAATTTCAGATCGCCTTTTTGCACTATCGATCCTAAGTAAAAATCACATAATGCAGGCTTGTCCGCTACATTGATCAATAATTTACGATCATGAGCAGCGTTGCGGATGTAATTGTTAAGCTCGCTATCGTTGGTAGCAGCGATAACTATATCAGCTTCGTTCAGATCATCGTCAGTAAATGATTTTTGTACGATGCGGATACCGGGGTATTGTGATGCAAGCGTATGTACCTCAGACAAAAACTCCCGCGAAATAACGGTTACCCTCGCACTATTGCTGTTGTTAAGCACAGCGGTAAGTTTTTCCAAACCAACATTACCGCCGCCAATAAGCACCGTATGCAGGTCATTCAGCTTTAAAAAAACAGGGAAAAGCTGGTTGCCTTCCTGTTTTTCATCCTGAATATTGGTCAAACTTTTATCCACGGGCAACAACGTCATAAACTTCTTGTATCAGTTGGAATTTTGGATGAAGTGATACCACTTCGCCTAAAACAATGATAGCAGGCGATGAGATCCTGCTTTCTTGAACGGCATCAAGAATGGTATCCACAGTAGCAACGGCAATTTTCTCTTCAGCTGTTGATCCGCTTTGGATAACGGCTACAGGCAGTTTGTTCTTGCCTTGTAACTTAAATATTTCAGTGATCTCGGCCAGCTTGTGGATCCCCATCAATACAACCACAGTAGCATTTGAGCGTGAAGCATCAATAAGGTCGTTCGAGATCTTACCGTTAGCAGTAGTACCGGTAACTACCCAGAAACTTTCGCTTAATCCGCGGTGTGTAACAGGGATTTGCTGTAATTCGGGCACGGCTATCGAGCTTGAAATACCCGGAATAACCGAAGCAGGTATGTTATGCGCCGAGGCAACAATAAGTTCCTCATATCCGCGACCGAATACAAAGGGATCACCGCCTTTTAACCTAACCACATGGCCATAGTTTTTGGCATAATCAACCATAAGATTGTTAATTGCTTCCTGCGAAAAGGTATGGTCGCCGGAACGTTTGCCAACGTAAACTTTTGTGGAGTTTTCCGGAGCGTAATCAAGTAGCTCCTCATTAACCAAAGCATCGTACAAAACAACATCGGCTGTTTTTAAAGCTTTGATGGCTTTTACGGTTATCAGATCAGCATCGCCGGGGCCTGCGCCAACCAGTGTAATGCGCGGCTCTTTTATATTTTTATTAGTATCAGTCATTATTGTACAAGCGCCTCTCTCTTATCCTTACTTCTGCTTAAAAATTCTGTAGCCTGTGCTAAATATGCGGTGGCAAATTCCTGTGAAGGCTCGTTTTGATTGAGCTGTAGTGCCAGGTCATTAAATGTTCCGTTTAACTCAAACTCGCCTTTTTCAACGTATTGCGCATCAAATTCGCGGATCACACCAATTTGTGTGCTGCTGTTAACGCCTTTATCGAGTAATAAAGCTTTTGCCGAACTTACGAAAACATTGTAGGCATGGTAAATAGCATCAGCCCAACGGCCGGCAGCATAGGCTTCATTAGCCCAACCCAATTTCTCTTCCGATTCAAACAGCAGGGTAGCTACCAGGTCGATGATCACACCGGCGCATTCACCTACACCAATGGCGGTAACAAAGGTTTCCTGGTGGCCCCAGTCAATATACTCGTCATCGGTAAGTGTAGTTAAATCAGCAAAAGGTTTCAACAAACGATAAAAATAATCTTTACCCTGCCTGTCGTAATATTCATGGTAAGTTTCACCTTCAGGCGAAAACTCTTTATAGTCGTTCAACAACCATCTTAAAACGTCGGTAGCACGTTTGGTAGGTACTTTAATTACCCTCTCGGCAGCGCGGCCAACGCCGTCGCCAACGGTACCGCCACCCAACATCACCTGTACCGATGGTAATACTTTAGCGCCCGCTTTAAGCGAACTGCCGTGGAAACCAATGTGGGCCAAGCCATGCTGACCGCATGAGTTCATACAGCCGCTTATTTTAATCTTAATTTCGCGGTTATAAATAAAATCCTCGTATTCGTTATAGATCAGATCTTCCAATACCCTGGCCATGGTCATACTGTTCGAGATACCAAGGTTACAGGTATCTGTACCCGGACATGTGGTAACGTCGGCAAGACTGTCAAAGCCGGGTGCAGCCAGCTCAAGCTTAGCTAATCCTTCATACAGGGCAGGCAGCGCTTCTTTTTGAACATATTTTAATAACAAACCCTGGTTTTGGGTGATACGGATCTCGTTGCCAACCAAAGGCTCTAAGGTTTTAACCAATGCACGGGCGGTATCAGATGATATATCGCCTACCGGTACTTTTATATATACACCATAAAAGCCTTCTTGCTTTTGTTCAAAAACGTTGGTTGCCAGCCATTGCTCATAACGGAGCGGATTGCTGATAGTTACTTCAGGATAACCATTTGTTGGCGGCAGCGCAGGAACATCAACAGCGTCGCGGTTAACAGGGTATGACTTTACCTTATTGGCTGTACGCTCGATTTTGGTTAAGCGCAGCACTTCATCCAACCCTAATTTTTGGATAAGATACTTCATCCGGGCTTTGTTACGGTTGTTGCGCTCGCCATAACGGTCAAACACACGGATCACCGATTCGATATAAGGGATCAGTTGGTCTTCAGGTAAAAATTCTTCAACAATGCTGGCTAAAATAGGCTGCGCACCTAAACCACCACCAAGCATGATCTTAAACCCACGCTCGCCGTTAGCATTTATTTTAGGGATGGCGCCAATATCATGAATGTATGAAAATGCGGTATCCTCATCGCTTGATGAAAAAGAGATCTTGAATTTGCGGCCCATTTCCTGGCATATTGGGTTGCGCAGAAAATAATCAAAGGTAGCATATGCATACGGCGAAACGTCAAATGGTTCTTTTGGATCGATACCGGCAGTAGGAGAGGCTGTAACGTTACGAACGGTATTACCACAGGCTTCGCGAAGGGTAATATCATCCTGCTCAAGCTTGGCCCAAAGCTGAGGTGTGCGATCGAGGCTTACATAGTGGATCTGGATATCCTGACGGGTAGTAAGGTGCAGGTTGCTGCTTCCAAATTCGTCAGAGATTTCGGCAATTTTTAACAATTGCTTAAAGGTAACCTTACCGAATGGCAATTTAATACGCACCATCTGTACGCCCGGCTGACGCTGGCCATACACACCACGCGCTAAACGCAAACTCCTGAATTTTTCATCATGAATTTTACCTTCACGAAAAGCGTGGATCTTTTTTTCAAGATCGATAATATCCTTCTCAACAATGGGATTCTCCAGTTCTGTTCTGAAGCTCTGCATATTCTATGTATTAATCTTTTATAAAAAAGCCCCTTTGGCTGTGGCTAAAGAGGCATATATTGTTAAATATTACGTTTATAGCCCCGATTTACCATTGCGCATCTGGCAACAGATCAGTTGGTTTTGGCAAGTAATATTAATGCTCTCACGATTCATTTCCCAAATATATATATAGTATACGGAAAAGGTAGCATTTAAATGAAAAAAACTGCGTTATGACAGTTTTATGAAGTTTTGAAATTAAACGCTGATGAGAGTACTTTCGCGTTTAATGATATCGGCGATACTTGTTTCGCTCAATATTTTAAGTGTGGCATCCCTTACGTCAACAAACACATCCCTTATGCCGCAAGTGCTTTCCTGGTGGCACTCATCACATTTGTGGTAAAAATTTAAGCTTGCGCAGGGTACCATGGCGATAGGTCCATCGGTGATACGCATAATACTTACCAGAAATATTTCTTTGGGGTCGCGGTTAAGGCTGTAGCCACCGCCAGCGCCTTTTTTACTATACAGAAATCCTGCATTGCGCAGATCAAGCAGTATTTGCTCAAGAAATTTCTTAGGGATCCGTTCAGTTTCGGCAATCTTCGAAATTTGCATAGGCGGCTGGTCCATGTTCTTGCCAAGAACCACAAGTGCCTTTATAGCGTACTTAGTTTTTTTTGAAAGCATTTTCTAAAATAAAACTCACAAAGTTAAAGAAAGATATCATCTAAATTAATTATTTTTTCGAGTAATATTATAGATTATATAGAAAGGATATTTTATACAGACATTGTTATATAAAAGTTACAATTGATGCCTGTCTGAATGGCCAAGACTTTTACCCGAATTTACCTTATCACGAACAGCCTGTTTTAACTCTTTAATCTCAGGGAAATGCCCATCGCGCTTGCGGTCAAACAGTGTTTCTTCATCAACGCTTATCGTATATCTACCACTTACTTCACTTGGTTTTAGGGTAACTCCGTTCACATCATCGGTAAAGGTAGTGAGCAACTCCTGCGCCATGTAAGCGGCGCGCATCATCCAGTTGCATTTAGGGCAATATTCAATAGTTATGGTTGGCTTCATGTGGTTGTTATTGGTTTTTTTACTACAATAAATCTTTCCTCGGTATGGGTACTTAAAACGTTAAGTTCATTTCCCACCGAAATTATGCCGGCATTTTCATGCACCAGGTTTTGTCCGAACATAATTTTATTGTTTTTCATGCGGTACGAGGCCAGGGTTTTTAGAGGCTCCTTAGCTTTTACAGCAGTTTGCTGATCAATAGTTGTAAGCACACAGCGGGCACAAAGTTTTGCGCCGTAAAAGGTAATGCCTGCTATATCAATCTCATTCATCAGGTCTTCGCAGTAAGCTTCCCCACCGGTGAAGACGATATTGGGGCGAAAACGGTTCATGGGCAATGGCAACATCATCCGTTTGTTAAGATCATCAAGCGAAGCCTGCCCGATGAGCAGGAAAGGATAGGCATCGGCAAATGAAGTAATCACTCCGGGTTTGGCATAACGCTGGTCAACCTCGCGTTCGCTGTCATCGGGCATGTAAATCAGCCTGCATTTCATATTAAGGGTTTTGCTAAACCATTGGTCAAACTCTTCGCTTACATATTGTCCAAAGCAGGTGTCGTCCCAAACGGCAAACTGTTGCAAAGGTTTTCTTTCGCAATTAAAAGGAATTAATAACGATCCGCTTGAATGATGGTGCACAGTTATCCCATCAGGCTCTACCATTACTTTTATTAAAGCCATCTGCGGAAACTCGCGCTGTGTTATAAAGTGCCCATGTTCATTAACCAGCATCCAGCGCCGGTCATGTTCTAAACCGCGACTGGTAACCACAGCGCTTTGTACAGCAATGCCACCTAATGATTTTATTGGGTAGATATATAATTCGCTTACCTGGAGCATGGCGTAAAAATAATAAAAGAACCTTGATTTTTAGGATTAGCGGATTTCATGAAGTCTGAATAAAACTTACTATCAAGGTAATCCATCAATCCCATAAATTATGGTTCATACTTTTCTTCACAATCGATTGCTATATCAATTTTTAATTAATATACTTGTTTTATCCAATCTCAAAACCAATTTTAAAACATATGCCATTAACTAATGTAAACGGCAAAGCCAAGGCTAATAATACTTATGACGCTATTGTAATAGGCTCGGGTATCAGCGGTGGCTGGGCGGCAAAGGAGTTATCAGAACTGGGTTTAAAAACCATTATGCTTGAACGGGGCCGAAACTTTGAACATATCAAAGATTATAAGAGCGCCAGCCAGAATCCCTGGGACCTTCATCATGCCGGAAAGCCAACTCAGGCGCAGCGTAAGCAGCGCCCGGTGATATCACGTAATTGGGGCGCTACAGAACCCATTATGGATTATTGGACAGATGAACAGGCTGCGCCGTACACCGAGATCAAACCCTTTAATTGGTGGCGTTCATACCAGCTTGGTGGCCGCTCCATTTTATGGGGAAGGCAAAGTTACCGCTGGAGCGATTTTGATTTTGAGGCTAACGCTAAAGATGGCTGGGCTATAGATTGGCCTATCCGCTATAAAGACCTTACTCCATGGTATGATCATGTAGAGAAGTTTGCAGGCATCAGCGGTTCATTAGAGGGCTTACCACAACTGCCTGATGGTCATTATTTACCACCAATGGACATGAACGTGGTGGAAAAGGATGTCGCCGCGCGCATCAAGAAAAATTACAACGGCAGCAGGCATATGATTATTGGTCGCTCGGCTAATTTAACAGCCGCCATTCCGGGGCGCACGGCATGCCAGTTCAGAAACCGGTGCTGGGAAGGTTGTCCGTTTGGCGGCTACTTCAGTACTCAATCGTCGACATTGCCCGCTGCTTTGGCTACCGGTAATTTAACGGTGAGGCCTTACTCTATCGTTACTAAAATATTGTATGATAAGGACACAAAAAAGGCCAAAGGGGTAGAGGTGCTTGATGCCGAAACCAATCAAACCTATGAATATTATTCAAAAATAGTTTTTGTCAACGCGTCGGCACTTAATAGCGCCTGGGTTTTGATGAACTCTGCTACAGACATCTGGCCCGATGGCTTAGGAAGCAGTAGCGGCGAGCTTGGTCATAACATTATGGATCATCATTATAATCTTGGTGCAAGCGGACTGGTTGATGGTTTTGAAGATAAATATTATTACGGCCGCCGCGCTAATGGCATTTATGTAGTCCGGTTTGCCAACCTGTTTGGCGATAAACGCGATTACCTGCGCGGCTTCGGTTACCAGGGTGCTGCAAGCCGCCAGGGCTGGAACCGTGAAATTGCCGAATACAATATTGGGGCCCAATATAAGGATGCGCTTACCGAACCCGGTCCATGGACAATTGGTATTGGCGGTTTTGGTGAATTGCTGCCTTATCACGAAAACAAAATCACTCTTGATAAAACCCGCAAGGACAAATGGGGGCTACCAATATTAGCGATGGACGCTGAGATAAAGGAAAACGAAAAGAAAATGCGTATTGATATTGTGCGGGAAGCCAAAGCCATGCTAGAAAGTGCTGGTGTAAAGAACATCGAAACGCATGACCGCGGCCATAATGTTGGTGATGGCATCCATGAAATGGGTACCGCAAGGATGGGGCGTGATCCTAAAACTTCGGTGCTTAACGGCAACAACCAGGTATGGGATGCCAAAAATGTTTTTGTTACCGATGGCGCTGCCATGACTTCGTCCGCATGTCAAAACCCTTCGTTAACTTATATGGCTATGACGGCCCGCGCTGCTCATTTCGCCGTAGATGAATTAAAAAAAGGAAATTTATAGGTTGGTGATTAGTGAGTGGTTGATTAGGTGAATTGTTCAGTTCTATTTTCCCCAAAGGCCAACCACTCACTCAATCAACCCAATCAACCAAACAATAACCATTCACTTAATCAACATAATCAACCACTCACCAACCATGAAAAAACTACTAACCATATGCCTCTTAATAGGCGCATCTATTACCCAAGTACTTGCTAAAGATAAAGTACTTGTATTTTGTAAAACGGCTGGCTTTCATCATAACTCAATAGCGGTAGGTGTACCTGCTATTATGAAATTAGGTCAGGAGAATAATTTTGATGTGGATAGCACCACCAATGCTGCAAAGTTTACTATTGATAACCTAAAGCAGTATAAGGCTGTGATATTTTTAAGTACCACTGGTGATGTTTTGAATGATACCCAGCAGGCTGCTTTTGAGCAATACATTAAAACGGGCGGTGGCTTTGTTGGTGTACATGCCGCAACCGATACAGAATATGACTGGCCATGGTATGGCAAATTGGTAGGTGCCTATTTCAAAAGTCATCCAAAGCAGCAAGAGGCTACTTTAGATGTAGTCGATCGTAATTTTATAGCTACCAAACACCTTCCTGAAACCTGGAAACGCTGGGACGAATGGTACAACTACAAATGGATAGGTGATGACCTGCATGTGCTAATTAAAATTGATGAAAAAAGCTATACCGGCGGCGAAAACGGCGACAATCATCCGATGGCATGGTACCATAACTTCGATGGAGGCAGGGCTTTTTATACAGAGCTTGGACACACTGATGAATCATATGCTGATCCGTTATATTTAAATCATCTGTTAGGTGCCATTAAGTATGCGATGGGGCGGAAAAACTGAACCATGATTTTTAGGATTTGGAAATTAACAGAATTAAAAAGCCTTGCAACGTTTCAACATTGCAAGGCTTTTTAATGTGAGTGTTCTGAAAATTCTTTAATTCTGAAAATTCTGATTCAGACAATTATGCATGCTGTATCGCTTCAACAAGCGCCTTATTGTGTTTGTATCTGAATACGAACGGGAAGATAATAGCGATTACCAAAGCATAACCGGCAAACGTAAGCCAGATGCCGTGCCAGTCTTTTTCTCCACCAGGCAGCAGGAAGAAATGATCGATAATGAGGCCACTCGCAATGCTTCCAAAAAAAGCCCCGAAACCGTTTACCATCATCATAAAAAGGCCTTGTGCACTCGCCCTGATATCGGGAGTGGCTTGCGTTTCAACAAACAGTGAGCCTGATATGTTAAAGAAGTCGAAAGCCATGCCATAAACAATGCATGATAAAACAATCATCCATAAACCGCCTGCGGGGTCGCCAAAGGCGAAAAGGCCAAAACGTAGTACCCAGGCCAGCATACTGAACAGCATCACATATTTGATGCCGAATTTACGCAGGAAAAACGGGATCAATAAGATGAAGAATGTTTCGGAGAACTGGGATATCGACATGATGATAGCTGGATATTTTACGCCTACAGAATCTTTATAAATAGCTATATTTTTAAAATCCTGTATAAAGGTATCGCCATAAGCATTGGTAAGTTGCAATGCTGCCCCCAAAAGCATTGAAAAGGCGAAGAAAATAGCAAACTTCGGGTCTTTGAACAGTTTAAAGGCGTTTAACCCCAATGAGTCGACAAACGATTTGTTGTTTGCCTTAGCGGAAAGCGGAGGGCATTTGGGAAGACTGAATGAATATAGTCCGAGCGCTAGTGCTACTGCTGATGCTATATAAAACTGGTTAGGCGATGTTTCATTATGGGTAAGGCTCACTGTCCATAAGGCAGCGATAAAGCCGATAGTTCCCCAGATGCGAATAGGAGGATAGTCTTTAACTACATCTTTGTTGCTGCTTTTTAATGCCGAATATGCTACAGTTATCGAAAGCGAAAGGGTTGGCATATAAAAGATCATATTGATGAGTATTACCCAAAAAAATGCAGAAGGGCTGGTAATTAAAGGCAGGGTAAATAATGATGCTGCACCAAATATGTGCATGATGCCATATAGTTTTTCAGCGTTAATAAACCTATCAGCTATAATACCGGTAAGGGCTGGCATAAATATAGCCGAAATACCCATGGTGCTAAAAATAGCCCCAAACTGAGCGCCCGACCAATGTTTGTCCTGAAACCAATATGCACCAATGGTAAGCAACCAGGCCCCCCAGATAAAAAATTGCATAAAATTCATCAGTATTAAGCGGAACTTAATATTCATATGGGTACCCGGTTTAAATAAAATTTAGTCAGTGTTAAATTAAAAGCGGAAAGTAGTGAAATAAATGTGAATCAGAAAGCTACAAGTGTAGAAATTACGATTGTTAAACAGAAACCCAGGGGCTGAGTTTCTGTTATATTATATGCAATAAATTATCTTTTGGCAAATCCGAAATCGAAAATCCGGATTCCGAAATTATTAGGATGCTTTACGTTTATTCAGTTCGTCGCGGATCTTCGCCGCTTTTTCGTACGATTCTTCGGCAAGGGCTTCCTGTAGTTTGGTTTTGAGCTCTTCGGTACTGATAGAAGCGTAACCGCTAACCGATGCGCTAACCGATTTCTCCTCAGGTGCTTCGTTGATATTTTCTAAATACACGAAGTCATTACCTTCAATAACAATGCCCGCTGTTGAAAGGATAAATTCATATGTGAAGATAGGGCAGTCAAAACGTACGGCTACAGCGATGGCGTCAGAAGTGCGGGCATCTATTTCTACAGAACGCTTTCCGTCACTGCAAACCAGCTTGGCGTAAAAAATGCCATCAACAAGATTGTAGATAATTACTTCCTGAACTTCAATTTGATAAGCCTGGGCAAAGCTCTTGAACAAATCATGCGTAAGCGGGCGGCTTGGGGTCATCTTTTCTATTTCGATGGCAATTGCCTGGGCTTCAAAGCTTCCGATGATAATAGGCAAACGACGACGGCCGCTAACCTCGCCCAAAACAAGTGCGTACGCGCCGGATTGAGTTTGACTGTATGATAAGCCGACAATATCAAGCTTTATTTTTTTCATGTTATTCCCCATCACACCTGTATTTATGCTGAAGCTTTATATTCTTTAACGGCTGCAATTAATTTAGGGAGTACTTCAAACGCGTCGCCAACAATCCCGTAATCCGCTACCTTAAAAAACGGCGCTTCAGGATCTTTGTTTATTACGACGATGACTTTTGATGAACTTACCCCGGCCAGGTGTTGAATAGCACCTGAAATACCGACTGCAATATACAAATTTGGACTGACAGCTATACCGGTTTGTCCAACGTGTTCACTGTGTGGTCTCCAGCCAGCATCTGATACCGGTTTTGAGCAGGCAGTAGCAGCACCTAAAAGCTCGGCAAGCTCTTCTATCATGCCCCAGTTTTCCGGGCCTTTTAAACCGCGACCGCCCGAAACAACAATTTCAGCATCAGGCAATGAAACTTTATCAGTTGAGCGAACGATTTCTTTAATCATGGCTTTAAAGTCGGATGCTTTAGGTTCAACATTAAAGTCCTCAACCTGAGCGGTGCCACCTGTTTCAACTACTTTGTAAGAGTTGGGTACAAGCGCAATAACTTTAATAGCCGACGTAAGCTCAACCGTAGCAAAAGCTTTCCCCGAAAAGGCGGTTTTCTTTACCTTAAAAGAGCCTCCTGCCTGTTCCGGTAAGGCAACCGCTCCATCAGCTACGCCTGCTTCCAGTTTTACGCCAACCCTTGGCGCCAATCCTCGGCCCGAAAAAGTATTTGATAATACTACAACTGCCGAGCCTTCTTTTTTAGCAGCTTCAGCTATAACAGAGGCATAGGCCTGGTTTACAAAGTCCTTTAATTTATCTCCTGATACATTAAGTACCTTATCTGCGCCGTATTTACTTAATAAAGCTAATTCGGTTGCATCAACGTTGCCAATTGACACAGCAGTAACAGAAGTATTACTTTGATCGGCAATAGCACGGGCATAAGAAACAGCTTCAAAAATTGACTTTTTGAATTTGCCCCCGGCATTTTCCGCATATATTAAAACTGACATATTTATCTGTAAGTGATTTAGATCATAAATTAAATAACACGCGCTTCTGCATGCAGCAGTTCAACCAGTTTTGCGGTATCATCGGCAGGAACAAGTTTAACCTGGCCACGAGGGGCTGGTGTTTCATAACCGGTGATTTCTGAAAATGTTTTTACATCAACAGGTTCTGCAACAGCAAGCGGCTTAGTCCGTGCCGACATAATACCACGCATATTAGGGATTTTGGGTTCAGCCACACCCTCGGCAGTACCCGCCACAAATGGATAGGGTATGGTCAAAACTTCTTTACCGCCTTCTATTTCGCGTTCAACGGTTGCTTCGATGTCACCAGCATCTAATTTTTTGATAATGGATACCGATGGCAAATCAAGCAGTTCGCCCAGCATGCCTGCAACTTTTGAGCCGTTATAATCAATGGATTCGCGGCCGGTAAGGATGAGATCGAAGGGATTTGCTTTTACATATTGTGCAATTTGATAAGCTACATACCACGCATCGTGCGGTTTAGCGTTTATGCGCACAGCATCGGTAGCGCCAATGGCCAGGGCCTTGCGTATAGTGGCTTCGGTATTTGCCTCACCAACGTTTATTACAGTTACTGTGCCCTTACCGCCGTCGGTTAACTCAATGGCGCGCGCAAGTGCAATTTCATCATAAGGGTTAAGTATGAACTGTACCCCGTTTGTATTAAATTGCGTGTTATTATCAGTAAAAGTTATTTTTGTGGTGGTATCAGGAACATTACTTACACATACCAGAATCTTCATATCAATAGGTTTTTGCAAATTTAGTTAAAAAAGATAGAGTTTAAAATGGAGTTGAACAGATTGAATAAGCTGCTGGAATTTATAAAAAATGAACCGGATGACGAGTTTCTGAAGTATGCCCTTGCAACAGAATATCTGCGTCTGAATGAGACAGATAAGGCGCTTGCTTATTACGAAGATTTAGTGAATAACCATCCTGGCTACACCGGTACCTATTACCATTTAGGTAAGCTTTATGAAGCGTTGAACCGTAAAGATGATGCTATCAAAACCTACGAAAACGGCATGAAAGTAACCAAAGAAAAACGCGATAACCACGCTTTTTCTGAATTGCAAGCAGTATACAGGCAGGCAATGGGCTTTGAAGAAGATGACGACGATTATTAGTTTTTTGTTAATAGTTGATGGTTCATAGTTCATGGCTTTTTATTTTCCCTGATTAATTTTAAGATGAACTGTTTTAAACCATGAACTGAACCTCTTTAAAGAATGAAAAAACAGCAACTTATATTCCTTCGGGATGTGCTGATATATACCTTCACTGCTTTTGGCGGACCGCAAGCCCACATCGCCGTTTTACTGCGGGAATTTGTTGAGAAACGAAGATATATTACTGAAGATGAGTTGATGGAGCTTAATGCCTTATCGCAGGTTTTGCCGGGGCCTTCATCAACCCAAACACTGGTTGGGATAGCCTGGAAAGTAGGCGGGCTCAGGCTGGCCATCATTACATTTTTGATCTGGGTCCTTCCTTCGGCCACTATCATGTGCATGGCTGCCATAAGCTATAATATGTTTGCCAATAAGGCCAAATTTGCGCATGTGATCAGTTATGTACAACCCATAGCCGTTGGCATAGTTGCTTACGCCACTTATACGTTTGCCAATAAATTTCTGAAAACAAGGATCAGTACTATGCTGGCTATCGGCTCATTGATCGTTACACTGATCCTGCAAAATGCATATGCTTTCCCGATCCTGATATTGCTTGGCGGTATCATATCATCGGCTATGGAAACCCAGCAGCATGAAAACGAATTAAGGGTAAAGTTATATTCAAATGTAAACCCTAATAAGGTTGCTTATTTTATTGGTATCTTGCTTTTCTTTGCGGCTTTGGGTGCTGTTGTAAATCAAACATCGCCATTCAGCCTGCCTATCCGTTTATTCGAAAACTTTTACCGTAATGGGATTTTAATTTTTGGAGGAGGGCAGGTGCTTGTGCCGCTCATGTATACCGAATTTGTTGAGGTTAAACATTATCTGGGCAGGTCGGAGTTTTTGTCGGGATATGCCCTGCAGCAGGCTTTGCCCGGACCCACATTTTCGTTTACATCTTTTTTGGGTGGCATAACACTTGGCAATAAAGGCTATAACATTTGGGGACAAATAATTGGCAGCCTCGTTGCTGTTATTGGCATCAATACCCCCGGGCTTATCCTTATTCTTTTTATCGTGCCTTTCTGGGAGGATCTTAAAAAAATCACCAGGATAAAGAACTCATTGAGCGGGATAAATGCCGTAGCTGTAGGTTTTATGGCGACAGCGTTGATTTTACTGGTAAAGCCTTTTGGTTTAAACTGGTCAGCCTACGCATTGATGATAGGTACGTTCCTGGTGCTGCATTTTACCAAAATAAAAACACCGATAGTGATTATTATCGGTGTGGTTTTGGGAATGATATTTTAGCCCCCCTGCCCCCTAAAGGGGGAGCTTACTTGCAATGTTACAATGAGTAATTCCAATTCCTTTGTTTTAATATTATCTATTTGAAACTCCCCCTTTAGGGGGCCGGGGGGCTTAAAATGGTGCTTCGTCATCCATGTCGTCCATTCTTGAAGGGCGAATGATGAAGTTACTCTGCTTTTCAAAATCCTGTGAAGGAGCAAGGCCCGCGAAAGCATTACCCGCAGGTGGAGGGAAGCCGTCCATACCTTCTTCAAGGTTAGCAAATTTCACATATTTACCAACAAATTTCAATCGTACAGTACCTGTTTCACCGTTACGGTGTTTGGCTATAATAACCTCGCCTACACCCTGGGTTGGGTTACCGTCTTCATCTTCCGTTAATCCGTAATATTCAGGACGATATAGGAACAATACCATGTCGGCATCCTGCTCAATAGCGCCAGATTCACGTAAGTCTGAAAGCATTGGCCTCTTAGAGTTACCCGGCCTGCTCTCTACCGCACGACTTAACTGAGATAATGCAATTACCGGTACACTGAGCTCCTTGGCAACTGATTTTAATGCACGTGAAATACTGCTGATTTCCTGCTCACGGTTACCACCACCACCTTTGCCCTCGGCCTTGCCATGCATCAGCTGTAAGTAGTCGATGATGATTAACTGGATGTCATACTGGGATTTTAAACGGCGACATTTTGCCCGGAACTCAAAGATGTTTAGCGCAGGAGTATCATCAATGATGAATGTAGCTTTCTCAAGTCTGCCAATTTTGGAGTGTACCTGTTGCCATTCCCATTCTTCAAGTGTACCCTTACGTATTTTTTCCTGCTCAATTTCCGCTTCGCCGGCAATCAAACGGTTAACCAACTGTACGGATGACATCTCCAGCGAAAATACTACCACTGGCTTGTCAAAGTCAACGGCGGCATTGCGGGCGCAACTTAACACGAAAGCTGTTTTACCCATAGCCGGACGGGCAGCGATAATAACCAGATCGGATTTTTGCCAGCCCGAAGTCATCCGGTCGAGGCCAGTAAAGCCCGAAGCAACGCCCGTTAAGCCATCTTTTTTATCTTTCAGGGCCTCAATATCCCGTAATGCTTCGTGAACGAGGTCGTCCATGTTGCGGGCATCACGGCGTAGGTTGCTTTGTGCAATTTCAAACAGGTTTTTTTCGGCCATATCCAGCAGGTCAAATACATCGCTGGTATCTTCATAAGCGGCGTTGATCACTTCGGTAGAGATCCGGATCAGTTCGCGCTGGATAAATTTCTGGATAATGATACGTGAGTGGAACTCGATATTGGCAGCGGAAGCAACACGGCTGGTAAGTTCTGTGATGTAGTAGGCACCACCAACCATTTCAAGCTCGCCTAATCTGCGTAACTCGGCCGTAACTGTAAGAATATCTACAGGTTGTGTTTTTTCAAACAGTATTTTAATGGCAGAAAATATCTTCTGATGATTAGTTTGATAAAAAACTTCGGGTTTTAAAACATCTATAACTGACGAAAGGGCATCCTTCTCCAGCATAAGGGCGCCTAAAACTGCCTCTTCCAAATCGGTAGCCTGAGGCTGCAATTTGCCACCTGCAATAAAGGGAGTTGGATTGGGAACTCGGCTGCGTCGCTCAAAAGTATTCGGCTTGTTATACTGGTTGTTATTCTCAAAACTCATAAGGGTACAAAAATATACAAAAAATGTTGCGACGGGCAAAGGAAACACCTAACATAGTGTATCGGCATTTTAAAATAATCATACACAGGGCAATAAATTAAAGCTTTTTAATAAACATCGGAGTGTTGATAACTTTTTAACGAAATATGGATAGGTTGATTTTCAGGTAATTGAACCGATGTTAATAAAGTTTTGGAATGTTGATAGCAATTGCACTCAAAGGCTGTTAAACCCAAAAGGGTTATCAGTTCAATAACGGCTTAATCAATTAATATAGCTACTTTTGCCAAAATTCAAATCATAAAATGGCATTTAATTCAAGGCCTCAGCGCGAAAGCAATCAAATGGTTTTTGGGATCAGGGCGGTAGTAGAAGCTATCCGTTCGGGCAAAGAGATCGAGGCATTATTTATACAACGAGGTATAGGCGGCGGTCTTATTCAGGAGCTTAAAGAGTTGATGAACGAGTATCAGATAACCGCACAACAGGTTCCCGTTGAAAAACTCAACCGCATTACACAAAAAAATCATCAGGGGGTCATAGCCGTGATCTCGCCCATTGTTTATCAAAAAATAGAAAACATCATACCCGATGTATTTGAAAAAGGGGAGACACCGTTGATTTTGGTTTTAGATAGCATTACCGACGTGAGGAACATGGGCGCAATTGCCCGGACTGCCGAATGTGCAGGCGTGCACGCTATTGTAATTCCGGCAAAAGGCTCAGCGCAGATCAACCCTGATGCTATTAAGACATCGGCTGGCGCGTTATATAAAATTCCGGTTTGCAGGCATGATAACTTTATGCAAACTGTGCGCTTTTTGCAGGAATCTGGCTTGCAGTTGGTTTGTTGTACTGAAAAAACTCAGGATGATATTTATAAACCTGATTATACCGTACCAACGGCTATCGTTATGGGTTCGGAGGAGGATGGGATCCGTAACGAGATCATCCGCATTTCAGATCATTTGGCAAAAATCCCCATGTTTGGAGAAATTGAATCTTTAAACGTGTCGGTGTCAACGGGGGTGATTTTGTATGAAGCGATAAGGCAGAGAACCCCCCCCGCCCCCTAAAGGGGGTGCTTACTTATGGCAAGCTTTCAATATTGTTAAACAAGAAAAGCTTTGCACCGGCAAAGCTTTTCTTGTTTATATATCTTTATCATTGGTACTCCCCTTTAGGGGCAGGGGGGTTAAATATACTTCGCTCCAAACTTATTTTTCACATCAGTCACAACCTGCTTGATATTTTGTTCCTGATCACGCGGGCAAATAAGCAGCGAATTGTTTGATTCTACAACAATATAATCATGCAGGCCCTGTAGTATTACCAGTTTTTCGCCTGGCACGTTTACCATACAGTTTGATGAATCATACATGATCACTTTTTCGGCAGGGATAACGGCATTGCCTACATAATCTTTTTCGGCCAGGTCATATATCGATGCCCATGTGCCCAGATCACTCCAGCCAAAATCCGAAGGTAGTACATATACATTATCTGCCTTTTCCATAATACCGTAGTCTATCGAGATATTGACGCATTGCTGATATGCCTTATGGACATAAGTTTTTTCATCGTCAGAGTTGTAAACAGGTCTTGCATCAGCAAATATTTCGTGCATTTCGGGCAAGTGCTGGCCAAATGCTTTAACAATAGCTTTGGCCGACCAAACAAAAATACCGGCATTCCATAAAAAATCGCCGCTTTGAATAAATGTCTTTGCTATTTCAAGCGTTGGTTTTTCAGTAAAGGTTTTTACTTTATGAAACTCGTCGTTAATAACATTATCGGTATATTGGATGTATCCATAACCGGTATCTGGTCTTGACGGTTTAATACCCAGGGTTATCAGGTAATCGTTTGAAGCCGCGGTTTGCAATGATTTTTCAATGGCGGTAACAAAAGCCTCTTCATCCAATATCTGCTGATCAGAAGGGGCCACAACAATGGCAGCGTCGGGATTAAGGCTTTCAATTTTGAAACAGCCGTAGGCTATGCAGGGAGCCGTGTTACGCATTACGGGTTCGGTAAGGATCTGTTGATCCTCCAAATCCGGCAGCTGTTGTTTTACCAGTTTGGTATAGTTTTCGTTAGTAACAATATATATATTTTCTTTTGGGCAAACTTTCAGGAAACGTTCGTAGGTGTTTTGAATTAAGGTTTTACCGGTACCAAGTATGTCGATAAACTGTTTAGGGTGCGATGTACGGCTTATCGGCCAAAAGCGGCTTCCAATCCCTCCTGCCATAATTATCGCATAATAGTTTTTATCCATGAGAAAGTAGAGAATTTTAATTTGGTATATCAACTGTAAAAATGTGTAATAATTTGTTAATTATCGATTAAGTGCATCTAAATAATTTAACAGGGCGCTCAATCACAATTTGTCTGGTTCTTTAAATGAACAAGTAAAGAAATTGTTTTTCATCTAATCATCATTTTTACATAAAATTTAAAAGTAAATCCAACGTTTATTTAGAAAATTTTGTTACTTTAAACTTTTAAATACAATTTAAGAATTTGTTAAAATAATGATAGAAACAAAGAAATCGCTATTTGACAATCTCCAGAATTTTTTCGGGTTTGATAATTTTAAGGGGGAGCAGGAAGCGATAATAACCAATATCCTGGCCGGCAATGATACATTTGTTATTATGCCTACCGGGGGTGGCAAATCGATGTGTTATCAGTTACCGGCTTTAATGAGCGATGGTACGGCAATCGTAATTTCACCGCTGATAGCCCTGATGAAAAACCAGGTAGATCAGCTTAGGGCTTTCGGAGGATCAGATAGTATAGCCCACTTTTTAAATTCGTCACTTACAAAATCAGAGATAGCCAGGGTTAAAGAAGATGTGCTTGCAGGAAAAACCAAGTTGCTATATGTTGCGCCTGAGTCATTAACCAAGCAGGAAAATATCGATTTCTTACGTTTGAACCAAGTATCATTTGTTGCTGTAGATGAGGCCCACTGTATTTCGGAATGGGGGCACGATTTCAGGCCCGAATACCGCAAAATACGTCAGGTGATCAGCAATATCGGCGAAAACATTCCTATCATTGCTTTAACGGCGACGGCTACTCCTAAAGTTCAGCAGGATATTCAGAAAAACCTGCAGATGAACAATGCAACCGTATTTAAATCATCCTTTAACCGCGGTAACCTGTTTTATGAAGTGCGTGCCAAGCGCAATGTTATAAAAGAGATAGTAAAGTTTGTAAAACAAAATCAGGGCAAATCAGGCATTGTGTATTGCCTTAGCCGTAAAAAGGTTGAGGAAGTAGCCGAGGTGCTTAACCTTAATGGAGTAAAGGCACTGCCGTACCATGCCGGGCTTGATCCTAAAGTACGTGCCGAAACGCAAGACAAATTCTTGATGGAAGATGTTGACGTTATTGTGGCTACAATAGCGTTCGGTATGGGGATTGATAAACCAGATGTTCGTTACGTAATACACCATGATGTACCCAAAAGCATGGAAGGATACTACCAGGAAACAGGCAGAGCTGGTCGTGACGGCGGTGAAGGTGTTTGTGTAGCCTTTTATTCTGAAAAGGACATTGATAAGCTTCAGAAATTCATGAAAGATAAGCCTGTTTCGGAACGCGAAATAGGTACCCAGATACTTAAGGAAGTTATTGACTACTGCGAATCATCGGTTTGCAGGCGTAAGCAGCTGTTACATTATTTTGGCGAAAACTTTAATGAAGCCGGCTGTAATAACATGTGCGATAATTGCTGCACGCATAAAGAGCATTTTGATGGCGAGGAACACCTGCACAGGGCGTTAAGTTTAATCAAGCATATTGGTGAGAAATTTGACGATCATCATATCATCAGCATATTAATGGGCGAGGAAAATGCGCAGATTAAAAACTATGAACACGACCAGCTTGATTATTATGGTGCGGGCAAAGATTTGGGCAAAAATCTTTGGAATTCGCTTTTAAGGCAGGCTTTGCTCAATAACTATATTTCAAAAGATATTGATCAATACGGGCTTTTAAGGCTTACCAAAAGTGGAAATGCTTTTATTGACAATCCGCATAGTATCCGGTTTGTTTTAAACAAAATCATGGAGGCTACCGATGATGATAGTGACGATGATGGTCCAAAACAAAGCGGGGGGGCGCTTGATACGCAATTGCTGCAAATGCTTAAAGAGCTGCGCAAAAAGCTTGCAAAACAAAAGGGCTTGCCACCATTTGTGATATTCCAGGATCCATCTTTAGAGGAGATGTGTACACACTATCCTGTTAATACAGAAGAGCTTAAACAAATTTCAGGTGTAGGTGCAGGCAAGGCGTTGAAATTTGGTAAACCTTTTACCGATTTGATCCAGAAATATGTAGAAGATAATGATATTGACAGGCCGATTGACATGGTGATTAAAAGCGCAGCCAATAAATCAGCCCTTAAGGTATTCATTATTCAAAATATCGACAGGCATTTAAATCTTGACGATATAGCCGCTTCAAAAGGTCTTACATATGAAGAGATTCTGAAAGAAGTTGAAACTATTGTTAACTCCGGAACTAAACTTAACCTCAACTATTATATTGACGAAGTTATTGATGAGGATAAGCAGGAAGAAGTGTTTGATTATTTCCGTACTGCCGAAGCCGATTCAATTGATGAAGCTTTAGCCGAACTGGGCAGCGACGATTACACCCGTGAAGAGGTACAGTTAATGCGCATTAAGTTCATGTCGGAATTAGGAAACTAAGAGAGGATATTGCTTAAAATATTGAAGCCTTCAGATTAAATTCTGAAGGCTTTTTACTTTCTGATCTTCTTCAATTAAAAGGCCCGGAATTTGCATTTATGTAGCCCGGTTGCTTTACTTTAAGCAACCCGTAAGTACAAGTATTAGTCTATTAACTTTAGGCCTTGCGCGTTCTGCTTTTAGCTTTTAAAGCTTACTTAGTAATGATCATAAACTCTGTACGCCTGTTTTTTGCCCTGTCTTCTTCGCTTGTGTTTGGCGCTATGGGCTGTGTTTCGGCGTAACCTTTGTAAACAAGCCGGGCAGGAGCAATACCATGTGATACAAGATACTGATAAACGGATTTCGCCCTGTTTTCAGATAGTACCTGATTACTTTGGTGATTACCCACGTTATCAGTATGCCCCGAAATTTCGATTCGTACAGTTGGATTTACGCCTAAAAATTCAATAAGCTTAAGAAGCTCGGCTTTTGATTCCTTTTCAAGATCAAACTTATTGGTATCAAAAAAGATATTCTTGAGTATCACCTTATTCCCAACTTCAATAGGTGATAACAAAGCCACAATATTAAACGGGTTCTTGGTTTTGTAATTTTTGAGTGAAAAGTTTTCGGAATAAAACAGATATCCGCCTTTTGAAATATTAAGCGCATAGTTTTTGCCAGAAGTTAAAGTAGCTAAAAAATCGCCCTTCTCTTCGTCGCTGTAATCCTGGTAAACCGCTAAATTATTTTCGAGGTCAATAATTTCAATGGCGGCTTCCAGGGGTTGTTTGGTTTTTGCATCTTTCACAAAGCCTTTAACATAGGTCACTAAGCGAGGTCGTAACTTTACCGGTAGCTCAAATTTGTAAATATCATAGCCGCCGAAACCGTTTAAATTATTCGACGAAAAGAAAGCATAATCACCGGCGGCGGTTAACGATAAGCCGCTTTCATCACCACTGGTATTAATAGGATATCCGAGGTTTTCGGGCTTTCGCCATTTGCCATCCTGGCCTAAGCGGCTAACAAATAGGTCTTTACTTCCTAAGCCGGGCCATCCGTCACTGCTGAAGTAAAGTGTACTATCGTCCGGATGTATAAATGGTGATTGTTCATTATACGGGGTGTTAACATTAGGGCCAAGGTTTTCCGGCTCGCCCCAGCCTTTTTCGCCTAATGTACTTTTCCATATATCATAACCGCCATAGCCCCCTTTGCGGTTACTTACAAAGTAAAGCGTGCGCCCGTCGAAGTTTATAGAGGGTTGAGACTCCCAGCCGGAAGTGTTTACCGGTGGGTTAAGGTCAACAGGTTTTACCCAGTCGTTGCCCTTTCTTTGAGCTATATAGATATCACACCGGCCTAATCCATCCGGACGGTTACAGCCGGTAAAAAACAGGTATTTACCATCCTGCGAAATGGATTGTGCGCCTTCATTATATTTTTCTGTGTTAATCTGGTTGCTTAGATAGGTGGCGGTAGTCCATTTACCATTTACCATTTCACTTTTATAAAAGTCTTCGTTGTTGTTGATCTTCCGGGTAAATATCAGTGTACTTTCATCGGCTGTAGCAACTGGCAGGTACTCATCGTTAGCTGTATTTATCTCGGGGCCGATATTTATTGGCTTAAAGGGTACAGGGTGTGATATAGCCTGTATACTGAATTTGGCATCGGCGAGCATCTTTTTTGCATAGGTAATGTTGTCAGGAGTCAAGTCGGGATAGGTAAGGTATTTTTCGAGATGCATCTGGGCCTGCGCATAGCTTGCATCATGAATTTCCATTTCTCCGGCCTTAAGATATGCCCCCCGATTAAATTCAGGGCTTAATGCAATGACTTTTTCATACTCTTCTACAGCGGGTTTATACATCCGTTTCATCCGGTATAAATCGGCAAGCAGGAGGTGGGCTTCTATGAATTTCGGATCCTGACCAATGGCCTTTAATGAGTTTTGAATGGCTTCATCATAAAGGTGCTGATCAAGATTTTGGTAAGCAGAAGCGAAGAATTTTATAGCTTCTTTATTGGATGACGAATATCGGGCAGGCTGCTGGGCACAAAGCAAAGCAGGTACACACAATGCAAGCACCAATAAAACTGCAATCTTCATTTTAACTTAGGATAATTAATATCGTAAGTTAAAAAAATTATGGAATATTCAGATACTTATGAGTTTGTAATGAAATTTCCCATTGTGGGTTTTCTTTCACATAGTCAACAATAAGTGGTGTCATCTCCTTTGATTTTGACCATTCGGGCTGTAAATAGAGCTTACAGTCGGGCGATACCATTTTGGCGTGATATTCGGCCCATTCAAAGTCAGATTTATTGAACACGATTACTTTTAATTCATGGGCGCATTCAGCAACATGTGGCGTTGGTGCCTTGAACTTTTTAGGGGAAAGACAAATCCAATCCCAATCGCCCGAAAGCGGGTAAGCACCTGAGGTTTCAATAAAAGTTTTTATTCCTTTTTCGTGAAGTTGGTGGGTTAAATAGTCGAGATTGTATATAAGAGGCTCGCCACCGGTTACTACAACAGCCTTTGCCGGATGAAGGGCAGCATTACTTACAATGGTATCGGCAGCAGTGAGTGCATGCAACTCGGCATCCCAGCTTTCTTTAACATCGCACCAATGGCAACCTACATCGCAGCCACCGAGACGAATAAAATATGCGGCTTTACCCGTGTTATATCCCTCGCCCTGTATCGTATAAAACTCCTCCATTAAAGGAAGCAGCGTGCCGTCGTCTGGTATTTGGTGTGCCATAGTTATTTAAGGGTGCAAAGGTACTGAAAGATAGGCGAAAGCTAAAAGGTGAAAGCTAAAAGGTTACACTAATATGGAAGTATCTTTATAAGGCCAAAGGTTAAAGGTTTTTCCTTTCATCAATTATGCACTACGCTATAGATGACGCGATAAACTACCTTTCGCCTTTTACCTTTATCCTTTTTATTTTCATTTTATAATTGTTATAATTACTTTTAATTTTAAGATAACCAATTAACCTTAAATTCGTAAAATGCAATAACTGTATCGGCGACGCTTAATTTATATCCGGAAATGAAAAAACTTTACTTTCCTTTAATTTTACTGGTAGTGCTTTGTTTTAGTTCATGTGTGGATATTGAAGAGCATTACGATTTTAAAAGTGACGGTACCTGTAAGGTAGCCTATGCTTTTGATATGAGCAGGGCCGTATCGGTACTGGTTAATCTGATGTCTGATTCAGTTAAGGAAACTCCACAATTTAGTTTGGTTAAAGATACAACGCTTAATTTTTATAGTGCAATACCCGACAGTGCCCAACAAAAACTAAAAACTGAAGAAGTTGAACTGGCCAAAAGCAGTGAGCTAACTGTTAATATGAACCTTAAAAAGAGTGTTATGAAAGTAACACTTAATCATACAGCAAAAAACGCAGCAGACCTGCAATATTATTTGCAAAATGTATCAAAAATTGCACTTAATACCCAGATAAGTGCTATAACTACTACCGATAAAACAAATAAGCCATTTGATGCACGGCAAATGGTAGGGGGGCAGGACTATTATTCGTATGATATAACTCCTCATAAATTTTACCGCATTATTGACAAGGCTAAATTTAACGCCTTTTTAAAGAAAACCCAGGCTACCTTCATGATGGCTAAAGCTATGCTGATTGATATGCCCTATAAAGTGATCCTGCGGTTTGCTCATCCTGTAAAGAAGGTCAATAATTCAAAGGCTATGCTCTCGGCCGACAGGAGGGAAGTTACGCTTGTTACCAGTATGGACGAGGTAATTAAAAATCCTAATGTAATGAATTTGAAGATCGATTTTTGAGCAAGGGTTTGCTATTAATTACTTATGACCTGGTATAAAGTTGACTCTCTATCCGATATTTCCGTTCCATTTATTAAAAAGGTTAAGGCCGGCAACAAAAGTATTTGCCTGGTAGGGTTTGAAGGTAAGCTCTACGCGGTATCGGCTAAATGCCCGCATGCCGGTGCGGATATGAGTGAAGGACTATGCGTAAAAAAGCTTATAGTTTGTCCGTACCACCGGTATACCTACGATCTTGAAACAGGAAAAGGGGGCGAAGGCCAAAATGATTTTATTGAAACTTATCCGGTTGAAGTAAAGGAGGATGGAGTTTACGTTGGCGTAGCCTCCATTTGGGATAAGTTAAGGCAAGCGTTTAAGTAGAAGGTGCTTTTTATTAATTCCGTCATTGCCGAAGTACGAAGCAGTCCCAAACTATAAAGGGCGGACCTACTTATCGGGGATTGCTTCGTACCTTATAATGATGTGATCGTAAGTTATTGATTATTAAATGTGTTTTTTTTCTGTTTTACAATATGGGCGTTGCCTGCGGCCGGGCTATCCGCTGCAAGTCCTCGCCTTTCCTGCCCGCAAACCCAACCCGCGCTGTGGGCTTTACGCTGCTATCCCTAACGCGTCCCGCGCAACAGCCCTAAAATAGAGTTTACATGTCATCACAGTTTTTTCAGATTCCCTGATGGTTACAGCAATGACGATTTATATGAAAGCGGACTTCTATTTATAAACCTCTTTATTAGCGGAAGCCAATGTGTTTTTAAGCAAACCAACGATGGTCATCAGGCCTACACCGCCTGGTACCGGGGTGATCCATGATGATTTTGGTGCAACATTTTCAAAATCAACGTCGCCATACAGCTTGAAGCCCGATTTTGTTGTAGTTGAGGTTTCGCGGTTCATACCTACGTCAACTATCACAACGCCATCTTTTACCATATCGGCAGTAATAAAATTCTTTTTGCCGATAGCAACGATCAGGATATCTGCATCAAGTGTGAACTTTTTGATGTCGGGTGTGCGGCTGTGACAAATGGTTACTGTGCAGTTGCCCGGAGTGGTGTTACGCGCCATCAGGATGCTCATTGGCGAACCAACAATATTGCTGCGACCAACAACCACACAATGTTTACCGGCGGTTTCAATGCCGTATTCCTTAAGCATTAGAGTAATGCCATAAGGAGTTGCCGGTATAAACGACGGTAAATTACGCTGCATACGACCCAGGTTAACCGGGTGAAAGCCATCAACATCTTTGCGATGGTCGATGCGCTCGGTTACTTTTTCAGGATCGATATGTTTTGGTAAAGGAAGTTGTACTATGATACCATCGATATCGGCATCCGCATTTAGCTCTTCAACTTTCTTTAATAGTTCTTCTTCTGTAACGTCATCTTCATAACGTACCAGCGATGATTTGAAGCCAACTTTTTCGCAATTTTTCATTTTGCTGGCTACATAAGTTTCGCTACCGCCATCATGACCAACCAACACTGCCACCAAGTGAGGCTTCCTGCCGGTCTTTTCTAATATTTTAGCTGCTTCTTCAGCTATTTCAACCTTAAGTTTTTCTGAAACGTATTTTCCGTCTAAAAGCTGCATTATTAAATGTGTTTAACGAAGTGGTCAGGCAATGGCGGCAAGCTTAAGTTTACCGGCTCTGATTTTACTCGTACTTTTATAAAAGGCCTGTTGTCCAGGGATAATTTTAATCCGTGATTTTGATTGATCTTGCTAATGATACTTTCAATAGTTTCTGTTTTATTGTTCAGGAGCATTTCAAATATAACTTTATTTGAATCTGCGTCTTTATTGAAAGCATCAATATAATATTTCGGTTCGCCGGCATCGTACACAATCCATTTACCATAAACAAAGTCTCCTAAATGAATATGTTTAACAAACCCGTTTGCTGTAAAATATGTAACTAACCTGTACAGAATATATCAATTTACTCACCCCGATTCCGCTCAAAGGAATTAAGGGATTAATCCAACTTCAAAACTGCCATGAACGCCGACTGTGGTATCTCAACGTTACCTACCTGGCGCATGCGTTTTTTACCTTGTTTCTGTTTCTCCAATAATTTACGTTTACGGGAGATATCGCCGCCGTAACATTTGGCAGTTACATCTTTGCGTAAGGCCTTCACCGTTTCGCGGGCTATGATCTTGGCACCGATAGACGCCTGGATAATGATCTCGAACTGTTGACGCGGTAAAAGCTCTTTTAATTTCTCGCAGATCTTTTTACCAAAATCATAAGAGTTGCCCCGGAAAATAAGAGACGAAAGCGCGTCAACAGGCTCGCTGTTTAAGCGGATATCGAGCTTAACCAAATCCGACTGGCGGTAACCTATCTGGTGATAATCGAACGAAGCATAACCTTTTGAAATGGTTTTCAGCTTATCGTAAAAGTCAAATACGATCTCACCCATTGGCATTTCGAATATCAGCTCAACGCGCTCAGATGTAAGATATGACTGATTGGTAATAGTACCACGCTTTTGAATACAAAGCGACATTACCGGACCAACAAATTCAGATTTTGTGATGATGGTAGCCTTGATGTAAGGTTCTTCCACAAAATCAATTTTTGATGGATCGGGAAGATCAGATGGGTTATTTACCGTGAACGAGTCGCCTTTTGTAGTATGGGCCAGGTACGATACGTTGGGAACGGTGGTGATCACCGTCATGTTAAACTCGCGCTCCAAACGTTCCTGGATAATTTCCATGTGCAGCATACCGAGAAAACCGCAACGGAAACCAAAACCCAAAGCTGCTGATGATTCCGGTTCAAAAACCAGTGATGCATCATTCAACTGTAATTTTGCCATTGATTCGCGTAGTTCTTCATAGTCCTCAGTATCAACAGGGTAAATGCCTGCAAATACCATCGGCTTTACCTCCTCAAAACCTTGTATGCCTTCTTCGCAAGGGCGATCAACCTGGGTAATGGTATCGCCAACCTTAACTTCTTTTGCTTCTTTAATACCTGATATGATATAACCTACGTCACCGGTTTTGATCACGTCTTTAGCTAATGGACGTAATTTAAGTGTACCAACTTCATCGGCAAGGTATTGCTTTTCGGTAGCTACAAATTTTACTTTATCGCCTTTGCGGATCTCGCCGTTCACAACTTTAAAATAAGCTATGATACCACGGAACGAGTTGAATACCGAATCAAAGATCAATGCCTGTAGCGGTGCTTTAGGATCACCTACCGGAGCAGGTACACGCTCAACAATTGCACGAAGAATATCATGTACTCCCATGCCCGTTTTGCCCGATGCAGCAAGGATTTCCTCGCGTTTGCAGCCAATAAGGTCAACTATCTGGTCTTTCACTTCCTCCGGCATAGCACCTGGAAGGTCCATTTTATTCAGGATAGGGATAATCTCCAGGTCGTTCTCTAAAGCCAGGTACAGGTTGGAGATGGTTTGTGCCTGAATACCCTGTGCGGCGTCGACTATCAATAATGCACCTTCACAAGCTGCAATTGAACGTGATACCTCATATGAAAAATCAACGTGTCCGGGGGTGTCAATCAGGTTAAGCACATATTTTTGCCCATCAAGCTCATAATCCATTTGTATGGCATGGCTTTTAATGGTGATACCGCGCTCGCGCTCTAAATCCATATCGTCAAGCAATTGTGCCTGCGATTCGCGCTGGGTAATAGTGTTGGTATACTCTAATAACCTATCGGCAAGTGTACTTTTACCGTGGTCGATGTGTGCTATGATACAAAAATTACGAATGTGCTCCATTGAACCGCAAAAATAGCTTTTTAAACCGATAATTTGTACCGGCTAATAAATTAACTATTTTGAAATGTTTAATTTAATAATATTTCACAACAATGGCTATACCGATAAGCATACTAAGTGATATAGAATCAAGATTGAATACTGTTGTTAAAAAAGTGAGTGTCGTTAGCGGCGGCGACATTAATCAAGCCTATCTGTTGCAAACTACCGTAGGTAATTTATTTATTAAGATAAATGATAGGCATAATTACCCCAATATGTTTTCGAAAGAGCGACAGGGATTAGATGCTATTCGCGAAGCCAATGCAATTGCAGTTCCTGAGGTTGTTTTGCAGGGAGAGTTTGGCAATGATAGCTACCTTATATTAGAATGGATAAATATTGGTTCTGCTAACATGCTTGCATCTTCTAAGTTAGGGATGGGGCTTGCCCGTATGCATAAAAATACCAATGCCAGGTTTGGTTTTTATACTGATAATTATATGGGTTCGCTAATTCAAACTAATAATTGGTATACCAAGTGGAGCGATTTTTTTATTGAGCAGCGATTGCAGCCCATGGTTAAAATGGCGACAGATAAGAATGAACTTACCAGGAACGACGTTCACCAGTTTGATCGGTTTTATAAAAAACTCCCAGGTTTATTTACCGAAGAACCGCCAGCATTGCTTCACGGTGATCTTTGGGGAGGCAATTATTTGATTGATACCGATGGTAAGCCTTACCTGATCGATCCGGCGGTTAGCTATGGAAACAGGGAGTTTGATATAGCAATGACTACGCTTTTTGGTGGTTTCGATCCTGCTTTTTATGAGGCTTATAATAGCGAATTTCCTTTACAGGCAGATTGGCAACAGAGGCTAAAACTTTGGAACCTATACCCGTTGCTGGTTCATGTAAACCTGTTTGGAGCTAGTTACGCCAAACAGGTTAGAGAAAATCTTTCGATATTTATTTAGTTTACGCCTTGTACAAAGATTGGTGTTTCGGATACGTTTACGGTCAATTTCCCCTTAATCGTTTTAACTTGGGTTGTGATCACAGAATCGGCGCCTGTTTTTAAAGCATAAATGTTGGCTTTGGGCGTGCCGAGGTCAAGCGTATAGGCACCTGTACGGGCTCTAAAATCGGGAATTGTTAATACGTACATATTTTGCGAACCAGATACATATTTATCAACCAAAGGATCGGCATTAATGGTGCTGTTATAAGTATAACTACCCATTAGTTTTGATGTTTGCAGTATGTAATCGGCGGAGGGCCGGCGTTTACCATTTTCAGCTAAACCAGATGTTGCATATTGAACAGCAACATTGGGGGTATCGTCAAAAAGCTGGTAATAAAATACACGTTGTATACCATGTCTGATATAAAGTAACGAAGTTCTTAGAATCCAATCGGCCTGGGTGTTTTTAGGGGTATTTTTGCCCACGTATAGCGCCTTTTGATAGCTACCTTCGTTTATATCGTAGCCTGATTCGGTTACCCATACAGGAATAGGTTTAACAAACGAATCTGCATATTGAACAAACGAATCAGCAATTTGTCCCGCCATTGACAACTCGGGCGGCAGGCCAAAGGTGGCCGGCTGATGGGTCAAAATATTGCCATTATTATTGTAATAGTGATAGTTGATAATGTCAAAACATAAGTCGATGCTGCCGTCTGCCCTGTAACCACGGTTAGCACGGCACCATTCCACCATTTTCTTTACAAAATCTACGTCGGCTGTAGCCAAGCCCCCCATAACAACTTTCATGTTAGGATCGGCATTTTTTACACCCGCATTCTTTCCTAATTTGCCCTTGTCGCCATCATAAAAGGCCGACATATTGGCGGCATATTCTTCGGCAGTTTGTTGGGTAGACGGCCGTTTCCACCATTTGTCGCGCTCATTATCACATTCTATGTACGTAATAAACCCCATGCCCACTTTTACCTGGTTAGGCAGGTCATTTGGCCATCGTATGCTGGTATCAACCCTTATTAATGACTTGCTGATATTAGTATTATAGCCATACCTTGCTGCAAACTGAAAGGCCATATGCGCCTGGTCGATATAGCTTGCCGGATCTGCCTTATTTAAACCATAAATAAGAGGTGCATTTTCAAGATCACGCATATTGTTAGGATAGGTATCAACCAACCATGGCGGGCAATTTTTTATATCTGCTAAAACCAATATACCGTCCTGCTTACAACGGCTGTAAATTAGATCATAGTTCCAACTGCCTTCATGGGTTGGGTTGAAAGTGTAGTTGCCTTTAGTGCTTTCCATTCGGGCCCATCCTAAATAATGCCTTACCGCGCTGAATGACTTGATAAGGTTCATGTTTGTTTCATAAATGGTATTTTTGAGCTTTGGATTGGCGGGATCCTGCAAAAAATTCCATTCGTAAGCGTTTATGCCAAACATGTTTTTAAGCGGGATATTTGAAATAACCGGAGTGGTTTTATTATTTGTAATGCCTTCCGAACTTTTTTGCGGGCGACAGCGATTGAACGAAAAAGTAAATAATGATAGCATTAACAGTATCTTGTAGTTAAACAGCAGCTTCATTACTTTGCGTGGTTTTGCGTGTAAATTATGATTACAATCAGGGTTAATAAAAAGACTTCTTTCAATAAATTCCATTATGTATGTATAACATACTTAGTTAATTTTTTGCGAAGGTTTTTCAATAAAATTTGACTTTTTATAAACAGGGATAATTTAAGTTTTAACGAATAATTTATCGTAGTGGTTACGATTTTGTTGCTGTTGTGAAGGTATAAATATTGTAAGGCGATATTTAACAAAGCAGGGGAAAAAAAAACCGGCATACGCCGGGCTTTAAAAAATATAATTTTAAGGTTTATTTTACCCTTACATAGGTTTCAATGATCTCATGGTCAACTTTTAGGCTATCTATCTTTTCAATGCCTTTTTGTACTAATGTATCATTGCTCACCGTAAGTTTAAATTTAAAATCGCGGTTTTCCCAATCGCGTGCATCGCAGTAAGCCAGGTGTTCGGTATAATCGTCGCCCGATAGGGTATAGGTGCCGGCACCCGACGAGTAAACCGGTTTGGCTGTTTTGCCGTGTACAAGGTCGTGCGTAAAGAAGGCAAAGTTAGTTGCGTTAAACATCTTAAACATTTCCTGATCTTTTGGAGGGGTGGTTACAGTAGTATCTCCCTTAGTGATGCTTTTGCTTGATATCAGGTGCCATGTTCCATCAAGTTTACCCGCTGGTTGGGCCGTTTCTGTGGTTTGTTTTTGCGGATTGCTGCATGAGGCAAGCGCAAGCAATAAAAAAGATGCTAAGTAATAGGTTCTCATGGTATTAATAAAGGTTATTTGATATACAATAATAGCATAAAAAAAGCACCGGCTATCATATTTGCCGATGCTTTTTAAAATAATTTCAAAAGTTTGTGTTACTCGCCGCGCTTTAGGCCAAACTTTTCAATTTTACTGTATAGGTGACTGCGTTGAATATCGATGTCATCAGCAGTTTTCGAAACGTTCCAGTTATTTTTCTCCAGCTTAAATTTGATATACTCACGCTCTGCAAAGTCTTTATACTCCTGGAAGTTATTGAACTGATCAAAATCTGTTTGCGGAGCAGGGGCAGCTGTTCCCGCAGTAATGGCAACAGGTGCTGAAGGGTTTGCAAATGCCCTCACATCATTATCTGTAATAACTTTATCGCTTAGAATAATCAAGCGCTCAACCATATTACGAAGCTCACGGATATTTCCGGTCCATGGTAACGCTTTAAGCGCCTCCAGTGCGGCATCCGAGATCTTTTTAACCGGCATACCGTATTCATTGCAGATTTCATCTAAAAAGCTTTGCGTTAATAGCGATATATCGTCTTTACGTTCAATAAGCGGTGGTACATGGATCAGTATAACGCTTAAGCGGTGGTACAAGTCCATACGGAAATTACCTGCCTCAATTTCTTTAAGGAGATCCTTGTTTGTTGCTGCTACTACACGTACATCAACATCAATTTCCTTTTCGCCGCCTACGCGGGTTATTTTATTTTCCTGCAGTGCACGTAAAACCTTGGCTTGTGCCGACTGGCTCATATCCCCAATCTCATCTAAAAATAGCGTGCCGCCATTTGCCGATTCAAATTTGCCGATGCGCTGTTTAATTGCCGATGTAAACGAACCTTTTTCATGACCGAATAATTCGCTTTCTATCAATTCAGATGGGATGGCCGCGCAGTTAACCTCAATGATAGGTGCGCTTGAGCGATTTGATTTTTCGTGCAGCCAGCGCGCAACCAGTTCTTTACCGCTACCATTGGCACCTGTAACCAACACGCGGGCATCGGTAGGGGCCACACGGTCGATAGTTTCTTTGATCTTAACAATGGCCTGCGATTCGCCTAAAATAGGGCGTACCTTTGATACTTTACGTTTAAGTACCTTGGCTTCAACAACCAAACTTCCCCTGTCAAGCGCGTTGCGAACGGTGATCAGCAGGCGGTTTAGGTCAGGCGGTTTGGAAATAAAGTCAAACGCGCCTTTTTTACTGGCCTCAACAGCGGTTTCGACTGTGCCGTGGCCTGATATCATTATAAATGGAAGATCGGGTTTAATGGCGAGGCCTTCGGTAAGTACCTCCATGCCATCCATGCGGTTCATTTTAATGTCGCATAGTACCAGGTCATAGTCTTTTTTTTCAATCAACTGAAGACCGTCAACTCCGTTATCTACGTCTTCAACTTCGTAATCCTCATATTCTAAAATCTCGCGAAGCGTATTACGTATTGACCGCTCATCATCAATTATTAAAATTTTAGCCATGTTTTATAATTATGTACCGATAGTAATTGTTATTTGCTAATATATGGGTTTGTATAGAAAAACAAACACTTTTAATTTGCTATAAAGGTTTAGGGCAGGTAAATGTTTGCAACATTATGAATTTTATCGAAAATAATTGACATAAAATAAATAAAAAACCCCTCGCTTTACAGCAAGGGGTAATACAGCAGCAAACCTATAAGCCGGGTTCTGTTTTGCCTTGTTAAAGGGCAACTTCTATCATTTATCTGGCCCTGTTATCACTAACAGGTTTAAACAACCCACCCATCCTAACGACCTGCCTTGCGGCAGATACGGGAGCGAGCAACTCCGCTTTCAGGACCTATTTGGTTTTTCAACTCCTGAGGTTTACCGTCATAGCCGGTCGCCCGGTTATGCCGTGAGCTCTTACCTCACGTTTTCACCCTTACCCGCCTAAGCGGGCGGTATTTTCTCTGTGGCACTTTGCTGTCGCCGGCTGCCGGCGCCTTCCCGTTAGGAAGCAGGATGCTCTATGTTGCCCGGACTTTCCTCCGCCAAACAAGCTGGCAGCGATAGAACGTTTTGCGGCGATAAAGTTACGGAATATATTAGGAATTATAGAGCCTATGACAACGATAACAGGTAGCGCTCAACTTTTAAAGCAAGCATTTGTTCCTGGAACCTATAAATCAGCCAAAGCCAAATTAAGATAACAGGTAAAAAAATAATTGTCCAGTTTGAATGTGATTGCTCATGGTTAATCATGTAAAAGTTAACGGCAAACAGTAAAATAATCCCTGAAGTTAATATTAACTCAACCCTGACTTTTGTTTTTAAAGTGACGTTAACTACGTTATGATCTTGAGATTCAAACAGTGCATATATTTTTATTCCCTCTACGGAACCTCCGGAACGCAAGACCATCGTACCGATCGAGGTATTGGATATAAATTTGTATTCGTTTTGGCTTACCTTCTTTATAGCAAATTCATCCTGGGGGTATTGAGCAAGTCTATTTTCAATCTCCACCGAAGAGACAGGCATCTTAAATTGTTTTTTTAGTAAAAGACTATTGTAAGCTCCCACCCGTCAATTGCAGTTTTTTAAATCATCCTGAACCTGCTGCAAGCTAATAGTCCCCAGTTTATTACCGAAGGAATTCGTAACATATGTGAGCACTTTGGCGATTTCAAGCGGCGCTATGTCATAGGCCTGCATCTGGTCATCAAAAGAACGACCGGCTACGGTTATTTTCCCTTTAAGGCCGTTTTTGATAAAACAAGCGAGTGTTGCCTTATTGTTTTTTAGATAAGTTGAATCCGTTAATGGCGGGATAAGTGATGACAGGCCCTGACCTTTATCGCCATGACAATTTTGACAGTGTT
The DNA here is from genome assembly GCF_059690695.1 of Mucilaginibacter sp. A5337. Taxonomy (NCBI): domain Bacteria; kingdom Pseudomonadati; phylum Bacteroidota; class Sphingobacteriia; order Sphingobacteriales; family Sphingobacteriaceae; genus Mucilaginibacter; species Mucilaginibacter sp. A5337. The sequence goes on along the minus strand of NZ_JCAWEC010000002.1, from coordinate 979,385 downwards.
GCTGATAAACAAGGCTGCCTGCAGAATAATAGCGTTTAAACTCAATTTGATCGTCGCTTTGGCATGACGCGCCAATCACAATTAACAAAATAGCTATAGCGCCTATTACCTTTATCTTCATTTAGCGGCAATTTGGTCTGGTTCGGCCTTCAGGGTTTTAACATCAGCTATTAGTTTGGTTACTTCTGCCGGGTCTGTTCCCTCATAAGTACCACGAATACGTTTTTGCTTATCTATCAAAATAAAGAAACCATCATGAATATATTCGCCTTTCGGATTTTTTTCGGATACGCTTTGCAGGTAGCTTTTACCAATTTTATATGTATCTCCTTTTTCACCATGCAACAACCACCAGGTATTACCACTAATCCCTAATTTATCAGCATAGCGTTTTAATACAGGTACAGTGTCATATTTGGGATCGATAGTATGCGAAATGATCCTGAAATTATCATCATCCTTAAACTCCTTATACACGTTGAGCATATTGCGGTGCATTACCGGACAAATAGAAGGGCAGGTGGTAAAAAAGAAGTCTGCCACATAAATTTTCCCTTCAAGGTTTTTTTGTGTGATAGTATCGGCGTACTGGTTAACAAACTTGAAGGGGGGGATAGTGGCGTACTCAGTATCCGTTACCGTTTTTCCGTTAACAGTTTTAGTTACAGGTGTTTTATAACCCAATATAGGGAGGGCGGTTTTAGTATTTGATTTGCAGGCATTAAAAAGCATTAAAATCACGATGCCTATCCACAGTTTCCTCATTTTTTTGCCGGTATTTGGGTTATGTATTTAGTCGAAGCAGTAACAGCTACATTGATTTGGGTATCTATTTTGCTGATGAGCTTTTTTTGAGTTTCAAGATAATCCATGATTTCCTGATGCGATTTGCCCTTGTTTTCTGCGTCAAATTTATGCATCCAGTCGCTCATAACGCTATCTGCATCATCAACCTGTTTTAGATATACTTTTGCAGTGTCTTTATTAATATTGGGGGTATTGTTTTTTACCAGGCTATCGAGCAGCATTTTGTTTTTCATCAATTGCTCGTCATTGGCCATTACTTTATCATGTACGGCAATTACCTGGTTTAAAAGGTCTTTTTCCTGTTTTTTGGTATCGGTGCAACCCAATAACAGGGTAATGCCCGCGGCTGCTAATAGATGTTTTTTCATGGGTTTTGATAGCGTGATAAAACTTGGCAAATATGCTAAATGTTTAGCTGTTTAACACTCTTAAATAATAACTATAGTCTGTAACAGGTAAACTTTTTGCGCCTGCAAACTTTAGCTGTTGCCCTATTTGTGCCCTGGTGTGCGTACCATGGTTAAGCACCTGCGTAACAATGTCTCCCAGTTGGTTTTCAAAATAGTCGCCGGTAAAGCTATGATAGGAGATCAGCTTGTTTATCTCATCCTCATTTATTTCGTTTAAAAACGTTACCCAATCGTTATAACGCTCCGGAACTTGCTTTTTGCATTGCTCAATTGTAACATTTTCGGGCCAGGTATTAGGTACAGAAGGGGGGATGAGCCTACATCTTTCAAGCCAAACCTGCTCGGCAGCCAGCAGATGGCCCATTAGTTTAAGAGTTACAGCAGGCAAACCGTTCACCTCCATGGTTTGTATCAACTGCTGATTGGCAAATAGGTTATAACCAAACATTTTTAAAAAGTATGTTTTCATAAGGTTTTTAAATTCGACGGCTAATTTATTAAAGCTATTTAGTATATTGGTATAAATGCTGGTTAACAATTAAATAACATAGTTGTCATATTCAGCAAACATCTGCTTGTTACCTTTATTATTATAGTTAAATAACATAAGGGCATGAAATTCATTATCAATATTTCAAAACTGCTGATCAATTTCCGTCAGTGGATGATGCTTAAAAGTATGCGTTCATCGTTCATACATTAAGTTATCACTTATAATTCTTCATTTATAAATATAATTGCACTTTTGGGCTTTTGTAGCTCAAATTAATGGAACTTACTGGCCAGGAAATACATTTAAGCAAAGATCTTTTTGGTAACGACTTCGAGTGGGGCGTTTCAACAGCTGCTTTTCAAATTGAGGGTGCTCATGATGCTGATGGAAAGGGCCTATCAGTATGGGATACTTTTACAACAAAAAAGGGGAAGATCCTGAATGGCGATCATGCACAAACAGCGTGCGATTTCTATAATTTATATGAGCGCGACATCGACCTCATCAAAGAACTTAATATTCCCAATTTTCGCTTCTCTATATCCTGGGCTCGCATCTTACCTGAAGGCACCGGGAAAATCAACCAGGCAGGTATCGATTATTACAACCGGGTAATTAACTATTGTATTAAGCAGGGTGTAGAGCCCTGGTTAACTGTTTATCACTGGGACTTGCCCCATGTGCTTGAGGTTAAAGGCGGCTGGACAAATCGCGAAGCAATAAGCTGGTTTAGCGAATTTGCTACTATTTGCGCTCAAAACTTTGGTGATAGGGTAAAGCATTGGATGGTCATGAATGAGCCTGTAGTATTTACCGGGGCAGGCTATTTTTTTGGCATTCATGCGCCAGGACGTAGTGGTATGAAAAATTTTGTGCCGGCCATACATCACGTTACCATGAGTATAGCTGAAGGAGGAAGGGTTTTGCGGAAATTGTTGCCATCAACGGCGCAAATAGGTACAACATTTTCTTGTTCACAGATTGAGCCCTATTCAGATAAACCAAGAGATATAGCCGCAGCCGTTCGTGCCGATGCGCTGATTAACCGTTTATATATTGAACCGTTGCTGGGGATGGGGTATCCGATCAGGGATCTTCCTGCGCTTAAAGACCTTAAAAAATATTTTTACCCCGGCGACGAGGATAAGCTGAGTTTCGATTTCGATTTTATCGGTATCCAGAATTATACCCGCGAAATTGTAAAATATTCATTTTTTACCCCTTACATTCATGCAAGCATGGTCAAAGCTGAGAATAGGGGCGTTGACCTTACTGCTATGCGCTGGGAGGTTTACCCTCCATCTATTTATCACATGATAAAAAAATATGATGCTTATCCAAATGTTAAAAAAATCATCATTACCGAAAACGGATCGGCTTTTCCTGATGAAGTAACTGATGGTGAAGTAAACGACCCAAAAAGGCTGAAATATCTTAAGGATAATTTAGCACAGGTATTAAAGGCAAAGAACGAAGGCTATAAAATTGAAGGTTATTTTGTGTGGACCCTAACCGATAATTTTGAATGGGCCGAGGGGTACCATCCACGTTTTGGATTGATTCATGTTGATCATGCAACACAGCAGCGTACAGTTAAAGTTTCGGGCAAATGGTATGCTGATTTTTTAAAATAAGCCTTTAGTTTTTGGGCAAAGTGAAATTAAATGATGTGCCGTTTTCGGTGTCGCTCTCGAACCAGATGCGGCCACTATGATCTTCAATGATTTGCTTGCAAATGGAAAGCCCAAGGCCAAATGATTTTTCACCGGCAGTTCCGGGGCGTTTTGCATCTGTAAACATGTTGAATACCTGGTTTCTCAGTTTTTCGGGAATCCCAATACCGTGATCTTTAACCGAAATCTGGATTTCGTTTTCCAGTTCAACTGCCATAACCAAAATAGCGGATTCTTCAGGGCTGAATTTAATAGCATTGCTAATAAGATTGCTGATTACCCGCCATATTTTTTCACGGCTAATGCAAACTTCAAGCGGCGAAGTTAACAGGAACGTATTGATAATCTGCTGCTTTTCGGCAGCTTTAAAGCGCATCAATTCAACGCTATTACTTAATAAGGTATTAACTTCAACTGCTTCTTTATTCAAAATAGCCGAAGCTGATTCTGTAGCTTCCAGTATTTCATTGATTAGTTCAATGGAGTTAAATGAAGTTTCCCGTATAATATTTAAAAGTTCTTTTTGTTCGTCTGTATAATTTTCTTCCGACATTACACCCGTAAGCGAAGCTATCCCTCCTATAGGATTGCGCAGATCATGAGCAACAGTGCGTAAAATACGGTCTTTTTCCTGGTTGTTAAGTTTTAAATCGTTAAGCGCATTCTCAAGGTGATGGTTTTGATGATTTATCTGGTTATTAAGACTCCCAAGGGTTTTTACATTCTTTTTTGATTTTTGCCAGTTTAAAAATACCAGAGAAATGATAATGATGAGCATCAGGGCAAAAACAATAGTTACCCTGAGGTAAACATGCTGTAATTCATTGTTTTTTTTGAGATTATTAAACTCATTGTCTTTTTCAAGGCTTTTAACCTGCTCGGCAACGTCCGCTTCTTTCAGTTTTTTATTTTCATTGGCTATAGTGTCCTTCAGTTCGTCATATTGCTTATAATGCAACATAGCTTGCTGGTGGTCGTTTTGCTTTTCAAAATAGTTTGACATTAGCAAGTGCCAGTCTTGCCTGGTTTCGGGGCTTTTAACACTGTCAAACTGGAGTTTAATAATATTGAGAAGGTTCAATAAAGAATCATTGGCATTTTGACGATCGTATACGGATGCTAGTTTTATCTCAGAGTATTGAGCATCATTATTATCGTTCCCTTTACGCAGATTGATGGCTATGCTTTTTTTGAGCAGTTTTTTTGCCTTGTTGTAATCTTTTTGCCGGATGCTTATATCAGCCATATTGCCGTAAACCACACCCTTAGATACTTCACCCATCTGGGGCCTGTCTTTAAACCTCGCAACATTATCATTAATATAATCAAGGGCTTTATTGTAAAAATACATGGCACTATCATTCATTAACATTTTACTGTAGCTCAAACCTATGTTGTTCAGTAATTCCTGCCTGCGATAAAAATAATTGAAGTTTCCTTCGCATGAACTGGTTTCATCAAAGCTTTTTCTGAAATAAACGGCTGCCCGGCTGTAATGTTCCTGCTTGTACAAAATCATACCCATACGATAGCTATAATCGCCCATCGTACAGTCGTCGAGGTTGTTATTGGCAATCACTTTACCTTCATAAAAGTACCCGTAAGCTTCGTTATAGCGGTGTTCATCAAACAGCACATCTCCTTTAGCAAGATGGGCCTGCCCGTATTCGCTGGTGAATTTTAGCTTTTTTTCGGGTGTGTCGAAAATATTCAGCATGCTATCAGCATATAACAAAGCCATCCTGTGATCACTTTTTATATGAGAAGCGTAGGTGTAGATGAAAAAATAGTAGTTGTATACCTGTTTAAAACCAAGATTGCTTGAATGACGAAAAGCCGAATCAAGATATTCAACAGCTGCTTCATGATGACCGTTATCATACATTATAGTTGCAGTATCAACAGCTTTATTATATGCCGAGGATGAAAGAAAACCTTTTGGCTGTTGCCGGCAGGAAGCGATTAGCAGGAAAAAAAAAGCAAAAAGCAAACATCTCCGCATGTCACCGGATAGCCATATTTGCCTAAAGCCTTTATATATGAACATCAATATGAAATTAAGCAGGTTTAGAGCTGGTTATAAAACAAGGGTAAACTATGAAAAAAATCAAAAAAACCATGCTGCTTTGCTAATATTTTTAATTAATTATTACTAAGAATTAAATAGGATTGCCCGAGTAGGCGATACTATGATGCCTGTGCTGGAAGATAGACGTAAAAACTCGAACCATTATTGATGTCGCTTTTTAGCCAAATCCTCCCGCTGTGTTTTTCAATTATTTGCCGGCATATGGAAAGCCCGAGGCCAAACGATTTTTCACCATCGGTGCCCGGGCGTTTAGCTTCGGTAAACATATTAAACACCTGTTGCTGTAGTTTATCAGGGATACCTATGCCATAGTCTTTAACACATATTTCAACCCCAAGGTGCTTTTGGTTCACAATTACATAAATAACCGCGCCCCTCGGACTAAACTTTATGGCATTACTGATCAGGTTGCTGATAACCCGCCATATTTTTTCCCTGTTTATTAATAGCTCGGTAGGGGTATCCAATAAGCTAAGCATAATATCCTGGTCTTTTTCGGCTGCTTTAAAACGCAACAGGTCAACGCTGTTATTGATGAGGCTATTAATTTCAACCCATTCTTTATTGAAAGTTACATTTGCGGTGTTTGCCGCCTCCAAAATTTCATTAATAAGCTCAAGGGAATTATATGAGGTTTCTTTGATGAGATTGATAAGGTCTGTTTGTTCCTCATCCTGCGCATCTTCAACCATTGATGCCGACAGCGAGGCAATGCCTCCAAGCGGGTTACGAAGATCATGAGCTACGGCACGCAAAATGCGGTCCTTTTCCCTACTGCCCTGGTTTACTTCTTCAAGGGTGTTTTCTAACTCGTTTTTTTGCTGTTTAATCTGGTCGTTAAGCTTTTTTATTGCTACGATATCCCGTTTTGACCTTCTCAGGTTTCGAAAAACAAGGAAAATAATGATCACTGCCATTACAGAAAAAAGTACTGCAAGGCATATATAGATCAACTGTAATTTATTATGGCCTTTAAGGTCTTCTATCTGGTTTTCTTTATCAAAACTGGCTTGCTGCTGATTAACATCTGTCTGTTTTAAAGATGATGTTCTTTTTATTGCCGAGTCTTTTAATGCCGAATAGTTTTTAAAATAAAACAGGCTATTCTGATAGTCCTTTTTTTGCAGATAATAACTGCTCATCAAACCATTCCAGTTCGTTTCCGCATCGTCATTCCTGATGGTATCAAGCTGGGCACGCAGACTTTTCAATAATTCAAAAAGATCGTTTGGTTTATCAATGATTGAATATAAGCGGGCAAGTTTTATTTCGGTTAACTCGGCATCGCGGTTGTCGTTTCCAGGCTTTAAATTAATAGCAATACTTTTCTTCAGTAACTCACTTGCCTTGTTGTAATCATGAGTTAGCATGGCAAGGTCGCCCTGGTTGCCGAAAACAACTCCCCGGGCAACCTCAAGCAGGTTTGCTCTTTCGATAAAGCGGGTATTGTTTTCGTTGATATAAGTAAGCGCTTTGTTTAAATAAAGTTTTGAACTGTCAATATCGCCGCTGTTTTTATAACTCTCGCCAATATTATCCAAAAGCTCCTGGCGTTGGTAGAATGCACGAAAATCATCTGTATAAGCATAGCTTTGCCGGTGACTGATCTTGAAATAGTTGGCGGCTTCCCTAAAATGTCCCTGTTTAAACATGATCATACCCATCCGGTAGGTATATTCGGCCAGTATAGCATCATCAATGGCGTTTTTGCCGATGGAATAGCCTTTGTAAAAGTACCGGTAAGCCTGATCGTACTTCACCATGTCTGAATAGGCATCTCCGGTAGCAAAATCTGCCTCGGCGGTTAAAGCAATGTGTTGATTAGCAGTGACACTTTCAGTAGCTACTGACCGCATCGTATCTGCATAAGGCATGGCTTTTTTAGGATCATGTAACGCTTTTAAATTGTAAAGAAAATGAAAAGCGTAAAAACGGAACCTATCGCTTACAAATGGCTTTTTTATAGTTGCATACGCTGAATCAAGATATTGAAGGCCTTTTTCGGGTTGAGATTTTTCACCATTGTATAAGCTTACGGTATCAAATATTGCCCTAAATTGCTTGGAGTAATCTCCGGTATCGTTAATGTTGTTTGTGCAAGAATTAAAAGACAATAAAAATACGATAGCCAGCCAGAAAGAATGGTTGAACAATAGTTTATTTAAATTAACAGGGCTATCGGGGGGCGCCAACATTAAGTGTTTACTCAGCAAATATAATGTTCATAATTATAATGAACAATATTTTTGCGTGCGAATAACATCTATGTTACTAAAAGTTAATGGCGCTGATTGTCTGTTATTTAAAAGCATCCAGTCCGGTAACATCCATGCCGGTAATAAGCAGGTGGATATCATGTGTACCCTCGTAAGTTATTACTGATTCGAGGTTCATCATATGACGCATAATAGGGTATTCGCCTGTAATACCCATGCCGCCAAGCATTTGTCTTGCTTCGCGGGCTATGGTAATAGCTGTTTCAACGCTGTTTCGTTTAGCCATCGATATTTGTGCAGGGGTGGCCCTGTTTTCGTTTTTAAGAGTACCTAAACGCCAAACTAATAACTGTCCTTTGGTGATCTCTGTTATCATTTCGGCCAGTTTTTTTTGCTGAAGCTGAAAGCCGGCTATAGGCTTGCCAAACTGTTCGCGTTCTTTTGTATAACGAAGGGCTGTATCGTAACAATCCATAGCGGCGCCCAACGCGCCCCAGGCAATGCCGTACCGGGCCTGGTTTAAACAGCCCAGCGGGCCCTTTATACCGGTTACATTAGGTAACAGATTTTCTTTAGGTACTTTAACGTGATCAAATACAAGCTCACCCGTAGCTGATGCACGTAGTGACCATTTATTATGGGTAGCAGGAGTGGTAAAGCCTTCCATGCCACGCTCAACAATCAGTCCGCGAATTTTACCCGCTTCATCCTTAGCCCAAACAACAGCAATATCAGCGAAAGGCGAATTGGAAATCCACATTTTAGCGCCATTAAGGATATAATGATCGCCGGCATCTTTAATATTGGTGGTCATGCCACCGGGGTTTGAGCCGTGATCCGGCTCTGTAAGACCAAAGCATCCCATTAATTCGCCGCTTGCCAGTTTAGGAAGATATTTTTTACGCTGTTCTTCGCTGCCGTATGCATAAATAGGGTACATCACCAACGATCCTTGTACTGAGGCTGTAGAGCGGATGCCCGAATCGCCGCGCTCTAATTCCTGCATAATAATACCATAAGCAGTATAATCCAGGCCTGCACCGCCATATTCAACTGGTATGGTAGGCCCAAAGGCGCCAATTTCCGCCAGGCCTTTTAACAGTTGCGAAGGAAACTCAGCTCTTTGAGCATAATCTTCAATAATGGGGCTTAATTCCTTTTTTACCCAGTCACGAACTGATGATCGGATCAGCTTATGCTCGTCGGTTAATAACTCATCTAACAGGTAATAATCAGGGGCTTCGTACAAATCTGTTTTGGCCATAATACTATAGTTGGTGAGCAAATATAAAGCATTTAAAGCCGGTAAAAGCAAGCTCAAAACGCTGTTTTTTGATATGTGGGGCCACTTTATTGCAAAAAGTAGGTTTAAACGGTTTAAAGCATGTTTTTGACTGGAAAATATTTTTATAAGTTGAAAATCTGGATGATTGGAAGAAATTTAAAAAGTCTTTTGGTTCGTGGTGAGATTTAGATATGGCTTTTATTACTTTTGAACATGATCAATATAGCCTTACAAGGCGCGGAATTTTTCGCGTACCACGGATTTTATCCTGAAGAACAAAAAATAGGTTGCCGCTTTTTAGTTGATGTGAATGTAGGCTTTGTGCCACCAGGCGATCTGCTGGAAGATAACCTTAGTAAAACAGTTGATTATGAACGTGTGTATATTATAGTATGCGAAGAGATGAAGCAACCACGTAAACTAATAGAAACCGTTGGACAGGCAATTATTGATCGCATAAAGAAAAAATATCCGTTTGTGGAGAGCATCGAAGTTGTCATAAAAAAGCTTACCCCACCATTAAGCGGCAAAGTGGCCCATTCGGCTGTTATTATAAATTATAAGAAATCCTGATCATGGAATTCAATAAAATATCAGCTCAAATATTAGAAGCCATTAGAGCAGTTGTTGGTGAAAGCAACGTTTTAACCAGTCATGAAAGTCTTGAAAAATATAGTCATGACGAAACTGAAGACCTAATTTACTATCCGGAAGTTGTGGCAAGACCACAAACGCCTGAAGAGGTTTCGGCACTATTGAAGATTTGTAACCAGAACTTAATACCCGTAACGCCGCGAGGTGCCGGTACCGGTTTAAGCGGAGGGGCATTGCCGGTTAGAGGGGGATTGCTGATTGCGATGGAGCGTTTCAATAAAGTACTTGAAATAGATGAACAAAACCTGCAAGCTACCGTTGAGCCAGGCGTGATAACCGAAGAGTTTATGAATGCGGTGGCTGAAAAAGGTTTGCTATATCCTGTTGATCCGGCCAGCAAAGGGAGTTGCTTTATAGGAGGGAACGTATCGCATGGTTCGGGTGGCCCCCGGGTTGTTAAATATGGTACCATACGCGAGTATGTGTTAAACCTGCAGGTAGTTTTAACCTCGGGCGAAATTATCTGGACGGGAGCTAATACCCTTAAATACGCATCGGGCTATAATTTAACCCAGTTAATGATAGGCTCTGAGGGTACCCTGGGCATTGTTACTAAAATAGTAGTGAAGCTTATCCCGGCCCCAACGCTGAATGCCTTAATGCTGGCCTCGTTTCCAACAAACGAAGCTGCTTGTGCAGCGGTTTCAGCAATATTCAGGGCCGGAATTATCCCGTCGGCACTGGAGTTTATGGAGCGAAAAGGGGTGGAGTGGGTTAAAGAACACGATAACATCGCCTTTGATTTGCAGGATGGCATCGGGGCATTTTTGTTAATTGAGGTTGATGGCACAAACCAGGATGTAATTTTTACTGATTGCGAAAAGATAAACGCAGTACTTGAAGAATTTGATTGTCGTGATGTATTATTTGCCGATTCTGCTGCACAAAGAGAAGAGCTTTGGCGTTTAAGGCGCACCATGGCCGTATCGGTAAAATCAAACTCGGTTTATAAGGAAGAAGATACTGTTGTGCCCCGTGCTGCTTTGCCTCAACTGATTAAAGGAATAAAAGAAACGGGAGCCAAGTACGGTTTTGAATCGGTTTGTTACGGGCATGCCGGCGATGGAAACCTTCACGTAAATATCATTAAAGCCAATATGAGTGATGAGGATTGGAACAATAAACTGAAATTCGGCATCAAGGAAATATTTGAGTTGACCGTATCTCTTGGCGGTACTTTATCGGGCGAGCATGGTATTGGCCTGGTGCAAAAAGACTTTATGCCGATAAAATATTCGGATATACATTTTGCGCTTTGGAAGGGTATAAAACAAGTGTTTGATCCTAAAGGGATTTTAAATCCCGGGAAGATATTTTAGTCGGATGTGCAAATTTCAAATGTGCGGATATGCAAATTGAAGGTTATAATTTTTAACATTCAGATTATTTCGATTATAATTTCGTCGATTCATCTGCACATCTGAAATTTGCACATCTAACAATCAATTGGTATTCAAGATTAGCCTTGGTTCATCATAATTGATCATCCTATGTCTTTCGGGTGTGGGAATAGATACAGATTTATTAGCCGAATAATCGTAGCTGATACAAACGGTTTTGCCGGTTGTTACAATTTCTTCGCCGTTGGGCGTTATCTTCACCAGCACATGCATCATATCAAAACTGCTGTTACCTATACGGATGGTGCGTACATAACAGGCAATATTATCCTGAACAGTAATGGGTTTCAGGTAGTTGATCTCCGATCGGCCAAGGATAATACCGGTATTGCTCCAGTCCCAGTTGATGATTTCTTTCCAGTAGCCGATCCTGGCTATCTCAAAATAAGTTAAATATACAGCGTTGTTTACGTGTCCGAATGAATCTATATCCGAAAAACGGATAGGGATAGGGGTTTTATATTTGTAATCAGCAAGTTTTTCAGCCATTTTCAGTCATTTTGTCTGCCTAAAATATTTATTGATGACTTTTTGTCGCTTGTTTTAGGCGTTTTTGCTGTTGGTACAGCAGTTGATCAATAGGTTACGAAGTTAACAAAAAACAAAACTTTAGGAGGATATAAAAATGACATTAGTAAAATTTAACAACGGCCTTAAAAATACTTCAGCTAACCCATTCTTTAGCGATGTGTTTGATTCATTGATCAATGATTCGTTTTTAAGCGATAAATTAATTGCCCGTGTGCCTGCCGTAAACATTGCAGAAACCGAAAACGAATTTTATGTTGAACTGGCTGTCCCTGGTTTAAAGAAAGAAGATTTCAAGATCAACCTTGATAAAAACGTGTTAAGTGTAGCTGCCGAAAAGAAAGCTGAAAATGTTGAAGAAGGAAAAAAATTCAGCAAACGTGAATATAGCTACAATTCATTCGTTAGGTCGTTCACTTTACCTGAAAGCGCCGATCAATCAAAAATTGATGCTGATTATGCTGATGGTATTTTGAAACTTACTATAGCAAAAAAAGAAGAAGCTAAATTTCAAACAAGAGAAATAGCTGTAAAATAATTAAAGACTGTTTTCATAAAGTAGTTAGTTTGGTTTGAAGGCCGCCCTGTAATGAGGCGGTCTTTTTTTATGTACTAAACCAAGCTGTGGTTGTAAAATAAATCTGTTTGCATTTTAATTAATACTAAAAATATTAGTATTTTTGATTTGATATGAATGTGGACAGGATAACGGAAAAGCTCAATATTTTGGCCGACGCGGCTAAATATGACGTGTCATGCGCATCGAGCGGCAGTGACAGGAAAAATAAGGATAAAGGTTTAGGGAATGCCAGTAATGGTATTTGCCATAGCTATACCGAAGACGGGCGATGTGTTTCCTTGCTAAAAATCCTCCTTACCAATCACTGTATTTTTGATTGCGCCTATTGCGTATCCCGTAAAAACAATGATATCAAACGTGCGGCATTTACGGTGCAGGAAGTGGTTGATCTTACCATTAATTTTTATCGCCGTAACTATATCGAAGGTTTGTTTTTAAGCTCGGGTATTTTCAAAGATGCTGATTATACTATGGAGCGATTGGTTCGGGTTGCTAAAAAGCTGCGTACCGAACATAATTTTAATGGGTATATTCATTTAAAGTCTATCCCCGGTGCAAGCGAGGAGTTAATGAGGGAAGCAGGTTTATATGCCGACAGGCTCAGTGTTAATTTAGAAATGCCCACCGAGGCAGGGCTAAAGCTGCTGGCGCCCGATAAAAACCGGCAGGATATGATTGATCCGATGCAGTTTCTAAAAAAGGAGATCATTCAGAATACTGAGGAGAAAAAACTTTTCAAAAAAGCACCCATGTTTGCACCAGCCGGGCAAAGTACACAAGTAATTGTTGGTGCTACGCCTGAAAATGATCAGCAGGTACTGCAATCGGCCAATTATTTTTATAAAAATTTCAATTTAAAGCGGGTATATTATTCGGGTTATGTGCCTGTGTTGGCCGACCAACGACTCCCTGCCTTGAATACAGCTGTGCCGCTTGTGCGTGAAAACCGTCTTTACCAGGCCGATTGGCTTATGCGTTTTTATGGATTTCATGTAAACGAGATCGTGAATAATCAAAATCCCTTGCTTGATCTGGATATTGATCCAAAGTTAAGCTGGGCCATCCGAAACATGCAGGTTTTTCCTATCGATATTAATAAAGCCGATCTGCAGCTGATTCTTCGGGTGCCTGGTATAGGCTTACTATCGGCACAAAAAATAATGGCAGCACGCAAATTTGCCAAGCTGGGCTGGGAGCAGCTAAAAAAAATAGGAGTGGCTGTTAATCGTGCGCGATATTTTATTACCTGTAATAGTAATGAATTTGAAAGGCGCGACTTAACCGGGCAAAATATTAAGCAGTTTATCATGGCCCAATCGCAGAGCAAATACAATAAAAATACACAAATCCAACTTAACCTGTTTTGATATGAACACGCTGGTTTACGACGGAACGTTTGATGGGTTACTTACCGCTGTGTTTGAGATTTATGAGCGTAAACTATATCCTGTAAAATTGTTAAAAGGAGAGTGGCGCAACAGCGCTTTATTTGAAGAGGTAATACCTGTTGTTACTGATGAAGCCCGGGCCAGCCGGGTATTAAGGGGATTGCGTAAAAAACTTTCGGCAGCCGGGGTACAGCGCCTTTATATAAGTCACATGGCCGAAATAGCAGGTGAAGACTGCAATGTGCTCGGCTTTATCCGTCATGTTTTTGATAATGATCAAAACATTGAAGAAGATTATGGCAACAGGTATGTGATGCGCCTGTCGGAGATTTTGAAAATGGTGCGGCGCGAAAAGCATAGAATGGAAGCGTTCGTTCGGTTTAAGAAATTGAATGACGGAACTTTTTATGCGGCTATTGAGCCCGACTTTAACGTATTGCCATTGCTGATCAAACATTTTAAAAGCAGGTATGCCGATCAAAAATGGATGATCTATGATATCAAAAGAAATTACGGACTATACTATGATCTCCATGATACGCAATTCATCGAAATGGATTTTGATGAATTGAATAAGCCTGTTAATATTATCGCTGCGTATAGCGAAGATGAAGGTGCCTACCAAAGCCTTTGGAAGAATTATTTTAGCAGTGTAAACATTGCTTCGCGCAAAAATACAAGGCTTCATGTGCGGCATATTCCAAAGCGTTATTGGCGGCATTTAACAGAGAAAATTTAGCGTTTTGCCGGTTTTGCGCGTTTTCTCATTTAGCTTGTATGTTGCTTTTGGTGACCTTTGTTGAAAAAGGACGATGTTAATAACCTTGGCGTTTATTTGCCTGATTGCCAGTGTTTATACTTAAAATGGGTGATTTGTTTATTGTGGATAACCTGCTTTTTAAAGTTGATAACCTGTTAATAAAAACAAATAAAAATATTTGCGCAATCCGGCGAATGTCCCGATATTGAAATCATCAAGAACGACGTACTTTGACAGCCTTTCAGGAAAACAGAAATTGAATCGGGTGAACCTTCGGGGGAACTAAAGATCAAGGGAAGTCCCTGAGTCACAAGAAAAAATGAAGAAGGCGAAAGTCTTTTGAAAAAAGAAGGTGATTAAATGAGGTGCCGGAATTAAGGAGAAGAACTCTACGGAGGGAAACAACAGAAACCGGTGACATTGAGAATAATCGACCGCTCGTGAGAGCAACGGATGAAGATCGTGTCGGTAAGAGATACACAAAACTTGATGCTGTTGGGCAACTACGGTTAAGCAACAGTTTGGAAACGGGAGTTCAAATCGCAAGAGATGACTCCCGTTTTCGCTTTTGCAGGTTTTTTGTTTTGGGAGAAATTTTTCTTCAAACCTTAAAATCGTTATTTTAGGCGGATATGAAGGATGGCCAGCGTAACCAGAAGAAAATATTTGTTTTAGATACTTCTGTGATCTTGTATGATCACAACGCATTTCAAAACTTTCAGGAGCATGATGTGGCCATACCGATCCAGGTATTGGAAGAGCTCGATAACAAGAAAAACGGTAACGATACCCGAAACTTCGAAGCCCGGAGCTTTATCCGGCTCATGGACGACCTGTCGCACAACGGACTGATCAATGAGTGGATCCCGCTTAACGGAAAAACTAAAGGTAGCTTTAAAGTAGCTATGGACACCAAAACTACCGGCCAGGATGCCGAGGAGATTTTTGGTTCCGACAAAACAGATCACCGAATCCTGAACGCGGCACTCGGCTTGCAGGAAGAAAACCCCGGAAAAAAAGTAGTGTTGGTATCAAAAGATATTTGCCTTCGCCTCAAGGCCAAAGCACTTAACCTGCATGCCGAAGATTATGAAACAGGCAAGATCAAAAACCTGGACGAGCTTTATACCGGTAAAACCGACGTAGATAAGGTAACAGAAAAGCTGATCACTACCCTGAATAAAAATGAAAATGTACCCGCCGAAAATTTAAAGATAGGTTCGTACACCAATAATCACTTTTATGTATTAAAAGGGAAAAAAGTTGATACTGTAGGTTTTTATAATTCGCAAACCAAACAGCTTGAAAAAGTTACCGAGCAGCCTGTTTTAAATATCCATCCCCGTAATATCGAGCAATCTTTTGCTATTCACGCATTACTGCACCCGGATATTAAATTGGTAACAATACAAGGAAACGCCGGCACGGGTAAAACGCTATTAGCTTTAGCCAGCGCCCTTGAGCAGCGTAAATATTACCGCCAGATTTTTGTTACCCGCCCCATAGTGCCTTTAAGTAATAAAGATATCGGCTTTTTGCCCGGCGATATCAAATCAAAGATTGATCCCTACATGGCCCC
Organism: Mucilaginibacter sp. A5337; assembly: GCF_059690695.1. Lineage (NCBI taxonomy): Bacteria > Pseudomonadati > Bacteroidota > Sphingobacteriia > Sphingobacteriales > Sphingobacteriaceae > Mucilaginibacter > Mucilaginibacter sp. A5337. Next base: position 963,523 of record NZ_JCAWEC010000002.1, on the reverse strand, counting down.
GATATGGGATAATCTGAAATTTATTAAAGATCAGTTTGCCGATGATGAAAAGATGCAGGCCAAAATTGATGAGCTGGTTAACAACGATAAAATCTCGATCGCACCGCTGGCATTTATACGCGGACGTACGCTCAGTAAAATTTTCTTTATTGTTGACGAAGCACAAAATCTAACCCCGCACGAGGTAAAAACCATTATTTCCCGTGCCGGTGAAAATAGCAAATTTGTATTTACGGGAGATATTTACCAGATAGATACGCCATATCTCGATGCCGAAAGTAACGGACTGTCTTATCTTATTGATAAAGCCAAAGGGCATCCACTTTATGCGCATATCACTCTGCAAAAAGGGGAAAGAAGCGAATTGGCTAATTTGGCTACAGAGTTATTGTAGGTTCTTGATTTACGGAGTTTTTAAAACTTCGTAAATCTTACACTTTTGTCATTAATCCTTCAGGCAATCAATTTTTTAAAACTTCATAAGTTTTTCCTATGTATCTTTAGGAAATAAACCTCTACTTATGAAAATATCAAAATACCTGCATTCGTGCCTGCTTTTTGAATTGGATAATTATCAACTATTGTTTGATCCGGGCAAGTTCTCTTTTATCGAAGGCCTGGTTACCCCGCAAATGTTTACTGATGTAAAAAGTATTGTTATTACGCATATCCATCCCGATCATTTTGATATTGATATCTTAAAAAGTATTGTTGAATTAGGCGGAGCGGAGGTGATCACCAATACACAGGTAGGTAAGGAACTGGAGAAAATCGATTTGAAATATACTTTGCTTGAAGAAGGAACCCACAAAGCAGGACCCTTTAAACTTCAGGCGTTCCCTGTTAGGCATGAGCTAATTTTAGATAATCCCTTGCCTCAAATGACGGGCTTCCTGATCAATAACAAAGTTTTGCATCCGGTAGACTCCATGGAAGATAAATTGTTGAATTTTAAAGGTATTGAATTGTTGATCATGGTTTCTATGGCACCATTTGCCAACGAACCAACAATTGCAGCCTTTGCCGACGAATTACACCCTAAACAAATTCTGCCTGTGCATGACGGATATGCTAAAGAGTTTTTAATTCTTCAACGGTACGGCGCTTACAAAAAGCATTTTGATAGGCAAGGTATCAAGTTTCATGAAATTTATAAAGTGGGTGATGGGATAAGTCTTTAGTCAGAAGTCTTAAGCTTTAAGCAGAAATGCTTCGAAAGAATGACCACTCCAAACTTCAGTGCTGGGGCTATAGAAATATAGCTTTAAAAAAAGAACCCCCCGCCGAGAGGCGGGGGGTCTTTGCGGGCTCAGCCTCCTGCTAAGCCGACCCGCGTTAACCTTATCACACTGCTAAGGTGAGGATTAATAATGAAGAAAACATGAACATTAATTGCGGTTAAATCTTCATCTTAGCGAAAAACATAATTTTAGCTAATGCAGAAACCCGACAGCCTCATTTTTGATATGGACGGAACCCTTTGGGATGCCGTTGACACCTACGCCGAATCATGGAACCTTATATTTCAAAAGCTTGATATTCAAAGAACTATTAAACGGGACGAACTGCTGCATGTAATAGGCATGGATGGAAAAAAGCTCACCCGTGTTCTGCTGCCCGAATTTGATGAGGAAAAAGGGATGGAAATATACAACGCAGTAAATCAAATAAGGCGCGAAATATTACCCACCAGCGGGGGTATTATGTACAATGGGGTTACAGAGGGTTTAAAACAATTGGCAAACAAATACAAGCTTTTTGTTTTAAGCAATTGCGCCGTGGGTATCATACCGCTGTTTTTAGCATGGGCAGGCATTAATGAAGTTATTATGGATAGCTTTGCTTATGGTACTAATCAAATGCCTAAAAATCATAATATGCATTTGCTCATGGATAAGCATAATTTGCAAAACCCGGTTTACATAGGCGATACCAATGGTGATGCCGAGCAAACACGTATTGCAGGTATACCGTTTGTTTTTGTTAGCTACGGTTTTGGCAACACCGATGATTATGATGTAAAGTTCGACGATTTTGAATCCCTTACCCAATATTATTTGAGTTTGTAAGTTAAGTTTACATGAAAAGCGTATTACTGCTTGTTTTATTTTTAATTACTCTGTGTGGTGTGGCGTCGGGCCAGCATGCAACCGTTGAGTCGGAACAATGGATTACTGAAGACCTTGGTTACCTTTATTTTAACGGCGGCAAGGTTTATTTCAATTTCGACGGGTACAAGAAACACGAAAACAAATACAAAATAGAGCATGATACGCTCAAAATAGTGGATAGCTATAGCTCCAGTGCAGACAATTTTAAACAACAGCATATTGATGTTTCTAAGTTCATTATCAACTATTTCGATGGCAAAAAATTAACCATTAAGGCGGTTAATGAAAATGGTATAAAATTAGCTGGTCGCCCTCCGTTGCAGTTTAAAAATTATAAGGCAAGTTTTGATAATGGCGTCAAGTTTTCTAAACTGCGTTTCCTGTCCTCAACCTGTTACGGCAATTGTCCGCAATTACTGATCAACATTTGGGCTGATGGTACTTATCGTTTAAAAGGCGGCGAATACGCAGACCCCTATAAAGGTGATTATGCAGGAAAACTTACCGGTCTGCAGCTTGATAGCCTGAACTTTTGGTTAAAACGCAGCGAATTAAAAAAGATGTACGATTGGAAGCAAGGTAGCCAGGTTACAGATGCACCTAACTATTACCTGGATATTGACTTTGAAAACAATAAAGATAAACTTACGCTAACTACTAATGATCCTCCTTTTAATTTAACCGGCTTGGTTAACTTTTTAGTAGAGTCTTTTAGAAAAGTAAACCTCACGAAAATTAAAGAAGGGGAAAAGCCGGCAAACTAAACAGGTGATGGTCATGATATAAATATTTGCTTACCTGCTAAGTTTTTGTAGCTTAGTTAGCAAATAAATCTCCGATGAAAAGAAAAATCAAGGTTATTATCACCCTCATATTGCTGCTAATTATAGTAGGCTTTTTTTACTATCGCTATTACTTTGTTTTTGGCGAGGGAACCAAGGCAGGAACTATGAATTATTTTGTGAAGAAAGGCTATGTATTTAAAACTTATGAAGGCAGACTAATTCAAAGTGGCATCCGCACCCAGGCAGCCGGGGGCACAATTGGCTCAAATGAATTTATGTTTTCTGTAACCGACGAAAAAGTAGTGAAGCAACTGAGCAGCAATGCAGGTTCATTTTTGGAGCTTCATTATAAAGAATATCTGCATACATTACCGTGGCGGGGCGTAAGTGTTTTTGTGGTTGATAGCGTAGTCTCGGCCAAACCGCTTGCGCCGGGTATGTAATAAAATATATTAAGCTACAGCCTGCTTAGGCACTAACCAGGTTGTAGCTTAATTTGCCGTTTTGTTTGGTGATCTTTACCAATCCCCGGTCAAAAAGATAATTAAGCACTTCAATCGTGTTTTTTTCGTGTGTAAAAGTATTTACAGCAGGTTCGTATTCCCTTAGCTTCAAAGCGATATCGGCAACTGTGGCATGTTTTAATTGCGAAAGTGTGTAAACTACTTTGTCCTGAGTACATGTAACCTTGTTGTATCGATCCGGCACACGGCATGCTGAAAAAGATGTTTGATTTGAATTGCTCATTTGCTTATAAAAATTTGATCATGCATTAACCGTATCCCTCAGGGATTTGATGGCGCCATGCGCTTTTTTTAAACCCTCTAATTGGTTATTAAGCAAGGCTACTACCTGGTCATCTTCCCATATCAGCTCCTTATCGTCAAGCGCAGCGCGGTATGCTTTTTTTGCTATGTCCTCGCCATATTCGCAATCCGAAAGTATAGAGTGGTTGTCTTTACTAACAAAAACTGATTTTACATCCATCCAGGCATGATAAAATTTGCCTGAAAGAGAAGTGCCTTCTGTGGGATCTCCACCTAATACATGGATGTAATCACGTATTTCATTAACGTAGTTTTTGCTTTGATCAATATATTCATTAAAAAGTAAATTCAACCCGGCTTCATCGGTTGCTTCAATAGCTTTTTGATATCCGGCTACTCTGTCGTTATTTATTTTGATCAGATCATTTAATGCTGAGATCTGATGTTGTACATGCTGTAAAACTCCCATGGCTTTGTTATTTTGTTTAAATAAATAACATGTCTTACAGGTTAATGTTTTTATATTTTAGTTAGGTAATGACAAGTGAAATAATTGTTTGAACTGCATGCCATCACATACAACAGGATGAATCGGCAACCGGATAAAACGGTCACCGCCAGGGCTCATCCCGAGGAGGGGTAATAGCAATTTAATATGTCATTTCCATATTGATTTTAAATGTACCTAAACAGCGGGAAGAAGCTGCGGCCTGGTGAGACGGCCGCTATCAAGGTTCTGCCCGGAGAGGGGTAATGGTTATTTAGTTGATTGATGTTGTTTATTATTAAGCAATAATGGTTTTTTGAATAAAACGGGCCACTTTTTTAATAAATTATCCATGTCAAAGGGTTTGGCTAAATCCTCCGAAATTATTTATGATTAACCAACCTAAATGTAAATGGTCTAACAAGAAATTAACTATGAGTATCAGCTACAGGTAATGCAATGCAAAAAGCAGGCCCTTTACGTTCAACGCTGTTTACCCGCATCCTGCTGTCTTCGCTCCTAATAATTTCTGAAGAGATGTATAATCCTAACCCCAAACCGGGGAAAGTATGCTGCTTATTTCGCCCACCCGGTAAAATTTTTTATTGTTATAAGATCAAATGCATTAAAACAATTTTATAAGTATTTTTATTACCATACCAATAAAACAAATTCCTGTATGCTTGATGGTTGTGGTATACGGGTGATTTAATAAATAGTATCTATATGACCAAATTGCATAAAAAAGAGAAGTATACAATATTTAAGGAGTTGCCCAAAACTCCAACAGGTATTACCGGTTTGGACGAGATAACGGGCGGCGGCTTACCTAAAGGCCGGTCTACGTTAATTTGCGGTGAGGCCGGATGTGGTAAAACGCTGATATCGCTTGAATTTATAGTAAGAGGCGTTACCGAATTTGATGAACCGGGCGTATTTATGGCATTTGAGGAAAAGGCAGATGAGCTTGCTGCGAACGTAGCATCGCTGGGTTTTGATTTACGTAAGCTTCAGGATGAAAAAAAATTAAGACTGGATCATGTACATATTGACAGGAGCGAGATTGAAGAAACCGGCGAATATGATCTGGAAGGTTTGTTTATTCGCTTAGGTTATGCTATAGACAGCATTGGTGCAAAAAGGGTTGTTTTAGATACCCTGGAGAACCTGTTTTCGGGTTTATCAAATCAGCTTATACTGCGCGCCGAATTAAGAAGGCTTTTTAGTTTTTTAAAAGAGAAAGGGGTAACCGCCATTATAACCGGCGAGAAGGGAGAAGGAGAATCATTAACGCGGCAGGGGCTTGAAGAGTATGTTTCGGATTGCGTGATACTGCTTGATCACAGGGTTATTAATCAGATTTCAACTCGTCGTTTACGGGTGATAAAATACCGGGGCTCGCAGCATGGTACTAACGAATACCCATTTTTAATTGATGAAGAGGGTATTTCAGTACTTCCTATAACATCGTTAGGGCTCGAAAAAGAAGTGTCGTCGCAACGAATTTCATCGGGTATTCCATCGCTCGACGTGATGTTTGGGGGCAAAGGCTTCTTTCAGGGGAGCAGTATCCTGGTTTCAGGAACAGCAGGTACCGGTAAAACAAGCATTGCGTCAAGTTTTGCAAATGAAGTTTGCAAAACTAAGAAAAAGTGCCTTTATTTCGCATTTGAAGAGTCACCTAAACAGATCCTTCGCAACATGAAGTCAATCAATATTGATCTGCAAAAACATGTTGACAATGGTTTGCTTGAATTTCATGCCTCGCGCCCTACACTTTATGGGCTCGAAATGCACCTGGTTGCTATTTATAAGATTATCAAAAGGTTTAAGCCCGTTGTTGTGATCCTTGACCCAATTACAAACCTTATTAATGTAGGATCTGTAAACGAGGTAAAATCAATGCTGATCAGGCTGATTGATTTTTTACAGAACGAGCAGATTACGGTTATGTTTACCGCGCTGAGTTTGAATACTGTAGTGAGTGAGCAAACAGATGAAGGCGTGTCATCATTAGTTGATGCATGGTTGCTCGTAAGGGATATCGAATCAAACGGTGAACGTAACCGAGGTTTATATATCATGAAATCGCGCGGAATGAGCCACTCGAACCAGGTACGCGAGTTTATTATTACCGACGATGGGTTAAGGCTGGTAGACGTTTATCTCGGCCCGGAAGGCGTACTTACAGGGTCGGCCCGTGAGGCACAAAAGTTAAAGGAAAAAACAGGCGTGGCGCTCAGGGACTTTGCTGTGTCCCGTAAGGATAAAGAGATCCTGCGAAAGCGTATGATGCTTGAATCAAAGATTGCAAGCCTGCAGGCCGAATTTGAATCGGCCGAGGAAGAACTGAACAAAATGTACCTTGAAGAAGAGCTGAAACAGGAGATCATTGAAAAGAACCGGCAGGAAATGACCAATATTCGCCGTGGAAATGTTAGTACTCCTAAAAGTAAATCAAAAAGCAAAAAGTAATGGAACTGGAAGAAGTTATAAAGTATGAGTTGAGATTGTATGTGGCAGGTAAAACGTCAAAGTCAGTTACCGCGCTTACCAATCTTAAAAAATATTGTGAAGAACATTTAAAAGGTCAGTATGTTATTGAAGTAATTGACTTATTGCAACAGCCGCAACTGGCTGAAGGCGACCAGATTTTTGCTGTGCCCACGTTGGTTAGGAAAGTACCTGAACCTATTCGCAAAATAATAGGCGATTTAAGTAACGAGGAAAAAGTTTTGGTTGGATTGAATATCAGGCCTGTAAACAATATTTAGATGACAGCGCGAAACCAGTTACCTTTAGATGCCGACGACAATTCAAATGATGCAGAAGACCAATTTTTTCGTTTACGCTTATTTGTGATTGGAGCATCACCCAATTCTGTCCGGGCCATCGCCAATCTTAAGAATATTTGTGAACAGCACATCAAAGCTAATTATGAGCTGGAGATTATAGATGTTTATCAGCAGCCGCTAATAGCAGAAGCCGAACAGATCGTAGCACTGCCATTATTAATCAAAAAATCTCCTGGTACCGAACGAAAGCTTATAGGAGATATGTCAAATACTTCAAAAGTTTTAAAGGGACTTGGTATCCATTCAGAAAGTTGATCATGGAATCGTTTAAATATACATATGAGCAATTACTGGCCGAAAACGATGAGCTTCGTTTTAAGTTGGAGGAAGCAAATGATACCATTGACGCCATTCGTAGTGGCGGGATTGATGCCCTTGTGGTTAAAGGTGAAGAAGGGCACCAGCTTTATACGCTGAAAACGGCCGATCAAACCTATCGTGTTTTTATTGAAAAAATGAACGAAGGTGCGGTTACGCTTAACCGGGATGGAATTATCTTGTATAGTAATTCGCGCTTTGCCGCTATGGTTAACGAACCGCTTGAAAAAGTGATCGGTATTTACTTTGATGTTTTCATTGCAGAAGTGTCTGCAGGAAGATATAAAGAAGTAATAAAGGACGGCTGGAACAACGATTGTAAAGGCGAAGTTTTATTGTCAAGTCCCGATGGCAAGCTAACGCCCTGTTTACTGTCATGTACTACGCTTGACCTTGATGAGGGAACGGCATTAAGCCTGATCTTAACAGATTTAACCAGCCAAAAGGAAACCGAGTGGGAGCTGAAAATTAAAAACGATCAGTTAGAAGAGGCCCAGAATATCGTAGAAGGGCTCAATAACGAGCTCGAAGATACCGTAAGAGAGCGTACCAATGACTTGCTTATCAGCCGCGAACATTTTAAGCTGTTGGCAAACAATATTCCTCAAATGACATGGACAAACCTGCCCGGAGGAGAAGTGAATTTTTACAACCAGCGCTGGTTTGACTATACCGGAAGACGGTATGGAGAAACAGCAGGATGGGGCTGGCAGCAAATTGTGCACCCCGATGATCTGCAAAAAACAATGGATACCTACCTGGCGTCTTTAAAAAACGGAAATGTTTTCGAATTGGAAAACAGATATCTCCGCTGGGATAATACTTATCGCTGGCACCTTAACCGGGCAGTGCCGCTGAGAGATGATACAGGAGAGATACTGTTTTGGGTAGGTACCGCTACTGATATTGAAGAGCAAAAAAAGCAGCTGGACTTAAAAGACGAATTTATTGGCGTTGCCAGTCACGAACTCAAAACGCCATTAACCAGTTTAAAAGGATATTTACAGCTTATTTCTGTTTATAAAAAGGAAGAAGTGCCTCCAATGGTTAAACAATATATCGAAAAGGCCGGTATTGCTTTAAATAAGCTTCAGCGTCTGGTTAATGATCTGCTCGATGTAAGTAAAATACACGCCGGCAGGCTCGAATACGCCATGGCCGAAGTAAACCTTCGTGACCTTGTGGCTTTGACGCTGGATAGCGCTATTCACCTTTATCCTGAATTTCATTTTATCAATAAATCAGAAAGAGATTTCTTTGTAGAAGGAAATGTCGGACGACTTGAGCAGGTACTCGTGAATTTTATCAATAACTCCGTAAAATATTCAATCGATGATAAAAAGATCATCATTACAACCGAGTGTGTAAACGGCAGGGTGCGGGTATCGGTAAAGGATTTTGGCATAGGGTTATCGGCAGGGCAAATCGAACATATTTTTGAACGCTTTTATCGGGTTGAGGATAAAAAGTTCATGGCAGGCGGCCTTGGTATGGGCTTGTATATTTCGGCCGAAATCATTAATAACCACAAAGGTGATATTGGGGTTGAAAGTGAACCTGGCAAAGGCGCTACTTTTTACTTTGAGCTGCCTTTGCTTGAAAAGTAAGTGTTTACTTTATTTGAGTTCAAAATTGCAGTTGACTTAAATACTTCTGATATTGGCCGGAAAACCTGATATAAAACATAAAATATGTCTGCCGAAAACGGAAATGTATCTATTGCAAATGAGCCCGATGGTGTAACTACTATTAGTTTTTATCATCCAGCACAAAATTCAATGCCTTCTGCATTATTAAAGCAGCTTGCCGATGCCATATTCAATGCCGGTAATGATCCTGATACAAAAGTTATCATTTTAAAGAGCGAGGGTGACCGTACGTTTTGTGCAGGTGCAAGTTTTGATGAATTATTACAAATTAAGGATAAAGAAACCGGTACATTATTTTTTGAAGGTTTTGCCAACGTGATCAGCGCATGTAGCAAATGCACTAAAATAATTATTGCGAGGGTACAGGGTAAGGCAGTTGGAGGAGGGGTTGGGCTTGCCGCCGCTGCCGATTATTGTTTAGCAACAGATGCTGCTGCAATAAAATTAAGCGAACTCACTATTGGTATTGGCCCGTTTGTAATAGCGCCGGCAGTGACGCGTAAAATAGGGTTATCAGCATTTTCACAGCTTACCGTCAGAGCAACCGATTTTCAAACTGCCCAATGGGCAAAACAAAACGGTTTGTATAACGAGGTTTATGAAGATCTTGCATCTCTTGATGCTGCGGTATCTGAACTTGCAAAAAAACTCGCTTCATACAATCCTGAAGCACTTAACCGTTTAAAGCAGATACTTTGGGAGGGTACTGCCGATTGGGGCGATTTGCTTAAGCAGCGTGCAACTATAAGCGGGGAATTGGTTTTATCAGCGTTTACACAGCAGGCATTACACTCTTTTTTTAAGAATAAGTCAAAATAATTGAAATAGAATACTGATATTTTCATATAATTTAACAGATACTTCCCGTTTTTGGTGGAATTTTGTAACTTAATATTGTACACCTAAGTCATTTTATTAACCAATTAGATAGTCGTTTTACACGGACATTATTGTCTATCATCTTACTTGAATGAACTATCCTCAAAAAAACAAGTTTATTGTTATAATAAGCCTGCTTATCATGCTTGTTTTTGGTTCGCTTTTTACCGGCTGGCTAACAAATGTATTGGTATGTATCGTTATAACCGGTACTGCCCTCATACTGCTTAATTATATTGAAAATAAGAGGCTTAAAAGTGAAAGTAAGATCATCGACCTCAATAATGCGCTTGCGGAACAGATGCAGCAGCATGCATCTGCACTTTTAGATACGGTTGTTAAACTTGAAGTTAGCGAAGAAAAATACCGCTCATTGATTGAGCATGCTTCTGATGCTATATATGTAATTGACTTTGAAGGGCGTTTTACCGAAGTGAATGCAAGCATGTGTAGAATGACCGGCTATAACCGTGAAGAATTGCTTCAGCTTAAAGTTGAGCAAATTATTGATCCTGAAAATCTGAAAAGCGAGCCGGTGGTGCTTGGCCCGGATGATTTACATACTGCGGTAATGAAAGAACGCCGTTTTGTAAAGAAAAACGGGCAGGTATTTGATGTGGAAATTAACGTAAAAAAGTTTACTAAAGACAGTGTACTTGTTATAGCGCGTGACATTACCAATCGTAAAGTTATGCAGGCCGGGCTCAGGGAAGCTGAGCTTAAATTCCGCACATTGGCCGAAAAGTCGATGGTTGGCGTTTATATTGTTCAAAAGGGCACATTTATATATGTTAACCCCCGGTTTGCCCACGTTTTTGGTTATGAACCTAATGAACTGATCGGCGTTTCATCGGTTGATGTTATTATCAGCGAACAATATAAGGCACTTACGCTCGAACATGTTAGGGCGAGGCTTTCGGGAGAAGTTGAAAGCGTAAATTATGAGGTTATGGGCCGCTGCAAAGATGGCTCAACTAACTGGGTGGAGTTTTATGGTACAGCAACGCAAATTAACGACGAGCCGGCCATCATTGGCTCAATGATAGACGTAACCGAACGGAAAAAGATTGAGGAAGAGTTGCGGCTATCCGAACAAAAATATAAACTCCTTTTTGATAGCAATCCACTGCCTATGTGGATGATAGCAAAAAGCGATCTGTCTATCATTGCCGTAAATCACGCAGCTACAAAACATTATGGTTATACCGCCGACGAGTTTTTAAGCATGACCATTAAAGACGTAAGGCCTCCTGAAGAATGGGATGCAATGTATAGGGGGTATGCCGAGAAAGCGCCTAAATGGGGCAATACTATAACTACCCTTCATCGCAAAAAAGATGGCTCGATGATCAATGTACAGATTTTTGGCCAGGATATTGTGTATGAGGGGCGTTTGGTGAGGCTTTCAATTGCCAATGATATTACTGAAAAATTGCGGTCGGAAGAGTTACTTCAAAAATCAGAGGCAAACCTGCAATCCATTTTAAATACAACCGATACAGCTTATGCCCTGTTTGATAAAGATCTTAAAGTTTTGGCATTTAATCATAAAGCTGTAGGGTTTGTGAGGAGCCAGTTTAATCATGATCCGCAAAATGGCGATAAACTTGCTGATTTCTTTCCACCCGAACGCTTTCCGCAATTTATTGAATTTAATCAACAGGTTTTGAATGGCCAGAATGTGAGTTATGAAGTAGATTATCTTCAGACCGATGGTTCAAAATGCTGGTTTTATGTGCGCCTTTTCCCAATCAGGGATAGCCAGGAAAATATATTAGGATTGATGATGGCTCTTTATGATATTACCGAAAGAAAGAATATTGAAAATAATCTTAAAATAGCTTACGAACGAATCCATAACCACATCAGTCGGATAAAAAATATGGCCTGGAAACAATCGCACTATATGCGGAGTCCGGTGGCTAATCTAAAAGGCCTTGCCGAATTATTAAAGGATAATCCTGCAGATACCGAGACATTGGATCATATGATTACAGAACTAGAACGCCTCGATGCCGTAATTGTTGAAATGGCCCGTGATGCTGCCAGTCATGATTAAATAAGAAGCCCCGGCAATCCCGGGGCTTCTTACCGTTTTACCAGTGCCTGCAGTAACGTGGGGCGCGGTAATACCGATGATAATATACAGGCGCATCGTAATACCCGGTAGCGTAATAACGGGGACGCCCGTAATAAACGTCAGGCCCATAATAAACAGGTCTTCCATAATATCCCCTTGTATAAACAACCCGGTGATATGGGCGGCCAAAATGCGCATTTATACTTATACTTTGTGCTTTCGCAAACTGAAATGAAAACACCATCACGAAAGCTATTATTGAAAACCGGATCAATTTCATGGTTGTAAATTTTAGTTAATACCTAAATTGTAGTACATAATTATGACTGGTGACAGGAGAGTTGGTTTAATTTTAATTTTATATTTTTAGGCATGTATTACTTTGTCTTTTCTACAATAGTTGTTCTTATCATCGCGGGTGTGCTTTATATTAAATCGTATTATGATAGGTTACGCTGGGCAAAAAAAAGATTGGTGAAAATTCAGGGTAAATGGGGCAAGCCTATCAATGCACGCCGAAATTTCGACCTGATCAGAACTTATTTAGATTCGGCAGAGGATAAAGATAAGCTTGCGGTTCAGACAGCAGATGACCTTGATTTGATTAGTGTTTTCAATTATATCGACAGAACAAACAGCAAGCCCGGTAAACAATATCTTTTTAATTTACTGCATCATCCTACAACTGATGTAGACGCTTTGCATGATCTTGACAATGCTGTCGAGGATCTTAATATGGATATTCCGGGCCGGGAACTTATCGAAGTTGAACTATCAAAACTTAACGACCCCAATGCGTATTTTATCGCCGACCTTTTCCTTAAAGCACATCAACCGGTATTTTCATCGGTAGTAAATTTTTACTCAAAGGTTTCTTCATTCCTAATCGTTGCGGCATTAATATCGCTAATCGTAATACCCAATATCTATAGTTTTATCTTTTTGGTGTTATTGTTTGTTTACAACATCGCCATACATCTAACCAGCCGCAAGGCTATTTCGGGATATGCCAGATCCTTACCGCAGTTACTGATCATGTATAAAGTAGCAGTGGCATTGGTAAAAAGCGGGAAATTTGGCGCTGCTGCAGCGGTAAAGCAAAGCCTTACCAATTTAACAGACTTAAAACGGGCACTTAAGTTTGTAAATATAGAAAGCCGCTTCGTGAATAATACAAGTGATATCAGTTATGCCGCTTTTAAGTTGTTTAAATTGCTTTTTGTAATAGAACCCAATACCTATACCTCGTCGTTAAAACAAATTGCTAAATACCGCACCGATATAAAAGAAGTATATGAATTTATCGGCCAGGCTGATGCGATGATAGCTATACAATCTGTGCGTGACGGCATGCATGTTTACTCGAAGCCGGAGTTTACTGATGTCAACGGCAAAATAGAGATTACCGAACTGTTTCACCCATTGATAGCCAATTGTGTAGCTAATTCTCTTTATACTACAGATGCAGATAGGGGAGCATTGATCACGGGATCGAACATGTCGGGTAAAACAACGTTTATTAAAGCACTGGCTTTAAATACCCTGCTGGCGCAAACCATATTTACAAGTTGTGCAAAAGCATATAAAGCACCGCTGTTGAAAATACAAACCAGTATTAAAACCAGCGATAATATTGATGAACAAAAAAGTTATTTTCAGGCGCAGGCTTCGGCTATTTTAAATATTATCGATCAAAGTTCTCAAAAAGAGGCTATAAAAAGCCTGGTCATCATCGACGAGATTTTCAGGGGTACCAATACGATTGAACGCATAGCAGCTGCTAAGTCGGTACTTTCCTATATCACCGCCAATCAAAATTTCGTATTTGTATCAACCCACGACCTTGAGCTTGCCGAACTGCTGGACGATGATTTTGTTGTATACTCGTTTTCCGACTCAAAAGATGGTCGGGTGCTTGTGTTTGATTATCTGCTGAAACAAGGCTTACTTAAAAGTACCAACGGAATAGCCATTCTAAAATCGATGGGATACCCCGAAGCTGTTATTGATGAAGCCAATATAATAAGCGAACGGATGATGAATAAGTATTTGGTGTAGTGGCGGTAGCTTTTCTGCAATTAATTAAAATAGCGTCATTGAGAGTACCCATCAGGGGAAACCTGAAAAAAATCGTGATGTAGCGGTTGTGTGCGGGCCGCGTTAGTGATAGTAGCGGATACCGGCCTTGTGGCTAATGCCTTGTGTAGTATGAGCGGATAGCACGGGCCACAGGCAACGCCCATATTTATAATATTGATAAAAAACATATTTTAATAATCAATAACTTACGATCACGTCATTATAAGGTACGAAGCAATCCCAAACTGTACAGAGAGATTTGTATAGCTGCTCTGCTTCTTGGGGATTGCTTCGTACCTCGCAATGACGCGTTATATTTCCTTTCTCTTAAAATTGGTAAAAATTAATCCTCATACAACCTCAATCTGTTTTTCAGGTATCGCATATCCTCCTGCAGTTTTTCAACCCTTTGAAGCAGGTGGGAGATAGCTTCTATACCAGCTATATTGATATCAAGCTCATGTAAACTGATTAGTTTCTCCAGTTTTTGGAGTTCTGTTTGTGGGATGAATGTAGTTTCGTTAATAATAGTAAACTCAACCAGGCCCGCTTCATGTAACGATGTGATAAACGTGTATTCAACATTATGATATACACAAAAATCATTTGCTGCTATTAATTCTGCTGTTTTCATAATGTGTTTAAATTTAGGTTGATGATTTTGCCAGTTCTTCAAATAACTGCTTTTGTTTTTCGGTAAGGTTAGTAGGGGTTTGGATATCATAGGTCAGGTACAGATCGCCAAACTCATTTTCTTTTTTGTAAACAGGCATACCCTTGCCCTTAAGCTTTACTTTGGCGCCGTTTTGTGTTTCGGGCTTTACTTTTACCTTAACCTTGCCGTTTAAAGTATCGGCAGTTATTTCCCCGCCTAAAACTGCCGTATAGAGGTCAAGTTTCAATGTAGTATATAAATTATTACCGTCGCGTTTAAAATTTGTGTCGGGGGCCACATTAAACTGGATATACAGGTCACCGGCCGGGCCGCCGTTTACACCCGGAGCGCCGTGCCCGGTTATCTTAATAGTTTGCCCGTTTTCAACACCTGCCGGTATAGTTATACGGATGTTTTTGCCGTTAACTGTAAGTGTTTGTTTATGAGTTTCAAGAATATCGCGGAGGTTTAGGCTCAATGAAGCATTATAATCCTGTCCACGATATTTTGCTTGTCTGCTGCCCCGGGTACCTCCTGCGCCTCCAAACATTGATTGAAAAAAATCTGAAAAATCTTCACTTCCAAAACCTTCTGCACCACCAAATGTGTCGGCATTGCCAAAGCCGCTGTAGCCGCCAAAACCGCTTCCCTGATTCCCGGCCTGTTGGCGCGACTGCTGTTCGTATGCTTCGCCATGCTGCCAGTTTTCGCCGTACTTGTCATACTTTTTACGCTTTTCAGGATCGCTCAATACTTCATTTGCCTCATTTAACTGCTGAAACTTTTTGTTGGCTTCCTCGTCATTGGGGTTAAGGTCGGGGTGATACTTCCGGGCCAGTTTGCGGTATGCATTTTTAATATCTTTTTCTGATGCGTTTTTATCAAGCTCTAATACTTTGTAATAATCTATAAAAGCCATGGCGGGGATTAATATAAACAGATGTGTTATTAACTACTAAATATACAGCTTGGTTTTAAACGAATAGCTTTTTTAGTGTCATTTGATAATAGTGTAACCCAAGATAGTATATCGGGGTCATAGTTGGCAAATCCTTTAAATTATGAAAGCCGAAATCGATTTCCAGCAACAGACATTACAAGGGTTTTGCCTTGTGGCTGCGCCATTGTTGTTTTTTATATCAACATTTTTTTGGATAGACGGACAATACGGGGTAACGGCAGCAACCCTGATCTGCCTGTCAACGGTATTTTGGATCCCAGCTTTGTATGCCTTATTTGGCTTGTTAAAGCACAGTATGCCATTTTATTCAGCAATAGGTTTATTAATAGCTGTTTATGGATGTTGCATGGGGGCAATGGGGTTTGGTATGCTGGGATACTTGTCAACTATATTTAAAATTTCTCATCATAATTATCTCGATGTTTTGAGGCAATATCCTGTTAGTTCGGGGTTGTTACTTTTTTGGGCAGGCCCGTTGTTTCCATTAAGCTTATTGGTGTTAGCCATAAACCTCGTTCGAAAAAAGGCAGTACCGGTTTGGCTTGGTTTGCTGATCGGCCTTGCAGCTGTAGCTTTTCCTGTAAGCCGGATTTTGCGGATCTCATTGGTGGCCCACCTGGCTGATATCTTGCTATTGCTTCCATTAACAATTATAGGGATAGGTTTTATAAAGCGCTCAAACGTTACTAATTTATTAATTAAGCAGAAATAATTCTTCTGAATAGCAACGCTTAATTATTAATTAAGGTGCTGGTCAAGCAAGCAAAATCTACCTGAAAGTGGGTAGATTTTGCTTGCTTGATCAGTTTTTTTTGCATCTTTACTCAACATCCGCCTGCTAATTTATCACTTGATTATAACCTAATTAGTTAATGTTAGAAGCGCGGCTGCCCGAAAACGAAGAGGCCAGGTTACAGGATCTGTACCGCACCGGATTACTTGACTCTCCACAGGAAGATGAGTTTGATGATATTGTCAAATTCGCATCCTCATTATGCAATATGCCTATTTCTCTTATCAGCCTTGTTGATACTAATCGGCAATGGTTTAAAGCCAGGGTTGGTTGGGAAATTCCGCAAACAGAAAGGGGAACCTCCTTTTGCAGCCATGCTATATTGCAGGATCAGCTTTTTGAAGTGCCGGATGCTGCACTGGATGATCGTTTTTACGATAACCCGCTCGTTACCGATTTGCCGGCCATCAGGTTTTATGCAGGTATGCCCCTCGTTACCAAAAGCGGCAGTAGGCTGGGCACGCTTTGTGTAATTGACAATACTCCGCGCACATTAACAGCCGATCAGAAGTTTGGCCTTAAAGTATTGGCTGCTAATATTATTAAAATAACGGAGCTTCGTATCAAAAATAAGAGCCTGCATTATTTATCCGAAACGCAAAAAACAGTTATTTCTATCTTAGCCCATGATGTTCGTAATCCGCTGGCATCTATTAAATCAATAATTGAGTTTAAACAATCAGATATTCTGGATGCAGGTGATGCAACGGAAATGATTGAAATGGTATCAGATCAGCTTGATAACACCATTAATATGGTTGACAATGTTGTGCGCTGGGGCGAATTGCAAATGAAATTTGCCCGTTTTAACTATACCGATTTCAATCTCCACGAACTTGTTGAAAGCGTTTTTACATCTGAGTCCTTAAACGCATATGCCAAAAATAACACCATGGTAAATAATGTATTTATCGAAACACTGGTAAACTCAGATATGCAAGCGGTTGAATTTGTATTAAGGAACCTCGTAAGCAACGCCAATAAATACACGCAAAATGGTTTTATCACAGTAAATATGACCTATGTTGATAAGCATATGGTAATTGAGGTTACTGATACAGGTGTTGGCATGACAAGCGAAAGGGCCGAAAAACTTCTGAGTTCTACAAAGAACGATCACAAATCAACCCTGGGCACTAACAATGAAAAGGGGAGTGGCTTGGGATTATTGCTGGTCAGAGAGTTCATTGATCGCCTTAACGGGAAAATTACTGTAAAAAGTGCCCCTGGAAAAGGTACAAGCTTCAAAATGGTAATTTGAAGTCTTTTATTTAATGTACAACCAGTACCTTTGGCATCCTTAAATTGATCATATGCCTGTAATAACTCAAGCTACCCTTACTGATGTTCCCGAACTTAATGTTTTAGTAAACAGTGCTTACCGTGGCGAAAGCTCCAAACAGGGCTGGACAACTGAAGCCGACCTGATTGGCGGCATTCGCATTGATGAAGACACACTTGCCGGTTATATGAATGATGAAAATATCATCATTTTAAAGCATACTGATGAAGATGGCTACATTACAGGTACTGTTTATCTTGAAGTCAGGTATCCAAAACTATATATTGGCATGTTCAGCGTGTCGCCATTATTACAGAATAAAGGCGTAGGCCGTGCGTTGATAGAGGAAGCTGAGGTTTACGCACGTAAGCACAATTGTCATACGCTAACCATGACGGTGATCAGCACCCGTTTTGAGCTGATAAGCTGGTACGAGCGCCGTGGTTACAAACCAACCGGCGAAATTCAGCCTTTTCACGCACATGGCCGTTTTGGCGATGCTAAACAGCACATTGAGCTGATTGTAATGGAGAAAAGTATTTAGAGTCTTTAGTAGGAAGTCTTAAGTTCCAAGTTTTTAGTCGAAAGTACTGAGCAGAGTAAATTGACTTTAAACTTAATACTCAAGACTTCCGACTTGGAGCTTAAGACTTCAAAACAAACGCCAGCACCTCGCTGATCTTATCAGCCTGTTTAAAGTTTTCGTGGGTTAAAACGGTTTCAACGTGTTCATGCGCCCAGGTAGTGTGAAAAGGGACGTGAACGGCGTGACCGCCAATATTGATCACCGGCATCACATCTGATTTTAGGGAGTTACCGATCATCATGAATTCTTCAGGATTAATATCCAAATGTTTGATCAGCTTGATATAATCGTCCTCCTTTTTATCGCTCATGATCTCAATGTGGTGAAAATAATGTGCCAGCCCCGATTTTTTGAGTTTGCGCTCCTGGTCAAGCAGGTCGCCTTTGGTAGCAACTACCAATCGGTAATGGTCTTTTAGTGAGTATAACACATGCTCCACATCATTTAATATCTCTATCGGTTGGTTAAGCATATCCTTGCCATACTGCAGTATGGTTTCAACTACCTCAACACTGATGTTTTTTTCGGAAATGCTTAGCGCAGCCTCTATCATGCTCAGGATGTAGCCTTTTATCCCGTAGCCATAAAGCGGCAGGTTATCAACCTCAACCTTAAAAAGCTCTTTGGAAATGGTATGCTGTGGCGAAAAATTTTCAAGCAGGCTGCAAAACCTTTCTTCGGTAGCTTGAAAGTAAGGTTCATTTACCCAAAGGGTATCATCGGCATCAAAGGCAATTACTTTTAGGTTCATTTGAAGTATGTGGTTTACCTGGTGCAATAATAATACATCAGGTTGATTTTAATAGCATAGGGAGCTGTTAAGTAGCAATAAATATTTAACATTTATTAACTATTAAGCTCAATTTAAGCGATTTAAAAATAAAGTAAATTTGTATGCAACCTTATTTCAAAAGCTACGTCTCATAACTTAAATGGTCAAATTAATATTCGTTTAAATGGAAGAGATACTGCCACCCTTAAAAGAATTTATTGTTGATTATTGCAACAGGTATAAGATCCACAATATTGATCCGCATAGTCTTAGCCTCGATACCAGTATCGATCTTGATCTGGATATTTTCGATATTGAGATAGATCTTTTTCTTGCCGATTTTGCCGAAGAGTTTAATGTCGATCCGTCCAAATTCAGCTGGTATAAATACGGCTATCCCAAGGGCTCAACCCGGGTAAAGATGATAAAACTGATGTTTGGCTACAACACCACATGGGTTAAACAGCTGGCTCAATACTGCTACACTCCCAAATTTAAGGTGCGTAACCTGCAAGATGCCGTTAAGACGGGCAAATTGGTTTAATGAACAATATAGGTTTCACTAATCCGGAATCGGTGAAATCAAAAAATAATCGGTGGAATCCCCCCAAATAAAAATCAGCGAAATCAACGTAATCAGAAATGATCAGCGGTTAAAGATCTGTAACCCCTGTATGTTTACGTTTGATGAAATTTCTGATATCCAGTACAATACCAGCAAAGAAGTAAAATATAAGCGGAAAGCCTACCGCTAGGAACGAAGAGTAGATAAAGAATAGCCGGATCTTGGAGATAGAAATATTAAAACGCTCGCCAAGATAGGTGCATACGCCAAAAGAGTACCGTTCAAAAAAAGTGAGTATTCGCTGTAGCATGGTGTCAGGCCAGTTTTAGTATCTTATTACCAACGCCGCATTGCAGGCATTTCTTATAGTTACAGTAACTATTTTTTAACTCAAGCAATGCCTGTGATTCAAACGCAGTATCAATTTTCACTCCTAAGTTAACAAAATCGGCGATAATATTGTTTTTTTCGGCTGGTAAATTTTCTAGTAATTTAAGACTGCGGCTAATATAATATTGCTGCTGATGCTGTTTGCCATAACTAAAGAGGAACAAAGCCACCGTATTGAGCAACAAGATATCAACAGAACCATCGCCCATATTTTTTGACGATGGCTTGGATTGTACATCAAACCGGTAATGATCTTCCCAGTAATCGTTCACTTTGATCTCCGTAAATAAACCACGGAATGCTTTCACCTCTTTAATTTCCAGTATTTTGGATAACAGATGGTTTGATTGTACTATAAGCGCTGCAAATTGAGCCAGCCTGATTGTTGGAAAATTTTGGGGCCTTAACCGCATAAACTTCCACAGGTGGTTCTCAACCGGCTTAAGGTTGTATTTTTTGCGGAGATACCCGTATTCCTTTTGGAGTTTTAATGGGTATTCATCTTTAAACTCACCCTCTAAAAAGCCTGCCTGCCCAAATATCAGCGCCTCTATTTGCATAGCGTTGTTTTTGTTTTTGGCGAGGATTAGCTGCGGCAGGGACTTAGCGGTTAATTCAAATGGCAGGGCATTAACTTTAAAACCAAAATTCGCAGCCAGGAACTGGTAAAAAGTTTCTTCCCAATCGCCTTTGTTTAATGCCAAAGCTGCCGCTACATTGGCGGATCGTTTTTCCATCCGTTCAACCAGCACGCGGGTAAGCCAGTTTTGCATGGTGAGGCCATCAACGGTTGCAATACCAGCTTCGCAGGGAATAAAGGTTTGGTTGCCGAAAACCAGTTTATGGTATTTATTATAAAGCTCTTCACTGACGCGGTTTTGCAGTTCAAGCGTTGGAACTTTGCGCCCGTTTGGCAGAAACAACGGCACATCATTGCGATAAACTACATGCAGTATCACGTTATCATACGCGCCATCGTGCGTATGTCCATGCTTTTGCCAGTCAGAAGCAGAAAGATGTACTTCTACATTTCCAGCCCAAACCGTTTCGCCGATGCGGATCCTTGCATTATGAAAATCAGGGCCCGAATCAGAATTATGCAGCCCTGCCGAAAAGATCTCCAATTCTTCACCATCTACAGTTTGCAGGTTTTCGCGCTCAAAAAGTCTGAATTTCCAGATGTAATGCAAAAAATCTTCGGTGAATAACATGTTCGGTGAGTGGTTAATAAGGTTAGATTGGGTTGATTAAGTTGTTTTATTAAAGTTAAATATGCCGGTTATTATATTGGTATTGTACCTCTATTTTAAAATCCCTAATATTACGGAAACCAACAATATCTGCCAAACCTATGAATGAAATAAAATCACCAATACCCCAAACTACGGGTGGGCGCATCAAATCCATCATTGGGGGATCGCTGGGTAATTTGGTTGAATGGTATGACTGGTATGCTTACACTGCCTTTTCTCTTTATTTTTCGGATGCTTTTTTTCCTCCACAGGCTCAACTTTCTTCATCAGAAAACCAAACAGTACAGCTATTAAACACAGCGGGTATTTTTGCCATAGGCTTTTTAATGCGGCCAATAGGCGGCTGGGTGATGGGTACCTTTGCCGATAAACGCGGCCGTAAAACGGCGCTCACATTTTCTGTATTACTCATGAGCGTCGGCTCGCTTATCATTGCTATAACGCCGGGCTATAAATCTATAGGTGTTGCCGCGCCTATATTGCTCGTGTTAGCCCGTATTATCCAGGGCTTGAGTGTTGGCGGCGAGTACGGTACCAGCGCCACATACTTAAGTGAAATGGCCACGAAAAAACATCGTGGTTTTTATTCAAGCTTTCAATACGTAACGCTCATTATGGGGCAATTGCTCGCACTGGGCGTATTAGTTTTGCTGCAAAGAGCATTTTTATCCGAAAAACAACTGCACGACTGGGGCTGGCGCATTCCCTTTGGTATAGGGGCTATACTGGCCGTTACCACCATGTATTTAAGACGGAGCTTACAGGAATCGGCATCGTTTGAAAAGGAGGGAACTAAACCCAATGCCCTGAATGGTACCATAAAAGCTTTAACACAACATCCAAAAGCGGTCTTTACGGTAGTAGGATTAACCATTGGCGGCACGCTGGCTTTTTATACGTTCACTACCTATATGCAAAAGTTTTTGGTTAATACCTCAGGTTTTAGCAAAAGCGCCGCTACGCTCATCTCCACCTTAACGTTGGCTGTATTTATGGTGATCCAACCTTTATTCGGCTTACTGTCAGATAAAATTGGCCGTAAACCGTTGCTTATTGGTTTTGGGATACTGGGTACGCTTTGCACTATCCCTATTATGACCTTACTAAGTCATACCAAAGATGTATGGGTTGCATTTGCACTGATCCTTTGCGCACTGATCATTGTAAGCGGCTACACCTCCATCAACGCGGTTGTAAAAGCCGAACTTTTTCCGGCTAATGTACGCGCTCTGGGTGTAGGCTTCCCTTATGCCATAGCGGTATCGCTATTTGGTGGTACTGCCGAGTATATTGCCTTATGGTTCAAAAATGAACACCATGCGCAATGGTTTTACTGGTATGTAACTGTTTGTATTGCGCTTTCATTGATCCTGTACGTCACTATGAACGATACACGTAAGCATTCAAAAATGGAAGATGAGTAAATTTTTCGATGTGCAAATGGGTATGTAACCTTCGCGTTAATCAGGTGTTAAATTAACGGTAAATCTATCACGCCCGGTTAATGTTCAGGAAATGTATTTCATCCACGTGAATAAAAAGTATTAATTTTGCCCGTTCATTACAAGGGAGGACCCTTAAATTTATGACTGAAACAAGCAATTTATTTCAACTGGCAGTAACCTTACTGCAGCAACTGATATCCATACCGTCGTTTAGTAAAGAAGAAGACCGTACAGCCGATCTGATCAACGAATTTCTGCAATCGCACGGAGTAACTACTCATCGTAAACTAAATAACATCTGGGCCTGGAACAAACATTTCGATCCGGCAAAAGAAACTATCTTACTTAACTCACATCATGATACTGTTAAACCCAATTCGGGCTATACACGTGATCCCTACGATGCCAAAATTGAAGATGGTAAATTATATGGCCTTGGCAGTAATGATGCCGGAGGCTGTCTTGTTTCGCTTATAGCGGTGTTCCTGTACTTTCATGATAAGGAAAACCTGAAATATAATTTTTGCTTAGCCACAACTGCCGAAGAAGAGATCTCGGGTGTGAACGGCCTGGAGCTGATCATCCCCGAATTAGGGCAATTATCTTTTGGTATTGTGGGCGAACCAACCCTGATGCAGTTGGCCATTGCCGAACGTGGTTTGATGGTGTTGGATTGTACAGCTCATGGCCGTGCGGGTCATGCCGCCCGCGAAGAAGGGGAGAATGCTATTTACAAAGCTTTAACTGATATTGAGTGGTTCCGTACTTTTAAATTTCCTAAAGAATCGGAAGTTTTTGGGCCGATAAAAATGTCGGTTACCATTATTAACGCCGGTTCACAACATAACGTGGTACCTGCCAGCTGTGTTTATACTGTTGATGTGCGTGTTACCGATGCCTACCGTAATGAGGAGGTATTAGAGATCATCCGTGAGCATGTGACAAGCGATGTAAAGCCACGTTCTATCAGGTTAAAACCATCATCTATCCCAAAAGAACACCCCATAGTTCAGGCCGGCATAGCGCTTGGCCGTACCACCTACGGTTCACCAACCACGTCCGATCAATCGTTGCTTGATATCCCATCTATAAAAGTTGGCCCCGGCGATTCTGCACGTTCACATACTGCTGATGAGTTTGTGTATGTGGATGAGATCAGGGAAGGGATTGAGCTATATATTAAGATGCTGGAGCGTATTAATTAAGTACCGGTAACAGCTTGCTGAATCCAGATTTACGAAGTTTTAAAACTTCGTAAATCTTCTAAATCATATCCCTGCGTCCGTGTCCTCACGGACGTTTTGCTCTTCATAAAGCCTTATGAAACATATAGTTTGATAAGGCTTTTTTTATTGCATACAGGTTGACCGGGAGGACACGGTCAACGGGGGAGAGCGTATTAATTAAACCGGATATATAATGACGTGGTAGAGATGAGATTCTTTTGCTTCTCAAAGACCCTGGCTTAGAATAGCCTCAAAAGATCTAACCCTATTTAACCGGCGTAGGCCTTGTAGGTGTTAACGGGATTAATCCCTTAAACATCTTTGCACCATCGCCTGTAAGCCTCAGGTAGTAGTCTGCAGAGCAAGCTGTACCATCTTCGTCAAGGGTTACAAATGATGATCCCGCCGGAACAAAATCCTGGCTTTCGGCGGTCTTGGCTATCTGGTTGCCTTCATTATATTCGTCAAACATGGAGATGTAAAGTCCTTGTGCTCCTACACTTTTCATGTTAAAGAATTGCCTCCACATAAAATCACCGTGAGCGCGCTGATGTTCCTGCAGATCGCCGGGGAGGATACATGGCTGATAATCGATACCGTGGGCCTTACAATAGGCCACATCCGGGCGGTTAACCGAGCTGTAAAAGCTATCCGATTCACTTTTATTGCCAATGCGGCCAACCATCCAGGGCGATATCATATCCAGGGCGCTATAAGCTGAAAGGAATGCCGGGCGCGAGTCGCTATCCTCGGTACGCCAATGGGTAGGTACGCCGCCAATAACATAACACCCTTTGCTTTTAAACCATTTGATCACATCCAGGCATTGTGCAGCGGTAAAAGGGTGGTTATCATCACTGAAACCAAAGCCCCAGATACATACTACCGGCTTACCATTTTGCTTGGCATAAGCCGGAGATGCGGTATAAACCGACATTTTGTTGGTCCAGTCGGTTTTTATTTCCGACTGCATGTCTTTCCAGCCGCTTACATCATACATAATGTAAAACTTAACACCGTTTGCTTCGGCCGCTATTTTGGTTTTTGCTGCCATTGCATCACGTACGGGGCCTTCCAGACCGCTTGGGTTAAAGCGTTGCAAGGCAGCGCCGTCAATGCCATATTGTTTCATCCATTTAAACTGCACATCAATAGTTTGATCAGAGAAGGATGAAAACACATTTGCCGGCTGGCCGTTATTAAGGTTAGCATATTTGGTAGGGAAGGTTTTGGTATAATCCCGTACATCGGGCCATGATTTAATTGCCGTGTTGATTGGCGAAGGCTGCTCTTCCCAGGTTTGCGCCCAATGCCAGTACCTGTCAATGGGAGAGCCGTCGCCAATTGCTGCAAACCAGCCCTGGTAGCCAACAACAACTTTACCCACTACGTCGCCAACGGGCGATGGGGTAAGGTCTATCGTGTCTTTTGGCTTATTCGGTGGTGTAACATCACCTCCACTGCTACTTTTCTTTGAACAGCTTAACGCCAACACTACCATGGCGGCAATACAAAAAGTTGTTGGGTTTTTACTTCTGATATTTTTCATCGATCATTAATTAAAGGGGTTATGTGTTCGATTGGCTATTTTGAAGCTGTAGGTTCGACCATTTTGATTGAGCCATCGGTATTGTAATAAAGCTTATCCACGCAAATGGATCTCAGCCAGTCTTCATGCGATAATGCGCTGGTATGATAAAATGAATACCACTGACCTTTGTACTGCACTATAGAGCCATGATTAGTATAACTATCAGTTGGGTCCATATAAATTCCGCCGTATGTCCATGGGCCAAGCGGATTTTTACTGGTGGCGTAGTTCATGCGGTTATGCTTTCCGTTAACGTCGTGGTTATCTGAGTAGGAGAGATAATAAATGCCATTGCGTTTATGCACCCAGCTTGCTTCATGGAAATCTTTAAGCCCCTCCATTGGCTTCATTTCGCCCTCAATTTCCATCATATTATCCTTTAGCTTACCACCTTTGCAGATGCCACCACCACCATAATAAAAGTAGGCTTGTCCGTCATCATCAATAAAAACACAGGGATCAATCATCGACTCAAGTCTTTTAATATAGCCTTGCACGGTAAAACCGCTTGCCGGGCTTTTGCTGGTTGCCACACCAATTTTCCAGCTTTCGTTCCATTTGGTATCGCTTGGGTGGGGGAAATAAAAATAATAGGTGCCATTTTTATACGCGCAATCTGGCGCCCACATAAAGCCACCTTCTTTACGGCCCCAGGATACCTGCGATGCGCGAAGAATTTCGCCGTGGTCTTTCCAGTGTACCATATCATCGGTAGAAAACACGTGGTATTGATCCATCAAATCACAACCTCTTGCAGGATAAATATCGTGCGAGGCGTAAACATACAAACGGCCATCAGCCCAAACGTGTGCAGATGGGTCGGCGGTGTACATATCGCGGATAAAAGGATTAGGGGCGAGGGGAGTTTCGGCAACAGGCTTACCATTGTTTTGTTTTGACTGTTTGTCCTGCGCCTTGCTGCAACTTGCAATGAGTATTACCAAACTGAAAGTCATGGCAGCCGAAGCGCTTTTGCGGGCTATGGATTTTATTAAACTAGATATGGTCATTATTGATGTATTTAAGCCCGGAACCAGTAATATTCCAATTGCCGGGCTTGTTTTAGTATGTTTTATTTTGAGATAAAGCGCAGGTCATCAACACCGGTAACCAGGTCGTCGTGAGCTTTGCTGTTAGTCCAGAAAAAGATCCGGAAGTGGTTGATCTTGGTGTAATCGGCACCCGGATCAGTCCCAGAGGGCTTGATAGACTTATCAAAATCCAGCGTTATCTGGTTCCATCCATTTTTTAGCGTTGGTATCAATGGCGCTACATCCCAGGCTGATTCATGATCATCAGATTTACCAGAGCTGGTGATCTCGATAGAACCATCGGCTTTTAGCAATGATACATCTGATACATACCACCAGAAAGTGAACCTGCCATCAGCAGCACTAAAGGAACTATTGACCGGAGGATCGATATCCTTGATGAACTGCATAAAGTCGCTTCCGTTCGCAATGGTGTTTTTCAGGTATCCTGTGCCTTCTTTTTGGCCGGTGGTAGCTATCGTTGGCGTGCCCACAGTTTGCCAACCATCAGCCTTGTCGGCATTGTCAAACATTACTGGTGGAGGTGCAGGCGCCGCCCTGAACACAAAGTCGTCAACGCCTGTAATAAAATCAGCATGGTCTTTAGTTTGCGTCCAGAAGAAGATCCTGAAGTGGTTGATGGCCGAATAATCGGCGCCGCCATCATTGGTTTTAATAGCTTTGCTGAAGTTTAGGGCTATCTCATTCCACCCATTTTTTAGGGTAGGGATCAATGGCGCTACATCCCATGCCGATTCATGGTCGTCTGATTTACCTGAGCTCGTGATCTCGATAGAGCCATCAGCCTTGAGTAACGAAACATCTGAAACATACCACCAGAATTTAAACTGCCCGTTATTGCCGGTAAGTTTGGTATCTACCGGTGTTGACAGATCTTTAATAAACTGCATAAAGTCGCTACCGTTGGCAATGGTATTTTTCAGGTATCCTGCGCCTTCTTTTTGGCCACTTGTCGCGATACTTGGTGTACCAACAGTTTGCCAGCCGTCAGTTTTATCCGCATTGTCAAAGGATACCAGCGTAGGATCTACTGCAGGTGGCTTAGTGGTATCCGGCGGTGGTGGTTTCAGGTATGATGTATCGCGCGAAATATATTTTTCCTTTTTGCAGCCCACGGCTATCAGGCCTATCATGAGGATGGAACAAGCCATCATTGTCTTTATAAATTTCATTTCCTTTTTGGTTTTAGGTTAACTTATTTAGGAATATCTACCTGTACTATTTCCGAAAAATTTGAGCTGTTAAAACTATCGCTCAGGCGAACGCCCACCCGAACAAAGAACGTACGCCCCGGAATAAGATTGGGTACAGTAAGTGTTATCGATTTTTCGGCAGCGCTCATATCAATAAATGCCTTGTTGATGGTTTTGGCGTTCACATCCGAAAAGTCACGGATAGAAGCGCCTGTACCTACCAGTTTGGTGGTATTTACATATGGCTGCACGTCTTTGATGGTTGGTAAACCGGCAACAATAGGTGCGTCGATATCAAACGTGAGTGTGAGTGTGGTACCGGTTAAGGTATGCGTGAAGTTTTTGATCACGGTATACGGTGTAACCGTAAAGTCATGCTTGGTGCCTTGACCAATGTTAACCGTTACGGTATCGAGAACCGGCCAGAAAGCGCCGCCGGTAGGTACAATTTTATACCCGCCTTTAAACAATTTTGAATCCTCATAAGTACCATCAAATTTACTTGGAATGGTTTGCGGGGTAGTCCAGCCTATTTGCTGCAGTTTGATAGTGGTGCTACCGCCCGAGGTAAGGAGATTGCCGCCTTCGGATGATAATATATTACCCTGCAATGAAGCATTAGGGCCATCGTAGTTATCTGTTTTTGTACATGCAGAACTTGCCAGTATAGCTATGCCCACCAAAATTCTACCAATCAGATTTTTCATATCTTTAACTTTTAAATTCTTAATAATTAGGGTTGTTAGGAAGCAGGTTAGGATTTTTGCCGATTTCGCCGCCAGGGATAGGCTCATAGTAAAATTGCTTTTGGAAAGTGTACTCCCTGTTAAACAATTCAGGTTCGGCCAGGAAAATGTATTTGTTTTCATTTAATACATAATATGGCATCAGACCTTTAAAGTGGGCACGGTCAAGCACCACATCGGCAATGCGCCATCTTTTCAGATCCCAGTAATATTGATTTTCGAAAGCAAGTTCCATACGGCGTTCCTTGCGTACTTTATCCAGATCGATAGAGCCATAAGGTGTTGCGCCGGCGCGGCTCCTGAGCAGGTTGATAGAGGTTAAAGCATCGCCATTGTTGCCCAACTCTACAGCTGCCTCGGCACGGTTCAACAATATTTCGCCGTAACGCAGGTCAATCCAGGGCTGCTCGCTTCTGTTTAAGTCTACCGATGCCTGTGGTTTATTGTAATCAACGTATTTACGCACATAGAAACCTGTACGTGTTAACTCGTCGCCGCCGGTCCATGGGCCCGTAAAACCGATAACCTGTTTGCCCTGGTAAAGGGTTTTGGTATCACCTGCAAGTATATATGACCGTGAGTTTGGTTGTTTGGCGACTTCTGCGGCGGCAGTCCCGCTGAAAGAAGGGTAGATACCACGCTGCATGTCAAACATTAGCCCCCTTAACATAGCACCCGGGAAGTAGATGGTAGCCAGCAACCTTGGTTCAAGTCCTTGCATTAGTTCGGCACGATTATCGAAGCGTTTAGGGGTGCCGTCGTCATTAGTTACGTTCAGATTACCCCAAAGCTGCACGAGGTCAAGGGTAGGATATGAGCGGGATAATGCATTAGCGGTAAAGTAACGTGGCGACATGGTATCATCCCAGCTATGTGCAGTATGATTAGCAATAGAGTATTGCTTAATGAAGATGTTTTCAGGACTTGGTTTAAGGAACAGGTCAACATAGTTCTGCACTTTATCCGAATTAGCATTATAAAGCGAATAATGACCTTCCAATAATTTGGCAGCATCGTAAGCGGCCTGGAAATAGGTATTAGCCTTGCTTCCGGGGATCCCTACCAAACCTTGGGAGCGTGCCGGGCCATCAACAAAATTGGTTGAGCCATACTTGGCAATACAGGCTGCGTATAACATTACCCTTGATTTTAAAGCGGCGGCAGCATATTTATTTGCCCTGCCTGCATCGCTTGTTTCAGGCATCATCTGGTAACCAAGGTCAAGTTCCGCACCAATAAAATCCCAGGTGGCTTCTTCTTTATCACGATGTACCTGTAATTCGGATAACGGAGCAGCCGGATCCTGGGGCTCTTTAATGATAGGGACGCCGCCATAGCGTTTGGCTAAGCCAAAGTAATAGTAAGCCCGTAAAAAGTGAGCTTCACCCAATAAGGCATTCACCGTGTTTTGAGTTAAAGCTGCGGTATGTTTTGGAAGCTCGGCGATCAGGGTGTTCACATTCCTGATATCGCCGTAAGGCCAGTAGCCAAAACCGCCGCCTATATCCATGCCACCAAATGGGCCAACTTCTTCGCCGGTAACCGAAGCCGAGTTATAGAAGTTTTCCCAGTCGTTACTGCCGGTTTTAAATCCCTGGTCGGGCCGGTATTTAAAATCCTCGATAGGAAGGTTTTGATAAATAGTTGCTAAAAATGATTTTACGCCCGATTCGCTATCATAAATGATATTAGGTGTAAAAATGTTAGTAGGCGGGATGTCTAATTTTTGGCAGGAAGTTACCGAAGTACCTACACCGACAGAAATCGCTATAATGAGTTTGTGTATTTTTTTCATGTGTTAAATGATTTAGAATGAAACATTTGCACCCAGGTTAAAGGTCCTGTTCATTGGGTAGGTATAACCGCCAAGGGCTACACCAAAGTTGCCGCCATCTCTCGGATTAGGCCCCTGGTGTTCCGGGTCATAATTCTTTAATCCGGTGAATGTTAGTAGATTATAGCTGTTTACATAAACCCGGAATTTCCTCACCCCAATGGCTTTTAATACAGCAGGCGACAGCGAGTAACCAAATTCAAGCGTTTTGACGCGCAGGTAGCTGGCGTTTTGAATAGCTTTTGTACCCTGAGCATCCGGCGAGCCCATTGCAGGATAATAACCTGGTACCCATTGCGTATTCGGATCAAATACGTTGGCCGAAGGATCTACAGTATGCCAGCTATCCAGGAAACGGGTTAACGCGCTGCGGCCATACATTAGCGGCGATGCAAATTGTTCGCCATATTGTACATATACCCCTGCTGCTCCTTGTAAAAGCATGTTCATATCAAAGCCTTTGTAGCTTACACCAATGGTAAGGCCATAGTTATACAACGGGATATCGGTAGTGGCAATAGGATGGCTGTCTTTATCGTCAATTACACCATCATTGTTCCAGTCTTTATAGTAATAGTCGCCGGGAATAGTATTGTTATTACCGCCGCCGGTATTTACACCATAGTTATAAATTTGGTTATATGAGGTAAACTGTCCTGCATATTCAGGTCCCCACCAAACATTTTGATACCTGTTGGTCTGGTTCTCTTTCCAGTTCAGGTATTCGTTACCCGACCCGCCACGAAGTACTTTTAATGCCTTTAAACGTGTGGTGCCAATATTGCCGGTTACGTTTAAGCCAACCTGGCCAAAGGTATTACGGTACGACATGTTGAAGTCCAGGCCCTGAACACGGTCACTGTTATAGTTGATTTGTGGTACGGCAGCACCTACAGTTCCCGGTAAAGCTACTGCCGGCTGTGCCGGTAAACCAGTCCTGTCGTTCCTGAAAACCTCAATAGTACCATCAACTTTACCCCCAAACAAACCGAAATCAACAGCGATATTTTTGATGGTATTTACTGACCATGTTAAACCTGCGTTTCCTAATTTAGGTGCTGAGCCATTTACTGCGCTTGAGCCAAATATGTAGCTGTTTACAGGATAAGTGTAGCCATTTACATAGTTAAATGCAGGAGCATTTGCTTCATCACCAGTTTGACCGTATGAAGCTCTGATCTTCAAGTTCGAAAGGATATTTTCAGATACCAGATTACGGAAAAAGCTTTCCCTGGTTAACACCCAGCCAATTGACCCACCGGGGAAAAAGCCCCATTGATCTGCGCCGGGTTTGTATAGGTTATTACCATCACGCCTAAAGCTGAACTCGGCAAGATATTTTCCTTTATAATCATAATTTAAACGACCTATGATACTCCTGTGGGCACGGTCCTGTAAAGCACCTGCATCCATACCACCCGACATATTAGAGTTTTGCAGACCACCAAACAGATAATCAACCGGGATCTCGATATCGCGGTAAGCGTTAAAATTATCGGCGGTTTCATGGCTTTGCTCATAGGTGGCCATTGCTGTAATGTTGTGGTCTTTAGCGAAGGTATGGGCATAGTTTAACGTTAACTGACTTAGCGTATTAAAGTGGGTGTAATACTGGCGGGTAATGCCTGCCGGCGAGTTTACTACACTTGGTATGTAGGTGTCGTTATCAGCCTTGTAAGTGTAAAGTGAAAATGATTTTCTGATGATGTTGTTATCGGCAGTTCCATAATCTATATTGAACAATGCTTTTGCGCTAAGTCCGGTTACACCAGGAATATCATAAGTTAAGTTTAACTGACTGGTTATGTTTTTGTTCCTGAAACGTTTCGAACCTACTTTATTGGCATCAGTGATGATAGACGGGTTCATGTTATCATCAATTACCGCCGGATAAAGTGGATTGTCATTAGCGTAGATCTGGTGAGTGGGGATCTGGTTCCAGGTATATTTATAAATGGTCCATTCATCAGTATAAGGCAGATTCTTTTCGTCCATCCAGGCCGATGTTAGTACTTGTGCCCTTAAGCCTTTGGTGATGGTTGCGGTAACGTTTGAACGGAAGTTGTATTTATTATAATTCAGACTGCCGGTTTTAAATACGCCATCCTGGTTCTGATATCCAAAGTTGAAGAAATAGCTGATCTTATCATTACCGCCATCAATATTCAGGTTATGCTGAATTTGGTTGGCGGTTTTCTTGAAAACCATGCCAATCCAGTCGGCTGATTTATAAGTGCCGTCGAGCCATGGTTTAATATCGGCATATGAGTATTGTGGTGTAACATTGTGCACAAAGTTATTAGCAAAATCACGCTTAACTTTTTCGTTGGTTAACAACATATAATCAACAGCGCCAACACCTTCGGGCATACCCAAAAAAGTTTGTATAGCATCGTTAACTGAATAGTTGATGTTGATCTTGCCGTTTTTGCCCCCCTTTTTTGTAGTGATAATGATAGCACCACCAGCTGCACGCATACCATAAATAGAAGCCGCCGCATCTTTCAGTACCGAAATGCTTTCAATCTCATTTGGGTCCATACGGCCAACGGTTGATTGGTCACCTCCGATAATACCATCAATAA
The DNA here is from genome assembly GCF_059690695.1 of Mucilaginibacter sp. A5337. Taxonomy (NCBI): domain Bacteria; kingdom Pseudomonadati; phylum Bacteroidota; class Sphingobacteriia; order Sphingobacteriales; family Sphingobacteriaceae; genus Mucilaginibacter; species Mucilaginibacter sp. A5337. The sequence continues at coordinate 930,584 of NZ_JCAWEC010000002.1, read as the reverse complement.
CAATTAGCGGAGCGCTTTGATAACCCCTGATATTCAAATTGTTGGCGTAGGAACCTGGCTCGGCAGTGGTTTGTACAATACGCACACCGGGTATTTTACCGGTAAGCATATTAATAACGCTTTCGTTTTTGGTTGTAGTGATCTCTTTGCTTTGCAGTGTAGCAATGGAACCTGTAATGGTTGCCCTTTTTTGCACACCGTAACCTACAACTACAACCTCCTCAAGGCTTTTATTGGTTGTTTTTAGGGCGATAGTGCCGTCTTTAATATCCTTAACGGCTATTTCCTGTGTTATATAACCTATATAGGATACCTGCAGGATGGCATTAGGCCCGGGTACCTGGAGCTGGAACTTGCCGGCTAAATCTGTAATGGCGCCAGTATTTGTATCCTTGATCTTTACACTTACCCCCGGAAGTGTCGACCCATCGGTTAAGTCTATTACTTTCCCGTTGATGGTAGTTTGCTGGGCTAACAAACTAAGCGGGAAAAGGAAGAAAAGTATAAGTAAGTATTTATATTTTTTCATATCGTCTCTCTTTGTTGATTGGTTAAGTTTATTTGGTTGGTTACCCACTTGGGGTAATAAATAGCGCATGCGGCGGCAAGCCTTACGGCGGGTTGATGTCGTAGTAATACATGGTTTAAAGAGTTTGGTTAAAGCAGTGCTTTGTTGCAGTTACGCGATAAAAGCACCGTAGCTGGTTTATAATTTCAAGTACAAAACAACAGGCGGGCATTAATAAAAAATAAATAATACATTAATAAAGGCCGTATTAATGCCCAAAAACGCGGTTTTATGAACTTTTTTGCAATCGATTGCGGAAAAAGATGATTTCCGGGAAAATAATTTGATTTTTAATGGCAGGTGTGATAGGTTGATGCATTTTTAACAAAAGGTGATACGGATTAGCAAATATTTAATTATTGGCACGAAGAAACGATGCGAAGCCGTAAATTATATGATACAAGGCATTGATTTTTGCTTAAAAAATGTAGTTTTAAAATTCGTGAACCAATAAATTATATACCCTTATCTTAATGCCCCTTAAACGTGCCTGCCAGCTTCCTGTAAAACTGCTATTGCTTATCATGTTGTGTTGCGTAAACTACTTTTATGCATCCGCGCAAAAAAAGAACGCCGGGTATAAGTATCATATCCGCAGGGCCACTTCGGCTATTAATATAGATGGGGTAATGAACGAGCAGGCCTGGATGCAGGCTGATTCGGCGGGCGACTTTTTTATGGTATTGCCGATGGATACCAGTAAGGCTAAGGTGAAAACCGAAGTACGGATGACCTATGATGATAAAAACCTGTACATTATAGCCATCAATTATAATTCGGTACCGGGGCCGTATATGGTTGAGTCGCTGAAACGCGATTTCAATTTCGTAAAAAATGATAACTTCCTCATTTTTATGGATCCTTTTGATGCCCGTACCGATGGCTTCAGTTTTGGGGCTAACGCAGCCGGAGGGCAGTGGGATGGGAGCATGTACGAGGGCGGTAAGGTTGACCTGAGCTGGGATAACCGCTGGTACTCGGCCGTAAAAAATTACCCTGATAAATGGATCTGGGAAGCATCTATCCCTTTTAAAAGTATCCGTTATAAAAAAGGGATCAAGGAGTGGGGGATCAACTTTAGCCGCAACGACCTCAAAACTGCCGAGAAATCAAGCTGGACACCTATCCCGCGGCAGTTCCCTACGGCTTCGCTAGCATATACCGGCACACTGGTATGGGATGAAGCGCCGCCAACTGCAAGCAGTAACGTATCTATTATCCCTTATGCACTTACAGGTTTATCCAAAGATTATCAGCATAATAACAAAACTGAATATAAGCATGAGATAGGAGGAGATGCCAAGATCTCTGTTACGCCATCTTTAAATCTTGATTTAACAGTCAACCCCGATTTTTCGCAGGTGGATGTTGATCAGCAGGTAATTAACCTGAACCGGTATGAACTTTTCTTTCCCGAAAAGCGGCAATTCTTTTTAGAGAACGGCGATTTGTTTGCAAACTTTGGCTACTCCGATATCCGGCCTTTTTTTTCCAGACGGATAGGATTGAATGTGCCGATTGACTTTGGAGCAAGGCTTACCGGTAAATTGAATAAAGACTGGCGTATTGGCGCTATGGATATTCAAACCGGCGGTTCGGGCGGTGTAGCACAAGCGCCCGAAAATTATGGTATTATTACCTTGCAAAGGCGGGTGCTCGACCGTTCCAATATTGGTTTCCTGTTTGTAAATAAAGATGCTACAGCTAATATTCCCGGTACCAATACAGGCTCCACCGCCTATAACCGCAATATAGGTGCTGAGTTTAACCTCGCGTCAAGAAGCAATATCTGGACAGGCAAAGTGCTTGCCCTCAAGTCATTTACACCTGGCGTAAGCGGCCATGACTATGTAGTATCTGATCATTTTCAATATCTCAGCAAATATTGGACGCTGTACATGCAGGAAGAATATGTAGGCAAAAACTATAACGCCGAAGTAGGTTATGTGCCCCGTGTTGGTTATGTGAAGCTTAGCCCGTTGTTGTTACGCAACTTTTTCCCTAAGCAGGGAAATATCCTGAGTCATGGCATTCAGCTTACATCCAATTATTTTTTTGATGAGTCGTTTCATCGTACTGATAATGAAAGCATCCTGTCATATCTCATCACTTTCCGTAATAGGGCAACACTGTCGGTATCTGGCATTAACGATTATGTGCGGCTGTTAAAACCTTACGATCCTACCAATATCGGCAAAGGTTTATTACCTACCGGGTCGGAGCACAACTGGAATACTATTGATATTCAGTTTGCTTCTAAGCCGCAAAATGTATTTACTTATCTGCTTGAGGCATCGCACGGTGGTTATTATGATAAAGGCATACGTAATAGCGTTACAAGTTTGGTTGGCTATCGTTTTCAGCCTTATGTAAATATCGCTATCAATACGTCATTCAACGATTTAAGGTTGCCGCAACCTTTCGGGCATAACACGTTCTGGCTGGTTGGGCCAAAAATTGATGTTACCTTTACCAATAGCCTGTACTTTACAACCTATGTGCAGTACAACCAGCAAATAGATAATATCAATATTAACACGCGCCTGCAATGGCGTTATAAGCCGGCATCGGATCTTTTTATAGTTTATGGCGATAACACTACACCATCTCCCTATATGGTAAAAAACAGACAGCTTACTTTAAAGTGGACGTACTGGTGCAACTTATAACAGTATTGTTATAAAACAAGCTCAGTTGATGGCTGTTGGGCTATTATATCTGCCCGTAATGAAAAAGCTGATCATATTTGATTTGGACGGTACCCTTGCCGAAAGTAAGGCTGCCCTTGATAAAGAAATGGCTGTGTTGCTAGCCGATTTAATGAAAGTTGCAAAAGTGGCCATTATATCGGGCGGCGACTGGCCTCAATTTGAAAAGCAAATATTATCAAACCTGCCCGACAAAAAATCGCTCAAAAACTTGTCGATATTACCAACTTGCGGTACTAAATACTACCAGTACAAAAAAGCAGGTTGGAAAAAATTATATTCTGAAGATTTCACCGATACCGAAAGACGAGAGATCATCGGTAAATTAAACACGGCTGTTGAAGCATCAGGTATAAAATTTAAGAAAACCTGGGGCGATCAAATAGAAGATCGTGGAAGCCAAATCACCTTTTCGGCCTTAGGCCAGCGTGCGCCGCTCGATGAAAAAAAGAAGTGGGACCCTAAATATGTCAAACGGAAAAAAATCAAGGCCCTGCTTGATAAATCGCTAACAGGTTTTTCGGTACAAATAGGAGGAGCTACTTCTATTGATATTACCAAACCCGGCATTGATAAAGCTTATGGCATTCATAAACTACAGCACACTTTAGAAATAGCTATCAGTAAGATGATATTTATTGGTGATGCCTTATTTGAAGGCGGCAACGACCATCCCGCCCGTACAACCGGGGCAGATTGCATCCAGGTGCGTAATCCGGAAGAGACCAAGCGCGTTATTGAGGGTATAATTCTTTGCTTGAAATAGTATTGTCTGTTCTCCTTAGGGTCTGCTTAAAAGTGATTTTAATGTAAAGTGTATTGTTTACACTTAAGTGGTAGGTAAAACTGCCTATCTTTGCAACATGGAAGCAGATTCAAGTATAGAGAGTACATCATCAAATGTAGTTTTAGCCATCGCCGGATTTGTAAAATTTACCTTTATGGGATATTTTACTATTGGTTTGAGTCTTGGGGTACTTCCGGTGTTTATTCATAACCAGTTAGGGTTTAGCGCTATGATCGCTGGTATAGTGATTAGCCTGCAGTATTTAAGTACTTTTCTATTCAGGGGATATGCGGGCAGTATCATCGATAAAAAAGGCCCAAAAACTGCCGTGCTTTCCGGGTTAACAGGTTTTGCTATTAGTGGCCTGTTTTTGTGTGTGGCCTTTTTGTTTAAGGGACAACATGAACTATGTTTGATTTTAGTTGCCCTTACCCGGCTTGTAACAGGTTTTGCCGAGGGATTGATAGGATCAAGTCCTATAAATTGGGCCATTAATACTACAGGCGAACAAAATACAGCACGGGCTATATCATACAACGGTATAGCAAGTTACGGCGGACTTGCAGTAGGTGCTCCAATCGGGATTTTGCTTGCTTATAACTATGGCATAGCGGGTATTGGTATTGTAGTTTTTATACTCGGTATGATTGGCTATTTGTTGGCCGGAAGAAAAAATGATGCTGTAATGAAAAGCACTGAAAAGCGAAAGTCATTTGCTTCGGTACTTAAAACAATTGCCCCGTATGGGATATGCCTCACACTGGCCGCGTTAGGTTTTGGTACTATATCCACCTTTATAACACTTTATTATGCATATTTAAACTGGAACAATGCAGTACTTTGTCTTTCGGTTTTTAGCGTCTTTTTTATTTTAGGCCGGTTAATATTTGCAGGGGCAATTGATAATTACGGCGGACTAAAAACAGCCATTGCCTGTATGGCGTTAGAGTCGGTAGGTTTAGCGGTGCTTTGGCTGGCCAATATGCCACAGATAGCACTTGTTGGTGCAGGAATAACAGGACTTGGGTTTTCGCTTGTATTTCCTGCACTTGGGGTAGAAGCTGTTAAATTAGTGCCCGGTTCAAATAAAGGCGCTGCATTAGGAGCTTACGGCTTGTTCCTTGATATTTCGCTTGGGCTCACCGGGCCGATGATAGGCGGAGTGGCCAGTCATTTCGGGATGTTATATATATTTCCGTTCAGTATGGGAATGGTATTTTTAGGCTTAGTTTCGTGCCTTTTTATCGGCTGGAGAGTAAAAAGCTTTAAGGCACAATCCCATAACGCGGGTATTTAATCTATTTCATACTTTTCGTAAGGAATTTCAAAGCTGAAAGTACTTCCTTTGCCAGCATCGCTTTTTACGCTGATACTTCCTTTTTGCAATTCAATCAGTTGCTTACAAATGTATAAACCAAGACCGGTACCGGTGTTTCCTTTCGCTGAGCTGGTTTGGTAATATTTAGAAAATAAGTTCATCTGTTGTTCCTGGCTTATACCAGCCCCGGTATCTGTAATATCAACTGTTAGCCCCTCTGCGCCCCCAGTCAATTTCAGTGTTGCTTTAATGTTTACGCTTCCTGTTTCAGTATATTTAATGGCATTGCTAACAAGGTTCACGATAATCTGCTTTAGCCTGAAACTATCACCCAAAACTTCAGCTTCCGGATCGCCTTCAAAATGATAATTCAATTCCAGTTGCTTTTTATCGGCACTAAATGCCATGCTTTCTATTACCTCTTTTAATGTTTTATCCGGGCAGAACGGATCATGATGGATTTTTAGTTCGCTGCTTTCCATCTTTGCAGCATCAAGGGTATCGTTGAGTGTTTGCAGCAGTAGGTCGGACGATGCTCGAACTGTACCCAGCATTTCCGATTGTTTGGGTGTTAGTGTCGTTCGGCTGAAAATGTATAAAAAGCCATTTATAGATGTAAGCGGGTTACGGATTTCATGACTCATATGCAACAGCAGGTCCTGCTTTTGTCGCGCTATCGTTACGGCACGTGCGTTCTCTTTAAGTAAGCGCCCTTCAGACTGCCCCAGCTTAATTACAAACACAATCAGCAGCACTGCAAAGGCCAAAAGCAATAAAAGCGCAACAAGGTAAAGCCTGTTTAGTAAACGTGTTGTTTCCAGGTAACTATTAAATGCTAAACCCTTAAAGGCATCAGTCATGCTGTAATTTATATCCTTAATCGTTGTAATTAACTGCTCCATTTTATGGGTAATGCGCATATTGAGGGCGATGAGTTGCCTTTGCGCTTCCTGTAATTTGAAGTTGCTTTGTTGTAACTGCTTTATCTTATTAAGGTAGCTCGACTGATCTTTATTTCGAAGTTTTTGTGTAACTGAATCAACATAAACCCGGGTTCTATGGTTAATAACAACCCCGCCGGAGCCTGTAGCATAAGCATTTTTATTTTTAATAGCTTCCTTAATCCTCGCAAAAAAGCCTTTTCTTTTTAATGTGCCAGGCTGGGTTAAAGTGTCGGTGCTGTTTTGCACAGTACGGCTACTTTTAACAGCAAGTTTATTTTTAATGGTCGCAGTATTGTAATCTGAGTATGTTGTGAGTAGGGAATCAAAGTCGTGCCGGGCAGATAGAAGATCAGTGGATAGTTTTAGCTTTTGATTATGCCATGTATGAAGTTGAGCGCGCTGTTCAACATTTAGTTTGGAGGAGTCATGCTGCATGTTCAGCAGTGTATCAATTTCGGAAAATGCTAACGAAAGTTTGGCCTGGTAAGCCTGAGCTTTAGTAGCATCGGCATCTACGAGCGAGGATTGAAATAGATCCTCGGCCTGGTGAAGTAATAGCAACGCTTGCTGGGGCCTGGAATTGTTAAGGTCCATCAGGTGCGATATCTGGGCCGTATGGGCTAATCTTTCGGTGATCTTATCTCTCACAAAAAGAGCTGCGATGACTAAAATTATGGTAAAGGCTAAAAAAGCAAGCAGGATCTTCCTGGATAAAACGTTCATATAATTATTTTCATCAGTGTTCCGGTTTGTGTCAATTTGGAATTGATACCGCCGTCGCCAATGGTTTTGAAGAACAATGATAATGATAAAAATAATATAATCAGCCGGTGATTACCTCGATTGATTGTCAGCGGCTTTCATGGAGGGGTAAATATTTAACTTATATTTTAATAAATGACTTTCGCGTATGTTAAATGTATCGGATGTTAAGTAAAAGTGTGGTGCCCTGATTTAATTATAAGTTATGAAGTAAAAACAAGGTAATTTTTAAATGCAAGTTTGGGATAAGGAGAAATTTATAAATGCATACTTATACGTTAAACCTTTACACCATATATTAGTAGCCTGATATTTACCATGAGATATTTTACGATAAAATTCCTATTGCTTTTAAGCTTATTGTTGATATGCAACTTGTTAAAAGCTCAAAATAAACCTGTTGAGTATTTAGCTTCATCAGCAAGGCATATTTCCCCGGGCAACCGAACCTATTATATCGACCCTGTTAAGGGTAATGATAATAATACCGGGCTAACAGATGTAAAGGCATGGAAAACATTTACAGGCATTAACCGGCTTATTTTATCGCCGGGTGATGTTGTGAAGATACTATCGCCGGGAGGGTTTCACGAAACGTTGTCAATTATGGCCCGTGGAGTGAAATACAGGCCGGTAAAGATCTGGTTTGCCCCCGGACAGTATAGCTTTTTTCCGGATGAAGCATACAAAACACAATTGCAGATTTCCAATACCAACGATGCGCCTTACGGATTAAAAGCAATTGCATTAATGCTTGATAGCAGCAAATTCGTGGATATTGATGGTGCTGGTGCAACGGTAAACCTTCGCGGAAAAATGATTGAAACGTATATTAATAACAGCCATCATATTAAATTGAACGGTTTGAGTTTTGATTACCACCGACTAACGGTTTCTGAATTTAGCGTGGTAACAACAACGTCAAAATATGCCGATGTTACGGTTAATGCCGAATACAAGTTCGCCATTAACGACAGCACACTAACATGGCTGGGGGAAGGCTGGAGTTACCAGCCCGGATCATATTGGCAGGTGTATGATCACGTCACTAACGAATTATCGAGAATAGATATTCCGCAGGAAGGGCTTCGCTATGAAGCTACAGGAGAGCATAACCTGAGAATATTTTTCAAAAACAATCCGGGCTTTAAAAAAGGCTTAACCTATCAAAATCGTGATGTTACCCGTGATTGCGCCGGTTTTTTCATACAAAAAAGCAGTAATATCAATTTAAACCACATTCGCATTTATTTTATGCACGGCATGGGCGTAGTAAGCCAGTTTAGCAATGACCTGAGTTTTAATCATGTTGTGGTAAAGGCGAAAGATGGTCGTACCTGTGCTGCATGGGCAGACATCCTTCATTTTTCGGGTTGTAGTGGTAAAATTGAAATAGCCAGTTCATACCTGTCCGGGGCAAATGACGACGCAATTAATGTGCATGGCACTTTTCTGAAAATAACAGAAAAGCTTTCGGCAACTCAGTTTAAAGTGAGGTTCATGCATGACCAAACTTACGGATTTGATGCTTTCTCGGTAGATGACAGTATCGGGCTTGTTCATCCGGCGAGTTTGCTTACTTATCAAAATAACAAGGTGTCGAAAGTTGAGAGACTGAATAACAGGGAATTTTTGCTGGATTTTAGCAAACCGATGCCTGATGATATGCAAACAGGAGATGTAGTGGAGAACATCACCGCTACGCCGCAGGTATGGATCCATCACAATACTATTGAAAAGATCCCGACAAGGGGCATCCTGGTTACTACTCCCAGGAAAGTAATAATCGAGAACAATATAATTAACCGAACCCACAACAGCGCAATTATGATCAATGATGATGCATCGAGCTGGTATGAGTCGGGTGCAGTAAAAGATGTTACTATTAAAAACAATACCTTTTATGAATGCGGAGGGCCGGTTATAGCCTTGTCGCCAGAAAATAAGATAAAATCAGCAGCTCCGGTTCATTCCGGGATTAAAGTAATTGATAATAAGATCATATTGAAGGACATCCGGTTTTTTGACGCTTCAAGTACATTCGGAATTAAAGTTACGGGGAATGAGATAACAACACCCCGCAGTATTAAAAATATTGATCAATTGATAAGTTTAAAAGACTGCCAGGATACCAGGGTTTATAACAATCAGCTAATAAAGCAAAAAGAGTAATAGGGCGGTGGATATATGTTAACAGAATGGTAGTTTATTTAAGAGCGAGCGCCGAGTAGATTATTCCTCCAAACCTTGATGGCGCTTGCGCCAATTTAACGGTTTTATAACCTAAGCGGGTAAACTCAATATCTAACTTTTGAAATGATATAGGGTAGGGAACCCATGGATTAGCTTTGGTGGTATCATATTCTACAATTAGAAATTTAGGATTGCTTTTAAACCTCTTCTCCAACTGTTTTATCAAATTTGATTTATCAGCTACAAAATGCAATGAGTTTGCCATAAGCAATCCATTCAGCGAATTTAGGCCAATTGGTTCATTTACAAAATCAACTTTTCTAAAATCTATTTTGACGTTATCGCTAAAAGCAGGAAAATGTTGTTGCGTTTTGTCGATAGCTGTAATATTACTTTCCGGAGGCAGCAGGCTTGCAAGGGCAAACGTAAATGTGCCGTTTCCGCAACCCAGATCTGCCCAGTGTTGCGGGTGTTCATTTGTTATTCCTTTTTCTATCAGCGCTATAGCTTCGGATTGTTGCATGCCTTAAATGAAGCGCTAAAACTCGTCGGCCGTGCTACGGCTATCAATAAATGGCGAACTATAAAAACTTATAATTAAGAGGTCGTAATCAACAAGGAAGGTCCATTCTGAAGTTTGATCCTTTTTGTAAGTGACAACATCTTCGCAACCAAACGAGTAGTTAACGTCAAGCACTATACGGAAGCTTCCCTGACCTTTGTTCGGATCAAATTTGATCCTGTCGAAATTTAAACGGATTACCTCCGGCGAACCTTCCGGCCTGAATTCGCGCTCAAGCGCATGTTTAAGCTCTTCGTAGTTCACCGAAAGAGGCTCAAACATAACATTCATAAACCTTAACAAGCTTGCAGGTTCATTCTTTAGCTCATCAAGCTGCTCTTTGTTAAGTTTAATTTGTAAGCTGTTCATCATCAATACAAATTTAAAAACAAAAGCTGGATTAAATCAAAATTGAGACATTAACCCAGGCAAGCGCATCCGAATAGGGTTAACACTTTTTTAAAGTATTGAATTTGAATTATTTATAATCAGTTTATTGTGTTTTTTAGGGGTTGCACCAAACTGATATTTTTAAGCAATTAGGCATGTCCAAATGTCCGTGCCTGTATTTGCAAAGCATCCGCTGAGAAATCTGGGCTATTTAACTGCCATCGATGTATAAAACAAGTATCATTTGATACTAATAGCTCTCCGACACCTCATCCTTATTTCATTAGTTGTTTTTATAACAAGCTATCGTCACTAAATATTTGAATGGGAAGGCCCTGGGGTATTAACCTTATTTAATTGTTTTAAGTACATTAATTTAAGTACGAAATCGATTGCGTTGAAATAACCTTTTCAAAACTGATGGCTGTCCTCCCTCAGAATTCTCCATCAGTTTTTTAGCTGTAAATACAGCTTCTTGAAAGTGGAAAGGCTCAGAAATGCCCCTGTTTAGAACTCGTAGTTTTAATGACGATGATTTTTTTAATAAATTTTTAATAATTGTTGTTTTGACAATAAAAGTTTTTACATTTAGCTTTCTTTAGATAGCCCAACCTATTTAATTATAAACCAGTTAATACAACTTCATGGAAATTTTGAACGATGCTCATATTATTGAGCAATTAAGATTAGGGAACAAGGAGGCCTTTGAGGCTGTATTTAAAAAATACTACAAGTTGCTTAATGTATCGGCTTTTTACATTTTACAGGACGAAATGGAAGCCGAAGATACTGTTCAGGGTTTTTTTATTGATCTTTGGGAAAGGCAATTATATACCAATATTAATTCGTCACTAAAGGCTTATTTAACTACGGCGATTCGTAACCGTTGCCTGAAAAAAGTTGAAAGCGAATCACGTGCGCAAAAAAAATTAATTGATTATAAATACACACTTACCGAAATAGAGGAGGAAGAAGAGGTTCCATTGCCCGAAATTTATCCGGAAAAAATACTGGCCGATTTATCGATGCAACGGATGCAGGCTTTTACCCTGGTACATTATGAAAATAAAAAATATAAAGATGCTGCCCTTGAAATGGGCATCAGCATAAATTCATTGAAAACTCATTTAAAACTGGCGGTAAAAACTTTAAAAGCAGGGTTGAAAAGTGCTAAATAAGTTCACCCTTTTATCCTTAATGAGGTCTTATATATAATGACATACAATAAAGCGTATTTTCAGGAACTAATAATTGAGCAAATTGCGGGCGCGATAAGTGAAGAAGACAGCCATTTGCTTAACGAAGCCATACAAAATGATCCCAGGGTTAAACAACTGTGGGATGAAATGCAGCAGACATTAACATCAAATAAAGCCCGGTCGTTTTTTAACAATATTGATGAAAATAAGGCATGGGATAAAATTAAGCCCGAAATAAAACCATTAACACCTGTTAGCTCCCATCGGGTGGAGATAATGAAATGGATGTCTGTGGCGGCTTTATTATGCATTGCCTTTACCGCAGGATATTACTGGCGAAAAATGCCCGTTAATGAAGTTGCTGTGGCTTCAAAGAATATCAAAGCACCGGCCATTGAACTACAAATGGCAAATGGGCAACATATCGATCTGTCCGACACCTCAAAAAGGGTAATCAATATACCCTTTGCGCATTTGAAAAAGGGGGCTAACGGGCTAAGTTACCAGGTAGATAATAACAAGAACGAGGAATGGAGCACGCTCGTTATTCCTTCAAAATTAAATTACAAGATTGTACTTTCCGATGGTACACAGGTTTGGTTGAATTCGGTATCAAGCCTGCGTTTTCCGTTTTCATTTTTAGGTAAAACCAGGGAAGTGTACTTAACAGGTGAGGCATTTTTTAAAGTTGCAAAAAATGCTGCTCATCCCTTCATAGTTCATACCGGCCAAACGGATGTTAAAGTTTTAGGTACAAAATTTAACGTAAATACCTACAAGCCAGATGAAACAGTAACATCTTTGGTTGAAGGTTCGGTATCAACAAGCGGTTTGGATAAGCAAAAAATGCTTTTACAGCCAGGCTACCAGGCGGTTTATACTTCGGGAAGCGGTTTTCGGGCCCAACCATTTGATTCTTCTGTCGAGTTGGCCTGGATGAATGATATTTATTATTTCCACAACACTAAACTACATGACATAAGCGATGTGCTACTGCGCTGGTTTGATGTAAAAGTTGTTTTCGATGATCCTGGTACAGCCGACGAAACATTTAGTGGCGCTATTCAAAAAAACAAGCCGGTTGATGTTTTTATTCAAAATATTAAAGCGTCTGCCGGAGTTACGGCTGTTTTAAAGGAAGGGGTTTTACATATCAGGTAACTTATTCTGTCTCGGATTAAATCATAATTCATTTTAGATTTTTTTAATGCTTGATTTCAAGCGTACGGGAATTTATTGGCGTTGACTAATTGAGCTTTTGATTTTTAATGCTTTGATACACTGTCGATTGTAGTCTTTTGGATTTTGTAATAAAAAAAATACATTTTTTTCTGTTCCCGTTCACCCGTTTCGTCAGGATGCGGTCTTATAGAAAACCAAATCATAAACCCAATAAGTATGGATAGAATTTTATTCAACCGGCGGCTTATACTGCCTTTTATTTTTCTTTTATTGGTAACCCGGTACAGTGCGGTACAGGCACAGGCTACGGGGCCAATAACACTTAAAAAGGCCAATATTAGTTTGGCCGAAGTATTTAAATCGATTAAAAAGCAAACAGGCCTAACTGTTTTTTATAGTAACAATCTTTTAAATGACAAGGAACTTGTTACTGTTGATTTTAAAAACGCAGAGCTGAAAGAAGTTTTCAGTGTTCTTTTAAAGGGAAAAAATCTAAACTACGTATTGCGCGACCAGCTCATTGTTATTGAAAAAAGTGAACCAGCGCCTGTTGCCCCTCCATTAAAAAAAGAGCCTTCGGTGCCTCCCGTACCCAAAAAGGTACAAGGCGTTGTTTCGGATGACAAAGGACTTACGCTACCCGGTGTAAGTGTTAAAGTTAAAGGAACTATGAACGGTACACAATCAGATGTAGACGGAAAGTATACCCTTAATCTAAAAGAGGGCGGAAGTACAATTATTGTTTTTTCATTTGTAGGATCAAAATCGCAGGAGTTTGATCTTGCAAACTATACTCCATCAGCGGGCGGCGTTTATAGAATTAATGTGCAAATGGGGGCTGATAAAAATGCACTTGAAGAAGTAGCCGTAGTTGCTTACGGTACGCAAAAAAAAACAAGTCTTGTTAGCTCTATCACTACTGTAAACCCAAAGCAACTAAAAGGGCCGTCAAGTAACCTTACCACCATGCTTGCAGGTGTTGTGCCCGGCATGATCTCCTATCAAAGAAGCGGTGAACCTGGTGCTGATAACGCCCAGTTCTTTATAAGAGGCGTAGGGACTTTCGGTGCAGGTAAGGTTGACCCATTGATATTAATTGATGGTATTGAATCGAGCACCACCGATCTGGCAAGACTTCAGCCGGACGATATATCAGGCTTTTCGGTATTGAAAGATGCTACAGCTTCATCATTGTATGGTGCGAGGGGTGCAAACGGCGTTATATTGGTAACCACTAAACGTGGCGACGTCGGCGCTGTTAAGTTCAATATCCGGGGTGAAAACTCAACCTCATCTAATATTAAAAACATTGATCTGGCTGATAATATTACGTACATGACACTGGCTAATGAAGCTGTGCTTACCCGTAACCCTCTGGGTATTTTGCCTTACTCGCAAAATAAAATAGATCATACAGCCAAAGGTGATGATCCGCTGCTATATCCTAACAATAATTGGATTAAGCAGTTGATCAAAACCAAAACCAATAATCAAAGGTATAACATGAACGCCAGTGGCGGGTCGGAAAAAGCTAAGTACTATCTGGCCATGACCTACAATATCGACAATGGCAACCTGGCCGAGAACAGCCTTAATAATTTCAGCAATAACATTAAGCTGCAATCATACTCTATTTTATCAAATACCACTTTAAACCTTACTAAAACCACTGAGGCCGTAGTAAGCTTAAAGGGGCAGTTTGATAGTTATCACGGGCCCATTAATGGCGGCGGTTACACTTTTTTAAATGCTTTGTGGAGCAACCCGGTAGCATTTCCGGCTATTTATCCTGGTAATTTGTTACCGTACGCAAGTCACCCGCTTTTTGGTAATGCGCTTATACCCGGCGGCGGCCTGTATATGAATCCGTATGCGCAATCTCTATCAGGCTACCAGACTTCAAATACAAGTACATTGACAGCGCAGTTAAACCTAAATCAAAAACTTGATTTTATTACTCAGGGCTTATCAAGCAGGGTAATGGCGTACACAACCCGTTATTCGTACTTCACAGTTTCACGTCAATACAGCCCTTACTACTACCAATCAAATGTAATTAACGGGCAATTTAATGGTTTAACTTTACTTAATAGCGGAGCACAAGGCAGTGTAGGTGCCATACCAACCGAGTATTTAACTTATAGCCCCGGAGGCAGCATTTCCAACTCAACTACATATATTGAGGCGGCAGTAAATTACAACCGCACATTTGGGCAAAAACATGCTGTTAGCGGTCTGTTAATTGGCACCATGCGTAATTATCTTACCGCTAATGCGCCAACGCTCCAACTATCCTTACCGTCACGAAATCAGGGTGTATCGGGCAGGTTTACTTATGGTTATGATAACCGTTATTTGGTTGAGTTTAACTTTGGCTATAATGGTTCCGAACGTTTTGCAAGCAATCACCGTTTCGGCTTTTTCCCTTCTGTAGGTGCCGGTTGGGTTGTATCGAACGAGAAGTTTTTTGAACCATTGCTGTCAACTATCGATAATCTTAAATTCAGGTTTACCTATGGTTTAGTAGGTAATGACCAAATCGGCTCGAGTAATGACCGTTTCTTCTACCTCTCAGATGTTAACTTAAATAACGGCTCGAACGGTCAGTTCGGTACTAACTACACCTACAGCAGGCCGGGTATAGTAACCAACCGTTATGAAAACCAAAACATAACCTGGGAACAATCAAGGCAAACCAATATAGGCATGGATTTAACGGTGGCTAAAAACTTTACTTTAACTGTAGATGCCTATCAGCAAAAACGCGATAATATCCTGATGGTACGCAGCACCATACCTACCTCGATGGGTTTACAGGCCAATATATCATCAAATGCCGGCAAATCATCCAGCAGAGGTATTGATATAGCCATGGATTATAAAAAGAACTTTAGCAATTCATTTTGGGTTCAATCGCGTGGTACGCTTACTTATTCTAAAAGCAAATTGTTAAAAAATGAAGAGCCGGTTTATGGTAATGACCTTAAATACCTTAGCCGGGTTGGCAACTCATTGAGCCAGATCTACGGCCTTCTTGCCGAGCGGTTATTTATCGATGATAAAGATGTTGCCAACTCGCCGGTTCAAAGCTTTGGCGATTATAAAGCGGGCGATATCAAATACCGTGACATGAATGGCGACGGTAAAATATCCAGTTCGGACGTTGTGCCGATCGGGTATCCGATTGTACCCGAAATTATCTACGGATTTGGCTTTTCTTTCGGTTATAAGAATTTCGATATCAGCGCGTTCTTCCAGGGATCTGCACGCTCGTCTTTTATTATAAACTCGGCGGATATTTCCCCTTTTTACCTCGTTAACGGTTTGCAGCCTAACGGCCTTAATACTGGTAACCAAAGCGGGCTTTTAAGCACGATAGCTAACGACCACTGGTCGGAAGATAATCGTAACCCCTATGCCTTTTGGCCGCGGTTAAGTACCAACATACAAGGTAATAACACCCAAACGTCTACATGGTGGCTGCGCAACGGATCATTTGTGCGCCTTAAATCAGCAGAACTTGGGTACAATTTTACCAAGAACCAGCTTAAGTTTATCCATTTGAGCAGTGCCCGTATTTACCTGAACGGCCTCAACCTGCTAACCTTAAGCAGCTTTAAACTTTGGGACCCGGAAATGGGAACATCAGGCCTGGGCTATCCAATTCAAAAAGTATTTAACGTGGGCCTAAGGGTCGAATTTTAAAAGCTTTCAAATCACTTTATATGAAAAGTAATTTTATACAAAAAATTAAGGATTCAGTATTAAGTCACGCACCTAAAGGGTATATCTCTTTTGTGATGCTGGCCTTAATAATGATTGTTCCGATATCATCCTGCAAAAAGTCATTTCTGGATGTTGTTCCTGATAACGTATCAACAATAGCTAATGCTTTTGTTTCAAAAACAGAGGCAGAAAAATACCTGTTTACCTGCTATTCATACCTGCCTACAGAAACCGACCCTACTTATAACGTTGGTTTAACTGCCGGCGACGAAGTTTGGGTAGAAGACCCTGCAAATCACATACGGTCAACAAACGTTTTGCAGTTACCAAGAGGATTTCAAAACTCATCAGATCCTATTGCCAACTACATGAATGGTACCAGGGATGCTGCTGCAAACTATAAGGCTATTCGCGATTGTAATGTTTTTATTGACAATGTAAGTGATCAAACCAAAGTGCGCGACCTTGATATCGACACACGTGAACGTTGGATTGCCGAAGCCCAGTTTTTAAAAGCTTTTTACCATTTCCAGTTGTTCAGAGCTTATGGCCCGATACCTATCATTGATAAAAACCTGGCTATTGATGCGCCTATTGATGAAATTAGGGTAAAGCGCCGTCCGGTTGATGAAGTGGTGAATTATATCGCCGATCTGTATGATAAGGCAGCTGCAAAATTGCCTTTAACAATCCGTAATGAAGGAAGCGAGCTTGGGCGCGTTACCAAAGCGGCAGCTTTGAGTATGAAGGCAAAATTGCTGGTAACAGCAGCAAGCCCGCTGTTCAATGGCAACCCTGATTATAGCTCATTTAAAAATAAAGATGGCGAGCAGCTTTTTAACCCGGCTTTTAGTGTTGAAAAATGGCAGCGAGCTGCAGATGCCTGCAAAACGGCCATAGATTTCTGCGAATCACAAAATATCAGTTTATACACTTTTCCTGCGCCAACAAATCCGCTTAGCGACACTACCATGACGCAGATGAGTATCAGGAACGCAATGAGCGAAAAATGGAATAATGAATTGATATGGGGGCTAACTGCCAATAACAACATTAATTATAATTCATTTTTCCAGTCGATGTGTGCTGGGCAGTATGATTTTAACAATGCTGATGCTGCGAAATCGGCAAACCGCCCGTTGCTTGGCCCTACCATAAAAATGGCCAAAATGTTTTATACAAAAAATGGTGTGCCAATTAACGAAGATAAAACGCTTGATTTTAGCGACATAGCGCAACTAAAGGTTGGTACACATGCAGATCGGTTTAACATCAAGGAGGGCGAAACCACTGCAAGGCTCAATTTTGACAGGGAGCCTCGTTATTATGCCGATCTGGGATTTGACCGCGGTGTTTGGTATATGGCCAACAGCCCAACCAAAACTGATGAGAATACCTGGTGGCTGAAATCGCGCGGTGCCGAAGTAGGCCAGTCTTCGCCAATACCTATTGCCGGTTTTTATATGAAGAAAGCGCTGAACTGGCACTACGAATGGGCAACTGTTACTTACATCAACTATCCATGGCCCGAAATGCGCCTGTCTGATCTGTATTTACTTTATTCAGAAGCGCTGAACGAAGCACAGGGCCCTGTAGCGGATGTGTACACCTATGTTAATCGTATTAGGGCAAGGGCAGGTTTGCCTACCGTTCAACAATCGTGGTCAAATTACAGTATCAATCCAACTAAATATACTACTAAGGATGGTATGCGCTCAATCATTCAGCGCGAACGTAGCCTTGAACTTTGTTTTGAAGGGCACCGTTTCTGGGATTTGCTGCGCTGGAAAACTGCCGGTGTTGAGCTTAACGGAAACGTAACAGGCTGGTCAATTAGTGAAAACTCGCCCGAATTGTATTATCGCGAACGTACCATTTATTCGAGGCATTTCGTGATCCCGCGTGATTATTTATGGCCGATACAGGAAAGCGACCTGCTGGTTAATCAAAACCTGGTGCAAAACCCTAACTGGTAAATGCATAGCAATAATATGTTTAACACAAAAAGCATTAACATGGAAACAAAGAAACTACAAGCTGTTTGGTGCATATTGCTATCGATGATAGCCATAGCAGGATGCAAGCAGGAATCACTTAATAAACCAACTATAACAAATAATAATGGCCCCGGAGTTGTAAGTAATGTACAGGTGCAAAACCTGAATGGCCAGGCCACTTTAACATATTCGCTGCCGAGCGATAATGATCTTTTTTATGTAAAAGCTGTTTACGAAACCTCGCCGGGCAAAACGCGTGAGGTAATAGCCTCACATTATACCAACAATTTAACTGTTGATGGCTTTGGCGATACGTTAGCGCATGTGGTAAAATTATATGCTGTTAACTCCAGCGAAAAGGCTTCGGCACCGGTTTCGGTTACAGTAAACCCTTTAACCCCGCCTTTTTTACTTGCCTTCCGTTCGCTTAAGGTAACACCAACATTCGGCGGTTTTAATGTAACCTGCGATAACGCAGCTAAAGATAACCTTGCTATTGTGCCCATGGTTGATACTGCCAATAACGGCCAATACGTACAACCAAAGGGCATGGATAACATTTACAGTAACAGTGTTTTGATAAAGGCTGCAGTAAGAGGCCAGCCTGCCATTGAGCGCAAGTACGCATTTTTTGTAAGGGACAGGTTTTTAAATAAATCCGATACTTTATTTTTAAAGTTTACACCGTTTTATGAGGAACAGTTTTCGAAAGCAGATTGGTCTGTTTATGCATTGCCTGGCGATGCTACTAACCTGTATTCATATACCGATGTAACCAAGATTTTTGATGGAAACTTTACCGGTGGCTGGCCAAATTGCCTTTTCACAGTTGAAAGTGCTGGTAGCCCGCAAATGGTTACTATTGATCTTGGCAAGCAGCGGGTATTCAGTCGTTTTATATTGAATCCTTTCATCGAGATCGGTAATGTTTATTATGTAAGGGGTAACCTGCGCGACTTTGAAATATGGGGATCAAACGCGCCAAATGTGAATGGCGCCCTTGATGCCTCATGGACAAAACTGATAACCTGTAATGTGGTAAAACCATCTGGCTCACCATCAGGTACGGAAACTGCTGCCGATTATAATTACGCCCATGACGGATGGGGATTTGATTTCCCGGCCGGGCTAAGCGGTTACAGGTACCTTAGGATCAGGAGCCTGCGCAACTGGACAGGATCGTACTTTATGAGTATCAGCGAGTTTACCTTATTTGGAAAGTAGTAAAATGTGCGGAAGCTTTCTTTCAATTTAATTTCAATTATGAAACCATATAAAATCATATCATACTATCTGTTAATGTTAACGGCTTTCATCATGAGCGCCTGTACTAAAATGGATGATTACAAAAAGAAATATGAGCCCAATGGCCCTATTATATACCCCGGTAAACTTGATTCGGTGCAGGTATTTTCGGGCAGGAACCGTGTTTTGTTGACCGGTTTGTTTACATCAGATCCTAAAATTGTAAAATATAAGGTATACTGGAACAGTAAACAGGACTCGATAGTAACCCCTGTAACCCGTACATCCGGGGTTGACACGGCGAAATTGTTTATACCCAATTTACCAGAAGGTGTCATGACCTTTGAAGTTCGCACTTATGATGGCGAAGGACACGTATCTATTCCGGTTACCCTTGCAGGCAATGTTTATGGCAGTTTATATCAGAGCTCGCTGATTAATCGTGGTATTGCCAAAGCCGAACTTCAAACGGATGGCTCGGCCTTAATTAACTGGGCCGATGTAAACGCCGATGACGGATTGCAGTCGATGGAGATCAAATATACAGACGCTTCTAACAAACAGCATGATACGCTCATTGTTTCATTGCCTTCAGGGTTAAGTACATCACTGCCTAAATTTAAAGCAGGTGGTGTTATCAGTTATCGTACCTCATTTAAACCTAATAAGACAGCTATTGACACCTTCTATACAGATTTCCAGGATCACAGTGTTAAGGCCGATGTAACCAGTATTTACCTCTCAAATACGGGGCCTTTTCAGCGAAATACCTATGATGGTCGCTGGGGAACGCTCGCTGCGCCATGGATAACCAATGCTGCTGCCAAAAATAAAGACGGAGGAACAAACGGTGGTTACAGCTCAGACGGAGGAGGAACCATTAACTGGGAAACATGGAACAATACCCCTGTAGTGGATGGTATAGTTTACCAGGCTACATCTTCAGCGCTGCCAGCCGGCAATTATATAGTTTCATTTGATTCTTACTCAGAAGTACAATCAAATTCATCTGTTTATTGCGTAGCTGCGGCAGGAAATGGTATCCCTGTACTTGCAAACCTTTCTACCGCGTTGGGATCTGTAAATATGTATAACGGCGCAAAAGTAGGTACAACCAGTCCAAATTCGAGAGAAGTAAAAACTTTCACGTTCACACTTACTTCACCACAAGTGGTGTCGATAGGATTTTTGGGCAACCTGGTAGGCAATGGCAATCCGGGCAATTACTTTACGGTATTTAATATCAAATTATTTAAAAATTAAGAATGCTAAAAAGAAAGGCCCTGATACTAATCAAGGCCTTTCTTTTTTTATAATACCTTAGTTCGCTATTGAGCTGATCGATCATTCGCAAACTGCCATTTGTACAGCTTCGGGTTCCGGTATTTCTTCAATGTTTTCCGATGCTGCTTTCTTTGAAATACTTGCTTTAATAAAGCTCATACCAAATGCAAGTAAAAGCAACGGTACCGTCATCCAAATTACTTGTTGAATGCCATAATGGGCAATCACAAAGCCACCGAGTAAAGTGCCCAGCGTAATGCCTGCATTAAAAAAGGAGGGAAGCAGGCTGTTTACAAAGTCGAGCGCAGGCTCCTGAATGCCGTGGGTGAGCTGTATGTTGGCAGCCAAAAATCCCCCGGTGTGTATAAATCCCCAAACCGAGAGAATAATGACCATCGGAATAAAATGTCCGCCAAACTGATAAGCTAATATATGGGTTGCAACCAATGAAAGTAAAAACAGGCGTGTGGTAAGTATTACGTTTTTGCTAAGGGCAATACCCATAAACCAGTTGCCAGCAATACCTGTACCACCAAATACCAGCAGCATAATACTGATCTGCGCCCCACTCATGTGCGATACTTTATCAAGATATTCGGCAAGATATCCGTAGGTGGCAAACATACCCGCCAGTATAATGGTTGAAGCCAGTAATTTAACCCATAAATGTACATTTCGCAGTAATTTTACCTGGCTTTTAGGGCTTGCCAATTCTTCATTAACAGGCATTGACGGTGAGAAAAGCGCCAATGCACCAAAAGCCAGTAAGTTTACAATAGCTGATACAACAAAGGAAGCCCTCCAACTAAAAAGATCGGCCATGTAAGTGGTTAAAGGTACGCCAAGCACTGTTGCTACACTTAACCCCGCCATAACTATAGAAATGGCTTTAGGGGCATCTTTAGGCCCCGCCTGTTTGGCAGCGGCAGTCATAGATACAGCCCAGAATACCGGGTGTAAAAATGCCGGTAATATGCGGGCTATCATCAACACTGTAAAGTTTGGCGCAACTGCCGATAATAAATTAGAAATAACAAATATTCCCAATACCAGGCACATTACAAATTTGCGGTTGAGGCGGGCGGTGAGCATATTAGTAAACGGCCCGGCAAGCGCCACTGTTAATGCAAAGGCGCTAAGCAACCATCCTGCTGTATCAATTGAAATATGAAACTCTTTTACAAGGTCGGGGAGGATGCCTATAACCCCAAACTCGGTAGTGATTATACCGAATGCGCCCAGCGCCATAATGTAGATTGATTTATTCATAAGTAGATGTATTTAAATATTTAAATGTTTCGATGTTTTATGTCCTGAAAATTAAATTTTATCGATAAAAACTAATTTTAACCTTTTAAATCGTTCAACGAAGCAATGTACTCGTCAAGTACTTCCTGATTTAGTACGTATTTGAGGTTCCGGCCTTCCTTTTGCGGTAATAACAAATCGGCATCAACCAATTGTTTAAGGTGATGTGAAACGGAAGGCTGGGTAAGGTCAAGAAGATCGTTCACCTCGGCGCAATACAAACAATCCTTCCTCTTTTTAAACTGTTGTAAAATAGCTATCCGGTTTGTGTCACTCAGCGCCCTGGATATTTTTTCTATTTTTTTATTGTCCATTATCTTTTGCTTCAGATGATATTTAATCAACGTTGGTAACGCAAAGGTAGAATAATATTAATACATAGAAATGTTTCTATGTATTTAAAACACTGTAATGACAATATTAAAGGCAGGTACAGTTGCTAATTGAACGGGAAGATCTGGCAGAGCTTAAAATTTGTCACAAATGCCCCTGTTGCTTGGCGCGTTTGCCTGTTTAATGCAGGCGGTATTTAATGTAGCTTCATGATATGAAAGTAGTAAGAGTACAATATACCACACGCCCCGGGTTTGTGGCAACCAATCAACGCAACATAGCTGCCATTGTTGAAGAGTTGAAAACCTTAAATCATCCCGGCATAAAGTACACCGCGTGGCTATTGCCCGACGGTAAAACATTTATGCATTTCGATCAGTTGGAAAATGAGGAAGCTCACCTGGTGCTACAGGGATTGGCTTCCTTTCATAAATTCGCCACCGAACTTGAAGCCAGCGATTTAGAGGTTGAACCTAAGCTTGAACTGCTTGAGCTGGTTGCCTCAACAGAATCTTATTTTTGACGATTTGAACTACTGCTTCCCGATAGGTAATGCCGTTTCGGTTTTTGCAGCTTTCATTACCAGTTTGGTTTCTACCTTACCAATAGCGACGACCGCGAAAAGTCGGTTCATCAAAAAGTCATAGTATTCTTTGCGGTCTTTTACAGTCACCTTAAGGATAAAGTCAAAATCGCCTGTAAGGTGATAGCATTCTAAAACCTCAGGTAGTTTAATGATTTCGCTTTCAAAGTGGCTTAAGCTGTGCTGGCTATGGTCTTTTAGTTGCACGTGTGTAAAAGTCATGAAATCAAGCTCCAGCTTTTCATGATCAAGCACCGCAACGTATTTTTTAATATAACCGCGTTCCTGCAACGAGCGGATGCGGTTATTGATAGGCGTAGTGGTTTTGTTGAGCTTAAGGCCTATTTCCTGGCCGGTAAGGCGGGCATTTTCCTGCAAAAGCTGAAGTATGCGGATATCAGTTTCGTCGAGTTGGTTGAGCATAGGAGTTATAAAAACTAAAATGGAAGCTTTAAATATTTGTCAAAAGTTTTACAAACTGTTTTTTAATGTAAAAATAGTTTGCAAAACCAAATTTTAAGTACTCTATGGATTATGAGTTTGTGAATATACAATTTTACATCATAATACTATGGAATATCAAAAAAAACAACTATCAGCTGTAATCCTCGTTACCGGCGCCTGCGGGCAGATTGGTACGGAGCTCGTTGCCACTTTAAGAAAGGTTTACGGCCGGAAACAAGTAATTGCTACCGATTTGCATGATGCCACAGCAATATCTGATCAGCAGCGGCCGTATCATCAGTTAAATGTATTGGATAAAGATGACCTCGAAAGCCTGGTTGTTACTTATGGCGTAACTCAAATTTATCATTTGGCGGCTACTTTATCTGCCAAAGGAGAGGAAGCCCCGCTTAAGGCATGGCACCTGAATATGCAAAGCCTGCTTAATATATTGGAGGTAGCTAAAGATCATAAATTAGATAAAGTATTTTGGCCAAGCAGCATTGCTGTATTTGGCCCGTCAACAGCCCGTAAAATAAGTCCGCAGGATGCTTTGCTTGATCCTCAAACAGTTTACGGTATCAGTAAAGAAGCTGGCGAGCAGTGGTGTGCTTATTACAGGGAGCACTACGGATTGGACGTGCGCAGTCTGCGCTATCCAGGGTTAATCAGCTATAGCGCTCCGGCTGGTGGCGGCACTACGGATTATGCTGTGGCCATATTTCACGAAGCTTTACAAAACGGATCTTACGAATGCTATCTGAACCCGGATACTGCATTGCCTATGATGTATATGGATGATGCGGTAAGGGCTACACTCGAGCTGATGAATGCACCCAAGGAAGCCCTCAAAGAGCGCGGCGCTTACAATATAGGTGCATTAAGTTTTACTCCTGCCGAACTTGCAATAGCGTTGAAAAAGCATATCCCCGACTTTACTATCAGCTATAATGCAGATAAGCGCCAGTCCATCGCAAATTCATGGCCGGCCGGCGTTGATGACACTATGGCAAGGCATGATTGGAACTGGCAGCCAGAATACGATTTGGCAGCAATGACTAAAGACATGTTTGATCACCTGGAGCCGGTTTATAAAAACAGCAATGCAGCAACTATGAGTTAAACGAAGGCCTAATGAGAGACCTGAATATTACCCAATCTATCACCGCTCGTGACGCTGCCTCGCTCGAGAAATATTTTAGCGACATTGCCCGTGAGCCAACTATTAATGCGGAGGAGGAAGTTCTGCTGGCTGGGAAGATCCGCCAGGGAGACCTGTCGGCTTTGCATAAGCTGGTAAAGGCCAATCTGCGTTTCGTAGTTTCAGTGGCGAAGAAATATCAACATCAGGGTATGCCCATGGGCGATTTGATAAGCGAAGGTAATTTAGGTTTACTCGAAGCCGCGAAGCGCTTTGATGAAACCCGCGGTTTCAAGTTTATATCGTATGCCGTTTGGTGGATCAGGCAGCGTATTATGGAAGCGCTCCTTGACAAAACGCGGATGATCCGCCTGCCTGCTAACCAGGTGGATATGATAGTACATGTTAACAGGGCGACAGGCGTTTTGGAGCAGCAGCTCGAAAGGCTGCCTGTTCAGGATGAGATAGCTGCATTTCTGGAAACTGCTGAATGGAAAGTAAAGGAGGCTTTGCATGTAGCGCCTTTTACACATTCGTATGATAAGGCCGATACAACGGCCGATGATGGATATGGCCTGCTTGATCGTTTACAGATTGACGAACCCGGAGCCGAAGGTGTTTTAGAAGCATCTCAAATCAAACAACAACTTGATGATTTGCTCAGCAAGCTAAATAGTAACGAACGGTCTGTTATATTTTATCATTATGGGCTGGATGGCTATGGTGAACTTTCGGCGCCCGAAATAGGCAGCCGACTTGGGGTTAGCGCAGAAAGGGTGAGGCAGCTAAGGAACCGCGCCATCACCAAGCTTCAGGAAAACGCCCGGTTCCAAAAGTTTGAAATTCATTAGTATCAAGAACTTTATCATTGCTTTCTTGTTGGCTAAGTTCATCTATTCAATTGGGATTCAAATCCTGGAGTAACGATATTCGATATACCTTTTTTGTTTGGCAAACGTTTGCGTTAAATTAAGATTGCAGGAAATTAGGCATTCCTATTTAAGCTTTATAATTTAGGGGCTCGTAAACATAGCGGTCAGTATACTTATACATGATCTATCATGAGTCAACTCTACAAATGCAAATGAAAAAAGCACTTCTCTCTTTATTATTGTTAATCCTCATTACTTCACAGGCCTTTAGCCAGGCAAAACACACTTTTAAAATTGCCGATGGCAATTTTATTTACGATGGAAAACCAATCCAGATCCACAGTGGCGAAATGCATTTTGCCAGGATCCCAAAGGCTTACTGGAAACAACGCCTGCAGATGCTTCGCGCAATGGGCATGAATGCCGTTGCAACCTATGTTTTCTGGAACCATCATGAGGTTAGTCCGGGCGTTTGGGATTTCAAAACTGATAACCGCGATATCCGTGAGTTTATAAAAACTGCACAGCAGGAAGGTTTGATGGTGATATTAAGACCGGGCCCGTATGCTTGTGCCGAATGGGAATTTGGGGGCTATCCGTGGTGGCTTCAAAATGATAAGCAACTGGTGATCCGCAGCAAAAATGATCGCTTTCTGGATTCATGCAAAACTTATATTAACCAATTGATGGGGCAGGTTAAAGACTTGCAAATAACTCACGGAGGGCCGATAATCATGGTTCAGGCGGAAAATGAATTTGGATCGTACGTAGCACAGCGCAAGGACGTGCCGCTTGCCGATCATAAAATCTATAGCGCGGCTATAAAGGATTTATTGCTAAAAGCAGGCGTTGATGTGCCTCTGTTTACTTCAGACGGCGACTGGCTGTTTCAGGGCGGCGTAATTCAAGGCGCATTGCCAACGGCTAACGGAGAAGGGGACACCAAAAACCTGAAGAAGCTTATTAATCAATATAACGATGGAAAAGGCCCATACATGGTGGCCGAATATTATCCAGGCTGGCTTGACCACTGGGGTGAGAGATTTGAGAAAGTGTCAGAGACCTCGGTAATTAAAGATCTGGAGAAATATCTAAAAGATACCGTATCATTTAATGTCTACATGGCGCATGGCGGTACCAATTTTGGTTTTACCAGTGGTGCCAATTATGATAAAGAGCATCAGATTCAACCGGATATTACCAGCTATGATTATGATGCGCCAATAAGTGAAGCCGGATGGGTAACACCTAAATTTACGGCTATCCGTAACCTGATGAAGAAATATGCAGCTTATTCAATTCCGGAAGTACCTGCACAAATTCCGGTGATTCAGATTCCTGCTATTAAACTTACTAAAACAGCCGATCTGCTGGAATTTGCAAAAAATCAGCAAGCCGTAGAAAGCGATACTCCGCAAACATTTGAAACACTTAACCAGGGGCATGGTTATGTATTATACAGCCGCAAGTTTACGCAACCTATTAATGGTACTTTAAGCCTGGAAGGGTTAAGAGATTATGCAACGATTTATATAAACGGTGAAAGAGTTGGCGAGCTTAACAGGCAAGGCAATAAATTTACATGCCCTATAAATATCCCGTTTAATGCTCGTTTGGATATATTGGTTGAAAATCTTGGCCGCATCAATTACGGTGGCGAAATCATTCACAATCTTAAAGGTATCATCAGCCCGGTAAAAATCGACGATCATGAAATTACCGGTAACTGGCAAATGTATAAGCTCCCGATGGATAAAGTTCCGGCATTTATGGCGGGGACAACCAACACAGCCGGCAGCCCGACACTTTACCAGGGAACATTTGACCTCAACAAACTGGGTGATACCTTCCTGGATATGAAAAACTGGGGTAAGGGTATCGTATTTGTAAACGGGATTAACATTGGCCGCTACTGGAAGATTGGTCCGCAACAAACACTATATGTGCCGGGCTGCTGGCTTAAAAAAGGAGCAAACAGCATTGTTGTACTTGATCAGTTAAATGATACTAAACAGACAGAAATTAGCAGTGTACTAGTGCCAGTATTAGATGGCCCTGTAACCAAATAATATTTATTTAATTAACGCAATCAAAGGCAGCAGGAAAATCATTCTGCTGCTTTTTTGTTATTGCTAATCAATAAGATTTGGGTTTTAACATTAACTATTACTACTTAAATTTGCTCGCAATTTTAACCTATTGTTTATATCAATCGATAAGCAATAATAATAGTTCAAAATATTCGTATGGGTTGTTATATTCACACTTTATTATGAAAATCCCTAAACCGATTATGGAAATTAACCGTATTCCTAATCCAAAACGAAACAAATTTATAGGCTTTTGATTTTCATAATAAAAGCCGTAAATCAATGAGGATCAGCAAAGTTCTACATATTGCGTTTGTTTTATTGATCGGAACCGCTGCAAGGGTATCTGCACAAACTAATTATGTAGCTGCGGTTCACGGTGTATTGGATCTGCGCAGCAAACCTATCAACGATAAAATTGAGCTTACCGGGAATTGGTTGTTTTACTGGAACCAATTGCTAAAGCCCGGCGATACAGATGTTATTAAAGACAGGCTGCTGGTTGAGTTTCCTTTTAAATGGAACGGATATACCTGGAGAGGGAAAAAATTAACGGCATTTGGTTACGGAACTTACAGACTTAAAGTTTTGTTACCTCAAAAGCACGTAGCATTAAAGTTGGCGATGCCCGATGTCTATAGTGCTTACCGGCTTTATATTAACAGCAAATTAGCGTCGTCAAACGGAAGGGTAACCACTTCTGCAAAGGGTTTTGAAGCACATTGGGAGTATCATGCTGTCGACTTGCCTAACAGTGATACCATTAATATCACATTACAAATTTCCAATTTTATACATAGCAAAGGTGGTATCAGTAAACCAATATTCATAGGACCGGCAGATAGAATTGACCTTGCCCGGCACAGGGCAGAAGGTATTGACCTGATGCTTACAGGCTGTTTAATGATGGGAGGGTTATTTTTCCTTGGCTTGTATTTGTTGGGCAGCCGCGATAAAGCTATTTTACTTTTTGCTTTGTTTTCTATAGTTTATAGTTACCGGATCATTGGTACCGATAACTATGTGTTGCATACTTTATTGCCTGATATTAATTGGTACATTACAGCGAGGTTGGAGTATACGAGCTTGTTTTTAGGGATAGGTTTGTTTGGTTTCTACACTTTGTACTTATATCCTGCAGATGTAAACAGCCGGATAGTGAATGTCATTAATGGCATTAGCTTTTCGTTTGCAGTAATGACATTATTTAGTCCTGCTGTAATTTTCACCCAGTTGGTAAATCCCTTTTTGGTGGTGATGCTTTTTTGCCTCGTTTATATTCCTTATGTATACTCAAAAGCATGGCGCAATAACCGGCCGGGGTCTGTTTATGCTTTGATGAGCGCATTTGCTTTAATGTCGGTATTTGGGATATCGCTTTTTCACTACTGGGCGTTAATACCTCCCTTGCAGCTGGTAAGTTTTTTAGGTTATATCGCATTTTTCTTTTTACAGTCGCTTGTTCTGGCGCACAGGGTATCATTTGTGTTAAAAAAGGCTAAAGCTGAGGCCGAACAGGGTTTAAAGGTTAAAAGTGAATTTTTAAGCACGATGAGCCACGAGATCCGGACACCGTTAAATTCGGTAATAGGTATGAGCCATCTGCTGCTGAGGAACGAGCCACGTAAAGATCAGATCGAACATCTCGATGTCATGCTCTTTTCGGCTAATAATCTGTTGGCGATAGTGAACGACGTCCTTGATTACAACAAGATCGAAGCAGGCAAAATTACCTTTGAACACATAGAGATGGATCTGGCTGCAATTGCCCGCAATGTGGTAGGCGGCTTACAAACGGCTGCTCATGATAAGGGGATTACACTGAGGCTTGATTTTGATAAGAAATTGCAGCATAAACTACTTGGCGATCCCACCCGGTTATCGCAGGTAATTAGCAATCTTGTTCATAATGCTATCAAATTTACCCCGAGCGGCGAGGTTGTATTGGGGATGGAAGTGAAAGAACAAACTGACACTGCCGCCACATTAATGTTATTTGTTAAAGATACAGGTATCGGCATCCCCCGCGGTAAACAGAAATTAATATTTGAACGCTTTACCCAGGCCGATTCATCTATATCACGAAGTTTTGGAGGCACAGGTTTAGGTCTTGCTATCAGCAAAAAAATATTGGAACTACAGGATTCGGCTTTACAATTGATTAGTGAGGAAGGAGTGGGCTCGATATTTTACTTTATTCAAACCTTTGAGAAAGCAAGTAGTATATCGGGGGCGGTTGACGTTAACGTTAAACCAGATGCGGCGGATAAGCTTCTCGACGGGATCTCTATTTTACTGGTTGATGATAACCCAATGAACGTGCTGGTTGCGCAAACTTACTTAAAACGCTGGGGCGCCGCTACAGATGTAGCAACCAACGGCCAGGAAGCACTTGACAAGCTGGATACTTCAAAACATCGCCTTGTGTTAATGGATTTACAAATGCCTGTTATGGATGGGTATGAATCCACAAAAAAAATGAGATTGAACGGGGTAAATATTCCCATTATTGCGCTTACAGCCAATCTTCCTAAAGACGTTGAAGACGAGGCTTATAATACAGGTTTTGACGATATTGTGATGAAACCCTTTTTACCTGACGAACTGCATAGCAAGGTGCTCCATTATGTTTTTAAGCAGGAGCATGCCTGAAAATCTTTCCTTAAGTATTCTATTTATTCAGATTTGAATAAAAATTTCATTTGCTCATAGGGGTAAAATAGTCCTGGAGTGTTTCATGGGAAATTTTACTTAAATGAACACATTAGCTTCCTTATTACTTCTTATTACTTTTATTTCCTCTCCGGGTAATCACCGGGCCAGGCGGATAATTGAGGAAAATAAATGGATACACATCCTTACTACCATTAATTACTGCATTGAGATTTAATTGAATGTTAACCCAAACCGATTATATTTTGGATTTAAATAGCGAACAACTGATTCCGCTGCTGCTTTCGGGTGATGAAGCAACCTTTGAAAAGGTTTATAAGCACTTCATCAGGCCGCTGCATGTGTATGCAATCTCCATTTTACGGGATGAGGATACCGCGAAAGGCATGGTACAAAACGTCTTCATGCGACTGTGGGAACGTAAAGATCGGCTGAACTTTTCCGGCTCAATAAAGGCCTACCTGTATGGGGCTGTTTATAACGAATGCCTTAATAACCTCAGGCATCAGAAAGTGAAAATTAATCACCAGCAACATGTTGCATATATGACGAAGGATAAAGTGGACGAAGGCAGAGGTATGGAGCTGCTCGACCTCAAAGAAAAATTACAACAGGCTCTCAACGATTTGCCCGAAAAATGCCGTACGGTGTTTCAGTTAAGCAGGTTTGAGGATTTAAAATACCAGGAAATCGCAGATGAATTGGGTATTTCCATAAAAACAGTAGAAAACCAGATGGGCAAAGCCCTGAAAACGTTAAGGCTCAAGTTAGTTGATTACGTGCCACTATTCATTTGGTTTATTAGCAGGGCTTTTAATATTATTTAAGATGATGGACGAATTATTAACCAAATACATGCTAAATGAAACCACGCCGGTTGAGAATGAAACCATCAACCGCTGGCTTAGCGATAATGACAATAACCGAAAGTATTTTGATCATTTTAAATTGATCTGGGATACCAGCCGCGAACTTAAGATAGAAAGCAAACTTGATCCCGATGCCTCATGGGCCGAGTTTAAGCAGTTGGCTCAAAACAGGAGTGAGGTATCAACCAAAGTAAGGCCTTTAAACACTGCAAACCGCTGGCTTAAAATTGCTGCCATATGGCTGGTGATTTTAGGAAGTGCAGGAATATTATATGCAGTGCTTAAACCCGGTAAGCCAAATATGCTTACGCTGCAAAGCGGCAACATTGTACGCAAGATTACTTTGGCCGATGGCTCGTTGATCACCATGAATAAAAATTCGGTTTTGAATTATCCCGACAAGTTTACCGGCGATACCCGTGAGATTTCATTAAAAGGAGAAGCTTTTTTTGATGTGGCCCATGATAAATCAAAACCATTTATGATCCACGTAAATGATGTGGTTGTAAAGGTGGTTGGCACCTCCTTCAACATTAAAACTACCGGCGCCAACACCGAGGTCATTGTTGAAACCGGCATAGTGCAGGTAATTCAGCAGGAGATTGTAGTGAAGCTAAAACCGAAGGAGAGAGCATCGGTACAGGGAGGTAAAATGCAAAAAGGCAGCAGCCAGGACGAGTTGTATAATTATTACCGTACCCAAAAGTTTGTGGCCAATAAAACGCCGCTATGGCGCCTGGTTGACGTGCTCAATGAAGCCTATCATGCAAATATTGTGATAGATAACAAAAAGCTGGCAAACAGGACTATAACAACCACATTTAAAGCAGATTCATTGGACAATATCCTGAAAACAATTGCAGATACATTTGGCGATGTTAAGGTGATCAGGAAACCACATCTCATCATAATCAAAAACTGATGGAAAAGAAACTAAACATACTATTTTATATAATGCTGGTGTTGGCGGGTTGCCTGCTCATTACCAATGCACTTGCACAAGATAACCTAAACCGGACTGTAACGCTCAATGTTAAACAAAAAAAGATAGCCGAGATTCTTAATATCATCGGCGAAAAGGGAAAGTTTTATTTTTCATACAGTAATGATGTTATTAAAACCGATAGTGTGGTGAGCATGGTAACATCGGGTCAAACTATCAAAAATCTGCTCGATGAGCTGTTTCACGGTAAGGTTGATTATAAAGAATCGCCGGGGTATATTATACTCCGGCCTACACCGTACAGGCTAAGCCTTGTGCCTGATACCATAACCGGTCCGGGTAATGTTTATTACATAAGCGGTTATGTGTACGATGATATAACCGGCAAAAAGCTTTATAATGCGAGCGTGTACGAAAGAAATTCCCTCGAATCGACGCTTACCGATCAGAATGGGCATTTTCAGCTTAAAATAAAGGCCAATGGTATGATTACGCTTAATGTAAGCAAGGAGCTTTATCGTGATACAAGCATCAATCTTTTAAGCAACGTAAACGTATCCATAAAACCGCGCGAGTATTATTATAGCGCAGATGCTGCCAATTCAAAATCAGACAGGAGCTGGCTGGGCAGAATGTTCCTTTCATCAGGCCAAAAAATACAGAACCTTAACCTGGGCGGGTATCTTTCAACAGTGCCGGTACAGGCTTCGCTTGTGCCAAGTTTGGGGAGCCACGGTATCATGAGCGGGCAAATAGTCAACAACTTTTCGTTCAATCTTTTAGGGGGATATAACGGAGGTGTTAACGGCGTTGAGCTTGGCGGGCTGTTTAATATTAACAAGCAGGATGTTAAATATGTCCAGGCTGCGGGGCTCTTCAATGTTGTGGGGGGTAACAGCAAAGGGGTTCAACTGGCCGCTGTAAGTAATAATGATCAAAAAAGTATGACGGGACTTCAGGCCGGAGGTATCTATAATATGGTAAAAGATAGTGTTAAGGGTGTGCAGCTTGCCGGAATCTTTAATCATGTAAATGGCAATACCAGGGGTTTTCAGGCAGCGGGCATTTATAATTATACCAGGAAAAACAGTAAAGGCTTCAGCATTGCCGGGATAGCCAACGTTACAGGCAATGAAGCAAGAGGGATGCAGGTAGCCGGAATTTTCAATAAGGCCAGGGTTATAAAAGGATCATCATTTGCATTAGTAAACATCGCGGATACACTTGATGGTTATGGTATCGGTTTACTGAATATTTCACGAAATGGTTATGCTAAAATTGAGGTGTACAGCAACGAGATCACCACAACAAATATTGCTTTCAAATCGGGCAATGCCAAACTGTATTCTATCGTTTCCGGAGGCGTTAATTTTACCGATAAGCATACATTTTACAGCGCAGGCTGGGGCTTAGGGCATGACTTTATTTTTAACAATAGCTTATTCTTATCTGCAGAAGGCTCAACTCATTTGTTGTTTGCAAAAGGATGGAAAAATCAAAATCAGATAAACCGGGTAAGCGCTTTATTGAACTTCAAAGCCGGTTCAAAAGTTAGCTTTTTTGCAGGCCCATCCTTTAACGTTTACACCAATTATGGCGATCATCCCGGCGATAGCGACATTCAGCAGATCATCAAAAATAAACCAGGTTTGATAGATTGGGGCAACCGTACAAAGGGCTGGATTGGCTGGTCGGCGGGTATAACCATATTGTAAGTTTGCAGCAGGATGCTCAACTTTGTGCGATAAAAATTACCTTATGAAAAAACTCCTGTATCTCATTTTGTTCAGCGCTTCGTCGGCATGTTTTGCCCAGAAAGCAAATAAAGACGTAACTTTTTTAAATCCAGCTACAGTAGGCAAACCGTTTGGCTACTCCCATGCTGTAATTGTTGACTTGGGTAAAAACAACATGGTGATCATGTCGGGCCAGGTTGGTTTGGATAAAGATGGCAAACTTGCCGGGAATGGTGATCTGACAAGCCAAACCGAACAGATCTTTACAAATATCAAAAATATAATTGAAGCTGCCGGCGGTACCATGAATGACCTGGTTGAGCTGAACTATTATTTGATAGATGCTTCCCAGGTTCAGCTGGTTCGCGGTATCAGGGATAAGTTTGTGAACACTAAACAACCACCGGCAAGCACATTGGTACAGGTTAGTAAGCTTTTTAGAGATGATATTTTAATTGAGATAAAAGCTACGGCGATTATCAAAAAGAAGTGAGGCTAATGATGAAAGACTTACGAAGTTTTAAAAACTTCGTAAGTCTGGTTCTGCTATTTTTTATTGGTGGCCCTTGTGGCTTTTACTTGTGCCATAGTAATGGCGCTGGCTTTATTTCCAAAGCTGTTGCGTACAAAGGTCAGTACGTCAGCAATTTCCTGATCTTTCATAAAATCATGCGCAGCCATGGTGTTTGAGTAGGTTTCGCCATTTATTTCTACATCTTCATCAAAACCATTGAGCACTATTTTGATAAGCTTGCTTTTATCGCCCAAAACATAAGTGGTTTTAACTAATGGCGGGTTCATATGCGGTACGCCCAAACCATCTGCCTGGTGGCAGGTCACACAATATTGAGTAAAAAGTGCCTGACCTCTTTTTATGGATGCTTTTAAGCCTGTAGCAGGTTTCCTGCCTGCCGGCTTTTTATGTTTTGTTTGTGCCTGTAAGGCAGCGCCTGTAAATAAGGTTATGAATAATAGCAGAAGGGCTTTCTTAAAGTCCATTGTTATTTTTTATAAGTGATTTTGTAAATGTTTCCAGCCACATCATCGGTAACATAAAGCGAACCATCCGGGCCTTGCGCTAAACCACATGGGCGGTGGGCCGCTGCACCTGAAGCTGTATTAGCAGCAGACCCTGAAAAGCCATCAGCAAAAACTTCCCACTGGCCATCAGGTTTGCCATCTTTAAACGGCTGAAATACTACAAAATAGCCAGCCTGGGGTTCGGGTGCACGGTTCCATGAGCCGTGGAAGGCAATGAACGCACCATTTTTATATTTTGCCGGAAATTGGTCGCCGGTGTAAAATATCAGGCCATTAGGAGCAAGGTGACCTGGATAAGCAGCAACCGGATCAATGGCATCTTTTCCTCCTTCTATTTTGCCATCGCCACCATATTCAGGCATCAGCATTTTTTTATGTTGCTCCTGATCATAATACATATAAGGCCAGCCGGCATTATCACCTTTTTTTAGGGCATACATACACTCTGCCGGTAATATGGCCGATTGTTTAGCGGTAAAATATTGAGGGTAAAATTCATACAGTTGGTCGCGGCCATGCTGCATTACAAAAAGCTGGTTGTTTTGCTGGTTCCAGGTAATGCCTACAACATTACGCAGGCCGGTGGCATAACGCACGCCATCGCCATAGTGCTGGTTCAGCTTATCAGCCTTAAACTGCCATATACCACCTGCCGAATCCAGGATAGGGCAACCTTTTTGACCTGGCGAGCCTTTTTTACGGTCTTCAACCTGGCAGGCGTTTGAGTAAGCACCGATATTAACGTAAAGGTTGCCATCATTATCAAGCGTTATAGCTTTAGCTTCATGCTCATGGCGACTGATAAGTCCTGTAACAATTTTTTCAGGCTTATCAGGATTGATCACTTCACTTTTATCGTTCAGCTTATAGCGAAAAACTTCTTCATCTGACGAAGCATACAGGTATCCGTTTTTGATGGACATACCTGTACCGCTGTAGGCGCCAAAGCTGTTTTTAACGGAAGCTTTACCTCCATCTTCATGCAGCATTAAAATACCCTTATTGTTTTTAACGTTGGTAAGCTTTACATAAATATCGCCTTGCGGGGTGATAGCAATATGGCGGGCACCACCAAGTTTTTCGGCAATAATACTGGCGCTGAAGCCTGCGGGTGTTTTAAGTCCGGCGTTTTCTGTTGTCGAAGCAGGAGCAGAGGTGCTATCGGCGGTTTTCTTTGAATCATTGTTGCTTTTGCAGGCTGTAAAAAACATAAAGCCTCCTATAGCAACCATCGGCAGTATGGAATGTAATAATTTGCGGTTTTTCATGGTAATTGATTAAAGGTTATCAAATTAAGTAAATATACCTATAATCCTAAAATCTGTTTTGTAGTATTCAAGTGACACTTTCATTTTTATTACAACATCCAGGCTAATAAAATTTGGTTACAATAGATTGCTGTAGTTTTTTTTCGGAATAAAGTTTGGTTAAAGCAACTATGAATAAAAGATTGTACTAATTAACTAATGTTTTAACATATAAAGCAATAGCCGGTTAAACCATTGCTGATAGATATCGTCCTAACTATATAAAATTTACAATTATGAAGAAGTTAGTCATATTATCAGCAATAGCAGCCGGAAGCTTATTTATCAGCAAAGCCAACGCTCAGGTATCTATACAATTTGGTATTAATATCCCTGCTCATCGCGTTTATGTACCGGCCCCTCCGCCACCTGTGGTTCAAGAAGAGCCTGTTTACGATGACAACGTAAATGTTAGCGACGACGATGATTATTACTATTTACCGGAAGTTGAAGCTTACTACAATGTAGGCGCAGGATGCTATTATTACAATGACGGTAGCCGTTGGGTAAGCTGTGCTTACCTGCCTGGTGCTTACCGGGATTACAACTGGCGTACAGCTGTACGTTATGAAGTGAGGGCTCCGCGTCCGTTTATGCACCATGATTTTTACAGGCAAAGATGGGGTGGTTATATGGGCGACCGTGGTAATTGGGGCCATCGTTTTGACAGAAGGCCTGCAGATGGCTATACTTATCGCCAGGGCTGGGGTGGCGACCGTGGAAGCTGGGGCAGAAGACCCAATCCATATGATAACCGCGGCAACTGGGATAATGGTAGAGATAATCGTGGCTGGGGTAATGGTCGTGGTAACTGGGGTAATGGAAATGGAAACAGCAACCACGATAACCATGGTGGCTGGGGCAACGGCCAGCAACAAAGTAACGGTAACCACGATAACCATGGCGATCACGACAACCGCGGCAATTGGGGCGGCCGACCATCAAACGATGGCGGACATGACAAGGGAAACGGCGGTGAACGTTTTACCCAAAACAGAGACTTCGGCAGAGGCATGCGCAGATTTTAATATTCTAACTCCCTATATATTAACTGAAAGGGTCGCCTGTTACGGGCGGCCTTTTTTGTTTTGTATGCTATTGTCCTTTTTGGAATTATTGCATGGCAGTTAATTAATAAGCAAAATAAACCATTTATTATCTACTAAACCTGTTTAGCATTACCATTTATATTATATATTTGGTTTTAAATACTAAATATCCTTGAAGAAGAAATTATCTATAGTTGACATTGCCAATAGTCTGAATATATCTAAAACTACTGTGTCTTTTATCCTTAACGGGCGGGCGCAAGAAAAACGAATCAGCGATGAACTGGTAAAACGCGTATTACAATATGTAAAAGAGGTAGGCTACAAACCAAACTCTTTGGCCAAAAGCTTGCGGACCGGTAAATCAAATATCATAGGTTTATTGGTGCAGGATATCTCAAACCACTTTTTTGCAACCATAGCCCGCCGTATTGAGGATTTAGCCTATCAAAGCGGTTACAAGATCATTTACAGTAGCACAGATAATGATACGCAGAAAACCCGGGAACTGATAGCCATGTTTCGCGACAGGCATGTTGATGGTTATATTATCACCCCTCCGGATAACATTGAAGAGGATATCAGCGATTTAATCAAAGATGGCTTTCCTGTTGTGCTTTTTGACCGTTACCTGCCTAAAGTGGCAACTGATTATGTGGTGGTTGACAACCTGTTCAGTACTTTTAACGCTACACAGTACCTCATTGATAAAGGACATAAAAACATCGCCTTTATAACTTACAGCTCTATCCAAACCCAAATGATAGAAAGGCTGGAAGGCTATGAAAAAGCGATGCACCAAAGTAAATTGAAACCTAATATAACCGAAGTTGATTTTCACACCACCGATCAGGCCCTCCTTAAACTAATGAGGGATTTTCTTGAAAACAATAAGGATGTCGACGCTATCCTGTTTGCCAATAATCATTTGGGGAAATGCGGGCTAAAAGCTCTCCGAAAGGCAGGCAAAAAGGTACCCGGAGATATTGCACTGATAGCTTTCGATGATTATGAACTTTTTGAATTGTATACTCCAGCTGTTACCGCCATTGCCCAACCTATTGATGAAATAGCCGATAATGTGATCAAACTGCTGATGGAAAGACTTAACAACACAACTCCTGAAGAAAAAAATCAACATATAACACTGGCTACAGAGTTAATTATCAGGGATTCATCAAACTAAAATAGCTATTTTGCATCACCAATAAACCGCGTGATGAAAAGATGTTTTATTTTTTTGCTACTGTCGGCATTTGCCGTTAATGTATTTGCACAAGGTACCATTTTAAAAACTGCCGACCCGGTATCGGCAAAGTTTTCGCCCGAAAGGCTAAAACGAATAGATGCAATGATTGAGCAGAATATCGACTCGGGATATGTGAAGGGCGCAGTTGGGTTTATAGCCCGCGATGGCAAAATTGTTTATGATAAATCATTTGGCCTGGCAGATGAAGAGCAGAAGCGTTTGATGAGCAACGATGCTATTTTTCGTATTGCTTCGCAAACTAAAGCCATTACCAGTGTGGCAGTGATGATGCTTTTTGAAGAAGGTAAGTTTTTACTTGACGATCCAATCTCCAAATATCTGCCCACATTCGCGCACCCTAAAGTGGTGGATCAGTTTAATGAAAAGGATTCAACGTTCACCACTGTACCTGCAAAACGGGAAATTACTATTCGTGATCTGCTAACCCACACCTCGGGCATTGAATATGCGCAGATCGGTTCGCCCAAAATGAAGGCTATTTATGCTAAGGCAGGGATTCCGGCAGGGTTTGTAGCCGATAAGATACTACTGGCTGATGCTATAAACAAACTTGGCAAACTCCCCTTGCTGCACCAACCTGGCGAACGTTGGACTTACGGAATGAATATCGATGTGTTGGGCTACCTTGTAGAAAAAGTATCCGGCAAAAGTCTTGACCAATTTTTTAAAGAACGGATTTTTACACCGCTGGGCATGAATGATACTTATTTTTACATCCCTGCCGTAAAGCAAAATCGTTTGGTTACAGCCTATACATTTGACCAAAGTGGCCATATCACCAATTGGAGCAAATCTACATTTCCTTCGTTTGATGTGAATTATCCGAAGACTGCCGGTACATACTATGCCGGTGGCGCAGGACTAAGCTCAACTATAAAAGATTATGCCACCTTTTTACAAATGATGCTTAACGGCGGTGTTTATAACGGGCAACGTTTACTGGCTCGTCATACTGTCAACATGATGACCACCAATCAAATTGGCGATCTGTATATTAATGCCGATAAAGATAAATTTGGTTTGGGCTTTGGCCTAACCACGCAAAACAGTTCGGCCAAACTGGGTATTAGCGAGGGTTCCTTTGCCTGGGGCGGTTTTTATGGAACGTTATATTGGGTTGATCCTAAAGAGCATCTTGTTTGCCTGTTGTTTGTACAAAACTGGCCCTTTCCTCATAACCAGATCCAGGATAAATTCAGAGCCATGGTGTACCAGGCCCTGAACGATTAACCCAATACTTCTATAAAAAATCTCAATTCCTGTTAACGTTTCAATAAAATATTATTCGTTATATGGCTGTGGTAACAATAATACAATAGTATACTTTATTGATATATAGGAAATTAATTTCCTTGCAGTTTATTTTTACGTAAAAATACGTGAACACGTTACGTCAAAACTGCAATGAAGTGCAGT
Organism: Mucilaginibacter sp. A5337; assembly: GCF_059690695.1. NCBI lineage: Bacteria > Pseudomonadati > Bacteroidota > Sphingobacteriia > Sphingobacteriales > Sphingobacteriaceae > Mucilaginibacter > Mucilaginibacter sp. A5337. Next base: position 890,644 of record NZ_JCAWEC010000002.1, on the reverse strand, counting down.
GAAAATACTGATGTTTTTTTTATAAAAGAATGCTGTATTATAAGTAATTTCATGATATATTATTTGAGTAATAATCGGTTATCTGTTGTATCTGAACCTATTTTTCAAAAAAATATTTAAGCCTTATCGTTATGTTCAATAGCATAGTATTAGATGTTTTCATCGGATTAATCTTTGTTTATCTTTTGTATAGCTTGCTGGCAACCATTTTACAGGAAATTGTAGCCCGTTGGTTTAATCTCAGAAGCAGGATGTTGCAAATGGCTATCAGGAGAATGCTGGAGGATGATAATAAATATTCGCAATTGTCCTTAATTAATGCAGTTATAGAAATATATTATGGAATAGTACGTTTTTTTTATCCGCATTATAAATCAAAAAGCTATCTCACCAAAGCCTTTTTTAATTATCCAACAATTAAATACCTCGCGCAAAGCAGTTGGCAAAGTAAACCGGCCTATCTGGGTCCGTCAAATTTTTCACAAACATTGATTTACATGCTTCGTGGAGATAATTATGACGGAACGAGCCCGCAAATGAGCTTGATACAGAAATCACTATTTGTTCAAAAAAATATTTTGATAGGCGCTAATACAGCACAAATCGACTCTGAAACACTTGCATTTCTTCAAAAACTCTTCTACGATTCGACTAATGATATCGATAAATTTAAGTCGCTGCTTGAAAAATGGTTTAATGATACAATGGATCGTACTTCCGGCTGGTACAAAAAGCAAACGCGGGTGTTGTTATTTTTAATCGGCTTTATTATGGCTTATAACTTTAATATTGATACAATAGCCATTTACAAGCTTTTAGCTAAAGATAAAACAGCAAGGCAAAACCTGGTAACCCTTGCCGTAAACAACAGGGATAAATACGAAACATTGGTAAAACAGGTTGATGAGAAAGCAAATAAAGACAGTTTAACTGCAGATACCAGCAAAAAAGGTGCGAAAATAATCAGGCATTATATTATAGTTAGTGATTCCGACCTTGTTAAAGCAAGGAAGGCTGTTGATGAAGATATAAGCCAGGCGAACATGATTGCTGCAATTGGAAGACCTGATGAAGATAGCTGTAAAATTTGCGATACCTTGAAGCTAAGACTTGGTAAGATAAAAAACTTACATGATACAAGCAGCCTGAAGTTGCGAAAAGGTTTTGCAACTTCAAATAATAAAAAACCATCCAAAAATGACACCCTTAAGTTAAAAAAGGCGCTTGATTCAATAAAACGGGTTGCCCATAGCGATAGCCTTAAAATCAAACAAAAAATAGATTATTACAACAAAACCTTTACCTGTGCAGGCAATCCTTATCAAAATCCGCAAAATAAGTTTTGGGGGTGGTTAATAACAGCTTTGGCCCTGTCGCTTGGCTCAACATTTTGGTTTGATTTGTTAAACAGGTTTATTCAGTTACGTGGTACAGGGCCAAAGCCACAATCCGACGCAAGTAATAGTACACCAGATCCTTCAGCCGGGGGAGGTCCCGGGCAATCACCAACTAACAGAGTAGGGTAATGAAGCTAACGGTAAGCAAATATTTAAACGCGAGGATAGATAAGCCATCAACCTTTTCTGACTGTATTTTATACCGCGCTCCGGGTTTTGTAATAGATATTGATGATGTTGTTACGGGCACTGAAATTGAAGGAAATGGCGTATGGGTTCATAGTAAAGATGATGGCTACTTTTATTGGAGTGGAGGCTTTGCCGAAAATGATTTTGTGTTTCCCGGAAAGGAGTTTCCCGATTTTAATGATGAAGACAAAATAATCCTTTTAAAATCGGCAAAGAAATATTACTCGACATTATTAAAGGCAAAAGTTACCGGTTTTAAGGGAATAGGAGTAGGCAATAAAAATAATGATCAAACAGCCGGCCTGGCTTTGCTTGTATTTGTAGATGCTAAAGTAGGCGTTGATCAGTTGGATTTTGTTGTGCCGGGCAACCTGGTGTTTAAAGGCATTGCCATGCCTGTTGATGTTATAGCCGTAGGCAACCCTGCAACCGCGGCCCGAATTGAATATAAAAATAATGAAAACTTACGGCTGGATAACGGGAGTAAATTGGGAATGGGAGGGAGTATTTCATACATGGACGATAATGACAATGTGAATGAATACGGATCGCGGACGATAATCGTGATCAATGATCAAAACAAAAAAAACTATCTGATGAGTTGTTTTCATGTATTGCTGCCTGCATTGGTAAAATCGGGCGATGCCATATATTACAATGCTAACGATATAAGATGCCAGGTGCCTTCAAGCAAATTGCAAGCCCGCAATAGTTTCGATGTATTAACTGTTTTTGAAGGATATTACGACGGCGGATATGATTATGCTGTTGCCGAAATAGCTAATATCGGCGGTTGTGTGAATGGTGTTGATCAGGCTAGGTTTGCAGATTATTACAAGATCGATGAAATTGACAGCTTACTAAATAAGCCTGTAAAAATTTACGGTGCTACATCCTATATCCAAAGCGCTACTGTAAATAATCCAAATTGTGATGTTGAGCTTGATTGCAGAGGTATCAGGCGCGAATATGTCGGGCTTATTTCAACCGACAAAGTAACAACTGGTGGCGATTCGGGAGGACCCGTTACTGACAATGCCGGTAAGTTGATAGGTTATGTTGTGGGCGCAACTAACGATAATCAATTTACCTATATTTTACCTGTATACAATTTATTTTCTAACCGCGGATATTCACTATTTAAGTCATGAAAAAACTTTTTACTATTTTATTATTAACAATAACCTTTAATTGCGCTTCTGCGCAATCGAAACCCGATATTGTGTTCAAGTACACAGATTTAAAAGGTACTAAACAAATTATTCTTGATACAAGTAACGTAAAATATTTGATGCGTATAAGTGGCATACCAAATGATAGCGTCGATGCACTTGTGGCCAATTCAACGTTTGAACAGACAAACGGTCCCGTACAGCAATTGGGTGATTATCTGAAAGGCCTATGGGGGCAAAAATATGCAGATAGCATAAAATCAATTAAATCCACATCGAATTTAAATCTCAACCTTGATAGTAAAGTAAATAAAGGAAACCTGACGACAGGAAAAAAAATAACTTTGGTATTCGGGACAGGAAAAAAACCAGCTGATAACTTGGCTCATATTGAATTTTCCAGGGGAGTAGCTGGCAGTAAAGCAACAACTGATACAGGTAAAGTCAAAGCAGAATCAGATAGGAGCAAGGTGTTGGCCGCATTATTACCACTTGATACCGCTTTCATCGGCCCGGCATTTAAATTTATTGACAGAGAAATGTTTGACGGATTAGCCACGTTTGGTTATTCATCTCTAGTGCGCTGCATGAGTGATCAGGATGATAAACGGCTTCCCGGCGAATATATATGGCTGTATGATATGCAGCGCGGTGATTATTATACCTTGAAAAAAATAATTAAAAAATCAACTGATACTTGTAAAATAAACGGTCTTAATTGCGATGGTAAATACGTGGAATATTACAAATGGGTAAAATCAATGTTTTATAGCCCGCCGGTAGGGGCGCAGTTTAAGGTTGAACTCATGAATTATACCAGTAATGATGCGCTTAGCCTGACTCTTGCATACAAGGATAATTTTTTGGAGGATGAAGGCAAATTTTCGACAATGCTTAACAGTGCTGCCAATTTTAAAAAAGATACCTCAAAAGCTGACACTGCAAAAAAAAATGATTCGAAAGTAAACAGTTCAGGCGACGATAAATTGGCGTCGACAACTGCGGTTAATTTAATTGATTGCAAGAACGATTTGTACTACTACACCAAAAACTTTTATTTCAACTCCGCAACCATCGAAAAACACGCACGTAATATCCAGGCTATAAATAAACACATTCATGAGCGCTTCGGGATGTCGATGGCCGAAGTTATCAAGCTCTATAAAAGCGATAAAGATGATAAGTTAACGCTGCTTGTTAAATATATTGAACTGTTGTACAACAAGGTTTATAGCTACAAAACCACATCATTTTTGGCCGAAAAACTTAAAAATCATGATTATCTGACCATGACTTTGAAAGACGCTCAGGGTAATGTGAAAAAAACAGAGGAGATCAGGTTAAGCGGCGGGTTTAAGATTGATTTTAGTTCGGGCGTACTTATCACCGGCCTTAAAAATCAAACATTCGCTTTTATGGATACCACTGTGAAATATCGCCGTAGCACCGACACAACAACATCACTGAAAACACTAAAAGATACAACCGGCCGTATCGCTATCAGACAAAATAATAGTAAGCAAAAAATTGGGTTCGGAGTTCTTATGCACGCATACCCGAGAATAAGCAGCAATTACAATATTGCAGTCACAACAGGCTTATCGGTAAACACGGAAACAGAGCTAAATGTATTGTTAGGTGGCAGTGTATTGCTGGGTTCAACCCGTCGCCTGGTACTTTCAGGTGGTGTGATCTGGGGTAAAACGGATCGCCTGAACAGTACGGTTAAATTAGGGCTTAACCGGTCTGATCCTAACAATATATATTCAGCCCCTAAGTTTTATACCGATAGCACAGTTCCGGTAATTTCGGATTGGGATCACAGCTGGTTCTTTGGTATCACTTACAACTTTACTGCAAGGTAGCTGGCGTTTAGAACTTTTAATTTTTTAATTCATCTTTTAAAACCGCCCAAACATTATTAGCTACAATTTTGGCACCCTGGTCAGTAGGGTGGATGCCATCGCTTTGATTAAGCGATGGCATGCCACCAACGCCCTGCAACAGAAAGGGCACCAGCGCCATATTGTTCTTTTTAGCCAGGTCGGGGAACACGGTTTCAAATTTACCGGTATAATCCGCCCCCATGTTGGGTGGCACCTGCATGCCTAACAAAACAAGTTTAGCATCGGGGTATTTAGCTTTCACTTTATCTACTATGGATTGCAGGTTCTTTGCAGTTTCATTCACAGGGATGCCACGAAGTCCGTCGTTGGCGCCGAGTTCGAGTACAAATACATCTATCTTTTGCTTTAACAGCCAGTTAATGCGCCCGTTACCGCCTGCGGTAGTTTCGCCGCTCAAGCCTGCATTAATTACTTTGTAAGGCAGTTTCAGTGAATCAACCATGTGGCTGATCACTCCTGGAAAGGCATCTGCCGGGTCATCGAGCCCATACCCGGCAGTTAGGCTATCGCCAAAAAATAAAACTATTTTCTTTGATGCCGAGTCGGTTTTTGCCACTTCGGTAGTAGCCTGGGCCTGGTCATTATTTGGTGATTTAGCGCTGTTGCCGCAGCCCACCATTGTAAGGGCACCAAGCATGATACCGCTTAAAGTAACTTTGTTCATATAAAATAAATACAATGCGTTTATGCGTTTGTTCTTAAAATCTCCAGCGGAGGCTTGTTTAGCACTCCACGGCTGTTCAATAAACCGATCACAACGGTTAGCAAGCTGACTGTCAAAAATAATACAAGAGCAGGTAAAACATTAATGCTGTATGGTATTTCGAAACTATATTTTGCAAGGAAATAAGTGCCCGCAAAGGCAATCAGGATGCCGGTTAATGCCGACAAGCTACCTAAAAACCAATATTCCAGCGCCGTTATGGTGAATATCTGCTTACGACTTGCCCCAAGGGTACGCAATAACACGCTTTCCTGGATTCGCTGGTATTTGCTGATGCGCACGGATGCAATGAGTACTACAATACCTGTAATGATGCTGAATGCACTCATAAAACGGATGACATAGCTGATTTTACTCAGTAGCTCATCAACAACACTTAAAATCAAACCCAGATCGATTATAGAAACATTAGGATAGGCCTTCACTACAACCTGCTGAAAAGCTGCCGATACTTTGTTTGAAGGCACGTGCGTCATCAATACATGAAATTGTGGCGCCTCCTCAAGTACTCCCTTAGGGAAAACAACCTGGAAATTGGTTTGCACCTTACCCCAGTTAACTTTGCGGATGCTGGCCACATAGGCAGGCATCTGCACGCCCTGTACATTAAATACTATTTTGTCACCAATTTTAAGGTTGCCTCGTTTGGATAGGTTTTCTTCAACAGATACCGGGATTTCCTTTGAAGGATCGGCCTGGCCAATCCATTTGCCATCCAGCAATTTTTCTGACGAGGTTAACGAATCCCTGAACGTTACCCTGTACTCCCAGGCAAATACGCCATGCTGTATTTTAATAGTAGTGTCTTTTGTAAGATCAGCAGCTGTTTTACCGTTGATCTGTTCAATGCGCATAGTAACGATAGGTACCTGTTGTAATACAGGAAGTCCTTGCTGTTTGGTTAATTGAACAACCCCTTTTTCCTGGCTGCTCTGGATATCAAACAGAATCATGTTTGATTGATTGCCGCTGGTTGAAAGATTAACCTGCTGCACCAATAATGTTTGTACAAAATACAGTGTACAAATAAACATGGTGCTTAAGCCGATTGATACGATAAGGATAATAGTTTGATTATTTGGACGATACAAATTTGCAAATCCCTGTCTCCATAAGTAGCTCCATGAGCCTTTTACTATTGCTTTTGTGATGCGCATTAACAGCCATGCTGTTGCAGTGAGGATCATGAAGGCAATCAGGATTCCTAACGTAAACAGTATACTACCCACCACGCTGTCCAACTGCAAATAAGTAAAAGCTATTACAAATAGCAGTATCAGCAAATACACGAGCCAACGTAAAGGATCACGCCTGTTACCACTTTCATCAAACGAAATACGGAGCGTATTAAGCGGTGAGATATTGCGAACGGAGATTAAAGGCAGCAGCGCAAATAGAATAGAGATAATCACGCCCAGCAAAATGCCCTGGCCAATAGCCATCCATGATATTTGCACCGAAATAGTAAAGGGCAAAAAGTCTCTAAATACAAGGGGTAATAAATGTTGAACAGCCGTACCTAATATGGCCCCGGTAACAGAACCGATAATGCCTATACCCACAATTTGTATCAGGTAGATCAGAAATGCCTCGGATGATTTAACACCCAGGCAACGCATAATGGCTATGGATGCAATTTTTTCTTTTACATAAATATGGATAGCACTGGCTACCCCAACGCAGCCCAATAGCAAGGCAACAAAACCCACCAGTGATAAAAAGCGGCTCAGATCACCAAAGGCGCGCCCTGTATTATCTTTTTTTGTTTCGATGGTTTCAAAGCGCATCCCTGCCTTGTCAAGCATTGGGTCAAGCTTTTTGCCGAGTTTATCTACATTAACCGATGAATTAAACTTATAATAAAAGCTATAATTAACCCGGCTGCCTATTCTAACAAGCCCTGTTTGCTCCAGGTATTGCATTGGGATGTAAACTACCGGGGCAATACCAGCCATTACGCCGCTTTGTCCGGGTGCCTTATTTAGAATGCCGGTTATCTGAAAATTAAGGTTACCTACCTTTACGGAATCGCCCACTTTGGCATCGAACTGCAGCATCAGGGTTTTATCAACCAGCGCCATTCTACCTCTTTTAAAGGTAAGCCCGGCAGCTTCGGGGGTAGTTTCTAATGCGCCATAGTAGGGAAATCCTCCCTGTAATGCTCTGATCTGCACCAGTCGTGTACCTTTGGTACGCGGAAAATAAAGCATAGATGCAAAGCTTCGTTCCTGCGAGCGTTGATCGCCCAGTGAATCGAGCAGGTGCTTTAATTTATCGTCGGCCGGTTTATTGCCGGAAATGGCTAAGTCGGCGCCAATGAGGGTAGCCGCCTGATCGTTCACATCATTTTGTACGTTGTATTTGAATGAATAAATAGCCACCAGTGCAGCAATTCCAAATACGATGGCCGATATAAAAAGGAACAGTCTTGACCTGTTCCGTCTGCTGTCGCGCCAGGCCATGCGGAACAGCCAGGGGATATTTATTTTTCTTTTGAAAGAAATAGCGGTATTATCCATTAGCTTATGCGTTAATGGTTTTTTCGTCGGCAATAAGCTTACCTCCCTTGATCCTGATAATACGCTGGGTTTTAGCTGCCAGTTCAAGATCATGCGTTACCACTACAAGGGTAGTACCCGCTTCCTTATTAAGGTCGAAGATGAGTTTGATCACCTTATCGCTGGTTTCGGCATCGAGGTTCCCCGTAGGCTCATCGGCAAAAAGGATTCGGGGGGCGTTTGAAAAAGCACGCGCCAATGATACACGTTGCTGTTCGCCTCCCGAAAGTTGGAGTGGATAGTGATGACCACGTTCTGACAGGCCCACTTTATCCAAAAGATCCAAAGCCCTCGCCCGGATGTTTTTTTCGCCCCTGAGCTCAAGTGGCACCATCACATTTTCGAGTGCTGTGAGCGTAGGTAATAGCTGGAAATTCTGGAATATGAAACCTACGTGCTGATTGCGCACCTGTGCACGCTGATCTTCGGTAAGTTTATTGAGGGTGATGCCGTTGAGCTCAACAGTACCCGAAGTTGAGCGGTCAAGCCCGGCGCAAAGGCCAAGCAGGGTAGTTTTTCCGCTGCCCGATGGCCCTACTATAGCATTGGTTGAACCTATTGCCACCGAAAAATTTATTTGATCGAGTACAGTAAGCGTGCGACCGGCACTTTGGTATGTTTTACTCAGATCGGAGATATTGAGGATATTGCCCACAGATGTTTTTTATGGTATAGATACAAAAAAGCCGGGGTTGTTACCAGACCCAGCTATTGAATGTTCAAGTATTATGCCATCTTTACTTTTAGCTGACATTGAGTTTAAAGCTGGCTAAAAGGCAATATCATTTAGTTTGAAAGTTAAATTTTATCAGCCATTACCTGTTCATACATCTGGTTAAAAGGTTTGTTTTTTAATTCGATTGCGATGGAGGAGTTTCGCTGTTCGCAATACCTGAGCATTTCATAGCAATCGGTTAAGATCTCATCGTCAATACCTTTAAAGGTCATTTCAACCACTTTACCTGAGATTTTATAGTATTCGTCCAGTGCAGCAAGCCCGTTATGGTTTACTTTGATGAGCTTAGCCCGTTTGTCATCGGGCGAGGTCCGTTCATCTATTTTCTCTTCCCGGATGAGCCGGTTGATGACCTCCATACCGGTAGTTGTTTCGGCAAACATATAATTGATGAGGTCGCTTTTTCGAACTTCGCCAAGGTGCAGTAAGCCGTTTAGGTAATAAAAGCTTTCGGCAGGGGGGATGCCGATATAATTTACTGCCGACCGGAAATAAAGCGAATAGGCACTCAATATTCGGCCGAGGGTTTTAAGCAAGTAAGCGCCATTCATAATGCGCTCACCTTTTTTACCAGGTTGCTTAGGTTTTGGACGTTGCTTTTGCAAATAATATCTGCAAAATGCTTCAACAGTTGGTTGTTCACTTACTTCCTCAAAAGCTGTCCATTCCTCAACTAATTGTACTACTGGCTTCATTTTGTTCCGGTTTGGCTGTAAAAATATAAAATTACTACTAAAATGTTTTAATTATTCCTGATTTGAAATATATTTGTCAAACTATATCGAAATAGAAATATATCTAAAATAAAAACAGCTTGCCGTTTCGTTCTGATTTATTTCGATAATTTTAGATGAAATAAAAATGTTTTCCGTGCTCAATCGTCAAACACAATAAAGACTCGATTGAGATCCACAAAAAAAGAATTATAAATCAAAGATCATATGCAACCTGATCCTTCAAAAAAAACAAACAGTAAGCCACCCGGCGTATTTAGCCTATTGAAACCATATAAAGGCCTTGTCGCGCTGTTACTGCTATTTGCTTTAATGGGAAATGCCATGAACCTTTGGTTGCCAAAGATTATAGCCAATGGTATTGATGCCTACTCCAATCATCATTTTGTGCTAAACGAGGTAATGGCTAACTTCCTGACTGCTACATTGGTGGTGTTTTTTTTCGCTGGTTTACAGGCAATAGTTCAAATTTTTGCGTCCGAAAAAGTAGCGCGCGATCTGCGCCAGCAACTGGCTAATAAGATATCCCGCCAAACCCATGCTTTTATCGAGCAGGCAAATCCATCAAAACTATTAACCAATCTGACTTCAGATATCGATTCAATTAAGTTGTTTGTATCGCAGGCCCTGGTTTCTATCGTATCATCATTGTTTATCATTATTGGGTGCAGTGTTATGCTGCTAACCATTAACTGGAAACTTGCATTGGTGGTGATTACCATTATCCCTATTATAGGTGGTACATTCTTTTATGTATTAAAAAACGTACGGGCCCTGTTTATGAAAAGCCGCGGGGTTATCGATATGCTTAATAAGGTTATTAATGAAAGCATACTTGGCGCGGCGCTTATCAGGGTGATCAATTCACAGCAGTTGGAATATAATAAATTTCTGGCTGCCAATACCGAAGCGAGGGACTATGGCTTGAGGATCCTTGGTTTTTTTGCCGGACTAATTCCCATTGTAACGTTTACGGCTAATATGGCGGCATTTACCATTTTGGTAATGGGTGGACACTTCGTAATCAGCGGTAGTATGAGCCTGGGTAGTTTCGCGGCCTTTAACAGTTACCTGTCGTTACTGATATTCCCGATATTTATTTTGGGTTTTATGAGTAACCTGATTGCTCAGGCTACGGCTTCGTTTACAAGGATCAGCCTGGTTTTGAACGCACCTGATGTTTCCGACGGCGGCCCGCTGAAAGATATCCTGCGAGGTGATGTTGAACTCCGCAATGTAACAGTAACCTACGGGCAAAAATCGGCATTGAAAAACATCTCCTTTAAGGTTAAAGCAGGTTCAAAAATAGCTATTATCGGGCCTACATCTGCCGGTAAAACGCAGTTGTTGTACCTGCTTACAGGTTTGATCAATGCTACTGAAGGTGAAGTGCTGTTTGATGGGAAAGCACTTGCCGAATATGATAGCGAAACCTTTCACAGGCAGGTTGGCTTTGTTTTTCAGGACAGTATCATCTTTAACATGAGCATCCGTGAAAATATCGCATTTAGTGATACCGTTACGGATGAATCGCTTAAAAAAGCAATTGAAACTGCCGAGCTAAGTGTGTTTATAGATAATTTGCCCGATAAGCTGAGCACCATTGTTTCTGAGCGGGGATCAAGCCTTTCGGGTGGGCAAAAGCAGCGTATTATGCTGGCCAGGGCGCTTGCAGTTAATCCAAAAGTATTGCTTCTTGATGATTTTACTGCAAGGGTTGATAATAACACAGAAAGGAAGATCCTTGCTAATATCCAAAAAAATTACCCCGGGTTAACGCTGATCTCGGTAACCCAGAAAATTGCATCTGTTGAACACTATGACCAGATTATATTATTGATGCAGGGCGAAATAGTAGCCAGCGGCGTACATGATGAGCTGATGAAAACCAGCCCGGATTATGTACAGATCTTTAATTCACAGCAAAGCACCAGTAACTACGAACAGAGTGTTAACCACTAAACATTGAGTTCGCAAGTAAAAAATATTCACTACAATGAACTACGATTTAAACTATTTAAGTAAAAATCAGCCAAAGACGTCAACGCTGTCCGGGTTGAAAAAGCTGCTTCAGCTTATTGCCCATGAAAAGCGTACGCTCATCATTGCTTTTTTTGCCATTCTTGTTAACTCAACCCTCAACCTGCTCGGGCCACTTATTATTGGTCGTACCATTGATAAATACGTGCAGCACAAGGATTTTAACGGGGTTTTACATAACGCGGCAATTTTGTTTTGCATGTACCTGGTAGCGCTATTTACCAGCTATAAGCAAACCACGCTAATGGGCGGGGTAGGGCAAAGGATGTTGTTTACCTTGCGCAACTCCATTTTTAATAAACTGCAACAATTACCGGTAGCTTTCTTTAATCAAAACAAGGCCGGCGACCTGATATCAAGGGTAAATAACGATACCGATAAGCTTAACCAGTTTTTCTCCCAATCGCTGATGCAGTTTATAGGCAATATTTCTATCATGATTGGTGCCGGGATCTTTTTGCTGGCAATCAATATCGAGCTGGGTGCAGCTGCTTTATGCCCTGCATTGGTTATTCTTTTTTTAACGTTGGTATTATCGCCATGGATAAAAAGAAAGAATGCCGCCAACCTAAAAAGTACAGGGGCACTAAGCGGAGAAATCCAGGAAAGCATCAATAACTTTAAGGTGATCATTGCCTTTAACCGCCGCGATTATTTCAGGAAACGCTTTGATATAGCCAATAATGAAAACTATAAAACGGCTGTAGGATCGGGCATGGCCAATAACGTGTTTGTACCGGTTTATGGTTTATTTGCGAGCATGGCGCAGCTTACCGTGCTGTGTTTTGGTATTTACCTGATCAGTAAAGGCCTGTTTTCTGTTGGTTTGCTGGTGAGTTATTTATCGTATGCTACAAACTTTTATAACCCCTTAAGGCAGCTGGCTGCTTTGTGGACAAACTTTCAGCTGGCAATGGCGGGTTGGGACAGGATCTCTCAAATTCTATCCCTTGAAACTGATTTGCCGATAATTCAGGCAGATATTGATGAGCCGAAAGCTGCTTTGCTGGAATTCAGGCATGTGCATTTTAGCTATGACGAAAGCAGGGAGATCCTCCATAATATCTGCTTTAAATTGGAACGCGGCAAAACCTATGCTTTGGTTGGCCCAACAGGCGGCGGTAAAACAACAACAGCTTCATTAATAGCTCGTTTATATGATCCAACTAAAGGTTTGGTATTACTTGGAGGAAAAGATATCCGCAGTTTTACAGCAGAGGAACGCAGCCAGAAGATTGGGTTTATTTTGCAGGAGCCATTTCTGTTTACCGGCACTGTAAGGAATAACATTTTGTACGGTAATGAGCTTTTTAAAGATCATACCAACGAAGAAATGGAACAGGTGATCAGGGATGCTAACCTGGGCAGCCTGCTGGCAATTTTTGAAGAGGGCCTGGATACCAAAGTTTTATCGGGCGGAGATAGTATCAGTTTAGGGCAGAAACAGCTTATAGCTTTTATGAGGGCCGTTTTGCGTAACCCCGAAATTTTGATATTGGATGAAGCTACCGCCAATATTGATACCATTACCGAAAAACTGTTGAGTGATATTTTGGATAACCTGCCAAAAACTACCACAAGGGTAATCATAGCACACCGTTTGAATACGATTGAGAATGCCGACGAAATATTTTTTGTAAACTCGGGCGAGGTGATCAGGGCGGGATCATTTGACGATGCTATGGATCTGTTGTTGCAGGGTAAAAGAGTGAGCTGATTTATCAGAAACTTATCCTGTTTTCATTTTGGCGCGGTAAATCATTTTAATTTAGATCAATAAATTGTTATTGTATAAAATAGTTGTCCGATTAACAATAAATAATTGCTAAATTATTTTTACCATTGCATATAAACTTAACCTAAGTTATGCATAAGTACAGCGGCGAAACGCGCATTTTAGTTGCAACAGATTGTATCATATTCGGATTTGACGGAGCAAACATCAAGTTATTGCTTGTTCAGCGTGGCCTTGAGCCCGAAAAACATAAATGGAGCCTGATAGGTGGTTTCATAAAACCGACCGAGTCGCCCGAGGATGCTGCAAACCGTGTACTTGAGTTGCGTACCGGGCTAAAAAATGTATACATGGAGCAATTCCAGGTATTTGGCAAGCCCGAACGCGACCCGGTAGAAAGAACGCTTTCGGTTGCTTATTTTGCGCTTATTGATATCCATAAATATGAGGAACAGTTAAGTGAAGAGTATCACCCCGAATGGTTCCTTCTTAACGAAATGCCCGACCTGATATTTGACCATAACGAAATGGTGCGGCTTGCCAAAAGACAATTGCGTTACAAAGCTGCGCTTCACCCTATATTATTCCAGCTATTGCCCGAAAAGTTTACCATCCCGCAATTGCAGGCCCTTTATGAAGGCGTTTATCAAACTAAGTTTGATGACAGGAATTTCAGTCGCAAACTACTTTCGACGGGGCTGCTTGTGAAGCTTCCTGAAAAAGATAAGCTTTCATCAAAAAAGGGGGCATTTTACTACAAGCTTGACCAATCGCATTACGAAGAAAATTTTGAAAAGTTCCTGAATTTGGTACCTAATCCGGATAAGTTTTTTTAACTATCAGTTCAGACTGAAAGAACGGCAGGGTTCAGTCCAATAAAATTGCTAAGCAATTAAACAGCGTGGTTAATTTTACATAATTATCCTGTTGTGGCAATAAAGGTTTTTGTACATTTAAAGGGCAGTTTAATACTGCAAAACCAAATCCAACTGTACACCTTTGAGCAATATAATTTTTTTGCGGTCATTAAGCCTCGCGTTTATTTTCATATGTTTTGCTATTTGTACTCACGCACAAGGTTCATCAAACCAGGGCACGGAGTTTTATACCGCATATATTGACCACGTTGATGGTGCTGCCGGTAACTCCGACGCATTGGGCAGGGGCAGCCAGATGGAACTTTATATAACTGCAGATGTAAACACAACTGTAAAGATTGAAGTTGCAGATGGCAGCTTTTCAAACTCCTACCAGGTTAAGGCCAATGATATATTAACTGTCGATATTCCTCCGGGGGCCTTTATTGGTACCCAAGGACAGTTTTTAAAGGGCATTCATATTACTTCGCCTAAGCCTATCGCTGTTTACGCACATATCTTTGCGCAGAATGTATCCGGTGCAACACTCCTGCTACCGGTAAATACTTTAGGTAAAGACTATCTTTCTATTAATTATAAACAAATATCAAACTCAAACAATGGTACAAAAACTACAGAGGGGGTCCCTTCGTATTCAACTTTTGCAGTAATAGCAACTGAAGATAATACCGCCGTTGAAATAACACCTTCGCAGCCATTGCTAAACGGTATTCCCGCAAACCAGCCCTTTACCATAAATTTAAAAAAAGGCGAGGTATACCAGGGCTTATCTGCCATGGATTTAACCGGTACCCGCATCCGTTCAATTGTTAGTGCTACCGGTGCCTGCAAAAAAATAGCTGTTTTTTCGGGCAGTTCAAAAATAAGTATCGGGTGCCAGGGTGATAAGGGATCATCAGACAACCTTTTTCAGCAGGTGTATCCTTTAGCCGTTTGGGGTAAAAATTATATAACCGCCCCTTTAAAGACACGCAATTATGATATTTTAAGAATAGTACTTAGCTCGCCGGATACAAAGGTAACAGTAAATGGAGCAGCACCCCAGGGTGGGTTAATTAATGGCCTTTATTATGAATTTACTTCAACCACAACCAATGTTATCGCTGCCGATAAACCAATTCAGGTAGTGCAATACGCGGTGACCCAGGGCGAGGGCTTAAATTGCCAGTTCATTAATGGAGATATTGGTGATCCTGAAATGATATATTTAACGCCGATTGAGCAAACACTTGATCATGTTACATTAAATTCAACCCATAATTACCTGATACAAAATAACTTTATTAATGTTATTATAAAAACAGCTGCCGTACCTACCTTTTCGCTTGACGGGCAACCTTATACCCAGTTTTCACAAGTGCCTAACAGCGTTTATTCATACGCACAAATTAGCGTTAACGCCGGCGTACATAATATCAAAGCGTCTGATGGATTTAATGCCATAGCATATGGGTTTGGCCGAACAGAATCATATGGCTATGCTGCAGGTACCAACCTTAAAAACCTGAATGAGTTTATTGTATTACGAAATCCAACAGATAACTCAACACAGGCCAATGGCTGTGCCGAGATACGTTATAAGTTACAGCTTACACTGCCATTTCAAACAAACAAAATTACATGGGATTTTAAAAACGGAACCCAGCCCGTTACTATGAATAACCCAATACCAACCGGTTCAACAGTAAAAGACTCAAAAGTGCTTTACACTTATGAGTATCCTGCAGACGAAGTGTACCCCGATGGAGACTACAGCGTAGTAGCCACTGTATTTAACCCAATTGCCGACGAATGTGGATCAAACGAAGATATTGAGTTTGATTTCAATATTTCGGTGCCGCCGGTTGTAAAGTTTGGTTTTGCAAATACCTGTTTCGGCGATAATGTTCAATTTACAGACCAGTCAACATCAGGTACCCGGCAAATAAAAACATGGCACTGGGACTTTGGAGATGGTACAACCGATGTTGTACAAAACCCCGTACACAAATACACCCAGCCCGGCGATTACATGGTTACATTGTTTGTGACCAATGAAAATGGCTGCGGCGAAACATCAGATCCGATAAAAGTACCCATATCAAAGCCTCCAGTTGCATTGTTTAGTTATTCAGCGCCTGGCTGTGTTGGTCAGGATATTACATTTACTGATAACTCCACATCTGCAGAATGGGATATCACCAGCTGGCAATGGGACTTCGGAGATGGCACACCTGTTGAAACCTTAACGAGCAAAAATCCGTTTAACCATAAGTATAATATACCGGGAGATTATTTGGTTAGGCTAACTGTAACAAATAGTAATGGTTGCATAAGTAATATAGCTCCGCAGGTTGTTAACATTTATCCTGTGCCAGTAGTTGATTTTTTATTACCCGATGCCTGTGAAGATGACTTTGCTCAATTTACTGATCAAAGTACTATTGCCGATGCAACAGAAGCCGGTTTTACTTACGAGTGGAATTTCGGCGATGCAAATGCAACTGCAGGTAATCCCGATACTTCCCATGATAAAAATCCGAAGCACAAGTTTTTAGCCGGTAATTACCAGGTTACACTTAAAGTTACGTCTAAATACGGATGTTCTGTTACCTCAAGTTCAAAATCATTAACAATTAACGGGAGTAAGCCAAAGGCAAGAATAACTGTTCTGAATC
This sequence comes from Mucilaginibacter sp. A5337, assembly GCF_059690695.1. Classification (NCBI taxonomy): domain Bacteria; kingdom Pseudomonadati; phylum Bacteroidota; class Sphingobacteriia; order Sphingobacteriales; family Sphingobacteriaceae; genus Mucilaginibacter; species Mucilaginibacter sp. A5337. The sequence continues at coordinate 873,917 of NZ_JCAWEC010000002.1, read as the reverse complement.
CGGCGGACTTATGCAGTGCGCAGGAAGTTTTTTTTGAAAACCAGTCGTCGGTTAATTTCGGTGAGATCACCCGGCTTGAGGTTACATATGACGACGGCGATCCTGCAACCACTGTGGTTTACGATCACCCGGCATTAGGGCTAAAGCTAAGGCACAAATATCCTTTGTTTACCGCGGGAACGCGCACCGTTACCTTACGGGCGGTAGCGTATTCAGGCACTTCGTGCTCTGATGTTAAAGCAATTCCTTTCACGTTAAAAGCATCCCCCATAATAACCTTTGATCCGGCACCGGTTTTTTGCATCGAATCGCAACCATACAAACTGATACCTAAGCTTAATGGCCCCACAGGTTCCGGAGTGTTTTCAGGAACCGGGGTTAGTGCCGACGGCGTGTTTAACCCTGCCGTTTCCAATGCCGGTACATTTGACATCAGGTACATTTATACAACTGCCAATGCCTGTGCGGATACCGTTGTACAGCAGGTAAAGGTGGATGCATCGCCGCTTGTTTCGTTAGGGCAGGATTTTACCATGCTCGAAGGCACTAAACATACCTTTAAACCGATAGTTAACGACGATAATTTATCTTATAAATGGACGCCCGCAACAGGACTGGATCATGATGATGTAGCCAACCCGGCGGCGAGTCCAACCCAGGATATTACCTATCAACTGGTAGTTACATCTGCACACGGGTGTCAGGCCATGACCAGCGTATCAGTAAAGGTTTTAAAGTTTTTAGTTATTCCTAATGTGTTTACTCCTAATGGAGATGGCGTAAATGACATTTGGAATGTTAAATATTTAGAAAGTTATCCAAATAATAAGGTTGAGGTATACAACAGATACGGAGAAAGGGTATATTCGTCAATTGGTTATAGTGTACCGTGGGACGGTAAATACAACGGTTCATATTTGCCTCCCGGAACTTATTATTATATTATTGACCCCAAAAATGGCCGAGAGGTTATTTCAGGTAATGTGACCATTATCAGATAAAAATGAAGCGAATCTTATATACTCTAATTGTTATTGCTGCAACAACTCAATTGGCAAAAGCTCAGCAACGACCGCAGTACACGCAATACGTATTTAATAACTATCTCTTAAACCCAGCATTAAGCGGTATTGAAAACTATACCGATGTAAAATTAGGGTACCGCAGCCAGTGGACAGGCCTTGATGGCGCGCCGGTAACATCTTATTTTTCGGTAAACGCACCTATAGGTAACCGATTTTTACAGGGTGACGCTACAGCATTTCCTGCCGGAGGGGGCTTAAACCCATCAAGCAGGTCATATACACAAAATTACATGGCTGCCGAACCGCATCATGGTGTGGGTTTAATGGTAGTATCTGATAAAACAGGGCCAATAACTCAAACCAATATTGATGCTACTTATGCTTATCACCTTGGGCTTACCGAAACATTGAATTTAGCGGTAGGGGTATCGGCAGGAGTAAGTCATAATGTTATCGATGTGAGCAAACTTACTTATGTAGATCAAAATGACCCAACCATCAATAACATTACCGGCTCGCAGTGGAAACCTGATTTGGGTATAGGTGTATGGGCTTATTCGTCTAATTATTTCTTTGGTGCGTCGGTACAGCAAATCCTGCCACAAAATTTATATGTAACTACATCAACAACGGCTGTCCAAAACAAAACGGTGCCGCATTATTTTGTAACCGGTGGCGTTAAGCTCTTTGTATCTGATGATATTACGCTTATGCCTTCGGCCTTGTTGAAATTTATAGCGCCGGTTCCGGTAACTTTTGATGTAAATATGAAGATGTCGTTCAAAGACAAGTTCTGGATAGGCGGTTCATACCGTCGTAATGACTCATATGCAGCTTTAGTAGGTTTTAACCTGAACTCACTCATCAATGTTGGTTATTCTTATGACTTTACAACATCTGCTTTAAACACCGTAAGCCATGGTTCGCATGAAATTGTATTAGGTATCCTGCTTAATAACCGTTATAAAGTAACGTGCCCTCAACATACTTTTTAATTCTTAAAAACGTTAATTATCTGTAACTGAGTTGCTACATCTTTGTGAGAAAATCACTGTGAGCAGCCGATGGAACCAGTTGTCAGTAAAAGTGCAATCAATTAGTTCTATCTAAAAGATTTTATAAACCATTTCGTATTACTTCCTAATTAATCAGGGGACTTCCTAAGTATTGAAGTCGAATTTGTTTTTTTGTTGTATTTTCTTAAAAAGATAAAAAATAAAACAATACGACTGTAGTGTGGGTTTAATTTAATAACAACTAAAATTAAAACCTATGAATACTAATAATAAAACCTGGGAAAACCGGGATAATGAACGTGATGGCTATGAAAATAGCACCAATTCATTTTCTATAAATAATGGTGAAGCCAATGCAAACCGTGACCTTGAAAGTGATGACGATGATTTGGATGAGATTGACGATATAGCTGACAATGATGACAGGCCCGAAGTAGAAAAGACCAAAAAAGAACGGGTGGGCACTCATAGTCAATCGGAGGTGAATCAGCCTGACAGAAGTGCCGACACTTCGTTTAGCGAGCAAACAGATGTGACGCCGCCGAATAAGAAAGAATTTCCTTCACAAGGCCCGGCTAAAACCGACTTTGAGAGCCGACCACAAGGACGTACTACCGGCAGGATGGTTGGTCATGAGCCCGGCACCGAAGGAATTTAATAAAAGGAGGGTATAATCATGAGTGATTATAAAGACGACTATCCTGCTTCCCGGCGGGATAATATTAAAGAGGTAAGGGAAAGTAATACAACAGACAGCGATAACTACGCTAATCGAACAAATCCCTGCCTTGAAACAAAAGGTCCTCATAAAAAACACTTTAGAGTTTTACATGAGGATGGTAGCCTGGCCGATCTTCCCGATCCAAACGTTGAAGGTGCCGGTGTGGGAGATGGCACAATAGGCCGTTAATAAAAAGAAAAGGTGACCAATTTTTAGCCACCTTTTCTTTTATACTGATATTATAAGAATTAAGTCGTATAGCCCAGGATCTTTAATACTTGTTTACTGTTTTGCTCTTCGCCAAATACTTCAAAGTTGAAAGTCTCATCTCTGTTACGGCGAATAATTACATGCTTTGGTGACGGCAGCAGACAGTGGTGAATTCCCCCGTAGCCGCTTAACACTTCCTGGTAAGCACCAGTATTAAAGAAGCCTAAATATTGCACTTTACGGGTTTTAGGCATAAATACGCTGTTCATATGAGCTTCCTGGTTGTAATAGTCCTGACCATCGCAGGTGATACCGCCAAGGTTTACACGCTCATATTCCGAATCCCAGTTATTTACAGGTAATAGAATATACTTTTGGTTCAGGGCCCAAACATCAGGCAGGTTCGTAATAAATGAACCGTCAAGCATTAACCAGCGTTCGCGGTCGTTTTGCTGTTTGCGGCCTAATACTTTATACAGTATCCCTGAAGCCTCGGCTACAGTATATTTACCAAACTCGGTAATGATATCCGGTTCCATGGTATCGTGTTCGGCACAAATCTCTTTAATGCGGCTCACAATTTCATTGATCATATATTCATAATCAAAATCAAAAACCAGGGAATCTTTAAATGGCATACCACCGCCAATGTCAAGCGTATCCAGATGCGGGTTTACTTTTTTGAATTTGCAGTAAAGCGTTACATATTTCTCCAGCTCATTCCAATAGTATGGCGTATCAGAGATACCTGAGTTGATAAAGAAATGCAATAACTTAACCTGGAAATTAGGATTGTCCTCAATTTTATTGTGGTAAAAATCGATAACATCCTCCATCCGTACACCTAAACGTGAAGTGTAAAACTGAGAATCAGGCTGTTCTTCGGCCGCTATACGGATACCCAGGTTACAAGGAGTATCCATTTCAATTTCATCATCGTAAAGGTTAAATTCCTCTTTATTATCCAATACCGGGATGATGTTTTTAAAGCCATCATGCAGCATATCAATAATATAAGTTTTGTATTGGAAAGTTTTAAAACCATTACATATTACGGTAATGTCCTTTGTTACAGTACCTTTCTTCTCGAGGGCATCAATCATTGGCATATCAAATGCTGATGATGTTTCCAGGTGGATCTCGTTTTTCAGCGCTTCTTCAACAATATGCCTGAAATGCGAGCTTTTAGTACAATAGCAGTATTTATAACTGCCGCGATAGTTGTTTTTGATGATAGCCTGTTGAAACAACAGTTTAGCCTGCTGGATCTTTTTAGATATCAAAGGCAGATAAGTAAAGCGTAGGGGGGTACCATACGTTTCAATCATCTCCATCAAATTTAGGTCCTGAAAGTATAGCTCATCGTCGATGATCTCAAAACCATCCTGTGGAAAGCCTACACTTAAGTCAAGAAATTCCTGGTAACTCTGCATCCTTAAAAATTTTGGGGCAAAAATGTAATTTTTAAACGGAATATTTGGCTATTTGTTAGGATTAATTTTATCGACAAAATGTAATGTTTTTACAGTAAAAAGATATTGGGTTATTACCTGCTGTAATACAGTGTGTTATGGTTGATTGCCGATAGGTATTTTCGATAATAATGAAGCGGTAATATTGAGGCATCCAAAGCACTAACAGATACTCGAAATTTGGTCGGGTTTAGCTATGCCACTGCTGCCTGTTTATTGTATTTGTTACGATAATCAATTGGCGAAAGCCCGGTTATTTTTTTGAAAACTGTGCGGAATGCTTTGGCATCTGTATACCCAACATCATACATTACTTCGTTTACGTTTTTGGGGGTACTTTCCAGTTGTTTTTTTGCTGCTTCGATTTTTACACGTTGAATATATTCAACAGGTGTATTGTTGGTGGCTTTTTTAAACCGGCGCTCAAAATGTCTTCTGCCAATGGCATACATTGATGAAAGGTCTTCAACCGAAATCTTTTCGGTAACATTATTTTCTATGTATTCCTGTGCCTGCTTTATAGGATCGTCTTCATGCTTCTTTTGACCGGTGAACATCGCAAAAGGCGATTGACTTTTCCGGTCTATCTCCAAAGCATAGATCTTGGCGGCCATGATTGCAATATCCCGCCCGGCGTACTTTTCAATCAACAACAATAACAGGCTCCAATAAGAGGTGGCTCCGCCGCTTGAATACAAGCCCTGCTGTTCGGTAACTATGCGACCATCAACCAGTGTTACTTCGGGAAACATGTTCCTGAATTTATCGGCAGTGATCCAATGACTGGAACATTCCTTCCCGTTTAATAACCCGGTAGATGCCAGTATGAACGAACCGATACATAAGCTGGCAATTTCAGCACCGTTGCTGTATTGGTTTATGATCCAGGGTACAAAATCCTGATTTATTTTAACAGCATTCTCCAGGTCGCCGCTTATGGCGGGGATAACCACGATATCGCTTTTTTGTAATTCGTTCAATAAAATATCCGGATGAACCGAGAATATGCCTCCGTGTACTTTAACCTCTTTGGCAAGCCCAACCATATGAACGTCAAAAACGGGCTGCCGGCCCATGGATTGTAGAAAGTCATTAGCGCCGGTAAAAATAGTCCGTGCATCAACAATACTGGCTAAAACCGCTTCATTGGGTATCAGGATAGCAACGTGTTTCATTTGATAGTTCGTAAATTGATTATGCTGGATAAAGATAGTGAACGCAAATGTCGCAATCAACCCCTTAACAAGTCCTTTTTACGCGCTACACATCCTTGTCTCTGCAGATAACTTTGTATCGTTAACTAATCAATAATCACAAAAAAAACATATCATCATGAAACCAAAAACAATTAAAACTCTGTACTGGATCTTCACTGTTCTTTTTTTATTAGCAATGCTTGGTGATGCCTACGGGGGGATTACCATGCAACAGGCAGGCAAAGATTCATTAGCGAGGCTTGGCTATCCAATGTACCTGCTGGTAATCATGGGGGCGGCAAAAATTGCAGGTGTACTGGCCATCGCGCAAACAAAATATCACACTATTAAAGAATGGGCATATTCAGGCTTCACCATCAGCTTTATCGGGGCATTTTTATCATGGCTTGCAATTGGCGCCGGCGCTGCTATGCTCATTCCACCAACGGTGATGTTGATCGTTATGTTTTTTACCTACTATTTATGGAAAAAGTATGAACAGGTAAAAGACCTCGGTTTAACCAACACCAAACTTGCCGGTAATGCCGGCGTAGCCTAAATAACACGAATTTATATTCAATACCCGGGCTTATCATTAAGCCCGGTTTGCTTGTAATTATTATGCGCAAACTAATAGTATCCCTGAATATTACACTGGATGGTTTTATTGCGGCAGAGGATGAAGGTCTTGACTGGCATTACAAATATTGGACTGATGAGATTGCCGAGACAACAACAGAACTGCTGAGCCATGCAGATACTATTTTATTGGGCAAAAATACTTATCAGGCTATGGCGGCGTATTGGCCTTTTCAAGCTAAATGCATGAATTTTCCCCGTACGGATATAGCCTATGCAGATATGATGAACAGTTATCAGAAGGTGGTTCTGTCTTCAACAATGACTGCTGTTTGGTGGAACAATTCATTGCTACTTAATGGTAATCTGAAACGGGCTGTAGAAAATTTGAAAAATCAGCACGGTCGGGATATCCTCACTTACGGAAGTATCAGCGTGGTTGATAAACTGGCGACTGTAAATTTGGTTGATGAGTATCAATTTTGGGTACATCCGGTAATTTTGGGTAATGGCAGGCCTCTTTTTATCCGAAAAAAAAATTCTATTTTATTAAAGCTGGTATCACAGAAAGTTTTTTCATCCGGAGTAATGCTGATGATTTATCGGGCTCAGCATTAATTTTCAGGCTAATACAGGGTATGATTGTACCTTGTGCCGCATTTTCGCTGCTGACACACTGTTGTCAATAACCTATTACATTTTTGTATAAAAAATGTGATCAACTATGAACAGGGCCGACAGGTTGCTCAGGGTATTGGTATTGCTGCAAACCAGGGATGTAGTTTCTATTGAACTGCTGACCACTCAATTCCGGATCAGCAACCGCACAGCATTCCAGGACCTTGAGGCCTTAAGACAATTAAAAATAACGGTAACCTTTGAAGCTGAAAAGGGCTGTTTTATTTTAATAGCAAGCTGCCCCTCGCCGGGGAATAGTGATGTAATCGTTTCTCAACCGATGATGGTTATTCCCCCGGCCATAAAAAATGAGTTGTTATCGGTTATCCCTCGCGAGGCAAATAATGATCATCAAAACTCGTCGTCATAATTTATTTTTCCATTCGTTAACCGCACGTAATCCACCGATCCTGTGCCCTGAAAACGAAAGACAATTCCTATTATTTTGGCCCGGCCAATGCCTTTATCTACATTATAAACCAATTTGTTATCAATAAATATTTGTGCTTTGCCGTGGTGAGATTCAATTTTAAGCGGCACATATTTTTCAAAATCAACGCCAAAAGCAGAAAGATCATGTTTTTTACCCGATGCCTCATAACCTGCAAAATACATATCCAGATCGGATACGCAGCCTTTCGAGCTTAATGGGATCCAGATGGCTGTACCTTTACATAAGATATAAACAGTACTTAGCCGGCAAGCAGCGGCACCCTCACTATAATTGTTTTTTATCGAGGTTTCAAAAGTAAAATCATTGCTGTAAATCTCTCCAAAATCGGTTACGTTGGTATAAACCACATAGGGCGGCGTAGGCTGCATGGCTATATTGCGTTCCTTGATCTTTTCGGGTGACAGCGAGAGCTTGCCATCAACCATAGCATCCTTTTTTTCATAATAAACCGGCACAGGCTGCTTTTCAACTATTGGCAGCCATCCGTTCGACTCAACAAACAGTTCATGCTGTTTCACAATTTTGCCGCCCACAATGAGCTTAGCGTAATAAAAATCAGGAAAATAGTAAATAGAGGTATGCTGACGATCGTTTTTTGAAACATTGACACGTAAATGCCTGTCCCATGATTGTTGGATGGCTACCGAGTCATAAGGCGATTTGGTGGCATCAAAATCAAACACAACAGAATTGGGTAATCCCGAAGTGATCACCTTTTTACTGCTGAATTTATAATCTTTTGCTACTATAGGTGGCCTGGAATGCTCAGTACGTGAAGCCATGATCACAATCAGTAATATACCTACCAGCGTTAAAACACCTAATGCGTAAGGCATCGACCTGAAATGCTTTCTTAAGGGTTGCGGCTTAACTTGAGCATGTTCGACCGGTTTACCTACAGGAACAAATTGCATGCTAAACACCCTGAAGTTTTCATAACCCAAAAACTGCACCAGGGTATCCATGGTATAGGTATTGGGCAGGCTGTCATATTTAACCTTGCCCCAAATGCGCTTCAACGTAACATGGCTTACAGAAGCCCCCGTTTTCTCCCTGATCTTTTCGCTCAGATTTATAAAATCCTGGTTTTTCCAGTTCGCGCTGTCGCCCCAGCCGGTATAGGTTTCGTATTGTTTTATCAGTTCGGTAATAAGCAACTCTTGTGCGGGCATATTCATTGGGTCAAAAATAGCCGGTAAATCAGTTCAAATATTATTTGTACAGGCTTGTACCAACTTGTACAGGCTGTGAATTGCTATAGCGTGGCGTGCAAACTAACTTTATCAGCATTAAAATTAAACCTAAATATACCATAACCTAACCAACAATGAAACAAATAATAAGCAGGATTAGCACCTATATTTATGCTACGGTAATGTTCGTATTTGGTATACAACATTTTATGTATGCCGATTTTGTAGCTACGCTGGTTCCCGGCTGGATTCCATTCCACCTGTTCTGGGTATATCTAACGGCGGTTGCGCTGATGGCTGCCGCTATAAGCATCTACGTTAATTTATATGCTCAATGGGGATGTTTTTTATTAGGATGTATGATATGGGTATTCATTTTAACTATACATATTCCCTTATTGATCAACAGCCATTTTGATGCGGGCAAAATAACCAACGCCCTTAAAGATACCGGGCTTGCGTCATGTGCCTTTATACTGGCTTCTGTTTACGACCGGGAAGGATAAACTAATATTGTATTACCTGTAACATAACTGCGTTTGCTGTTGTCTCTTTACCATCAATCCGCAACTTATGAAATTGAGTTTAAAATACATGTTTCTGCTTGCCATGTTTGCTTTGTGCACACAAAGAACCATAGCGCAGCAAACCAAGGCTGCTCATATTGACACCCTGATTCAAAGAGCAAACAGATTAGGTTTATTTAATGGTAATGTATTAGTTGCCGATCATGGGAATGTTATTTATAAAGCCGCGATAGGCTATGCCGATGCACGTAAAACTATAAGGCTTACCGATCAGTACCGCTTTCATATAGGGTCAATAGCTAAAGAATTTAATGCCGTTGGTATCATGATGCTTGAGGAACAAGGTAAACTGAGCCTGGACGACAAAGTGTCTAAGTACCTGCCTCAACTGCCTGCCTGGGCAAATAAGATCAGCATCATTAACCTGTTGCAATACACAAGCGGTTTGCCCGATGTAAAATGGAAGACAGTTAAAGATGACGCCGGTAATATGGCCGATTTGATGAAAATTGACTCGCTTGATTTTGAGCCGGGTAAAAAATATGCGTACAATAACAATAATGTTTTTTTGCAGCGCCGCATTATCGAAAAGATAACAGGACAGAGCTTTAAACAATTTGTTGAAGATCATGAATTGAAGCCGGCCGTCATGAATACTGCTATCGCTGACCCCGATGAAAATGATAAGCTTGTTGCCCAGTCATATAATAATGATGGCAAGCCAGACGGCCTGGTATACCCCATATCTGGCTGGACAGCTGTAACGCTGGATGACTTTTATGCCTGGGCCAATGCCATTTCTAAGTTTAAACTGATAAGTCCCGTTGCTACCCGTGAGATTATTAATGGCGTTACTCCGGGAAGACAATCTGGCCTTGGCGGCGGTGGCATGGAAGGTGATAAGATGCTCAGCCATGTTCATGATGGCACTTCATTTAATTACCAGGCGTTACTGGTAAACAAGGTGCCGGAAGGCGTTACTATTATATTGATGACCAATAATAAACAGGGAAACCTGTATTCAATTGAAAAATCTATTGAAGCCATTTTAGATGGTAAACCTTACGCGCAGGTTAAGAAGTCCTTTCTTGATGCGTTTAGCGCAAAGCTTGACTTAATGAGCGGTGAGCAAATTATCAGCTTTTATAATGAGCTTAAAAGTAAACACGGCGATGAATACAGTTTTGATGACGAAAATACATTGAACGAAACGGGGTATTATTTAATGAGTAAAAAGAGACTGGCAGATGCTGTTGCTGTTTTTGAATATAATACCAAACTATTTCCAAAATCGGGCAATGTGTTTGACAGCCTTGGTGAGGCATATTACAATCAGGGCAATAAACCATTGGCCCTGTTGAATTATAAAAAGTCGTTACAACTTGATCCTGCAAATGACAATGCCAAAAAAATCATAACCGAATTGGATAAATAGGGGAGCCTGCAATAAAAATGATAAGGGGTTTATTGACGGGCTAAATTTTGCAACCACTTACCAACTCCTATATATCCGTCTGTTAACGCCGGTTTGCTTAGGCAAGCCGGCTAACAGATTTTATCGGTTCAATAAGATCATTTCAAAATTACCGCAGATCTGCTCAATGAAAGCTGTTATAAAGGCAAGGTTAGGCAATCAACACAGCTGTTTTAAAAATGTAATAAACTTTATCCTCATAATGTTGTTTTGTTCACTGATCGGTAACATCGCTTTATATGCCCCCAAAAACTTATTCAATTTTGGGCTGGCATATTTAAAAAGATGATTTAACTTTAAGGCGTTCCGTTTTGGCTATTTATTGCCATATTTACGTCAAAACCGAACCAGATAAATAGAAAAACATACAATCACTTATGCAGGAATTAGACCCCACCATTCTTCAAAAAGCAAATTCATGGCTTCAAGGAAATTATGACGCTGATGTTAAGCAGGAAATTCAAAAGTTAATTGACGATAAGGCTTATACCGAACTGACAGATTCATTTTACCGCGATCTGGAATTTGGTACAGGAGGCCTTCGCGGTACTATGGGGCCAGGTTCAAACCGTATCAATAAATATACAATAGGTGCGGCCACACAAGGTTTAGCTAATTACCTGAAAAAAACATACCCGGGCGAAAAGATCAAAGTTGCCATTGCTCACGACAGCCGCAATAATGCCGATTTCTTTTCGACTATTACAGCCGAGGTTTTTTCGGCAAATGATATTTACGTTTACTTTTTTAAAGCGCTACGCCCAACGCCCGAACTTTCGTTTGCAGTGCGTCAGTTAGGTTGCAAAAGCGGCGTAATGCTTACAGCATCACACAACCCTAAAGAGTATAACGGTTATAAAGCCTATGGTGCCGATGGCGGACAATTTGTTGCACCACATGACAAGGCAGTGATGGACGAGGTTGCCGCTATCAGCAGTATCGATGAGATAAAATTTAATCGTGTTGATGCTAATATCGAAGAAATAGGAGAGGATATTGATGAGCTTTACCTGAGCAAAATCACCGAGCTTTCTGTTTCGCCGGATGCAATTGCGCGTCAAAAAGATCTAAAAATAGTTTATTCGCCTATTCATGGCACGGGCATTACGTTGGTTCCTCAAGCCTTAAAAAGGTTTGGTTTTGAGAATGTGATCCTGGTTGATGAGCAAATTACACCTGATGGTAACTTCCCTACGGTAGTTTATCCTAACCCGGAAGAAAAAGAAGCATTAACACTTGCGCTTAAAAAAGCCCAGGATACTGATGCTGACCTGGTGTTAGCTACCGACCCTGATGCCGATCGTGTAGGTATTGCTGTAAAGAATACCGATGGCGAATTTGTGCTCCTTAATGGTAACCAAACCGGCGCCATGCTCATTAATTATTTATTAACTGCATGGGAAGAAAAAGGTAAGCTTACAGGTAAAGAGTACATTGTTAAAACCATTGTTACCACCAACCTTATCGAGCGTATTGCCGAAGCTAAAAATGTTACTTACTATAACACATTAACCGGCTTTAAATACATCGGTGAGCTGATGACCCATTTTGAAGGTAAGCAAACTTTTATTGGTGGCGGTGAAGAAAGCTATGGTTATTTGATAGGCGAACTGGTAAGGGATAAAGATGCCGTTATTTCAAGTACGTTCATTGCCGAAATGACTGCTTATTATAAGGATAAAGGCAGCAGCTTGTTCGAAGCGCTGATTGATACTTATGTACAATATGGCTTTTACAAAGAAAAATTGATCTCTTTAACCAAAAAAGGTAAAACCGGTGCCGAAGAGATTAAGGAGATGATGGAGAAATTCCGTACAAATCCGCCGGCTACTTTAGGTGGTTCAAAAGTAATTACGCTTAAAGACTACGAAAAACGCGTGGAAACTGATTTAGTAAGCAATACTTCTAAACCAATTGAATTGCCAACATCTGATGTTTTGCAGTTTATCACTGAAGATGGAAGCATTATTTCGGCACGCCCTTCTGGTACCGAGCCTAAAATTAAGTTTTATTGCAGCGTGAACGGCAAACTTGCCAGTAAAGAAGCTTACAACGGAACAGATAAACAGCTCGACGCTAAAATTGCCTCAATTATGCAGGATCTTGGTGTTTGATACTAAATCAAGCTACATAAAAAATCCCGGCCGATTAATAATTGGCCGGGATTTTTTTATGTGATTTAACGCAGTTTTATTACATCGTTTTTCTCGGTCGCCTTGGCCTGTCACCTGAAGGCGATTGCTCATTATTACTCCTGTAGCCGCCCTGACTATTATTGTTATTGTAGCTTCGGGTATTGTTAGGCCTGCTGTTATTATTGTTGCGGTTATTGTTGTTGCCGTATCCAAATGACTTGCGGGGTGGCGGGGTTTTCTTAACAAAATCGTCGTTTATTTTTACGCTTAAAATACGGTCTGCAATTGGGGTGCCATCTAAAGCAATCACGGCATTCTCGGCCCCTGTACGATCTTTCATTTCCAGAAATGCGTATCCCTTGCATATTCTTGTTTTTTTGTCACGTACAATTTTAATCGTTTCCACATCGCCATGCGGACCTATCATTTTAACAAGTTCCAGTTCTGTCATTTCCAGAGGAAAGCCGCCTACAAATAATTTGACCATTTATAAATTGAGATTAAAGATGATAGATAACCACCGTATACAAATTTCGTTTGATTTTTTTTAAATAAAGGATGTTTTTGTGTTAAAACCAAAGTTTATTTAATAAATCGGTTATTAAAAGTCATAAAAAGTATAAAAGGGGCATTCCATGCCTTTTCAAAAATAAGTTTATCAATACAAAGCGGAGAATGACTGATATGCATTTTTAAATATTATGGCTGGCCTGTTTGCTGCTATTTCGTTTTCGAGATGCTTGCTGGTAAATATTGCTACTCCCATTTCAGTTTTTACCTGGTATCGTAATGATAAATTCAACATACTTGTATCCCAGTTATAAATATCTGCATAATTGTTTGGACGCCCGGTAAAAGGGCCATATGCTTTTAAAAAATCACTGAGCACTTTGTAAGCATCACTCATTCTGAAAAAAAGATAAATGCTTACTATCTTATTTTTATAGGCACGGAAACCTATTGCATTCAATAACAAGCTATCTCCTAATACTAACAGACTACTGTCTTTATATTGATAACGTACGCAACTATCAGCATCTGGTTGGGCATCGTTATCTAAATAGGAAAGTTTATACGAAGGGATTTGAGCAATATCTTCACCAAGTGTCAATCCGTTAATCCCGTTGCAAAATTTTAAATACTCAACAGATCCTGGTGTTTTAGACTGAGAGAAAACCAACACCGGTAAAAGACAGGCTACTACAATCAAAAGCTTTTTAATTGCTGTTTTTGGTACTTCATTAGATGTTTTCATAATGTGTCAGGGTTTTACAGTAGCCAAACAACCCCGATGCCATGTCAGTATTAATATAAGTTTATATTAATTTTTATTTAATTTTTAAAATATTGAGTTTATATAATTTAATTTATTGCAATTATATAAATTGATTGTTGATATAGTGTATAGAAAATGAAGCGTTTATCTGTATCAGTGTCTTGTTTTGTTAACTATAAATTAAATTTAATGCCCAAAGCTAATTTGACGGAAATTTTTTAAGAGGCATTGACAGTACAATTGTTCTCAATTAAAAACAAACTAAAACGCATTAGCAATGCTTCAAATCCATATCTTTGAGAAGATAAACCAGGGACAATTGTACCATTGTTCTTAAAATGAAAGCCTGTTAGTTGCCGTTTTAATTAAGTTATTGAGTATTTAATCTGCTGAAATTAATGTGTTTGATTAAATGCCATGTAGCATGCTGTGTATTATTAAAAAACTTTATAACAAAAATGAAATACATCTTCTGCCTGTTTTTTTTATTAATTAGTCTTTCGGCAAATGCGTTAACTGACACAAACACTTTACTCGAAGAACTAAAAAATGAAATAGCAAAGAAAAATGTATACGACGGTGCTAAAGAGGTAAGGATTCAGAAATTAAAAGTATATCAGTCAAAACTTTCGCAAACAGATTATGATGCCCGGTTTGACACCTGGGATAAGCTTTATACCGAATATAAATCATATCAATTTGATTCGGCCTATGTTTATGTGGATAAAATGATATCGCTGAGCAAGGTAACCGGGAATAAAAAACGGGAATATTATAGCTATGTTAAGATGGCTTTTATTCTCCTTTCGTCAGGTATGTTTAACGAAACCTTTGATTATTTACATAAAGTGGATGTACACGCTTTGAGCGATGTAGATAAAGTAGACTATTATTTTCTTTTAGGCCGATGTAATTACGACCTGGCAAAGTATAGTAATGATAAGTATTTCACCCCAGATTATATCTCTGCGGGTAACAAATACATTGATTCTGCAGTTTCATTTTGTGGTAACGACCATATCATGCATACTTACCTGCTTGCTTTGCAGGATTACCAAAAAAGAGATTATAAAGAGGGGCGTATCAGGTTCAGGAAACTACTTGAACGGGACATGCCGATATCTATGCACCTCCGAGCCATGGTTTCCTGCTCGTTGGGAGCAATATGTTTAGAGGATAATGAGCCTGAGGAAGGATTGAACCTCATGATCCGCTCGGCTATAGCCGATATAAAATCATCTACCCGCGAAACTGTTGCTTTATTCACACTTGCCGAACTGCTGTACAAACAGGATAATATTAAAGATGCTTATAGTTTTATTCAATTGGCGAAATCTGACGCTGATTTTTACGGTGCCCGCCAGCGCAAGATTCAAATCGGTGCAATTTTACCGTTAATAGCCGCCGCCGAGCTTAATAATACTGAGCATCAAAAAAACCGCTTCCTGATGTTTTTGTTAATTATTACTGCGCTCGCTGTACTGATTGTTTTTTTCCTGGTGATGATAGTCAAACAATTAAAAAAACTCAAGATTAAAGAAGCTATAATTGAGGGAAAAAACGTTCAGTTGAACCATATCAACGGCAAGTTGATTGAAGATGCAAAAATCAAGGAAGAATACATTGGTCAGTTTTTTAAAGCCATCTCGGGATATATAGTTAAGCTCGAAAATTTAAAGATTTCCATCGACGCCAAGCTTTCCATGAAAAAGTATGATGCCATACATACATTTGTAGATAGCATAGATATTAAAAAGGAAAGGGAAAACCTATACTATAGCTTTGACCATATCTTTTTAAAGATCTTCCCTAACTTTATTACCGTATTTAACAGCCTTTTTGCCGAAAAAGATCAAATCTGGCCCGATGAAGATGAAGTATTAAATACCGATCTCCGCATATTTGCGCTTATCAGAATGGGTATTGCCGATAACGAAACAATTGCCAAAATACTGGAGTATTCTGTTAATACAATTTACGTTTATAAAATGAGGATCAAAGCAAAATCATTGCACCCAGATCAGTTTGAACAACGTATTATGGATATCAAAGCTTTTGATTATAATTGACTTTTTAAGAGAAATTATGAGTTGAAACCCTGTAGGATTACCAAATCTTACGGGGTTTTTAGTATAAAAAGTATTATAAATGATTAAAAAATCATTATATTTTTTTTGCGTTCTAATTATATAACTATTTGGTTTTTAATATTTTAAATAAAAAAAACATCGAAAAAGTTTATAAAAATCATTAAAATAAGCCATTTTTTCCTTGCTAACCGTTGGTGAACGTTTTTCTGAATTTATTTATAATTAAATTGCATTAGATTTTAATCTGTAATAATTGTAAACCATTACATTTTTAAACGACCAGTTATTGTTAATCTTATCCTGTTGCCTACCCATTAGTTGGTGAGGGGAAATGTTTTTGATAGCATTTGTGTGTATGCTTTGAGGATATTATTTTTATAATAACCGCAAACCATATCTGCATAATTTTCGTATACTGATGTAGGGTCTCTTTGTTGCAGTTTAAAAACTAAACCCAAACAACAACCAATTTCAACTAAATCTCAAGTTTTATGCAAATTAAACATTTACTCAACGTATGTTTCTTTGCCGTTTTTATCTTTTTATTGGAGCCCGCCATGGCCCAGAACAAGGTGATAACCGGTAAGGTGACTGACAAAAAGGATGGTTCCTCGTTAATTGGTGTATCGGTAGTTACTGCTGTAGGAGCTTCCGGCGGAACTATTACCAATGTAGACGGTGGGTACAGGATCTCAGTACCCCAAAACACAGCGAGCTTAACATTCACTTATGTGGGTTATTTAAATGTTACTGTGCCAATTAACGGTCGAACTTCAATCGACGTGCAAATGGAGTCGGCCAGTAAGGCATTAAATGAAGTTGTAGTAATAGGTTACGGTACTCAGCGTGTTCGTGACGCAACGGGTTCAGTGGCTTCATTAAGTACTAAGGACTTCAACAAAGGTGTTATTTCAACGCCGGATCAATTACTTCAGGGCCGCATATCCGGCGTACAAGTTACGCCATCAAGTGGTGAACCTGGTGCCGGAGCTACCATAGCTATACGTGGTGCGGGTTCTATCCGTTCAGGAGATGGCCCACTTTATGTAGTTGACGGCGTTCCATTAGACAATGGCGGAGGTACCAGTGGTGGGTATGGCGTCGGTGCTGGTAGTTCATCTGCCCGTAACCCTTTAGCTTTTTTAAACCCTGCCGACATTGAAAATATATCTGTATTAAAGGATGCATCTTCGGCAGCTATTTACGGTTCACGAGGTGCAAACGGCGTTATTTTGATAACAACCCGTAAAGGACGCAAAGGCCAGGGAATTCAGTTCTCGTCAAACACAAGTGTATCAAGTACTGCCAAACGTTACGATGTTCTTGGCAGGGATGCATTTTTGAAAGCAGTAGCAGCAGTTGGTGCTAACGCGGGCCCGGTAGCTGATGGAGGTATTGATTATGGCGCCAATACCGACTGGCAAAAGCAGATCTTTCGCAGTCCTATATCGCAGAATTATAACCTGAGCCTGGGTGGAGCAAGTAAAGATAACACAAGCAACTATCGCGCTTCCTTTGGTTATGATGATCAGCAAGGTATTGTAAAAAAATCAGGATTGAAACGTCTTAATGCGCGTATCAATGCTTCGAAATCATTTCTAAATGACAGAGTTAAGTTGGATCTGCAGTCAACCTATTCAAACGTTAAAAATCAATATGCTCCAATTACAAATAACGCTGGTTTTAACGGAAGTTTGGTGGGTGCAGCTATACAGCTAAACCCAACTGCCCCGGTATTTGACTCACAAGGAAGGTATTTTAATCTTAACGGTTATAATGATGCTGGTTACCCTAACGGTAACAGCTTCAGAAACCCGGTATCGTTATTAAACCAGATAGATGACAGGGATAATATCAACAGGTTTTTAAATAACCTCACACTTACCCTGAAATTATTTGAAGGCCTGTCATATAAGGGCAACTTTGGTGCCGACATATCGAGAGGATTGAGAAAAACATTTTATGATCCTAAAATCGTTGGCTACACTGATGCTATCGGCATCAGGCAGATAAATTTCCCGTCACCAACAGGTAATGGTACCGCTATCCTTACCCATAATGAGTTGACAAATTATACTACTGAGCATACATTGAATTACGATAAGAAGTGGAAGGACGGAAGTTCGCTTACAGCGTTGGCGGGCTATTCATACCAAACTTTCAAAAATTTTAACCGTAATGAGTTTGGCTTCGGTACCTCAACCCCTGGTGTGTTGGTTAAAAATTATAATGATTTTAAAACACACCTCCCTTACCCGGTTGGTGACAGCTCGAGTTACAAGTTGCAATCATACTTTGCCCGTGTAAATTACTCTTATAAAGACCGCTACATTATTACCGGTACAATCAGGAGAGACGGTTCATCTCGTTTTGGGGCTAACCATAAATATGGTAACTTCCCTGCGTTGGCTGTAAAATGGCGTATAACCAATGAAAGCTTTATGTCGAAAGATGGTTTCTTTGACGATTTGAGCCTTCGGTTAAACTACGGTAAAACCGGTAACCAGGAAATCCCTGCTTATGCATCATTACCGGTTCAGCAGTTACAGAATTTTCCGGGAAATTCTGTTGCTCCGCTATACCAGGCAAACCCTGACCTAAAATGGCAAACCAATACCACTTATGGTGCAGGACTTGATTTCTCGATCATAAAAGGAAGGTTAACAGGTTCGGTTGACTACTTCAATAAATCTATTAAAGACCTGCTTTTCTTTCAGGATATTGCCCAGCCAACATTCTCTTCAAGAATCTATAAAAACCTTGATGGTGACGTGATAAACAAGGGTGTGGAAGTAGGATTAAACCTTGCTGCAATACAGGGTAAAGATTTCAACTGGGATGTTGCTTATAATATGACATTCATCAGTAATACACTTAAAAACTTCAAAAACTATATTGTTACCGGTAATATCGATGGGCAAGGCCTTTCCGGTGCTTATTCGCAATTGATTACCAATGGTGTGCCGTTGTATACATTCAACGTTCCAAATTATAAAGGACTTGATGCAAACGGCTTCAGTATTTATCCTCAGGGCGTGGACGTTTCTTCATTGCAGGGGAGCCCTAACCCTAAATTCACCGCCAGTTTAACCAATAACTTTAATTATAAAAACTGGAGTTTGAGCTTCTTCCTTAATGCAGCTACAGGTTTTTACATTTACAACAACACCGCCAATGCTTTCTTTTATAAAGGCAACCTTGTTAGCGGCCGTAACGTTACAAAAGAAGTAGCAGCAACCAATGAAAACCCGCTTAACTCAGGTGAGGTATCAACCCGTTTTCTTGAAAAAGGCGATTTCTTAAGATTAAGTAACGCCACATTAGGGTATACATTTCCACTGAAATCAAAGGCGATAAAAACTTTAAGAGTGTCATTTACAGGGCAAAATTTATTCCTGATTACCGGCTATTCTGGCTTGGATCCGGAAATTAATACAGATAAACAACGTAATGATGTGGCTTCAAAGGGTATTGATTATACCTCGTATCCTAAGGCCCGTATATTCACTTTAGGTTTAAACGCAGGCTTTTAATAACATGAAAATGAAAAATATAACATCACGAGCAGCTCTTTGTAGCTTAGTTCTGATAACCGCAGCCGGTTGTGCAAAACTGGATGAAAAACTTTACGGATCGAAATCATTATACGGCAATAATGCCGGATCAGCTGAACTTAATGGCGTTTACACGCAATTATACGGACAAACTGATCAGGCGAATACATATGCCCTTCAGGAA
Source organism: Mucilaginibacter sp. A5337 (assembly GCF_059690695.1). Taxonomy (NCBI): domain Bacteria; kingdom Pseudomonadati; phylum Bacteroidota; class Sphingobacteriia; order Sphingobacteriales; family Sphingobacteriaceae; genus Mucilaginibacter; species Mucilaginibacter sp. A5337. The sequence goes on along the minus strand of NZ_JCAWEC010000002.1, from coordinate 854,133 downwards.
CACCCAACGGATGAAATGATGGGCCCAACCCGCGGTACCGACTGGGGTGATTTTGGCACATGGCGTAAATTACATACGCATACCTGGACGCCAACGCACAACCAGGTAAATGATACCTGGGATCAGTTAAATATCGGAGTATTTCGTGCAACACAGGTAATTTCAAAGGCTACTGATAATAACATCAAAGCCCAGGCCAGCTTTTTGCGGGCGTACTTTATGTTCCAGGTGGTTGATTTGTATGGTCAGCAGCCAATGCGTGACCCCGATGCGCCAACCTCATCCATTCCTACAGTTATGAAACGTGGAGAGGCCACTGATTTCATCATCAAAGATTTGGAATTTGCTGAAGCCAACCTCGCTGCTACTACTGCTAATATCGGTATTGCTAACAAGGCGGCAGCCCAGGCATTATTGGCAAAAGTCTATTTGAACAGGGCCGTTTACACTGCTACAACCGTTGGCGGTCCGTTTACCTTTGCAAAGGCTGATATGGATAAAGTTATAGAATATGCCAACAAAGTTACCGCAGCCGGGTATACTTTAGAACCTGCCGGGAAGTATTTCCAGGATTTCGCATGGGATAACTCAGAAGAGTCGCATGGAAATATATTTGGCTTCTATAATACAGCTACTTCGTCTCCGGCTCCGGCGAAAAACCGCTGGAGGATGGGATTGCATTATAACCAAACTCCTGATGGATGGAATGGCTTTACAACCCTGGCTGATTTTTATAACTCATTTGAGGCTACCGACGAGCGTCGTGGTGTGGATTATCCCGGATTGACTGACAAAGTTGGTTTAAGAGCCGGCTTTGCAGTTGGACAGCAATATGGGCCCGGTCACAAAGCTTTAACACAGCGGAGTGGTAAGCCACTGATTTTTACTCCAGATGTTAACCTCAACTTTTCGACCGAAGCACAGGGTATCAGGGTATTTAAGTATTTCCCTCAGCCTAAAGCTGACAACACAGTTAATGACGATAATACATCGAATGACTATGTAATCTTACGCTACGCTGACGTTCTCCTTGAAAAGGCAGAAGCTATTCTACGCGGCGGAACAGATCCAAGCGGCCAAACCGCGTTGCAAATCGTCAACATGATACGCATACCAAGGGGGGCTTCAGCTTTGACGACTGTTGATTTAAATGTTATGCTTGCCGAAAGAGGACGTGAACTTTATTGGGAAGGCTGGAGAAGGAATGACCTGATTCGCTTTGAGAAATTTAATGATCCGGTTGATCAACGACCAGCTAAAACGGATAAAAGCAAAACTATTTATCCAATTCCACAGCGCGCGGTTGATACCAATCCTAACCTTAAACAAAACCCAGGTTATTAATATTTGAGATTTATTTGATTGAAAGGAACGTAGCGGAAAACTCTGCTACGTTTGTTTTATCCCCGATTATATGCGTTTAAAAACACCCCTGTTTCTATTTGTTTTAACTCTTACTATCCTTTGCGCCTGTAATGGCGGTAACAAACAAACCCTGTTTACGCTGCAAAATAATGAGGACATGGGCGTTAACTTTGCTAACCAGCTTAATGATCAGGATCGTACAAATGTTTTTACTTTTCGTAATTATTATAACGGGGGCGGGGTAGCTATCGGTGATGTTAATAATGACGGTTTAAACGACATTTACTTAACCTCAAACATGGGTGGTAACCAGTTATATATCAATAAAGGTAACTGGAAATTTGAAAATGTAACTGATAAGGCAGGGGTTAAAGGTACCAAGTACTGGAGCACCGGAGCTACTATGGTTGATATCAATGGCGACGGATGGCTTGATATTTATGTTTGTCATAGCGGTAATGCCCGCGGCAATGAAAAAGGAAATGAACTGTTTATCAACCAGCATGATGGAACGTTTAAAGAAGAAGCCCAAAAGTATGGCCTGGTAGATAATGGATTATCAACCCAGGCCATATTTTTCGACTATGATAATGACGGCGATCTGGATTGCTTTGTATTAAACAACTCTTTCAGGCCGATAGAATCCTTCGATTTCACTAAAAACCTTCGGGCGGTTGTTGATGAGCTGGGGGGGGCACGACTGTACCGTAACGATGACGGACACTTCACCAACGTAACTAAAGAAGCCGGCATCTATTCGAGTGACATTGGATTTGGATTAGGCGTTTCTGTTGCAGATATAAACCAGGATGGATATCCGGATATTTACGTATCCAACGATTTTTTTGAGCGCGATTATCTCTACATCAACCAAAAAAACGGGACTTTTAAAGAGGACATCCAAAATGAAACCGGTCACCTGAGTCTTGCTTCAATGGGTTCGGATATCGCAGATATCAATAACGATGGGCAATATGATATTTTCACCACCGAAATGTTGCCCGAGGGTGATCAGCGTTTAAAAAAAATGACCTCGTTTGAATCATATGATGTGATCAAGGCCAAACAACGCGATGGTTATTATAACCAGTATATGCAAAATTGTCTGCAGGTACGTAATGGCGACGGTACATTCTCCGAAACTGCGTTTTATTCGGGCGTGGCCGCGACAGACTGGAGCTGGGGCGCGCTGATGTTTGATATGGATAATGACGGCTGGAAAGATATCTTCGTATCAAACGGAATTTATAAAGATCTTACTGATCAGGATTATATCGAGTTTTTGGGGAACAGAGACAACATGGCCAAGATAGCCGAAGGCAGAAAGAAGTTTGATTACAAGGATTTTACCGATAAAATGGGATCTTCGCCGATCTCAAATTATGCCTATCTCAACAATCACAATTTAACATTTACCAATAAATCGGCCGATTTTGGTTTGGATAAGCCAGGATTTAGTAACGGATCATCTTACGCTGATCTCGATAACGACGGAGATAACGATCTCATTGTAAATAACGAAAATGCTCCGGTATCGATCTTTAAAAACAATGCTGAAAAGAACGGGAACCATCACGTTCAATTAAAATTAAAAGGAGAGGGCCTAAATACTTTTGGGATAGGGACCACTGTGAAAGTGTTTATGAAAGGCAGTTCACTTATTTATTATAATCAGCCAACCCGGGGCTTTCAAAGCTGCACATCACCTAATTTACTCACCATTGGTACCGGTAAATACAAATCTCTTGATTCGGTACAGGTGATATGGCCGGGAAATAATTACCAGTTGCTAAAAAACTTAAGCACAGATAAAGTTTATTCAGTTAAACAAACCGACGCCAAGCTGAAATACAATTGGACAAACTTTCCTGTTAAAACAATGTTTGCTGATGTTACCAAATCAATATTTGATAGTATTCCAAGACATACAGAGGACGATTTTATTGATTTTGATAATGAGCGGCTAATGCTGCAAATGCTGTCGAAAGAAAATCCGTATATAGCTACAGGCGACGTTAATGGCGACGGGCTTACAGATTTTTACTTCGGCAGTTCGAAAAACAGTTTTGCAGCTATCTATATCCAACAAAAAGATGGTCGGTTTAAACAAACCATTCCCGAAGATTTCAAGAAGCAGGAATACCTTGAAAATGCCGGTGCTGTTTTTAGTGATTTTGATGGCGATGGAGACCAGGATTTAATAATTGGAGTTGGGGGCAACGCAGATGAAGCCGAAACTCCAATTTACAATCCTCGTTTTTTTGTAAATGACGGAAAGGGCAATTTTCACCGCGATCCTGAAAGAACATTGCATGCTGCCGTTAATACCTCGATAATTGTTTCCGCGGATTATGACGGTGACGGTAAGCCCGATCTTTTTATTGGGGGTAGAAGTGTACCAGGACTTTACGGCTGTTCACCACAATCCTTTGTTTTTCATAATGATGGTAACGGGCATTTTACTGATGTTTCAAAATCTGTATTGGGAAGCGATACAAAACTGGGTATGGTAACGGCCGCTAAATGGGCCGATATAGACAACAATGGTTCGCCCGATTTAATAGTGGCCGGTAACTGGATGGGGATAAGGGTCTTTAAAAACAACAAAGGAAAGTTTACCGAAGATAAGCAACTGGCTAATTACAAAGGCTGGTGGAGCAGTTTGGAGGTTGCCGATATAGACGGTGATGGGACCCTTGATATTATTGGCGGTAACATTGGCCTCAACTCAAAATTCAGGGCGTCATTTGACCAACCAATGGAAATTCATATAAAGGATTTTGATAACAACGGTACCAAAGAATGTGTGACTTCTATGTACAAAAGTGATGGCATAAATTATGTTTTTCATATGAAACCAGATTTGGTTGGCCAGATGCCAATCCTTAAAAAACGTTTCTTAAAATACATAGACTACGCCGGCAAACCTTTTACAGAAGTGTTTACACCGGAAATGCTTGACGGTGCAGAAGTGCACCAAATGAATTTTCTTGCTTCTGCGGTGTTCTTAAATAAAGGCGGAAAGTTCGTTTGCAAGCCTTTACCTGCCGATGCCCAACTTTCTATGGTAAATACAATTTTGTGTGCCGATTTGGATAATTCTGGTAGTAAGAAGATTATATTAGGTGGTAATTTTTATGGCTTTAAACCTGAAGTGGGCCGATTGGACGCTAACCGTGGATTGATTTATCAATACACAAAAAATGGGTTTACTTATTTTTCGTCTGCAAAAACCGGTCTGAATTTAAACGGGCAGGTGCGCTCATCAGCAGCTATTAAAAATGCTGCCGGGAAAAACTATTACCTGTTTGGCATTAATGATGAACCGCTTAAAGCTTATGAACTTCGCTAACACCAATTTAATGCTGTTTACCAAATATACTTTTAGATATTTCTCTATTCTGTTATGCATTGGTATAGTGGGCTTGTTTTCGTGTAAACCTAAAAGAGACGGAGAGCATGTATTTAAACTGCTTCCGGCTAATGAAACAGGGGTAACCTTCGTAAACAAAAACGTAGTGTCGGATTCGGTTAATATTTTAGATTACCTGTATTTCTACAACGGTGCAGGCTTAGCCACCGCCGATTTTAATAATGACGGCCTGCCCGATTTGTATTTTGTATCAAACCAGGGGCCTAATAAGCTTTACCTGAACAAAGGAGGGATGAAGTTTGAGGATATTACAGACAAGGCCGGTGTTGCTGGCACGGGTAACTGGAAAACCGGTGTAACTGTAGTTGATATCAATGGCGATGGGCTTAAGGATATATACGTAAGCGTAGTATCTGGGTATAAGACTTTTAAAGGGAAAAATCAACTTTATATTAACAATGGAGATTTAACCTTTACCGAAAGTGCAGCTAAATATGGGCTCGATTTTGCCGGCCTCTCAACCCAGGTATCATTTTTTGATTACGATAAAGATGGCGACCTGGATATGTTCCTGCTTACCTCATCAGTGCACAGCAATGATACTTATGGCGATTCTACCCAGCGGTTCAAATACAGTCATGATGCAGGCGATCACATTTTCAGAAATGATAATGGGCATTTTACAGATGTAACCACTGGTTCCGGTATTTATTCGGCCCCGATAGGTTACGGATTAGGCGTAAGTGTCGGCGATTTAAATAACGATAGCTGGGACGATATTTATGTAAGTAACGACTTTTTTGAGCAGGATTATTACTACGTTAACCAGCATAACGGCACTTTTAAGGAGGAATTAAAAAGTGCATTCGGCCATACAAGCCTGTTTTCGATGGGGAATACCATCAGCGATATCAATAAGGACGGGCACCTGGATGTGCTTAGCACCGATATGCTTCCGGAAGAAATGAAGGTACTCCGCTCAACTATAAATGACGAGCCGCTGGATATTTACAACCAGGAGGTAAATGCTGGGTACTACTATCAATATTCAAAAAATTGCCTGCAGCTAAACGTAGGTAATGGTAATAAGTTTGTTGATTTGAGTTTATATAGCGGTGTTTCGGCCACAGACTGGACCTGGTCGCCGCTGGTTCAGGACTTTGATATGGATGGCGCTAAGGACATGTTCTTTTCTAACGGTATCAAACGCCGCCTCAATGATATGGATTACCTAAAGTACCTTGGTGATCCTACAGTTATGCAGGCCTACAAGGAAAACCGCGTGTTTGACAAGGAAAAGATCAATAAAATGCCTGAAGGTGGGGCGCACAATTACTTTTACCGCGGCGGGGATAAGCTGAAGTTTACCGATGAATCATCGGCTAATGACATGCAACAGGCATCTATATCGGCAGGCGCAGTTGCCGTTGATTTGGACAATGACGGCGACCTTGATATGGTAACCAATAATATGGATGAGCCGGCGTACATCTATAAAAACACAACAATTGAAAGTAATAAAGAACACAAGCCCTCTTTCCTGAAATATGCTGTAAAGTATAATCTTTTGAACCGTGATGGTATCGGTACCAAATTTTTCCTGAAATCAAAGAAACACATCGATCACCAGGAAATACAAACCAGTAATGCCTACGAAAGTAATTTGAATAATGAGCTGCTTTTCACTTTTTCGCCTGGCGATAAACCGGAGTCGTTATTAGTAGTATGGCCTGATAATAGTTACGAGGTGATCAATGATTTCAAACCAGGGCAAAAAACTATTTTGACTTATAATCCTCAGATGGTTGATAACCGTAAGCCTGCAGCGGAAGTTATAGCTGCTTTCATCAGCGGCAAAAAACAGTTTAACTACGAACCCATACAATCAAAACTTTTGGCCACGGTTAAAACCTTTGATACGCCGGATTTTAATTATTACTCCCTTTTACCGCATACTTATTTGCAGCATACCCCAGCGGTTGCCGTTGCAGATGTTAATGGCGACGGCATTGATGACATTTATGTAGGGGGTGTTGCCGATGAGGAGAAGTATATACTTGCAGGTGATAAATCAGGCGGATTTACCAAAATAAAAATGCCGGTATTGGATCAGTATAAAAATACTGCCGATGAACAGGCCACATGGGGAGATGTAAATAACGATGGCAAGCCCGATCTGATCGTGATCAGCGCAAACCATCCTTTCCTGGAAACTGAAAAATTAGTTCAACCACGGTTATATCTCAACAAAGGCAATTTTCGGTTTAAATATCAGTCATTGCCAAAACTCAATTACCAGGCATCAAAAATTACCTTATTTGATTTTAATGGTGATGGGTTAAACGATATTTTGTTTACAAGCGCTGTTTCCTTTAAAGACTATACAGCTGTTGTTCCTGCTGCAATTTTAATTAATAAAGGCAATGAAACATTTGAAATAAGCCATGATAAAGCATTTGATGAGATTACTAACCTGCAATACGTTACCAGTATAACAACAACCGACATTGACCACAACGGCAAACCCGATTTACTGATCGCTGCCGAATGGCAGCCAGTTTATATTTTCCTGAATGATGGAAAAAAATTGGAGCGCTTTTCATCGCCGGCTTTAGATAAGGAAAAAGGCTGGTGGCAGTCGGCAATGATAACTGATGTTGATGGCGATGGCAAAGCCGATCTCATTGCCGGCAACTGGGGGTTGAACAATAAATATAACGTAACAGCAGATCAACCTTTATTTGCCTATAATAATGATCTGGATAAAGATGGTAAAAACGACCTGATCCTGTCATATTTTTATAAAGACTTATACTACCCGTTTCGCCCCAAAAATGATTTGGAGCAGGAACTTCCGTACCTAAAAAAGGAATGGCTCAGCTATCAAAAGATGGCCGATAAAACCACTTCGGAGATATTTAAAGATAAGCTGGACGATAGCAACCGCTTAAGTGTAAGTCAGTTCAATAGTATTTTTGTGAGTGATATATTGCATGCAGCTTCGGTTAAGTCATTACCTTACCTATATCAGCAAGCCCCGCTTAAATCAATGTTAAAGGCTGATAACGGTGATGTATTACTAAACGGGAACTTTTGGGGGGTGGTACCTTATGAAGGTAAATATGATGCCCTGGGATTGGTAAACCTTCACTATAATAAACATGGTAAGCAATTTGATGCGCCAACTTACTTTGTAAATGGTGCTATCAATTCACAGGAAATTACTTACCTGACGCCTGTTAAAACAAAATCAAATACAGGTAGCTATCTCGCAGTTACCTATGATGGCCGGTTGATGTTATTAAGCAAGTAATACCGGGTTACAGTATCGGATAATATATTTTGGTGATCCATTTTGATGTATCCTTTTGCGCCAGCCTATCCGTAATAAGTGATTGAAAAGGCATAGCCGGCGATACCAGTCTGTGATCTTTCATGTATATTTTAATTCGTGCAAGAGCATCGCTAACCGTGTTTTGCCCGCCGCGCACATCGGCCACCAGCAAATTACCTCCCTTGGGTATATTATTTATGCTCGTTTTTTGAAGAGGGTTGATCTTTTTGTTGATTGGCAGGGCAACGTTTACCTGGTATTCGTGATCATCGGTTTGAGTAACGTTAAGCATGGGGAAGTTTGTTTGCTTAGCACCCTGGCTTGTGGCCTGCTGTTGCAATGTATTTACAGTATTGTAAATAGCCTGCAAAGAAGGATAAGCAGGGTATGTATCAGCCGAAACAAGCAAAACTGTGTCTTTAGCGTGGTTCAGGTATATTTTATAACCATAAGTATTCCTTTCATCTTCAAGGAAATGTTTAAGGCTTAATAAAATTTCGGTAATTTGGTTTTCTGCATTCCTGGTCTTGAAATAATTAGTTAGCCGCGATAAAAATCCGGCATTATTCTCATCAATCGCATTCCATTTAAATTTGATAGAACCTTCGGCATCGGCAAAATAACTTATTTCACCGTTAAAGGTTAGGTTATCTTTTTGCAATTTAAGATAGGTGCTGCCGTTGGTCATTTTATCAATACTAATCCTGGAATCCTGAAATCTATATTGCTTGTCGTTAATCTTAATGCCAGGCCACCATTTATCCCATCCGCTTTTGGTGGTCAGGAATTTTGCAGCAATAATATCAGAAGTATCGATAGATAGGTCCTGTGCTATAGCAGGTCTTTGAGGAAGTAAAATATAAGTTGCCGCAATGATAATTGCGATAGCAGTAAGTATAATAAAAAAGCTCTTCTTCATTCAGTTTATAAAAACACGGATAACCGGGGGTGATAAATTTAATAATATCAGGTGGATTATCGGTGCGTATTGTTACAAAATAAATTGCTTTTTATTTAAATGAAAAAAGTGCTATTCCAGCTTAAAAAACTAACCAAAACATGCAGCAGCATGCTAAAAAAAGCCTATATTGGCTGTTGATCAATTAAAAAATCCGGCAGGTTTTTCCCTATAGATCTGCCCGGGTTTCAACCTATTTTATAACTTATGAGATCCTTTTTATTTTGCTTTACCGGAGTATTGTTTTTATTCGCATCCTGTAAAAAGCCCGACTATGAAAAAGTAATTCACGACCCTGAACTTTACCGCCAAACTGTTAAAAAGCTCAATGATATTGTGCTGGAAAATAACTTTCCGCCGGTAACTGCTTCCCGTAATTATGTATATGCTAACATAGCCGCCTATGAAGTCATTGCCTCCGGCGATCCTGAACATTTTAAATCATTAGCCGGGCAAATTAAACACTTGCCTGCCGTACCAAAGGCATCAAAAGACACAGCTGTTGATTATCAGTTTGCTTCGCTGCTTGCCTTTTGCACCGTTGGTAACGCGGTAACATTTCCCGAAGGTAGTATGGATCAATATGTTGACGAACTTAAAAAGAAAGCCAAAGATGCCGGTATGCCGTCGCCACTGTTTGAGGGCTCTGTAAATTATGCCGGTAAAGTTGCCAAATTTATATTGAAATGGAGCAAAGGCGATCATTATGCCCAAACGCGTTCGGCAAGTAAATATACTGTGAAACAGCAGGATGGCCGCTGGATCCCAACGCCGCCCATGTATGCTCAGGCCTTGGAAGCGCATTGGGGCGAGATCAGGCCGATGGTGCTGGATTCGACAGCTCAATTTATCCCACCTGATCCGCCGGCTTTTAACGTTAAAGATCATAAAAGCCCTTTTTATAAACAGGCACTCGAGGTGAAACAAATAGTTGACAGTTTAACCAAAGAAGAAAAACACCAGGCTGATTTTTGGGATGATAATGCTTTTAAGCTCAATGTAGTAGGCCATGCATCGTTTGCAACCAAGAAGTTTTCGCCAGGAGGGCACTGGATGAATATAACAGCTATAGGCACACGCAGTAAAAAGTTTGATTTTGCTACTACGGTTAGCGTTTATACCGAAACCTCAATTGCCCTGTTCGACGGTTTTATCAATTGCTGGTATCTTAAATATCGCTCAAACTACGTACGGCCAGAAACTATAATTACAAAATATATAGATGCCGATTGGCGCCCGTACATTCAAACGCCTCCATTTCCGGAATACAGCAGTGGTCACGCTGTGATTTCATCGGCTGCTGCCGAGGTACTTACCAATAGAATTGGTGATGATTTTGCCTATACAGATTCATCAGAAATGGAGTTTGGGATCGATCCTTTATCTTTTAAGTCATTCCGGGAGGCGGCAAAATCTGCAGCTATGTCGAGGGTAATGGGAGGGATCCACTTCAAAAATGCCTGTGTTGTAGGTAACAAACAAGGAGCCGAAATAGGCCAGCTGGTAGTTAAAAAGCTTCAGTTGAAGATTAAGTAGTATTTTAGTTATTGATTTTAAGTCATTGATTTTGAATAAGGTATTTAAGTTTGGTTTGTTTTTTGCTTTACTGATGCCCGTGGTATCTCAAGCACAAAATATTGACCCGTGGAAAATTAAAGCAGATAAAATTGATCCATCTAACTACTACGGAATTACGGTAGCCAATGGGATGATCGGGATAGTATCTGCCCCCGAACCATTCAAGGTTAAAAATGTAGTGCTGGCTGGTGCTTATGACCTGTATGGCCGGGGCCGGGTAAGCAATTTTCTGAACAGTTTTAACCTGCTTAACATGTACCTCGAGATTGATGGTAAACGCATCGATGCCAAAAACATCAGTAATTTTAAGCAAGAGTTGGATATGCAGCATGCTGCATTCACCACCACTTTTGATTATGCCGATAAAGCGACCATAAAATACACCTATTACTCATTTAGGCAATTGCCTTTTACTGTTTTGATGGATGTTTCGGTGACGGCAAAGCAAGCTATCAGCATCACATCCGCAAGTGTAATGGAAGCGCCCGACGCGCTTAAAGAGGTTCAGAATTACTATAATGAAATTGACAGGCCGCATGTAACCATAAGCTTACTTACTTCAACAGCAAAAAGCCCCACTGGTAAAATGCAGCTATGTGCGTCTACGTCCTTTTTATTTAGCGAGCCGCATGGCCAGGAGCCCCGCATCATTCATGAAATGTGGGATAATAACATGCACCTCATGAAATTTAGCAAAGCTATAGCTGCCGGCCAAACTTACAATTATGCTGTTACTGGTTCGTCCATAACTTCAGCACATCATGCCGACCCACTGAATGAAGCCGAGCGCCTTACTATTTTTGCTAAACTGGAAGGCCGCGACAGGCTCATCAAATTTCATAATAAGGCATGGGATGAGCTGTGGACAAGCGATATCCAGATAGCGGGCGATGACCAGTCGCAGCAGGATATACATAGCATGCTGTACCATTTGTACTCGTTTTCAAGAGCTGGAACGGCTTATTCGCCCTCACCAATGGGGCTTTCGGGTTTAGGTTATAACGGTCACGTTTTTTGGGATTGCGATGTTTGGATGTATCCCGCAATGCTGGTTTTACATCCCGAAATTGCAAAATCGATGGTCGAGTACCGGTTTGAGCGCCTGGATGCCGCGCGTAAAAATGCGTTTTCGCATGGTTATAAAGGGGCAATGTTTCCCTGGGAAAGCGCCGACAGCGGGGTAGAGGAGACACCTGTTTGGGCATTGAGCGGCCCTTTTGAACATCATATTACGGCTTGTGTGGCACTTGCGGCATGGAATTATTATTGTGTTACCCAGGATAAACAATGGCTGAAAGAAAAAGGCTGGCCTATACTTTCGGCCACTGCCGATTTCTGGGCAAGCCGGGTTGAACGCAACGGAGCCGGTCATTACGATATTAAAAACGTAGTTGCGGCCGACGAATGGGCCGAAAATATTGATAACAACGCATTCACCAATGCCGCTGCAAAAGCAAACCTTTTAAATGCCACCACTGCTGCTAAAATTTTAGGAGAAAAAGCCGACGCCGATTGGGTGAATGTTGCTCAAAATATCCCAATTCTGAAGTTGGATAATGGGGTTACCCGCGAACACGCATCCTACAATGGCGAGGGGATTAAACAGGCTGATGTTAACCTGTTGGCCTATCCGCTTAAAACAATAACCGATCCGGCTCAGATAAAAAAAGATCTCGAATACTACGAAACCCGTGTACCCAACGAAGGCACCCCGGCCATGACCCAGGCCGTTTTTGCGCTGTTATATTCACGCTTGGGCAATGGAGAAAAGGCCCTGCATTTTTTTAAAGACGCGTACGAGCCCAATCTTAATCCGCCGTTCCGTGTAATTGCCGAAACCAAAGGCGGAACCAACCCGTACTTCGCTACCGGGGCAGGAGGAATTATTCAAAGCCTGTTGATGGGTTTTGGCGGTTTGGATATTACGCCAACCGGCATTGTGCAGGTTAAAAGTAAATTACCTGCGAATTGGAAATCATTGAAAATTACTGGTGTTGGGATGAATAAGGCTACCTATATGATAAAGTAAACATCATCAATAAACACGGTCATTGCGAGCGCAGCGTGGCAATCGCACGGAAGCAGATCTGTATTGTATAGATGCTTCATAGTTCCTCCGCACGATAGTTAAGACTTACGAAGTTTTCGAAACTTCGTAAGTCTGGATTCTACAACATGCTTTACAGTTTAATCAATTCTGAACTTCAGCCGGTGTTTTTTCCAGTTGTTCTGTATCAATGTGATATCTGTTAACCAAATGCAATAAAACCCCATTAGTCCAGCCGAAGCCATCCTGCAGGGGGTACTCCCCGCCGCCGGCAGTTAATTGTGTATCAACCACATTATACTTTTCCAATAATTTTCCGGTTTGTTTAAACACCCTGATATTAAGTTTAAGCCAACGAGTAGCAATTTCTTTTGCCAGTGTATTGTAATTGTATTTTTCAAGGCCATCTACAGCCATATATTGCAATGGTGCCCAGCCATTTGGTGCATCCCATTGTTGGCCCGAAAAGTTTGGCGTGGTAACCAGGCCACCAGGTTTCAGGAAGTTGCTTTTGAGCCCATCGGCCACTAAACGGGCCTGCTCATCGCTGGCAATTTTAAATTCAAGCGGGAATTCGCCGGCAAGCGTTTCAATAGCTGATTGTTGCTTCAATTTCCAGTTATAATCATCAAACCAGCCTGTTTTTTGGTTCCAGCAATATTTTAGGATTGCATTTTTCCGGCTGTTTGCTCTATACCTATACATTTTAGCCAGTTTGGCATTTGGGAGTTGGTTTAAGCTGCGGGCGATGGTCATTTCCAAATTATATAATAAACAATTCAGATCAACAGGTATGATATCACTGGTTTGTATAGTTGGCAATTTGCCCGATGCATCAAACCATCGCGTGCTGAAATCCCAGCCTGAAGCCGCAGCTGCACGGATGTTTCTATAAAATTGGGCCGACGGTTGTTTGCTTTCTTTAGCTGCATCAACATCTTTTATGTATGACTCCTCGCGCGGTTCATCGCTTTCGTCCCAATACCTGTTCAAAACAACGCCATCTGGCATACGTACAACCCTGTGTGCCGCTTCATTGGCCTTTATTGTTTCCCAGCCATGCATCCAGTATTCATATTCTTTGATCAACTGTGGCCTGAAATGTACCAGCACTTTCTCGCCCTCCAATTTTGCCAGGAGGTTAACCATCATAGCAAAAAATGGCGGCTGCGAACGGGTGAGGTAATAGCTGCGATTGCCGTTGGGGATAAAGCCATATTTATCAATCAGGTAAGCAAAGTTTTCGACCATATTGTGGATCACCTTCACCTGGTGGCTTTCCTGCAGGCCGAGCATTGTAAAATACGAGTCCCAGTAATAAATTTCCCTGAACCTGCCGCCAGGCACAATGTATGGATTAGGCAAGGCAAGTGCCGATGAAAAAGGCTTGGCTTCGTCAGGGCGGCGCTGTAATACCTGCCATAAAGTATCAATGTGCTTGCGAATCCCCGCGGATATATCGGTTTGAAAGTTGTTGTGCGATACAGGGACACTGAAATTAGCTAAAACAAATGCCTGCAGGCTAAAGCCGGGCTTATCTTTCTGCTCATTATAAGCTTTCACGATCAGTGCAGGATCCTGCTTGGGCACGGCATCAACAAAGGTCTTGTTATCCGGAAAAATGGTTGAGGTTTGAACCGCCTCAAACAGTCCCGGAAACTGTTGCCGTGGTGTGGCGGTTTGAGCATTTGCCTGTAATACAAAGAATAAAAATGCGAGTAAAAGAAGTTTTCTCATCAGCTTAAAATTACACCTTTTTGCAGGATAGGTATTTGGTTTATAACAGGAGATAAATTTACTATTTTTGAAGCGATTATAATTGATATCTGCTTTGTTTTCAGCCATTATTGTGCAGGATATAAAAGATATCATCCGTATGCCCCCATACTATAAATCATAACCATAAATCATTTACCATGATAAGTTTTTTACGAAGAGGGTACATTATATTTTCTTTTTTGTTTGCCCATGTTTGCTATGGCCAGTCAACTGTTAACAAGTTACCTTCGTGGGCATTTGGCGGGTTTGTACGGCCGGCAGCTGTCAATCCCATTATCTCGCCCGATACAACTTCGCGTTTCCCCGATCCAATGAGCAATAAGCAGGTTCAATGGGAGGCCAATGATACTTTTAATCCTGCAGCGACTATAAAAAACAATAAGATAGTAGTACTGTACCGGGCCGAGGATCTGTACGGTATAGGCATTGGCTTCCGCACCTCACGTGTTGGCTATGCTGAAAGTGACGATGGGATTCATTTTAACCGAAGAAAAACACCTGTACTTTATCCGGATAACGACATCGCCAAAAAATACGAATGGCCTGGCGGTTGTGAAGACCCGCGTGTAGCAGTTACGCCCGATGGTACCTATGTTATTTTTTACACCGAATGGAACCGGGATTTACCAAGATTAGGCATAGCGACGTCAAAAGACCTGATCCACTGGAAAAAGCACGGTCCAATATTTGAGACCGCCTACCATGGTAAGTTTTTTAATATTGCCAGTAAATCAGCCTCCATATTAACCCGGGTGGTTAACGGTAAACAGGTAATTATTAAAACACATGGAAAATACTGGTTGTATTGGGGCGAACACCATGTATACGCCGCAACATCGACAAACTTAGTAGACTGGGTGCCGGTAGTTGACCAAAAGGGGGAGCTGAAAGAGCTTATGTCGCCTCGCGATGGTTATTTTGATAGCGATTTAACCGAATGCGGCCCGCCAGCATTGATGACTAAAAATGGCGTGATCCTGTTTTATAACGGCAAAAACAAACCAGCGGAAGGTAGGGATAAGCGGTTCAATGCCAATTCGTATTGTGCTGGGCAGGCCTTATTTGATGCAAAAGATCCGTCTAAATTTAAAACGCGACTTGATATTCCTTTCCTTAGGCCGGTGGAAGCTTTTGAAAAAAGCGGACAATATATAAATGGCACCGTTTTTATTGAGGGGATGGTTTACTTTAAAAAAAAATGGTTCATGTACTACGGCTGTGCCGATTCGCGGGTGGCCGTAGCTGTATATGACCCATCCAAACCCGCACTGCCCGATCCAATTGAATAACGATTGGGCCTGGTATGCTATTAAATTGAAAAATTATAGCTTAAAACTTTGGGTTGTATTAGTCTAAGTATTATCTTCAAAAATTAAATATTTAATATGCATTATATCCTTATTTCAATTGCCGTTATCCTGTTTATTGCTCACGTAGTTTTGTTATTTACTTCGTTTTCAAATGCAAGTTTGATCTCGCCTCGATATTTTTATTCGCACTTAACTTTATGGCTTACGGGATTATCTGTTTTTGCATTGGCTGCGTTATATAGTGGTACCAACCAATCGGGCTTTCTTGATTATTTTAATACATGGATGAAGAGATCATATATCCTGGTATTTACTTTTGGTCTGTCGTTGGTTGCTCATTGTCTTGTGACTTTTTTAGTGCTGCCTTTATTACGAAAATCAAGAGCTTAACAGCAATTTATTGTAGATAGATTGTTGCTGCAGTGAGGCTAATTCAATAAATCAAGCAGATCATCTTTTGAAAGCGAACTTGTGATAGTGCTGTCTGGCTTGATGAGGGTGTTGGCTATATCCTTTTTTGATTGCTGCATTACCATGATCTTTTCTTCAATAGTACCGGGGCAAATGAGCCTTACTGCTACAATCTTTTTATCCTGGCCTATACGGTGACAACGGTCTATTGCCTGGTTTTCGACTGCTGGGTTCCACCATGGGTCAACGAGGTACACGTAGTCGGCTTCTGTAAGGTTTAGCCCGGTACCGCCGGCCTTAAGACTAATAAGAAACACTCTGATGCCGGGATCATTTTGAAACTCATTAACTGCCTGTTCCCGTTTGCGTGTTTGGCCGGTGAGGTACGAGAAACGAATATCACGGGAGCTTAATTCCTTGCGGATCAAATCAAGCATAGATACAAATTGCGAAAAGATGAGGATCTTATGCTGATGTTTTTTACTCTCAATTTCTTCCATCAGCATATCCAGCTTGGCCGATGCATCGCCCGGCATTTTTTCGCCTTTTATCAGCATCGGGGAATCACAGATCTGCCTGAGCTTATTAAGCCCTTTTAATACATTCATAGAGCTCTTTTTCAACTCTTCGTTTGTTGTGGCCGAAATGTATTCCCTGAATTCCTTTTCGTAGGAGTCGTAAATATGGCGCTGTTCCTGCTTCATTTCGCAATACAAAACCATTTCGGTTTTTTCGGGCAGTTCCGCAGCAACCTGTTGTTTGGTACGCCTCAATATAAAGGGCTTCACCTTTTCCTGCAATTCGGCGGCACGTTTACTTCCCTTAAATTTATCGATAGGAACTGCATAAATGTCCTTAAAGTATTGTTTGCTTCCCAGCAGGCCCGGGCATGCAAATGAAAGCTGGCCATACAAATCGAACGTGTTGTTTTCGACAGGGGTACCTGTTATGGTAATTTTATTGCGCGATTTCAGGAGCCTGACGGCCTTGTAACGTTGCGATTCGGGATTTTTTATATGCTGTGATTCATCCAGAAACACATAATTGAAATTAAAATCTTTTAAGAAATTAATATCTGACAATAGT
Organism: Mucilaginibacter sp. A5337; assembly: GCF_059690695.1. NCBI lineage: Bacteria > Pseudomonadati > Bacteroidota > Sphingobacteriia > Sphingobacteriales > Sphingobacteriaceae > Mucilaginibacter > Mucilaginibacter sp. A5337. The sequence goes on along the minus strand of NZ_JCAWEC010000002.1, from coordinate 836,892 downwards.
GTACCGTAGGAAGTAAGCACAATTTCATGCTGACGCAGATGTTTGGTATGTTTAAGCCGCTCCGCACCATAAATAGTATGAACTTTGATAGACGGTGCAAATTTTTGAACCTCCTGCTGCCAGTTAAACAGGAGCGAAGTAGGTACCACAATGAGGTTGGTATTGTCGTCGGTTTTACTCCGCTGCAAAAGGATAAAAGCAATAACCTGGATGCTTTTACCCAGGCCCATATCATCGGCGAGGCAGCCGCCGAAATTAAGATTATCCAAAAAGTTGAGCCAGTTCAATCCCTGGCGTTGATAGGCACGGAGTGTTCCATTTAGTCCGGCAGGTACAGGTACTTCATCAATAACTGCAGTACTGGTTAGCTTTTTATTGTATATGGCAAGCTCATTTCGTACATCCTCGTCAAGCATTTCTTCATCATAATATTGCTGTATGGCAGTATAGTTACTTTTTGAAGTGTGCAACGTATCATCATCTGAGATTTCGCCCGAATTAAAATAGTGTGTGAATTTCTCTATCCATTCGGCGGGTAAAATTCCCTGCGTACCATCATCAAGCCGTATGTATTTACTTTTGTTTTTTACAGCCTGGTGCACCTGTTTTAATGAAGCCCTTTTTTTGCCGAATTTTAAATCGATTACTGTGTTGAACCAATTAATGCCGCTCACTACGTTGATGGTGATCTTTACTTTATGCGGGTTTAGCTTATTGCCCTCCAGTTCGTTAAAGCCAAGTATTTCAATATTGCTATTAAGCCACTCGTCAAATACGTTTAAAAACCACTCTTCATCCAAAAAGTGCCTTTTATGCAGGTAAAAGTAATCGAGGTCGTTATCCAGTTGTTCGTTAAAATAGGGGTGTTGTTTTACAAGTAGGGCTGTAAAGGCTATTTCCTCGTCATCTCGGCGTTTGACTAAAAACTGGTTGCCTTTTTCGTCGGTACCATAAATTTGTTTTTGTGTGCGGATGGGGATCTCGGCCTCTCCATAACGTATCACCGGGATAATCATCACATGAGCACCAAAATCTGACAAGTAAATGATCTTTTCGGCAGGCTGATCAAATCCCTCTTTCTTTATTTGCTCCTGTGTGGCTGGTTTAATGTAAGTATAATCAATGTGAAGCTTGTTTTCCAGCTTGTTAAGAAGGTGCGATTTTAACTCGCCGAATTTGCTTTTATGCACCTGCAGGCTGCCTTGCTTCTTTTTCAGCAGTTCAATAACATTCAATACCTGCAAGCTTTCAACCAGGTAAAGTACATTGCCGGTGCTGATAAAGTAGGTGTATTTGATATCAAGATCTTTTATATCATACAACAACCCATCTATATTAAAAATGCCGCTTATCTCATAAAACTCATCCCATGTATTTACCTTAAGCTCCAGGTTGCTTTTTAAACTTTTAACCAAAACCTGGTTTATCGAACCGCTGCTAACCTTTTCAGAAACATTGTTGTCATGAGCGTAAAAACTATATGCTAAAGGGTTTTTAACGATGGCTTTCAGCGCTGCGATATCTGCAACTGTTTTCTCTTTGCTAATATGGTTTTGAAACTTATGTACCCCGGTAAAAAACTTGAGCTGTTGTGCGTCATTGGTTTCCCAGATGAGGTCTAAAGGAGCTATTGGCAGCAAAGGATTCTTAATCTTTCCGTCTTTAGTGCTTTGTGCAAGGTACAGCTCAATAAATAAATACTTATAATATTTGTGTTGTTTTAGTACAATACAGGTTGTTTTATCCGCCACATCGCCGGGTTGTTCAATTGGTTCGGCTTTATCATTTACGATGATACTTTGCAAACTGGCAAGGCTCTCTTTGGTAACGGCGGTTAATGCTACAGAGCGCGGGATTATTTCAAAGCTTTTAGATGATGATCTCAGCTCGAAAAACTTATCGAGATCTGGCTCTTCTTCCAATCCGTAATCGGCCGCTGTCTTTTTTAATTTTTTATGCCTTAGTTCGGCATCAAAAAACACCCTAAACTCATCTCGTTGTGTTATGGCCGATAATACCTGTGCCTGGTGTTCGCACAGTTTATTACCTGTGGCATGGCATCCGCATGAAAGCGCCATCTGCCCGTCGTGGCCGGTAACAATTACCTCAGGGAAAGCTACGGTACCCGATTGATTGGTAAATACGCCCTGGTTAATTTCAAGGTGCTTGGCCAGTATTTGCCGGTAGCTATGCGAATCAAAATAAATACTTACAGCAGCATGAGCGGCAATAATACTTTCGCTAAGGTCGGCAATGGTTGCGCCTTTGATGATGATATTATGATTGCTTTCGCCTTCCTGGTAGCTGATTATCCTGATCACTCTTGCTTTGATGGTTCCCGGTAAATATCATAACAATTATGGTAATGACGATAACCGAGGGTGTTTTTTCGCTAAAAGATTATTTAATTTCTGTTTAAGAAGTTGTTATGAGGCTGTATCAAAAAATGATCAGCTTCATTTTTTGATACAGATAACTTAAGCGATATATAGTTTCGATTGAATTAACTTTTCTAACAAAAAGGGGGTTAACAGGGTTAACACAATTTTGTGCTGATTTTTAATTATATAGTTAATAATCAATTAGTTGATCGTTTTTTATGCCAAAAAAATGTTAACCCCCTTTTGTATAAATATTATCGGATAAGTTAAATTGGTTTCTAAAAACGCCAAGTAATGTCAATATTAATTATGGGTTCAACCTTGTTCTTTGAAAATGTTAACGTAAACAGCCTCTAACTATGTAACAATTATATTCTTCATCAATTATTTACCTTTAATAAATCTATCTGTCATAATTTAGCCGTTTAGCTTAGTACTATGAAATATCCAAAAGTCTTATTGCATCTATTCATCTTAGTGTTCTCTTTTTGTTTTTATGCTTGTCATACTGTTTCAGGAAATAAACAGACTTCCGATAATGAACAGGTCAATATGCATAGTGCCTATGACGACAGTACACTTAACCGCCATATCCTGCCGGTTTTAATGCCTTATAACCGCATTATTGATCCGGCCGGTACGGTAATTTCATTTGGCGATGCTGCTGATGAAAACCACAGCATGGATGTAAGGCTAATCCCGGGTACCAGGTTTATCGCTGTTGAAGACAGGTACGGTATGACCATAATTGATACTGCTGCAAAAAAAGTTGCCACGCGGTGGACCTACAAGCAAGACACACGCTATCGCGGGCTTACAAGTACATACTCTGGTCTTAAAGTGGTTAATATCGGTCATCAAACTCAAATCTACTGGAGTGCTGCTGCGGGCAAGGGCAAAGATTCCAAATCATACGTTTTTCAGGCAGTATGGAAAGACGGTAATATCAGCATCCAAAACACATTTAGCTTTAAAGCTGAAGGCGAATCGCCGCTGGCATTACCCAACGATCTGGTCATCAATAATGAAAATGGCATCAATTACCTGTACGTAGTTTTAAACGGAAATAACCAGTTGGTTAAGATTAATTTAGCGGATAATAAAACCGTTTGGACAAAATCAACCGGTGTTGCTCCATATGGAATTACCATCGCGAAAAACAAAATATTTTTAACCAATTGGGCAGGACCGCAAGCCATTGATACATTGAAGCGTGAAACAGCCGGCGTTCCATATGGTAAGGCATATATCGACCCCAAAACCGGGGCAACGGTACAGGGTACCGTAATGGTTATGGATTTAGCTAAAGGCGATGTGATTAAAGAAATTACAGTTGGCCTGCATCCGAATGCTATCGTTAACAGCGCGGATGAAGCTTTTGTTTATTTAGCAAATGGCAACAGCGATATGGTATCGGTAATTTCAACCAATTCGCTGCAAAATGTAGCTGCGATTGATGTTAAGTTAAATCCTGGCAAAAAAAGTTATATAGGCGATTCGCCAAACGCTTTGACTGTTAATGCCGATGGTACCACATTGTATGTTGCTAACGGACTGGATAACGCGGTAGCCGTAGTAAAGTTAGGCAACAAAACATCGCTCAAAGGCACCGGCAATGATGAAGTGAGAGGCTTTATCCCAACAGAAGCATACCCCGGCGGATTGGCTGTTGATGGCAATAATTTATTTGTGAGCAACCTGGAAGGAGAGGGCTCAAGGATAGGTACAGATGAAATAGGTAAGGATAATTTAAAAGGCGATTTGCCATCCGGCGCTGACGTTACTGCTTATAACTCGCACCATTTAAAGGCAACTGTATCAATGATTAGTATCCCCGATGATAATTTATTGAAGCAGTACACCCAAAAAGTTCAGGACCTGAACCTCAGCTTCCGTCAGCAGATAGCGCAGTTACTGCCCCGTAAAAATATCGCGCCTAAACCAATGCCAGAGCGTATCGGTGAGCCATCGGTTTTTAACCATGTGCTGTATATCATCAAAGAGAACCGTACGTACGACCAGGTTTTAGGCGATATGCCTGAAGGCAATGGCAATAAATCGCTTTGTATTTATGGCGATAGTGTTACGCCAAATCAACATAATATAGCGCGCAACTTTTTGTTGCTTGATAATTATTATGCCTCCGGCAAGTGTTCGGCAGAAGGTCACCAGTGGACCGATGCTGCCATGGTTACAGATTATGTTGAAAAAAGCGTACGCTCCTGGTTTAGGAGTTATCCGCATGTGCAGGAAGATGCACTTGTTTACGATGGTAACGGTTTTATCTGGAATAACGCTGCCGATCATGGTAAAACAGTAAGGATTTATGGTGAAGCTTGTGCCGTGCATTTTGATGATAAGCTAAGCTGGAGCGATATTTATAACAACTACACAGCAGGTAAGCCTTTTGTATTTAAGAATACCAGTACCATTTCGCGGGTGAGACCAATGCTGTCGCAGAATTTTCCGGGCTCCGATGAACATAAGATCAACGAGCAATTAAGAGCAACAGCTTTTATTAAAGAGCTACATGAATATGAGCAAAAACCGGGGGACCAGTTGCCTCAACTGATGATCATGGCGCTATCTGCGGATCATACAGTAGGCACCCGGCCTGGTTTTCCAACACCCGATGCCATGGTGGCCGATAACGACCTGGCGCTTGGCCGTATTGTAGAAGCAATTTCAAAAAGCCGTTTCTGGAAAAATACGGTAATATTTGTTACTGAAGATGACTCGCAGGCGGGATGGGATCACGTGTCTGCATATCGTACTACAGGCTTTGTGATTAGTCCTTATAGCAGGCTACAGCATAAAGTAAGCAAAAATTATAACCAGACCTGTATCGTACGTTCCATTGAACAAATATTGGGTTTACCACCAATGAACATCATTGACGCAACCGCAATGCCCATGTTTGATTGCTTTACCGGTAAGCCATCTCCTTATACTTATACCAGTTTGAAAAATATGGTGCCGCTTAATAAAATCAGCGCGCCTTTTTCTTCACTCAAAGGATCTGCATTACATTTTGCGAAATTATCATCAAGGCCCGAATACGATCATATTGATGGTGGAAATGATGACGTGATGAACAGGATACTGTGGTTTGCTGCTAAAGGGAAAAAAGCCTATCCCGCTAAGCTGGCAGGGAAAGATGAAGATGAAGATGATGATTAAAAAATAAGTAAACATCGTCATTAATTCTAAGATCAACTATAATATCAAAACAATTGTATGTTTTAAAATCGCTGTCTTAACAGGGCAGCGATTTTTTTGTGCCGTCAATCAGTTTAACCTCTAATAACTGATTGTTTTATACGTAAAAATACGGTAAAAACACCTCAAAATACCGTGAAAATACGGGGGCACCTGTTCGCAATATAGCCTTATCTTTATTGTAAACCTCATCAACGCCTGCAAGCGATTAATCAATCAATTTCACAACCTAACCAAAAAAATTATGAAAATTTCAGCGCTTGATGAAAGTGGCGAACCAGTTGACTGGTGGTTTATTTACAAAGTTCCGCAGCTTGACGGAGGGGTGGGCAACGACAAAGCTACAGGGTATGAGTATGTTTATTACGATTCCAAAATCGATGCAAATTCTGATGCCCGGCAAAGAGTAATTGAAAAATCTCCTAATGTACTGAACAGCGACAAGGGGGCGCTCAACCTCACAATGGAATCGGTGTTCAAGAATTTCAACACGCCGGCTCCAACCACTGGTTGGATCCTTTACAATGATGAGATGCCCGAAAGCTTTAGCGTTAATAAACATGACGATGGTACCAGGGGGCATACCAAGGGAATATTAGCATTTGATACCGAATCTGAAACAGCTTTCTGGTTGCTTCACTCGTGGCCCAAATTTATGGAGCCGGGTTCAGAGAAAGACCCAACTCCCAAATATGGGCAAACATACTTATGTATTTCATTAGATTTAAAAACTGCGAATGCTATTGCCAAGCAAATGCTGACCCACCAGGAGCCGCAGATATACCATTTTAGAACTGCCAATTTGCCTCCGACGGCTGATCTCTTTACGCTAACACAGCCATTGAAAAACCATCCCGTTGCCCTGGGGGATTCGATTGATTTAACCTCGATTGGTGGTATGCCTTTCAAAGTTATAGCTAAGAACAGGGAATGGAATAAAGATTTTTGGAATGATTTGGTAGGTGACGTTTTAAAAGATGACCTGGACGTTGAAACCTGGATCCGCGGCCCCATTCCACCGATAGCTGATAGTGACGGTATTCATAAAACCTTTGATATTAAGTATATCAACTTAGGCTTCATGGGGGCACATTGGGCCTGGCCCGAAACAAATGACCACGCCAAATGGGGAGTTACCTTACATGACCCATGGATTTGTGTAGGTGATATTAACCGCATGATCTCGCAGCGAAAACGCGGAGGGGGGACTATCGCGTTTAAGAATCAAACCTTGTGGTCGGGCTTGTCCAAAACAAGTTTGCTTTTGGCCCCTCCGGGACATAACAGAACTGAAGCTCATGTGCTGATTCAAAAAACGCACCATCTTCATGCAGAGGCCCCTCCAAGAACACCGCCTGCATAAACATATAAACTATTTCTTATCGATACAGGTATTATTAGTTGTATATGACCTGTATCGAAAGGAATTAAAATAAGGTCGTTAATATGACAGCTTATTCACCAAATTATGCTGGATCATTTCTGATACCTCGAAAAAGGTCATCAGTTTCTGCTGTTCTATACCCGCCCCGGCAAGCTCGTTTATTTTTTCAACGCTTAGTTCGATATGTGGTATATAGCTTTTGGCTAAAGGAGAAAGTGATATATAGTGACGACGCCTGTCTTCAGGATTGATATTTATTGATACCAATCCACGTTTTTCCAAATCAAAAACAATTACCGCGGTGCGCGATTTGTCAATCTGAAGAAGTTCCGAAAGCCTGTTTTGTGTAATCTGCTTTTCTTCAACAGCAAGAGTTAATAAAGCTTCAAAGTGATGATCGAGCTCAAAAGGAGACAGCTCATTCAAGATCATTTTTGTGTATAGGTAGTTGATCTTTTTCAATCGTTTTGATATCAATTGTACATTTTTCATATGCTTTTATGATAATTTCCTTCTATTATTAATTCGTTTCGCGTGATGATTCGTGTTCGGCACGTGCTTCCGCGATATCATACTCCAGTTCCGGATCGATATTCTGTGCCTCAATTTTCTTTGCTTTTTCCATCAGTTCTTCATGATGGGCCTGCAAATAAGCCAGTTGTTTTTTTCCGTAGGAGAACCGGGTAAGCAGCACAAAGAGCACAGGCACAACAAAAATGGATATGGTTGATGATGCTATCATACCCCCCAGCACTGTAACTCCAATGGTATTCCTGGATTCGGCACCTGCACCTGTAGCCAATACCAGTGGTAATACCCCTAAAATAAATGCTAAAGATGTCATGATGATAGGCCGCAAACGCAGGCGTACGGCTTCCAGTGTTGATTTGATCAGCTCTTCGCCGCGGTCAACCCTCAGTTTGGCAAACTCTACAATAAGAATGGCATTTTTAGCAGATAAACCAATAAGTGTTATTAAGCCGATTTGTGCGTACACATTGTTGGTTATGGTCGGCGTAACGGATAAAGCAACTATTGCCCCAAATGCACTGACAGGAACTGCAAGCATTACCGAAAAAGGCACAGACCAGCTTTCATACAAAGCTGCAAGAAACAGGAATACAAAAATGATAGAGAACAGGAAGATATATACTGTGATGGAGCCCGCTTTTATCTCCTCATAGCTTAAACCCGAAAACTCATAGGAGTAACCCCGCGGAAGTGTTTTTGCAGCCAGTTGCTTTAATGCTTCAATGGTTTGGCCGCTGCTATATCCCGGCGGAATAGCGCCATCAACCTCTGCGGAACGGAAAATGTTAAAGTGGGTGATGAGCGGAGCGGCTACAATTGGCTTGTAACTGATCACTGTACTCAGCGGCAGCATTTGACCCGCCGAATTGTGTACATAATATTTATTGATATCAGACACAAGCGCCCGGTAGGAGGTATCTGCCTGAACCACCACGTGATACGTACGATTATACAGCGTAAAATTATTTACAAACAAGCTGCCCATATAAGCCTGCATAGTTGAAAATACGTCTGAGATATTGATACCCAGTTTTTCGCATTTCTCCCTGTCTACATTTAATTCGTAGCTTGGTGTATGTGCCGAAAAATAACTATATGCTCCCGCTGTTGCAGGTACTTTTTTTGCTGCTGCGACAAATTTTTTGACAGTCTTCTCAAATGCATAAATATCGTCGGTAGAATTTCCCTGTTCTATTTGCATACTAAAGCCCGCTGCCTGGCCTATGCCGCGGATTGGTGGAGGTTGAGCAACAACCACGTTGGCATTTTTGATACCGGCCTTCGCAATACGCTTTTTAATTACGTTAATTAAACCTTGTATCCGGGTATCAGGAGTGGTGCGGTCATCCCAGGGAGTGAGCATACAAAACATGGAGCCATTGTTTGAGTTGGCCCCGCCGTTAAGAATATTGAACCCGGAAATGGCAGTATAATGCAGTATTCCCGGAGTTGATGCCACAATTTTCATCAGTCTGGTCATCACATTAACCGATTGAATTGTTGATGATGCTTCCGGCAGTTGGTAAGTTATGTATAACCTGCCGCCATCTTCAGAAGGTACAAAACCAGAAGGCTTTAGCTTAAACAAAATATAAGTGCCGGCACAAATACATACCAAAACAATGATAACATAGCGAGCCCCCTGTATACATTTTTTTACGCTGTTAGCGTAGCTGAAGGACATTTTTTCAAACATCCGGTTGAAGGCAATAAAAAAACGATCGAGCCAGTTTAGTTTGGCACCGGCTGCCTTGGCTGGGCGCAACAATAGCGTACATAATGCCGGGGTTAATGAAAGCGCAACAAAGGCCGACAGCATAACCGATATAGCGATGGTAATAGCAAATTGCTGATACAAACGCCCAACAATTCCCGGAATAAAGCCAACCGGCACAAACACTGATGCAAGGATAAGCGCAATGGCTATTACCGGTGCCGAGATCTCCTTCATGGCATGATAAGTAGCCTCTTTGGGGGACATACCTTTTTCATCTATATAATGTTGTACAGCTTCAACCACTATAATGGCATCATCAACCACTATACCTATAGCCAGCACAAAGCCAAACATGGTTAGCGTGTTTATGGTAAATCCAAGCGGTATAAAAAAGCAAAAGGTGGCTAATATAGATACCGGGATAGCCATAATAGGAATGAGTGTTGATCGCCAGTTTTGCAGGAACAGCAACACAACTATAGCCACCAGCCCCAGTGCCTTAAGCAATGTGCCCACTACTTCCTGCATCGAAACTTTAATGATGGTTATGGATTCAAATGGCACTACATAATCCACATCGCTTGGAAAGGATTTTTTGAGTTTGGCTAAAGCAGCATACACATTTTCGGCTGTTTGCAGCGCGTTGCTCCCGGGCGATTGGTATACCTGGATGGTTGAGGCCCGGTTACCGTCAATAAAGGCATTGCTTGAGAAGGTAAACTTACCCAGTTCAACCCTGGCAACATCTTTCAACCGCACAAGCTGACCCGTACCGGGGATGGTTTTGATAATGATATTTTCGTACTCCGTAGCTTTGTTAAGCATGCCATTAACCAAAATCCCGGTTTCATAAACCTGCGATGACGGTTGAGGAGGCGCACCTACAGCACCCGCTGCTACATACATGTTTTGTGAAGACAGAGAACTGGTAACTTCGGCCGGAGTAAGGTTATACGATGCCATTTTATTGGGATTAAGCCATATGCGCATACTGAAGTTATCGGTACGTGCAGTCACATCACCAACACCAGGCACGCGTAATATGGCATCCTGAATGAATGTATTGGTATAGTTGTCTAAAAAGGTGATGTTATGGGTATGCTTTGGCGAGTAAATGCCTATCATCATTAACTGATCGGGATTACTGGCGCGTACAGTTAAGCCTAACTTACTCACAACCGATGGCAATAACGGCGAAGCAATCCCCACGCGGTTTTGGACATTAAGTGCTGCTATGTGCACGTTAGTGCCAATTTTAAAAGTAACCCTGATACCCATGCCGCCGCTGTTGGTGCTGGTACTGGTCATGTATTCCATACCCGGCGTACCGTTTACCTGTTCCTCAATAGGAGTGGCAACTGTTTGTTCAACAGTTTGCGCATCAGCACCGGTGTAAGATCCGTTGACGGAAACGCTCGGTGGTGAAATGTTCGGGTATTGGTCAACCGCCAGGTTAAACAGGCATATTAAGCCCGAAATCATCAATACTACGGATATAACGATTGCGGTGACCGGTCTTTTTATAAATGTGTTTGCGATCATCGTTATTCAGTTTTATGTAATTCGCGGGATTTCGCAATCTCGTATTCCAATTCAGGGTCGATGTTTTGAGCTTCGACCTTTTTAGCCTTTTCTCTAAGGTTTTCGCGGTGCGCCTGCAGGTATTCCAGCTTTTCTTTGCCATATGAAACACGGGTTATCACTACAAACAGCACAGGTACAATAAATATGGCTATTGTTGATGCAGCAAGCATGCCGCCAAGTACGGTATAACCAATGGTTTGCCTGGCTACAGCTCCTGCGCCCGTAGCTAATACCAATGGCAATACGCCTAAAATAAATGCCAGCGATGTCATGACAATAGGCCTTAAACGGAGGCTTACGGCTTCAAGGGTAGATTTGATGAGCTCTTCTCCCTGGTCAACCCGTACTTTTGCAAACTCCACAATAAGGATGGCATTTTTTGCTGCAAGGCCAATCAACGTTATCAAACCTATCTGGGCATAAACGTTATTGGTTAAACCCGGAACCATTACCAAAGCAAGGATAGCTCCTAAAGCTCCTACAGGTACAGCCAGCAATACGGAAAAGGGAACAGACCAACTTTCATACAGCGCGGCCAAAAAGAGAAACACGAACGTAAGAGAAAATATAAAGATGTAAATAGTGGTTGAACCTGCTTTTACTTCTTCGTAACTCAAACCGGACAACTCAAACTCGTACCCTTCGGGTAAAACCCGTTTGGCCAGTTTCTGCATTTCGGTTATAGCTGCGCCGCTGCTGTAACCTTCGTTGGTTGAGCCATCAATTTCGGCCGAACGGAAAATATTAAAATGTGAGATCAGCGGCGGGGCATCTACCGGCTTGTAGCTAATAACCGTTCCAAGTGGCACCATGCCACCGGCCTGGTTACGCACATAATATTTATCCATGTTGGATACCAGCTTGCGATAAGCTGTATCGGCCTGTACTACTACGTGAAAAGTGCGGTTATAGGTGGTGAAATCATTGATATACAAGCTTCCCATATACGCCTGTATAGTGGTAAAAACATCTGCTACATTTACCCCGAGTTTTTCGCACTTCTCCCTGTCAACCGTTAAGCTGTAATTGGGTGTATGCGAAGTATAAAAAGTGAAAGCCTTTTTAATAACCGGATTTTTATTGGCTTCGGTTACAAAGTTGTTCACCACTTTTTCAAATGCCTGCAAATTATCAGTTGTGCTTCGCTGCTCTATCTGTATACTAAAACCAACTGTTGTACCAATGCCGGGCAGGGGCGAAGGCTGGATCACTTCCACATTGGCATCATTTATACCGGCGTCGGCAATGCGCTTTTGCAGTACGCCTATAATTCCGGGCACCTGTTCGCTTGATTTACTCCTGTCATCCCAGGGGGCAAGCTGGCAATAAATGGTGCCGTTGTTTGAGTTACTGGCATTGGTGACAACGTTAAGGCCCGACAATGCGGCGTAATGCGCAACGCCGGGAGTGGAGCCGATCACCTTCATTAATTTCGACATCACTTCAACCGACCGGGCGGTTGATGACGCCGGAGGCAACTGAAAAGTGACGTACAGATTTCCATCATCTTCTGACGGTATAAACCCTGATGGTTTGCCCTGGAAAAGGAAGTACGATCCCGCACAAATACATATTAATATGATGATCACCGGGCGTGAAGCCTTAATGCTTTTTTGCACGCCAAGGGTATATCGGTTGGTTATTCGTTCAAATGCATTGTTAAACACAAAAAACCACTTATTGATACCCTTAGCCTCCTTATTAATTGGCGAGGGTTTAAGCAACAACGTACAAAGCGCCGGTGTTAACGACAAGGCTATAAAAGCCGATATGATAACAGATATGGCTATGGTGATAGCGAATTGCTGATAAAGACTGCCCACAATACCGGGTATAAAGCCTACCGGCACAAATACGGCAGCCAATATAAGCGCAATGGCAATAACCGGGGCCGAAATATCCTTCATGGCCGTATACGTAGCTTCTTTAGCCGACATGTGGTCATGATCGATATAATGCTGCACGGCCTCAACCACAATAATGGCGTCATCAACCACAATACCAATGGCTAATACAAAACCGAACATGGTTAAAGTATTGATAGTGAAGCCAAGCGGGATAAAAAAGCAAAATGTACCGAAAATAGATACTGGTATAGCCAATACCGGAATGAGCGTTGAACGCCAGTTTTGTAAAAACACAAATACAACCACGGCAACCAGCGCTAATGTTTTTAAGAGTGTGCCTATTACATCGCTCATGGATACCTTTACCACCGTAACGGATTCAAAAGGTACCTGGTACTGTACATCGGCCGGGAAGTTCTGTTTCAGCTTGGCGAGGGCGGCGTATACGCCATTCGCAGTTTCAAGGGCATTGCTACCGGGTGCCTGGTATATTTGCAGGTAAGATGCTTTATGGCCATCAACAAAAGAATTACTCGAGAAGGTGAATTTACCCAGTTCAACCCGGGCCACATCCTTAAGATAAACCATTTGTCCGGTTGCCGGGATGGTTTTAACAATGATCTTTTCAAATTCAGATACTTTGCTTAACCTGCCGTTTACCAGGATACCCAGTTCGTAGGTTTGGGTTGAGGCTTGCGGAGGCACACCCGCTGTTCCGGCGGCTACCTGTACGTTTTGTGCATTAAGGGCAGCAATTACATCAGAAGGGGTTAAGCTGTATGAAGCCATTTTTTCCGGGTTCATCCAGATCCTCATGCTAAAATCGTCGGTAAAGCGGTTGATGCTTCCAACACCCGGCACACGCAGCAAGGCATCCTGTATAAAAATGTTGGTGTAATTATCTAAAAAAGTGATGTTATGCGTGCCTTTGGGAGCATATATGGCTACCATCATCAACATACTTGGGTTAACTGCACGTACAGTGAGCCCAAGCCTGCTTACCACGGCAGGCAACAGCGGCGTAGCTATGCTAACCCGGTTCTGAACATCAAGGGCAGCAACGTCAATATCGGTTCCGGGCTTAAACGTTACATTCAAAGTCATCTGCCCGTTATTGGTACTGTTACTTTGCATATACTCCATTCCCGGAGTACCGTTTACCTGTTCCTCAATAGGGGTAGCAACAGTTTGTTCAACGGTTTGAGCGTCGGCCCCCGTAAATTGGCCGTTAACCTGTACAATGGGTGGCGTAATATCGGGGTATTGATCTATAGGTAACAGCAATATGGATACCGTACCCGTAATAACCAATACAATAGATATCACGATTGCCGTTACAGGTCTTTTTATAAAGGTATTAGCTATCATAAATTTTTTCCTGAATAAATTAAGCGTGTTTTATCGGCCTCCTTTACCACCTACAGAGGGAGCAGCCTTGTTGGCCGTTGTTATCGGCACGCCATTGCGCAGCAGTTGCACTCCATCAACAACAATGCGGTCGCCGGCTGCAATACCACTTTTGATGATCATGCCGGCTCCAATGGTTTGCCCCGGCTGTACCTTTTTTTGCACGGCAAAAAGCCTGGATATTTTATTTTTAGCAGAATCGGCCCCGGCTTTTGGGTTGTTAACCAAACTATCCTTGGCGGTAAATACAAAGTATTCGCCCATTTGCTCAACTACAGCTTTGCCCGGCACCACCAGCTGAGGGCCTGCTTCCTGGTTATGTACCCGTACAACACAGCTCATACCAACCCTTAACATGCGCTTTGGGTTAGCAAATACAAGCCTGATAGTAACCGACCCGGTTTGCGGGTTAACTGCACGGTCGATAACCGAAATTTTACCGTTTACAGGATATAGTGAATTATCAGACAATAAGAGCGTAAAAAGCGAATCTACAGCCTGAGTTTTACTTTGTTGCAGGCGCTCAAATTGGGGCAGTTGCTTTTCATTTATTACAAAATCAACCGCCATTGGGTCATCGGTTGATATAGTGTTTAATACGGTTGAGCCAACGTTTACTACATCACCCAGTTTAACCTGGCTAAAACCTATGGTGCCGCTAAATGGTGCATAAACCGTAGCATAGTTTAGGTTGGTTTTTGCAGTTTTTACGGCCTGCCCTGATGCGCTTAACTGATTCTGTGCATTTTGCAGCGCAATAACTGCATGGTCATAAAGCTGTTTGGCAACTGCGTTGTATTTGTTGAGATACTCGTACCGGTCGGCATCTTGTTGCGCCTGGGTAAGACTGCCTTCGGCGACCTTGCGATTGGCTACCGCCGCATCATAATTATCCTGGTATATACGCCTGTCTATTTCAAAAAGCTTTTGTCCTTTTTCCACATGCCTCCCCTCGGTAAAAAATATACCGGTTATAGCTCCCTGCACCTGTGGAAGCAGGTTAACCTGGCTTAAAGCAGCAGTAGTAGAAGGATATTGATCATAGTAAAGCACATTTTTGGCTTTGATCTTTAACAAATTAACCGGTATTTCCGGGTCGACAGGTGGCTGTTTTTGTTTGCATGCACCCAGGATAAGTACGGTTATGAAGCTGATTATTAATGATAATTTATTCATGGAGGTTTATTTTCTTTTGCATTAATAAGTAATGTCACCCATTGCCTTTTGCAGGTCTATCTTGCTTGACAGCAGCTGGAACAACGAGTTTGTATAGTTTATTTCTGCGGTAATGAGATTTGATTCGGCTGTTATTACATTGAGGTAGGCTACAACGCCTTGCTTATATTGCAGGTTTACAACAAAGTACACCCGCTTTGCCATGCCTACATTTTTTTGCTGCTCCTGGAAACTGTACAGGTTGCTTTTATAGTTGGCCATACTGGTGGCATATTCTTTATAAATCCCAAGTTTTAAGTTCGTCTCGTCCCAGTTGATGAGCTGTTCCTGCAGGTGCGACTTGTGTATATTATGCATACGGGCAAATCCGGTGAAAATGGGAATGCTGAGAGACAAGCCGACTGAAGAGCTTGGGTATGAGCCCGACAGCAGATCTGAGAAGCGGTTATTCGCAAACTGAAGCCCATAATTAAAAAAACCGGACACCGTAGGCAAAAAGGCGTATTTATAATAGTTGGTGAGTTGCGCCTGTAAATCTTTACGTGTTTGAATCTGCTTATATTCTATCCTGTTTTCATATTGAAGTCTCTTGCCGGTATCAATGCGGATATCGTTCATCATCTGCACGGTATCTATACTCACGTTAAACTGTTTTTCGGGTTCGTATCCCATCAATTGCTTCAAAGCGGCGTACTGCGGGGCAAGGTTTTCCTTAGCTTGTTTTAATTGCGTTTTTGAGTTACTAAGGGTTATGGTTGCCTGCAGATAATCTGTTTCATCTGCAATACCACCTTTATATTGATGATAGGCATCGCGCAAACTTTTACCGAGCCTTGTAGTATCTTCTTTTAGTACATTGATTTGCTGCAGGGTGAGCAATACATTATAAAAAGCTTTACTGACCGAGCTTACGAGATAAATTTTAGTACTGTCTGTAACTTGCTTTGCCTGCTTAACGAGTAAAGGTGCGCTCTTAGCAGCGTATAACAATCCCGGGCTTACGATAGATTGTGTTACGGACAGTTCGGGGATGAATGTATTGGCATAGTTGCTGCGTACGCCCGTAATGCTACCGGCTCCTGTTGTTGCGCCGCTGCCGGCATTGGTTGAAATGTTATTGTTAGTTTGCTGTATGTAATGGACAAGGTTACCACTTGCATTGACCTGTGGCAGCCACGCCGCCAAATTAACAGCGTTTGAGGTGCGCGCTATATCTGCATTAATAAACGATTGGTTTAATGCAGGTTGATGAATTAAGGCATAATCGATACACTGCCTTAACGTAAGATACTCGCCGGAGCCCTGTATAACGGGCATCACAGGAAAACCTGCCTTCCCGGTATCCGGAACCTGATCAGGTGCAGGGAACTGCGTTTTATTATTTTGCGCGGATGCGCTTAACGACATAAGGCATAAGATAGCAGCAACCAAAAAACAGGGTCGTGCTAAGTTTATGCTGAAAAACATGATTTTCATTATTAACCGATAATTATTAAAAATTGACTTTAAATCAGGCGGGTACATGTATTAAGCGTAAGCTATTGAAACAGAAGCGCAGCTATTTGTAGCACCTCATTTACAAGCTTTGCTTATATGCATTACACTGATTAAAATGTTGTTGACACGCGAGGAAAATCGCGTAATAAGATCATGACCAAACTTATTTCAGTTAAAAAAATCAGCGGCCACGGGGAGGGTAGCAATCAGATCCTTAACCGGCGAAGTTGAAGATAAGTACCGGAATAGGAGATATTCCCTGGAGATGAATAGATGTAGTGTTTTTTCTTTAATAAGAATAAAGCGAAGGCACTGAATATAAATGCCAGCAGGGGAGTAAAGGCTGTTAATTTGGGGACAATGACTTTGCGTTTACTTTCAACAACCGAACGAATGCCATGGTGTGCCGACGAAGTGCCGTTACTTTGACTCCTGTTTTTATGAATAAATTCGCTATTGGCTAAGGCTTTGAGTTTTAAAGCCTCCTTATTAAGGTTAGGTAAAAAAAAGATATGCGTTAATGTAATAAATAAATATGCCGCTATAGCAAGCACATTTATAAACTGATCAACGATACTTTTAAACCGGTTCACCTGATTGAATTTTAACGCGATTATACTACAATACAGTAGCTATTAATGTTTTGTAACTATTTGAGTACAAATACCGGAGCTACCATTCTCCATGCAAAAGAAATACTTCTATATACCTTTCTAACACATGCAAATAAACGTTCTTAACGTGGTAAATGCATTTTAAAGGCTATAAAACGGCCGTTTTTAAGCGGCTGCGGCCGTTAGCTTTCCTTTACCCCCGCAATAATAGTAAGATTTATTACTTGCTGTTGTAAAAATTGCTTTACCAATTGAGTATCTCCCCGAAATACTATTGTCTCTATATATGATAATACCCTGTTTGTCAGTAGTATTATTTTTTTGTTCTCGCAGATTAATTACCATTTATAAATCTAACCTCGCTGGTTATCAAATATTGTTTGGCCAACATTGAAGTTGTCTGTCTTCATAAAACAGGCAGGGGAAAGTTGCACCCCTGAAAATGCACTATCATCAAATATGTTTTATTTATCTGTTCTGTAAAAAATAAGTTTGGGGCGATTAAATATTTTATCCCAAACATTTGATTTTTTAGGATTAACAGGAGTGTTTTTAACCAATAGCAAACCCTTCTGATAAATAGCGTGGAGGCTAACAGCCTGCCATTACATAACAATTTTAACTATGAGAAAGAACTTATTGATACTAATCACCTGCTGTATCATTGCAGCAACTGGTTGTAAAAAAACAATTTCGCCCGAAAGTATCGCCAGTGAAGCCAATCACTCTGGGGGCAGTAAACTTAAAACAAATGCTACGTTCAGTTTCATCCATCCGGGTATGCTGCATACTTCTGCCGATCTGATCCGGATGCAAACACAGGTAAATGCCAATGCCTCGCCATGGGTTGACAGTTACAACATCCTCACTGCCAATTCTTATGCGCAACTTAGTTATACTATGGCCGGCCCGAATGATACACTCACGCGAACGAGTACCGGAGGCAACTATGTACACATTATGCGCGATGCCGCCGCTGCCTATCAGGATGCCTTGCGGTGGTACATTTCGGGCAATAATGCCTATGCCGATAAAGCTGTGAGCATTCTTAATGCCTGGGCAACAACCTGTAAGGCCATAGGCGGAGATTCCAACTATGCATTAGCTTCCGGTTTGTATGGATACCAGCTTGCAAATGCCGCCGAAATCCTTCGATCGTACAGTGGCTGGTCGGCTACCGACTTCAGCAATTTCAAAACATTTATGTTAAATGTTTTTTATCCGGCAGCCAATGGTTTCCTGACTAATCATAACGGTACCTGCGATACGCATTATTGGGCAAACTGGGACCTTTGCAACATGGCTACTATTTTATCTATCGGCATTTTATGCGACGATCAGGCTAAATTTAACCAGGCTATAACTTATTTTAAGAGCGGCATCGGTAATGGCAACATCGACAGAGCTGTATTCTATGTTCACCCCGGAAACCTTGGGCAAAATCAGGAAGCTGGTCGCGACCAGGGGCACGCAACACTGGATATATCACTGGTAGGCGCATTTTGCCAGATGGCTTTTAACCAGGGGCAGGATTTATTTGCCTACGAAAGCAATAAGGTATTGGCATTAGCCGAATACACCGCCAAGTATAACCTGAATATGACGGTGCCTTATAACACCTACAACAATTGCGACAACGTGAACCAAACCGTTATTTCAGATGCTTCGCGCGGTACAGTCCGCCCATGCTGGGAATTGATCTATAATCACTACCAAAACGTGATGGGCATTACAGCAACTTATAGCAGCCAGTTTGCTACCCAGGTGAGACCTGAAGGCGGCGGCGGAAACTATGGTTCAAGCAGTGGCGGCTTTGATCAGCTGGGGTTTGGTACGCTTACCTGTACCGTTGGTACGCAGCCGATTGCTAATGGTACTTACCATTTGGTTAACCGGGCTACGGGCAAATACCTCGATAATATAAGTGCAACCACAGATGGCGCTAACGTTGGACAATGGAGCTCGAGCACAAGCAATAATCAAAAATGGACATTAACCTATACCGGAGGTTATTATAAGCTGATTTGTGTATCAAGTGGAAAGGCGTTGGATAGTGATAACCATACGGACGATGCTTCAACAGTTGTACAGTGGACAAGCGGTGGCAGCACCAATCAGCAATGGACAATTGTGCCAATTGGTTCGTACTATAAAATTGTGAACAGAACTAACGGCAAATGCCTGGATACCGGCGGCGGAACAACCAACGGCAGCCCTATGGAATTTTATGGTAACAATAGCAGTTTAAACCAGCAATGGAGTATTGTGCCTTGATACTCATAGCTTGATATAGTAAAAAGGCGGCTATCTGTACTTATCGGATAGCCGCCTTTTTAAAACGGTTTGCTCTGAGTCGATTAAACCTCGCTCAATTTAAATGGCAGTTTCCTGATCCTTTTACCTGTTAAATCAAATATGGCATCAGTGAGTGCAGGGGCAAAAGGCGGTAAGCCGGGTTCGCCCACACCTCCGGCATCTGCGGTATTTTCCATAATGTGTACTTCAACAGGAGGGACGTCACTCATTCGAGGCATCAGGTAATCGTAAAAATTATGCTGCTCCACCAGTCCATCTTTGAATGTAATTTCATGGATAGTAGCTGCGCCCAATGCCATAACAACAGATCCCTCAACCTGAGCTTTAATAATATCCGGATTCACGTACCAGCCGCAATCCATAACTGCCCATACTTTGTCAATCTTCACTTTTCCATCTGTGTGCCTGGAAACTTTTACAATTTGGCCTACGGTAGTTTCAAAACATTCGGTTATTGCCACGCCAAAGCCTTCATTCTTTTTCCTCGATTTCCAGCCCGAAACTTCTTCCATTCTGTCAATCAGGCGCTGACAACGTTCATCTTTTAAATATTTCCTTCTAAAGTCAAGCTGATCTTGTCCTGCCAAAGCAGCCATTTCATTGATAAAACTCTCATATCCGAAACCGTTTGTAGAGGCATAAACCGAACGCCACCACATATTAGGCAAAGGCATTTCATAGGGAACATCGGCGAAGCTGATATTCTTAATACTGTCAAAGTAAGGTTTCAAAAAACCTTCTGTTGTACTATTATTGGCTTTTCCTCTCTTATCAGTATTCCAGTGATCGATGTTCTGACCGGCCATTTTGAATTTCAATGCACTGATTTCACCATTTTCAATGGCACCCTGGCCTCTGTAGGAAATTCCGGCACGATATGGACCTTGCTTTACATCATCCTCTCTTGACCAAATAACCTGAACCGGTCCGCCTATTTCTTTCGAAATGGCTACGGCCTCATGAGTATAATCCAAAAAAGCCTTTCGACCGAAGCCTCCGCCTAAAAAAGTCATATTAACGATCACTTTTTCTTTAGGCATCTTAAATTTATTGCTGATATCACCCTGCACCCAATCCGGAGCCTGTATAGGGCCCCAAATTTCTATCTTGTCATTTTGGTAATATGCCACGCAGTTTAACGGCTCCATTGCTGCATGCGCCTGGTAAGGTGTTTGATAGATCACGTCAATTTTATTGGCCGATTTGGCCAAAATATCATCCGGATCACCTTGTTTTTTGAATGAAAGGCCTTCTTCTTTTTGAAGTAGTTCCTCGTGCTGTTTGTATATATCGGCGGTGTTTACATGCTCAAAGCCGCTTTCATCCCAGTCAACCTTTAGCGCTTTCCTACCTTGCATAGCCGCCCAGGTTGAATTGGCAATAACTACCACGCCATCACGGGTAGTATTAAAAACCATCATTTGTATCTTAAATACATTTTTCACCCCCGGAACTTTCAAAGCCGCGGAGGCATCAAAACTTTTAAGCTTACCGCGCAGCCTAGGATTGCGCTCTACAGATGCATAAAGCATTCCCGGCAGCTTCTTATCCAGCCCGAAGATGGCCTCACCATTGGTTTTCATTGGCGTATCCAGCCTTTGAAGAGGCTTACGAATCAGTTTATATTGAGATGTTTCCTTCAACTTAACATCTGCAGGAGGCGTGAGTTTAGATGCATCAACAACCAGTTCTCCGTAATTTAATTTTTTTCCGGACGGCCTATGGATAACGTGGCCAGATTCTGCGTAGCACTCGCCAGCAGGGACATTCCATTTGTTCGCCGCCGCGGTGATCAGCATCTCACGCGCTGTTGCACTTAATTTGAGTAGTTTTTTGTAAGATCCCCTAATGGTTGAGCTGCCCCCTGTAATCTGGCTGCCAAATTTATCAGGATTACCTTGCGCAAAAACTACACTGATATCCTTCAGGTCAACTTCCAGCTCCTCTGCAATAATTTGCGGTACGGACTGAAAAGATCCCTGGCCCATTTCTGCGCGATGATCTGTGAGCGTTACCTTGCCATTAGTATCGATATGCATCCAGGCATTAAAATCAAAGCCATGCTCAGCGCCGTTTGCCGATATTAGCTGCTCTTTTTTTGCATTGGCGGGGAAATAAAAGCCTAAACAAAGTGCGGTGCTGGCAAGACCAGACACGCGGAGAAAATTTCTTCTTGATATCGCATTAGTTTCCATAATGGTTGCTCTTATCGTTTAAATCATTCATTTTGCCTTTGCCGAAGGTGCATACGCTCCTTTAGCTATCCACAAACGTACCTGTGCAACAAAGGCTGTCCGACTCATAGGAGGTAACGTTCTTCCATCGCCCGGATGCCATGCCCAGCCTACAAGGTCATCTTTGGCCATATGATCAATCAGTTGTTGTTTGGTGCGGCCACCGTTTTGTTTAGGATCAAGGAGCTGCAAAGCCAGCTGGCGTGGGGTGCGTCCTTGAAAAACCATTCGCATATTAGCAGGAGGCAAACCCCATTTTGGATTTCCGGGTGGCATATGTAAACCAGCCGTGTTCTCCGCCTGATGACAGTTACTGCAGCGAACAGCATAAATGCCGTGCCCGTCGGCACCCCGCTTAACATTCATCGTATGTAAATGGCTATCATCGCCCTGTAAAGGCACATCGCCAGAGGGATGACAATTCATACACCTTGCACTCATCAATACTTTATATACCGACATAAATGCTTTGGTTGAGCCAACGCTGTCTTTTGCTAAGAGGGGGGAATTATTAACTTTTACAGGTTCCGTTCTGAACGATAGCAGTAGTGCCCCTCCAACGATAAGTATGGTGCTTATGATCAGCAGCTTCTTCATAATTTGGCTCCTTCCGTTTGCATGGCTGCAACTTTGTGAATGGCAGCCCGGATGCGCTGATATGTACCACAGCGACAGATGTTACCCGACATAGCATCATCAATATCCTGATCGGTTGGGTTGGGATTTTCGCGTAACAATACGGCTGCAGACATCAGTTGTCCCGACTGGCAATAGCCACACTGCGGGACATTCATTTCGTTCCAGGCCAATTGTAGCGGATGATTATTATGGAGAGAAAGCCCTTCGATTGTTACTATTTTTTGCCCGGCGGCACGGCTTAGCTTCGTAACGCATGATCGTACTGCTTCGCCATTCAAATGTACTGTACATGCCCCACATTGTGCTGCGCCGCAGCCAAATTTAGTACCTGTTAGGCCCAGGATGTCCCGAATAACCCAAAGTAAAGGCATGTTAGGGTCAGCATCGACATCGTGACGTTGCCCGTTTACCGTAATGTTGATCATAAACCAGTGATTAGTTAAATAAAATTAGGAAAAAATCAGAAATCAAAACAATAGTATTGTACTTTTCCGGGTGAGGAGGAACTTATTGTTTGGGGCAGCCATTTCGACGATTGTTGTTGAATTTATGATGCGTTATGAACTGGGCCTGGAAGAACCTGATGCAAACCGCGCTACCCAAAGCGCCATCACCATAGGCATTTCCTATATCGTAGGTGGCATCATCCCGCTTTCACCCTATTTTATTATTCATGAGGCACAAGAGGCACTTTATTACTCATGTGGGGTAACGATAATTTGCTTGTTTATTTTTGGCTATTTTAAAAGTAAAATGACCGGCCAGCATGCGTTAAGCGGGGCATTAAAAGTAGTAATTATTGGGGCTCTTGCCGCAGGGGCCGCATTCATTATGGCAAAGCTGATCACCGGAAAATAATGTTTATTTACCGTTACCGCCGTTTATCATGTCTGAAACTATGCCTCTGTCATCTCTTCTTTCGGCAAAAATACGGCAGGCTTAATTTGTCGTTGCTTTTTAAACCTGTCGCCGTTTGTCACATTTTTTATACAAAGGGTCAACTACAGTTTTGCTTCAGATTACCGTAATAGCTTGGCACGAATACTATTTGTATCCGTTTTAAAGCTTTATATCGATGAAATACGTTTACTTACTGATCCTTACATTTTGCGCCCTCAACCTAAAAGCACAGGATAATTATGAAATTCAGGTTTATGGTTCAGAGACCGTTGAAAAAAGCAAAACCATGGTTGAGCTTCACAGTAATTATACGATAAGCGGCAGTACAACAGTAAGTAACGGCGAGCTTCCCACAAATCATGTTGAACATGAAACCATTGAGATTACTCATGGCTGGACAACATGGTTTGAAACCGGGTTCTACATTTTTAATTCAGTAGGTGATGGCGGCCGCACCGCTTATGTAGGCTCTCATATAAGACCCAGGGTTGCTGCACCGGAAAGCTGGAATTGGCCGGTAGGGGTAAGCATTTCAACCGAGTTCGGTTTTCAAAAAGCTGCATTTTCTGCCAATACATCCACATTGGAGATCAGGCCGATCATTGATAAAAAATGGAATAAACTTTATATATCCGTTAACCCAACGCTCGAAAAAAGCTTTAAAGGCCCCGATCAGAATAGGGGTTTTACGTTTTCACCTAACGTTAAAGGGAGTTATGATGTAACAAAAGTTGTTGCACTTGGCCTGGAATATTATGGCAGTACAGGCCCATTTTTTCATTATGACCCAATTAAGCTGCAAGACCATCAATTGTTTGTTGCAACCGACTTGAACGTTGATCCTAAATGGGAGTTTAATGGCGGTGTAGGGTACGGTTTTACGTCAAATTCAGACAGGGCTATTTTGAAGATCATTGTAGGTCGCCGGTTTTAGGTCACGCATAATTAATCCGGAGGTTTGCGCCTGGATTTACTACAATGGCCGGAGGGGGATTTGATTTAGGGAAGCAGCAAATCATGGCTTTAAAGACGTTTGCGTAAATCGATGGTTGTAATATCCAGTTACCTGTAGAGCAGAAATCCAATCCCTGCTGTGGGTTAAAAACAAAAAACGCCGTAAATAATTTTACAGCGCTTTTTGATCCTAATTGATATCTGGCGGAGAGTTAGGGTTCAGTAAGCAGTTTAATGTCCGCTATAAATCAATGCTTTGTGCTTTTATTCAGTTAGGGGTCACCTGATAGATCACCCTTAAATAATCAAATCGCTTGTGCTTATTTAACAAAGATATAACTATTTTAAATGTAAATATTCACAACTTCAAGATGAAGGAATTGACAGACGCACTAGTCTAAAAGATCTGTCGGAAACCGTACCGGTTCGATTCCGGTTTGGAAAGATTTGATACTCCAAAAAAAGCTATTTCTAAGAGCTGATTACCAATAGGACAAACTTTGCTTATCCGCGCTTTGAAAAGTGTCAGAAATGACTATCATTTCTGACTTTCAACTGCTGATATCTTCCACATAGTTTCAATAACCGAGTTTTCCGGGTGACCGATATCATTAAGTTATTTGACGGAGGTCATTCTTTTTGGTAAATGTTATTCAAAACTTTACTTAAAAAATTGATGATCATTTGTCTCTTCGAAAATGGCACCGGTATCATAAAATGATTAAAAATGAAAAAGTTGATTTTGGTGATGTTTATAGTCGAATTATTCTTTTCGATAGATGGATTTGCCCAGGACAATAATCCGGCGCTAGTCAGTGCCGTCCGTCATCAACTGAATTCACCAGCTTTACTGCAGGTATTACATTACCCGCAAACCGCAACCCGTTTTTACAGGCAAAATAACTATCGCGCGGTATGGATAAACCCCGAATCTCATTCAAATACCGGAAATGCTATGTTGCTTATAGATTGTGTAATGCAGTACGGATTATCGCATAACGATTTTCATCCCAAGGACCTTCAATTCGACGTACTTCGTGATATTTTAGATAATCCCAATACAGTGGGTGACTCGTTGAAGGCAAAATTTGATGTTTTGCTCACGGATGCGATAATCACCATGATGAATCATTTGCATTACGGAAAACTAAATCCAGATTACGGATCTGCACGTATCGATTATGGGATGGACATTCCGTTTGCAGCGGAAACCAAGCTAAAAAACGTTATAGATTCGCCCGATTTCAAAGATGCGATTCTTAGTGTTCAGCCACGTGCTAAAATCTACGTTGTTTTGCGGGAAATGCTGTATGTAATCAGGGGGCAGGCGCCTGACGATTGTTACGGAGAACCTGGCAGCGATGTTATGAAAATAGCCGCCAATATGGAACGGATCAGATGGGCGGAGATTGATGACAAGCAAGAGTTTATCCAGATCAATGTGCCAACTTATACGTTAAAATTGCATTTGCCGGATACTACAATGCTCTTTAAAGTAATTGTAGGAGCACCGGAAACACCAAGCCCGACGTTGCAAAGTCAGGTGACTTATTTGACTACATATCCGAATTGGCTTATCCCTAACCAGATATTTACCCATCATATATTACAAAATGCCCTTGCAGATAGCCTGTTTCTTGTGCGCAACCAAATAAGCATCTACAATATGGACGGGGAACTAACAGATATCACAAATGCCCAATTGAAACTGATATTAAAATCACCTGGCGGATATTATGCCAAACAAGCGCCGGGGTGCGATAAAACGCTTGGGGCGATGGTGTTTCATTTTCAAAATAGCTACAATATTTATTTAAATCAAACGGATGATCCAAAACTGTTTATATTGGATAAGCGCGATGTAAGTAATGGTTGCATTTGGATAGATAAGGCGGCTGAACTTGGTGCGTTGCTGCTTAAATATGACGGTTTGGGACAAGCTGCTCAAATGTACAGGAGTTTGAAAAAAGCAAAGACTCAAAATTTTATTCTTAATAAGTCGGTTCCTTTAAAAATTACTTATTTAACGTGTGAAGTGAGAAACGGCGAGTTGATACGGTTTGAAGATATCTATAATTTGGATGAAAGCCTTGAAATGGCCATCTATGGTAAAAATACACATAACATAAGTGTGAAATAAACATCGGTTTGCTAACCTTAACATTTAACCATTTGGTATTTTAAAGTTCCGGGTTTCATTTTCCCCTGAAGAGGTTGCTTAACATAGATCAAATTATTCTGACATTTTGCGATAATGAAAAGTAACCAGCAGCTAATTAAAAATCGAAAAAATGGGGTGGTGAAGTTTTTTTCAGTATTGGGTCCGGGCCTTACAACCGGCGCTGCTGATGACGATCCCTCTGGTATAGCCACTTATTCGCAAACCGGTGCACAGTTTGGTTATAATCAATTGTGGACAGCTCTTTATATGTTGCCTTTTATGATCGCCGTGCAAGAAGCTTGCGCAAGCATCGGGATGGTTACCGGTAAGGGTATATCGGCTGTAATAAAGGAACATTATAGCAAAGGTGTTTTGTACACGGTTGCAGGGCTGGTATTAATAGCAAATACCATTAATATCGGCGCCGACATAGGAGCCATGGCCGCTGCCGCGCAATTATTGGTTCCAACATCTTTTGTTACCTTGACGTTGTTTTTTACGCTATTAATCCTTATTCTTGAAGTTTTTACTTCTTATCGGTCATATGCCAGGATTTTAAAATGGCTGGCGATAACCTTGCTTGCATATCCCATAACTTTATTTATTGTGCGGCAACCCTGGCTCACTATACTGAAAGCATCAGTATTACCTCATTTTGAAATAAATTTTAGCTTCCTGTTTATTATTACAGGGGTGTTGGGAACTACTATTTCTCCATATATGTTTTTTTGGGAGGCATCACAGGAAGTAGAGGAACAAAAGGAATGGGAACGGCTTTCACATCATAAACCAAAAGTAAGCCGGGGGCAAATTAAGCGGATGCATATCGACAATACTTTCGGAATGTTGTTTTCAGAATTTACCACCTGGAGTATTATTGTAGTTTCTGCTACGGTTTTACACAACAGCGGTGTAACAGACATCAGGAGCGCTTCCGATGCCGCAAAAGCGATCGAACCATTGGTACATACCTTTCCGAACGCCGGTTTTTTAGCAAAATTAATTTTTTCAATTGGTATCATTGGCCTCGGCTTGCTGGCGGTTCCCGTGCTTTCTGGTTCAGTAGGATATGCTACTTGTGAAGCGTTCAATTGGAAATCGGGACTTAATTTGAAGTTAAAAAGGGCCCCGGCATTTTATGCTGTTATTTGTATCTCCACTTTAATTGGATTACTTATCAATTATAGCGGGGTAGATCCTGTTAAAGCACTTGTTTATGCTGCAGTGTTAAACGGAATTGCTGCGGTGCCTTTACTTTTTTTAATAATCCGGATCACTTCTAACAGAAATATCATGGGGGAATTCAAAAGTAAACTATTTTCTAAAATACTGCTTTGGTTCACTTTCGTCACTATGGGGGCGTCTGCGATAGCGTTATTTTATACAGTTTACGTATAAACCAGATCCTTTCGCAACAGCTATAATCATTGACTTCCTTTTTTATATTAAATAAACACGCTTTTATTGCTGATAAGCCAAATGATTTTGACACCTCAATTAAATGATTTAAATTAGGCTATGTCCAGTACCTGATTTATGAGTATTCCAATCTTAATAATAGAAGATACCGCCGACATTCGGGAGGGTGTAGTTGAAATACTCGAACTGGCCGGTTATACCGTTTATGCTGCAGAGAACGGAAAGGTAGGCGTTGAACTTGCTAAAACCCATTTGCCGCATATAATTCTTTGTGACATTATGATGCCGGAGCTCGACGGGTATGGTGTGCTGTATATGCTCAATAAATTGCCGGAAACGGCTAACATACCATTCATTTTTCTTACAGCCAAGGCGGATCGGGTTGATTTACGCAAGGCGATGGAAATGGGAGCTGATGACTATCTCACCAAGCCTTTTGATGATGTGGAACTGTTTGCAGCCATTGAGAGCAGATTGAAAAAGCAGGAACAGCAAAAGAAATTTTATAGCGGGAGCCTTGATCAGCTAAGCTGTGTTGTTTCCCGGAATGAAGGTTTAGCCGAACTGCAAAAGATCATTAAAGAACGCAAGGTTCGTTCATTCAAAAAAAATCAGGTTATATATTATGAAGGAGATAAAGGGAACGGCTTGTATGTTGTATTGAATGGGAAAATTAAAACCAGCAAGCTTTCTTCAGACGGGCGGGAATTGATAACAGATTTGCATACGGCAGGCCAATATCTGGGTGTCAGGGCTCTCCTGGCCGATGATGTATATTCGGAAACTGCCAGCGCGGTTGAAGATAGTCAGTTATGCCTCATTCCCAAGGAGCGGTTGGATGAAATGCTTAATTTATATCCCGATATAACAAGTGAGTTTATTAAACTGATGGCGGGCCAAATACGGGAGAATGAAGATCGTTTGCTGCAATTGGCTTATGATTCTGTTAGAAAGAAAATGGCAGATGCCATTTTAAGGCTTTACAAGCAAACCAACGCTGGAGACGGAAGTATTCGTATTTCCAGAGAGGATTTGGCCGCATTTGCAGGTATGGCTACAGAAACCGTTAGCCGCACATTGTCAGATTTCCGCAGCGAAGGATTGATCGAAAAAAATGGCAGTATAATCAGAGTGATTGATTTGCAGCGGTTAAGTAAAATGAAGAATTAATCCTTTTTGAAAAACCGACAAATATGTTAAAATTATGACGGAGGAAGTTTAGCGTGTGTTTTTTATTCCCCAGCCGATCGCAGGCATTGCTCAAGCGTTTGCAGTAATTCTTCCGGGCTAAAAGGCTTGCAAACGTACCCTTTTGCTCCTAAATGCATCCCCGATTCCATTTCTTTTTTCTCGGCATTTGCCGTAAGAAAAATAAAAGGAATCGTTGCTGTAACAGGGAGCGATTTTAGTGAACTAAACACTTCATAGCCATTGGCCACGGGCATCATGATATCACAGAGGATAACATCCGGCAACCAGTCTCTCGCTAACTGCAAACCAGTTTTTCCATCCCCAGCCGTCAGTACCTCGTAACCTTCCAGTTCCAATAACTCACTTGTATTTTCCCGGATATCCTGATTATCTTCAATTACCAAGACTTTTTTCATAGCGCCTCATCTTGTGGTCTTAGTGCCGCAAACAGAGTTTCAATAATAAAGATATAAAAGATTTCTTAAATACTCCTGTGAGTTGTGAGCTGGTATCAGCTGAGCTGCCTCGTTATTGGAAACGCCATTTTTAATAATCCTAAATAGTTATAATCATAATGTGAAGAGGATATAGCTGTGCCAAACTGACAACCCTATTCAATTAAATTAAGCGCTGCCATAAAGCGACAGCGCCTTCCTGTTAAAAAGCAAATTCAGCTTCTCCGATATCCAGTTTGTTTTTTACATGGAATATGCCGGGCGCGGCCCATGCTGCATTCTCGGCGTCGTCTTTCTCCGCAAGGGAGCGTACCCTGCCGGTCAGCGTTACGGTGTTTCCATCGATCTCCGCATGAACCTTCGCTGCATCTATACCGGCGCTTCTGTGAAAAGCCGCGCTAATTTTTTGCTCCAGTTCGTAAGGAGATAGCCTGGGTTTCAGCGCAATCCGGTTGATTACCGATTTTATACCCGTGAGGTTTTGAATAGCTGTTACTGCGCCGGCGCGCTGATATTCCCATTC
Organism: Mucilaginibacter sp. A5337; assembly: GCF_059690695.1. Classification (NCBI taxonomy): domain Bacteria; kingdom Pseudomonadati; phylum Bacteroidota; class Sphingobacteriia; order Sphingobacteriales; family Sphingobacteriaceae; genus Mucilaginibacter; species Mucilaginibacter sp. A5337. The sequence goes on along the minus strand of NZ_JCAWEC010000002.1, from coordinate 806,743 downwards.
CAATTCGCCCTCAAGTGTGACAACGCCGCTTTCTACCTTGATTTTGATCTTATCGTTGGGGATCGCTGAATGCCATTGCAGGGTGTTTAATATTGCCTCGGCGATTTCAGTATCGGTTCTGCGGTAGATTGGGGAAATCCCTATTTGGATGTCTTCGGCTACAGCCTTTACGCCGGCCACCTTTTTTACTGCCTTTTCCGCATCAACCTTTTTAGAAAATGTGTCTACGGTACCCGACAGCGTAACAATGCCGTTTTTAACGGCAACTCCAATTGTGGATGAGTTTAGGAATGGTTGCCATTTAAGTTCATCCATCACGTCTTTCTGAATTTCATGGTCTGTTTTCATAATTAATTATTAAATAATAGAGTTGTGTTAATTGATATTCAAATGACCTCATTTTCAGTAGAAAACAACATGACGGTGGACAGTACCCCGGATGATTGTTGTCACGATAATAACCCATACAAAAAAGGTAGGGAACAGCGATAGTTTGGACCATTTTCGAACATGACCCAGGTCATTTTTGTATTGGTATTTGCCAGGTAACTTGCCCGTACAAAATCGACAATTGCCATGAAAGGAATCATCATTTACGGGAGTAAATACGGCGCGACTAAACAATATGCGCATTGGCTGGCCAATATCTTGCAAATGCCGGTATCAAAAGCCGAGAGTGTAACTCCCGACTTGCTGGCTCTTTATGATATGATTGTAATTGGTAGCCCAGTTTATATTGGCAAGTTAGTGCTGCGTGATTGGCTGAGGAAAAATATCAATAGTCTAAAACACAAAAAGCTTTTTATATTCATCGTTAGTAGCACCAATGGTGAGGATATTGCCCAGCGCCAGACGCTGATAAAAAACAACCTCGACCACAACATCAGCAAAGTAGCCAAAATCTTTTTCCTCTCAGGAAGATGCGTTGTCGCTAAACTTTCGTGGAAAGACCGGTTATTATTAAAGATGGGCGCGTGGCTGGAAAAGGATCCGGAGAAAAAATTAGTTATGAAAAAGGGATTTAACTATATAGACCGCCACCACCTTGATGATATCATTGCGCAAATTCAGCGTTTAGCTGACGATTAGCGCGAGCTTTTTTGTGCAGATGTCAAACAGTTCAGAATAGCAGCTTTTAGATCAGGCTTCATCCATAACCAGCACTGCGGCGCCGCTGATTTTCCCTGATCTTAACATCGAGATTGCTTCATTAGCTTCGGCCAGTTTGAATACCTGGGTTTGCGTATGTACCGCAACATCTTTTAATACCGAAAAGAAGTTCAAACCATCCTGATGGGTTAAATTGGCGACTGATTTTACCGAGCGTTCGCCCCAAAGCAAATCGTATGAAAAGGCCGGGATATCGGTCATGTGAATGCCCCCGCAAATCACCTGCCCGCCTTTGCCCACCTCTTTTAAAGCTTTCGGAATTAATTCGCCGGCGGATGCAAAAATAATAGCGGCATCAAGTAACTCAGGAGCTGTTTCTGAACTGCCGCCTGACCAATATGCGCCCATTGTTTTTGCAAACTGTTTTGCCTGGTGGTCATTGTCGCGAACGAACGCGAACACTTTCTTATTTTGGGCTATAGCTATCTGGATAAGGATATGAGCCGCTGCCCCGAAGCCATACATGCCTATATTTTGGGCTGATGCCGTAATCATCTGATAAGAACGAAAACCTATAAGGCCGGCACAAAGCAAAGGGGCTGAAGATGGGCTGCGATACGGCTCATCTAATACAAAACAAAAGCGGGAATCTGCCACTGTATACTCGGCATAGCCCCCATCTATGGTATAGCCGGTAAATAACGGGGTATCGCAAAGGTTTTCCATTCCTTGCAGGCAAAACTTACAATGCCCGCAGGTACTCCCCAGCCACGGTATACCTACAAGCTGGCCAGCAACTGGTTCTTTGACCGCCTTTCCGGTTTCGATTACTGTTCCTAAGATCTCGTGCCCGGGGATTAGCGGAAGTTTGGGTTTATTAAGTTCGCCATCCATTATATGCAGGTCGGTACGGCAAATGCCGCAAGCCAATACTTTAACAAGCACCTGGTTATCAGAAGGCCGGGGGATCGGCAGCTTTTTGCAGATGAGCGGGTTGCCGGCTTTTTCCAGCACCATGGCGCGCATCGTATCGGGGTATATCATGAGTATTTCGGTTTTATTTATTAAGCATCGAAACAGCCGACGTCAAAATATAATTTATTGCATCGCTGATAGTTTATGAACTGTACATTTTCATGTAGTATTCATCAGCCATCCTTGCCGATTCAAAGGCTGGGAATATATCTTTTGCTGCTTGCTTCATGAAAGATAGCCATTGATCCTGGTTGCGATAATACATGGGCATTATTACGTTTTCTAACAAGTCCATCAGGTTCCGGTTTTCCAGAATATCTTTTTCTTCTTCTGATATCGTACCAGGCGCGGGCCTGATCAGGAAACAATTATTCATTTCACGGGCAAATTCGGGAACCCAGCCATCAGGCATCGAAAGGTTTATACTTCCGTTCATGGCCGCCGTCATACCGCTTGTGCCTGATGCTTCATGATAAAGTTTCGGGTTATTCAGCCACACATCCGATCCTTTTTTTAACATAGCCGATAGCGCAAGCTCATAGCCTGTCAACACCGCGCAGCACTTAAAAGGCTTGGTTTTAACCATGATCTGGTTAAATTGATCTATGGAATCCTTATCTTCGGGATAAGGTTTACCTGCCCAGATCAACTGTACAGGGTAATCGCTTTGTTCGAGCAAATGTGTAAAACGTTCCCAGTCTTTCATGATGAGGCCAGCCCGTTTATAGCCTGCAAAACGTCGCGCCCAAACAATGGTTAGTATGTTTTCGTCAAAAAGTTTACCGCATTGATCGGCTACGGCTTTGAACATGCTTCTTTTCATTTCTTTTTTCCAGGCTATGATGCGGTCATCATTATTATCAGCAAAGGCCGCGTTAAGATCAGTGTCGCTCCAGTAAGCCTTGTTTTGCGCGTTGGTAATAGAAGTGATTTCACAGATGCCTGGGTTTTTACCCCACATTTGCCTGGCGACTTCGCCGTGAAGCTTTGAAACTCCGTTGGCTTTTCCGGAAAATTTAAGTGCTGCTAATGTATAATTTAACTGATCGCCTTCCATGCCCAGCATTGCCCTTACCTCGGTGCCCTGTAATTGATAAAAGAACGACATTTCTTTTAACAGTGCATAGCTATGTGATTCGTTACCGGCCATTTCGGGGGTATGGGTTGTAAATACCACTCGTTTTTTTATCTCTGCAAGGCTTTTAAATTTATCAAACAGGTAAAAGTTGAGGGGTAGGGAATGCCCCTCATTCATGTGGTAAATATCCGGTTCAAACCCTAAAAGGTCCAGTAAAGCAGCTCCACCAATGCCCAATATGATACTTTGCGCAATGCGGGTTGCTTCATTCGGGTCATACAGGCAATGAGTGATGGATCGCGAAAGCTCATCATTTTCGTCAATATCGGTGCTAAGCAGGATTAATGGGGCTGTTCCGAACGTTTCAGGCGGCAGTAAATAAGCTTTAACATGTACCGGGGCGTCATGAACGGATACCTGGAAAACAATGCATAAGTCTTTCAGAAAAGCATATTCTTTCCGGATAAATTCTGCTTTCATCAAACCTTCACTATCTCTTACCTGGTCATAATAACCATATTTCCATAAAATACCTATCCCAATCAGGTTTTGCTTTAACTCATAGGCGCTACGCAAATGCGAACCTGATAAAAAGCCCAACCCTCCGCTGTAAATCTTCAGCGCCTGGTCAACAGCAAATTCCATAGAAAAATAGGCTACGTTGGTTTGATATTTTTTATCGGGCGTATAGCCGAAAATCTCGTCTTTGGTTATCATAAATAGTCGATTGGTGGCTTATTCTATAACAGGTGGCGCTATTGTTTGTGTTATCTGGTGCCGGGTATGAGTTTGCCTTAATTACTATGCTTAGGTTCAACAAAGTTAGGTTGTTGCTTCGCCCGCGAAATGATCGTTTCTCCTCAAATAAATGATATTGGTCATTTATTTGGTAAACAGTTGTTTAGTAATACATGATGAGTATCACCCTTGCAGCTGTTTGTAGTCATTCCGGCCATGGGCAGCGCGTTGCAATTTTGTATCATGAAAAATCATATCAATATCAAATACGTTAAAAACCTCAATAACGACGCTTTACGGGGCATTGTTTTTTATACACAGGAATTGGGTATCCTTCAGGAGAGGTTACAGGAAATAGCAGCAGATAATACCGCGCGAGAAGTGCAGGAAAAGGTTGAACATTTTCAAAATCAGTTCAGCATCCACCGGGATTATCTGACAAAGTTAAGGCAGGATATTCAAATCAATGATAAGGCAATCGAGGCCCAATTACTGGCTACCGATGCCGTGATCTCTGAAAGGACTGCAGCTGAGCATGCCGACATACATGAGAACTACATCACTGAGGAGAATATTTTTAACAACCTGCGACACGAATTTAACCGCTTCGCCGCACAATGGATGTAATCTAAGGAAATAAGAAGAAATAGGTGCAAACCTTGGTTTTTAAAAGGCATTTAAGGTTCTCCAAATGACGAGGATCACAAACAAAACTGATCATTGTCCTGTCCGGTCTTCAATATAGTAGATAGTTTTGTTATAACCGATGGATGGAATTTATTCCTGTTTCGGTAAATGATCCACGTCATGGGTTCAATACCGGTGACGGCGGCATTACGGAACCGGAGGTACCGGTTCCGTTTTTTTATTAAATACCCCCCCGCGTTGTCAATGACTAAAAATAATTTCCATATCCAGGGTTTGAGCCGGTTGGACGTTGCCGTTGCGCGGGAAAAATATGGTATTAATCGCCTTTCAATAGAAAAGAATAATGTTTTTTTTGCTGTTCTGAAAGACCTCGTGGCAGAGCCAATGGTTGTTTTACTATTGGCAACAGCCGTTATATATTTAATTAGAGGTCAGAACGGCGATGCAATATTTTTAGCGGTAGCCGTGATTTTGGTAGCCGGAATTTCTATTTTCCAAAACTCCAGGAGCAAGGCCGCCCTAAATAAATTAAAAGACTTTACACAGCCAAAGTGCAGGGTGGTTCGGGAAGGTTTGGTAACTGATATAAATAGCGACGAGCTTGTTGTAGGCGATAGCCTTATAGTCGAAGAAGGTATGTCTATCGCAGCAGATGGAAGGATCGTGCATTCCAATGATTTTTCTGTTAATGAAAGCACACTGACAGGAGAATCCCTTCCGGTTTTTAAGGATCCATTGTCTGTTGAACCCATCGTATTTCAGGGTACAACAGTAGTAAGCGGCCTTGCAGTGGTTTCTGTTTCTGCTGTAGGTGATCGGACCCAGCTTGGTAAAATTGGAAGGGGGCTGGAAGCAATCACGGTAGAAAAAACGCCGTTGGAATTACAGATCAACAATTTCGTAAAAAAGATGGTCATCATTGGCGTAATTGTTTTTGCGATTGTTTGGGCTATCAATTTTTTCCGCTCTGCTGATTGGCTGGCCAGCCTTACTAAAGCACTTACCCTGGCTATGAGCATTTTGCCGGAAGAAATCCCGGTTGCATTTACCACTTTCATGGCTTTGGGGGCCTGGCGATTGATGCAGATGGGAGTGGTGGTCAAAGAAATCAAAACCGTAGAAACCTTAGGCAGCGCATCGGTAATATGCACCGATAAAACAGGTACTCTTACTGAAAACAGGATGAGTCTTGCCAAATTATATTTAAGAGGGTCCAGGCAATTTTATGACGCCGTAGAGTTGACGGATGAAAAAAAAGTAAGGCAGTTGGTAGTATTGGCAATGTGGGCAAGCGAACCTATTCCTTTTGATCCGATGGAAGTGGCTTTACATGAAAACTATCAGAAAACCTGTGATATAGATGAGCGCCCCGGTTATCATATGGTTTATGAATATCCATTGGCTGGTAAGCCGCCAATGATGACACATATTTTTGAAAATAAAAGCGGCCACCGGATCATTGCGGCAAAAGGCGCGCCGGAGGCTTTGTTAGCGGTATCAGGATTAAATATTGAAGAAAAAAAAGTTATTGAAAGTGCGATCAGGAAACTATCGGCAGAAGGTTACCGGGTATTAGGCGTAGGGCGGGGACTTCTTGATGGCAATCAGTTTCCGCCTGTGCAGCAGGAAATCCAATTTGACTTTATTGGCCTGGTGGCTTTTTATGATCCACCAAAAAAGAACATAAAGGATGTACTGGAAGCTTTTTACAAGGCAGGCATCGTTGTGAAAATTATAACAGGCGATAATCCTTTCACCACCCAGGCAATTGCAAAGGAAATAGGTTTCCGCAACGGCAATGAAACCATCTCCGGCGACGCGTTACTCGCCTTGCCCGAAAAAGAGTTCGGGGAGAAGATAAAGCATGTCAATATTTTTAGCAGGATGTTCCCCGATGCAAAACTGAAGATTGTCAACACGTTAAAAGCCGCAGGCGAAATTGTTGCTATGACCGGCGATGGTGTTAATGACGGGCCCGCACTCAAGGCAGCGCATATTGGTATAGCCATGGGCACTAAAGGCACGGAAATAGCCAAAGATGCCGCTTCGCTGGTGCTTGTAAAAGATGATTTGTCAAAAATGGTTGACGCGATAGCCATGGGCCGGCGTATTTATACTAACCTTAAAAAGGCAATACAGTATATTATTTCAATTCATATACCTATCATTCTTACTGTATTTATTCCTTTAGCGTTTGGATGGATCTACCCTAATATGTTTTCCCCGGTTCATATTATATTTCTGGAACTGATTATGGGGCCGACATGTTCTATTGTTTACGAGAATGAGCCTATTGAAAAGAACACCATGCTTCGGCCTCCAAGACCTCTGGTCTCGACATTTTTCAATTGGAATGAGTTAGTGACCAGTGTTATTCAAGGATTAGTGATCACCGGGGTGACCTTGCTTATTTACCAATATGCAGTAAACGCAGGGTTTAGTGAGCAACTGACACGTACCATGGTTTTTAGTTGCCTGCTCTCCGCCAATATTTTCCTGACGCTGGTTAACCGTTCATTTTACTACTCGCTGTGGGTTACAATAAAGTATAAGAACCAGCTGATGTTTCCGATGCTTGGTTTTACCTTGCTGCTTGGGTTGGCGTTGCTTTATATCAGGCCATTAGCAATGTTCTTTGAATTTAAGTCTCCTTCTGCATTTCAGCTTGCAGTAAGTGCCGGCGCAGGTTCTCTTTCCGCCGGATGGTTTGAGGCATTGAAATGGGTTAAGAGAAAACGAGATTAGCGCGTCAATAGTTATGTGCTAATGATTTTGGGGATACTCCTGATCGGAGCAAATTAGGTTTTATTGACCATGAAAGAAACTATAAACAGTTACAATCAGCACGTATCTGCTCTTTATTTCGCACCCAACCGGATGATTAATTGTGCTCAAACCGACCGGTTGTTTTGTCAATTATTATTTTATAAACTATAAGGTCAATTTTATCTCCCAGGTCGTATTCACTTTCGGTGATCCCATGGGAGGGATGGCCAGAAGGCTGTTCAACCAATGGCATGATCCGGTGAATTAGCGCCTGCATAGCTCGTTCCTGTTCTCCAATTTCGGTAATCTCTTCAAATTTTCCCCAGGCGATGACACTTTTCCAGCTAAAGATGTTTTTTATTTCGTCCACCTCAAAACAAACTTCAGGGTTTTGCCGCATCATCTCGATCTTTTTTCCCGGCCCTGAGTGCGCATAGATAACGCCGTTTTTATATACGTAATTAACAGGCACAATATAGGTAGTACCGTTGGCGTGGCATCCCAGGCGGCCTGTAATTTGCCGGCTGAGCAAAGCTTCGATTTCCGGCTGTTCCAATTTTCCTAACATAGCTAAGAGCATTAAGTTTATCAAAACTAAACAAGCAGGGATTTAAATAAGATGTTCTTTGTCAGCGGGAGATATGATCTATATCACTCTTGTTGAATTGTTGCTGATATCAATTTTTTAACCGGTGCTTTGCCGCTCTAAGTTTTTGCGCGATACAGATACTTGTTATATCCGAATGAGATTTTTTCGATGAGGCCGGCCTCCACCAGTTTCTTCAACTTATTATTGAATGAGCTGTGTGAGATATCGAGCCCGATAGCTCGAACATCCAACCAGATAGATTCGGCATCCTTGCTTTCTTTTGATGTTAACATGTGATTGATAATGTAGCCATTTATCAACTGCATTTGTTCCTGCGGTTTAGTAAGCCGTGACTTTGATGACCTGAAGGGATATTGGATACTCATTGTTTTATATACTCAATGATTTATAGGTTAGTTCCAGTAAGCCAAAATAGCTTTCAAATTTGAAGCAAATCTGTACCTGGCTTTAATAACCGTTTTTTAAGGGCTTCAAATTGTTAAATTCTGTTAAACAATACGCATTTCATCTCAACTACAGAATGTTGCAATATTCTTGTTGAAAAAAGAAGAATGCAGATAACTATGCTACGTTGTTTACCGACACAAAATAGCCGTTTGTCCGCACATTGTTTGAAATACCTAATTGCTAATTAAATTTAAAGGAAACTTATTTATATACCCCGATCTTAAATTTATGGACAGAAAAGAATTTCTTTCAACGATTGGAATTACGGCCGCTTCATTTGCGTTGATCAATTGCATCGGATGCAGTAAAAAATCAGATAGCGCATCCGGCAGTATTACCGGGCCGACGGGCGTTGATTTTACACTTGATCTCAGCCTTTCGGCAAATTCGGCTTTACTGAGCAATGGTGGTTACCTCGCTTCAAACGGCGTAATTGTAGCAAAGACTACGGCCGGCGCTTACATTGCTGTTCAGCAATCCTGCACGCACGAAAGTTACCCACTCATTTATCAGGGTAGTAGTCAGCAGTTTTATTGTAATAACCATGGCTCCGCGTTTACTGAGGCCGGAGTGGTTAAAAATTCGCCGGCAAACCGTAACCTAACTGTTTATAAAACAACTCTAACAGGTACATCTTTGAGGGTATTCTCTTAAAAAACGTTAAAATGAAATTACTGATTTTTACATTTTTTTTATTTGTGGCTAAGCCGGTTACCTGGCTTGGCGATTTCAGCAAGGCCCAGGCCGAAGCTTCTGCATCACATAAACTGATTGTTATAAACTTTTCCGGTTCGGACTGGTGCGGCCCCTGTATCCGGTTACGAAAAGAGATACTGGAATCGGATAAATTCAATGATTTTGCCGCTGATAAACTTGTTTTGGTAAGGGCTGATTTTCCACGGCAAAAGAAAAACCAACTGAGTAAAGAGCAGGTGAAACTGAACGAGGCACTTGCCGACAAATACAACCCCGATGGTAAATTTCCGTTTACACTGCTTGTTGATGAGCATGGTAAAGTGTTAACAGAGTGGGACGGGTATCCAAATGAATCCACCGATCAGTTTATTGACCAGATCAAAGCCTTTACAAATGATAGCCATTGAAATTGCGCCAACCGTTTACAAACGCGTTCTGAAATTGATGGGCAACCGCTTTGAAATAAGCGTAGTAAGCGATGATGAGAACTGGGCGTCAGGTCGTATCGATTTGGCTGTAGCAGAAATAAGCCGGATAGAAAAATTACTCACCACCTTTAGCGACGATAGCCAAACCAACCAGATTAATGCTGCTGCCGGCATAAAGCCGGTAAAAGTGGATCAGGAGGTTTTTCAGCTTATTCAACGCTCGCTCAAAATATCCGCGCTTACGCAGGGGGCATTTGATATTACCTACGGATCAATTGATAAAAGCCTTTGGAACTTTGATGTAAACATGAAAAGTTTGCCTGATGCTGAAACCGCGCGTAATGCTGTTCGATTGATCAATTACAAAAACGTGATCATGGATCCTGAACACCTGACAGTTATGCTCAAAGAAAAAGGTATGCGCATAGGTTTTGGCGGGATAGGAAAGGGATATGCTGCCGACCGGGCAAAAGCCATTTTACAGCAAAACGACGTAAACAGTGGCATAGTAAATGCAGCCGGCGACCTAACCACCTGGGGAACACAGCCCAACGGCAAGCCATGGACTATAGCTATAGCCGATCCAAACAGGCAATTGACCCCGTTTTCAACACTTAATATTAGCGATATGGCTATCGCTACATCCGGCAACTATGAAAAATATGCAGTTATAGGGGGTAAAAAATATTCCCATACCATCGATCCTAAAACGGGCTTGCCTGTAAGCGGGATTAAAAGTGTGAGCATTATTTGCCCAAGCGCGGAATTTGCCGATGCTATGGCCACACCGGTAACCGTAATGGGTATCAGGGTAGGACTTGATTTGGTAAATCAACTACAGCAACTTGCTTGTGTGATCATCGACGACAATAACCGCCTTTACACCTCCAGGAATATCAACGTTAAAAATTAATACATGAAAAAAATACCCCTGATTAAATTAATGCTGGTGAGTAGCTTGCCGGCGCTTTGTCTGTCATCTTGTATGTCGGTAAAGGCTTATCAGAAAAATCGCCTTAATGATGCGGAGATGGAACTGTCAGCCCGTAAATCTCAGAAGTTTGAGCAAAGTTTTCAATTATACCGTGAAGGCGGCTCAGGAGCAAATGGCGGTAAAAGCGGCGGTGGCTGCGGATGTAATTAAAACGGCGGCCGGAAATGAGAAAAATATATTTATGCGTTGCCGCTTTGTATTTAGGAATAGTTGCCGCGCATGCGCAAACTAAAACCTTACCCGTTAAAGATAGCAGCAATTACAAGGCACGTAAGCTTAAAATTGATGAAATTAACATCGTATCAGCTTATTACCACCAGGATGGCAACAACTCTGCTGTTACAGGCGGTATTGGTACCGAAAAGCTGACTGATTTTGCTAATACCTTTGATCTGCAATTATCAAAATATGGTGTAGGAGGAAGTAAGCACACTTTTACTTTTGAACTGGGTGTTGACCATTATACGTCGGCCTCTTCAGATAAGATCGATCCTTATAGCGTTTCTTCGGCGTCCAGGCAGGACACCCGTGTTTATCCCTCACTAAATTGGACGGTATCCAACGATAAAACGGGAAACGCATTTGGCTTAACCGGATCTTATTCACATGAGTTTGATTACCAGTCTTTCGGCGGAGGGATTAACCTAACCCGAGTATCAAAAGATAAAAACACGCAGTTTGATTTTAAGGGACAGGTGTTCCTTGATACCTGGAAAGTTATATTGCCGGTTGAGTTACGACCGCCGGGATATGGGTCAGGGTCAGATAGGGATGGACGGGGTAACGTGGACCATAGTCCCCGCAATTCATTTAGTACATCATTTTCAATTTCGCAGGTGCTGAGCACGCGTTTACAGGCTTTGTTTATTATCGAGCCGTCCTACCAGCATGGTTTATTGGCAACAAAATATCAACGTGATTATTTTACCGATGGATCTGAAAGGGTTGAAAACCTGCCGGGCAGCCGTTATAAACTTCCCATTGCGGTAAGGTTCAATTATTTCCTGGACGACCATTTTGTGATCAGAACGTTTTACAGATATTACATGGACAATTGGGGGATCCAGGCGCACACAGCCGAATTGGAGATACCCATAAAGCTAACCTCTTTTGTGTCGGTAAGTCCCTATTACCGGTATAATAATCAGCAGGGTACACGCTATTTTGCACCTTATGGGCAACATGATCCAACTGCTGTATATTATACCAGCGATTACGACCTGTCAACACTCCATAGTAATTTTGTTGGCGCCAATATCAGGTTATCACCGCCAACTGGTGTATTTGGATGGCAGCATTTCAATTCGCTGGAAATCAGGGCAGGACATTACATGCGCTCAACCGGCTTAAATTCAAATATTGTAACTTTAGCAATGAAGTTTAAATAAAGTTTTATGCATCGTGAGCATCATGTAACAAGTTCAGAAGCCATCAGGGATATCGTTATCGGTATGTCTGATGGTTTAACCGTGCCCTTTGCGCTTGCAGCCGGGCTAAGTGGGGCTGTAAGTTCGTCAACCCTGGTGGTTACTGCCGGTATTGCCGAAATAGTGGCCGGATCTATTGCCATGGGTTTGGGCGGATATCTTGCCGGGCGAACAGAAGTTGACCACTATCAATCTGAGTTGAAGCGCGAATATGATGAAGTTGAGCGTGTGCCCGACGAGGAGAAGGCAGAAGTAAAGAAAGTATTTGCAAGCTTCGGTCTTTCAAAGCATCTTCAGGATGAGATTGCAGATGAACTGGCGAAAGATAAGACCCAATGGGTTGAATTTATGATGCGTTATGAACTGGGCCTGGAAGAACCTGATGCAAACCGCGCTACACAAAGCGCCATTACTATAGGCATTTCCTATATCGTAGGTGGCATCATCCCGCTTTCACCCTATTTTATTATTCATGAAGCACAAGAGGCACTTTATTACTCATGTGGGGTAACGATAATTTGCTTATTTATTTTTGGCTATTTTAAAAGTAAAATGACCGGCCAGCCTGCGTTAAACGGCGCATTAAAAGTAGTAATTATTGGGGCTCTTGCCGCGGGGGCCGCATTTATTATGGCAAAGCTAATCACCGGAAAATAATGTTTATTTATTATTACCGCCATTTATCATGTCTGAAACAATGCCCTTGTCATCTTTCCTTTCAGCTAAAAATACGCCAGCCAAATGCACAAGTATAAATGCGATAATCAGGTACATGCAAAATCCGTGAACTTCTTTAACACTATGCCTGATAGATTTAAATGGTGCTAAAAGGTCTTCAAATGCCAGGAATAAACCCGTTAGGGCCATTATAATAAGTAAGATATAGAATAACGCATAAATGGCTTTCACTGTAAGCTCATGTTTGGCAAGTTCACGCTCTTTTTTGGTGGAATGAAACTGACGGTAAAGTTCTTTTATCCGGCGGATGAATTTTTGATCAGCTAGTTGAAAAAACTCCAGAATAAGCCTGAACAGCAATAGGCTGACTAATACATAACCAAACCAGGTATGTATGCTCCAAACGCTATCTCCGAGAGCGTGCGCAACTGAGCCCGACTGCTCGTCGGTTATGGTAGCTCCACCGGCCTTAAGCTGTGTTTTAATTATGTTTGATACAGTCCTTCTATCGGTAATAGTGGAATTGATCAAAACAGTAATTAATGAACCGCTGATAACGATTGTGTTTGCCCAATGCCAAAAGCGCAAAGGGGCCGAGTATACCCGATGGATAAGGCTCTCATGATTAGGTTGGATTATTGCCATAGTTTTTTGACTGAAACAGGATTTGTTATGTCCTCACTTAAAATGTTTGTAAATTAACTGATGATTTTGAAGCAAGTCTGTAGTTTGTGACACTTCAGCTTCTCTTCAGTTTCCATATTTAAATTTGATCAAAAAGCTTTGAAAATCCTGGTAATAGAAGACGAGCAAGGTTTACGCGAAAACATCACAAGTTATTTGAATGTAGATGGCAATATCTGTGAAAGCTGTAGCACATTAACTACGTCACTGCAAAAACTTTCTGACTATGACTATGACTGTGTTTTGCTCGATATTGGCTTGCCCGATGGAGAAGGGTTTGGCGTGCTTGAATACCTGAGCATCAAACAAAAAACCGAAGCTGTTTTGATCATCTCGGCCCGAAACTCGCTCGATGATAAATTAAAAGGGCTTAATATAGGCGCCGACGACTATCTTACAAAACCCTTTCATTTGGCGGAGTTAAAAGCCCGGTTGATGGCTGTGTACCGCCGAAAAGCTTTCAATACAAGTAATAAATTGGTTTTCAATGAAATTTCTGTTGATATGCAGGGACGCACAGTTGAAATTAATCAAACTCCAATTGTCCTGACCAGGAAAGAGTATGATATGTTACTTTATTTTATGGCCAATAAAGGAAAAGTTATCTCCAAAAATGCCATTGCCGAACACCTTTGGGGAGATGAAATGGATATGTACGATAGTTTTGATTTTATATACACGCATATAAAAAATCTCAGACGGAAAATTCTGGAGGCTGGCGGGAAGGATTATTTGACATCTATATACGGTATGGGTTATAAATTTACTGATTGATGAAGCTGGCGCAGCATTATACCAGGACGAGCGTTTACGTCACCCTGACTGTTTTAGTGATAGGAGCAGTTATTTACTACTTTGCCATAAATTACATTGGCACACAGCAACTTGACCGGGCGCTTCAGCAACAGCTAACTGAGGCAGAAGAGTATATCAGGAGCAATAATGGTAACCCACAGCAATATGACGTTGACCGTGATCATGCTGTGTTTGTTAAAACTAATAGACAACTGTTACTAAAGCGCTTTTTTGATACAACGTATTTTAATCCAAAAGAACAACGAAGCGAAGCAGGCAGGGCGGTAGAAGACCTGGTAAAACAAAAAGACAGTAACTACAAGGTTGTGATCACTGTTTCGCGGGCAGGGCAAAAAAATCTTATCGAGCTTATTTCTATCATTACGCTTGTATTGCTGGCTGGTTTACTTGCAGTACTTTTTGTCATCAATAAATACATGTTAAATGGTCTTTGGAAACCCTTTCAACTCACCCTAAATGAAATCAAAAAGTTTAATATCGCCGACGTTGACCAATTTAAAGGCAAACCAAGTAAAGTTGACGAGTTTACAGAGCTTAATGAAGCTATAAGGGAGATGTCTCTAAGGGTAACCCACGATTATCTTAATCTGAAACAATTCACCGAAAACGCATCACATGAAATGATGACCCCGCTGGCTGTTGTTACTACTAAACTGGATACCCTCATACAGGATGAAACATTAAGTGCAGATCAGTTGGGACAAATAGCAGACATTTACAGTTCGATAAATAAGTCCAGTCGGCTTAATCAGTCGTTATTGCTATTGGCCAAATTGGAAAATAAACTGGTTACTGAAGAGGAACCAATTAAACTTGAAATGATAATTGAAACTAAAATACTCCAGTTTCAGGAGCTTATTGAAAAAAAAGAACTTACCATCCGGTATACCCTGCACCACAAGCAGATAGTAGCCAGTAAATACCTGGTTGATATTTTGTTGAATAACCTTTTAAGCAATGCCATCCGGCACAACGTGCCGGGTGGATCTATAATAATTGATCTTAATTCCGATCAGCTATCTATAAGAAATACCGGGACAGCAAATACATTAAGCGGGCTGCAAATTTTTGAACGTTTTCAAAAAGGGAAGGACTCACAGGGTACCGGATTAGGCTTAACATTGGTTAAAAATATCTGCCAGTTATATGGCTATACTATTCAGTATGAGTACGAGCCCGGCTGGCATAAATTTGCCGTTTCTTTTTAAGCCTGTCGCTGTTTTGTCACGTTTTTTATACACAGGGATCAACTACAATTTTGCTTCAGGTTATCGTAATAGCTTAGCACGAATACAATTTGTATACGAGTTGATCAAATAATGACGCAGATCATTTGTTGTGTTGATGCGGGTCAACATAATATCCGGCGATATGGGCTTAATTTGACAGGTATTTCCAAAATCTCTTCGGCCAAAACCAATGGAACATAAAAACAATCAATTAAATACCTTCTGGCAGCTTACGCAAGATGACGCATTGCACTTGCTTGACACTACAGTTACAGGGCTTAGTTCATCGCAAGCTATTGAAAGGCTTAAACAACACGGTGCCAATACATTAAAAAAAGCAAGCAAATTCAACAATCTGGTATTGTTACTCTCTCAATTTAAAAGCCCTGTAACATTATTACTTATAGCCGCAGCATTACTGTCTGCCGGTTTAGGTGACATGGCCGATACTTTAATTATCATGGGTATAGTGCTTGTTAGCAGTATTTTGGGGTTTTGGCAGGAGAGGGGGGCTGCCGGCGCTGTTAATGAATTGTTGAAAATGGTTCAATTACATTGCACCGTACTGCGTGATGGCAAAAAAACAGAGCTTGAAGTAACTGGTGTAGTTCCGGGGGATGTTATCTGTCTGTCGGCCGGGGATATTGTGCCTGCAGATTGCCTGATCATTGAATCAGATGCCCTGTTTGTTGATGAAGCAGCATTTACCGGCGAAACCTATCCGGTTGAAAAAAATCCTGGTATTGAACGCGCTAACACACCTTTAGCCAGGCGCAACAATTGTCTTTTCATGGGCTCGAGTGTAGTGAGCGGCATCGGAAAAGCGCTAATAGTACAAACAGGGCGAAATACAGAATTTGGGAAAATATCAAATGATTTGTTATTGAAAGCGCCAGAAACCGATTTTGAAAGAGGGATAAGAAAATTTGGTTATATGCTAATGGAGATTACTCTTTTATTGGTGTTGGTGATCTTTGCGATAAACGTATTACTGCATAAACCGGTGCTTGATTCCTTTTTATTTTCGCTTGCTTTGGCTGTTGGACTTACCCCGCAGCTTCTACCTGCAATTATTACCGTTAATCTTTCATCAGGCGCCCGAATGATGGCCAAACAAGAGGTAATCGTAAAGCGCCTTAGCGCTATAGAAAATTTTGGCAGCATGAATATATTATGCTCTGATAAAACCGGCACTATTACCGAGGGAAAAGTTAATTTAAAAGATACACTTGATTTTAAGGGCGATCATAACGATAAAGTGTTTACCTATGCCTGGCTTAATGCCAGATCCCAGCAGGGTTTTGTAAACCACATAGATGTTGCTATTTGCTCAGCCGGTACCGGACAAAAAGACTTAGAACCCTTTTCTGTAATTACTGAAATTCCATATGATTTTATCCGTAAGCGGCTCACCGTACAATTGAAAAGCCAGGCTGCTAACCTGGCTATCACCAAGGGTGCGTTAAGTGTAATTCTTGATATCTGTAACCGGGTTGAAGTGTCCGAAGGTGTTATTGAAGATATAGGAGATCGTAAACAGGCGATGTTAGATCTTTATCACAAATTAAGCGATTTGGGGCTTCGAACGCTGGGGGTTGCCTATAAAGAAGTGGCCGATGACCAGGTTTTTACGAGGGATAATGAAAATAATATGGTATTCCTTGGATTTGTAACGCTGTTTGACCCACCCCGGGTGGGCATGCTTCAAACAATTGAAAAGTTGCAAAACCTTGGTATAAAGCTAAAAATAATTACGGGTGATAATGCGCCGGTGGCCCTTAATCTCGCGCAGCAAATCGGCTTTCAATCAGTTCGGATACTTACAGGTCAGCAAATGCGCAATATGAGTAATTCCGCACTCCGGCATAGCGCACCACTTACCGATATTTTTGCGGAGGTTGAACCAAGCCAAAAAGAGCGGATTATAAGCATACTAAAAAAAGCAGGGAATGTTGTTGGTTTTATGGGCGACGGAATAAATGACGCCCCCGCGCTGCATACTGCTGACGTAGGTATTTCTGTAAATTCTGCTGTTGACGTAGCTAAGGAGGCGGCCGACATAGTACTGTTGAACCAGGACCTCAATGTATTAATCAATGGTGTTACGGAAGGCCGTAAAACATTCACCAATACCATGAAGTATATTTTTATGGCTACCAGTGCCAATTTTGGCAATATGTTCAGTATGGCCGGTGCATCGTTGTTTTTACCATTTTTGCCATTGTTGCCAAAACAAATATTGCTCACTAATCTGTTAACCGATTTTCCTGAAATGACTATTTCTTCGGACAAGGTGGACGATATTAATGTTAAAACACCTCAACGCTGGGACCTACGCTTTATTCAGCGTTTCATGATTGTTTTTGGTTTACTGAGTTCGGTTTTTGATTACCTCACTTTTGCGGTGCTCATTTTTGTGCTGCACGCCAATGAAAAGGTTTTTCAAACCGGTTGGTTCACCGAATCGGTGATTTCAGCTATTTTGATTGTATTGGTAGTGCGTACACGTTTGTCATTTATGAAAAGCCTGCCGGGTAAATATTTATCATTGGTAACTACCGGCATAATGTTCCTGGTATTGGCTATTCCATTTTCACCCTTTGCAGCAATGTTTGGTTTTATAACACTATCATGGAAGTATTATGTGTTGATGATGGGCACAGTAATAGCGTACATCTTATCAGCGGAACTTGCGAAGCAATGGTTTTATAAACGAATTGCTAAGTAGATATTTGCATACCCCGTAGTTTTAAGCAGAAACAACTAAATTATTGGGCTGGCAGCGTTTAAAAGTATGCTGCCAGCTTACCCGATGATATAGTTAATTTACCCGGGCATTGAATATTAATATGGGCACATTTACATTTTTAGTCATTTCAAGCGTGTGGCTGCCCTTAAATAAACGTTTTATAAAACCCAAATGATGATGCACCATAGCCAACATACCCACATGCTCTTCTACGCAAAGTGTTGCAAGCTCATTTTCAATTTCTTTAGATCTCAGAATTTTGGTGCTCAATAAATCGTTTTTGTTTTTTAATGCCATGGTGTTCAATATTTCCTGCATAAATCGTTCATTGAGAGCGAAGTAATTATCGTGCTCGTCAACTGTTGTTAATAGTATTTCGGCATTAAGCGGTTCTATTAGTTTGTTTAATGATTCAATAGCCTCAATATCGTCTTTAGTTGATGTCAGATCGGTCGCGAACGCTATCCGCCTGATATCGTCAAACCCCGCGGCGGGAGGAACAAGCAACAGGGGAAGGTCCAGATTATTCACCATGCTTTTCATGTTGTTACCCTGCAAAAAGGTATTTAATCGGTCTTTATCATGCGTGCCTGCCACAACCATAGCAACATCATTGGTTGATGAAAGGAATTTTATTACGCTGCACAAATTGCCAAAAGAACTATTAACAGATATTTGAGGGCTAAACCCATTGTCTGTATTAAGAGTCTCCCGCCAGGTTTCCAATTGGCTTTTCAAAAGGTTTAGCATGTTGGTGCTTTCTTCGCTTAACATATCATATTCTTCAACCGGCCAGCCAACGGTGTAAGGACTTGGAATTTCTGAAGGCAACAGATAAGCGTTGCACAATAGTAAATTGGCTTTTAGGCTCATTGCAAGTTTTAATGCAAAATGTGCCGCGTGTGTTGCATTGGGGGAGAAATCGGTGAGTGCTATAACAGTTTTCATGATCCGGTAATTTTTAAGGTAAAAATGCGATACCCGCGGCAGGAAAAGCATGATGAAAATCATATAAATGATTGATAGTCATCAGTGAATGAGGTTTTGCAGATAGCTTATTTTGCTGATGTTACCCGGTTATTAACCTAAAATGCATTATTATGAAAACGATCCTTGTAATTGACGATGGTTCCGCATCAGCAAAACATGCGGCTCATTTTGCCCTTAGCATGGCTCAGCAGGCAGAAGCAAGTTTGGTGTTGGCACATGTTTATCCATTAAAACGGCCTGCGGCATCCAGAAAACTCCAGTTGGCCGGCCAAAATATACCCGAATATGATATTACTGAACCAACGCAAGATCTTTCGGCTCAACTCAAATTGGTAGCAACAGGTGCTTTTGTGCCCCCAATTGATGAATTTGACGCATTGCTTGATACTGAAGCTCAATTAATCTCTTACATCAATAAAAATAATATCTGGCTGGTAATAAAAGGGGGGACGAAACCTGAACCTTTTGACGCGGAAATAAAAATTCAGTCGGTTTTAAATAGGATCACATGCCCGTTGATGCTAATCCCTGAAAAATATGACAGGCAGGGTTTTAAACAAGTTATTTATATCGCTGACTTAAGGTATTGCCGGTTAAGTGTGCTGCATTACCTTGCGGCGCTGGCCCGGCCATATAAAGCCAATTTGTTGCTCACACATCTGTCGGCAAAAGGATTGCCCCATATTGAACAAAACTATGCGCTCAGCCTATTCAATGATGAAATAAGTACAAGGATTAATTACGAACAATTGCATTTTAATAATACGAAAGAACGTGATGTTACCCGGGCAGTTGACGTTATGGCACACACTATGAATGCCGATCTGCTGGCCGTTGTTCATCATCGTTTTCATTGCGAAGAATTGGCTGCAGAAAGCAAAGGTAGTTCTGTGCCTGTTCAGGTAACTATTCCGGTTATAATCTTTCCTTATTGAATTTCAGTTGGTTATGGTTTATCCGGGTGTTGAGGATCAATCAGATAAGTGACGGCTGTCACTAATTTAACAATTGGTGCGTTGCAACTTTACATTATAAAAAAAGATGTTATGAAAACAGGTGAGATGAATAACGCGGTTATTAACAGAGTTGTAATTTTTCTTTTTATCTCATGCGTTCTTACTGCTGCCAATGTTCAGGCCAGGGGCTTAGCAATTTTAAAAACCGATACTTCGGTAAAAGCGGAGATAACCAGGCAACTGAATGACAGGGCGGTAAATAGCGTGTTATATTTCCCTTTGTCAACAAAGCGTTTTTATCTTAAGCGTAATTTTGCACCTGTTTGGACATTAGAGCAAAAAGACCAGAATAAAACCTGGGCCGCCATGCTGCTGGTTGATTGTGTATTACAGTTTGGTTTAAGGCACGAGGATTATCACCCTAAAGACCTATTGTACCCACTACTTCACAAAATACTTGAACAGCCCGAAAAAATAAGTAACAGCCAAAAAGCCAGGTTTGAAATACTGCTTACAGATGCCATGCTTACCTTCATGAATAACCTGCATTTCGGCAAGTTAAACCCATATTATTCACCTGCAAAAATTGATAGGGAAACTGTAAATGGTTTCAATGGCAGCGATATTTTAGCTAACGCGCTCAACCAACCTGCCTTTATGGACGCGATAGTAAAAGTGCAGCCAGCTAATGAAGATTATAAGATTTTTCAGCATCAGTTACACATGATAAAAGGGGTTTATGAAGGCGATTGCTATGAAACACCTGAAGCCGACGTGAGGAAAATAGCCGTCAATATGGAAAGGCTGCGATGGGCCGAGATTAATGACAGTACTTATATCCAGATCAACATTCCAACTTATTCATTAAGACTGGTACGGCCGGATACGACAATTAACTTTAGAGTTATTGTGGGAAAACGTGCGACACCAACTCCATTAATGGTTAGCATGCTTACAGATTTTGCAACTTCGGCAGGACCTCGGATTATAAAAAGCGAGAGCCGGGATAAATTTAATTCCGGAGATTTTTCATTCAAAGCCGCAGCACCTAACGAAGGAAAAGGGGCATATATATACTTTATGCCAGGCAATAAAGCAGGTATTGAACTACAGGGAGTATCAGATAAAAGTTTATTCGGCAAAGGGGGAAGGGCAGCAAGTGACGGAGGTATAAAGATTGAGCGAGGGGAGGAGCTTGCAAAGCAATTACTAATAACAGGCGGTGATAAAAATGATATAAAATCAGTTCATCGCGCTTTGATGAACCGTGAAGTTAAGGTTTTCTCATTAAAAAAGCCCATCCCAATCAGGATCACCTACATTACGGCGGCTATTGTAAACGGCCAGATTGTTAAATACAATGACGTTTACAATTTGGACAGCACGTTTGAAAACATGCTTTATGATATTAAGCCTAACAATAAAACTAAATGATCATATTATTAATAGTTGTTAAGTTATGAAAACGATCTTAGTACCAACCGATTTTTCAGCTCCTGCTCACAATGCGGCAAGCTATGCTTTAAACCTTGCAAAAAATATAAGGGCCGGGGTAACGTTGTGCCATGCTATTAAAGTGCCATCGGAAGCCCCCATGGCGGCGCAGGTTGCCTGGCCGCTGGAAGATTATGCCTCTTTGAAGGAAGATGCGGACCAGGAACTGAAGCACTTGTCGGTAACTTTACGACATGAAGTCCCTTTTGAGAAAATTGCCTCTGGTCGCGAATTTATCGGCACCCATAGCGCTACCGGTGAAGTAATGGATGTGATAAGAAACGCCGTTGAAGAACAAAAATGTGTAATGGTAGTAATGGGAATGTCGGGAGAAGGGGCTGTAAGCAGGTTTTTTTTAGGGAGTAATACCCAGGAGATCATTAATAAAGCAACATTCCCCGTACTGCTAATCCCGGCGGAGGCCCGTTTTCGTCCGATATTTAAAATAGCGTTTGCTACTGATTTGAGTAGGGGAGATATCGAACTGATTCATTCGGTAGCCAGCCTGGCTTACTATTTCAACGCCGAGTTGTTAATAGCCCATATTACCGACGACAAATTTGAAAAAGGTGATGATAAACGAAAAGTTGATGAATTTTTAAAAGAGGTTACCTGTAAAGCCAATTATCCCAAAATCTATTATAAGCACATAAAAAGTATAGATGTAATGCACGGGCTCGACTGGCTTAGCGAACACGGTGTAATTGATATGCTGGTTATGGTACACCGGAGGCTAAGCCCCCTCGGACAGCTTTTAGGTTTTAGTTACACTCAAAAGCTTTCACATCATATTGAAATACCCCTGCTAATGCTGCCTGAAGGCCTGCCTGCCGTACACTTTTAACTGAGCGAATATTTTGAAAACAATTAACAGCATGGCGGATATCCGTAATTTTTATGTCATTGGGATAAGTTACAAAAAAACAGACGCCGATAACAGGGGTAAATTTGCGATAAGCAGCGGGCAATATGAAGCTTTATTAAAAAGGGCAAATAGCTATGGTATCAATTCGGTATTTGTTCTGTCAACATGTAACCGTACCGAAATTTATGGGTTAACAGACAATGCAAACAAGCTTATTGATTTATTATGTGGTGTTGCCGTTGGCAAAAAGAATGAATTTACCGCTTATTGTTATGTGAAAGAGAACGTGAATGCAGTTAGGCATTTATTTAATGTTGCGGCAGGTTTAGACTCACAGATACTGGGTGATTATGAAATTGTAGGGCAGTTAAAACAAGCTGTTAAATTTGCCAAAGAACGTGCCTTTATCGATAGTTTTTTAGAGAAGCTTTACAACACCGCTTTGCAGGCATCGAAGCAGGTTAAAAATCAAACCGGCTTGAGTAAGGGAACTACATCCGTTTCTTTCGCAACCGCTCAACTCATAAAAAAACATAGCCTTTTTAATATTGATAGTAAAATATTGCTCGTGGGCGCCGGAAAAATGGCGCGGCTAACATGTAAGAATCTGACCGAATACCTGGGGAGGGTTAGTATTACTGTGGTTAACCGTTCTGTAGATAAGGCAAGCGAAATTGCAGGTGAAATGAATACTGATTACGCAGCCATTGACGATTTGAATAGCCTGATAAGATCTTCTGATATTATCATCGTGGCTACAGGGGCACCTTATCCCATTGTTTTAAAAGGAGACCTTGAATGCCCGGGTAAAAAACTGGTTATAGATTTGTCCATGCCCTATAATGTTGACCCGGAAGCAGCAAAATTGCCTCATATTGATTTAGTTAATATTGATGAGGTATCGCTGATTAATAGTAAAACGTTACAAAAAAGACAAGGGGACGTATGCGCCGCCCAAAAGATCAATGAATACTTTATTGACAAGTTTATGGAGTGGTGTGAAATTCGTAGAAGCCTTTTATTGGTAAATACTATTAAAGGAAAACTAACCTCCATTTGTATAAGTCAATCATTGCTTGCCCATGGTACAGGTAGCCCTATTGTTTTTGAAGAGCAACAAAGGATACAGCAAATTTTGAATGAAACAGCCACAAAAATGAAAAGCTCAAATCAAGCCGGCTGCCATTATCTTGAAGCTTTAAATGATTTTATGTCACCTCAGTTTTCGGTGCAAAAAACCGCTCTGATATGATATCTGTCAAATAAGTTATTGACTAAGATCATTTCAAAATTCTGTTTTAATCAACAGATTTGATTAAAACAACCTGTTATGGCTAACGGTATAAATAAATCAGAGATCGTATTCCTGGAAGGCCCCCACTCCAGGTTCAAGGAGTTGCGTTTTACTTTAGAAACCATGTGGGAATTTATAAAGGGTTTCCGTGCTTTGCATTTTATCGGCCCTTGTATTACCGTTTTCGGTTCTGCCAGGTTTAATGAAGACCACCCTTATTATGAACTTACCAGAAAAGCCGCGGCCGAATTTGCTAAACTTGGGTTTACTATAATGACCGGAGGGGGGCCGGGACTTATGGAAGCGGCCAATCGTGGCGCTAAGGATGTTGGCGGTAAATCGGTAGCTTGTAATATTCAGCTACCAGTGGAGCAGAAACCCAATCGTTACCTCGATAAGTGGGTTTATATGAAGCATTTTTTTATCAGGAAAGTATTGCTGGTCAAATATTCTTTTGCCTTTGTAGTAATGCCGGGCGGTTACGGTACCATGGACGAGTACTTTGAAGCGCTTACCCTGATTCAAACCCATAAAATAGAAAACTTTCCCGTTATTATTTTCGGCAAAGCTTATCACAGGGAGCTTGTGGAACATATCAACCTGATGAAGGCGAATGGAACCATTGGGCCCAACGACACGAAATTATACCTGATTACCGATGATATACAAGAAGCAGTTAGCCTGATAGCAGAGAAGAGCATCAAAGCTTTCGGTTTAAAACCCGCTAACCCCATAAAGCCAATGAAATGGCTGCTCGAGCACATTTAAATTATCTGCTGATATTTAACGGGATCAACAGGGACGATTTACCGGCTTAAACCGCAATATTGTTGAGCGTTATCTCGAATTAGTACAGAATACCATCAATATTGAAAGCCAAGTTGAGCCTGGTGCTATTTTTTTAATTAACTCTCTCACCACACAGTCAGTCGCCCATTGCCGAAAATTGTTTTTTCTGATATCTGCTTGTAATAAAGGCTTACAGCATTGGAAAGCCAGTTAAGTGTTCTAATGTTATAAGCCCTTATTAGTAAATAACAGATCATTAATAATGCCGGTACGCGTTATACAGTTGCAGGAAAAATGAATAATGGTAGTTTTAAATCTTCAAGAGCATCTTTAGTTGTGCTGTGCTCAAAATAGCGTCTGAAGAACGAATGCTGATGATGAACTACAGCAAGAATATCCGGTTTTACCTCAGCACAATGACGGTGCAGCCTGTCTGCAACATCATGACCTCCAAGGTTTCTGAACGAGATTTTATCATACCCAAATCTGGCTATGTGCTTTTGGAATGCCGCTTCCTTTTCAATCTGTTGCTGCTTGTCCTTAACCGGTTGATTTACGTGTACCACTTCGATGCTAAAATGAAAGGTTTTGCCAAGGTTTATTAAATAGTGCAGGGCCTGGATGTCGGGTTCATCAAAAGTTGTGGCGAATACTACATTTTTAATATCTGCTAAAGCACCATTGGCAGGTATAACAAGTACGGGTTTTTGAGCATGCCTTATTATTTTATTCGTTTCACTGCCAAAAAACAAATGGTCGATTGATGTACCTGATGGTGCGCCCATAGTTATAAATTCGATTTGGTTTTCATCAATTACCTGTTTGAGGTTGTCTTCCAGGTTTCCGTCACCACTCAAACCTTTGAGTGTTGGTTTACGATAGCTTTTATCAATGTCATCGGCAATGTATTGAAGGGTGTTTAGCTGGTGGTCAAGCTTTTTCTTTGTTTCAGTGGTAGCTAAAAAAAACTCTTCATCTACGTAAGGGCCGCCTGAGAAAGTAGAAGCTACAGCTATCGTTTCATAATTATGATACAACAGCATGTTGGCATGTAATTTACCCGCAAGCAACACAGCTGAGTTAGCCGCGTTTACTGAATTATCAGAAAAATCGGTAAGTGCAAGGATAGTTTTCATGATGACAAATTGGTTTAATGTTATTGAAATTGTTTATACAAATTTTTGCATAATAAGCCCCGCTGCAAATGATCGTGATCATCAGGAATACTGATATCGGACATCGATTATTCAGCCACTGCAACACTTTGATGTTGAATGTCATACCTTATTGTGACGGCCGTCATGTTACGTTAAATGGTTTGTTCCCAATTTTGGACTATAAACTTAATACATACCGCTATGTCAACATTAGTAAAATCAAACAACGCGCCTTCATTACGTTCAATGATGGAAGATTTTTGGAACAACGACAGTTTTTTCACGTTCCCTTTATTTAATCAGGAATTATTGCCCGCGGTAAACATTCGTGATACTAAGGATAATTATGAGCTTGAAGTTGCCGCTCCGGGTTTTAAAAAAGATGATTTTAATATCAGTACCGAAAATGGCTTGTTAAATATAAGTGCGGAAACCAGCGAGGAGCATAACGAAGAAAAGAAAAATTATACCCGTAAGGAGTTTTCTAATACTTCGTTTACCCGCACTTTTCGCTTGCCGGACAATGTGGACAACGAGCATATCAAAGCAAACTACAATCACGGATTACTGACTATTGATATCCGCAAAACAAAGCAGGACACAACGGAGAAAAAGAAAATCAATATTGACTGATCAAACCACGTTGCACCTGTGCCTGGTTGCACCGGTGCAACTTTTTCTTTGATCTAAAGCGAAAAAAATCAAGCGATGGAAGTAGTGGTTTATAAAAGTGCCAGAGTGCCCTCAAGATATTGGGTGTTGATGCTATTGTCAGGGATTTTACTTTCTGTACTTGGCATATGGGTCATTTTATCGCCGCTGCAGTCCTACCTATCGCTCAGCCTTACGTTTGCGATAGGTATAATAGTGACTGGTTTTTTTGAAGCTGCTGTATCCCTGATGAGCATCAGGCACATCGAGCGCTGGGGATGGCTTTTGGCAAGCGGACTTGTTGATATCGCTATCGGGAGCTACCTGTTTAGCTATCCTTCGATAACCATGATGCTGCTTCCGATCATTATTGGCTTTTGGCTGCTGGTTAGGGGTATAATGGGGATTGGAAGCGCTATCGACATGCGTGCCTACGGTATTTCAAGTTGGGGCTGGATCTTATTTAACAGCCTTGTTATTGTTTTTTTCTCGGTAGGGATACTGGCCTATCCTGCTTTTGGAATAGCAAATCTGATCATTTGGACCGGGCTGGCTTTTTTAGGGGCCGGAATATTCAGGATCCTTATTTCAATAAAGATAAAGGAAATAAGCCGGCGTATATCCGGCCATAGGTGACATTGTCATTAGTTTTCTTTCAATAATCAGTAGCCCGGTTTCATTTAACGAATATTGGGCGTTTAGTATTTGTTACAGTATTTAAATGTCTGAAAATGAACCCAGAAGTTCCAACCCCGGCAGCATTACTTGCAATTAATGCAGGTTCATCAAGTATCAAATTCTCTTTATTCCGCCTAAGTGATAATGTTCAGAAAATAGGAGACGGACGGATAGTCCGCATTGGCTTACCCGGAATGTCATTTGAACTTACAAGAAATCAGTTCTCCGAAATTGAACCACTCCCTAATGATGTTAGTGATTATGTATCGGCGATAAAATTCATTGTTGACTGGTTGGAATGCCAACCGTCATTCACCCAGGTTAAAGTTATAGTGCACAGGATGGTACATGGCATGGAGGATTGCTCACCCGCTATTGTTGATGACCGCATGTTATCCTCTTTAAAACGGGAGGCCGGTGATGATCCGGAGCATCTGCCAAACGAAATTAAGCTGATCGAAGCTTTCAGGTATCGTTATCCGCAATTGCCTCAATACGTTTGTTTCGATTCATATTTCCATCAGGATATGCCAGCCGTAGCCAAATTACTGCCATTGCCAAGGCGCTTTACACAATCTGGAATAAGGCGTTACGGTTTCCACGGCCTCTCGTATCAATATATCATGCAAAAGTTAAAGGCAGAGGGCAACGGGGAAGCCAAAATTATCATTGCGCACTTAGGTAATGGTTCGAGCCTGGCGGCGGTGAAGGACGGCAAAAGCGTGGATACCACCATGGGTTTTACCCCAGCTTCGGGGTTGCCAATGAGCACCCGGTCGGGAGATATTGACCCTGGCGTGGCCTGGCACATTATGAAGCATGAACGGCTTACTGCCGATCAATTTATCCACATGACCAACCATGAGTCGGGACTTTTGGGTGTCTCCGGAAGCAGCAGCGATATGCATGACCTGCTTTCGCGGGACGCAACGGATTATTTTGCAGTAGAAGCGGTAGATCTGTTCTGCTATTATGTTAAGAAATCTGTTGGAGCCTTCACTGCCGCTTTAGGTGGCATTGATACCTTGGTTTTCACAGGTGGAATAGGGGAAAATGCAGCAGTGATACGAAAAAAGGTATGCACGGGGCTTGAATTTTTAGGAATCGAGCTTGATTACGAAGCAAACCAAAAAAACGAAAATGTCATATCAGTAGCTGAAGCGGGGGTTAAAGTTTATGTAATGCCAACCGATGAAGAGCTAATGATGGCTGAGACGATTAGTGAATTAATGAACATTTAAATTTTTAAAAGTTAAGAAATGAAAATGATAACGGATATTACCCAAAACGAGAATGCACCGTTAACCGATGATTGTTTAACAAAATTGGATGCATATTGGCGTGCGGCAAATTATTTATCTGTTGGCCAGCTTTACTTGTGCGATAATCCGCTGCTGGATGAGCCTTTAAAGATAGAGCATATAAAAAAGATGCAATTGGGGCACTGGGGAACCACACCCGGTCAAAACTTTATATACACACACCTCAACAGGCTTATTAACAGGTACGACCTAAACATGCTTTATATTTCCGGTCCCGGGCACGGGGGGCCTGCTGTAGTTGCAGGCACCTACCTTGAGGGTACTTATAGTGAAATATATCCCGAAGTTAGCCAGGATAAGGCTGGGATGAGAAAACTATTCAAACAGTTTTCATTTCCCGGTGGTATCTCCAGCCACGCCTCGCCCCAAACACCGGGATCAATGCACGAAGGAGGAGAGCTGGGTTATTCGCTAAGTCACGCGTTTGGCGCGGTGCTTGATAACCCAGACTTGATAGTTGCGTGCGTCGTTGGCGACGGTGAGGCCGAAACCGGGCCGCTTGCAACTGCCTGGCACTCTAACAAATTTCTAAATCCGCTTACCGATGGTGCCGTATTGCCCATTTTGCATCTCAACGGCTATAAAATATCTAACCCAACCGTATTAGCCCGTTTACCTCACGATGAGCTGGAACAGCTATTTTATGGTTATGGTTATAGCCCGATATTTGTTGAAGGATCAGATCCTGAATTTATGCACCAGGCTATGGCGGCAGCCTTGGAGCAATCGATTCATTACCTTAAGCAAATTAAATATAATGCCGCCGAACACCCTGGAATGGAGAGGCCAAAATGGCCGATGGTTATTCTGCGGTCACCCAAAGGCTGGACAGGACCTAAAGTTGTTGACGGAAAACAAATAGAGGGTACGTTCCGCTCTCATCAAATCCCGCTTACAGTGTCACCAGCTTCCGAAAGCCATTTGCAAATGCTTGAGAGCTGGATGAAAAGCTATCGGCCTGAAGAATTATTTGATATCGACGGCAGCTTGAAAAAAGAGATAGCGGAGATAGCACCGAAAGGGAACCGCCGGATGGGGGCGAATTCTCATGCTAACGGCGGGCTATTATTGAAAGAACTCCGCCTTCCGGATTTCCAGCAATACACCGTAAATGTACCTGCCCCTGGTGTTGCGGGGGAGGGTGATGTACACGTATCCGGACGTTTTTTACGGGACGTTATATCCCTTAATCCCCAAAATTTTCGCGTTTTTGGTCCGGATGAAACGGTTTCGAATAAACTGGAAGCTGTTTTTGAAGTAACCAACAGGCAATGGAATGCCGATGTTGATTCAAATGATGAATACTTGGCTGCAACCGGAAGGGTAATGGAAATGTTGAGTGAACATCAATGCGAAGGCTGGCTGGAAGGATACCTGCTTACCGGCAGGCATGGCCTGTTCAACTGCTATGAAGCGTTTATTCATATTGTAGATTCGATGTTTAATCAGCATGCCAAATGGCTCAAAATGACCAGCGAGATCCCATGGCGAAGAAAGATAGCTTCATTAAATATACTGCTAACATCTACCGTTTGGCGGCAGGATCATAACGGTTTTACCCACCAGGACCCGGGTTTTATAGATCATGTGATCAACAAAAAATCAGAGATTGTGAGAGTTTATTTACCGCCCGATTCTAATTGCCTCTTATCTGTAATGGATCATTGCCTGCGGAGCAGTCATTATGTAAATGTTATGGTGGCTGGAAAACATCCTTCCCCACAATGGTTGAATATGAAAGATGCTGTAGATCATTGTACAAGAGGAATAGGGATTTGGGACTGGGCGAGTAATGATCAGGACTGTGATCCGGATGTAGTAATGGCGTGTTGCGGAGATATCCCTACACTGGAAACCCTTGCTGCGGTATCCATTCTAAGGGAACACCTGCCGGATTTAAAAATAAGGGTTGTAAATGTAGTTGACCTTTTGAAGCTCGAAAGGCAATCCGGGCATCCTCATGGCTTGAATGATCATGATTTTGACGCGCTATTTACTGCCAATAAGCCTGTGATTTTTGCTTTTCATGGATATCCATGGCTTATTCACCGGCTTACCTATAACCGCACCAATAATAATATTCACGTAAGGGGATACAAGGAAGAAGGTACAATTACCACCTCATTTGATATGACTGTTTTAAATGAAATGGACAGGTTTCATCTAACTATCGATGTTATAGATCGCGTGGCTACACTTGGCAGTAGGGGCACATATTTAAAACAGAAATTAATGGATAAGTTAGTTGAGCATAAACAATTTATCTGCGCTCATGGGGAAGATATGCCTGAGATAAGGAATTGGCAATGGAAAGTGGGAAGTAAATCATAAAAAACTACAAAATGTTTTCGCGAAGGTATTTTGCAGGAAAAATTACTTGATTCAGTACGGGTAATATGAAGGTGGGAGGAGCGCCGCTTGCTAATTTTGAGTCTGTTCAATCATTTTTCACTGGGCTATCCTGAAGCGCTGAAATCAGGCAGAATGGTAAGACGAAAGAAGCCGCAACGCTCCTTGAGTATACCCCAGGCTCAAGCCCGCTGAGTACACTTTGACCGATTTTCTTTTTTGACAGGAGCGGATGGCCATGCGGCTGCGGCAGGCGGCTGCATTACACCACGCGCTTCGCTCCAGGTTCCATTACGCTGCCAGCCTCGCCGCCGCTTATGCAGGAATGTATTCGTTCCTCATACACATCTGCCTTTCCCGCGCACGAACTGTCGGTTAGTCACAGCACCACAGTCACAAAGTTAGCTACGCATGAAAACAGTCAAGGCTATATAAACCGGCTATCGCCGGGCTTTGACAGTTTTCATGCTAACAGCTCCGGTTGTTTAAGCGGTGATATGACGGGGTGTGCGCAGATCAAAAGTCGAGAATTATCCGGTTCGCTGCTTCCTTTCTTGCCTTGTCTATAACACGGGTATACCGTTGCGTGGTTTTAAGGTGCCGGTGTCCTAAAAGTTTTGATATGCTATAAATATCTGTTCCGTGATCAAGCTGTAAAGTAGCATAGGTGTGCCGGAGACAATTGAAGGTTAGATGCTTATTTATACCGGCTTCTTTGGGCCAGGCTTTTAAAAGGGCCCTGGTGTAATTATAGTTGACCTTAGAAAAGACAAATGTACAAGGATCGCCTCGTTCACCCAGTAGATCGAATGCTTTGTTCGGAATGTAGACATATCAGCTCCCGATAAGCAATTATATACTGAAGGGTTCGGAATGTAAAGGACATATTGGTGAAAATATATATTGCGTTATGCGCACCACATTGCGATACATTTATTAATTTGTCAGCCCCAGTTGCCCATTATGATTATTATAATAAACGTTATTTTTTGCCTTTCTTTTTTGGTCTTCGCTTATCTTAACCTGAATGATATCGACCCCTGGCTTTGGGTGCCAATATACCTTAGCGCGGCAATTTGCTGCGGACTGGTAGTATTCCATCTGGTATACCCGCGGGTATATTTGTACCTAATTGCAATCTACCTAATTCATGCTACCACTATTTATTTTTCCAAAGATGGTGTACATGACTGGATCACGAAGTACAACAGGCCAAGCCTGGTGGAAACTATGCAGGCCGAAAAACCATATATTGAAAAAACAAGGGAGTTCTTCGGACTTTTGATTATTGCCGGCGCATTGCTGATCAATTATTTAGCGGCCTGAACAACTTGGATCAATTATTCTTAATTAATTGAATATATGTTCACTTATGAAATTGAAAAATTCAAACCCTTGCTTACTGAACTCATAGTAAGGAACATAAACGCGGAGGATGCAAACTGGCTGTTGGCACAAGGTGTCAATAGTGTATCGGCAACAGCATTTAACAGCGCCTTTGCTGCTTTACCACGCAGGACCGGAAAGAAGCCGGTTAATGCCAGTACTGAAATTGAAATTGGTTTATCGGCTATACGTAAAGGTTTCTCTACCATAGGATGGTCCGTTGATCGGCTATCACGTGTTTGGTTGTTATTAACAATTGACCCTTCAGAACAGGGGCGTTATTTACGAACAATTGAGAACCTGTATTTGGCTGCTGAAATGAACGAGTTGGTCGCCTTATATTCGGCCTTACCCTTGCTTGCCTACCCGGAGGCATGGGTAAACAGATGTACGGAAGGTAACCGTAGTAATTTAGGCGTGGTTCTCGAAGCGATCATGTATAATAACCCTTATCCTTCGGAAAATTTGCCCGAGTCCGCGTGGAATCAATTGGTACTGAAGGCTTTATTTACTGAAAAACGGCTGGAGTTGATCACAGGGATAGACGAACGTGCCAATGCCGCGCTTGCCCATGCACTGATCGATTACACCCTTGAGCGCCTGGCCGCAGGCCGCAATACCGATCCAATGTTGTGGCGCTTGATTGGCCGTTTTATTGATGATGGTATCCTGCACGATATCAGGGGCATGTTACCCCGTTTAGGTTTACCTGAAAAAGGGGCTGTGGCACTGGCGATCCGCGAAAGCGGGTTCCTGCCTGCCAAGGAATTGCTGGAAACCGCTCCATTACAAGCAATAGCCGGAAAGAAAACGAGTTGGAACAAATTTATCAACGATACAAAAAAATAAATTTAGGATATGTGTTGCAGTCATTTTGAGAACAGAGAGCAAGTAAGCGGCGAAAAGGCCGCATCTTTTGATTTGGCGTCGGTAAAAGGCATGCGTTTCTTTGACCCGCATGTGCATATGACCTCGCGTACTACTGATGATTATCAGGCTATGGCAGACGCTGGTGTGGTGGGATTGATCGAACCAGCCTTTTGGCTTGGACAGCCCCGAACTGGTATCGACAGCTTCCGGGATTACTACAGCAGCCTGATCGGCTGGGAAAGGTTTCGCTCATCACAATTTGGGATCAAGCATTACTGTACTATAGGGCTTAATTCAAGAGAGGCGAATAATGAAAGCCTTGCCGAACAGGTAATGGAGATTCTTCCGCTGTTTGTTTATAAAGAAGGTGTGGTCGGGATCGGCGAAATAGGTTTTGATGATCAGACAGCCGCTGAGGAAAAATACTATCGCCTGCAACTGGAATTGGCCAAAGAAGCCGGCCTCCCGGTACAGGTTCATACGCCGCACCGCGACAAAAAAAATGGCACGCGCCGCAGCATGGATATCGCGATAGAACATGGCATTGATCCGTCAAAAGTTATTATAGATCATAACAACGAAGAAACCGTTAAAGAGGTTCTTGATCGGGGATTCTGGGCCGCGTTTACCATTTATCCCTTTACCAAAATGGGGAATGAGCGTATGGTTGAGATAGCCCGGGAATACGGCGCTGACCGCATTATGGTCAACTCGGCTGCCGATTGGGGAATCAGCGACCCTTTGGCGGTACCCAAAACTGCCGCGCTGATGAAATTGCGCGGCATCAGCGAAGAAGCTATCCAACTGATCACCTACGGCAACGCTATTGCCGCCTTTGCACAAAGCGACCAGATCGATGAGGCGGATTTCACATCGGTCCTCAGTGTAGATCAGAGCGCGAAATTTGAAGGCAACAGTATATTGCGTGGTGGCCAGCAGCCCAGGATCGATAAATCATCTATTATTATCAGCTAACATTGGGCTACAGTAAACCATATCTTTATCTGCAGCTTATGAGGCCGGCCAATATTGTTACCTCTGTAGCTGATATTCTGGCAGGTATCGCCATTGTAAGCGTTCCGGTCAGCTCAATAAGAGCATTCTCGCCGGTAATACTGTTACTTTGCCTGTCAACAGCCTGTCTTTACGGGGGAGGTATTGTCTTCAATGACGTTTTCGATGTGGAGCTGGATAAGATCGAACGGCCAGAGCGTGCGATCCCATCGGGCAAGGTAAGCTTAAAGGAAGCCTTCATACTTGGCACGATACTGCTATGCGCAGGCGTCTTATCAGCCCTTTTCGTTTCGGTTGTATCAGGTATGATCGCAGCAGCTATCGCACTTTGTGCTTTACTTTACGATAAGTTTGGTAAACACCACCCATTTTTCGGACCGCTTAATATGGGTATGTGCAGGGGATTGAACCTGTTGCTGGGTATCAGTATAATTCCGATAGCGCTCATTAACTGGTTTTTGCTGGCCTTGGTGCCGGTGGCCTATATATTTTCCATCACACTCACCAGCCGCGGTGAAGTACATGGCGGCAGTAAAATCAGCCTATATACAGCGGCAACTTTGTATGCAGGGGTCATTGGCTTCATCAGTTATTTTTCCTATGCAAATAACCGTTTGCTATGGTCGCTTTTGTTCCTCATTCCCTTCACCTGGATGATATTCCGCCCGTTGCTTAAAGCGATCAGGGAGCCTATCGGTAAAAATATTGGTAAAGCCGTCAAGGCCGGGGTAATCTCCTTAATATTGATGGACGCCTCCTGGTCTGCCACATTCGGCTCGCTTACCTTCGCCGTGCTGATCGCTTGCCTGTTACCGCTCTCAATCTGGTTTTCAAAAACCTTCGCGGTTACTTAATAATTTTAATTAAAACAGACCTTCCCCCGCATGGAACATTTACAACAAAACTTCAGCGTCAAATATAGTTACAACGTTTTTTTTACTTCAAGCTTATTCAAAGCCAACAACCCGCTATTGAACCGGTTTTTAACAAACGCTGCCACCTCAGGAGCGTTAAAGAAGATTCTTTTCGTGGTTGACCAGGGAGTTGCGGACGCCCATGAGCATTTATGCTCGGAGATCAATGCCTATTTTCGGGTTCATACCGCCGTTGAGCTGGTACCTGAGATATTGATCATCCCCGGCGGCGAACAGGTGAAGAATGATGAGCGCTATTTTGAGCTGATCCTTGAAGCGGTCAATAATTACAGTATTGACAGACACTCCTACATAGCCGCTTTGGGCGGAGGTGCCCTTTTAGATATGGCAGGGTACGCAGCAGCTGTAGCGCACCGCGGTGTGAAACTTATCCGGATACCAACAACCGTACTTTCACAGAACGACTCAGGTATCGGCGTTAAAAATAGTATCAATTATTTTGGAAAGAAGAATTTCCTGGGCACTTTCGCGCCGCCTGCAGCTGTATTTAACGATGATCGTTTTTTGACCACGCTTTCCGAACGTGACTGGCGCTCCGGCATATCCGAGGCGATTAAAGTCGCGCTGATCAAAGATCAAATGTTTTTTGACTGGATAGAGGAGAATGCTCCTGCCCTTGTAAGCCGGGATGCGGCAGCTATGAACTACCTCATTTGGCGTTGTGCACAGCTGCACATGGAACATATTGCCGGTGCCGATCCCTTTGAAAGCGGTTCTTCACGCCCTTTAGACTTTGGGCATTGGAGCGCACACAAACTGGAGTACCTCAGCAATTTTGACATCCGGCATGGTGAGGCAGTCGCCATGGGCATTGCCCTTGACACAGTCTATTCCTTCCTTGCAGGCCGTTTAACAGCTTTGGAAAGTGAACGTGTAGTAAACCTGATCCAAAACCTGGGTTTTGATATCAGCCATGAACTTTTAAGGTTCAGCGGAGAGAACGATCCTTTACTAATGGGACTGGAAGAGTTTCGCGAGCATCTGGGCGGAGAGCTCACGATCACGCTGCTGGACGGGGTCGGCAAAGGTACAGAGGTTCATGAAATTGATACGCGGCTACTGAAACAGGCAAGCCTCGCGCTGTACAACAGGCAACGCGAACTTCAGCAATCAAAATTTTAATCAAAACAACTGCTGTCATGAAAATTAATACCGCGTACCTTACCTATTGTACGAATATCCATCCCGGGGAAACCTGGCCGGAAACATTTCAGGCGTTAAAAAAACATTTCCCGGAAATCAGGGCCTCCGTAGCCGGAGACGAGCCAATGGGTATTGGCCTGCGCCTTTCGAATTTAGCAAGCTTAGGGCTGCTGGCCAACGAATATAAATTAACAGAATTCGGCCGATGGCTTTCTGATAATCATGCATATGTTTTTACAATGAATGGCTTCCCCTACGGCGGATTCCACGATACCATTGTGAAGGACCAGGTACATGCGCCGGACTGGACAAGTCCCGACCGCTTGGAATACACCTTAAGGTTGTTTGATATATTGTCCAAATTACTGCCGGATGGCTTGCAGGGGGGCATATCAACATCACCTTTAAGCTATAAGCCATGGCATACCGCCGGCGAAGCCAGGAATACAGCGAAGGCTATCGCCACAAAAAATATTTTAGCGGTTGCTGAAGCCCTTTTCAAAAAACACCGCTCGACCGGAATACTCATGCACCTGGATATTGAACCCGAGCCAGACGGGTTCCTGGAATCGGGCCCGGAATTTATCGATTGGTTTGAGAAAGATCTTCTGCCGCAAGGTATTTTATCGCTGAGGGAAAAGTTTAACCTATCCCCAGCCGATGCCGAAGCAGCTATCAAACGTCATATTAACCTGTGTTATGATGTTTGCCATTTTGCAATAGGTTATGAAGAGCATGAGCGCGTTATCGACGAGTTACTGGCTAAGGAAATCCGGGTTGGCAAGATACAGATCAGTGCTGCCTTAAAGGCATTCCTTCCCGAGAAAATGACATTGATGGAGGAAGTGACCAACGCGCTTGCCAGGTTTAATGAGCCTACCTACCTGCACCAGGTGATCGCCAAAACAGGAAATGGTAATTTGATCCGCTATCCTGATTTGCCGGAAGCTCTGGCAGATAGCCGGAACAATGCGGTGAGGGAATGGCGGTCACATTTCCATGTACCTATTTTTGTGGAAGATATGGGACCCGTGCAATCCACGCAAGCCGATATTGTCAGGGTGCTCAATAAATTCAAGAATATGCCTTTCACCCAACACCTGGAGGTGGAAACGTATACCTGGACCGTGTTACCTGAAGAACTGAAAGCCCCATTATCACAATCGATCATCCGGGAGTTGAATTGGGTCAAGGAACAACTTTGTAAAGGAGAGAAAATATGAATAAAACGGTAGTCATCGACGTGGTGGGGTTATCTTCCTCTCTGATCGGCAAGCATACGCCATTCCTTGAAACGTATATTAACGAAAGGCATCTGGCGCATATTAAACCGGTGTTGCCTGCTGTCACAACATCCATGCAGTCGGCCTATCTCACCGGTAAATTTCCGGCCGGGAACGGTATTGTTGGTAACGGTTGGTACGACCGTATTGATTGTGAAGTGAAATTCTGGAAGCAATCAAACAAACTTGTGGATGGGCAGAAAATATGGGAAAAAGCCAAAAGTGAAGATCCATCGTTTACCAGTTCGGTAATGTTTTGGTGGTATAATATGTATTCCTCCGCGGATTACTCTGTGACCCCAAGGCCTAATTACCTTGCAGATGGGCGAAAAATGCCGGATTGTTATTCGGAGCCGGCCGACCTGCGCGACCATCTTCAGGCCAAGCTCGGCCAGTTTCCACTTTTTCAATTTTGGGGGCCTGGTGCAAATATCAAGTCAACCCGTTGGATAGCGGACGCGGCCATGGAAACTGATAGATTGCATAACCCGACACTTACACTGATATATCTGCCGCATCTGGATTATTGCCTGCAAAAATCCGGTCCGGATTTGGAGCTTATTGCCAATGATCTCAGGGAAATTGACAAAGTGATCGAGGATCTGGTGCGTTTTTACCAGCAAAAAGGTGCGAAGGTGATCATTCTTTCTGAATATGGTATATCTCCGGTGGATCGCCCGGTACATTTGAACCGGGTATTGAGGCAAAACGACCTGTTAGGCATCAGGATCGAGCGGGGGCTCGAATTGCTGGACCCGGGAGCTTCAAAAGCTTTCGCGGTAGCCGACCACCAACTGGCACACGTGTACATCAACGATGAAAGTATAAAGGAAAAAGTCAAAGCGCTGCTTGAAGCTGTTCCGGGTGTTGAACGGGTCCTTAACCGTGAAGAGCAGGCGGAATATCACATCAACCATCCAAGGGCTGGCGACCTCGTCCTGATCGCTGATGAAAAAAGCTGGTTCACTTATTATTTTTGGCTGGATGACGCGCTTGCTCCTGATTATGCACGTGTAGTTGATATTCATAAAAAGCCTGGTTATGACCCTGTTGAGATGTTTATGAGCTCGAAACTGCGTGCCGGCTATAAATTGCTGCGCAAAAAAGCCGGATTCAGGTATGTAATGGATGTGATTCCGCTCGACGCCAACTTGATCAAGGGTTCACATGGCCGTGTGGATGTGGCGCGGTGTTACCAGCCGGTTATCATCACCGAAAAAACTTTAGATAAACGGGAGATCATCGCTACCGATGTTCACGATATCATATGGAGTCATCTTAAATGGTGAATATTTGATTAAGCATTACTGTGGGTTGATCAGGAAGGTGGCTAATCCCGAACGTTGATTGAGAACACTACGTGACATCCAATTCAAATCTTAGACAAAACTAAACCTATCAACAAGCCATTGTAAATAGTAATATTCTAATAACCGGAGGCACACAACTGACAGTAATTGATTATAATTCAACAATTAGATAAAAGCTTTATTATGACACTTACCGCTTTCTTAGATGCCGCAGTTTGATGCTTTAAAGCCGTTAGTTTGCCTGTTTCACAGCTTCAGTTGATGCCAGACATTACTGCATTCTGCCTTGGGCGGTATAAGAAAGTTGGTCACAATGCATTCCTGAAAACTATAATAGATTGTCAACATAGAGCCATATATAGCTCTATGTTGATCAAATAGATAACCTATTAATAAAGCTGTCTCAGCTTAGACATGTCTTGCGCTACTTTCATATCAAGGATTTTCGCGTAATGTTGGGTTGTTTTGATGTTCGTATGACCGAGCATCTTAGATACACTTTCGATAGAAACGCCATTTGCAAGTGTTACGGTCGTTGCAAAAGTATGGCGGGCTATGTGGTAAGTCAGTTCTTTATTGATGCTACAGGCATCAGCTATTTCCTTCAAATAGCTATTCATCTTTTGATTGCTCAATACAGGAAGCAATAAACCATCATTTACGCATTGTGGATGCTCTTTGTATTTTGCCATTAGCTCCATCGCCTGTGGAAGTAAAGGAATTCGGGAAGAAGTATCTGTTTTCTGACGACTTGTGTAAACCCATTTTTGCCCGTCGATTCCGGTTACGATCTCCGTACGTTTTAACTTCTTTACATCTGCATAAGCCAAACCTGTGTAGCAGCTGAAAAGAAAAATATCCCTCACCTGTGATACCCGGTCGCTGACAAGTTTTTTATTTGCTATCACCTCCAGTTCTTCCGCGTTTAAGAAGTCTCGTTTAACCTCTTTAACTTTGGGTTTATATTTGACAAAAGGATCTTTATCAAGCCACCCGTTTGCTATACAAATGAGTATTATCTTTTTAAAGTTCTTCAAATATTTGACCGTTGAATTATTGTTACAGCTTCTTTCTGAACGCAGGTAAAAATCATAGGCCATGATAAACTCGTGATCAATTGCCCGGATATCAATATCAGATGAATTAAATTTCCATTGCAGAAACGCCTGTGTATGTTTGAGGCTTGTTTCGTACCGATCAAGCGTCCCCTTTGCATATTCTTTGCCAATAAGCACAGCAACCTGACGGTTATGTTCCTGGAATATCGGCACCAGCATTTTTCCGGGCGAGGGTTTTCCGCCGAGAAGTCTGTCTTTTAAGTTTGGAGAAGTGATCTGTAACTTACGTTCTATCATATCCCGGTGAACATCATACACCTGGTGTTCTAATGTTTTCAGGTAGGCATTGACGCTTTTTGTATCCTCATTGTTCCCGGTTAACTTTTGGCCGTTTGTACTCCATTTGTCGGGATTGACATAGCGTTTAGAGGAGATTTCGATACGCACACCATCAATAGTGATACGCAGGTAAACAGGGGCGAGGCCTTCGGCATTTGTTTTTGATCTCTTTACGTAAAAGAGGAGGTTAAAAGATTTGTTCATCGCTGAAGCTTTAAGTGAATAAAATTAGTTACATATCCTTCTGTAATCAAGATGTTTAAATACTAAACCAGCTCAATAACAGTAACTTATAAGCATTCCGGTGACCTGCAAAAGTACCTTGAAAAAGGTCACCGGCAGGTCACTGGAGCAAAGCGATTCATTGGTTTATTTTGGTGTGGGCTAAAAACAGAAAGCGCCGTAAATGATTTATTTACAGCGCTTTTGATCCTAATTGAATAATACTTGGCGGAGAGTTAGGGATTCGAACCCCAGGAACCTTTCACAGTTCAACAGTTTTCAAGACTGCCGCAATCGACCACTCTGCCAACTCTCCGGCGACAAAAGTACAAATCTGAACCGAATTGCCAAATTTGAATTGTACTTTTTTTAATTTAGTTAAATAATCTATATAAATCACTGATTAACAAAAAGTTAATTTTTAGATTGATCGGTTTTTTTTGCCCGAAAAGTATTGAATCTGGGTTTTACGATTCGGATTGTGCGCTTGGAAAGTTCTACGGATGCATTTAATTCAAACCCGATGATCAAAATTAATGAGTTTATATACATCCAGATCATCACAACAATGAGCGTACCGATAGACCCGTAAACTTTGTTATACGATGAAAAATTGTTGATGTAGTAAGAGAACCCCAGCGAGGTTAAAACTGCCAGCGCTGTAGCCAGTATGGATCCGGGATTTACAAAATTCCATTTCTTTTTATGCGCGGGGGCGTAACGGTAAAGGCAACCGATAGTTACAAAAATAATCACGACAATAATCACCCATCTGAACAACATTACGGGGTAAACCCAAAAGTGATTTGTGGATGCTACATGCGATTGGATAAAATGGATGATAGATTGCCCCAGGATAAGTATGGCAATTGCCAGCAGTAACGCAAAGCTTATGGCTACTGTAATCCCCGTGGCCACCAGGCGGCGTTTAAGCCAGCTCCGTTTATCTTCAATTAATGAAGATTTATTAAAAGCTTTCATCAGGTTGATAACCCCGTTGGTTGCAAAATATAAAGTTGACAGGAAACCAAATGAAAGCAATTTGCCATTTTGGTTGCTTACGATATCAAAAAGAGTTTCCCTGAAGGCCATATAGGCGTTTGTAGGCATTACAGAGGCCAGCACCATCATCAGGTTACCCCTGAAATGTTTAATGGGTACGTAAGGGATAAGCGTAAACAAGAAGATGGTAGCCGGAAAAATGGCCAGCATAAAGCTGTAGGCTAAAGCATAAGCACGGTTAATAAGGGAGTTGTTGGTGATCTCCTTAACAAAAAAATCAATAACGGTATATAGCGGCAACGGCCTGAAACCCGGAATGATAACAGACTTTGTCCACTCAATGATGTACCTGTAAAACGTAAACCGTAATAAAAAGCGGTGCAGCCATTTCATTTACACCAAATCTACTTAAAAAAGGGCATTAATCTATCAGTAAAATCCTGTGGTGGCAGGCATGGGCGGTTGGCCTTCATGTTGATAAAAACCAATAGTGTTTCGCCGGTATTAATAAGTTCACCTTTGGGGTTTGTAAGCTCATATTTGAAATGGATGCGGATACCGGGCAGTTTATCCATGATTACCCTAATGCTGATCTCCTCGTCATACAAAGCCGGTTTAAGGTACTTACATTTAAGTTCAAGAACAGGCATCATAATACCTGATTCTTCCATGCCTTTATACGTAAGGCCAAGACTACGGAGCATCTCAACACGGCCAACTTCATAAAACTCGGCATAGTTGCCGTAGTACATATAACCCATTTGGTCGGTTTCGCCGTAGCGCACCCTTATTTTGGTAGTGTGCTCAAACATTACCTGCGGATGTTACGCTCGTTAAGGGCTTGCTGAAATTTATGTGCATTCACCAAATGGTCGGCCACATTGGTTGCAAATGCATGATAGCCCGAAAAATCGGCTTTGGCACACATGTATATGTAATCGCTTTTTTGATAGTTCAATACTGCTTTTACAGCGTTAACAGATGGCATCATGATAGGGCCCGGAGGCAAACCAGTATGCAGGTAAGTATTGTATGGTGAATTATATGAAAGGTAACGGGTAAGCACGCGTTTAATGGTGAAATCATTCAGCGCGAAGATCACAGTAGGGTCAGCTTCCAGTTTCATGCCTTTTTTAAGGCGATTCAGGTATAAGCCTGCAACTGCCGGCATTTCATCGTCATGCAGCGCTTCTGCATCCACTATGGATGCCAGGATGGATACTTCCTGCGGAGTCAGATTAATAGCAGCCGCCAGTTGTTTACGTTCTGGTGTCCAAAAGGCTTCATAATGATCATACATCCTTTTAAAGAACTTTTCCGGGCTCGTATTCCAATACATCTGGTACGAGTCGGGCATGATCACAGTATAAACATTATCAGTAGTAAAACCGTACTTGCCTACAAAGCTTGCCGAATCAAGCAGCCTGATGATGGCCATTGAATCAGGTTCGATTTTTTTTGAGATAAACCCTGCAAATTGTTCTTTTAGCCTTAAGCCGTGAAATTCAACCTTAACAGGTTCCTGTGTTCCTGAGGCCAGCATATTGATAAGCTTACGGTTACCTAATCCTTGGTGAAGGCGATATTTACCCGGTTTAACACGGGTGGTATAATTCATGTTACGGGCTGCCCACGCAAACGAAGCAGTATCCTTAACAATGCCCTCATCCTGAATGGTTTTAAAAACATCGCTGAAAGTAGCACCTGTGTGGATGTATAAATACTCCTGCTTGTCGGTAACGTTAGGGCCAAAGTATTTAAGATAATAATTAAACCCTGTAAAACCCAAAAGTACTACGATAACGACTACAAGCGCTATGATAAATTTCTTGAATATGCCTGATCCTTGTTTTCCCGCGGTCATGATATTGAATAGATGATATTTGTTGTATTTATTTTAATTTTTGAACAGCTATTAGTCCGCCGCTTAAATTCCTCACGTTGGTATAGCCGTGTTCTTCTAATATAGCTCGTGCGGTTTCGCTTCTTAAACCAACCTTGCAGATAACGATTATCTCATCGGTTTTGTTGTAGCGTAAACTGTTAAGTGCACTCTCCAGATTCGACAGCGGGATATTATCACCTCCTATATTATAGGTGTGGTACTCAATAACCTCGCGCACGTCTACCAGGTTCAGGTTTTCGCCTTTCCCTAAACGCTCAAGCAATTCAGTAGCTTTAATTTGCCGGTGGGACTGCATCTGTTTTGGTACCTTGTGAAACAGTAAGGTTAATACGCGTACCAATACTTGTTTTGCTTAACGAGTCGGTTTTCATTGGATATTGCGAAACTACAACTACGTTGGTCGAATCAGTAATAGTCCCCTGGTAAGTTATAATACCTACAGTTAAACCGGCACCTTTTATTGCAAAACGGGCGGCATCAAGATCAAGGTTTACCAGTTCAGGGATTTCCACTTCGCTCGCACCCTCGCCATCGCCCAAAACCAAATCTATTTTCGATCCCTTAGGGAGCTTGGTTCCCGGTTTTATGATCTGGCCGCCAAAACGCACTTCGAGGATCCTGTCGCGGGCGATATCCGAACGAT
Source organism: Mucilaginibacter sp. A5337 (assembly GCF_059690695.1). Classification (NCBI taxonomy): domain Bacteria; kingdom Pseudomonadati; phylum Bacteroidota; class Sphingobacteriia; order Sphingobacteriales; family Sphingobacteriaceae; genus Mucilaginibacter; species Mucilaginibacter sp. A5337. The sequence goes on along the minus strand of NZ_JCAWEC010000002.1, from coordinate 763,014 downwards.
AGGTGGTGTCACCCACTTTTAAACCGTAATTTGATATGGTAGCGATAGCTTCGCGGTAATTACTTTGTTCAAGATCGGGCAGGCTCACGGGCGGTGCCTGAAGCGTTACCATGGTGAGGTAAATTACCCGGTTTTCTTTAACGTTGGTTCCCGGATCTGGATCTTGTTCAACAATAGTGCCGGGGGGCACATCCTGCACGTAAACGGAATCTATCTTATAGCCAAAGCCCTGTTCTTTTAAAATATCCATAGCCTTATCAATAGTGAGGCCTTTAAGCTTTGGTACCGGTATGCCCGATCCATGGCGGGTGTAATAACCAAGACTGAAAAATGCTATTAAAACAACGGCTATTACGGTTACAATAGCCATCAATAAGTTATTCCGGAATGATTTTGATTTTAAGTAAGCCCCAAATTTGCTCATCAGTATATATAAGGATAAACCTTTTAATTAAGTATCAAACATAGGAATTATTTTGGATATGGGTGTTAGGATGTCGGATTTCGGATGTTCGATTTCGGAATTAATTATTGCAGAATTTCGGGAGTTTTAAACTCAAAATTTAAACTTTAGTATTACTTGCAATGATATTTATTCTAATTTCGACTTCGAAATCAGGTCGCTTTCATTGCTCCTGGAAATAAATTCGAAATCGAACATCCGAAATCCGAAATAAAATGAGTGTTAAAAATATTGCCCTTTTGGCCGGAGGCTTTACCGGCGAATATGAAGTATCCCTGAACAGTGCAAAAAATATAGCTGCAAACCTTGCATCAAACAGCAACTATAAAGTTTATACTATCCTGATCACCCGCGACAGGTGGTTTTTTGAAGCCGATGATACCACGGTTGATGTAGATAAAAACGATTTTACCATCATCTTAAACCAGGAAAAAATAAAGTTTGATTTTGCTTTCATCACTATTCACGGTACCCCTGGCGAGGATGGCAAGCTGCAGGGCTATTTTGATATGTTGAGTATCCCTTATAATACATGTGACGCCACAACTTCGGCCATTACCATGAACAAGGCTTATACCAAAGCCATTGTAAATGGGATCCACGGCTTGCACACTGCACATTCTATGCGTTTATTTGAGCGCGATGTGCATGATGTGGCTACCATTGCCGCTAATTTGAAGTTCCCGCTGTTTGTTAAGCCTAATAATGGCGGAAGCAGTGTTGGCATGAGCAAAGTGCAAAACATAGCTGGTTTGCCCGAAGCATTGAACAGGGCCTTTCAGGAAGACGCACAGGTACTCGTTGAAGAATTTATTAAAGGCCGCGAGTTTAGCATTGGCATAGCCCGCCTGCACGGCAAAATAAAAGTGCTGCCTGCTACAGAGATCATTACCTCAAAAGACTTTTTTGATTATGAGGCTAAATACACCTCCGGGGTAACACAGGAAATAACGCCGGCGGACCTGTCTGCCGAAAAAGTCCAGGAAATTGCCGGTATAGTTACCGAAGTATATACCCGCCTTAATTGCCGCGGCATGGCCAGGATCGACTTTATTTTATTAGAAGGCAGTAATGACTTTTATTTTATTGAGATCAATACCACACCGGGGCAATCGGCTGCCAGTTTGATTCCGCAACAGGTGAGGGCAGCAGGTATGGACGTTGGCGAGTTTTACAGCGCACTGATTGAAGGAGCTGCACTATAATTTCGGAATTGAGGTTTTCGATTTCGGATTTATTCGGATAATTAATTTAGAGACGCATTAGGCGTCTTTTTTTGTGTAACAACGGGTTCATTTTGTTATCAAACCAACGATGCTGCAATTTCAAAACTTTACAAAATCATACGGTACTTACCCGGCTTTAAAAATTGAAAACCTGCAATTACAGGCCGGAATCTACTGGATAAAAGGTGTAAACGGATCGGGTAAAAGTACTTTGCTAAAATCCATTGCCGGCATATTGGCTTTTGATGGTGACATATTGCTTGGGGATGGCATCAGCATCAAAAAGCAGCCAGTGGCTTACCGCAAGCTGGTGAACTTTGCTGAAGCCGAGCCTGTTTTTCCGGACTTTTTAACCGGGACTGAAATGATCAGGCTGTTTGCTGATGCCAAAGATGCCTCGGTAGGGCAGGAAGATAAGTACATTAAAAGCATGGGGATGCAAAGTTTTGTCGAGCGCCCTGTTGGTACTTACAGTAGTGGTATGATGAAAAAGCTTTCCTTATTACTTGCCTTTTTAGGTAAACCCAAATTGATCCTGTTAGATGAACCATTAATCACCATTGACACGGCATCCTTAGCAATACTCAATACCTGGATCAGGGAGAGATATGAGCAGGAGGGAACCAGTTTTTTATTATCATCGCACCAAATACTGGAAGACGGCTCACTGCCCGTATCAGGTGAACTCCTCGTTGAGGATCAAACCCTAAAGTTTATCAGCTAATGAAGCCGCTAACCAATGTATTGTTAAAGATATTCGCGGGCGGTTTTTTCCGAGTGCATGCGGGAATCCTGTTGTTCGTATTTTTAGCGATGGTTGGCGTTGTGCCTCCTCAATATTTAATCAGCTACCATAAAGCCTTAATGCTGGCTATGGATAGCAGTTCGGCGGTCATGATTCTTGTGTTTGCGACTTGGTTGATATACGCCATTAAAAGCTGGCATTATATATCCGGGCAGATCTTCGCCTCGGGTCAGCATTTTTTATTTTACAGCAGTAATGCCCTAAGTAAACAACAACAATTAAAAAGCTGGTTTTGGGCGCAGGCTGCTATATTATCGCCAATAATGGTATACGCCTTAATTACAATTGCTGTAGGTTTTGCCAACCATTATTATGTATTGCCAATTTGCATTCTGCTATATTTAATAGCGCTTGCTTATTTAAGCGCAGTAATCTACACAAATCAAATTGCCCGGCTTATAAATGGTAATGATCAATCGCTGCTATTAAAACTAAGCAGCAAATGGCGAAAACCTTATTTCAGCCTTTACATATATCATCTGTTTGATAAACGGAAAGTGCCTTATTTTATAACAAAAGCGCTGTCATGGCTTATTATTACAGGTGTGTTTTATGTATTTGCAGATGTTAAAACAGATTTGCGCGTAGCCGGCATTGCTATCCTCGCCGTAGTTACAGCACATATTGTTTTGATATTTGAGGAAAGAAAATTTGAAGAGAATGAACTTGGCTTCTCCCGCAATTTTCCATACAGCAGGCCGCAGCTTTTCCTGAACTTTGTTCTTGTCTATTTCTTTTTGCTCCTCCCCGAAGGTGTTTGGCTTTTCAGCAGGTTTAACCCTTTAATGGCTGCAGAGCTGTTGCTTGTAACTATAAGTATCGCAATGTTGTTTCATTGCCTGCTTTATTGGTTCGGACTTAATATGGATAAGTACCTGCAATGGATCCTGGGTTTATTTATAATACTATTCTGGATCATTATGTTCAAGTTGGTTTGGATGCTTATCCCGTTAAATTTAAGTATAGCTTACTGGTTATTTTACAGCAACCATTACAAGTTTGAAGGCGTAGTAAGCGATAAGCTTTAGTTTTATAGCTGTGCTTTAATCATTCTATCCCTGCCGCTCATATCTTTTCTCAACTCAATGTTTTTAAAGCCTTTATCAGCCAACAGTTGAACAGTTTCGTTGCCGAGGTTTTCATTGATCTCAAAATAAAGCAGACCATTATCCATTAGGCTCTTTAACGCGAAATTGGCTATAGCCCGGTAAAATACCAGCGGGTCATGCTCGGGGACAAACAATGCGGTATGCGGCTCAAAATCCGTAACATTACTATGCATTTGCTTTTTATCCTCAAGCGTAACATAAGGAGGGTTGCTCACAATGATGTTATATTTCGTAATTCCATTTCCTGGTTCGATATTCAGAATATCGGCATGAATGAAATTAACCTCAACTTTATTTAGTAGCGCATTTTCCTTAGCAGTTTGCAAAGCTCCCTCAGATATATCTATTGCGGATACGTCAGCATTAGATAAATTCTTTTTCAGGCTGATAGCTATACAACCGCTCCCGGTGCCTATATCCAACACAGAAAACCTTTCGCCTTTCACCTTTAACCTTTCACCTTCAATGATCCATTCAACCAGTTCCTCTGTTTCCGGCCGCGGGATAAGCACATAATGGTTCACCTTAAATGGTAAGCCATAAAATTCAGTAACACCGAAAATATATTGAATGGGTTTACCTGTTTTTAGCTCTGTGAGGATGTTTTTGATCTGGGCAGCCTGTTCTGCAACTAACTCCTTTTCGGGAAATGCTTTTATGGAAGCTCTCGACAAGCCGGTAACTTCGGCAACAACAAGCAATGTAACAGCTTCTGTTTCATTGGTATCGTAAACGCCATTTATCTGCTGCCTGTAATCTTCAAAAACATCCTTAATCGTAATCATGCAACAAAGTAACATAAAAGCTACTTTTGCAGCATGCTTGAATATGAAAAATATATGCGCCGCTGTCTGGAGCTTGCCCAACTAGGAGCAGGTTATGTTAGCCCGAATCCCATGGTTGGTGCGGTTGTGGTTCACGATGGCAAAATAATAGGAGAGGGCTATCACCAGAAATATGGCCAGGCCCATGCCGAGGTTAATGCCATTGCACAGGTTACCCAAAAGTTTGATAACCATGCCGAACTGCTCAAAAATTCAATTATATATGTTTCGTTAGAGCCTTGTGCACATTATGGCAAAACACCGCCCTGTGCCGATCTGATCATCAAGCACCAGATCCCAAAGGTTGTAGTTGGCTGCCGCGACCCTTTTGCCCAGGTTGACGGTAAAGGCATTGAAAAACTACAAGCTGCCGGTATTGAAGTAATAACCGGAGTATTGGAGCAAGAATGTCAATGGCTCAACCGTCGTTTCTTCACTAAAGTACAAAAACACCGTCCTTATATTATCCTGAAATGGGCGCAAACGCAGGATAGCTTTTTTGCTCCTGCCGATGGTAGCCAATTTTGGATCACCGGCCCCGAATCAAAAAAACTGGTTCACAAATGGCGCAGCGAGGAAGACGCCATACTGGTTGGTAAAAACACGGTATTAAGTGATAACCCGCAATTAAATACCCGTTATTGGGATGGCCCTTCGCCTAAGCGGGTGGTGATTGACAGGAAACTAGAATTAAATAAAGGGTTGAATATATTTGATCAATCTTCCGAAACGTTGATATTTAACGAGGTTAAGTTTGATGTGGACGGTAAAAACAGGTATATAGCGCTTGAAGATTTTGAGCGTTTTGTACCTCAGTATATTTTGTACCAGTTATATCTTCAGGATATTCAATCAGTTATTATTGAAGGTGGTGCGCGAACGCTCGAATCATTTATTGAAGCCGGCCTTTGGGATGAGGCCCGGGTGTTTACCGGCAATAAAGTTTTAGGGAAAGGTATAAAAGCGCCGCAAATAACCGGTATACTTGCCGAAGAATATCCTGTAGGCGCCGACCGCTTACAAATGTTATACAATAAGCCAGTTATATAAATGCTGTTCGTTTTTTTAAGTATTTGCTGTAGTGTTATCGTATCTATTTTGCTAAAACTGGCAAAACGTTACCATGTAGATGTTTACCAGGCCATCACCTGGAATTACTCCATGGCTATTTTGCTCACCTGGTTCTTTTTCAAACCTCAATTGAGCATCATTCAGAACGGGCCCGTTTATAACTATTTGGCTTTAGGTATCCTGTTTCCGGCGGTGTTTGTAATTATGGCTACATCGGTACGCAAGGCTGGTATTGTACGAACAGATGTGGCCCAGCGGTTATCCCTGTTTATTCCAATATTAGCAGCCTTTGTTTTATTTGGCGAAGCAACAGGTACAGTAAAAGCCATTGGCATTATACTGGCTTTCATTGCTATTATCTGTTCTGTCCCGTGGCAAAAATCGGCTGGTAATAAAGTTGAAAAAGGTTCATGGATTTATCTTTTAATAGTTTTCCTCGGTTTTGGCGTTATTGATGTACTATTAAAACAACTTACCAAGGTTAGCAATGTGCCTTTTACCACGGCCATATTTGTGATTTTTATTATTGCATTTGTATTAACCTTTGCAGGTTTAATTTACCAGGTATCCATTAAAAAAACTAAGTTCTCCCTGCCGCAGATTGTTATAGGCTGGATCCTTGGGATTGCTAATTTTGGTAATATCCTGTTTTATTTAAAGGCACACCAGGCTTTGGCTAATAATCCATCCACGGTATTTTCATCAGTAAACATTGGCGTTATTGTGGTTGGCACGCTGGTGGGCATTTTTGTATTTAAAGAAAAACTAAGCTTGCTCAATAAAATAGGTATAGCCGTAGCGTTGTTGGCTATTGTTATTATTTATTTTCCGCAAACGTTGGGCTTCCTGCACTTGTAATATTTTTGAATGCTTTTTGACGATACTTATAAAACTATAGAAAATCCTGCCGAAGGTATTTTCCGCGACCGGGGCAGCAAATTCCTGGCCTATGCTTTCCCTATCAATTCTGAAAATGATATCAAGGCTCTTGTTGCCCAATTAAAATCCGAACATCCAAAGGCCAATCATCACTGCTGGGCCATGCGCTTAACTATCGACCGTTCGGTGTTCAGGGTTAATGATGATGGGGAGCCTTCGGGTACCGCGGGCAGACCAATCTTAAATACACTTTTATCTAAAGATCTAACCAATATATTGGTTGTAGTGGTTCGGTATTTCGGAGGTACGCTATTGGGTGTCCCCGGTTTAATTAACGCCTATAAAGTAGCAACTGAAGAGGCGATAAACCAGGCTGTTGTCATTTCAAAAACAGTGAATGACGTTTACACTGTTTCGTTTGATTACCTGCAGATGAATGATGTAATGCGCATTATTAAAGATGAGAATCTTATTGTACTTAACCAGGCTTTTGATAATGACTGCAATATCCAGCTTTCCATCCGTAAAACACAGGTTGAACAGGCGCTTTATAAGCTAAGTAAAGTTAATGGCACTAAGATTAAATACAACCACAGCATCTAACGGTTGCGTTGCATTATTTTACTACTTCAGGCACTGTTTTTGTGCCGATTTAATTCCTTAATTGTGGTGTAATTGTCTTAATTTAGTCGGGTATGCAATCTTTTGATTTAGATAAAACCGACCTGCTCCGCATTAAAACAGCGCTCGAAGCCGATGATGCTGAGTTAGAGACTGTTCTGAAGGAATACCACGCTTCGGAGATTGCCATACTATTTGAAAAACTTCAGCAGGAGGAAAAAGAAAGGATCATCAATATCCTTCCGGCCGACGTTGCTTCGGAAGTCTTATCCGAGATGGATGAAGAACACGGCCCCGCCGAGTTACTTGTAAACCTCGATCCCGAGAAACGTACCGAGATAGTTGAAGAGCTTGACTACGATGATGCTACCGACATCATATCCCAGCTTGATGAAGAAGATCAGCAGGAGATTTTAGAGGATCTTGACCATGAAGATGCCAGCAGCATCCGTGCCCTGATGACCTACGCCGAAGATACCGCCGGCGGTTTGATGAACTCTGAGATCATCAAGGTAAACATCAATCATGATAAGAAGGATGCGCTTGAGGAGATTATCCGTCAATCTGAAGAGATGGAAGAGTTTTACACCATCTGCGTGGTTGATAACGATGATATCCTAAAAGGGATCCTCTCCATCAAATCCGTTATCAAAGCCCGCGCCGATGCACGGATCAGCGATCTGGTAACTACCGATTTTGTTTATGTAAAAGCTGATCTTGACCAGGAAGCAGTAGCTCGCCTGATCAAGCAATATAACCTGACCAGTATCCCGGTTGTTGATGACGACATGAAACTGCTTGGTCGTGTTACGGTAGATGATATCATCGACGTAATGGAGGAGGAAAACACAGAGGACATCCTGAAGATCTCCGGTGTATCTGAAGACGAAGAACTAAGCGGTAACTGGGTAGAAGCCGTCAAAAGCCGTTTACCATGGCTAGTGATCAACCTTGGTACCGCATTCCTGGCGGCGTCTATTATCCGTACATTCGATGATACAGTTGCCAAACTTTCAATTATCTCTGCTTACATGACCATTATAGCCGGTATGGGCGGTAATGCGGCCACGCAGGCTTTGGCAGTAACCGTAAGACGTATTTCACTGAGTGACCTTTCAGATAAACAAGCTTATAACACCGTATTGAAGGAGTTTTTGGTTGGCATGATCAACGGCGCTGCAAACGGGCTTATTGTTTTTATAGTAGCTTTCTTTTACGACGCAAACCCGATGCTTGGTTTGGTGCTGTTTTTGGCCATGACAGGTAACCTTATTATAGCAGGCTTAACAGGGGCCTCGATTCCGCTGATCTTAAAAAGGGTAGGGATTGATCCCGCTGTAGCATCATCGATCATCATCACAACTTTTACTGATTGTATTGGCTTTCTATTACCATTATATCTTGCCACCAAATTGCTTTTGAAGCAGTAAAGCTAAAACCGAAGAATATTTAAAGCCTTGTTATATAGCAAGTTTCTTTTGCTGGGATATCAAAAGTATTATATTTATAAATAATCTTTGAATATTTGCGTGTTTACAATAACTTAATAACACTGTTGGGACGAATTTAATCTGAAACTGATGACTGAAGTTAGACATAACTGGACTAAAGAAGAGATAGCCGAAATATACCATACGCCTTTGCTTGATCTGATATACAAGGCAGCTACCATACACCGCGAAAATAAAGATTATGCAGAAGTGCAGATCAGTTCCCTGATCTCGATAAAAACCGGTGGATGCTCTGAAGATTGCGCTTATTGCCCGCAGGCGGCACGTTACAATACAGGTGTGAATGTGCATGCGATAATGCCGAAAGATGAGGTGATTGCAGCTGCCGAAAAAGCAAAAGCCGGTGGTGCTTCACGTTTATGCATGGGCGCTGCCTGGCGCGAAGTACGTGATAATCGCGATTTCGATAAGGTAATTGATATGGTAAAAGCTGTTAATGAGCTTGATATGGAAGTTTGCTGTACCCTGGGTATGCTTACCGAAAGCCAGGCCCAGCGTTTAGCCGATGCCGGCTTATATGCTTATAACCACAATCTGGATACTTCTGAAGAGGATTATAAACGTATTATTACTACCCGTACTTACGATGAGCGCCTGAAAACGCTTGAGCACGTGCGCAAAGCCAAGATCACCGTATGTAGCGGTGGCATCATAGGTTTGGGTGAAACTGTAGAAGACAGGGTATCGATGCTGAAAACATTATCGAACCTGCCTAAACATCCGGAATCGGTGCCTATTAATGCATTGGTGCCTGTGGCCGGAACCCCGCTGGCCGATCAGCCACGTGTTTCTGTTTGGGATATGGTACGTATGATTGCAACTACGCGTATCATTATGCCTAAAACTGTAGTCCGCTTATCTGCGGGCCGTACTGAAATGAGTACTGTTGAACAGGCTTTCTGCTTTATGGCGGGCGCTAACTCAATTTTTGCAGGCGAAAAATTGCTTACCACTCCAAATCCATCTTTTGATACTGATATGGCTATGTTTGAATTGCTTGGTTTATCGCCGCGTAAAGCATTTAAAAACGGTCGCCCTAATGAAGTTAAAAATCAGGAAGTTGAAGTAGCTGGTTAAAAAACGCTTTAAATAATAACAGAAGAAGCCTGGCATTTTTGCTACGGCTTCTTCTGTTTAAGAGCATCATGTTTAATATCTCAGTTGATGCTATTTTTGCTTCTTTCTGGCTTTTACTTCTTTTTTGCTTAGGCCATTAACTTTATACTCCAAATACAATGGCTCGGAGATAAAATTCTTGTCAAAATCTACCCGTTCTTTTTCCGTCATATTGGCCCTTGCATTAAGAATAACGTTGGTAAGTGTTTTTTTTGATGTTTTATCATACGGAATCCCGTCCTCATGCATGACCATTAACCTGCCTTTGGTCCGCTTCAGCAATTCGTCTATTAGCGCCCTGTTGGGCATTGTTGACTTCCAACCACTACTGATGATTTCATAATCCAGTGTTGCCATGGCAGCAAGGTCAGGGTGGCCCATCATTTCCAATCCCAACCGCTGGGCTGTTCCGTTATGACTAAGGTGGTGTGCAACCTTGTAAAAGACGGTACGGTTTAACAGATCTTTTGTAAAATCTTGTTGAGGCCAGGAAATGTTATGCCAGCTTTCCCAACTGCCATATTCAGCATCTCCGGGGAATAGCATCACCCGTCCGCTATCTTCAAACTCAATAGCCAGCGCCAGGCTAAGATTGTTGGTCATACTGTTAACCCTTAAGGCAAGTGCTCCGGCGCTGTTCAACCAATCATGGTCAATGTTACGCCATTGGTTTGCTTTGTCTTCATAATATTGGCGCTGGTCTTCGCTGTCTTTGCTTACATATTTCATGTCAAAGGGTAACAAGTTTTTAAAATCCTGTTTATCCTCGGCCAAAACTGCCATGGCAAATGCATCGCTGTGGGCCAATTCATTATTATGCGCATAACTCTCGCCGGCCCCGCCGCTTTCCTTTTTTACCTGCTCCCAGGCCAAAGGCGGGCCAAGTACATAAAACCGAACTCCTTCTGCGCCCGGCAGATTACTGATAATCTCTCCGGGATGGCAATACCTGATTTCAATTTTATTACCTTCAGCAATTTGCTTTTTAACTACTTCCATACCTTTCAGCATGCCGACGTAGTCTCCGTCCTTTAACGCGAATTGCAAATCGGCAAAAGAGTTTAACGCGCCGGCAAAATATTCCCGGGCTGCCTTTAGCTCATTGCCGCTTTTTTCATCTTTAAACTGGTTTACAAATTCAGGGTCTTGAAGGGCTTTGTTCATTTGGTTTGCCGCTTTCTTTAGCGCCTTTTTCTTATCGCCGAAATCCCTGAGCCATTGCTGCGCTTTTTCGTCGTCGTCGCTTTCCGTCCAGGCCATCCAGATGCTTTTGATATTAAAATCCTTTGTTAACAATTCTTCGCAGGCTTCAAAAACATAAACATGGTCTTTATGCTCATGGGTAACGATCAGGAGATCGATAGTATTGCCGACATGTTCTTTAAGATCGGTGATATAGGGAACCAGCTTTTCTTCTGCCCCCTGCCATGTGCCACAATCAATCATGATCTTATATTTTTCCTTTTCTCCGGCAAATAGTTTAATAATGAAACAATCGCCGGTACCCATGCGGTACATGCGTACATCTGCCCGGGTTATTTTTTCTGTTGATATTGTTGTCATGACAGGTTCAATGTTGGTGAAGAAATGCAAAAGGTTCTGTACTCCTGAACGCCGGGCCCGAAAATCCGTGTTGAAACCCATTACCTGTTCCCCCGTCGTTATTCAGAAAATTATACTGAGCCTTTAATCGCTGAAGGTTTAACTGGCATTTATCCATGTTGGTAAAACAGTCTACATCTATAAGGGGCTTGCTAATGGCGTATTTAAGTTGCAGGCTGTCAAGGTCAAAGATCAGCGTACAGCCGCCTTTGAAATCGAACGATGTTTCATCATCGGTTTTCTGGCTTGCGGGCAGGAAGACGTCATCTCTGCAAATCAACCTGCTGGTTTGAACGATAGAAAATATTACCTGATTAACTTGATTACCTTCAGGACCTACCCGGTTAACAAGTCTCAGGTTTTGAATCTGAAATGATGGGCCTGTATACCTTCCTGATTGCTTGATACCAAGGTCAATATATTCTTCCAAAAAGGCCAGTCCGGTAATTCGTGCAAATTCTTTGGAGGATGAGAATTTGATATTTAACCGGTCATGCAGGCCCAGGATTTGTATTTTTTTATTTTTTTTTGTTTTCCCGGCGATATATAAACGGGTGAGATCATATATCTCTTTTCTGTCCGATACGTATTTGATCGCGTCGCCATATTCCCTTAGAAAGGTGCCAATAATCAACAATAGTTGCCCGGTGTCATTTTGCGTTTTCTCCTGGTCGGATTGATCCTTAAAACTTAATTTTTTTCCAGTTGCCTTGAAAGCGATATCAATCATTGGTTGCTGCAAACTTTCAATACTCAGGGTTTTAATTCCCTGGGGATAAATACCGCGCCGCCTGAAAGCATCAATAAAGGCCAGCCTGTAGTCCCGGCTATCATCCGCAACCAGCTCAACATCTGCTGTGATAATTGCCCGCAGGTAATCGCCAAAGGTAATATCTACAGGAGGACAATAATCCAAGGCACGGATACACATATTGAGTACATGCCCGGCTGTTTTAGCGGCTTCGCCTGCCAGCCTGTTAACTAAATCCGGATGTAATTCACCTAAAGGCAAAATCCCGGTTCCGTTCGACGCAATCCTCAGCAGATCTGCGGCCCTGTTTTTATAAATATTAATGAATGCCTCAAAAACAGCTGCAACCAAAATACTGCCACGGGCATGTGGTTCCATAATGTTTCTGTAATCATCCGCATGAGGAATTGTTGGTACCCATTTGCCGGTTGCTTCATCTATATGTCCTAGTGCATCGCGCAGGCTGCCATATGATCCGATAGATGACCCAAATTGTTGCGCCAATTGGCCCAAAAGGTTTTGACTTGCCAAATCGCCACGTGTTTTAGCAATCTGGTGTTTCAATACATCCGGGAATGTAAAATGCTGAAAAAGCGCTACAATATCTGCGAAAGCTTCATGAAACGCCAGCACATCGGCGTTGCTGGGCTCATTGTAGTTGCGGTGCATGCCGTCAAGCAGAGCATGGGTTACCTCATGCGCAACAATATCATGGCTAAGGCAGGTAAATACAAGAGAATTAGGCATCTGCAGTGTCTCATCGGCGGGCATTGCCGAAAAGTATCCAAACAAAACAGCTTTTTTTACCGGGCTATAATAAGCGTTTGCATCTCTTAATGCGTGGGGATAAATCCGGAGTCGTTTAACATACGTTTCATAGCCTTTTCCTTCACTATAGTTTAACAGGCGCGATGCCCAAAGGATTTTTCTGCCAAGCGATTTTTCAAAATGGCGGATTGTTATCATAGCTACCGCATAAACCATTTGCTGGTGAAACTGGGGGTTACTTTCGCTCGGATCAAGACCATCCTGTGCAAGAACATAGGCATTATCTAAATTAACAGGTGTGTAATATTCCTTAGTTGTGGGGTCATAATCAAGTACTTCCAGGTATTCGCCTACGGGGCCGGGTTCCACGCTCTCCCAGGGAACTTTATAAACGAGATCATTAACAGCAGAAGTATCCAATTTAAGGGATAAACTGGGGTCGAAAGCGTACCCTCTCAGCTTCCGGAATGCCGGCAGTTTGGCTGATTGACTGGAATACAAATTATTCATAATGCAGGTTGATTAGGTATTAGCACAAAATGATAAAGCCGAGTATATTATATTTTTGTTGCAGTACTACCACCGGGTGCCTTTATATTAATATGCTACCGGCATCCGGTTGTCTGATTAAGCTAATGCCATTGCACCGCAATTTGTTGAAACACCCAGGGGTAAATTAGAAAGAAAAGTCTTCCTGTTTTGCCGGTTGTTAAGCAGCAGCCCATGTTTTCTTTGCATCGAGATTAGCCGTAGCATCTTTTACCGAAAGCACGAATTCAGTTGCGGTTGCGTCGGTACCTGTTGGTTGGTAGTCAAAACTGATTTCGGTTGGAGTTATCGTTATAGCCGATTTATCAATCACCTGATTATTGATCGTTATAATCAAATTCTTGAGGTTTAGATTTTGACCGGGTATTTTTACATGGTTTACTCCCTTAGTGTTAATCTTCTCCGGGCTTACCTTAGTCATATCTACCGTAGCAGCCTTGGCAGCCGGTTGTGGCGAAGGTGTATTTGCTGCTCCGGGATGTGTATCTGCCGGTTTTAGGATTGCTTCAAATATAACCTTTAGCTTTTGTGTCGCTATATCAGTAAATAATCCCACCAATCCGGCTGTTAGCATAATTGCCGTTAAATTAATTGAAGTACCCTGATCATTAGTTCCCGGGCTGGAAGTACCGTTTGTTGCAAAATAAATCAGCAGTGCCAGGCCTGATGCCGTAAAAGGCTTTATGATATACCACGGATACCAGCTTCGTTGAAACCTCTTCATCCCGATATAAAAAGTCAGTGACCTGCCTACATGGATTAAGTTGCCCAGGAAACCTGCTGCGGCAACAAGGATAAGCAGGAGATTACCCATTTGAATGGTGCAGATTTTCTCCGCAGATCCGGGGCACTCTTTCCTGACACATTTTGCAGCGCAAGTATGTTCCGAGGCTTCCTGCTTATCCTTTAATTTCTTCAATGCATTTTGAGCTTCTTCAATAGCCTTTTTTAGAACCTCCAGGGCTTTTATCGAATCTGGTCTCGTATCCTTAGCCAGGACGTCGCTACGTTTTTGCTGTTCAGCCAATTTTTTTGTCAGCGCGGCAATCGTATCAGCTGCTGTAGCTTTATGTTTACCATCTGAGGCCTTGGTTTCGTTGCCGCCCGGTGTAATAGGGCGTACATGAAAGGGTTTATTTAAATACAATGTATTCTTGTTTGTAGTTGGGTCTGCAGGCCACCATGCGATGATTATAAACATCGAGATGATCATTGCAGAAACGACAAGCGCAACCACAGTAAATTGCTCCTTTGGTGAAAGCTGAGGATTGTCGGGCTGGTTGGCAGCATCATTTTTCAGGGCATCGTTTGTAACAGTGCCTTCTGTTGAAGATTGGGGGTTTTGTTCTGAATTTGGCATGATAAGTTGAGGCTAAAGGTTTAAAAATCGGTTATAATAATATATCTCCGAACTGGAGGTGTATATAAAGTTATTAAGCTCGTTTAAACTATCTGAAAGCTAAGTAATTATATTAAAAAAATAAAAGATATTTTTTGAAAAAAAATACACACTTTTTTATACAGAAATAGCCATCTATTTCTCAAAGTCAGGCCGTACTTTAAGTAGCCTCGCACATCTCGTTACCGGTGATGACCACCGATATAATCCAGATTAAAACATATGCTGATTACGAGTTGCAACCTATCGTTAATCGATGTGCTACTTCTTAAATATATGTCGGTTTACGAGCTGCGGATTTTTATAGTATTTGATTAACTTCGCGTTGCAAAACCTTATCATGTGTCTTTCTCGTTACTTGCTGTTGTCCCTGATCGTTATTTCTGCTTATCGCGCCTGTGGGCAGGATGTAGATTTTCATTTGAACGGCACTTTCTTAAATGGCAAAAATATTCTGAAAGTTAAGCGCGATTTTAAAGACCCCTACTTGTGGGTGCTTGCGCAAAATCAGACGGTTTACCGGATCAACAGCATCACTAAAAGTATTGACGATTATAGTGGCTTTTTTAGTGCCTACCATAATCTCCAGTTTGTTGATATTGCCGGCACAGATGCCAATACGGTATTTGTAGCGACAAATTCGAGTAATATACTTGAGTTGAAAAATGGCATAATCAAGGTTATAGGTGCTGCCAAAGGGATACCGGGCATTGTTCTATCCATTGGTATAGATTACACCGGTAGCTATTTTGGGGATAACACCAACGGTTTAGGCGGCCATCCGCTGGCAGATCATATTTTGCTTATTGGTACAGATAATGGCCGGTGCAATTATGATTATGAACAGGAGGTAATGATGCCCAAACCCTCACACGTGCCCTCACAGATTTTTGATGCAACGTACCGCTCTGAGCTTTTCAGCGACCTCGAATTTGGCAGCTACCCCGATGCGCTGAAGCTGTATGGTGTTATGGAGCTTACCACCTATAGTGCCTGGGGAGGCTTTTTATGGTATGGCAACAATAGTATTTACGGTGAAAAAATCAATACTGCCTATAGCACCTTCGGTAATGTGACGGACGCCTTTGATTACGGATCGCTATCCCGATCGTTAATGAACCAGTTTTGGGGAACAGAAAAGGGCTTGTTCCAAAATTCCAGGGTTTACTCTAACAATTCTGACAAGGAGCATTATACCTACCTGCCTGGTATCAACGTAAATAAAATCGCTTCGATTTATGGATTGCGCTATTTCGGGACCTCGCAAGATAAAGGACTTATAAAAGAGAACTTACTTATAGGAACAGACCAGGGCTTTTACTATAGTAATTCAGGATATGTCAAGTCCGCCTTTTTTGAATATTCTCTGTTTCATTATGACGCGCTCGGCAATACCAAAATCAATGATATCTGCGTGAATGCCACATCATATTCCAGCCCGGTTTGTGAAGATGGTGTGTGGGTAGCAGCGGCTACCGGTTTGTATTTGCTCAAACCTGATTACGGCCCTTACGTAACTCCAACGCAGCAATTTAGTAGCATACAATTTGATGGCCAGGCTTTTAATGTAAACCAGTTAGACATATGCGCCAACACTACCGTTGATGCTATTGTACAAAACAGTGCATTTTCCGGAAACACGATACAATGGTATAAAGATGGGCAGGAGATACCTAACGAAAGCAATAACAAGCTTACAATAAAAAACTCAGGCGATTATTACGCTGTGTTATATGATCCATGTTCGCCTTTGCATGTGGAAAGCAACCATCTTAAGGTAACGCAAATAGCAGCGCCGGTTTTTTCTTTTAATTACCCAGATCAACTGAATTATTGCGAAGGCTCCGTCGCTAACCTTAAAACTGATGATAAAGCAGGTTACACTTATCGCTGGTATAAGGATGGCGTACTAAATGGTAACACCAGTGCATCACTTGATATCAGCGAAAACGGCAAGTATAAGGTGGAAGTAAGCGCCTGCGCAGGTAATTGGGTTTCATCAAAGGAAGTTGAAGTTAAATTTATTCCTGTCCCCAAGCCGGTACTTCAACAGGATAAGGCAGCTTATTGCGATGGAGAACAGGCAACGATAAGCAGTCAGGTACCAATTGACGGATCACAGATCATCAACTGGAGTCCTTATCAATACCGCTGGTACCGGGATGGCGTTTTAAACGGCGCAACCGCACCTAACTTACAGGTTACTCAGGCCGGTAAATATAAAGTGGAGGTTCGGGGATGTTCAAACTCGTGGGTTGCCTCAGATGAGCTTACCATTGATTTTATTAACCTGGAAAAGCCAGTTATCACAGCCGATAAGCCAGGTTATTGTACAGGTGATATCGCCAGCCTGACTACCAACTTCACCAACGACGGTACTTATACGTTAAACTGGTTCCGTGACGGGAATCTACTGGCCGCTGAATTAAATAAAACTAATATAACTGCCAGCCAACCCGGAAAATACAGTTTAAGCGTCAGCAGTAATATAACTGCCTGCAGCACCCTATCCGATCCTTATACTTTAAATTTTGATGCGGTGCCGGATATTAGCATTCAGCAGATCGTTAACACCAATCTGTGCGACGGCGAAACTATTACACTGAAGGCCAGCTTTTCAAACGGAACTGTAAAATGGCAGACGGGCGAAACTACTGATCAAATTAACGTTAACCATTCGGGCACATATACAGCAACGGTTAGCACTCCAGGAGGCTGCACCGCATTTAAAAATATGCCGGTTAGCTTTTTGCCTAAACCCACATTGTCGATTCCAGATGCCAGTTTATGCCAATATTCAAATGAAACCATCACATTGACGGCTCCCCCGGGCTTTGTAACTTATGAGTGGAATGGCCAACCCGGCAGACCTGATTTCAACACAGGCAGCTTGGGGACAGTTAGTCTAAGGGTCACTGACCATAATGGTTGCAGTGCCACACAAACTATTAACATTACCAGCCACTGCGATGACATTCACATCCCCAATACTTTCACACCCAATAGCGACGGAGCCAATGATAATTGGATTATCACCGGCCTTTCAGAATTGGACAAGGTTAGTGTTTACAACCGTAACGGCACATTGGTTTTTCAAAGCCAGGGCTACGCCGTACCCTGGAACGGGACCTATAAAGGAAAAAGACTTCCTACTGGCGTTTATTATTATGTGATCAACACCCCTTCATCTAAACAAGTGCATAGCGGTGCGGTGACTATTATTTACTAATGTTTGCCGCCAGCTATACTCCACAAACTCGTAACAGGTTTTCCTCTTTAAAACAAAACCGTTTGCAATTTCCTTTTTTAGATAGGAAATTTTCTAAATTACCTGTCCTATCTAAAACCAATTATGAATATCGAATTCAATAAAAATGAAGATATTAATAAGCAGCTTGTTTATGAGCTAAACACCCGGCTTAACAAAGTTTATCAGGGCGGCGGCGAAAAGGCCGCCGCCAAACAAAAAGAAAAGGGCAAAATGCTTGCCCGTGAACGGGTGGCCTACCTGATTGATAAAGACAAGCCATGGCTGGAAATTGGCGCTTTTGTTGCCGATGGCATGTACGCCGAACATGGTGGCTGCCCATCCGGCGGTGTTATTTGCGGTATCGGGTATATTTCCGGCAGGCAGTGTGTTGTTGTTGCTAATGATGCCACTGTAAAAGCCGGGGCCTGGTTTCCGATAACAGCAAAAAAGAACCTTCGCGCCCAGGAAATAGCTATCGAAAATAAATTACCTATCATTTACCTCGTCGATTCGGCGGGCGTTTACCTGCCTTTACAGGACGAGATCTTTCCGGATAAGGAACATTTTGGCCGAATCTTTCGTAACAATGCTATCATGAGCAGCATGGGCATTATCCAGATTGCCGCAATTATGGGCTCATGCGTTGCGGGTGGTGCCTATTTGCCTATTATGAGCGATGAAGCTATGATAGTAGAAGGTACAGGCTCTGTTTTCCTGGCGGGATCATATCTCGTAAAATCAGCCATTGGTGAGGATGTAGACAATGAAACTTTGGGCGGTGCTACAACCCACTGTGAAATATCGGGTGTTACCGATTATAAACAGCCTAATGACAAAGCTGCGCTCGATTCTATCCGCAATATCCTGAGCATGACCGGTGATTATACCAAAGCCGGTTTCGACAGGATCCAATCATCAGCTCCAAAACTCAATGAAAAGGAAATCTATGGCATATTGCCAGATAACCGGGAAAAAGCATACGATATGATGGAGATTATTCTCCGCTTGCTGGACAACTCCGAATTTGAACCCTACAAAGACGGTTACGGGCAATCCATTATCTGCGGCCTGGGCCGGATAGAAGGCTGGGCTGTAGGAATTGTAGCCAATCAGCGCAAGGTGATCAAATCAAAAAAAGGAGAGATGCAGTTTGGCGGTGTTATTTATTCCGATTCGGCAGATAAGGCCACCCGCTTTATCATGAACTGTAATCAAAAGAAAATCCCGCTGGTGTTTTTGCAGGATGTTACCGGTTTTATGGTAGGCAGCCGGTCGGAGCAGGGGGGCATCATCAAAGACGGTGCAAAAATGGTGAATGCAGTGGCAAATTCCGTTGTACCTAAATTTACCATTGTTGTAGGCAATAGCTATGGCGCTGGTAATTATGCCATGTGCGGTAAAGCATATGATCCACGACTGATCTATGCCTGGCCATCGGCTAAGATTGCAGTAATGGGAGGCGGACAAGCAGCCAAAACCCTGCTGCAGATACAGGAGGCGGGACTCAAAGCAAAAGGCGAAGAGATTGACGCGGTAAAAGAAGCAGAGTTATTGAAACAGATAACCGATAAATATAACGCCCAAACAACCCCATACTATGCTGCTGCCCGGCTTTGGGTTGATGGGATCGTCGATCCGCTCGAAACCCGTAAAGTAATATCAATGGGTATTGAGGCCGCCAATCATGCGCCAATTGAAAAAGCTTTTAATGTAGGGGTGATACAAACTTAGTGATTAGAGGTTGGAGATAAGAGGTTAGTTGAAATCCTTCTCCGAAAGTGGTTAGAAACAAGGCATAAATAAAACGTCATTGCGAGGCACGAAGCAATCGCAAACTATACAGGGTGAACCTGCCTGTTGGGGATTGCTTCGTGCCTCGCAATGACGTTTGCATATTATCCTCTATGTCTTTTATTCTTTTTCTTGGATGATTTTGATGAAGATGATGAACTTTGTTTATCCGAAGATTTTTTCTCATCCGTTTTAGCAGGCTGATTGTCCGGTTGTTTTACATCGGTTGAATCTTTACTCAGCTGTTTTACCGTAAATTCATTACCACGTAAGCCATATTCCAACTGGCGTTTTGCTCCTGAGGGTTTTGCATCTTTGCCGTTACCATTAAATATCGGAAACTCCCGCATCAGCTTACCTTCCTTAATATAAAAATTATCATTGCCGCGATAGCCTTTACGCTGCGAGCTGGTTAATTTCGGGAAGTCAAGTTTATTGGCCTTACTGTTATTGTCGTTGAACTCAAAGGCGTAGATAGATGTATAATTAGTCGTATCTTTCGATTTCGCCTGTATCAGGATTTCAGGATTGCCATCCACATCCATATCCGAATTGTAAACGTCGATAATAGCGCCATCCAGATCGCCGGTTGTTGTAGTATATTTTATGGCTGACGAATCCGAATGTAATATCATGAACGAACCGGCTTCTTCGGCACCACGGCCCCAGCTTAAAATATCATAGCTTTGTCCCGGCGAAACCTCTATCAGTTTATGAAACCTGAAAGGCGCCATCAGCTCCGGCTTTTTAGGTGCCGTAGGAGCGGCAGGCTTTTTTGTTTCCTGCCCGCCGCATCCAGCCATTAATGCACTTATCGCAAGCGCAAAAAGGTAAAACCTGTTAGTCATATTTTTTTCGTTCAACTTAGTTGTATAACGTATCTGGTGTTAGCTCGGCTTTTGATTTGCCAGGCGCAGTAATAAACACTTTTAACGATACAGGGCCAACTCCCTGGTCAAAATATTTTACCGTTACCTTATGGTAGCCTTTTAACAACGGCGCAGCTCCCATTTGTTCATTCATGGAATGTCTTCCGTCATTATCAACTACCGGTTGGTCATCAATTAATAAAACCGAACCACCCGCAGATGACGTTGCAAAGCCATAAACGCCATCGGTTTCAATATTAATAAATCCTGTATAAATCACACCATATTTACCTTTATTTTTTCGCAGATCGGCTGTATTAAAGGTTTTGGTTAGGCCGCTGTCGGCAGGCATAATGCCTAATTGATTTGTACTGGTATAAAGACCGGGAAAAACCTGATACTTAAGGCCTGTTGCTGCACCTGTATAAGTAACGGCGGCCATCGGCGCTTTATTATAAACCAATGTACGGGTCACATTGCTGCGCTTACCTGAAGGAGTGATCACAATAGTCTGTAATTCGCGGTACTGATCAACAGGTATATCCAAATTCAAAGGAGTAGAATAAATCAAATCTGTTTCGCGTGGGGTATAACCGTCAATAGTATAATGAACTTTTGCTCCTTCAACAGATGGTTTCAGTACAGCACTTAACTTACTGCCTATCATTACGGTATCTTTTGCACCTATAGCTGTTGGCACATGATAGTCAAACCCGTTTTTATCCAGCCATGCCAAATGTCCCGGTAAGCGTGTATCAGCAAAATCAGTGTAATTTTTATTGGCCAATGGCGACCATGCAATCTCTGACAGCGCAAGCAATCTCGGCAACAGCATAAATTCTACTTTAGCATCTGTGGCTACATATTCTGTCCACAAATTGGCCTGTACACCTTTAATGTATTTTTGCTCATCAGGCGTTAATACAGCAGGAGTAGGGTTATAGCTGTAAATTTTCGAAAGCGGTTCGTTACCGCCAATGCTCAATGGTTCCTGGCTTGGTTTTCCCTGGCCATGGTCAATGTATAAACCGTTGCTTCCCGGCGTCATGATCACATCATGTTTTTGTTGCGCTGCTGCAATGCCTCCTTCTTCGCCTCGCCAGCTCATTACGGTAGCGTTAGGGGCAAGGCCACCTTCTAAAATTTCGTCCCAGCCAATGATGCTGCGGCCTTTTGAATTTAGAAACTTTTCAATGCGTTGTATAAAATAGCTCTGCAACGCGTGCTCATCTTTCAGCTTTAACTTTTTAATTAACTGCTGACAAAATGGCGAGTTTTTCCAGGCATCTTTCGGAGCTTCATCACCACCAATGTGGATATACTTGCTCGGGAAAAGTGCCATTACTTCAGTCAGCACATCCTGTAAAAAGGCAAATGTTTTTTCGTTAGGGCAATAAATGTCGTTGAATACGCCCCAGGTTTCAGCCGGTTGATACGTTTTTGATGGGTCACAGCTTAACTCGGGATAAGCGGCAAGCGCAGCTTTAGAGTGTCCCGGCATTTCAATTTCAGGTACTATGGTAATAAACCTTTCTGATGCATATTTAACAACCTCACGAATCTGGTCTTGTGTATAAAAGCCGCCATAAGGTGTACCATCAAATTGTTGCGGCGTACGGTCATGATAACCTCCTATCAATGTTTGAGCGCGCATACTGCTGATTTGGGTAAGCTTAGGATATTTCTTTATTTCTATGCGCCATCCCTGATCTTCGGTAAGATGCCAGTGAAAGGTATTTAGTTTATAGGTTGCTAACAGGTCGATGTACTTCTTAACCATTTCTACCCCAAAAAAGTGACGGCCAACATCAAGCATAGCGCCGCGATAACCGAAACGCGGATAATCTTCAATCTGTACAGCCGGTAGTTTGATGGTAGCGGCATGTTCAGCAGGCATCAGCTGCAGCAGCGTTTGCACACCATAGAACAATCCGGCACCCTTACCTGCAACAATAACCTGTTGTGGCGTAATGGTTAAACGGTAACCTTCGGCGGGTAAACCATCAGTACCCGCAGCCGTAAGGGTTATAACGTTGGCGCTTTTACCACTTTTTACAACAACCGGTTTGTTATAAGCCTGGTTTTTGGCAAGGTAATCTTTTAAAAATACTACAGCTTTGTTTGAAGGGGTATCTGCCTGGACGGTAGTTTCCTGGCTCAAAACAAATTGACCGGGAGCTTTTTTCAATGAAACGGGAACTGGGATAATTCCCAGGTTTGGGTCCGCGTCTTGTGCGTTTACAGTGGTGGTGTACACTGCAAGCACGGCAAGCAGTACTAAAGAAGCCTTTTTATACATAATTTATCTAACAGGTTAGTGTGAGCCCGTAAGATAAAACTTTTTAAAAAAATATAAGAAGTTTTGATGTGTAAAATATTAGTTCGTTTGTTCGATAATTAATCAGGTGCTTATCTGAACTTACTATTGGAATCCAATAGATTCCCATAATTCGTTAATCTAACCTCAAAAAAACACCCCGTTGTCGTGTCCTCACGACAACATTCATGTATTATTTTGAAGCGGATCAGTTGCCGTGTCCTCACGGCAACTGGGGGAGTTGAAAGCAAAAAGCGACAAGTATAGCTACCTGTCGCTTTTTTAAAGCCCTCTCCCTTTAGGGGAGGGTTTGGGCGGGGTTCAACTTAAGCTGTCACCACATGCTCTTTGGCAGCGAGGTAGCGTTCAGCATCAATAGCAGCCATACAACCGGTACCGGCTGCTGTTACAGCCTGACGGTAAATGTGGTCCTGAGCGTCGCCGGCACAAAATACTCCTTCAACGTTGGTTTCAGTTGAACCGGGACGGGTGATGATATAACCGGTTTCATCCATATGCAACCAGCCTTTAAAAATATCGGTATTAGGATGATGGCCAATTGCTACGAAAAATCCTGTAACATCAAGATCAGTTTCAGCATTGGTTTGATTATTGATCACCTTAACGCCGGTAACACTTTGGCCGTCGCCTAAAATTTCTTTGGTTTCGGTGTTATATAAAATTTCGATGTTTGGCGTATTCAACACACGGTGAACCATAGCTTTGGAAGCGCGGAACTCATCCCTGCGAATTATCATATATACCTTGCGGGCCAATTTAGCTAAGTAAGTAGCTTCTTCGGCTGCGGTATCACCAGCGCCTACGATAGCTACATCCTGGCCTTTAAAAAAGAAGCCATCGCAAACAGCACAGGCAGAAACACCGAAACCACTGTATTTTTGTTCAGATTCCAGGCCAAGCCATTTGGCCGAAGCGCCGGTAGATATAATTACGGTATCGGCAGTGATGGTTTTTACGTCATCAACCACAACCTTATGTGGCAAACTTGAAAAATCAACAGAGCTAACATATCCAAAGCGGATTTCAGTACCCAGGCGCTCAGCTTGTTTACGGAAATCTTCCATCAGTTCAGGACCCATAATACCCTGCGGATAGCCCGGGAAATTTTCAACTTCGGTAGTTTGTGTAAGCTGACCGCCTGCCAGTAAGCCGGTATACATAACTGGTTTAAGATCAGCGCGGGAAGCATATATAGCTGCAGTGTAACCTGCAGGACCAGAGCCTATGATGAGGCATTTTACGTGTTCAGTTTCTTGAGACATTTTATTATAAATGAGTTGCGAATTTACGATTTTAAGCGCATAAGGCAAAGCGCATATCGTCAACAAAGTGACATCATTTGCCCGTATTTGCCGTTAGCACCCGCATCACATTTCCGCCCAATATTTTATCTATATCTTTTTGCTTATACCCAAGTTTAAGCAACTCTTCAGTTATTTTGGGATAGTCAGCCACACTGTCCAAGCCAAGCGGATAGGATTCGGCCCCGTCAAAATCGGATCCTATACCTACAAAATCAACTCCTATCAGCTTTACTATGTAATCGATGTGCTTGATCAGCAGTTCAAGGGGCGGCCTTAATTTGTCTGATTCAGCTTTGTACATAGCATTTATCCGGATATTGGCCAGGTCGACATCGTGGTAAACTTTTGTCAATGAATCAAGTTCTGCTTTGTGCTGCGCCAAAAACTTAAGTACTTTGGGTGTATAGGTGCTATCTACAAAACCGCTATAAAAATTAACGCATACCACGCCGCCATTTTTCGCAAGCGCCTTCAGTTGTTCATCTTTCAAATTGCGACGATTGGGGTCAATACTGTAGGCACAGCTGTGTGAGGCGATGACGGGTTTTGAAGTAGTTGCGAGCACATCATAAAAAGTATGTTCACCAACGTGCGATACATCAACCATAACGCCAAGTTCATTCAGGTGTTTAACAATATGCCTACCGTAATCGGTAAGCCCTAAATGTTTCAAACTATCTTTTTTTGTAACCTCGTCACGCGCCGAAGTTGCCCATGAGGTACTGTTATTCCAGGTTAAGGTAAGGTAACGCATCCCACGTTTAGCAAGGCTATCGATATAATCCATCCGATCCTCGACCATATGCCCGCCCTCAACACCTATCAGCGCAGCCAGCTTTTTATCCGCAACTGCTTTTTTAAGTTCTTTGGTATTGCGTACTAAAGTTATTTTATCAGGATTACGTTTGATGAGCGCATACAACGAATCTATTTCCCGGTTTGCAAAAGCAAAGGCAGTCCCTTTGCCATAGCTTTCACCACACCAGATAGAAAAGATCTGCGCGTCAAGTCCGCCTTCTTTAGCACGAACTAAATCAAAATTTCCTTCGTTTTGCCGTTTGCCTAAATCGGAGCCAGTTATCAGCTCGTTTGAAATAACATCGTTATGTGTGTCAATTAAAATGGCCTTTTGATGAATTTGTTGCGCGTTTTGAGCAGATAATCTCAAGCCAAACAATAACGGGAATAAAAGCAGTGATCTTTTCATAAATGGAAGATAGGGAAATTGACCGCTGATTTAATTGATTTTTTTGATTTCGCTGAAGTAATCTTATTTCATTATATAAATAACAACCGCTCCAATGATTAAGGCTAAGCCAATTAAAATAAAGGCAGGCCAGATGATTTTGATAAAGTATCATTAAGCGTAAATGATGAAGTGTCATTAGGATCATATATAACATTTACCAAATCGCCTTCTTTATATGAAGAGCCGCTACTGATACCTATGTTGTATTTTTTAGTTATCAGTTCATTTTGCAATGTCCGATAACTAATTACAGGGTAATTTAAGCTCGTCGAATTTTTGTTGCTCATTTCGCGTTCAATGCTTATAACCGTACCCTCAACTTGTACGCCTTCTTTAACCAGCTGTTTGCGGCGGTTATGCATTATGGCACCTATAAGCTAAATATAGCTCCTATGCCTCCCAATATTAAAGCGGTGGTAGCAGGATCATTCTTAGATGTTAAATGGTTATTATATAGTAATGCATCAATAATCATGATTAAGGTTTATTTGGTTAAGCGAAGAGCCTTTGACTCTTCGCTTCGAAGAAAAAATTAACCTACAATTTCCAGGTCACTTAACTGGTTATTGATAAATTCCATTTCTTCTCCGTTGATATGGATATTGATAGCCTTAGCATTCTGGATAGACTGCTCAGCATTACGGGCGCCAACCAGCGCAACAGTTATACCTGGATGATTGATCGTCCAGCGGATAACCAATTGCCCTAAAGTTGCACCTTTTTCATCGGCCAGCGGTTTTATTTTGGCAAGGAAGGCATTGATACGTTCAATATTTTGATCTTTAAAGTATTTAACGCCTGCACGGTGATCCCCTTCACCGAAATTTTGGCCAGGTTTCATTTTGCCGGTCAATAAACCGCGTTCAAGCGGGCTGTAGGCCAGTATTGCTTTCCTGTTCTCGATACAGTAAGGAATTAACTCATCTTCAATGCCCCGGTTTACCATACTAAACGGAACCTGGTTTGCAGCCAGTTTAATGGTTTTGGCAGCGATATGCATTTGACTTACATCGTAATTACAAACGCCTGCTTCGCGAATTTTACCCTGTTCCTGCAAGCGTAAAATAGCTTCCATGGTTTCATCGATGGGCGTAGTTTTGTCCGACCAATGAATCTGGTATAGGTCAATATAATCGGTGCCAAGGCGCTTAAGACTGCTTTCGCACTCTGAGATGATGCTATCTTTACCTGCATATCGATATACATCAATATCCTTCCCGCTGTTGTCTTTACTCTTGAAAAAGAACTCGCCTTTTGCGAGGTCCCAGCGTAAACCATATTTAGTTAATATCTGTACCTTATCGCGGGGGAGGTCTTTTATCGCTTTGCCAACCAATTCTTCGCTTTTGCCTTGTCCGTAAACAGGAGCGGTATCAATAGAGGTTATGCCAAGGTCGTAGGCAGCACGCATAGCATCTATAGCTTCCTGGTCATCATTGCCACCCCACATCCAGCCGCCTGCTGCCCATGCTCCAAAAGTTATTGCCGATACGCTTAGTTTACTTTCGCCTAATCTTCTGTATTCCATTTTTTTTAAAGTAGATTGATGTATGCACCAAATATATTTATTTATACATGATTTGAAAGGCCTATCATTTTTAGATGATGACTGATAAAGGCTAAGATCTGCACATCTGAAATTTGCACACCTGCATATTTAAAAAATTAGCACATTTGTAAACAGCACAACCGCCTATATAAAATATGTATTTTTTATATCCCGCTTTTTTATTCGCATTGCTGAGCCTGGCTATCCCGGTTGTGATCCATCTGTTCAATTTTCGTAAATACAAAAAGGTATACTTTAGTAATGTACAGTTTTTGAAAGAGGTGCAGGAACAGCAGGCCTCGAGCCGCAATTTAAAAGAGCGATTGATATTAGCTTCGCGTTTACTTGGTTTACTGTTCCTGATATTGGCATTTGCCCGTCCATATATACCCAATGCTCACAATCCAAATGCGGCCAAACAGCAGGTAATCAGCATTTTTGTGGACAATTCCTACTCCATGGAAACCCTAAACCGTGAAGGTTCATTACTTGATGAAGCTAAACGCCGCGCAAAAGAAATTGCTTCGGCTTATAATATCAACGACCGCTTTCAATTACTCACACAGGATTTTGAAGGTAAACATCAACGATTGCTGAGCCGGGATGAATTTAATGATGCGGTTGATGCAGTTAAGGTAAGCTCGCAAAGCCGAAACCTGCAACAGGTTATCAGCAGGCAGGAAAACTTATTGGAAAATCAGATAGGTGCTGCTAAATCGGTATTCATTATTTCTGATTTTCAAAAAAACAAAAACGATAAACCTGTTAAAGCTGATAGTAATATTACCGTAAACCTTGTTCAGCTCAAAGCCGGAAATCTGCCCAATGTTGCAGTTGATTCGGCGTGGTTGCTTAGCGCGGTACATCGCCCGGCCGAAAGTGAGAAACTGGTTGTTCGCCTGCATAATTATGCTATGGAAAAAGCCGAAAAGATCCCCCTTAAAATATTGATCAATGGTGAGCAAAAGGCGCTTGGCAGTTTTAGCATCAATGCCCGTCAAGTTCAAAACGACACCTTATCATTTTCGGGTTTAAAGCCCGGATGGCAACGCGGCGAAATTCAGTTACAGGATAACCCGGTTACCTTTGATAACCAGTTTTACTTCAGTTTTAATGTGAAACAGCAAATGCCGGTTTTGCTGATAGACGGTGGGATGGTAAATCCTTATCTGAAAGCAGTTTTTGCTTCAGATGCTTTCTTTGCCGCAACCCGTGTAACAGACGGCGGTGTTGACTATGCTGCGCTTAATAATTATCCTATAGTAATTATTAGCGATGTTAAAACTATCGCCACCGGGCTGGCACAACAACTGAGAACATACGTAACAAAAGGGGGGGCACTGGTTGTATTCCCATCGGTCGATGCTGATCTGGCTAATTATAAATCATTTTTATTAACCTTAAATACAGGATATCCTGAAAAACTGGTAACCCAGGATGTAAAAGTAGCTTCCATTAACAGGCAAAGCCCGGTATTTAAGAACGTGTTTGAAAGTTTTCCTCAAAACCCCGATCTGCCGTCTGTTAAAAAATACTATCAGCTAAGTAAAAGCGGCGTTAAACAGGAAAGCCTGATGAATCTTGCTACAGGCGAAGCTTTTTGGGAGGGTTACAGCAGCGGAAAAGGGAATGTTTACATGTGTGCTGTGCCACTTAACGAAGATTTTAGTAACCTGCCCCGGCATGCTTTGTTTGTACCAACACTTTTCAGAATGGCATTATTAAGCGGGCATGACCAACCCTTGTTTTATACCCTTGGTACCGATGAAAATTTTGAGGTGCCGCCTGTGCAAACTACCGAAAAGCAATTGCTAAAACTCACCAAAGGCAATCAAAGCATTATCCCTGATATAAGGCAGCAGGAGGGGAGTACACTGTTATATGTTTCTGACCAATTAAATGAACCTGGAATTTACTCGCTCAGGAAGCAGGACAGTACGCTGGCAACACTTGCTTTTAATGACAGCCGGGCCGAATCAGATATGAGTTATTTTACAGCGGTCGATCTCGAAAAAATACTGCCAAATGCAAAGCCCTTATTAACAGCAGGAAACGGTTCGTTAAAAAGTGTTGTTGCCGAATCAAATTTTGGCACACAATTATGGAAACTTTGTATAATTTTGGCGCTGATCTTCCTGCTTGCAGAAATATTGTTAATCAGATTTTACAAGCCTGATCAACAGGGTGTTATTCAGGCGGGATAGATCGATACAAATCCACACATAAAGCAGTGCTAATGAATTTGCTTATCAAATCAGCCACTATTCTTGATCCCGGATCATCCTTTCATCAACAAGTTGCCGATATTTTAATTGAAAAAGGTGTTATCACCCGCATAGCCGACGACATTGATGCCGACGCCGAACTATTTGATGCCGAAGGTAAATATGTTTCGCCCGGTTTTTTTGATCTTAACTGTAATGTAGGCGAGCTGGGCCTTGAAACCAAGGAGGATCTTCGCTCCGGTACAGTAGCTGCGGCAGCCGGAGGTTTTACCGGCATAGCACTAATGCCTAATACCCAGCCGCCGGTGCATTCCAAGTCGGAAGTTGAATATCTGTTGAACCGGTCAAAAGGTAACCTGGTTGATGTTTATCCTTTGGGTACTATATCTCAAAAACGAGAAGGAAAAGACCTTGCCGAAATGTACGATATGTACCAAAGCGGTGCCAAAGCTTTTACCGATGGTAGTCGCCCTGTACAGGATGCCGGTTTAATGGAAAGAGCTTTGCTGTATGCACAGGGCTTTGACGCATTGGTTTTCTCTTATCCTGAAGATACTGCAATAGCAGGTAAAGCAAAAGTTAATGAGGGCGAAATCAGTACACTGCTTGGCATGAAAGGCATTCCTGCATTGGCAGAAGAACTGATGGTTGCCCGCGATCTTTATCTAGCAGAGTACACGGTATCGCGCATCCATTTTACAACCATATCAACAGCCCGTTCGGTCGAATTGATCCGTGAGGCTAAGCGCAAAGGTATTGAAGTTACCTGCGATGTTGCCGCACATCATTTAGTGTTGACTGATGAGGCCCTTTTAGGTTTCGACAGCTTGTATAAAGTTAAACCCCCATTACGCACTGCCGATGACGTTGCGGCACTAGTAAAAGGTTTAAAAGATGGCACCATCGACGCTATTGTATCGCAACATACCCCACACGAAATTGAATTTAAAGATGTGGAGTTTGAGGTTGCCGAATACGGTATGGTGGGCCTGCAAACGGCGTTTTCCCTGGCTTTAAAAGCCGGCTTACCTGCTGAGCTTATAGTTGAAAAACTGGCCATCAATCCCCGCGAAATACTTGGTGTTGAACTGCCTGTTATTGCCGAAAATGAAAAGGCAAACCTGGTAATTCTTGATACTGATGCTGAATGGGAGTATACAGCGATCAATAACAAATCTAAATCTGCAAACTCGCCTTACATTGGGCAGCGTTTAAAAGGTAAAGTATTGTTAACTTACAACAATCAACAAATCTTTAAATAACATACCTATGATCGATCCTAAAATAGAAAATGCCTTTATAGCAGCGCTTGAGGCCTTTTCAAAATACAACAGCTTTGACGCAACCCAGTTAACCGACGAGTTTGCTGACGTTTTTGCATCCGACGAAGATTTTTTATCAAAAGTGGATGAATTGGACGCGGTTTTTGATGAAAACCCGGAGGTTGAAGAACTTCGCGAAATCTTCTTCGACCTGTTAATGATCAACTTCTTTAGTGCCGACGTTAAAAAGCTGGAAGAAGATTATCTTGATACGCCGGAATGGGAGAGTATTGAAGAAGAAACCCTTGATCGTGGTACCGAACTCCTTAATCTTTTACTGTACCTGAATGAGTGTGAAGACGAAGATATTGAACCTGAACTTGAAGATTACCTGAAGGAATTTTTACTGGTTGATGAAGATGAGTTCCAGGACGAGTACCGTATTTATGAGCCTGTAATTGCCAATCAAATCCTGATTGAAAGCCCGGTATCTGAAATCAGCAAGGTGGCAACAACACTTCCTGAAGATTCAGAACTTAAAGAATTGTTTTACCCAATGATGTGCTTTTTCCAGAACATAGATCCTTCTGATGAAGAGATAAAAGAAATTGCCGACAATGCCATCAACAAGGAATTCGATATGGCAGTTTTAGAGATCCTGGTTAATTTTTAATAATACACACAGCGTTTAAGTAATATAAACCAACAAATGAGTCAAGAAACAGATAAAGAGATAAAGAAGCAAGGATTGATTAAAGGAGTATTCTTAGGGCTGGTAATATCGGCCATAAGCATTATTTACTTTTATTTTATGGTTACAGTTGCTAAATCGGCCGTGATCATCACTTTTGGATCAATGGTGTTTTCATACCTGCTGCCTCTAAGTGCTGCAGCTTTGTTTTCATTAAGCCTGCGAAAAAAAATAGGTGGGCTATGGACAATGAGGCAGTCAGGTACCGGGATTTTTATCATGTTTTTTGTTTCATACCTAATGGTTTTTATTATTAAAGACCAGTTTTTTGCTAAGATAGTTGAACCCAATATGGTTCAAAAAACGGAGACAGCTATGGTTAGCGCCCTCAATAAATTAAAGGATGAAACAACCAAACCGGAGGAAAAGAAGGAAGCTGACGCAAAAATAGTGGAAATGAAGAAAGCTTTTGACGCCGAAAAAACCGTTACTATCGGGCAACAAATTCAGTCGTTGGGGATCAGCATTATATTTCTGTTCGTTCTGTCAATAATTTTTGCAGCATTTTTTAAGCGGGAACCAGCCGGTTCGGCTTCATAACAGCAAAACAGTTAAACCAATAACAAAGCAGGCTTTTCGGATTTTGAAAGGCCTGTTTGTTATTAAAACTCTTTTGGTTTAAAATAAAGATGTACATGATATAATATTATTGGTTAATTTTAACCAAACACTAAACAACCTATATCATGGAAGTAAAAAAAGCGAGCCCATCGCAACCAGCCCTGAAGTGGGCATTGATCAATCTGATAGCTTCAGTAGTCATAACTTACGCATTCCAATTTTTGGATCTCGACCCAAATTCTTCTCTTAAATACCTTAGCTTTTTGCCTTTCCTGGCGTTCCTGTTTCTTACTCAAAAGGAATATAAAGATCAGCTTGGCGGTTACCTTACTTACGGAGAGGGCTTTTTATCAGGTTTTCTGTATGCTATCTTCACCGGTGTATTTATAGCCATATTTACATATGTATACTACACCATATTAAGTCCGGACATGGTTACCAAGATCATGGATGCATCACAGAAAAAGATGACCGAAGACGGCAAATTAAGCCAGGACCAAATAGATGCGGCCATGAATATGACCCGTAAATATTTTGCAATTTTTGCTGTAGTAGGCGTTGTTTTTATTTATATCCTTTTCGGAACAATTGTAAGCCTCATTTCGGCAGCGATATTTAAAAACGAACGATCTCCATTTGATACGGTATCTGATAATTATGAAAGCCCAAAGCCAACTGATCCGGCAGTATAAAACAAGCTAAATGCAGAATGCACAGAGCTTAAAGTTAATAGATTGGTACAGCTATTCAATTAATTGATAAATTCATATATAAAAGAAAGGCCTTTCAGTAATTAAAAGGCCTTTCTTTTATATATGCTTGGGAGGCAACTAATCTCTAACCTCCAATCTCTAATCTCTAAATCACTTCTTCATTACCAGCTTTACAATATCGTTTCCAAAAACAAATACCATCAGGGTAACTAAAATTACAAAACCTACAATCTGTGCACGCTCAAGGAATTTATCGCTTAACGGTTTGCCTTTAATCATTTCTATAATCAGGAAAACTGCATGACCGCCATCAAGCGCAGGAATAGGTAATAAGTTCATCAGCGCCAATACCATCGACAGGAAGCCTACAAGCGTCCAAAAGTGAACCCAATCAACAGTACCGCCAAACAGGTTGGCTATAGCTACCGGTCCGCTTACTGCTTTGCCCGGGTTAACATCACCCCTGAAAATCTTTCCGATACCTTTGGCATTATCCCTGAAAGTTCCCCAAGCTCTTTGCGCTCCTATAGGGAAAGCTTCGAAAAAGCCATATTTTATGGTTTTAATATCCGGGAAATCACTTTTTGCACGATAGAAACCAAGCTTACCTTCCGGTGTAACCTGTGCTTTTAAGGTAACCAGTTCATGATTGCGTTTAATACCCAGTTCAACCTGCTTGCCTTTATTGGCAGATAGCTGAGCTTGCAACTCGTCCCAAAATACAATTGGATGGTCGTTTGCCATCACAATGCTGTCGCCTTTTTTTAAACCTGCTTTTACTGCGTTACTACCTGGCTCCAATGAATCAACAATGAACTTAGCACGGGGCAGGCGGCTGATGAAGCCTTCTATGTCATGATCGTTCAAATCGTTAAGGATTGTACGCGGAATACTGATCTGCAAAGTTTGAGTGCCGCGCAACACTGTAAATACAGTATTATCCAATAGTACCTGCGGGCTTGTAAGATCATCAAAACGTTCAAATGGTTTGCCATTGATAGCAACAACCTTGTCGCCAATTTGAAGGCCTATTTTTTTGCCTACTTCGCCAGGTACAATACCGTATTTTGCCGCAGAATTAGGGATATAGCTATCGCCAAAACGCATGGTTAACACCCAAAATATCAGAATCCCCAGTATAACATTTACCGTAACACCGCCAAGCATTACAATAAGGCGCTGCCAGGCCGGTTTTGAACGAAACTCCCAGGGTTGCGGCGGACCAGCCATTTGCTCAGTATCCATCGATTCATCAATCATTCCGGCAATTTTAACATAGCCCCCTAATGGTAACCAGCCAATGCCGTACTCAACGCCTTTATATGTAAATTTAAACAGGCTCACGTTCCAGGCATCAAAAAACAGGTAGAATTTTTCTACCTTAATGCCAAAGGCCCGTGCTGCCAGGAAATGCCCCAGTTCATGCAGGATTATCAAAATTGAAAGGCCCAGTATAAGCTGGCCCACCATGATCACTATACTCATTATCTATATCTATGTAATATTAAAATTGTAATGTTTTTGAAGGTAGTTGTTGTATATAATTTTGCGCAAAGATGCGTGTTTCTTTGTCAGTATTCAAATAGTCGGTTAGGGTTGGGTTTGCGATAAAATTTATTTTCTGCATACACTCTTCAATGATACCGCTCATAGTTAAAAAGCCAATTTTACGATCAAGGAAGCCTGCAACCGCTACCTCATTTGCTGCATTGATAATGCAAGGCATGTTACCTCCCTGTTTTAAAGCAGCGTACGCCAAACTTAGATTACGGAAAGTTTCCATATCCGGTTTTTCAAAACTGAGATTAGGGTAATCGGTAAAACTGAAACGTTTAAAATTAGTTTCGATCCGGTTAGGATAGGTGAGGGCGTACTGTATAGGCAGCTTCATATCGGGCAAGCCTAATTGAGCCTTAATTGATCCATCCCTGAATTGCACCAGTGAGTGAATAATAGATTGCGGATGAACTACTACTTCAATCTGATCGGCTTCAACATCAAATAACCATTTGGCTTCGATAACTTCAAGCCCCTTATTCATGAGGGATGCCGAATCGATAGTGATTTTGGCACCCATTACCCAGTTTGGATGTTTAAGCGCATCCTCGCGGGTAACGTTTGCTAAGAAATCCAGACCACGGCCACGAAATGGGCCGCCAGAAGCCGTGATGATCAGCTTTTCTATCGATTTATAGTCCTCGCCAACAAGGCTTTGAAATATTGCTGAATGTTCCGAATCTACCGGTAAAATTTGAACCCCATGTTGTTTCGCCAATGCTGTTATTATATCGCCGGCAACAACTAATGTTTCTTTGTTGGCAAGGGCAATATCTTTCCCTGCTTTAATAGCGGCAATTGTTGGTTCAAGACCGGCAAAGCCCACCATAGCAGTTAGCACAACCGCAATTTCGGGGTGGGTTACTGTGTCGATGATAGCCTGATGACCGGCAAGCACCTGTATTGGTAAGTGCGCCAAAGCCTCTTTAACTTCCTGGTATTTGTTTTGATCGCAGATAATGGCATATTCGGGCACAAACTCAATAGCCTGGCTAATGAGCAAATCGGCATTGGAATGTGCTGTGAGCAAAAACGCCCTGAATAAATTGCTGTTCCACCTTATAACATCAAGTGTTTGTGTACCGATGCTGCCTGTTGAGCCAAGGATGGCAATGTTTTTTATTTGGTTACTCAAGTATCTTTATTTTATAAAACTCTTTAATCCTTCGGCAATCTTCCTGTCGTTTGATAGCCGTGGTACTTTGTTTTGCCCGCCAAGTTTACCTTCAGCCCTCATGTAATTGATAAAGGCATCTTTTTGCAGGCTTTGGATTACCAAAGGTTGCAAAATGTTACCTTCAATCAGGTCAAAATAGTAAATATTTTTATTCTGGAGCGCTTTATCCACTTTTATGGCGAAAGCCTGAAGATCCACCGGGGCTGTGCCGAATTCGATAAACCACTCGTGGTAAGGCAATTGTTCTGCCGGCGGGTTAACCTGAGGTGCAACCGTAAATTCAACCACGTCGATACCTTCTTCCTTAGCCACGCTCATCAAGGCGTGCTCTACTTCTTCGCCTATGACATGTTCGCCAAAAGCAGATATGTAATGCTTGATACGACCGGTTACAATAATACGATACGGATCTTTCGAAATAAATTTAACAGTATCACCTATGCTATATCCCCATAAACCTGCGCTGGTATTCATGATGAGCGCATAGTTTTTGTTCAGCTCTACATCTTTAATATTGATGCGGGTTGGATTTTCATTAAAATATTCTTCCGATGGGATAAATTCGTAAAAGATTCCTGAATCAACCAACAATAAAAGCCCTTTTTCTTTCTGCGAGTCCTGGAACGCAATAAAGCCTTCGGATGCAGGGTAGGTTTCTATCGAATCGATCTTAAAGCCAATGCTCTCTTCTATACGGGCACGGTAAGGTTCGTAATTGACACCGCCGTAAACATAAAGCTTAAAGTTTGGGAATATGTCTTTTATCTTTTTGCCACCTGCTTTGGCCGAAAGCCTGTCGAAATACATCTGGCACCAGGGTGGGATCCCGCTGATGAGGCGCATATCTTCATTAAAGGTTTCGTCTACAATGGCATCAACTTTTTGCTCCCAATCTTCAATGCAATTGGTTTCGTAGGCCGGCAACCTGTTTTTTTGCAGATAGGCCGGAACATGATGCGCAACTATACCAGAAAGCCTGCCCGTTGAGATACCATGCTTTTCGGCTAAGATTGGGCTGCCCTGGAGGAATATTAATTTGCCATCTACAAAATCAGCATTACCCGTTTCATGTATATAGCTTAGCAAAGCATTTCGCGCCGCTTTGATATGCTCAGGCATGCTTTCTTTGGAGATGGGAATATATTTTACACCTGATGTTGTGCCTGATGTTTTAGCAAGGTAAGCAGGTTTGCCGGGCCATAGTACATCCTCCTCACCATTAACCAGTCGGTCGATATAGGGGCGAAGGTCTTCATAGTCATGTACAGGCACCAATCGCTTAAAATCTTCGTAATTATTGATCTTTTCAAACTGATGATCTTTGCCGAAACTGGTGTTTTTGGCTGCATGTACCAGATCTGTAAACGCCTTTTGTTGAAAGGAAACCGCGTTTTTACGCACCTTATTTAATTCCCGATTAACAAAGGCCGCAAATACTTTACTTAATGCAGATTTAAATCCCATTTTTAATTGGTTTCAGATAGGTCATCGTCCACATCCTGATGGCTGTAAACCAGTTTACGGTAAGTAACCATAATGATCACCTGGGTAAAAGGAAAGCAAAGAATGAACCAGCAATAAAATGCAAGCCTGAATGCAAAACCATCTTTTTCCTGGTCAAAACCAAATAAGCCCATCGTAGCTACTACAGGTAGTAATACGGCAACCAGTATCAGTATAATTATAGCAAAAACGCCTAAAGTTTTGAAGAAATTGTCTTTTGTGATCTCAAAGCTTTGACGCAACGATTCAATAGGCGATGAATCGTCATCAACAATGAAACAAATACAAAAGATGCACCTGAGGCTTATATAAAGAATAAACAGCAGCTCAATAACCTCAAAAATGCTGTCGTACCCAATGTTGCGTTTGGCCAATACGTATAAAAAAACCAAAGTAGCTACAAAGAACGCCGTTATTATACCTATGATCACGAAGTTGAAGGTCATTTTGAACGATGGCAAAATGTCTTTGAATTCAAATTCGTAATACTCTTTGTCGATAAGCGTGAGTATCAGTTTGTAAAAACTTAAACCGATAAAACACTGCACAACCATCTGTACAATTACAAAACCTATCTCAATGAAGCGGTCGTCATTATCAATGATAAATGCCTTTAAAAACTCAACAAATTCGTTTATAAACAACGATATGATAGAGTAAACCACTAGCGGTACAAAATTTCTTTTTAAAATATTCCATGCGGTTTTAATGGTCTCCGCTACAGAAAAGGTGTGGTACATATTGCTTATGATCTACTTAAAACTTTCCGCTTCCAAAAATCCTGTATAAATCCTAACCCGTAGGCAATAAGTTGTGTGAAGGCAGCTATAATGCTCAAAAATGCGATTTTTGCCGATTTATTTTTCCACCAGGCATGGAAAAAAATTAACAAAGTGAAAATCAACAGTATAAAATTACCTGCGAGTGCTAATGAAGAGCCAAACAGGTTTAATATAATGGTTAGGATAACGCCCAAAGTAAAAGCGGCCGGGAAGAAATGAACCAGTTTTAACTCCTGAGGAAAAAACTTTGAAATATTGATACGTGCCCTTCCAAAAAAATGCAACTGTTTATAAAACTGATAAAAGTTGGTACGACGTTTATGATATACAATAGCATCGGGGATTAACCCAATTTTAAAGCCCAGCGAATGGATCCTGATACTATATTCAATATCTTCTCCTAATCGGGTGATAATAAAACCGCCGGCTTTCTCCCAGGCCTGCCTTGAAACCCCCATGTTAAAACTACGCGGATGAAACTGGCCTATACCTTTTTTATTACCACGAATACCGCCGGTAGTAAAAGGAGAGGTCATGGAATAACTGATGGCTTTTTGCGTAGGGGTAAAAGAATCGTGTGCTCCATCGGGCCCGCCATAGGCATCAAGATAATTTGCAGCCAGCGAATTATTTACAATCTCCAAATAAGTGGGAGGGATCAAACAATCCGAATCAAAAATCACAAAATAGTCGCCTTTAGCACGCTCAAAACCAAAGTTGCGGGTAAAGCCCTGTCCTTCGTTTTGCTTTTTAAAATACCGCAGGTTAAGCTTATCAGTAAATGTATTTACTATAGCTTCAGCATCATTTACAGAACCATCCTCAATAACCAACACCTCAAATTCCCTGTACGTTTGCAGGGTTAAGGTTTCCAGCAGCTCTTTGATCTCCTGCGGGCGGTTATATAAAGGGATAATGATGGAAAAAAACATGTTTTGTAGATAGATGTGAGATTTGAGATGTTAGATATGAGACTTCGTGTTCTTGTTGAGTTTTCAAAAAGTCTCAAATCCCATATCTAACATCTCAAATCTAATTAAATTGTTTCCTCAATTTGATAATGGTTGCGTTCACTTGCGCTGCGCGATACAAGTTCGGCAACAAAGCCAGTCAAAAACAACTGGGAGCCTAATATGATTGCCACCAATGCTATGTAAAACAACGGGTTATCGGTAGGTTGCCGCACAGTTATTCCGTGAGCCAGGTTGTACAGTTTTTCACCAATAATCCAAATTGTTATAAAAAAACCTGTAAAAAAACTCAATGTGCCCAGCAAACCAAAAAAGTGCATAGGCCGCTTTCCAAATTTACCTACAAAAAATATCGAAAGCAGATCAAGAAAGCCATTGATGAACCTGCTTAATCCAAACTTTGTTTTGCCGTATTTACGCGGGCGGTGTTCAACAACCTGTTCGCCAATTTTGGTAAAACCAGCCCACTTAGCCAGCACCGGGATATAACGGTGCATTTCGCCGTAAATTTCAATATTTTTAACCACTACGCCACGGTAGGCCTTTAAACCGCAATTAAAATCGTGCAGGTTATTTATCCCACTCATTTTGCGGGTGGCGGCGTTGAATAGCTTGGTCGGGATAGTTTTACTCAGCGGATCATGCCTTTTGGCTTTCCAGCCAGATACAAGGTCATATTTCTCTTCAGTTATCCGACGATAAAGTTCCGGGATTTCATCAGGGCTATCTTGCAGGTCGGCGTCCATGGTAATTACAACATTACCTTTAGCTGCAATAAAGCCGGTGTTTAGGGCTGCCGATTTGCCGTAATTACGCCTGAATTTTATTCCTTTTATAAACGGATTGCCGGTTTGCAATTTCCTGATCATTTCCCATGATCCGTCCTTGCTGCCATCGTCAACCAAAACTATCTCGTAAGTAAAACGGTTTTCATCCATAACCCGGCTAATCCATGAGGTTAATTCGGGTAATGATTCTACTTCATCGTAAAGAGGTACTACAACTGATATATCCATTTATAGGGCTGCGATCAACGACTATATGTGCCGTAAATCATCCGCAAAAATATAAAAAATAGGGATTGATTTGCAACATTGTATCAACGGCGATTTTAGCGAAATAGTTTATTCATTATTGCGATAAAAAAATGAACCTGATACTACGTAACCAAGCAATTACGTTTCAAGTCAAATATATTTTAATATCTTTCCCTCACAATTAAAACACAGTTAATGAAATTCTACAAAGCCGCGTTGTTATTGGTTTTAGGCTTTTATGCCCTCGAAGTAAAAGCGCAAAATGCAGATCAGGCCCCCCCCAAGTATGATCAGCATAAAGTATTTAACCCTATGTTTTACCCCGAAAGAGGTGGCGAATTCAGGCTGGCCAGTGGTGCCCCGGGCCCAAAATACTGGCAAAACCGGGCCGACTATAAGCTTGATGTTACGCTCGATACTACTAAACATCGTATAGAAGGCAGTACATTAATAACTTATACCAATAACAGCCCGGATGCACTTGCCTTTTTGTGGCTCCAGGTAGATCAGAATATTTATAAAGAAGATTCACGTGCCGAAGCTACAAGCAACGTTTCAGGAGGCAGGTTCACAAATAAATCATATACCAAGGGTGCCGAAATAAAATCAGTTTATATCATTAATAAAGGTAAAACGCTGAAAGCGGACTACCTGATCACCGATACTCGTATGCAGATAAAACTGAAGGATTCATTACGTGCAGCCGGAAGTAAATTGCAGATTAAAATAGAATATGGTTTTGATATCCCCGAATACGGTACCGACAGAATGGGGCGCCAGCATACCAAAAACGGCTGGATCTATGAAATTGCGCAATGGTATCCTCGCATGGAGGTTTATGACGATGTAACGGGTTGGAATACCATACCTTACCTTGGCGCAAGTGAGTTTTACCTGGAATATGGTAATTTTGATTATACCATCACCGCGCCTGCAAGTTTAGTTGTCGCAGGATCGGGTGAGTTGCTTAATCCTGTCGAAGTATTATCACCAACTACCATAAACCGTTTGGCCGAAGCTCGTAAAAGCGATAAAACAGTTACTATTAAAGATTCAACGGATATATTACGCAATAACGATTATCCTAAAAAGCCAACGCTGACCTGGCATTTTATGTGCAAAAATGCACGTGACGTTGCCTGGGCTGCGTCAAAAGCCTTTATTTGGGATGCTGCGCGGATCAATCTACCAAGCGGTAAAAAAGCATTGGCACAGTCGGTTTATCCGGTTGAGGCTAAAGGGAATAATTCATATGGCCGCTCGACGGAATATGTTAAAGCAGCCATTGAGTTGTACAGCGACAAATGGTTTGAATATACCTATCCTGTTGCCACCAATGTGGCGGGAATAGTTGGCGGGATGGAATACCCCGGCATTGTATTCTGTGGTTCAAACAATCAAAACGGTGGCTTATGGGAAGTTACCAACCATGAGTTTGGCCATAACTGGTTCCCGATGATTGTTGGCTCAAATGAGCGCAAGTACGCCTGGATGGACGAAGGTTTTAATACCTTTTTGAATAACGTTGATACCAAAGTGTTTAACAAGGGCGAATATTATGAAAAGCCCGATCAGCAAAAAAACGCCGCTTATTTGTTTAGCCCCGGTGCCGAGGCTATTATGAATACGCCGGACGTGATACAGGAAGATTTTTTAGCGGTTGCAGCTTATGAAAAACCTGCATTAGGCCTGGCCATTTTACGCGAACAGATTTTAGGTGAAGAGCGGTTTGATTATGCTTTCAAAACCTATATCAAACGCTGGGCCTTTAAACACCCAACTCCCTGGGATTTTTTCCATACGATGGATAATGTTGCCGGCGAGGACCTGAGCTGGTTTTGGAACGAATGGTTTTTTACTACCTGGAAAGTGGATCAGAGTATAAAAGATATTTCGTACCCGGATAATGATGCTTCAAAAGGCGCTATGATCACGCTCGAAAACCTGGAGGAAATGGCCTTACCTGTTACCATATCGATTAAGGAAGAAAATGGAAAAACAGGTATTGTAAAACTCCCGGCCGAGATCTGGCAGCGTGGTGATACCTGGACATTCCCATACAAATCGACCTCGAAAATTGCCTATGCAACTATTGATCCTGATCATAGTCTGCCCGATGTTAATCCCGAAAACAACTCATACAGCGGATTGCCAATACCACAGGGCACAACCGCAGGTTCTGTTATAAAAACGTACTTAGATGCCATTGGAGGCTCCGACAAGCTTAAGAATATTCGTGATCTGCAAACATCGGCGATAGGTAATATACAAGGTGCAGACGTTCAATTGGTAACACGATATAAAATGCCGGATAAGTATTTCCAGGAAGCAATTGTGCCATCATATAATAACATGATTGTATCTCATGTTACCCTTAATGGCGATAGTATAAAAGCAAAGCAGGTTAACAGGGACGTACAGCTGGATGATGCCGGTAAAAAAATGATCAGACTTAAAAGCCGCCCGTTCCCGGAGCTTGATTACGAGCGGATAAATCAAAATATGATGTTGCAGCCTATTTTACGCGTAGTAAACGGTGAACTTGCTTATGAGGTTGATGTTAACATAGGCACCGATATTCATATTCATAATTATTACAGCCAAAAAACAGGGTTGAAACTTAAACAAACCATCGAAGGGGCGAATGACCTCTCCGTTGAATTTGGTAATTACGAGGGCATAAACGGAGGTATTAAAATTCCGTTCTCCATAAAAACTACGCTTGTTGGGCAGCCGATAGAGTTTAAGGTTAAAGAAACGTCGGTTAACTCCAACCCTTCGAACGAGGCTTTTAAATAGGCTTGATTTGCATTGGCCGAATGGGTATTCTGATTTCCGGTTTATGTGGAAATGAGAATACCCATTTTTTGTTTTCGAAGCATTAATTCCTTCTGATATCATCGAATAAAATTTTGAAAATGGTATGATGCTAAATGCTATTTAAAATTCTATTTTTGTACCCACAAAATGAGGGTCACTTTGTAGGTGACCGTTTAAACGTAATTTTATAAAACTTTAAATCATAGTTGTAGATGATTAACATTACACTTCCCGATGGATCCGTTCGTCAGTATGACAAGGGGATCTCTTCTATGCAAATCGCGCAGTCGATTTCTGAAGGTTTAGCACGTAACGTATTAGCAGCCGAAGTTGACGGCCAGGTTTGGGATGCAAGCCGCCCTATTGAGCAGGATGCCCATGTTAAATTATTAACCTGGAATGACGTCGATGGTAAATCAACTTTCTGGCATTCATCAGCCCACTTAATGGCCGAGGCTTTGGAAGCCCTTTATCCGGGTACTAAATTTGGTATCGGTCCGGCAATTGAAACTGGTTTTTATTACGATGTTGATTTTGGCGACAAGGTTTTATCTTCTGATGAGTTTAAGCAGATCGAGGATAAAATGATCGAGCTTGCTAAAACCAAAGAGGAATACATCCGTAAACCGGTGAGCAAGGCTGATGCTATTGAATATTTTACTGAAAAAGGTGACGAGTATAAACTGGACCTGATCAAGGACTTGCCCGACGGCTCTATTACTTTTTATACCCAGGGTAACTTTACCGATCTGTGCCGTGGGCCACATATTCCAAATACAGGCTTTATAAAAGCGGTTAAGCTGATGAGCGTTGCCGGAGCCTACTGGCGTGGTGACGAAACCCGTAAGCAGTTAACCCGTATTTATGGTGTTACTTTCCCGAAAGCCAGCGAACTTACCGAATACCTGCACATGATCGAAGAAGCTAAAAAGCGCGATCACCGCAAATTGGGTAAAGAATTGGAGTTGTTTGCTTTTTCGGAAAAAGTAGGCATGGGGCTACCATTGTGGTTGCCTAAAGGCACTGCCTTGCGCGAACGATTGGTAACCTTTTTACAAAAAGCACAGGTTAAAGCCGGTTACGAGCAGGTAATTACTCCGCATATCGGTCATAAAAACCTGTATGTAACATCAGGCCACTACGAAAAATATGGCGCCGATTCATTCCAGCCGATAAAAACACCGCAGGAAGGAGAGGAGTTTTTCCTTAAACCGATGAACTGCCCGCATCACTGCGAGATCTATAAAACAAAACCACGTTCGTACAAAGACCTGCCGGTGCGTTTTGCTGAATTTGGTACTGTGTACCGTTATGAGCAAAGTGGTGAGTTGCACGGTTTAACCCGTGTGCGTGGCTTTACTCAGGATGATGCCCACTTGTTTTGCCGCCCGGACCAGGTAAAAGATGAATTTAAAAAAGTGATTGACCTGGTATTGTATGTATTTAAGGCTTTAGGCTTTGATAATTACATAGCACAGGTATCATTACGTGATCCTGAAAACCGTGCTAAATATATAGGTACCGACGAAAATTGGGCGCTTGCCGAAAATG
Organism: Mucilaginibacter sp. A5337; assembly: GCF_059690695.1. Lineage (NCBI taxonomy): Bacteria > Pseudomonadati > Bacteroidota > Sphingobacteriia > Sphingobacteriales > Sphingobacteriaceae > Mucilaginibacter > Mucilaginibacter sp. A5337. Next base: position 719,060 of record NZ_JCAWEC010000002.1, on the reverse strand, counting down.
CAATCATTGAAGCAGCAGCCGAAAAAGGTTTACCAACAGTTGTAGAATATGGCGAGGCTGCATTTTATGGCCCTAAGCTTGATTTTATGGTGAAGGATGCCCTTGGCCGTAAGTGGCAATTGGGTACTATTCAGGTTGATTATAACCTACCTGAGCGTTTTGAACTGGAATATACAGGCAGCGATAATCAAAAGCATCGTCCGGTAATGATTCACAGGGCACCGTTTGGCTCGATGGAGCGCTTTATAGCGGTATTAATTGAGCATTGCGCAGGTAATTTTCCACTTTGGTTATCGCCAGAGCAGTTCATTATACTTCCCATATCAGAAAAATATGAAGAATATGCAAAAAAAGTTTCTGATATATTAAAAGATTCCGATATTTGCGGGCTAATCGACTTCAGGGACGAGAAAATAGGCAGAAAGATACGTGATGCTGAAGTTAAAAAAATCCCTTACATGCTGGTTGTGGGCGAAAAAGAAGCTGCCGAAGGCTTGGTTTCTGTACGTAAACATGGTACCGGTGATTTGGGAAGTATGAGCATTGAAGATTTTAAAGAACAGATAACTAAAGAAATAACAGTATAACTTGGCATTAAACAAACCTTTCAATAGAGGACCAAGGCTTCCTTTTAAGAAAAAAGAAGCCGAACATAACATAAACCAATTCATTAGGGCTCAGGAAGTTCGCCTTGTGGGTGATAACGTTGAGCAGGGAGTTTACTCATTAAGGGATGCCCTTGCAATAGCGCAGGAGCAGGAACTGGATTTGGTTGAAATATCTCCTAACGCCGTACCGCCGGTTTGTAAAGTAACTGACTACAATAAGTTTATTTACGAGCAAAAGAAAAAGCTTAAAGAGATAAAAAGCAATGCCAAGCAAACGGTTATTAAAGAGATCCGTTTCGGACCGAATACTGACGATCATGACTTTGAATTTAAATTAAAGCATGCTATCAAGTTTTTGGAATCTGGCGAAAAGGTAAGGGCCTACGTACACTTTAAAGGACGCGCCATTGTTTATAAAGAACAAGGCGAGATTTTATTACTTCGCTTTGCCCAGGCATTGGAAGAAGTTGGTAAAGTAGAGCAGTTACCAAAGCTTGAAGGAAAAAGGATGTTTTTAACCCTTGCACCTAAGGCAGCAAAAAAATAATGAGAATGTGCAGATGTGCAAATTAAAAATGTGCAGATGCTAAAAATAAAACGTTGAGAAACGTTAATATCTAACACAAATAAATAGAGTTATGCCAAAAATGAAAACCAATTCCAGTGCTAAAAAGCGCTTTAAGCTTACTGGAACAGGTAAAATCGCAAGAAAAAACGCATACAAAAGCCACATCTTAACCAAGATGTCGACAAAACGTAAGCGTGCCCTTGGTCAAACCAGCTTAGTATCTGATGCCGACATGGGTAACGTAAAACGTATGCTTTGTATCGGAAAGTAATTCACAAATTTTAAAACCAGGTATTAGAGTTTTAAGTCCGGCACACGAGATGCAGGCACTCACTACCAAAAAACACACAAGATGCCACGTTCAGTTAACGCAGTAGCGTCGAGAAGACGCAGGAAAAGGATCATGAACCTCGCCAAAGGTTATTGGGGTTCACGTAGCAAGGTATACACCATTGCAAAAAACACAGTTGAAAAAGGTTTACAGTACGCTTACCGCGACCGTAAAACCAAAAAGAGAGAGTTCAGGGCTTTATGGATCCAACGTATCAACGCTGGTGCCCGTCAGCACGGAATTTCTTACTCTCAGTTAATGGGTAAATTAGCCGCTAAAGAAATCGGTTTAAACCGTAAAGTATTAGCCGACTTAGCTATGAACAACCCAGATGCTTTCAAAGCAGTTGTTGATGCAGTAAAATAATATCGCATTATAAATGCATGAAAAAGGCCGCAAATTGCGGCCTTTTTTGTTTTATCTCCCTGGCTCTTGTTCCTCACAAAAGCATTGCCTGCCAAATGAAAGGCACATGATCATTCAATCACAATCACTTCTACAAACTCGTCCGGGTCATTATTAATATCCATATACTGCTTGAAATTCTGGATATCTTTATCAACCATATTTTTGAATACCGGGTTCAATATCCTGGCGATTCCTGCACCCACGCCACCTGCAGGCGGCTGATAACTGATGACTATATCAATAATAGTTCCCTGCCCGTCAACCGTATCCTGAAAGCGTATTTTGCCCGCGTTGTTAATCATAGAATCGGGTAGCGAACTCCATCCAATAGCTTCATTGGGTTCATCATTAACAATTTCGGCATGCCAGCTAACTGTAGCGACATTTTTAGGCAGCTTCAAAACCCAGTGCGAGTATTTTGCGTCGATAACCTCTACGCTTTCCAGGTGTTTCATAAACAGCGGCAGGTTATCCAGCTTGCGCCAAAACTGATAAACTTTTTGCCGCGGTTTGTTCACGATAAATGACGAGCGAATGTTTACATTTATGGGATTGGTAGATAGTTTGCCAATGCGTTTGTAAAGTTCACAATGCCCGGTAATACCCCGGTTTAACAGGTAACCGCCAGCTCCTATCTTTACGATACTTGCAAACGGATTTTTAAAAATGTTTTTAAAGCCTGAGAATCCGAGTTTCATGCCGCCTGCAATAGAGGTAAAGCGCTCGGGCCAGTTCAGGTTTATGCGGTCATCACCATAAAGTACAGGGAAGTTGTCGGTATATTTTACTATTGTAGTTGCCATAGGTTTTTAAATAGTTGTCGTTTTTAAAACACCTATTGTGCTACTAAGTTTTTCTGAAGTGAATTTTATTGCTTTTTACTATAGGTGAATTTAAACTTAGTTAAATCGGGCAGGTGTTTTTTAGGGCGATTTAATTCGTATTGATATATCACCTGACCAAGGTTTTTCAGGAAAGGCAGGCACACGGTAGTATATTCATATTTATTATCATTCAGTATCCCATCTTCGTTTGATTGCACAACGGCACTGAGTATAAATTCCACCTTGTTTTTAAAATCAACGATATAGGCATTATCAATATCGTAACCATAACTGTCGCCAACTTTATTAAAGATCCTGATATCAGCGTTAATGACAGCGGTACTATCACCTCCATAAAATAAGAATTTGCAATAGGCCGGGAAATATTCAGGTCGGTTATAGGTAGGCTTTGTATTCTCTGTAGGAAAGGTACTCATGTAACGGTAAATGAACCGATAATCGTCCGCCGTTAAATTAAAGCGTTGTTTTTCCGGAAATGTTTCGGGGAATAGCAATCGCTTAAGCACCATCTGCTGATCGGCAAGTGAATAGACGTTCTTTTCAGAAAAATCAAGGGGTTTGTTGACCAGCCGGTCGCTGCTATCTAAATACGCTTTGCCCTGTAGCATATTTTCCAGGTGCATAGGGTAGTTTAAAGCATCATATAATGCCGGCTTGTAATAAACCAATTTATCGCCGTTATAAAAATTGACAGGGTTGGTGTGCCGGGTACTTTCACCTGCATCTCCGATAGCCAGCCGGCCTACAATACGCGTATTATCAAGGTGATATTTTTTTAGCTTTTGATTGATCTCTTCACGACCAACAAATTCGTACAGGCGATTATATGCATCGTTATCGCTTACCAGTAAAATCTTTTTAATGTAGTTTTCGATGGATGGGAGACCCGTGGCTGATGATGTATCCACCTGTACTTTGGTTTGGCCTGCAAATGCGCTGTCGGTAATCATGGTTGCCTTCCGGTTTAAGCCTTTTATTTTTAGTTCATTTAGCTTTTCAAGTGCATATATGGCTGTAGGGAGTTTTACTGTGCTTGCCGGGTAAAAATAATGATGCGCATTAAGGTGGTAGCTATATGAGGTAAAGTGAGGTGTGTTGTTATTATCCCTGTCTATCCGGGTATATAGTATTTGCACCTCGTTTTGCGTGGGATGATTAAGCACGCCAGAAAATAATTCAGGATGTTCATGTAGTAACCCCTTCAGAAAAATGGTATCTGGTTGCTGGGCAAAACTGCCGAGTGCGCTCATGATCAGCAAGAAAGTACAGAAATATTTCATCACGATAAATATAGTCATGTGATTTGAGGTTAACAGATACTTATTGTACTTTTGCAGCGCTTTAGGTTTCATTAAAGTTGTTTTAATGAATTAAAAGGGAATACGGTGTAAGTCCGTAACTGTCCCGCAGCTGTAAGCTCCGTAACCGTTGCCAAATCTATAGGTCACTTTCTGAAAAAAGGAGGGAAGGCCAGGCAAATGGGGAGTAAGTCAGAAGACCTGCCAAGGCATTATATGTTATTCATAGCTTTCGGGGATTGAAGCTTGAATGTGAATGCTCTTCAATTGGCGTGTTTTCATTTTACTCATTTCCGTGTATGCTATTCAGGCTGCATTATTATTTTATACATTATCAATCATACATGGAAAAAAAGTACGCTAAAATTACTTTGGGTTTCGGCTTGTTAGCTGTTGGTTTATCAGCCAATGCTGCATATGCACAGGACACCACACGCACTTTAAATACGGTGGTAGTAACGGCAAGTCGTTCGCCTAAAAAACTGTCAGACATCGGTCGCGTTGTTACTATAATCTCTGCCGATGAGATCAATAAATCACAAGGCAAATCATTGCCTCAATTATTAAATAATGTTGCAGGCATAACATTTTCAGGAGCAAACAACGCACCGGGCATCAGTACTTCTGTTTTCCTGCGCGGAGCGTCATCGGGCAATACCCTTATCCTTGTCGATGGCTTCCCGGTAAACAATGCATCAGGCATTGACGGCAGTTACGATCTTAATGCCTTTTCGCTGGATATGATAGATCATATCGAGATTTTAAAAGGAAGCGGTTCAACACTGTATGGTTCTGACGCTGTAGCTGGCGTTATCAATATCATCACCAAAAAAGCAAAAGAGCAAGGATTAACCGGTGGCTTGCAGTTAACCGGCGGCAGCTACAATACATTTAAAGAATCGGCGTCATTAATTGGGCGTGTAAAAAATACCGATATTGCCATCAATCTTTCAAATACCGATTCAAAGGGATTTGCCGCTGCTACAGATACTACAGGCAAAGGCGGTTTTAAGAAAGATGGTTTTCATCAGCGCTCTGCCAGTGTAAACTTGAGCCAAAATGTTTCATCTAAGTTTATCCTGAACGGAAACCTGCAGGTAAGTCACAACACAGGCGATTTGCCTTATGGTGCTTTCACTAATGATAATGATTATACCTATAAAAACACCTTTTTATTTGGCGGAGTAGGTGCAAAGTTGATTTTGCCTAAAGGTGACCTAAACGTGAACCTGTCGCAAAATACGGTTCAAAATGATTTCAATAACCTGCCGTCTGACAATTACGGAACCCACCAGGTTACAAAAAATACAGGTCGTATAACTAATGCTGAAGCTGTGTTTAATTATGAATTGAATAAGTATTTTGATATTACCAGCGGCGCGGCCTTTAAATACAGCAACACAAGCCAGTACAGCCTGTATGAATCAACATCCTATCCGGGTGTGCCAAGCATTATAAAAGCAGGCGACGCTGCTAATAACATCTTCAGCGCTTATACTTCGTTGTTTTTCAAATACGATATCTTCCACATGGAGTTAGGCGGCAGGTACAACAACCACAGCAAATATGGCGACAAGTTTACCTATACCATCAATCCATCGTTGTTCCTTGCCGATCAGTTTAAAGTTTTCGGCACAATAGCTTCAGCATTCAGGTCGCCTTCGCTATATCAGTTGTTTTCTCAGTATGGCAATCCTAAATTAAATCCTGAGATCACCACATCATACGAAGCAGGTTTTGATTGGGAGATTGTTAAAAACACGCTGTCATTTAATACCCAGTTTTTTAAGCGTAATACAAAAGATGTGATCTACTTTTTCTCTGAATCGGCCCCGCCGTATAGCTCCTTCTATAAAAACGGACAAGAGCAAAAAGATAAAGGCTTTGAAACTGAGTTAAAATATCGCGACACCAAAATACACGCATCTGCCTATTACGCTTATGTAACAGGTAAGCTTACCGATGAAACCGGTGTACAAACCAGCAATCTTTACCGCAGGCCTAAAAGTACTTTCGGCGCTAATATCAGCTACGATGTTTTAAGTGATTTTGAGGTAGGTGTTAACTACAAATATACAGGTAACCGTACTGATTTGACTTTTACAAACACAGGATCAGAAGTGATTACATTGAAGCACTATAACCTGGTAGATTTGCACCTGGGATATAAGGCAACCAAAAACTTAAATGTTTTCGGCGACCTGAACAACGTTTTGGATACTAAATACGTAGACTGGTTAGGATATAACACACGTGGTATCAACTTCATGCTTGGTGCCAGGTATCAATTTAAATAGCGTTTGCTTATTGTTCGGATTATTAAGTAATTTTACGCCATATATAAAATCATGACCGCAAAAGATAACACCAACCGCAACCTGTTCCTGATCCTGATGATCGTGGTTGCTGCCGCATTCAGGCTTTTAGCATTTAAGTATAAAGAATTGAGTAATTTCAATCCGGTGGGTGCTATTGCATTATTTGGTGGTGCTTATTTCGCATCAAAGTGGAAAGGTTATGCAACGGTATTGCTTACATTATTTACAACAGATATTGTGATTAATTACCTGTACACGTCAAAGCTGACTTTGTGGTACGGCGGAGCTGCATGGGTTTACTTATGCTTTGCATTAATGGTGCTTGTTGGCAATCTGCTTGAAAGGGTAAACGTTGTTAACGTGCTTTTAGGCTCAATTGCAACAGTTTTAATTCACTGGTTAATTACCGACCTACCATGGTTATACGGCACGCTTTATCCGCATACCTTAGCAGGCTATGGCGAATCATTGATTAAAGCTATTCCGTTTGAGAAAAATATGGCATTGGGTACATTGGTATTTAGTGCAATACTTTTTGGTGGTTTTGAATTGGCTAAGAATAAGTACACTTTTCTTCGGGACAAAAAGCAATTGGCTTTATAATATAAATGCATTTAAATTTAAAGCGGATTGTTGAAAGGCAGTCCGCTTTTTTTATGGCCTAACCAATTATCATCTATTTATATCAAATGAAAAATTTAGTAGTATTAACCGGTGCCGGTATTAGCGCCGAAAGTGGCTTAAAAACCTTCAGGGACAGTGATGGTCTGTGGGAAGGTTATAATATTGAAGACGTAGCTACGCCCGAAGCCTGGGAACATAACCCGGTTTTGGTACAGCAATTTTATAACGAGCGCCGTAAAACAGTACTGGAAGCTAAACCTAATGCAGCTCATTATGCACTTGCAGCGCTCGAAGAGAAATATAAAGTAACTATCATCACCCAAAACATAGATGACTTGCATGAACGCGCGGGTTCAACTAATGTAGTGCACCTGCATGGTATTATTACCCGTTCGCAATCGAGTATAAAACCCGAGCTTACTTATCCAATTGAGGGCTGGGAAATTAAAATGGGGGAGCTTTGCGAATTAGGCTCACAATTGCGTGCACATGTAGTTTGGTTTGGCGAACCTGTGCCGATGATTGAACATGCAGCTGCGATATGTGTTGGGGCCGATGTATTTATGCTTATAGGTTCTTCCCTTGCCGTTTACCCTGCGGCGGGGCTTATCGGCTATGTAGATCGTGAGGTGCCGAAATACATTATCGATCCTAATATTCCTTCAGTAAATGTTAAAGGGCCTGTAATTAAGATCCAGGAAAAAGCTACCATAGGTGTGCCGGCATTAGTAAATGAATTATTGAAAGATTAAATCACTAATTCGTCAACTCACTAAATCACCAATTAAATATGAAATGTATCTTCAACTGGAGCGGCGGCAAAGACAGTGCCCTTGCTTTATATCATTGCTTGCAAAATCCTGGCCTGGAAATCGTCTACCTTGTAACTACGATCAATGATGTTGTCGACAGAATTTCAATGCATGGCGTAAGGACAGAATTGCTGACTAAACAAGCAGAAGCTATCGGCATTCCATTATACCAGATCCGCTTGCCCGAAATGCCCGGGATGAAAGAGTATGACGATGTCATGCGCCACCATTTAACCTATTTCAAAAATGAAGGTATAACCCATTCTGTTTTTGGTGATATATTTTTGCAGGACCTGAAAGATTACCGTGACGCACGTTTAAGCGAAGCTGGTCTTAAAGGGATTTATCCGTTATGGAAACGGGATACATCTGAACTTATAAATGAGTTTTTAAATCGCGGTTTTGGAACGGTGATAGCCTGTACCCAACAGCGTTTGGAAAGGATAGTTGGTAAAGAAATTACCCGCGAACTGATTGATGCTTTACCTGATGATGTTGACGTATGTGGGGAGAACGGGGAGTTCCACACCTTCACTTTTAAAGGGCCTATATTTAAAAATCCAATCGACTATAAAACAGGTGTAAAGATTTTCAAGGAATACGCAGCGCCGAAAAATGCCGATGATTCCTGTGTTTCGGCCGCGGACTCAAAACCTTCCGGATTTTGGTATTGCGATCTTTTATTGGCTTAACTTGGCATTTATTCTGCCATATTCAACGCAGAATAAAATTTTGTTTAGTATTATAGTGTTTTAAATATCAGTGATTTAACTTAAAATAAGTTAACTTTCTATTTAGATAGAGCCAAAGGATAAGGCAATCGCTGTCCGAAAGGCAATCGATTTGCCAAATTAAATTCTGTATTAGGCTTTGATTTTTTATAAATAACTAATTATTAGATACTTGCAATTATTATCCTAATAGTTATATCTAAAATAAGCGTCTTTATAATCGTTGCGCATGTCGATAAACCGGGCAGCTATCTTTTTTAAAAACTCTTCATCAAGTAATTCAAAAACACTGTTAACACCATCAGTTAAATCCATCTCGGGGATCTTGTAACTTTGCTCAAGGGAGCCCTGTTCTATCTTTACAATAAATTTATTGTTCATATTAAGGATAGAAATTTTAAAATCGGGATGGGGGAGTTCTGCAATAATTCTCATGTCTTTTTTATTTATCCAATAATCCGTTTAACGGATCTTTTCCATTGATGGTACCAAAGCTGGCAACCAGTTTAAACCGGGCGAAGAGCTCTTCACTGTACCAGCCTTCGCTTCTTGTCCTTTTTATCACTTCGGCATGTTCGGGACTTTTATATGCAAAAGCTTTTACGTGTTCCAGGCTTTCCCAAACAGAAAATGTAGCCTGGCGGTACATTGGCGCTTCGCCAACGCCAAATGAATTTACATAGCCTGGAGCGGATGCCATTATATCTGCTACAGTATCAACATTGGCCCAAAAATTCTTAAGTCTGTTAAACCGGATAGTAGCACGGGTAAGCACCGCAACCGGGCCGCTAATATCGCTTACGTCTGGCTTGCCAAAAGGTTCTTTGCCATCCCAGCTTCCGTGACTTTGCAGGGGTTGGCAAATTACTGTCCAGCTCTCTGTACCCAAAAGCTGCCACCAGGAAGATACGAACGACCGGTTATAAAACGCGTCAAAATCTTCCCGGCTATCCCAGCAAGCTAATAAGCCCCATTGCTGCCAATCCGGTTCAAGGTCGAAAGTTCCGTTTTTACCTGAGCCAAGAAGCTTGTAAAAACTACATCCTTTTTGCATCAGCAGAGGTAGACGATGAATAGCCATTGCCAACAGGGCAAAAGGAATAAATAGTTTGCGGTAGCGGATTATAGTGAGGCTAACGATCATGCAGATGCTAAATAAAAGATTAAATATGATATTTGCCTTATTTACTTTCAACGCAGCATAGTTACTTTTACATCATGGCAGAAGATCTAACAATAAATACATCAACCGATAAAGCGGAGCAATACGCAACACTTGTCCCTCAGATAGAAGCATTACTTTACGGCGAACCTGACCTCGTTGCCAATATGGCCAATGTTGCAGCAGCTTTAAAAGAGCAGTTTAGATGGTTTTGGGTAGGCTTTTACCTGGTTAAAGAAAACGAGTTGGTATTAGGGCCGTTTCAAGGCCCCGTAGCATGTACCCGCATTGGCCTGGGGAAAGGTGTTTGCGGCGCAGCATGGCAGCAGGCTAAAACATTGGTTGTACCCGATGTTGATGCATTTCCGGGGCATATTGCCTGTAGTTCACTTTCCCGCTCGGAAATTGTAGTGCCGGTATTTAAGGATGACAAGGTTGTGGCGGTACTTGATGTGGACAGCGAATTGCTTGATCAGTTTAACGAAACAGACGCGCAGTATCTTGAGCAAATAGTAAAGCTTGTTAATTTTTAATGAGCAGGATCTATCTGATCGCTGGTCTCGGCGCCGACACCCGTGTCTACAATAATATCAATCTCAATGACGAGCATGAAATAATTACCGTAGATTGGGTTGAACCCGACTTAAACGATACTTTACCTGGTTATGCGCAAAGGCTTATTTATCAGCATGATATCAAGCCTAACTCTGTACTTATTGATAATTCTTTAGGTGGGATCATCGCCGTTGAAATGGCAAAGTTCATACCGGTAGAAAAGGTTGTCCTGATCTCCAGTATTAAGACCAGCGATGAAGCGCCAGGGTATTTTAAGCTCTTCCGCGCACTACCCATTTACAAAATGATTCCGGGTAAAGTATTTAATTCGATGGGCTTTATGATTAAACCTTTGTTTGGTCACATGAGCCAGGAGGATGCATGGTTATTTAGCGATATGCTCAAAAAGTCATCACCGGTATTTATGAAATGGGCTATGTATGCCATTTTGCATTGGAAAAACGAAATTATTCCACCCAATCTCTATCACATTACCGGCGATAAGGATCTGGTGTTTGATTATAAAAGAATAAAAGGTGCTACCATTATTAAGGGCGGCACGCATATCATGATCTTTGATAAGGCAAAAGAGATCAATAAATTATTGAAGGGGATCCTGAAAAAATGAAGCTACCTGAAAGTTACTATTTGGGCAATGATGTGGTGAGCATCAGTAAAGACCTGTTAGGTAAGTATTTATTTACCTGTATTGATGGTATAATTACCGGTGGATATATTGTTGAAACAGAGGCTTATAATGGTATTGTAGATAAGGCATCACATGCGTTTGGTAATCGCAACACACCCCGGACTAAAACCATGTTCATGCAGGGCGGCATCGCTTATGTTTACCTGTGTTATGGCATTCATGAAATGTTCAATATTGTTACTTCTGTTGAAGGGCACCCGCAGGCTATCCTTATCCGTGCTATTCAACCCACTGACGGGATTGAAGCCATGCAGGTACGGCGCAATATGCAGGTTTTTAAGCCTAATATTACAGCAGGGCCAGGTTCCGTAGCTAAGGCTTTAGGCATTTCACGTAATATCAATGCTTTTAGTCTGCAAAGTGATACTATCTGGCTTGAAGATCGTGGTTTAACTTTTCCTGATGAGCAGATAAAAGCCGGTCCGAGGATAGGGGTAGCCTACGCTGCTGAAGATGCCTTGTTACCTTATCGTTTCTATGTAAAGGGCAATATTTACGTAAGCAAGCCCAACAAATAAGCTTCCTATTTTGTAATATTGGCGAATGAACTATCAAAACGATCTGGTATTTGCCCGACAGCAGGATGAGCAGGACCCGCTTAAAGATTTCAGAAGCCGCTTCTTAATTCCTCAGCATAACGGGGAAGATGCAGTTTATCTTTGTGGCAATTCGCTTGGATTGCAGCCTGTATCGGCACAGCAATATCTTGCCGATCAATTAAATACCTGGAAAAACCTTGCCGTTGAAGGTTGGTTTCAGGGAGATGATCCCTGGCTTGACTATCATAAATCAATTACCGGTTCAATTGCCCGCATTGTTGGTGCGCAGGAAAATGAGGTTGCTGTAATGAACTCACTTACAGTAAATCTTCACTTACTGATGGTAAGTTTTTATAAGCCAGACAATAAACGTTTTAAAATCATCATAGAAGGAGGGGCTTTCCCTTCGGATCAATATGCGATGGAAAGCCAGGTGAAGTTCCATGATCTTGATCCTGAAGATGCAATAATTGAAATTTTCCCACGGGAGGGTGAGGTTACATTACGAACTGAAGACATCATCCAAACTATCGATCAACATAAAAATGAGCTCGCTTTGGTGTTATTTGGAGGCATCAATTATTATACCGGACAATTCTTTGATCTGAAAGCAATAACCGATGCGGCCCATGCAGCAGGGGCTTATGCCGGTTTTGATCTGGCTCATGCTGCGGGCAATGTACCCGTACAGCTGCACAACTGGGGTGCAGACTTCGCCTGCTGGTGTTCGTACAAATATATGAACTCCGGACCTGGCGGGATAAGCGGCATTTTTGTACATGAGCGGCACTTTACCGGGAAAGAACTTAACAGGTTTGCAGGCTGGTGGGGATATCGCCGTGATAAGCAGTTTCTGATGGCTCCGGGCTTTGATCCGGAGGTTGGTGCGGCCGGTTGGCAGGTAAGTACAAGCCCAATTCCGCTTCTCGCTTTATTTAAAGCCTCTATGGCAATTTTCGATGACGTGAAAGGATTAAATACCATCCGCCAAAAAAGCGTTCGTTTAACGGGCTATTTGGAGTTCTTAATTCGAGAGATCAATAAGGAGCAGGGCGAAGAGGTTTACAGGATTATTACTCCGGCCGATCCGGCTGCCCGCGGCTGCCAGCTTTCGATAGTTTGTAAACGAAATGCCAAAGCTATTTTCAACTATCTTGCACAAAACGGTGTGATAAGCGATTGGCGCGAGCCTGATGTGATCCGCCTGAGTCCGGTGCCACTTTACAATACATTTGAGGATGTTTACAAAACAGCCAAACTGATGGCTGATGCATTAAAAGCTGTTTAAATTTAAAATATGGTTTATTACAATCCTAAAGAGTGGTTTTCATTCATCTTTAAAATAAACAAAGCCGAAACGCTGCGTGAGCTGTTTCCGCTTATGATTGCAGTGAGCGCTTATGCCGGTGTCGTTACTTATCTGCTGATCGATTTTTGGCATCTGCCCGATACAAGCATACTCAAAAAGGTAATCTTTATTCATCAAACAATTGGTTTTGTATTTTCATTACTGTTGGCGTTCCGGATCAATTCGGCATATGACCGCTGGTGGGAAGGACGCAAGATCTGGGGGAGTCTGGTTAATAACAGCCGCAATCTTGCCATTAAGCTAAAACACCTGATTAGCGAGGAGGACCTTGCTTTTTTTAATTACATCATCCCGCGTTATGCACGGGCACTCCGTGATCATTTAAGAGATGAATATGTATCCGAAGATCAACCCTTTATTGATATCGATGCCAAAAAACATGTACCTAACCAGGTAGCATCCGAAATGATCAAAAACATTTACCGGTTAAACAAAGATGGCATTATTAACCCGGAGCAATTGTTTAGCATAACTGCCGAAATAACTTCTTTTACAGATATTTGTGGTGCTTGCGAACGCATTAAGAAAACACCTATTCCGTTTTCATATAATGTATTTATAAAGAAATTTATCTTTACTTATATCATGACGCTACCCTTTACCTGGGCCTTTGATCTTAAATACTTTATCATTCCGATAATTGGTTTTATACTTTTTGTTTTTGCAAGTATTGAGTTATTGGCCGAAGAAATTGAAGATCCCTTTGGTCGTGACGCTAATGACTTGCCTTTGGATAGTATTTGCGAAAACATCCAGAAGCACGTAGGGGAGTTGATAGGATAAGAGGCATGCTCAAAATAGCTTACGATCCAATTTATGCTCATCCGCTACCCGAAGGCCACCGCTTTCCGATGCTGAAGTATGAGTTAATCCCGGCGCAGTTATTGCACGAAGGTGTAATTAGTAAAGATAACCTGTTTTCGCCGGAGTTACTTACCGAGGATATTATCATCCTAACACATGATGAAAGTTATTGGCATCAACTTCGTGATTTAGCTTTGCCGCCAAAAGAACAGCGACGCACAGGCTTTCCTTTATCAGCAAGGCTGGTGGAGCGTGAAATAAGGATAGCTAAGGGTACGATTGATGGCTGCCATTATGCTTTTAAAAATGGAATTGCTTTTAACGTTGCAGGTGGAACCCATCATGCGGGCAGCGACTGGGGAGAGGGATTTTGCTTATTAAATGACCAGGCAATTTCAGCTAATTATCTATTGCATAATAAATTAGCTAAATCCATCTTAATAATTGATTTAGATGTGCACCAGGGCAATGGCACTGCCGAGATCTTCGAAAACAAACCGGAGGTTTTCACTTTCTCCATGCATGGGGCTAATAATTTCCCTTACAGAAAAGAGCGATCTGACCTGGATATTGCTTTACAGGACGGCGTTGGCGATGACGAATTTCTTGATATCCTCGAAACAACATTACCGGGATTGATTGAACAACAGCGGCCGGATTTTATCTTTTACCTGTCAGGTGTCGATATTTTGGCAACGGATAAGCTGGGTAAGCTTGCCTTAAGTAAAGAAGCATGCAAGGCCCGTGATCAGTTTGTTTTTGAGCAGTGCATTAAGCGTAATATCCCGGTACAGGTAAGCATGGGAGGCGGTTACTCGCCCCAAATTAAGGATATTGTTGATGCGCATTGTAATACCTTCAAGGTTGCTGTCGACCTCTATTTTTAGTCTTTTGCAATTATAGGTATTACCGGTTTAATCTTGTGCTTTTTACTAAGCAGACTGAAGCGCGCAAACAAAAGTATTGATGCAGTTCCGAGGCCAAGTACAAGACCATACCACACCCCATATACCCCAAGGTTAAATTGGATACCGAGCAGGTAGCCAACAGGTAAACCTATCACCCAATAAGCCAGAAAGGTAATAACAGTTGGGATATTTACATCCCCCATACCCCTTAGTATACCCAGACCAACAACCTGTGCCCCATCAAATAATTGAAAGAAAGCTGCAATGATAAGTAGCTGTGATGCAATAACTATTACCTCTTTATCAGAAGTAATTATCCATGGTAAAAGATTTCTTGCCAGGGCAAATACTATTGCTGTAAAACACATGAACAGCAATACGATATGGTAATTGGAGATAGCAGCCAGCCTTAAATTGCGATGGTCGCTAACACCAAAATAATTCCCCGATTTGATAGCGGCGGCAGCGCCGATACCACTGGCCATCATGTAGGTCATCGACGCCATAGTGATAGTTACCTGGTGTGCTGCCTGTGCCACCACACCAATGGTGCCAACCAGTAAAGCCGCACCACCAAAAGCACTGATCTCAAAAGTATATTGCATAGCCACGGGCGCCCCGATTTTCATGATTTGAATCCCCCGCAATCTGTCGATATTTTTGATAGCGAAATCAGTTAAATAGGCTTTGAAATTCTTCGAACGGAAAACATAAATTCCCATTACGGTAGCCATTACACATCTATCAATGAGTGTACTGTAACCAACGCCCCTGATGCCCATTGGTTGAATACCGAACAAGCCTTTAACAAAAGTTATCCCCAATAAGATATTGATCAAATTACCCCATATGGATATCATCATGGCTTGCCTGGTAAAGCCCAGGCCTTCGGCAAACTGTTTAAACGTATTGAAGATAAGCAGCGGAATCAAGGACAAGCTAAGCAAGAATAAATAAGGCCTGGCTTCTTTCACAACCTCCGGCGATTGATCAAGATGCCCGATAAGCAACATCGTACCAAAGTAAATTCCACAAAACAGGATAATCCCACTCAGGATATTCAGAAATAAGCTATTGGACAATAGCAGCCCACATTCTTTATAATTTTTACGGCCGTTATTTTGAGCAACGAGCGGTGTTAGCCCATAGGAGATGCCCATGCCAATAACTAACGGAACCATGAAAAGGCTGTTTACCGTTGATACTGCAGCTAACGAAACGGTGCCTGCAAAGTGCCCTACGATAATAGTATCAGACATTTGAACAAGCGTATGCCCAACGTTTGATATAATTACCGGGATAGCCAGCTTAAGGCTTTCAAGATAATAAGGCTTGTATTTTTGGTAAACGGCTCTCATAATTACTCAGGCAACAGGAGCGCAAAAGTAACCATTTGGGCACACACAAAAGTCAGCAGGCTGTATAATATTCTTCCTTTTCGGTTGTGTTGATCTTGATCAGGCCCGATAATATCAGGTCAACAAGTACATTCTGAGCACGGCGTCGCCCAACTTTAAGTAGTTCGCTGCATTCTTTTATGGTTATGCGGCCTGCCTTTTCTAAATGACCGAGCAAGGTGCTTTCGTTTTCAGAATATTCAATTAAAACGCCCTGGTCATTTGATGAGCGTTTCAAAACCTCCAGTACAATTTTACTGGCCAGTACGCTTTTATCTTTTACACGTACATACGCCCACCATTTACCATCTTCGGCAAGGGCGTAATGTGGCTTCAATTCACTTGCCGGTGTATCAACAACCAACACAAGCTTATCATCAAAATAAATTTCTTCGAACGTAGGTTCAAGAGCGGGACGCGAAAATAAATGTGCCGCTTTTGTTATCATGTACTTTTCTTCGTCTTCCGATTTCACGCCTTTTATCGTGCCATCATCAGTTACGCCGATAAGTAGCTTGCCACCTTTATTGTTGGCAAATGACACCATTGTCCGGGCTATTTTTTCGCAGCTGGTTATCGTTTTTTTAAAGTCGACGCTTACACCTTCTCCTTCAAAAATCAGCTTTTTAACATTTGTTCTACTCATAGCCTTTTTATTAATTTATTGGGGCTTAATATATGGTGTAAAAATCTCCATCCAGGTTTCAGGTCGTGAGATGGGTGAAAAACCGAACTGGCTATACAGGTTGTGCGCATCCTTTGTAGCCAACGACCATCTCCTTAAGCCTTTTAAATCGGGATGCTTAACAATTGTTTGCACCAGCCACTTGGAAAGGCCTTTACCCCGATGAGCGGGCAAAACAAACACATCGCAGATGTACGCAAAGGTGGCATTATCAGAAACAACGCGTGCAAAACCTGCTTGTTCATTATTAAAATAGATACCGAAACACATGGAGTTTTCCATAGCCCGGGCTAATTTTTGCCTCGGAATGCCTTTTGCCCAGTATGACTCATTATTGAGGTAATCATAAATAACGTCAACATTAAGCAGGTTTTTATCGGTTGAGATCGTAAAGCCTTTTTTTTCGAAAGCTTCGTCATTCATAATTACAGTCATCAGTATAAGTTATATAGTAGTATCAATAAAGTTTAAGTTTCGAACGTATACCTCAATCATGAGGGACACGCATATTTCGCCATCTTTATTGTAAATGTCAATAGGGAACGAGCGAATAAATTTCCCGGTTGTATTTAAAACATGCTCTGCCTGGGCTATATCGCTGTCTGTTAGTTCGATATTAAAAGATAAATTTGTTGCTGCAGGCTTTGCATATTTTACTGTTGCCGATTTTGACCACACCGTAAGTTTATAGCCTTTATGGCTAAATATTTGATAAAACAGGATAGGGTAAAAAGGATCTGCGGCCGAGAAAAGCGTACCGCCAAAAATTGAGTTATTGTAGTTTTTATTAAGAAAACTCTTCCTGATCCTTACCTTAACGCCGCGATAACCTTTACTGAATTTAACTACCCAGATACGCTGGAAAAGGAGAGGAGGGTAGAAGCGCATTACCCACTTTAATAATCCTTCGGATACTACCATAGCGCTTAAAGATCAGAAAAAAATCAAACAATAAGCGGCAAATGTGGATCAAACAGGCCTATGTTTAAAAATAAAAGATAATAAAATCCAGAATTGCCGGTAAACAATACGGTTAAAGCTTGGTTAATAGTATGGTTCAACATCAATTGATCATTTAATCAAAAGCAAATAACTATGAAAAAGCAATTTTTAAGTTTCGCACTTGTCGCGGCAATGATCGGCGCCATTGCAACAAGCTGCAGTTCGGAAAAAAAAGCAGGTGATGGCTCCGATAGTACAAAAATGGATTCAACAAGCCAGAGTGCACCTGCACCGGCTGCTACTGACACGGCAAAAACAGACACTGCAAAAAAAGATACTACGAAGCATTAGTAATTAAAAATGCATAAAAAATCCCGGCCGGGTATTTCACCAGACCGGGATTTTTTATGCGTTTTTCTTTTTAAATTTTAGAATGCGGTTTTTATAACACCGCCATCAGCGCGTAAAGTTGCGCCATTAGTTGCCGCCGATAGCGGACTGGCAATATAGGTAACCATGCTGGCAATTTCATCGGTAGTAATAAAGCGTTTTATTAATGAGGTGCCACGCACATTGGTAAAAAATTCTTTTTCTACCTCAGTATTGCTTAAACCCTGATCTTTGGCCAAAGCCTCAATGAAATCACCAACGCCCTCAGATAATGTTGGGCCCGGCAAAACGGTATTTACAGTAACGCCAGTGCTTTTAGTAAGCTCGGCCAGGCCACGTGCAACTGCAATTTGAGCTGTTTTGGTAGTACCGTAATGGATCATTTCTTCGGGGATCTGATAGGCTGATTCGCTGGAGATAAAAATGATACGGCCCCAGTTTTTGCTGAGCATTTTATCAAAATAAGCCCTTGATAAACGAACCCCGCTTAGTACATTAACTTCAAAAAATCTCAGCCAATCGTCGTCAGTAATTTCGGCAAATGGCTTGGGTTCAAAAATGCCAACATTGTTTACCAGGATATCAACTTCCGGCAATTGTGCTGTCAATGCTTCAACTTGCACAATATTTGAAAAATCAGCAGCAATGCCTTTAATCTTATTATTGCCG
Source organism: Mucilaginibacter sp. A5337 (assembly GCF_059690695.1). Lineage (NCBI taxonomy): Bacteria > Pseudomonadati > Bacteroidota > Sphingobacteriia > Sphingobacteriales > Sphingobacteriaceae > Mucilaginibacter > Mucilaginibacter sp. A5337. Next base: position 700,388 of record NZ_JCAWEC010000002.1, on the reverse strand, counting down.
GTTTCTGCAATCAGCTTTTTTACAACTTCGTCAACCTTGGTTTGGTTGCGGCCATTTACATATACAGTAGTACCTTCATTAGCCAGTGATTTCGCAATGGCATAACCAATGCCAGCTGTTGACCCTGTTACAAGTGCGGTTTTGTCATTAAGTTTAAGATCCATGATTTTGTTTTTAGCTTATAACACAAGTGTAGCACTGTTGTTAACTATTAGCTGATATTAAAATCAAAGATTGAACAATACTGACAATTGACATGAAGTATTGAACACAAACAAACTCAACCCTGTCCGGGTTGATACATTCTTTTTTCAACCGGCTGATAATATTCATCCAGGTTTTCCGGCACACGGGACTTGTAACCCAAAATTTGCCTTAAGTCATCACTTAGCCCTTCACCAAATTCATAGCCTAAAAATCTTGGATAGTCAAGCTGTTGTTTGAAAAAAGGTTTAGTAAAGGCCATGGTTAAAGTCCGCCTTGTTGCGTCGGTATAGTTTTTACCGGCTGCATGCCATAAATTGGAGTCGAACAAGATAATACTGCCTTTTTTTGTATTAGCGCGATCTGCATTTTGATAAAAGAAATCACTTTCTGGTTTGTCATCCTTTTTATGAGAGCCTGACAAAAAATAGGTCGACCCATTTTCAGCGGTGAATTCATCTAAGGTGATCATCATCTGAATCATTACCTTAAAATCTCCGGTAAAGCTCCTTATGTCCCTGTGAATATTCTGCACATAAGGTTTTTCATCTTTTAAATTAATTACCGCACCTAATGAATTGATAATGTAATTTCCCTTTAAAAAGTGCGTCATCTGGTCTGCGCAATATTTTCGTTCAAGAAACTTCAATGAAAATCTTTCCCGTTCAACAAGGTGGTGCAGGGTTCCATTCATATTGTCGCCTATACCATTAGCAATTTGAATTTTGCGCCTCACATCATATGCCGGCACCAATGAATCTCTTATTTCGTCAATGAAGGCATCATCCAGGGCGTCTTCATATATAATCCACCCATATTCATCCATTACCTGGTCAAATACAGCAAGGTCAGCATCGGAATAGTTAAACTTATTTTTCATTTTGCAATTAATTAAGGTTGTCAATTGTGGTGGTTTCGGGCTCAGAGGTAGTTGCTTGTGTTTTTCTGTTAGGATGACGATATAATGGAAAGAATTTAATTTCCGGATTGGTTTCTACGCCCGACCTTAAAACAAGATCGTTATAAGCAGGTTCATCATTGACATAACACCAGATCCGGTCTTTTACCTGCAAGTTTGAGAATAGCTTTTTGAAATTGAAAAGTGAATCCTCTTTTCCGCCAACGCCGCCACCAAGGTGAAAGATCTTTTTTCCTAATCTTCTCCCAATCATACTTATTTCGTCTGTTAGTAACTTACTCGGAGAAATACTCAAATAATCGGGAGAAGTAGCAGAAAGGTGGTTTCTAACTATGTTATCTGATAATAAAATGAGCGCCCCGCACATCAGGTTTAGGCCATCGTAAATTAAAATCAGTTTATTTTTCATGTATTCTTCGTTAAGAAGATTGATAAAATGCTGAACATCAAAATAATAATTAGATGAAGCATGCAGCCTATCCATGTTTTTATAATACATTTCAGCAAAACGTTCGATTTCCTGAATTGTATCTGCTTCTTTAATAACAAAGCCCATTTTTCGCAGACTTCTTATCTGGCGGCCAAGCCTTTTATCGTAGCCATTCCGTTGATCTTCTTCAGACATCAAAAGATCAATGTACAGCGTTGTGCCGTTATCCTTAATACCGCCGATATTTTCTAACAGATGATGCTGATTGAGGAACGGATGTAATCTTGAAAAGATACAAATGGCCGATTCTTCTTTCATAAAATCCGTAAATGCAACCTTAAATTGTGTAGTTATTGCGGCTGATAGGTTTTCAAGGGATATGTTAGATAAAGGCCCTGAATAGCCATACACGCAAGTCATATCGAAGTATTCGGAGCCTTCGATTTTCCTTTTGATTACGGGTAATGCTATAAAAACTACATCTTCTTCATAAACAAATAAAAGAGGCTCGCCTTCATTATTTAAAGAGTGATAATACCAGGTATGAAACCCCTCGTGTGTATATGACCGCTTTATATATTCGTCCCAATCCTTTCTATTACGTATGGTGAAACTTCGATAGCTCATAAGTGGTTTTTAATTATGTATTTAATTATTGATTATACGCCCTGAGGGTAGGGCATGGGGTACTTGTTAGCCAATAATACTGGCAGTTTATGCCTTAAAATGAAAATACTTATCAAGGGTACGCGATAGGGTATAGGTGGATAATAGCGCAGCAGGAAGAAAAATTGCAATGAAGTTTAAAGCAGGTATTTTACTGTGTCGAAAGCTTTGCGTAACCGAAATCGACCCAATTCAAATAGTATATATCTTTTAAGATACAACAGCAGCAGCATTTTCTTTTGCATTCCGCGATAGCGAAAACGCCTGATAATGAGATTAAAATCACTGATAACCATTTCCATCCTGGCTTCATTTTTGATCATACTCCAAATGCCGCCCACGTGATTGCGATAACAGCTCATGACCTCGGGCATCACATATATTTTACGACCGGTATTAAATGTGGCAAAAATTTTAAAGAACTTATCGGCCGCATAGCAACTGGTATACCATTGTTCCTGAAACAATTCGTGCACTTCAGGGATGTTATGATATACAACTGTAGCGGTTTTAGTTTCTACCTGTCGGCCAACCAGTAAATCGTGATAAGTATATTCAAGCGGTACAGGATTTGACTCGATATTCAGGGTATTATTGTTGATGTCAATTACTCTTGTATAGTGGCAACAAATAATATATTCCGGGTTATTTTCCAGGAAATCGACTTGCTTTTGCAACTTTTGAGGGCTTGTCCAAAAGTCATCACCGTCACAGAGGGCAATGTATTTTCCTTCACATGCTTTGATGGTATTAATTGTATTTAAATGAGCTCCGCGGTTTTTTTCCGGATATATGATCTTGATTTTATCAGGATATTTTTCCTTGTATGATCTCAGTATCTCAGTCGTGCCGTCGGTTGAACAATCATCGCCAACAACAATCTCATATCTAAAATTAGTTTCCTGCATCAGGAAACTCTCGATAGTTTGACTGATAAAATCTTTATGGTTATAAGTTGTACAACAAATGCTAACCATCAAGTTCTGATCTGTTACCATATAAAAAGTAATTTTTTTGCAGAGGTATTATAAATTGGATTTTTCGTCGCGGCGAGCCTGATGTTTTAATAAATACTGAAAGTCCGGCGTGCTTTTCGATTATCGCACAGTGCTTCGCCATATGACTCACATTTCTTATCAATCTGATCGAAAGGTCTATTGTTTAAATAAACTTTTTAATACAAATGTAGTTCGATCAAAAAGCAATAATTACGAGTCGGCTATTGCGGCATTTTGCTATATCAAATATATTTAATTCATACTTATCAGCAGCCCACACAACTTTATTGACTCTTAAATTGTAAACTACCTTTCAATTACTTTACATACCTGTGAACGCCTGTAAATATATATCTGTATACCCGTGCAATTCGATATAATTTCACCCCAAAATTGATAGCATCCATGTAAAAAAACAGCAATACATTATTTCTCATAATTAACATTATGTTAAATAATGTATTTAGGAGAAAGGCCTTTTAAAAAGGCCCCTCTCTTTATAGTATCTTTCGATATTATTGATTAGCTGGTAATGCGTCAATCTGCGCTTTCAATTTTGAAGCATTTGCGTCATCTTTAACACCTAAGTAATAGGTTCTCAAGTTTTGCAACGCATCAATTGATTTTGGCTGAAGTTCTACGGCTTTTACCAAATATGGTTTAGCTTGTTCAAACTGTGCTTTAGCTTTGGCAATAGCAGCATCATATTCTTTCTGTTTGTTAGCTGGTAATTTATTAGCCGCATTATAAGCATCAATTGCCGGGTTGAGAATTACGTAACCGTAGTTTAAGTTAGCTTCGAAATAGTTAGGATCAATTTCTAAGGCTTTTTTATACATCTCACCAGCTTTAACATAGGCTTCGGCTTTTGATGCATTTAATTTAGCTTTTGCAGCCGCATCTTTAGTTGAGCCCGCTTCTCTTGCGTAATTATCGGCTGTTTGTGAGTAAGTTAAACCAGCATAATAATACAAAGTTTTGTTTTTTGGATCGTTGGCTAACGCTGCCTGAATTTTATCGGTAACTTCTTTTTCTTTTCCTGTTTGCAAGCTGATCTCGATTTCGCGTTTACGCAGCTCACTGTTCGCCGGATATTTGCTTACTCCTTCAGATACAGCTTTAAGCGCACCTGCGGTATCTTTACTTGCAAGGTATAACGAAGAAAGATCAAGATAAACACCGGCATTTTTTGAATATTTAGTAGTTACCAGTTTGCTGTAGTTTGAAATTGCGGCGGGGTAATTTTTTCCGTTTGCTGCTGCAAGGCCTGTATAATAGATAGCATTTGTATCTTCAGGCAGTACCGTACGGTAAAAGTCAAATGACTTGTAAGCAAGATCATATTTGCCCGCAGAGTATTCTTTAACACCTTTGGTTAACTGATATTGGGCAAGGTTTAAATATGCCTCGTCAATCATTTTTTTATTTTCCCCTTTGGTATCAACCTCTTTAGCTTTTTTCAAAGCTTCTTCGGCAGTAGTAAATAGCGGCAATGAAGTGGTTGGCACAGTGTCCTGAACAGCTAAAGCCGAGTAAATTGAACCTTTTACAGCATAAGTAAGCGGTAATGTAGCGGTTTTTTCATTGACTGAGGCTTTGTCAATTGATTCTTTCGCAGTGGTAAGGCTTTTACCTGCCATTGATGCCATTGCCGGCTGGCCCCTTAAACCCGAATATTTTTCGTATTCTTCTTTTGCGGTATTTAACTCACCTTTTTGCGCAAAAGCTGTTGCTGAAACTAAGCCTAACAGGCCCGCCATCAAAAGTTTGATTTTCATGATTATTATTGATTGGTTAACTGTTTTAGTTTATTGTTTATTCTGTCTAACTGATCCTGGTTATTGGTTTTGGCATATGCCAGTTGCAAAGCCTGCAGGCTATTGACGTTGTTGGGCGATATTTCATTAGCCTTTTCAAGCCATTGTATAGCACGTCCCAGATCCTGGATGCTCCTCTCCCCTTTTGTAGTTGAGCTTTGTTTTAAATATAATAACCCTAAATTAAATACCGGGTCAAAATATGTTCCGCTCAGTTCAATGGCGTGTAAATAGAGAGATTCCGCCTGGTCAAATTTATCTAAATGATCATAGCAATTAGCAGCTACAAATGCAATATCGGCGTTATTTGCATTAATATCAAGCAGTGGGCCAATTAAGGGCTCTAACGCCTTGTAATTTTTCTTATTGTTATAAATATTGGCCTCGTCAAGCAGCAAAAAACGGTCATTCGGCAAAATTTTTCGACCTTTTTGGAGTATTTGTAACGCCTTAGTTGTATCGCCTAATGATTTGTAGATATTTGATGCGGTTTCGATATACTCAGTACGGGCACTGTCAACCTGCAGCATGGTTGTATAGTACCTGGCTGCATCCTGCAAATTACCGGCTTTGTTGTTCGAAAAGGCAATATAAGTATTGATCTGGTTCATCCCCGGCGCATACTTCTTCGCGTTTTCAAACGAAGTTCTGGCATTGGCAAAATCCGAATTATTTACAGCTTCAAACCCTTTCCGGATATAAACATTAGCCAAACACCGCTTGGTGTAATCAAGCTCTGACTGGTACTTGAAAATTTTGCTCATGCCAGATAACCTGTCAACCAGTTTGGTAGTTTTATCCAGCATATCCGCGGGCATACCAAGCTTGTTTAGCGAATCAATATACAGGATACTTGTATTTACAATAGCCCTGTAAAGATTCTTTTCTATATCAGCCGTATCCGACTTTGTAATGATCAAACTATCTGCAGATTTTTTGGCTGCGGCCAAATACTTCAGGTCGTTTTTCTGTTTATAAAAAGCCAGGTTATTTACCACAACCTTAAGCGCTTCCTTTTGCGCAAACGCAAAGGATGTAGTAAAACAAGTAATTAAAACCGATAAAATGATCTTGCGGTAGTGCATATTTGTTATTCTGTTGTATCGTCAGTTGATGGTTCGGCACCATTCTCGGCCGTATCACCATTGCCTGTGTTTTCAGCAGCAATATTATCAGAGCCTTCAGCATTTTCGTCGCCGTCTTTTACTTCTTCATCCTCGTCATGCTCAATTTTGGCTACTGAAGCTATTTCGTCGTTATTTTTAAGTGTAATCAGCCTTACACCTTGTGTGGCACGACCCATTACCCTTAATTCGCTTACAGCTATACGGATAATAATACCTGATTTATTAATGATCATCAGGTCTTCTTTATCTGTAACACCTTTTATGGCTACAAGGTTTCCGGTTTTTTCAGTAATATTAAGTGTTTTTACACCTTTGCCACCGCGGTTTGTAACACGGTAATCTTCAATATCGGTACGTTTACCGTATCCCTTTTCTGATACTACCAATACGGTTGTTTCTGCGTCATCAATAGCAATCATGCCAACTACCTCATCATTTTCGTCATCAAGCGTAATACCGCGAACACCAGTAGCGGTACGTCCCATAGGTCTTACGGTTGACTCATTGAAACGGATAGCACGGCCAGATTTAAGCGCCATAACAATCTCGCTGCTGCCGCTAGTTAAGCTTGCTTCAAGTAATGAATCGCCTTCATTGATATTGATGGCATTGATACCGTTTGAGCGCGGACGTGAGTAAGCCTCAAGCGAAGTTTTCTTGATGGTACCTTTTTTGGTACACATGATGATGAAATTGTTTTCAAGGTAATTTTGATCTTTAAGCGAGATCAGCTTGATATACGCCTTGATATTTTCTTCCTTAGGAATATTGATGATATTCTGAATTGCACGTCCTTTCGATGTACGGGTACCTTCCGGTATCTCAAATACCCTGAGCCAGAAGCACTGCCCTGATTCGGTAAAGAACAGCATGTAATTGTGGTTCGAGGCAATAAGCAGGTGTTCAATGAAATCCTCATCACGGCTGTTGCTGCCTATAGCACCTTTACCTCCCCTGCTCTGCCTGCGGTATTCGGTAAGTGGGGTACGTTTAATATAACCTTCGCGCGAAATTGTAATTACTACATCCTCATCCTCGATAAAGTCTTCAGTTTGCATTTCTGCAGATGAGTGAACCATCTCTGTACGGCGCTCATCACCGTATTTCTCCTTAACTTCCAGTAACTCATCCTTAATGATCTGCATCCTTAAGCCTTCGTCGCTCAGGATGTTCTTTAAATGTTCGATGAGTTTCATTAAGGCAGCATATTCATCTTTAATCTTATCACGTTCAAGTCCTGTTAACCTCCTTAAGGTCATATCAAGGATAGCGCGTGCCTGGATATCAGTCAAACCAAAACTGGTCATCAAGCCTTCCCTTGCTTCGTCAGGTGTTTGCGAAGCGCGGATCAAACGGATAACCTCATCAAGATGATCTAAAGCAATCAATAAACCTTCAAGGATGTGCGCGCGTTTTTCAGCTTCATTAAGCTCAAATTTAGTACGGCGAACCACAACCTCATGACGGTGCTCAACAAAATGATGGATCAGGTCCTTCAGGTTAAGCAGCATTGGCCTGCCGTTAACCAGGGCAATGTTGTTTACACTGAAAGATGTTTGAAGTGCAGTATATTTAAACAGGTTGTTTAATACGATAGCTGCATTGGCATCGCGTTTTATTTCGTAAACTATACGGATCCCTTCACGGCTCGATTCGTCACGAATAGCCGATATACCTTCCAGTTTCTTTTCATTGACCAGTTCGGCGGTACGCTCAATCATTAAAGCTTTGTTTACCTGGTAAGGTATTTCGCTTACAACGATGCGTTCACGTTCGCCGTTATAGGTTTCGATTTCGGCACGGGCGCGGATCACAACCCTGCCACGACCGGTTTCCAGCGCTTCGCGCGGGCCATCGTAACCGTAAATGATGCCCCCTGTAGGGAAATCGGGGCCTTTTACATATTTCATTAACTCGGCAACCTCAATCTGGCGGTTATCAATCAATGCCATGGTAGCATCAATAACTTCCGAAAGGTTGTGCGGCGCCATATTGGTAGCCATACCTACTGCAATACCCGAAGCTCCGTTAACCAGTAGGTTGGGGAATTTAGATGGCAATACTGTTGGCTCCTGCAGCGAGTCGTCAAAGTTTAATTGGAAATCAATGGTATCTTTATTGATATCGGCAAGCATCTCTTCGGCAAGCTTTTGCAAGCGCGCTTCCGTATAACGCATCGCCGCCGGTTCGTCGCCATCAACAGAACCGTAGTTACCCTGGCCTTCAACCAGCAAGTAGCGCAAACTCCACTCCTGGGCCATACGTACCATGGTGTCATACACCGATTTATCACCATGCGGGTGATATTTACCCATTACCTCACCCACAATACGGGCAGACTTTTTGTAGGGCTTGTTATTTGTTAAACCAAGGTCGAGCATACCGTAAAGTACGCGCCTGTGTACGGGTTTCAGTCCATCGCGGACATCGGGCAGCGCCCTGGAAACAATCACCGACATTGAATAATCAATGTACGCCGATCGCATTTCCTCATCAATATTTATCGAAATTATCCTGTCTTCTGCGTGTGAATTATCGTTTTCTGTTCCTTCAGCCATTTTTTATTATTTGTAGAACCTTCTCTTATAATTGCGTGTTAAAATTGATTTTTCAACGACCTGCGAAGTTAAAAAAATACTTGGGATTGCACCAATTTAGTAACAATAAACCATGCTGCTTATTGCTGCAGAACCAACAATTTTGTTACGTTAATCAGGGTTTATTTAAGTTTCACCCAGTAATCTTCAACCTTGTTGCCGTTGGGTAAAACGGAAAGCAGTTTAAGTGTATCGTTACTGATTGTGTAGTTGTATTTTATGGTTTTGTTAAGCAGCTTTGACTCCTGCATGCAGTATGTTTGGGTTTCAAAGCACGTATCGTCTTTCAACTGATAATCGCCCTTTTCATATATCTGGGTCTTCTCCCCCTCCTCAATCACTTTGGCTTTATAGTGCTCATTGTCATAATCCCTTTGTAATTTATAAGCTGTGGGAGCAGCATCAAGTTTACCATTAATTATCCCTCCGCGATATTCCCAGCTGCCTTTCAGCGGACTATCAGCGGAATTAAAAGAGCATAACAGCAGTATCACTGCCAGAGGTAAAAAAAGCTTTTGCATAGATGATGTTTGTACCGGACTAAATTTTGATTAAGCCCAGTTAATACCTTTTTTTAGTAAAGATAGTGTTTTTTCCTCTTCGCTGCCGGTTACCGGATGATAGTCATAAACCCATTTGGCTGTAGGCGGCAAGCTCATCAGTATCGACTCAATCCTGCCGTTGGTTTCCAGCCCGAATTTGGTGCCGGCATCATAAACCAGGTTAAATTCGGCATAACGGCTGCGACGCTGGTATTGAAAAAGCTGCTGCGCTTCGGTAAATGATTTATCCCGGTTACGGCTCACCAGTTCGGAGTATATTGGTGCAAAAGAACGGCCAACCGTTTTTGAAAACTCAAAGATATCCTCCCAACTCAAGTCATCGTTGGCAGTGAGCCTGTCATAAAATATGCCGCCTATACCACGGGTTTCGTTACGGTGTTTGATGAAGAAGTAATCGTCGGCCCATTTTTTGAAGCGGGGATAAAAATCGGCATAGTATTGATCGCACGCAGCTTTCAAGCCACTATGAAAAAACCGGGCATCATCTTCAATTACATAGTGAGGGGTTAAATCAATGCCTCCGCCAAACCAACGAACAGGCTTTTGACTATCGCCCATAGTAGTGGGCATTTCAAAGTAACGGATATTCATGTGGATGATTGGCACCAACGGATGATTGGGATGGATCACAATAGATACACCGGTGGCAAAAAAATCATCCTGCTCAACCTGCAAAGCCCGCTTCATGGTATCGGGCAAATGACCGTGAACCGCCGAAAAGTTAACTCCGCCTTTTTCAAGGATGTTTCCGTTTTGGATAACCCGGGTACGGCCTCCACCTCCACCCTCGCGCTCCCAAAGCTCCTCCTCAAATTTTGCTGCGCCATCTAATTGCTCAAGTGCGGCACAGATCTCATCCTGTATCTGCTTATAATCTTCGGCTATTTGTTCTTTGCTGATCATAGGCCGTAAAAGTAATGAATTTTAGGAATTGCCGCAGATGACCTTTTTCAACGTGTAGTCCTGTGGCTACCTATATCAAACACGTGATAATGGAAAGTGTTCAATTTTTTCAGGCGTGAACACTTGCTAAAATAAAATTAATTGATAATCAATGATTTACATGTTCATTATTTTGCTATCAAAAACATAAGTAACTGATAATCAATGCCTGTATTTTTAATTTTAGACTAAGCAGAAGCTTTTTGAACACCCGTTTTTTGAAAATTGAACACCCGGCCGATTTTAACTTATTTCGACATAATTCAAATCCTTGCCAAAAGTTTCCTTTAGCTGGCTTAAGGATAATAGCGCTACCGCGGTAAGTATGCCCATCATGATATATCCCGATTTGATATATCCATATTTTGCGTTGAAAGCATTAAATGCTACAGTTATAGGGATCAATGAGCCGCGTACAAAGTTTGGCACTGTAGTGGTAACTGTTGAGCGGATATTGGTGCCAAACTGCTCGGAGGCAATGGTAACAAATGTTGCCCAATAACCTACTGTACAGCCCATAAAAAAGCTTAATACAGCAAATTTTTCGGGGGTAATGCCGTAGCTGCCTAGATAAAAATGCACACTTACTAATGAAAGTATTAGAAATACAGCCATGGTTAATTTCCGCGATTTGGTAACCTGGGCAAGCAAGCCCGCCACAATATCTCCAATTGCGATCCCTATATAACTGTAAAAAATACCGTCGCCGGGCTTAATCAGTGTTTTGGCCCCTAAGGCAGCGCCAAACTTATCCGAAAAACTGATCAATACACCTACCACATACCATAATGGTGCGCCTATCAGGATACAGAAAAGGTATTTTTTTAATCGTTCCCAATTAGTAAACAACATGAGCATGTTGCCTTTGGATACATCGCTGTTCTCGACATTTTTGAACATACCCGATTCAAAGGTACCAACACGAAGCAGCAGCAATAAAATTCCTAAACCACCACCTACAAAATAAGCATTACGCCATCCAAATTTAGCTACTGCATAAGCAGCAGTAGCTCCAAACAAGCCAATAACAGCCACCATCATGGTTCCGTAACCACGGTTTTCCTTGCTCAATGTTTCGCTAACCAAAGTAATGCCTGCACCAAGCTCACCTGCCAGGCCAAGACCGGCAATGAATCGTACAATTGCGTAGGTATTTACATCATGCACAAGGCCGTTGGCAAAGTTGGCCACAGAGTAAAGTAATATCGAACCAAAAAGCACTTTAATACGCCCCAGCTTATCGCCAACAATACCCCATATGATACCGCCAAGCAATAATCCAAACATCTGGATGCTGATAATGAATTGGCCTTTGTCAGTTATTTCCTGCGCATTTAAACCAATATCTTTAAGGCTGGGGATCCGTACTATCGAAAAGACCAGAAGGTCATATATATCAACAAAATAGCCCAGAGAAGCAACAAGTACTAAAAAAACGGCATTCCTTGTAACTTTGGCATTAGCAGCGTCGGTCATAAACTATAAAAATTGGTTGGCTAATGTAGGGCATTTACGCAGATAAAAGCAAAAAAATGAACACAAAAAAAACCCCTGTTGAGTCAGAGGTTCTGTGAGTAAATGTTGTTCAATAACTTTATATATTTTTATACCTTTTTCACGTTAACTGCCTGTAATCCTTTTCTTCCTTCTTCAACATCGTACGTTACGCTGTCGTTGTCTTTTATAGCATTTACACCGCCCTGAACGTCTTTAAAGTGTACAAAAAGATCTTTACCTTCTTCGGTAATAATAAAGCCATAACCTTTCTGCGTGTTAAACCATTTTACTTTTCCAGTTTTCATAATTATAATAATCGTAATAAAAAATTCGTGTTAAGATCAACTAAAACCAAACTGAAAAATAAAATAGGTTTATATGTTCAGAAGGAATAGATATCCCGCTTCCCTCAAATATATAAAATTATTAAATAAACCAAATAAAATTATTTATTTGGTTGCGGTGTCAGGCGCAAATAAGGCTTAACCGCAGTAAAACCCTTTGGAAATTTGGCAGGGATATCTTCAGTCTTGATTGCAGGTACTACAACTACGTCTTCCCCTTCTTTCCAGTCGGCCGGCGTAGCTACGCTGTAATTAGCGGTTAGCTGCAGTGAATCAATCACCCTTAAAATCTCCTGGAAATTACGGCCGGTTGATGCTGGGTAAGTGATGATCAGCTTTACCGCCTTATCAGGGCCTATAATGAATAAGGAACGCACAGTTGCATTTACCGATGCATTTGGGTGGATCATATCATAAGCTTCAGAAATTTTGCGGTCTTCATCGGCAATGATCGGGAAGTTAACCTCAACGCCCTGTGTCTCGTTAATATCCTGGATCCAGCCATGGTGCGATTCTACCGAGTCAACGCTAAGTGCCAATACTTTAACATTACGTTTGGTGAATTCGTCTTTTAAAGCGGCAGTTTTGCCAAGTTCAGTAGTACATACAGGTGTATAATCGCCAGGATGTGAGAATAATACACCCCAGCTATCGCCTAAATATTCGTAAAAGTCAATTTCGCCTTCTGATGTTTTTGCTTTGAAATTTGGCGCTTTATCGCCCAGTCTTAAACTCATAATTGATAGAATTTTGTTTTAAATTAATACTACTAAGTTACTATACATTGTTAAACAAATGCAAACAAACTTTAAATAATCATATTATTTACGCCAACATTACAAAGGCTGTGTTGTTGAAGTTTGAAACAAATAACAGCTATCCATGAGCAAACACACCTATGATACCGGGATAATTGGCAATTGCGCCTTTTTAGCCCATATTAATAAAAATACCAATGTCGACTGGCTTTGCTGGCCATGTTTTGACAGCACCTTTATTTTTGGCGGTTTACTTGATAAAGATAAAGGAGGTGAGTTCTCCATCCGCCCGGAGGGTGATTATACTTCCCAACAACATTACCTGGAAAACACCAATATTTTAATTACAGAAATAAGCCCGGCAAGCGGTGGCAAATACCGGATAACTGATTTTGCGCCACGTTTCTACCAGCATCAGCGTTACTACAAACCATTGATGCTGATCAGGAAGATTGAGGCTATTGAAGGCTCGCCAAGGATCATTGTTAAATGCGCGCCCGTATCTGAATATGGCACTATTAAGTTGAGCGTAAACCGCGGCAGTAACCACATCCAATACCAGGGGGGCGAAGAAAACATCCGCCTTACAACCAATATCCCTATAAGTTATATTTTTGATGAGCAGGCATTTGTGCTTAACGAAACCAAGTACCTGGCCATGACCTACGGTGAGCCGCTTGAGGCCCCGCTCATCAGCACCGCCGATCGTTTTTTGGCCGAAACAGTGCAATACTGGCGTACCTGGATCAAACACTCATCAATTGCAACTTATTTTCAGCCTTTTGTTATCCGTTCGGCCCTGGCCCTTAAAATACACCAGTTTGAAGACACGGGCGCCATTATAGCTGCAAGTACCACAAGTTTGCCCGAGTCGCCGGGAAGCGGCCGTAACTGGGATTATAGGTATTGCTGGCTGCGCGATACCTACTATGTAATAACTGCGCTTAACCACATCGGCCATTTTGAAGAGATGGAAAAGTATTTCAGCTATGTTACCGATATCACCTTCTCCGAAATGGAACGGTACCAGCCACTGTATAGCATCACCGGTAAAAAGGACCTTGTTGAAAATATCTTGACCGATTTGGTGGGCTATATGGGCAATCAGCCTGTGCGCATCGGTAACCAGGCATCTGAACATATTCAGAATGATATTTACGGCCAGGTGCTTATTTCTCTGCTGCCATTGTATACAGATCATCGATTTGTGTTTTCAGAGCGAAAAGACTCCGTTCGCTGGGTAGAGTTTTTGTTAAATAAGATAGAGCATACCATCGACGAAAAAGACGCCGGGATCTGGGAATTCAGGAATATGGCTAATATCCATTGTTACAGCAACCTGTTTCAGTGGGCAGGCGCATCTGCTGCTGAAAAAATGGCACGCACCATTCAAAATCAGGAATTAATTGATAGGGCCATAGCCCTTAAAGAGCGCGCAGCAGCACATATTGAAAGCTGCTATGACCCGGTGCGCAAGGTTTACACCAATTCTGCCGGGAGCAGTAACCTTGATGCCAGTACTTTACAGCTTATCATGATGAACTACCTTGATCCAAGCTCACAAAAAGCAAAAGACCATTTAGCTGCACTGGAAAAAGAGCTTAAGACACCTAATGGATTATTTTACAGGTATTTATATGCTGATGATTTTGGCAAACCTAAAACCACTTTCCTGATCTGTGCATTCTGGTACGTAGAGGCCCTGGCAACTGTTGGCCGGCTGGATGATGCCCAGCGGGAGTTTGGCAACCTGCTGCAATATTCTAATCACCTGTTGCTGTTTAGCGAGGATGTTGATGAGGAAGATGGCAGCCAATGGGGCAATTTCCCCCAGGCTTACAGCCACGTAGGTTTAATGAATGCGGCCTACCGGATAGCTATGAAATTGGACAGGCCGATATTTTTGTAAGTGCCCGTAAGGACACGGGCACGGGGGACAACAACAATATCTCCCGATCCGTGTCCTCACGGATCGTCCCCTGCCCGTCCATTTTCGCATTTTATTTATTAAAGCCGTTTTTTCTACACAGAAAAGCCCGATTGATCTTTTAAACCAATCGGGCTTTGTTTTTTTGCCGCTCCGTTGTTGGTGTTATCATTATATCTCGTACAGGGCATCAGCTTTAGCGTAAAGTGTGTCATTTTCAGGCTCATCATGAACCATAAAATTAAACAATGCTAATGCGTAAAAAATCTTATACCTTTCGGGATCACCCCCGTCCATCATTAAATCAGTTTTCCAATTGCCTCCGGGATATAGTATCCGATATTTTTTTTCAAAGTCTTCGAACTTCGTAAACAGATAGGCATGGTCAAACATATGCGGCAGCGCATAAAAACCGGTAATACTACCTACTTTATCGCGCATGGCATATTCACTTTTTTTTGCCTTGCCATAAAAAAAGCAGAAATAAACCCACAAAACTGCCGCTATAACCGATATAGTTAACATTAATAGCTTAAAGTTTGTATCAAAAATATCAGGCAGAAATCCTAAATAAAATGTTATTACCGCGATAGCGGCAGTAAATAACCGTGCATAAGCTGCACGTATGCTTTTACTGTTTGTGCCGATATCTAATCCGCTTCTGCTCCTGAAATCAGACCGGGTGACATATATTGAACTTACAGGGAAAAGCGGGATAAACATAAAGTGAAAAAACTTGCTTTCAATCCATTGATCGTTGTAGGTACCAACTTTACCGTAAAATGCGGAGCCAAAAAAGAATATCATGTGATAGGGTTTTAGAATACAAAACTGCATTATTCACTTACACTGTAAGCAATCGCGGTCAAATAAATGTTTAATATTTACCTTATCTCCACCACACCAGCCGCAACCTTAGGAAAGATCTCAAGCTGTTTTCCATCATGCCCCGGGATTATAAATTTAACATTACTGGCAAGCATTTTCATTCGTTTCATAGCCTTTACATAACCTGCCGGATCAAGCGTTCCACCTTGTGAAGGCGGCACCAAATGCTGAAGGCTATAATAGATCCAAATGTTATCCGACGCTACTACCACCCTGTTTTTTCCTGCTTGCACCAACACATATTGCGAATTATAGGTATGCTTTGAACCGGTATAAACTTTTATGCCTTTAATGATCTCTTTGTCATCACCATCAACCAATTTAAGCCGGCCAGCCAAATTTAAATTTACCATATTAACAACATCCCGTTTTGCGTAGCCGCCAGCCTCACCAGGCTTTTGCCAGGCCGATCCTACAAAAAAACCATAATCCAGCTTTTGCATCCAAACTTTTGCTTTCGGGAAAAGGCTTAAACCATCGATATGGTCCCAATGCGGGTGGCTTACAATAATATCGGTTATATCGCCGGCCTTAACACCCAACTTTAAAAGTGCTGAATCGGGACGCTGATAAGTTTTTAGTTTAAATTCCTTAGCATCTTCAATATCGCCCAAAAAACCAGCGTCAACCAAAATGTTTTTCCCGTTGCTACCTTTAATGAGCCATACCATAAAATCAATTTTAACAGGTTCGTTTTTGGCGCCATTCAATGCCCAATCGCCCACTTTAAATGGATATCCGGATTCGGCGAATTTTACAGCATAAATTTTATAGTTTGGGGTTTGCGCATAAATGATATGGCAGCAAAGCATCAAGGCAAAAGCAAGCAGGCTAATTTTCTTCATAGCAAGTTACGTATAATGAACCGAATATAAAAAATGCCCGCGGCTAAACCGCAGGCACTAATAAATTTTTAAAATTACCGCCACTAAAACCCACCACTTACTTGTCTGCCGTTTCCTCTACCGGCGTATACTTCGCAAAACTGGTAAGCAGCTTTCTCACTTCTCCCGGATTCCGCAAATAAAATTTCGCTGCCGAAAGATTGCTGCCTACTTTGATGGTTATGGCGCTTTCGGGCAGGGCTTTAAAAATATCTTCGTCGGTATAATCATCGCCAAAAGCTATTACAAAATCATAATCCTTACCTTCGGTGAGTGTTAAAGCTGCCTTACCTTTATTGATATCCATATTCTTCACTTCCAGAACCTTATCTCCTGCCAACAACTGCAACCCTTTATCGCTTGCGAGGTATTTCAAGTTGTTCATCAACTCATTAGCCCTTAGTTCACCAAGCCCTGCCTGTGCTTTGCGGTAATGCCAAACTAATGAGTATGTTTTCTCTTCAATAAATGAACCCGGTGTACGATCGACGTAGGTTTCCAGTATAGGGTATATATCATGCTTCCACTGATCGCTTAACCCTCCTATTTTATGCCAGGAAGTCCCCTGTTGTTTAAACCACGATCCATGTTCGGCTATAAGATAAATATCATTGCCCGCAAACCACTCATCAAGGTTCTCATGCTTTCTGCCGCTTATTAAAACCAATTGATTTGCAGGGTCTTCTGCAAGTTTATTAATGATACTATATAGATCTTTATCCGGACTGGCCTGATCGATATTCGACTTGAAATTTACCAGCGTGCCGTCATAATCTAAAAAGATGATACGCTTTTTAGTTTTAATGTAACGGTTAATAATGCTTTGCTCAGTTGTGTTGCTTACGTGCCTGGCCTGCATGGAGCGCTGCATGAGTTTTACCTCTTTCAGCCTGTCCATAAAAATTTTAACCCAGTGCGATGTATTGAATTTTGCAACCAGCTGCCTCATCGGGATCATGCGCCGGCGTTGCTCTTCAAGCGGCATGTTGATGGCTTGCAGAATAGCCCGACACACTTCGCCCGTGTTGTTGGGGTTAACAATTATGGCATCTATAAGCTCTTTAGATGATCCTGCCATCTCACTCATAATCAGCACTCCATCGTTATTTATCCTGCTGGCTACATACTCTTTGCTCACCAGGTTCATGCCATCGCGCATGGGGGTAACTAAACAAACATCGGCCGAATAATACAGCGCCGAAAGTGTTTCGATTGGGAAAGACCGATAATAATAATGGATCGGGCTCCAGTCCATAGTGCGATATAAAGCGTTGATCTTGCCTACTTTTTTATCTATTTCATCGCGAAGGTGAGCATATTGTGGTACGGTATCCCGGGACGGAACTACGATCATGTAAAGCGTGATATGCTCGATACATTCCGGACATTGCTCAAGCAGAAGTTCAAACGCTTCGAGCCTTTGCAGGATCCCTTTGCTATAATCAAGCCTGTCGATAGAAAGGATTAGCTTTTTATTTTGGAAATTCTCTTTTATTAAGCCAATCTGCTCCTTCACTTCATCTTGCAGTGGTAACGACGAATATCTTTTTTCATCAATCCCCATCGGAAATGACTCAATAACTACAGAGCGTTCACCATTACTGATGATATTGGCACTTGATGATACCGGGAGCAAGCGCGTAGCCGCGCCTAAAAAATGCCGCACATCATCAAAAGTATGTAAACCAATCAAATCGGCACCGAGCATACCCTCCAAAAGTTCTGACCGCCAGGGAATCAACCTGAACATTTCATTTGAAGGGAATGGGATATGCAGGAAAAAACCTATAGAAACATCGGGTAACTCCTGCCTAACCAATGCCGGCAGTAATAATAACTGGTAATCATGAATCCAGATCACATCGCCGGGTTCGGCAATGCTCAGGATCATATCCCTGAATTTTTTATTTACTGCCTTATAATAATCCCAGTTTGATTGCTTGTATGCCGCGTACGTTGAAGCATAGTAATGAAAAACGGGCCATAAAACCTCGTTACTAAAACCTTCGTAATATTGATTGATCTCTTCCTGATCTAAAAAAACGGGGATCAGGCTTAATTCCTTTAATTCTTTGGTAACCTGCTCTTTATCCTCTTGTTCGGCTATTTCTATTCCAGGCCATCCTATCCATACATTATCGCCCTGTTTATATATTGAACCTAAACCGGTAGCTAATCCTCCCTCGCTTGGTGATGAATGGTAAGCACCATCAGTTTTGGAAATTTTAACAGGTAAGCGGTTTGATACAATTATTGTTTTCGACATACTAACTAAATATTAATTAATATTTAAAAGGCGAAAACAGCGGTTTTGTTTTATAAAATGGCGTTTTATGACATAAAAACGTGATTTTTAACCATAAAAAAAGCCGCCCTAAATATCAGGACGGCTTTCAATTGTTATAATTTTTCGGAATTATTTTACTTGTTGGAAAAACTCAATGTTAGCTTGTTGAGTGATCCTTACTAAAACTTCGTGTTTGTCGTTTTTCAAGTCAACAAAGTATGAAGTTGGCTCGATAGCGTCATTGATTGAAGTGTTAGCCTGGTAAACGATAACTTCGCCTACTTCGTAACCTTTGTAATCGCTGTTAATTTGTTGAAGAGCTTTTGCGGGGATAGCTTTGTTGTCAACACGTTGAGTTGTACCTAAAAATTCACCTTGCAGGTTGTAGAAAGCAGTTTTTTGAACACCATCAACAGTGAAAGTAGCTTTTTGAACGTTTTTAGTTACAGTCCAGTTAACATTGGTAGCTTCAGCAAAATCAGCAGTAAAGCCGTGTAAAGCAATGTAAGAAACGTTGGTACCACCGTCAGATTTTTTGCCACCATCGGCGAAAGCGTTAACGGTAAATAATGCTGCGGTTGCTATTGTTAAAAATATCTTTTTCATGTTCGTTTAAATTTTAAATCCTGCAACAAAAATACAGTGTACTTATCAATATTTAAAATTTTCTGAAACTTTTATGAATATTTAATAATTATAGCCTTTTATAGCCTCAAAATTTAAATTTTATCAATGACCTTAGTGTATATTTTACAATATCTAAAAGAAAAAACGCCAATTAATGGCGTTTTTATAATGCTAAACCGATTTATGTTGTCATAAAAATGTCATTTAGCCATTATCTGCAAAGCCCGGGTATAAAGTCATGCCCCCATCTGCAAAAATTGTTACCCCTGTAATGTAATCCGACTCATCAGAAGCCAGCCAAACGGCCAGTTTTCCGATATCCGCCGGTTGTCCTATCCGGTTATAAGGAATGAGTGTCAGCAATTTATCCAGGGCTTCTGGCGTATCCCAGGCGTCCTTATTAATAGGTGTTTGTATAGCGCCCGGTCCTATACCGTTTACCCTGATCTTATGCGGGGCGAGCTCCTGCGCTATGCTTTTCATGAACATCATGATACCGCCTTTGCTGGCAGCATAGTTTACATGGCCTGCCCATGGGATAACTTCATGTACGCTGCTCATGCAAATGATTTTACCGGCCGCCTTGCTTTTGTCTTCAACAACACCTCTTTTAATAAATTCTTTAGCAGCTTCCCGGGCGCACAAAAACTGACCGGTAAGGTTAATACTGATCACTTTGTTCCAGTCGTCAATTGTCATATCAACAAATTTGGAATCTTTCTGCAACCCGGCGTTATTCACCAGAATATCCACGGTACCGTATTGCTTAAATATTTCGGCAAACATGGCCTTTACTTCATCTTCGTGGCTCACATCGGCCTGAAATGCAAATGCTTCGCCACCGGAAGATTTGATCTGGCTAACTACATCATCGGCCGCGGCCTTGTTATGCGCGTAGTTGATCAGCAATTTTGCGCCTGCTTCGGCCATGGCTAATGCAACGCCTTTGCCAATGCCACTATCGGCACCGGTTATTAAAGCTGCTTGTCCTTTTAATAGTTGGGGGGTATTGCTCATAGATAAACATTTTTGTGTTTAAGATAAGCAATTGAATTGAGAGCGTAATTGTTTTTTCTGAACCGGGATTTGGGTAGATTTACTGGATTACAGGATTAAGATTTCTGCTTTATAAATCCGGGGATCCTTTAATCCCATAAATCATGGTTCAGATTACAACGCCTTTATATAATCATGAAACATATACAAGGCTTTCTTCTTATCCACAGTAAGCTCGTAATCTATTTTAACCATCAAATAATCAACAAGGTCAAAGTCTTCACGCATTGGTAGTTCCTTGAACAGGTCTTCCCGGTGGTCGAGGCCGTATTTTAATGACGCATTAAACTCGTCCATAAAATGCTGCGGAATAGGTTTATTGGCTATCCAGGCCGCAAAGGTAAAAGGCAGGCCTGTCATCTTTTGCCACTCTTCGGCAAGGTCATAAACATATTTATATTGATGTTTTTTTCCAAAGGTACGGTCGCCTATTTGCACAAAGGCAGTGTGTGCATCTGTTGATTGAGCATAATCCGGTGCATTGGTAACCTGCTCCGGATTTACCTGCCAATGGTTTTTAAGCAAAACACGGGCAAGGTTATTTGATGAGCGCGACTGCGGATCAAGCTGAATAGTGGTTACATCCTTAATATCGCAATTGCTAAAAATAAAGACAGAATTAACTGCGCCGACCGCGCCAATGCAATAATCAGAAACAATTTCCCATTGTGGCAGGCTCAAAGCTGCTGCAACAGGGATAAGGCCGATATCAACCACATCGTCAATGAGCTTTTGGGCACAATCTGACGGGATGTCGAGGCTCAGGTCTATTTTATTTATGATGTCGGTATGTTGAATGCCGTATAAAAAGGGTTTGGTGTTAGTGTAGCTTACTGCTGATATTCTGATCTTGTTCACAAATGCGCTATTACTTTTCTTCGGAATGTTTTAGATGTTCGGCATTATTAAAGTCGGTAATCTCAAATATTTCACCGTTGTAGGTTACTTTATATAATACCAGGTTTTGGTGCGGGAAGGTATCCATTTCGGATAATGGCTTGCCGGTGAGGATACAAAGCAACAAGCGTAAAGCACGGCCATGCATACATATAAGTACAGTTTTTTCTTCGGGATGGCTCATAATCACCTTCATGGCCTCGCGCTGACGTACTTCAACCTCAAGCGGACTTTCTCCTCCTTCAAATTTGCTGTCGAGTTTTCCGTCCAGCCAATCACGCATGATCTGCAGGAAGGCTGCCTTATTATCCGTAGTTGGTGCCTGGCCTTCATGAATGCCCCAGGCCAGCTCATCCAAACCCGAAAGTTTTTCATAAGGAATGCCGAGGTCAATAAAAGGCTGAATACTTTGTTGCGTACGCTTTAATGCCGATATGTAAATTTTATCGAACGGAACGGTTTTGTAAGCCTCAAAAAACTGGCAGGCCTGTTTGCGCCCTTCGGCATTTAAATCGGTATCAACCCCACGGCCCTGTATAATACCAAGTTTATTATACTCGGTTTGGCCGTGGCGTACTATGTATAAGGTTTTTTGTACCATTTTTTTGAGCTGAAAGCTAAAGCCGAAGGCCGAAAGCTTTCTTGCTTTTTGAATCATTTTATTTTTGCTTTAAGCTTTCAGCTTTTAGCTTAAAAACTTAATTAATTACCGGTAACTTATAATACTGGGGCTTAGGTTCGTCACCAAACACAAAGTTGGTATAATCCGTGACCACATTATATAGAGTATCGCGTTCGATGGGTTGCCGGCCTACATGTTTAATTAACTCAACCACTTGTTTGGTGCTCATGCCCGGATGCTGCTCTTCGGCACCGGCCATTGAGTAGATCTTGGTGGTATCATCAAGCGTGCCATCAATGTCGTCAACGCCAAAGTTAAGCGAAAGCTGTGCGGTATTACGGCTAATCATAGCCCAGTAAGCTTTGATATGATCAAAGTTATCCAGGTAGATACGGGCCACGGCGTAATTTCGTAAATCTTCAA
This sequence comes from Mucilaginibacter sp. A5337, assembly GCF_059690695.1. Taxonomy (NCBI): domain Bacteria; kingdom Pseudomonadati; phylum Bacteroidota; class Sphingobacteriia; order Sphingobacteriales; family Sphingobacteriaceae; genus Mucilaginibacter; species Mucilaginibacter sp. A5337. Next base: position 677,915 of record NZ_JCAWEC010000002.1, on the reverse strand, counting down.
TCACGGAAACCTCGGGCACATGCGACATCTGGTTATCTTTATTGCGGAACTTAAGCGGAATGAATGTTTGGAAACCGCCTGTTTTATCCTGCAACCGGCGCAGGCGCTCCATGTGATCAACACGGTGCTTATATTCCTCAATATGGCCGTAAAGCATGGTAGCATTTGAACGACCGCCAAGCTTATGCCACTCTTCATGAATAGCCAGCCACTGATCGGCAGTACATTTATCTTTCGAGATCTGATCCCTGATTTCCGGATCAAAAATTTCAGCACCACCACCAGGGATAGAATCCAGACCTGCTTCCTGCATGAGGCGCATGCCTGTGGCGTAGTCAATTTTGGCTTTTTTAAAGATGTAGTGATATTCAACCGGGGTAAGGGCTTTAATATGCAATTCCGGGCGGTGGGCACGGATGCGGGCAAAAAGTTCCTGGTAAAAAGGCACATCATATTGCGGTAATACACCACCAACAATGTGAACCTCTGTAACCGGTTCGCCATCATATTTGGTAACCATGTTGAACATCTCATCCATGGTATACTCCCACCCTTCTGATTTTTGTTTCAGCAGGCGTGAGTACGAACAAAATTTGCAGTCGTAAACGCAAAGATTGGTAGGCTCAATATGAAAATTACGGTTGAAATAAGTTTTATCGCCGTGGCGCTCCTCGCGGATGTAGTTGGCTAAAGTGCCAAGATATCCAAGCTCGCCCTGCTCATAAAGCAAAACGCCTTCATCAAAAGTGATGCGTTGTTTATTTAGTACCTTTTGGGCAATGTGCTTTAAGTCAGCAGATAAATTCGGATCCTGGAGCAATACCTGTAAATTATCTGAATTTTGCATCATTATAAATTTGGCCAAATGTACAAAAAAGCATAAAAGTAATATGCGTTATGACATATATTGGCCAAATTATCCGGTAAATTACATTAAGGTTACAGAGCCTTGATCTCACTGATGGAGATCCCTATTGAGCAATCGTCCTGGCAACCATTGGGTACATAACTGGCGCCTGATATCAAACCATTATTGTTGGTTTCAAAGTAAATGGTGTTCTTTTTCCTATCGACGGCAAGCCATTCGGTTTTGGCTTTTTGATAAACCTGGTCAAGCGTAAGTAATGCGGCACCCGAATTATGTTGCCCCAATGATGTTTTATCTTCATGCCACTGTTCCCTTATTTTTTTAGTGGGAGCGCTGTTGGGATTTTGCTCTAAAGTATATGATAGAAAATCTCGCCCTACCACCACGCCGTTTTGCACAGTAATTTTTGTTTCGGATCCATAGCCAAAAACCGAACCGGCGTTAACAGTATAAGTATATGAGTTTTTGCTTTCAATCTTAAAGCTTTGCCATGCCTTATAACTTTTATCATAAGCGGTTTCATTGGCATCTTTTTTACAGGCAATTAAGCTGCCAATCATAAGCAGGACAAGAATGCAGGCTCTTTTCATTTGGATAGGTTTTACAGCCTATTCGGATAAAAAGAAAAAAACGCTACAGTTAATAACAAATATTCTTTTTTACTTTGAGCGATAAGCACAAATGCCAATGAAAACTGAAACTATAGCCATACATGCCGGCAATCATATTGATGAAGCAACAAGGGCCGTTATACAACCCATTATTATGTCAACCACGTTTGAGCGTGGTGAAGATGGTGGCTTTCCGGCGGGGTATATTTACAGTCGCTCATCAAACCCTAACCGCCATGCGTTGGAGCATGTGCTGGCTAAGCTGGAAGGCGGTGATGAAGCGGCTTCTTTTTCATCGGGCAACGCTGCAGGTATGTCGGTATTTCAATCGCTTGAACCAGGTACACATATTATTGCTCCTGATGATATGTATCATGGCTTGCGTAACCAGCTTAAAACCCTGTTCAACGGCATCCTTACCTTTGATTTTATTGATGTAAACGACAAAGAAGTTTTACAACAGCATATTAAGCCCGAAACAGGTTTGATCTGGATAGAAACACCTTCAAACCCTTTGCTTAAAATAACCGATATTAAAAAGGTAATGGCAATTGCCAAAGCAAAAGGCATTAAAGTTTTATGCGATAATACTTTTGCCACTCCTATTTGCCAACGGCCGCTTGAGTTAGGGGCAGATATGGTGATGCACTCGGCCACCAAATATTTCGGCGGGCATAGCGACCTGATGGGCGGTGTTTTGATCACTTCTGAAAAGAATGATTGGTGGACAAAAATCCGCCAGGTGCAGGAAATGGGCGGCGCTATCCCCTCGCCTATGGATTGTTATTATTTGGTACGTAGTATAAAAACCTTGCCATACCGCGTAAAAGGCCACGTACAAAATGCACAACTATTGGCAGAATACCTTGAACAGCATCCTAATGTTGAACAGGTAATGTATCCAGGTTTGCCATCGCACCCGCAGCATGATATCGCTAAAGATCAGATGCTGGCGTTTGGCGGCATGTTATCCTTTATTGTTAAAGGCGATGAGAACGATACGCATAATATCATCAACAAGCTTAAACTGTTTATCAAAGCAACCAGCCTTGGAGGTGTTGAAAGCTTAATAGAACACCGTGCCACGGTTGAAGGTCCGGATACTAAAACGCCTCGTAACCTGTTGAGGGTTTCGGTTGGACTGGAGCATATTGATGATTTAATTGCCGATATGGAACAGGCTTTGGCTTAGTGCTTGTTTTTTTCTTGTTCCTTTTCCTTGTCTTTATTAAATGAATTAACCGGTATATCGGCAGTAATTATTACACCATAATCTTTATTCGTGACCCCATATTGTTTCATAAGCTGACGCTTGTTTATAATTATGAGCCCCTTGAATATTTTATCATTTATCCCAGCTAAATTACCTTCGTAATTATTGGTCAGTACCTTTTTATTAAGAATGTATTGGATCTTGGGGGCGTTTGCTGGTGTGGAAATTAGCCTGGTGTAATCAGCAGATTTCGATTTAAAATAGTTTTGAAACCGGTGAATATCAAATTTTTTAGTTTCTATATAAATTAGTCCATATTTCGCTTCGCGGCCATATTTTATTATTGCGTTTGCACCCCTGTAAACAGAAACCGTGGCTACATCATTACTATTTAACTTGTTTAGGCCTTCCCCGGTTACGCGCACACTGTCAATAAAATATACAGGTTCGTTGTTTTCAGTCTCACCTGTAACATACTGTTGAGTATCTTCCTTTACTGCCCCGTGACAAGACAATATTAAATCAGCTGCTTCCACAGGCTTATCCATATAATACGCTTCATCTATCGGGAATACTGATTTTTTGGCCGAATCTATCTTAACATAAAAAGAAATAGTGTCGTTAGAGAAATTCCAATAATCAGAACAGCCTCTCGTGTACCATTGCTCCTTAAATGCAGGATATAGTTTAAACAAGTCCTTAAGTAATAACTTACTAAGATCAATTTCCTTTCCGTCAGGTAGTTTTCCAGCAAATGCTTTAGTCAGCCTGATTTTGCTGATAAGGTCATTTTTTTGATCTTGCTGGAATATCATTCCAGGATATTTTGACGTTGAATATCCGCTACCTGCGATATATCTCGGATCATTTCCGACACAAACGGCGTTCAAATCCATTTCTTCAAGCACCGTGTCTTTCAAGTCCGAATCTGACTTTTTTAAATCAGCAATTGTAGTTTGACACAAACAGATATTATTTACAATTACTTTTTTCGAAAGAGTAGAATTATCTATTTGCGCAAAACCCTCTGTATAAAAAATAGATAAAAACAGAACGATTATAAATGATTTTCGAAGCATAGTTTCCTGCATAAGGGATAGGCATAAAAAATATCTGCTAAGGTATAAAGTTTTCATTTGTATTAATAAATGCAGCTTTCGAAAATAAAATTTGGTGCATTATCCCATAATCCCTTATATTCGCAACATTATTTGGTAGCAATACCAAGGTCGATCAATACTCCGCACGTAGTTCGGGTTTTGATTTATAAAGAAGCGGCGAGAGATCAGGCTCAATGACCCGCTGGCAACCCTTCAATGTTGAAGAAGGTGCCAATTCCTGTCCCGGCAAATAACACCGGGGAATATAAATTTATAACCATGAAAAGTTTAATTAAATTTACGCAACGCAACACTTTTTACACCGCAAACGGTAACGTACAATATATTGGCTCCCCTATTGGCTGTATTTGTATGTGTTGCTGCTGTTGATGCTTAACACGCTCTTTTTCATCTCTCTGAAAAACGCGTGTGTGGTTAACCGGTTATCTTAACCGGCATACTAAATCCATCTTAACATTAAAAATCTAAATTAAACACATTTAAAAATTTACAACTATGTCTGCCTTAAAATTCGAAACCTTACAATTACATGCCGGTCAGGAAGTTGATCCAACAACAGGTTCACGCGCAGTGCCCATTTACCAAACCACTTCTTACGTATTTAACAGTGCCGAGCATGGCGCAAACTTATTTGCATTAAAGGAGTTTGGTAACATCTATACCCGCATCATGAACCCTACAACCGATGTGTTTGAGAAACGCATCGCGGCTTTAGAGGGCGGTGTGGCTGCGCTGGCTACAGGATCAGGCCAGGCCTCGCAATTCCTTGCCCTGAATAATATATTGCAGGTGGGTGATAACTTTGTTACCTCCCCTTTCCTGTACGGCGGTACTTATAACCAGTTTAAAGTAGCATTTAAACGTTTGGGTATTGATGTGCGTTTTGCTAAAGACGATACAGCAGCTAATATCGAGGCGCTTATTGACGATAAAACAAAAGCTATTTTCCTGGAAACCATCGGCAACCCGGGTTTTACCATTGCTGATTTTGAAAAGGTTAGCGAAGTTGCCAAAAAACATGATCTGCCGCTGATTGTTGATAATACTTTTGGTGCGGGTGGTTACCTCTTCCGCCCTATTGAGCATGGTGCCAACGTGGTTGTTGAGTCAACCACTAAATGGATTGGCGGGCATGGTACAAGTATTGGCGGCGTTATTATTGATGCCGGCAATTACAATTGGGGCAATGGCAAATTCCCTCAATTTACCGAACCGTCTGAAGGTTATCATGGCCTGATCTTTAACGATGTTTTTGGCATCGGTGGGCCGTTTGGTAATATCCAGTTTATTATTCGTGCACGTGTTGAGGGCTTGAGGGATTTCGGCCCGTCACAAGCTCCATTTAATTCATGGTTGAATATACAGGGACTGGAAACACTTTCATTACGTGTACAGCGCCATGTTGACAATGCCCTGCAATTAGCTAAATGGTTGGAGCAGCACCCGCAGGTGGCAAGCGTAAATTATCCGGGACTGGAATCATCGCCATACCATGACCTGGCTAAAAAATATTTAAAGAACGGTTTTGGCGGTGTATTGTCGTTCGAGATCAAGGGTAATAAAGAGCAGGCCAGCCGGTTGATCAATAACCTTAAACTGGTAAGTCATTTGGCCAATGTTGGCGATGCAAAAACACTCATCATCCAACCATCGGCAACCACGCATCAGCAATTATCTGACGAAGAACAATTAGCTGCCGGTGTTACACCTGCTTCATTACGTGTGGCTGTTGGTATTGAACATATTGATGATATTAAAGCCGATTTTGAACAGGCTTTTGCAAAAATTAAGCAAAGCGAGGGTGAGTTAGTTTAACAATGTATAGTTTTTTTAAGTGATATAGTAAACGTTATTGCAGGTTGCAGCCGGAAATACCGGTTGCACCTGAAATAACAAATAACAGAATGAACGCAGAGATATTTAAATACACTGATACTTTTGAATTTGAATCGGGCCGCACAATTGAAGGTTTAGAGATAGGCTTTCATACTTATGGCCGGTTAAATAAAGAAAAAAATAACGTTGTTTGGGTTTGCCATGCGCTTACTGCTAATAGCGACGTGTTTGACTGGTGGAAAGGGCTTATTGGTGAGGGTTATTTTTTTAACCCGGAAGAGCACTTTATAGTTTGCGCCAATATTTTGGGTTCTCCTTATGGTACTACAAGTCCGCTGAGCATTAACCCGGTTACCGGCCAGCCTTATTATCTTTCCTATCCCCAGTTTACTACACGGGATATGGTTAAAGCGCACCAGTTGCTTGCCCAGCATTTGAACATCAATAATATCAGTGTATTGATTGGTGGTTCATTGGGTGGTCAGCAGGCTATGGAATGGGCTATTATTGAGCCGGAGCGGATTAAAAACCTTATCCTGATAGCAACCAATGCCAAGCACTCGCCTTGGGGCATAGCTTTTAACGAGTCGCAACGTTTAGCCATTAGTGCCGACCGTACTTTTTATGGCAATACACCGGAAGGCGGCCAAAAAGGCTTAAAAGCAGCCCGCAGTATCGCGCTGCTAAGTTATCGTACTTATAAAACCTACGGCATTACCCAACAGGAAGAAAGTGATGACGTTAAGGACGGATTCCGCTCATCATCATACCAAAATTATCAGGGCGAGAAATTGGTAAACCGTTATAATGCCTATAGCTATTGGTATTTAACAAAAGTGATGGACTCGCACAATGTAGGCCGCGGCCGTAACGGGGTTGATAAAGCATTAAGCCTGATTAAGGCAAAAACATTGGTTATCGGGATCTCATCTGATGTGTTATTCCCTATTGAAGAGCAGCAATATCTGTTCAGACATATCCCTAAAGCAGCCTTTGCCGAACTGGATTCGTTTTATGGGCACGACGGATTTTTAATTGAAACAGAAGCATTAACAAACATATTTACATCGTTTTTTAAAACGGATGTAAAAGGAAAAATTATAGAACTGCAACGTACAGCGTAATGAGTAAAAAGTTAAATATCGGCCTCTTCGGATTTGGAGTTGTAGGCCAGGGCCTATATGATATCATCAAAACAAAGCATTTAAATATCGAGATAGTAAAGTTTGCTATTAAGGATCCAAATAAAAAACGTTCTTTACCGGCGCATTTATTTACTACCGACAAAGAAGAATTGCTTAACAACCCCGAGATCAATACCATTGTTGAACTCATCAATGATACTGAAGCTGCTTTTGAGATTGTTTCAAGAGCGTTAAAATCTGGCAAGAACGTAGTATCTGCCAGCAAAAAAATGATCGCACTGCATTTGGAAGAACTGATCGAGATCCAGCATCAATATGGTACATCGCTATTATATGAAGGTGCGGTTTGTGGCAGTATTCCTATTATTCGTAACCTGGAAGAATACTATGACAACGAGTTACTGCATTCCATAAGTGGTATTTTCAATGGCTCCTCAAATTATATCCTTTCGAAAGGTTTTATTGAAGGGCTTGATTACGATAGTGCATTGAAGCAAGCCCAGGACCTGGGTTTTGCCGAAACCGACCCAACCAGCGATGTTGGCGGTTTTGATGCTAAGTATAAGCTGGTTATAGCGGCGGCCCACGCTTACGGCGTTGTTGTACAGCCCGATGAGGTATTTAACCTGGGTATTCAGAACCTTGCAGCTGCCGATTTACAGTATGCCCGCGAAAAGAACCTCAAAATTAAACTGGTACCTGTAGCCAAAGAACTTGATGACCGTAATGTTGCCCTGTTTGTATTGCCTAAATTTGTGAACGACAAAGAGTTTTTATATAACGTTGAGTACGAATACAATGGCGTAACCGTACAAGCCGCCTTTGCCGATCAGCAATTCTTTTTCGGAAAAGGCGCCGGTGGCCACCCTACCGGTTCGGCAGTATTATCGGATATAGCAGCTTTGCGTTATAACTATCAGTACGAATACAAAAAGGCTAAAGAGAAAACCGATCTTAATTTTACCAATAATATTGAGTTAACCATTTACCTGCGCTACGACGATGAAGAACTGGTTGAGGCGTTAAATTTTGAGCACATCAACGAACGCTACTATTCTGGTAACTACAAATTTGTTATAGGAAAAATCAATTTACAAAATCTGATCGCCAATCAACTACGTATATCGGAAAGTAAGGCCTTCGTGGCCTTTGCCGATCAGCTTACGGGGGTCAGCTTAGCATCGGCAGCTAAACAAACAGCCGAAGTTTTTTAGTAGATTCTTCAGCTGTTTTTAACATAAAAAGGCTTCTCAAATTTGAGAAGCCTTTTTACATTTAATTTATTTCTATGGCTTATTTAGCCGGTTCCGCAGCTTCTTTGGCTGAGTTCAGGAACACGAACTGGTTATCGAACATATCGATTTTGATAACGCTGTCTTTATCCACCGTACCGGCCAGGATCTGTTTACTCAACTCATTAAGGATCTTTTTCTGGATCACACGTTTTAACGGACGTGCGCCAAATTGCGGATCGTATCCTAATTGTGCCAGCCAATCCAAAGCTTCGTCGGATGCCTCGATAGTTACACCCATTTCTGCAAGGGTTTGCTGAACCTGTTTAAATTGCAGCTTAACAATATCATGGATCTCGTCGCGGTTAAGCGGGGTAAACATGATGATCTCATCAATCCTGTTCAAAAACTCCGGACGGATAGTTACCCTTAACAGGTTAAATAGCTCGTTCTTTGTTTTTGCAACCAGCTCATCGCGGTTTTCGTCTTCCAGGTTCTGGAAGTTTTCCTGGATAATGTTGGAGCCGATATTGGAGGTCATGATGATGATAGTGTTTTTAAAATTCACCACACGGCCTTTGTTATCAGTTAAACGGCCATCATCCAACACCTGCAACAAGATGTTAAATACATCGGGATGGGCCTTTTCAATTTCATCCAGTAAAACCACACTGTAAGGCTTGCGGCGAACGGCCTCCGTTAACTGCCCGCCTTCATCATACCCTACATAGCCCGGAGGCGCTCCTATCAGCCTTGACACAGCATGCCGTTCCTGGTACTCGCTCATATCTATCCGCACAAGCGCAGCTTCATCGTTAAACAGGTATTCGGCTAAAGCTTTTGCCAGTTCGGTTTTACCCACACCGGTTGTACCTAAAAATATGAAGGAGCCTATTGGCCTGCGTTTATCCTGCAAGCCTGCACGGCTGCGGCGGATGGCATCACTTATAGCTTCGATAGCTTCTTCCTGTCCGGCTACACGTTTGTGCAGCTCATCTTCGAGGTTAAGCAGTTTTTCGCGCTCACTCTGGATCATTTTGCTCACCGGGATGCCTGTCCAGCGGCTTACTACACCTGCAATATCATCGGCGGTAACTTCCTCTTTCAGCATGCGGCTGTCGCTTTGATTTTCAAGCAGGGCAGCTTTCAGCTTTTCAACTTCGGCCTGGGCTTCTACTATAGTTCCATAGCGTAATTCAGCTACCTTGCCATAGTCACCTGCTCTCTCTGCTTGTTCAGCTTCCAGTTTGTAATTTTCTATCAGCTCAACCTTGGTGTTAATGCCATCAACAAGGTCTTTTTCACCTTTCCATTTGGCACGTAACGAATCACGTTGTTGTGAAAGGTTGGCAATTTCTTCACTCAGTTCGGCAACCTTGCGATCATCTTTTTCACGTTTGATGGCTTCGCGCTCAATCTCCAGCTGCATGATGCGGCGTTCGAGCTCGTCAACCACTTCAGGTACCGAATCCATTTCCAAACGAAGCTTTGAAGCGGCTTCATCCATCAGGTCGATAGCTTTATCCGGTAAAAATCTATCGGAAATGTAGCGTTGTGACATTTCGACAGAAGCGATGATCGCTTCGTCTTTGATCCTCACTTTATGGTGGGTTTCATAACGTTCTTTCAGTCCGCGTAAAATAGATATGGCATCGGCAGTATCAGGTTCTTCAACCATTACTTTTTGGAAACGGCGTTCTAAAGCTTTATCTTTTTCCAGGTATTTCTGGTACTCGTTAAGCGTAGTGGCTCCAATGGAGCGAAGCTCGCCACGTGCTAAAGCTGGTTTAAGGATATTGGCTGCATCCATAGCACCTTCTCCCCCGCCTGCACCTACCAGCGTATGGATCTCGTCAATAAACAGGATGATCTCCCCGTCACTTTGGGTAACTTCCTTTATAACGGCTTTCAATCGCTCTTCAAACTCACCCTTGTATTTGGCACCAGCAATCAGGGCTCCCATATCCAACGAGTATACCACCTTGGTTTTCAAGCTTTCGGGCACATCGCCCTTAATAATCCTGAATGCAATGCCTTCGGCAATGGCTGTTTTACCAACACCGGGCTCACCAACCAATATCGGGTTGTTTTTGGTACGGCGCGACAGGATCTGGATAACACGGCGAATTTCATCGTCGCGACCGATAACCGGATCCAGCTTGCCCGAACCTGCGTATTCGTTCAAATTACGGGCATATTTATTAAGGGCATTGTAAGTAGCTTCGGCGTTTTGATCAGTTACTTTGCTATCACCGCGTAATTCAATGATAGCTTTTTTTAGGTCTTTTTCATTAACACCTGAGTCCTTAAGCATAGTGCTCACCGCACCGCCGGCTGCCAGAATACCTAACAGCACATGCTCAACCGATACAAATTCATCTTTAAATTCTTTTAAATATCCCGAAGCTTTTTGCAAAGCCGAATTTGCCTCAGACGAAAGATATACATTGCTTCCGCTTACTTTAGGGAACGATGCAATCTGTGCATCTAAAGTATCATTTAACCTTTTCAGGTTAACGTTTAGTTTCTTTAATAAGTAGCTAATTACGTTTTCATCAACCAGTAACAAGCCTTTAAGCAGATGTGCGGTCTCAATTGCCTGCTGTTGGTTACCAACAGCAATTTCGGAAGCCTTCTGCACGGCTTCCTGAGCTTTTATGGTAAAGTTGTTAAAATTCATAGTACTCAGTGTTAATCAAATTATCGGCCATAGTACACATAGTGAAAAATTGTCATTTAAAATTAAATTACAATGACACTTTGCCATGATTGTTAGCAATTTAGGCGTTAATATTAACAATAGTACGAAGCAATTTGTCGTTTAATACGTTAAAACAATAATAAAAGTATGCGTCAGGTGGAAATGTTTAAGGACGCCAAAGCTCAGTTGAACTTAACAAACACCTCACTAACAGACAGGCGTGGGCTTGCCTGTTAGTGAAATATTGTGTAACGGATAAAGCTGATTGCGAGGGTGCAATTCTTATTGTCTGTAAAATGGGGACTTATAATGTGACGAGGGTTTAGTCAGCCAGGCGCGGGTTTAATTATCCAATTTTTCAACTTTAACTAAATTGCAGGTCCAGGCAAGTCCTTTTCCGCCATTTCTTCCGTCAACCACGCCACTTGTCTTCATCGTTTTTCTATTGCTGCTTAACGTGTAATAATTGGCATACTGTCTTCCTTTGAGATCATATGTGGCGTTGGGCCTCGCATCTGTAATCGTCAATACATAAATACTGTCGGATAAGACTTTAAAAGTACCGCTGTGTGTAACAATCTGTACATTATTTTCTTTTGCAATGTTATAAAAGCTGCCATCCGACCTGAATACGACTTGAGATCCTGGATTGGTTGTATCCTTCCAAATGCCTACAAACGGTTTAATTTCTTTCTGATTAGCCCTTTCTACAGTTCTGCAGGAAAAAGTTGTTAATACAGTAATAACAATTGTGATAAATTTAATAGATTTCATTAACATGTGATTTTGGTTTTATGATGTGTAAATTATATTTTTCCTTTCTTTAAAAACAATCAAGGTTCATCAAAATAGGCTTATATGTTATCTGACCTAATATTTGTAAAAAGGGTTAATTGTGCTTTGTCACATTTCCGTTACGTTGTTTTTAAATATTTTCATAATTTTGTTTAATCCATAAAATATAATTGAACACCCATTTCTTTTTTAATAGTCTTCCAATCAAATACCGGTCGCAATACCGTGATCATTATACTTACCAAAATCTGGTGGCTATCAGGGGTGCCAGTATGATATTTTTGCTACTTAATTTAATTATCCGCATCCTTTACCTTGTATTCCCGGTTAGTTTAACCAAAGCACAAAATTTCCCTGAATTTAATTTCAGTAACTGGGTTTTCATTATCGTAACCCCGGTTTTCCTGATAGCCAGCAATCTTTTTATAGTTGGATTTAAAGGACGTAAAAAAGCAACAACAGGCATGTCTCTGCTTGTGTTTTTGTTTGCCCTGTATATTATTGTTTGTGGTATGTATTCGAGTTTTATTGCCACGTCCGATCCAAGCAATGCACTCACTTTGTATCTTGTTGCACTGAGCCTCATTAGTGTAATATTTGTATTTGAATACTATGAAACTGTATTGCTGCTTGTAGCAGTTGAAGTATTTTTTACTTCGCTGTTATTTTACAGCCAAACACCCGCTACAGATATGCTGTATAACCAGCTGATATCGGCCATTTTGCTTTCAGGATTTTATTTTACTTCCAGATACTTTTTTACTTATAAAGCCAACTATTATTTGCAGGTGATCGAGATTCGCGAAAAAAACTCGGAAATTGAAAAAGCAAGCGAATTTAAAAACCAGGTATTAGGCATGGTAGCTCATGATCTCCGAAATCCAATAGCAGCAGTAGAGTCGATTGCCATGATGATGGAACTTGATGAGGTTGATGAAGATACGCAGGATAATATCAATATGATGAAAGCTTCATGCGTAAAAGCACGAAGTATCATTGATGATTTGCTGGAGGCAGCCCAAAATGAAAACATAGCGGTTTTTGAAACCCGCAATACCGACCTTAACCAATGGCTTAACGGCATTGTAAACGAATGGAAATTGCAGCAAGGCAACAAGGTTGATGTGCTGTTCATCAATACGGCAGGTGCTGTTAATGCACTCATCAACCATGAAAAATTCCACCGGGTTATCGATAACCTGATCAGTAATGCCGTTAAATTTTCAAAAGACAGGGACCGGGTGGATATTCGATTATCTCAACAAAATAATGTGGTAACCATCGAAGTTCAGGATTATGGCGTGGGCATCCCGGCTGCTATGCTGCCTGAGATCTTCAATCAATTTTCAAAAGCAGGGCGAACAGGTTTGCGCGGTGAAAAATCAACAGGGCTTGGCTTAAGTATAGTGCGCCAGATTATTGAAAAGCATAAAGGGAGCATCAGCGTTACCAGTACCGAGGGTTTGGGATCAACATTTACGATCACGCTTCCGGCGGTTAATCCGCTTTAACTTTAAAAAGCGGATTAATCTTCATTTGACTTATAAAACCTGTTATCAAAGTTAACCAAAAACAGTTCGGTAGTGGCCCGGGTTAGGGCTGTGTAAAACCATCGCAAAAAATCCATATTGATCATCTCATCAGTTACATACCCCTGATCAACAAAAACGGCATCCCACTGGCCACCCTGGGCTTTGTGACAGGTGATGGCGTAAGCAAATTTTATTTGTAAAGCGTTGTAGTATGGATTAAGCTTTAGCTCGTTATGCATGACTCTTTTACTGGGCAAATGCTCATAGTCCTTCATTACTTCCTGGTAAAACCGTTTCTGATCTTCCTGGTTTAATGCCGGCGAATCGGCATAAAGCGTATCAAGCAGCACCTTGCAATCAAGGGTTGGATCTTCGGCATAATCTATAAACTCCAATTGCACATCGGCAAAACGAAAGCCATACATCTCTTCGGTGCGGCGCACTTTTACTATCCGGGCAATATCGCCGTTGGCAATAAACGCCGTACTGTTCTCGTCCTTATCCTGCAGCCAGAAATAATTGTTCTTCACTATCATGATCTGGTCGCCACCAGTGAGTTCTTCCTCCCGGTACAGGATGCGGTTACGGATTTGCCCGTTGTACAAATTGGCATTTTTGTTTGAGCGGCAAATGATAAGCGTGCGGTCATAGCCATATTTGCGATAAGCATACTCTAAGCCTTCCGGCAATCGTTCGCCGGTCATTCTGTAAACGTCCTTAAACCCTTTGGTTACAATTTTAGGTATCTCAATGAGCTCTTCGCGTATCAGATCACGAATATTGGTGGCGTTATATAAAATGCCTGAATTCTTTTGCTGTCGCAAAACCTCGGTAAGCTCATAACTGAATATTGACAGGCCAAATTTATCACCCATAAGCTGCCCATCGAGCGCGGGGCTATCATCAGCTCCAACCGGAGGCAGCTGTGCAGTGTCGCCTACCAGTATCAGCTTACAGTTTTTATCGTTATAAACGTATCTGAGTAAGTCAAATAATAACGATACGTGGTTATTGCCCATTGCTTCATCCGAGATCATGGAAGCTTCATCCACAATAAAAAGCGTATCACTGGCCAGGTTATCGGCAAGGGCAAAGCCATCATCAATAGTCAGCGCTGATTTTTTACGGTAGATGCGTTTGTGAATAGTAAAAGCCTTACGCCCGGAATAATTGGTAATTACCTTGGCTGCGCGACCTGTAGGGGCTAAAAGCACAGCTTTATAATTGTAGTGCCTCAACGCTTTTACCAGCGCACCCACTATGGTTGTTTTCCCGGTACCCGCATAGCCCTTCAGGATAAAGCATTCATCGCCCTCTGCGCTTTTTAAAAAAGCATGCAGTTTGCTAAAAAGCTCGGTTTGCTGGCCTGTTGGCTCATGCGGAAATGCCTGGCGGATATGATCGGGATTTGACACCCTGCAAAAATGATGATAAGTATTTAATTCAGTAAGATTAGTTTTACATTTGGGCCATGGAATTTGACGAAAACAAAGAGGAAGAAAAATACAACGAAGACGATTATGTAGATATTTACTCCAAAAGGGCAATATTTTGGTTCTCGTTTTTTAACCTGATATTTGGCGGGGTGCTGCTAGTTATCAATTTATACAACGCCGGTTATAGAAAAGCGGTTCCGGCGGTACTGGCCTTTGTTTTATTTTTTTCCTATCTCTCCTACTTTGTTATCATGCATTCGGGCGTTAACCTGCAACAGGTTGTTGATGCCATGAATGTAACTGCAAAAGGCGGCCAGCCAACACCGGCACAGGTTACAGCAATGCTTTCAGTAGCAGGACTTAACATAGGTTTTGGACTGATTGGCGCGTTAATTCTTAGCCAGTTTTTTTTCAAAAGATATTTTCCGGATAATGATTACTATCCTAAACCGGTGGGCTTACCAATTTTGATATTTATCTTCCTGATGATATTAACCCGCATTTTATAACGGCATATCAATTTGGATTGCGGTAATTGGTAATTACTGTATCTGCTAAAAAATATTACTTTTGTTAAAACCGGTATGAACGAACACAATTACACTTACCATGATGATAACTTTAGTTTAGATAGAACTGAAGATTACACTTTATTAATACAGGTTGAAGACAAATCGTTTTCGTATGCCATAAGCAATAATGAAACTTTAATTGCCTGGGCCGAAAACTATCCCTTTGATGAACTCAGTGATCCGCAGGAATTGCTCGATCTCTTATCTCCTAAGTACAGGCAAATAGTTATTGGTTTACCGGCACATAGCTTTACACTTGTGCCTGCCGAAATATTTAGCGCCGACCGCCTTCCCAACCTTGCCCGCTTTCTTGATGTAAAGGCAGACAGTAAAGTTTTAGCACAGGTGTTAGACCAGGAAAATGTTATTGTATACAAAACCAGCGAGGCTGTTGTAAATGCAGCTGAGGAATTTGGCATTCGTAATACCGTTTTTACATCAAAAGGATGGTTAACTGCCATTGCTCAAAATAACCCCGGCAGCAGTGACCTTTACCTCAATATTGAAAAAGATAAGGTAGAAATAAGCTATTTCGCAGGCGATAAACTCCGTTTTTATAATTCATTTGAGTTTAAGGAGGTTGATGAGCTTGTTTACTTTACCGTATTGGTTACTAAGGAGCTTGCCCTGGAACCCATAAACACGAATCTATACCTGAGTGGAGACCTTGAAGCCGATGATAAGATTTTAAACCGCCTGGCTGAATTTTTCGGCAAAGTTGAAATCAATAATTTACGGGTATTACAACTACCCACAGAAGTTGTTGCACACAGGGTGTTATCAATATCAGCTCTTTCATTATGCGCATCATAGGAGGCAGCTTAAAAGGCTTAAGGCTTAATCCTCCTAAAAACCTTCCCGTTCGCCCCACAACAGATCTGGCAAAGGAGGCTTTATTTAATATCCTGCTTAATCAAATTGAGTTTGAGGGGATTAAAGTGCTCGACTTGTTCAGCGGTACGGGTAACATTTCGCTTGAGTTTGCCTCACGTGGGGCATCAGAGGTTATATCAGTGGATAGAAGTATCCACTGCGTAAATTATCTTAAAGATACTTCGCGCCAGCATAAGCTTACACAAATAAAAACCTACCGCGAAGATGTGTTCAAATATCTGAATGTTGAAACTGAACAATACGATCTGATATTTGCTGACCCGCCGTACGACCTGAACAGGATTCCTGATTTGCCAAAAGTTGTTTTTGAAAAGAACCTGCTTAAACCCGATGGCTTGTTAATAGTTGAGCATCAATCGCTTCAAAATCTAAACAATCATCCAGCTTTCGTGGAACAAAGAAAATACGGGCATTCATCTTTTTCATTTTTCAGACCGGTTTAGACATCCGCCTTTAAAACAGCAATCTCGCTTTCCTCAAAGATTTTGACCTTGCTGTTATCAGCATCGGTAATGATTGCATTGATGATGTTTAAATCAGCGAAATTAAGGTAGGTTTCTTTTCCTATCTTGTCCGCGTCGCAAAGGATATAGGTGTAAGTGCTGTTTGCCGCGAAAGCAGTTGTTATAGATGCTTCATGCTCGCTATTGGCAAATAAACCTGCTTGTGAAATGCCATCAATACCTAAAAAAGCCTTGGTTGCCCGGTATTTTTGGATGTGCTCAATAGCCGTAGTGCCATGTACGGCCTGTCGCTCCCTGTCCAGCTCCCCTCCTATAACATTCACACTCACGACGCAGTCCTGGAGGTCATATATTACAGGCAGTGAATTTGTTATAACCTTTATCTTCTTATTTTTAATGAACTGGCAAAGCCTGAAAACGGTGCTTCCACAATCCATAAAAATAATGTCCCCGTCGTTAACTTGTGCTGCTGCCCTGCGACAAATAGCATCTTTAACAGCTGCATTTTGGGCACTTTTATTCGCGAAGCTGTGCGGCTTTTCGTGAGGGTTAACTTTTGTTGCGCCTCCATGTGTGCGGTAAAGAATCCCATCGGCTGCTAACTGGTTCAGATCGCGCCTGATGGTTATTTCCGAAATATTCAAATCGGCAGCCATTTGCTTTATATCAATTTCTCCGCAAAGGTTAAGCTGCTCAATTATTTTTTGTTTTCTCTTAGGAAAGTTCATTTTATTTGTTTTAATTCGATCAAAAATAATCATTATTAATCATATATGATCAATCAAATGAAACAAGTCAACATTCTTAATACTGAAATATTATCAGAT
Source organism: Mucilaginibacter sp. A5337 (assembly GCF_059690695.1). Lineage (NCBI taxonomy): Bacteria > Pseudomonadati > Bacteroidota > Sphingobacteriia > Sphingobacteriales > Sphingobacteriaceae > Mucilaginibacter > Mucilaginibacter sp. A5337. Next base: position 660,668 of record NZ_JCAWEC010000002.1, on the reverse strand, counting down.
AACTGGTATACCCTTAAAAAAGTAACTTACGAGTTTACCGAAAAAAACGGAGAAACATCTGTACAGCATCGGGAAGCATATGACCGTGGCAATGGTGCAACCATCCTGCTTTACAATAAAGCGCAGGCATCGGTGATATTAACCAAACAATTCAGGCTACCGACTTACATTAACGGCAACACCGACGGAATGCTGATTGAATGCTGTGCCGGTTTGCTTGATAAGGACAATCCGGAAGACTGTATCCGCAAGGAAACCGAAGAAGAAACGGGTTATAAAATAACCGATGTTAAGAAAGTTTATGAGGCATACATGTCGCCTGGGTCAGTTACCGAAATCCTTTATTTTTTTGTGGCCGAATATACCAAAGAAATGAAAGTTAGCGATGGCGGCGGCCTCGCTCACGAAAATGAGCATATCGAAGTTTTGGAATTATCTTTTAGCCAGGCTTTGAAAATGGTACATACAGGGGAAATAAAAGATGCCAAAACAATTATGCTTTTACAATACGCACAATTAGCCACCCTGGTTTAGGGTTGATTTTGTTCATTAGGTGAATGGTTTATACACTGTGGGTTTAATTAAATACAGATAAAAGATAAAAAACAACTGTGCATTTAACTAACCCTATCAACTATTCACTATTTTTGACCTATGAAGATAGCCCTTTTTCCAGGTTCATTTGATCCCATTACAAAGGCACACGTTGATATTGTAAAGCGATCTGTTGAGCTGTTTGATAAGTTTTATATAGGCATAGGCGTAAACAGCAGCAAAAAAGGACTTTTAACAATTGAACAGCGGGAGCAGATGATCAGGGCTGTTTTTGAGCACGATGAGCGGATCCATGTAATAGCGTACGAAGGACTTACCGTAGATTTTTGCAAAAGCATAGGTGCGGCCTACATGATCAGAGGGATCCGTACAGTATCTGACTTTGAGTACGAAAAAGCCATAGCCCAGATGAACCATTCGCTGGCACCCGATATTGAAAGCATATTTATTGTAAGCAAGCCAGGATATTCGTCCATAAGCTCAACCATTGTGCGCGAAATCATCCGCTATAATGGCGATGTAAGCCAGTTTATTCCGAAAGAGGCATTACCTTATTTGTAACCAGCTTTTCTTTATGCAGCACATCCATGATGGATGGAAAAGTATTTTCAACTATCGGTTCAATATGATGGTGCTCAAACCAGCGCACATCGGTAATACCTTCTTCTTTTTGAGGTTTTAGCTTTTCTTTGCCTTTGCTTTTCATTGCAAACCAATGCGTTTTTTTAAGTACTACCTCGCCTCGGTTAACATAAACATGGTAGGTTTTACAAATTTTTTCGCCGAGCTCGCTTACTTTTATGCCGCACTCCTCCTCTACCTCACGCACCGCAGCTTCTTTTACCTTTTCGTCTTTTTCAATTTTGCCTTTGGGTAAATCCCATTTATCATTACGATAAATGAACAAATATTGCCCCTTAGTGTTCATAACCAGCCCGCCTGCTGCTTCAATTAGTGTAATGTTTTTCTTAACAGCTTTAAAATACACCTTAGCATTGGCTGTTTTTATATAGAACAATTTGTTGGGGTTAGCGAGGATCCAGGTATATATAATTTTAAGATCAAATGTCTCTGCATCAAGCCTTTCAAAATTATCCGCATGCTTTGGTTCAGATTCTGTGAGCAGGATAACCTTTTCGTTAATATAAATTCTGTATTTTTGAGCCATGTTTACTAATAATGAGATCGAACAACAAGTAGCCGAATTCCTGCTGCAAATTAAAGCAATTAAATTACAACCCAATAATCCTTTTACATGGGCATCGGGCTGGAAATCTCCAATTTACTGCGATAACCGCGTTACCCTTTCTCATCCAACCATTCGTACTTATATCAGGCAGCAATTAGTTGCAGCTATTCAGGATAAATTCGGATCAGTTGGCTGTATTGCGGGTGTAGCAACTGCAGGCATTCCGCAAGGTGCATTAGTAGCACAGGAATTAGGCCTTCCTTTTATTTATGTGCGTTCAAAACCTAAAGAACATGGTACCGGCAGTATGATTGAGGGTGATGCTCCTACTACCTCAGGCAAACGTGTTGTGGTTATTGAAGATCTGCTTTCCACCGGAAAAAGCAGCCTACAGGCTGTTGAAGCTTTGCGTGCCGCTGGTTATGACGTTGCCGGCCTTGCTGCCATATTTACCTATGGCTTTGATATTGCCGACGAAAATTTCAAACAGGCCAATTGCCCTTATGTAACCCTGTCAAACTACAACGCGCTTATTAAATATGCCGAGGAGCATCAATTTATTAATGAGAAAGATGTAAACCTGCTTAAACAATGGCGCGAAAATCCATCAACCTGGGGCGAAATAGCAGCAAGTTAATACAGCTGAGTTTTTTAGATTTATATGATTACGTTGATTTTTTACAAAACGTATAATCTGTCTCAAATCTCACGTCTAATATCTCATATCTGTTCATGAATACATTTACCAGTACTATCAGCATTAACAAGCCTTTAACAGAGGTTTATAATTTTTTGGCCGATTTTAATAATCACAAGCAGCTAATGCCCGATAACATCCAGGAGTGGACATCTACCCGGGATGAGGCGCGTTTCAGCATTCAGAACATGGCTAAACTTGCTTTGAAAATTGATGAACGTACTACAAATGAGCTGATAAGGATTATCCCCGCGGAGAAACCTCCTTTTAATCTTGAACTAAAATGGTCGTTATCTTTCAATAACGACCATACCGATATTTTATTCACCATTAATGCAGAACTCAGCATGATGATGAAGATGCTGGCATCTGGTCCGCTTCAAAAACTGGCCGACCATGAAACACAGAGTTTGCTTAATATTTTAAGTTAACTCCTACAGCATCATAACAAAGTTTATTAGTATACTTTGCGTTTTTGTGTATTGTTAATGGCTATTACCACATTGATGATAATTAAACCTATAATTAAAGCTCCCATGACCATTGTTAAATATTTTTAGTAATTGTTATATCAGTTATTAGTCAAAGGCTGTACCATTATGAATAATTGGCGAAATGTCCCTTTAAAACGGCAGAAACGCACTTTTAGTCTGTAATCAATTATCATTTCTGTGTAATTGTATTCCCACGAAATAAATTATGGGGAAAATTGCTGCTCAAAAAAATTCCCCATTTATAATATCGGCACCTGATATCGTTAAAATGAAGATTTTAACGTACTTTTGCGCCAAATTAGAGGTGCAGCATGATCACGGTATCCAATCTTTCTTTACGTTACGGTAAGCGTACTTTATTTGAAGACGTTAACCTGAAATTTACACAAGGCAACTGTTATGGCATTATTGGCGCCAATGGTGCCGGTAAATCTACATTCCTGAAAATTCTTTCGGGCGATATTGACCCAACCAGCGGTTCGGTGAGCTTTACTCCCGGCGAGCGCATGGCTGTTTTAAGTCAAAACCATTACGCTTTTGACGAATTTACAGTTCTCGAAACTGTAATGATGGGCCATAAGGAAATGTATGCTGTAATGAAAGAAAAGGACGCCATTTACCTCAAGGAAGATTTTAGCGATGCCGATGGCGAACGTGCCGGTGAGCTGGAAAACCTTTTTGCCGAAATGGATGGATGGAACGCCGAAAGCAACGCCGCTACCCTACTAAGCAACCTTGGTATTAAAGAGGAATTTCACTACCAGTTGGTTAAAGACCTTGATAACACGCAAAAAGTACGCGTGTTGTTAGCACAAGCTCTTTTTGGTAAACCAGATATTCTGTTACTGGATGAGCCTACCAACGATTTGGACATCCACACCATTAGCTGGCTGGAAGATTTCCTGGCCTCATATGAAGCTATCGTACTGGTAGTATCGCATGACAGGCACTTCCTTGATACCGTATGTACCCACGTGGTAGATATCGACTTTGGTAAAATGACCATTTATACCGGTAACTACACCTTCTGGTATGAATCAAGCCAGTTGGCCCTTAAACAACGTGCTGAACAAAACAAGAAAGCCGAAGATAAAGTTAAAGAACTTCAGGAGTTTATCCGCAGGTTTAGCGCCAACGCCTCAAAATCAAAGCAGGCAACCAGCCGTAAAAAAGCTTTGGATAAGATCAACCTGGATGAGATCCAGCCATCAAACCGTAAATATCCTGGCATCATATTCAACAACCTGGGCCGTGAAGCCGGCGATCAGATCCTGACCGTTGAAAATCTGGGCAAAACATTGAATGGCGAAGTGTTGTTTAACAACATTACCTTCACGGTAAACAAAGGCGACAAAATCTCCATCCTGTCGCAAAATAGTTTGGCAACCACTGCCTTCTATAATATTTTGACAGGCCGTGATAAAGATTTTACCGGCACCTTCAAATGGGGTGTAACTATTAATGCCGCAGATATCCCTAACGATAGCAGCGAATATTTTGATGGTAAAAATGATAACCTGATCGACTGGCTGCGTGAATATTCACCTGGCGAAAAAGATGACCAGTTTATCCGCGGCTTTTTAGGCAGGATGCTTTTTTCGGGCGAAGAGGTTATGAAAAAATGCAGTGTACTTTCGGGTGGTGAAAAAATGCGCTGTATGTTTAGCCGCATGATGCTGCAGCAAGCCAACCTTTTGATGTTTGATGAGCCGACCAACCACCTCGACCTGGAATCTATCACCGCGCTTAACAATGGCATGAAAGACTTCCGTGGTACAATACTGTTTACCTCCCGAGATCATGAGTTAGTTGAAACAGTAGCTAACCGTATTGTTGAATTAACACCGGGCGGTTACATCGACAAGTTGATGACCTACGATGAATACATCAATAGTCCCGTGGTACAAAAACAACAGGAAGACTTATACGCTGCTGTATAATAAAAATACAACATTGAAACGGTCCGGTAGTATCACACTACCAGACCTTTATATTTTATAGCTTACCATAAGTTTACCCCAACAGCCTGAATTCGAGTTGATTGATAGTAGACTCGTCACTATAAAGGTAAAAATGATCTTTGGTATAAGAATATTGAACATTTAAACCATTTTGGGAGATAAAGTCTTTAACAACGCTTTCATACTGCAGCTTGTTAATTTTGAGTAATTTTCTTTTTTTCATAAGGAGTAGATATTAAGTTTTACAATTTAAGCAGCATTCATTGAAATTCCAATAAAAAAATCAATATTTTGTTATGAAGTTATTACTAAATCTATTTAGCAAGAACCGGTATTAGTAAAAATACCGGATAACATTGGCAAAAGTTTACTGCTGATGCTAAATTATTTTACAATGAGTCAATCAAAATAATTGTTAACAAAGGATGTTTTTCACAGCTTAAAAGAAAATAATTCGCATATTTGCAACCCTACCAAAATCTGGTACATGACTCCGTAGCTCAGCTGGTAGAGCAAATGACTCTTAATCATTGGGTCGAGAGTTCGAATCTCTCCGGGGTCACTTTTTTAGGCAAGTTGTCAATTTTATTGACAACTTTTTTTATGATTTCGTTTCCGATAAATCGACTATTTTTAGGCAAGTTGTCAATATATTGGCGACTTTTTTATGATCTACACAGTTTCATTTGTAAATATGTGAATGAACAATTTATATGTATTTAGAGAAACTAATATCACAAACCTTATTCAGATCTTAAATTAATTGAAGGAGTAACCATGGCCGCACGTAAAGTTTGATAACCTGATACTACTAATCCGATAATCAAAACGCATCCACCACTAATGGCAAATATCCACCAACTAATTGCTGTGCGATCATTAAAGCTCTGTATCCACTTATTCATTGCCATCCACGCAAAAGGAGCAGCTATAAAAAAAGCGATTAATATGAGCATTAATTGTTGCTTAGAGAGCATCACCATTAACTGGATGGTTGTAGCTCCCATTACTTTCCTAATGCTAATTTCCTTTCTCCGCTGATTTGTTGTGTAAATAGTCAAGCCGAGTAACCCCAAACAACTAATAAAAATTGATAGTCCGGTGGCCCAGTTTAACAATTTAATTATTTTATGTTCGCCTTCATAGAAGTGTGATATACTGTCATCGAAAAACCGATACTCAAAATCATATTCGGGATAAGCTTGTTTCCAAGCGGTCTGGATTCCAACAATAGTCTTATTCCAATCATTTTTTCCTGACTGAGACTTTAAGGCTATATGAAAAATACGATTAGAATATTGGCCTCCCTTCGTTGATATAATCAACGGTTTTATTGGATCATGCAAAGACGATTGATAAAAGTCGGCAATCACTCCTATAACACTACTTCGTCCCCCTTCGATATTTATTTCTTTACCTATTGCATTAGCATAATTTTTAAATCCTAAATCGTGTGCTAATTTTGTGTTTATAAGAATTCCACCTGTTGTATCTGCAATGGTAAGGTTACGGCCGCTCAATATTTTTAGATCATAAATTTTTGTATAATTTTCATCTCCTGATTTGACTATAACGTCAACGTTTGTTTCATGTCCCCCGTTGTTATAGGAGGCTTTCGTGATGTTGTTATTTTCAGAAGCTGGGGCATCTAAGCCCATACTTACCTGACCAATCTGGGGTATTTGTTTCAATTTTTCCCTGAAGAAATATTGCACCTGCATGGATTGGTTTTGCCAAGGCGTTTCAATAATTAAAATCGCATCTTTTTTGTAGCCTAAGTTTTTATTCAATGCATAGTAAATTTGCTTTCCAACAAAAAATGTACACATGACAAAAAATTGCGCTACGATGAATTGGGTAATAGTGAGCCCTTTACGCAAAACGATGCCTCGATTCTGGGCATTATTATGACCAATTTGATTTTTAATGACGCTTGATATGCCATAGCCAGAAAGAATCCTCGCGGGATAATATCCTGCGAGGACAGTTACCGTTAAGGTTAACAATATTAGAAACACAATAAGGTAAGGATCATTATAGTCGATTGTTATTCCTTGAGCAATAAAAACCGAAAAAATATTGAGCAAAATGGGGGTCGTAGCGACAGATATTAGGACCGCTATAATTGTGATAAGAAATGTTTCAAATAGAAATTGAATTGTAAGTTGTTTCTTACTACTACCCAAAACCTTTCGAACTCCTATTTCTTTTGCTCTTTGATTAGCTTGGGCAGTTGTTAAGCTGATAAAATTAATACAACCTAAGGACAACAACATGATTGCAATCAATATCAAACCATAATCAACAGATTTATTTGAGGTAGGTCTTCCGTAAAATGTGCCATATCGGGAATCAAAGTGCAATTCATTAAAAGGCTCCAAATGGAATTGATAGGAGCTATTTTTAAATTGCTGATCTTTCGCAACATGATCAATGAGCAGAGAATTTAATGATTTTTCAATTGAGTATGGATTTGCTGAAGCTGCGATTTTAACGAAATATTGGTCCCAAGGCAAATTAGTATTTGGATACCAGTCAGCAAATTTGTGTTTCAGGTTAACATTTGACTTTAAAGTGTTGTAAGAGATAAAATCGTGGAAAGTAAGATCTGTGTTTCCGGCTGGTAATTCCACGATTCCGGTAACAACGGCCGTTTGTTTATCGTAATGACGATCATAGACAATTGTTTTTCCGATTACATCTACAGGTGACAAATTGGGGAAATACAATTTTGCTCTTGTAACAGTTAGTACTACCTGGTTGATACCGGTTAAAGCATTTACTACATTTCCGGCAATCCAGCGATATTCGAACAAATTGAAGTAGCGCTCATCTGCAAATAGGATATCATCCTGCTCTTTATAACGCTTTACGCCACCAATACTGTCATCTACAATTACATCCAAATGTGCTATAGTTTCAAAAGGAGCAGCTTTTTCTATACCATTAAGCGTTTTAGCCGCTGCATCCGGCAATGCACCTGGAGCAGCACTGGTATAAGCCAAGTTTCCGTTCACAACGTAACTCGTAACGACCCGATATATTCTATCTCCTTCTGAGTGAAATTTATCAAATGTGAAATCATGATAGACTATGGAGAATATTGCAAGCCCGGCACTGATGCCAATGGATAAACCGATTACGTTAATTAATGTAAATAATTTGTGATTAACGAAATTCCTAATTGCAGATTTAAAGAAGGCTCGAAACATAAAGTTAGGTTTACTAAGTAATAATTTGAATTAACAATATTCGTATATTAAATGCTGCTTTTTCCCAGTACATGAAGATTAATCTCACTTGCGTGAGGTATGCCAAGCGTTTGGCCAGCTTTTGCTTTTATGTAATATTTCAAGTAACTCTTCATTATAGCAGTCGAAAAATACACATAGCGTTCTCTAAAAATTTCATCAGAGAATGGAATTAAGGGTTTATTGTAATGTAATTCTCCGTTAGTGTCTACAAATACACTGAACGAATAATAGAAATTAGTATACGCTTTATTGATGACTATATCAAATGTGGGGTTCATATAGCTTTCGGAAGTATCGAAATTATCAAAAAAGTCGCTTTCCACTGTCCACTTTTTTATTTTTACTAAAGGGCTTTTACTTGTTAGAATGACCGGCTGACGGGCAGCAAACGATTTATGATAATCACGATTTGATCTTTCTGCAAGGGATTTGATATATAAAGAATCTTTTCTACTTGCTCTTTTCAAAATACCAGTGTCGCTTCTTAAAATATTTTTAATAAACGAATCCGCATAAAAAGTCATGTAAACCTTTGCTCCACGTGTGTCAATCGTATCCCCATAAGTTTCTAAAATTTCAAACTTAAGGCTATCCTTGTCCATACTCTTTACTTTTAACCATGTTCGCGCGGTATTGAAAATTGAGTCGTAACCGCGAGTCAGTGGAAAATTGATAAATTGATGCTTTGTCGGGCTATAAATGCTAACTGAATCATTTGATATAAAATTTATGCGCCACTCTGGTGCTAATTGATAGCCGTATTCATTAAAAGATAGACCATCGGCTTTTCGACGTGAAATTTCAGTGTAATTAATGCCCCTTACTTTTTTAAACGAAATCCTGTCTTTTTCGCCGTTATGTTTGACAATATTGGGTTGTTTACATCCCCAAAAAAGGCAGGCAACGCCGATAGCAACTTGAAGTAACGATGTTTTAAACATTTAGTAGACGATCAAATTATTCAAAATTTAATAATAACTATGCCAATGTCTTAAAATGTTTGTTATCAGAAATATACATAACAGATACAATTTCGACATGTACGATATTGAACAGGTTATGAACGAAAATGATATATTGTTGTCAATTATTAAAATTAAGTATGGGTATTATAAACAAGCAATGAAACAATTAGTACAGAAATGGTCAGTGGAGAAAGGCCGTCACTTAGGCTTAAGTAGAATTACTAAAGTCGGATTAAAGGTCATTTAGAATGAGCGGTTGGAAACTTTGAACACTAATATATTCGAAAAAGATGATAGCAATTAAAAGCTATGTTTCCAATAGATAACGAATGAGCACCAAATCATTGTAATAATTATTGCTTCTTGGATTTTACAATCGTTTTTTAATCATAAGTCTAAATCAGCAATTACCCCCAAATCAAACAGAAAATAGTTCGAGATTTGTACAATAGGGGTCACTTTTTTAGGCAAGTTGTCAATATTATCAGCAACTTTTTTATGATCCAACATTACTATATTACCCGACTAACATTGCCGGCTCCTAATATCATTTCAACGCCAACGCTGCCGCTAAATAAATATTGGGATTCTCACTCCGTCCGCAAACTCTTCACCGGCTTACCGATGGCTGCTTTAATCGCCTGGAAACAAACGGTAAGCAATGCTACAAAAATGATTGCCATGCAACCTATACCAAAAAACCACCATTCAATAGTTATCCTGTATGCATAGGCCTGTAGCCATTTGCTCATTAACCACCATGTTATTGGAGTTGAAATGAATAAAGCTAATACAACAAGCCTAAAAAAATCTTTCGAAATCAGGCTGATGATAGTTGAAACAGATGCCCCCAGCACTTTGCGGATACCGATCTCTTTGGTGCGATTGGCAACTGTAAGCGCTGAAAGTCCCAGTAACCCCAGGCATCCCAACAAGATGGCGATTCCACTAACCCAGCTAATAATATTTCCCAACCTGGTTTCTGCTTTATAGAAGCGGTCGATATCTTCGTCGAGAAAATTATATTCTAAGGGGTAATCGGGTGCAATTTTTTTCCATGCGGATTGTACCACATTCAAAGTTTTTGACTGATCACCCGGTTGGAGGCGCACATAAAGAAAATTGGGGCTTTCCCCGCTTCTTTTAAACTGATGAAACAACGCGGGTGCTACACGATCTGTAAGAGGCTCATAGTTAAAATCACGAACAACGCCTATCACCGTCGGATTTTTAAAGCTCAGCTCACCATAGCCTTCCAATCGGCGGCCGGTACAGTTTTCGCGCTTCCATCCCAATTCATTCATCATGGATTCATTAATAATGACAGCGTTTACGGTATCTGAAGCTATTGTCGGGTTAAAATTTCGTCCCACAAGCAGTTGCATTCCCAGGGTGGGTATATAATCGGGGTCGATATGAAATTGTTTTGTATTGACAGACTTGCCCTGGTAACTAAAGTCTGTGAAACTCGTCCCTTCATGGTCACCGAGGCCATTATCGGCGCCGGTCAAGCTCGAAACGCCGGGATATCCGGACATTTCCTGTTTAAAGAGAGGCAGTAAGTGTTTCGTATTTGGAACGCCTAACGTCTGCAAAACAAGCACATTCTGTTTATTAAAACCTGGGTTTCTTAATTCCATGTAGCGTAATTGCTGCGTGATGATTATGGCAGAAACAATAAGCGTGGCGGAAAGTACAAACTGAAAAGTGACCAATGCCTTTGTGAAAAAATTGGCTCCGCCAAACTTGATTTTAGCCTTCAACACATCCACTGTATTAAAACCTGACAATATTATAGCAGGGTAGCATCCGGAAAGCAGACCAACAATTAGTACTAAGCCGGCAATGAGACCCGTTATCTGTGGGAATTGCACAAAAGAGAAACTCAGCTCCCTGCCCGACAATTGATTGAAGTAAGGTAAAAGCAGGTATGCAAGTGCCAGGCCTATCAGCGTCGAAAAAAAAGCGAGCATTAATGATTCTGTTAAAAACTGAACTACTAAAGCCTTTTTGGTGCCGCCAATAACTTTGCGGACGCCTACCTCTTTTGCGCGGTTTGCTGAACGGCCTATGGAAAGCGTTGTAAAATTAATACAGGCGATTAATAATACACCGGCAGCGATACTTAGTAATATCCAAATCGATTTTGGATCGACAGGCGGGATCTTAATACCTACCAACGCCGGGCTTGTGTGCACATCCTTGATTGGCATCAGGTTATACCCGCCCGATCCTGCATCTGGAAAATGCCTGTGCCAGAAATTGGCCAACAACTTATTGTTATTTGCCAGTGTGCTTCCGGGCTTTAGCTGAACCACGGTGACAAAAATGTTCATCCACCAGTCATGTGCACCCATCTTCCCTGACTTTGTGTTACCAAAACAATCAAAGTTGACAAGCATGCTGTATTGAAAGGAAGAATTAGATGGCGGATTTTCAGCTATAGCCGTAACCGTAAAAGTTTCAAACACATCGCCAATCTTTACCTGGAATGATTGACCAATGGCATTTGTTTTACCAAATAACCTATTAGCGGTTTCTTCGGTTAAAACCATACTGTGCAAACCACTGATAGCCGATTTGGCATTCCCGTATTTAAATTTAAACGAAAAAACATTGAAGAACGAGGAATCGGCGTAGGCTATGTTCTCCCGTCTCGCCTCATTTTTTACTTTTATAAATGTTTCATAGGGCTGAATATAACGGACATAGTTCGCCACTCCCGGCAGCTCCTGTTTCATAGCAGGGCCCAGAGGCATTGGGGTGTAAATTGTTCCTGCAAGTGCCTTTATATTTTCCTTCCCATTTTTATCCAAAACAAGGTAGGTATTAGCAGCATTTTTATGGAAACCATCAAAACTAAATTCATTGATGGCATAAAGCATAAATAGACTGAAACAGGCTATTCCAACAGATAAGCCAAATATGTTAATGAACGACAACGTTTTTTGTTTAGCCAATGTGCGAAGGGCTATTTTCAAATAGTTTCTAAACATATAATTGCGGTTTAATATTACAGGGGCCCTATTTGGCGGGCTTCCTGAACGCAATATTACCGCCTGCAAGTGTGATGGAATGGCCAACTTATCATTTGGCAACTCTTTCTTCAGGCCGTTCTTGTATTCTGCCGGGGTTTTGCCGGTCATCTCTTTGAAAACGCGGTTGAAAGTTCGTTGAGAATTAAACCCCGACTCGTAGGCTATTCCCAGTAACGTGAGATGGGCGTGTGCCGGGTCCCGCATCTTCCGGGCAGTTTCACGAACCCTGAACTCATTAATAAAGTCGTTAAAGTTTTTTCCCATTCCAACATTAATAATTCGTGATAAATCGTGCGGATGGATATTCAGCTTTACTGCCAGGGTGGTCAACGTCAATTCGGCATCCTCGTAAAAACGGTTTAAGGCTACAGCTTCCTTTAGTCCGCGGCTTTTTTCCTTTGCAGTATATCTATCTGTTAGCGGCATGGTCATTTCTGTGCCTTTATCCCATTTTAGCATCACTTCGGCGGCTACGCCAATAAGTACAAAAGCAACGATAAAACTCGAAGCGTCGTTAAACAGCCATAACACGCAAAGAAAGCCGAGCAGGTGAATGGCCTTTTCCAATCGGCGGAAGGCAAAGCGCGACCTATCCATTAGCACTGGCTGCAAGTGGCTATAAAAATGCTGGATTAACTGGTGCGACAGGTATAAATAAATAACAACAGATATTAGCACCAGCCAGCCGGGCATCCAATATGCAACCAACAAAGGGCAAAAATGAAGGAGATCATTTCGGCGAAATTTTAGTTTTGGAGACGTTAGCTGCCGTACATAAAGATAGAGCAACGGTCCCAGCGCCGGTAAAAAAAACGGCGAAAGCCCGCCAGTCTTCATTACAATTACAGTTAAAGCGGCACTTAGAAACAGATTGGCTCTTTGGTCTTGCCTTTTTGCGAAAGTCAAAAGCAATGCAAGCGTCAATCCCGAAAACAGGGTTGCCATGGCAGTCACGTGGGAAAAGTCAGTATGGAGTATATCAGGGTTCAAGTTATTTAATAAGTTCAGGCACTGTTCCAAATTTACAATATTGATCTATACAAATGACGTACATCATCACTCCGATGTATTATATCTTTAAGTTAAGCATTCCAAGTCGTTTCATATATCCAAATCCGCCATTAGACTTAAATCAGATAGAAAATAGTTCGAAATTTGTAAGGTACGGGACCTTCAATTGTTTGCCTTTAGTAGTTTTTGGGGCCTCTATTAATTCAAAACAGCGTTTCTTCGGTTCGTCAGGGTCCTTTTCCTTCAGGTTGTCTGTTTTGACATCCATGATATGCTCACCATGTACACATCAGAAGGCATCAGTTGAACCAGCTGTTCGAGCTCGCGGGAAGTGCCTGCCATCAATTTCATTTCGATCCAATGGCCCAGCAGCACGATGAGGGTCAGCGTGCCCGGCTCCAAACAAAGAAATCCATCCCCTTTAACCCAAAAGCGGCGGCGGCACTGTATCCCTTGGTAGCCGTTATGACAAAACAGATCAGCGTCATCATACCCGGATTTTTGCCTCTTATTTCCGAAAGCCAGTAGCCGCCATAAGCGATATAATACCGGAGAGCGCAAAAAGGACATACTGGCTTCCCGGAAAACCCATCTGTAAATGCAGCCATTGCCGGATCATTTGGGGTAAAAGCGATATGGGCACCGTTAGTACCAATACTACATAAAAACGTTTCCGAAAATCGGCGATCATGCTACTATGATGATGACCTGCGTGCGCCATGTGCTGGTGAGCCATAGTATTTTCTTCGTAGTGATGTTCATGCGGATGTTCCATATTGCTCATTTATTTTAATAGGTCAGGGTTAAGCCTGCGCCCAGTCCCATATCGCTGTCATAATGACTGGAAACAGAAAAGCTTTTATTTACGATATACCGTAGTCCCGTGCTGTATTCTTTATCGGTATTGCCCACGATAGAGAACCTCAGCCTGCTGGTTAAGGCAATATCCTCGCGCCCCAGCTGAAACCTTAACTTTCCATTGCCATCGATACGCGCGTCAGCGACAAACAGCATGGGCAGCGTATAAGCCAAACCGACGACTACCGTATGGCGGTTGTTTTTGTTACTGATTTGTCCGAACAGGTTTTTCTCCGGTTCATTAGTCTTTTTGTAATGATAGTCGAAGCCGGTATAGGCATACAACCATTGCATCCGGCCAAAGTAACGCCCTAACATGGTTTCGCTTTCGTAGCCCTTTGTGGCATTAATACCCAGGTGCCACATCGTGGAGAATTTCCAGCGGGTGTTGGCCAAAGCGGCATTGCCGTCACTGCCGTTCGTCTCTAAACCGGCCTTAACGGAGGCGTAAAACCGGCGGTCGTCAGCCGCGACTTTTTTAAATCCGGCTACAGGATCGGGCACTTCGGGATTTGCGGGCGAATTTTCGTAACTGAAGATACGCCCCATGCCGCTCATCATGTGGTACAGGATATGACAGTGAAAGAACCAGTCGCCGCTTTCGGTCGCACGGAACTCGATGGTATCACGCTCCATCGGCATGATGTCCAGCGTATTTTTGAGCGGCGAATATTCTCCTTGCCCGTTCAATACCCTAAAGTAGTGGCCGTGCAGGTGCATCGGGTGGCGCATCATGGTATTGTTGTATAAAATGATGCGCACATTTTCGCCTTGCTTGATCAATATTTTATCGGATTCGGAAACGGTTTTATTATTGATCGACCATACATAGCGGTTCATGTTGCCCGTCAGCTCAAAGTTGAGCACTTTGGTAGGGCCTTCGGGCAGCGTAGTGGTATGAACTGCCCTTAGCATCCCGTAGTTCAGCGTCACCGGCGGTTCGCCTTCACCGATCTCCGGATACATGACGGTGTTCATATCCATCACCTGGTTGGTCATTTTCATGCCTTCCATTTCTTTCATATTGCCGTGCATGTCCATCATGCTGTTCATCATGTTCATGCCGTCGAAGTATTTCAGTTTCGGCAATTTCTGAGCCGGATGCTTTGGCCCGCTACCCAACCACAATGAGGTATTTTTAGTACGATCTTCGGGAGTAGCCAGAAACTCATAGCTGCCGTCTTGGGGTATGGTGACCATAACATCGTAGGTTTCCGCGACTCCCACAATCATACGGTCAACCTCCACCGGCTGAACATCTTCGCCATCATTGGCTACGACTTTCAGTTTGCCACCAGCCCAGCCCAGCCAGAAATAAGTGGACGAACTGCCGTTGATCACCCGCAATCTCACCTGATCACCCGCCTTGAATTGCCGGGCGGTATTTTCAGCTTTGCCATTACTAAAAAAGCGGTCATAATACACATCGCTCACATCCATAGCCGTCATTCTTTTCCACTCGTTGGTGAGTTTTGTACTTAAATGTCCGGTTTGGATGGCCTGCAGATAATTCTGTGTACTGCCTTTGCGGATCGCGTACCAATCAGAAGCGTTATGCAACCTGCGCTGTACTTGCTCCGGGTTCTCATCGGTCCAGTCACTGAGCAGCAAAGTATATTCCTTCGTCAGTGAAGGCTGCTTTTCATGGATGATGAACGCGCCATACAAACCGCTTTGTTCCTGGGTCATGGTATGCGAATGATACCAGTAGGTGCCGTGTTGCACTAATGGGAACTTAAATAAATGCGTCTGTCCGGCTTGGATCGGCGTTGTGGTCAGATAGGAAACGCCGTCATAGCGATTAGGAAGGATTAGCCCGTGCCAGTGGATGGAGGTTTCCATCATCATTTCGTTGTGCACATAGATCTCGGCGGTATCGCCTTCAGTAAATTCAAGCGCGGGTGCAGGAATGCTGCCGTTAATGGCCATCGCCGGCCGCGCTTTGCCGGTATAATTGACTGTGGTATCATTAATATAAAGGTGATAGATCTCCCGCTTCCCAATCCTGGTGTAAAGCGGGAGATGTTTGCCTTTGTTCATGTTGCGTCCCATGCCCATCATGGCATGTTGGGCAAAGGTGCTTTGCAACAGGAGCAAAAGGAATAAGAATAAAATTAACTTCTTCATCGTAGTATAAAAAAAGGCCGTAGCTTGCACCCCGGCCCTCTGAAATTATTTTGCTGCGGGCAATGTTTCTTTCATTTCGCCGCAGGTTAACATTTGATTACCATAGTAAGGGTTTTTGATGGCCAGAGATTCGCTGAGCCAGTACGATTTTTTCATCGGACAGTAGTCGCGGTAAACCGGTGCGCTGTTAAACTTACCGTTTTTGACCAGCGTATACAGGTTTTCCGACAAGCTGGCAAAATGTTCCCGCTGGTGGGCAATATTATCGCTCTCGCCGATGTGCCGGGCATCAAACAGTAATTTGTCTTTTTGCGCCTCGGTCATCTGATCGGCTGGAACAGCATTTACCGCACTTTGAAATTCTTTGGCCCTGGTATTGGTCGTGGCCGCATCACCACTGATCAGCGCATTTTTTACGCCGTAATAAGCGGTCAATACCGCGTTTTTCGAGACATTGGTTTGTGCTTTTACTTGAATGGTTGAAAGCAGCGCGATAAAAGCGCATACAAAAATTTGAAGCTTTTTCATGTTTTGAAATAGTACAATAAGTGAATATCAATTGTCTGCCAGGCAGACAATTATTGATTAAAGAAGTTTTGTTGCAGGTTAGGTAACTATATAAGTCACATCTTTCTTCAGAACGAAGAAATCAAAAAAAGGAAAATCAGATACGAAAATTGCGGTTGCGGAGAAAAACGGGAATTGCCGCTACAGGTGGCGGTGCCTTGTTCACGGGATACTCAACGGTAACCGAAGGCAAATGATAGCCGACCCAAGCACAAGACGGAAATGCCGGAAGAATCACGGCACTTGTTCCTAAAGTGACCTGGGTGTAAGTAACCGCGCCGCTTTTCTCGGATTTCAACTGCTGGTGTTTATCCGTACAGCATTTTTTTGTCGCCTTTTCCTTCAGCGGCATACCACAGGTATGGCATTTTTCATTATGACTGTGCCATAAAGAAACCTTGATCAGCTTGCCCATGCAGTATTGGTAATGCAGGGTTGCCCCGGAAGAAACTCCGAGATACAACAGGGCTAAAAAGGTTACAAACAGCTTTTTGATCACGATACAAATATTAGGAATAAAACGAACAAATGTTTACATAATTATCAATACTTTTTATATTTAATTAATATTTAAAACACAGCTGATGGCGCAAATCTAAGATTAACCTGCGATATGATTGTGATGCCTGTTACTTTTTACGTGCAACTGATCAATGATTTATTTCGCAGGCGTCTGTTTATTTGCTAAAAGCGCTCATCCTATTCCTGACAACAGACGCTATCCTCTTAGTGTTTGCGCAAACGGAGCCGAAAAGGGTTCCGGCAACGAAGATTCATATCAATAAAAAACGCAAGATCCACAATCATAGAGGCCACCTGCTATGGCCCGCTATGGAACAATAAAATCGATACTGCCATAAAGACCATAGCGTCACTTTTGAGTTAGTTAAGCATTCAACTTACCCCGGGTTGGCTATATCCAGCACCGTTCTGCCCTCTATTTCACCTGCTTTCATCCTGTCAAATACCTGGTTAATATCATCCAGATTGGCGGTATGAACAGTGGCTTTCACTTTACCGTCGAGTGCAAATTCAATGGCTTCCTGCATATCTTTCCTGGTGCCTACGATAGAACCACGAATAGTGTACCGGTTTAAAACAGATTCAAAAATCGGCAGCTCGAAATCGCCTTTGGGGAGCCCGTTTAACGCTATGGTACCTTTTTTCCTTAACACCGAGATCCCCTGCTTAATGGCAACTGGTGAAACTGCTGTTACTAACACGCCATGCATCCCCCCTGTATTTTTTTTCAGGAATTCTCCCGGATCCTGATTGAGGGCATTTACCGTTAAATCGGCACCCAAATCTTTTGCTAATTGCAGTTTATCGTCTGCTATATCAATGGCAGCCACATGCATGCCCATAGCCCTGGCATATTGAACAGCGAGGTGCCCTAACCCGCCAATGCCCGATATGGCAATCCATTCGCCGGGTTTAGCTTCTGTTTCTTTTATGCCTTTATAAACTGTAACGCCAGCACAAATAATAGGTGCCATCTCAATGAAGTTTGCATTAGCGGGAAAATGGGCTACATAACGCGAGTCCGCAATTAAATATTCCGCAAAGCCCCCATCTACGCTGTACCCTCCGTTCTGTTGAGAATCGCAAAGCGTTTCCCAGCCAGTTATACAAAATTCGCAGCATCCGCAGGCGCTGTACAGCCATGGCACTCCCACAATATCACCTTCCTTAACATTTTTCACACCGTTACCAAGTGCAGCTACATAGCCAATGGCCTCATGCCCGGGGATCAGAGGCATTTTGGGCTTTACGGGCCAGTCTCCCTCACAGGCGTGCAAATCGGTGTGGCATACGCCGCAAGCCATAACTTTTACCAATATTTGGTTTTCGCCCGGTTCTTTCACGGGCATTTCCTCAATTTGAAGCGGTTGACCAAATTGATGGACCACCGCGGCTTTCATTGTTTTAGGCAGCATCTCTTTACTTTTTATTGATTGACGGTGAACGGCTTACTTTTTAGAAGGAAATACCAACAGCGGAATATTGAGGCGACCGGCCATTTTTTCGCTATGACTGCTTTTCAATAAGCGGTAAATTAAACTATGCGGCCGATGCACCATTACCAGCATATCAACCTGCCCGTGTTCGCAAAGCCAGCTTAAACCAGCTTCAACATGGCTGTTTTGTACACTGCGATAATAGATATTCGGATAATTGGCTTTATTCGAAACCTCAGTCATAAAGTCACTAATATTTTTTCTTAATTCCTCCGGCAGTGTTTCGCCATTATATATATGTGTCAGCAAAATTTCAGCACCTAATATTCTGGCAAAAGGTATTAAGTGAAATAAACTTTCAAGATCATTTTTGGGGTCGGTAAAATCTGTAGCGAACGCTATTTTTTTAAGTGGCACAAAACGGGTTTCCGGCGAGATGAGCATTAAAGGTTTGGTAGTAGCTTCGATCATGTTCTTACAATGATTGCCTAATAAAAAACTGTTCATACCCTCACCATGCGTTCCTATCACCACAAGGTCAATGAGGTTATTTTCGGCATAGCTTTCTACTACATCGGCTACGGTTCCGGATTCGTTTTTGAGTGCAATTGCCGGTTTAAACCCGTCTGGCCGGGCGTTTTTTTCCAGGTCTGATTTAAGGTTTTCGAGTTCGCAGGTACTTCCAAACAGTAATAAATCATGATCGTCCATAGGCCATACCAACACACCTGATTGCGGTGTTTCTGCAGGAACAATTACCGCGTTACAGAGTACCATATCAGCTTTAATCTGTTTGGCCAAATCATAACCATATTCAGCAGCATGCCTTGCATTAGCTGAAAAATCGGTAGCAACAAGCAGTGTTTTCATGTTTTGAGTGTGATTGTTTTACATCACAAAATTGCCTGTTTTTGCAGGTGGAGATAATGACTTCCGTCACCATTCCGCGTGATTCAAAACCCAAAACAAACTGGAGTAAACACATCCAACTTAGTACGCTCTGCAAGTTCGACATGACACGTTTAGCCGGATTGGATACCAATGGATGAGGTTGACAGGCTTAACATAAACTAGAAAGCAAGATTATAAATAATTAAAAATCAAATAAATAAACAATAACAAGATTAACATTGAATCCTTTGTTCAAGAAAGATTTATAAACTTTATGATATCAATCAATTAAAAAAGTGACGATGGTCATTTTTTTTAAACGGGCTGATGGCTACCCTTATAGTATGGAACAAATCAGTGTAAAACAAACCTGTCCCCTTCACCACGAATGGCTGCGCTGGCTTGATTTTTATCATTTTGAGCTGTTTCTTATCCAGGAACAACTGGACGAAGTAGCTGAAGACCGTGCAGACAAGGATATCTTAGAAAGAGCCAAACATTTTAAAGACCGGCTAACTATTTGCAAAAACGATATCGATAGATTGAGAAACCGGGTCCGCGAAAATCTTGCCCGTCTGGCAATCGAAATAGCAGATGAAACCAATATTGAATACACACTTAAGGCGTTCGAAATTTTAAGTCAGGAATGCCTGTCACAACAGCAATCGGTTAATGAATTAAAAAAAGAATTCAATCATTTTAACACTGAATTAGTCTAAAGCCAACTCGCATATAAGTAAAAAACGCAATCAAAAATTGATCAATACCATTTTTAAACTACACATGATTATTCCGTGCACCCTGCCGATGTAACCGGCAAAATGTATCAGTCCGGCTACCATTACCGAATTTGCTGGTGATCCTATCTTGCCCGCATTAGTTTTCAGGCTTCAGTCCGCTAAATGCACCTGAAAGTTCCATAAACCGGATCAAATATTGGAATATTCGCTTTTCCAACTAACTATTTCCTTGTTGTACAAAGCTTTATTAGCCAGATGGACACATATAGCTGTCCGGGCGCCAGTATAGATATTGGAATCTGGTAATTTGCCTGAACGTACTTTTTCATAAAAGTCATTCAGGGCATACCAGGTGCCATCTTTGGTGGGCTCGGGTAAAATTGGCGTGCCGCCTTCTTTATTCCAGGTAATACGGGTAGCACCGGTAACCCCATCAACCACGCCCTTTTCCTTTAGCAATTGCTTTTCGGGATAAAACATGCCCTGATCGGTTAGCAGGGATACAGTTCCTTGTGTCCCTTTAATCTTGAACAAAAAACCATCCCGTGCGTTACCGCATGTTGCACCAAAGTTACCAATCATGCCTTGCTGGGGATATCGCAGCATAACCTGTACATTATCGTAAGTTTCGCGTCCATCCTTAAAAACATCAATGCCTCCTGTAGCCTGAAAATCTGACGGATTGGTATCAAATGCCCAATTAATAAAATCAATCTGATGTGATAATAGCTCGGCCATCAGGCCTCCTGAATATTCTTTGTACATGCGCCAGTTGATTTGTCTTTCCAGCGATGGATCCGGTACCGGCCTACGCCAATTGCCATTACGGTCCCAACGGCAATCAATCTGGGTTATTTCGCCCAGGTAGCCCTTATTGATCATCTCTTTCACCCTGTAATAAAGCGGCGAATAACGATACTGGTGCCCTATCTGTACTGTTTGTTTAGGCTTGCTTTTTGCCAGCTTTACCAGTTCCAGCGCTTGTTCAATATTGTAAGTCATCGTCTTTTCGAGATACAGGTGTTTGCCCGCATTAAGCGCATCCGCAGCTATTGCATAGTGCATATTAAGCGGCACCGCAACCAATACCGCATCAACGGAATTATCACCTAACAGGCGCCGGTAATCAGCGTAGCTTTTATAAGGTTTATCTTTACTTAGTTTTTGTGCTTCGGACAGGCGAAAATCCAAAACATCACAAATGGCAACAATCTTAAATTTATCGGGCGACTGGTTGATTACCTGCATTACGCCTTTGCCCCTGTCCCCGCAACCAATAACACCAATTTTTATTACTTCCGCATCATCGGCTTTAGCAAAATCTATATTACCCAATAATAACCCTCCTGCTATCAGTCCGGTATTTGCAACAAAAGTTCTTCTATTCATTTTGTAGTTTCATATGGCTTTTAAACCCGGCAGTTACGGTATCGGCGACCATTCCATCAGGTTTTTTGTAAATAATGTATGCCCCAATATCTGTTCTATTATTCAAAAAACGAAGTGTTTTTTTTAAACCCATGGCAATAAAGCCATTATCATACCCGTCGGCTGTGATACCGTCTTTTGCCCAAACAGTAACACTGATCATTTCATTTTGGGTTGGGTAACCGGTTTTAGGATCCATGATATGCGAAATTTGCCTACCGCCGGCCTCTAAATGCTTACGGTAATTACCTGATGTGGTTACCGCGCCATTACCCGGTTCAATAATTTTACGTAAGGGGCCGGGGTTTATATCATTCCCGTCAATAGCTTCAATACCTATTTTAAATTGCTCACCACCTGGCTTATGGCCTTTTATGCGCAGTTCGCCGCCTATTTCAGCTAAATAATTATAAACATGGTGCTGTTCACACAAATTACCAAGCAGGTCGGCAGCATAGCCCTGGGCAATGCCGTTCAGGTCTATCTGTACACCCGGGGTTTTCTTGTGCAGAAAATTCCCTTTCAGCCAGATTTTATCACTGCCTACGTCTTTAAGTATACTTTTTACTTCCGCATCATTTGGGAAGATTTTCGGCTTTTTCACGCCGAAACCCCATGCGTCAACCAGGGGCTTTACGGTAATATCAACAACGCCGCCGGTAGCACGGTTTATCTCCAAAGCTTTTTTAACCAGCAGCTTAAAATGGCTATCAATGACTATACCTTTTGCTGACAGGTTAAACCTGCAGATTAACGAGGTAGGCTTATATAAGGATACAGATTGATCCAGTTGCGCCAGTAAGCTATCAGTTTGTTTCTGTGTAATTACGCTGTCGACAGCATAATAGGTAACCTGGTAAGTTGTTCCCTGCGAATAGCCTTCGATGTGAAATTTATTGGGATGGCCCTGCCCAAAAACATGCGTCCCGCCTGTCAAAAAGCATATTATGGCGATAGCAGCAACCCATTTGTTTTTAATATTTAAATATTTTACCATTTACAATAACCTCTTGCCTATTTTCGTCAAACATAGCTTTTCCACCGGTATCTATGGTCATAATGTTTGTAATAGCTTGATGACAACCTGCTTCAAGGTGTGCAGCAATAGGTGATTTTATACTCTAAATGGTTCCTTGCCAGAGGCTATAGTTATTTTATCAGTTTAGCATAAATCTCGCTTAGTTTAGCATTACGAAGCTCTTTTTCATCTGCCAGTTCACCCGCCTTCAGGAAGCCACCGTTTAGCTTGTTAAATTTTTCATCGATCAATACCGATTGACGTTTTAAGGCAATAATAGCCGGGCGATATTTATCTTTTGATGCCACATTAAAATGCGCGCTGTTCATGGCAGCCTCTACCTGCAATACATGGAGATAAAATAACCTGATTTCGGCCATTAACCTGTAATGTTCAAACTCACGCAGATTTTTCTGCGGTTTAAGTTTGTTCAACGTTGAAAGTGCGGTACCTGTACTGTCAATAAGTTCATCAAGCGATAAATTTGTTTTTCCTTTTACTTTACCCATAGCTACCGGGTATGGTGCTGTAAAAAGTGCCTGTTTAAACAGCTCGGCATCCGACTGGTTAAAGCCATAATTTGTTTTGCAATAATTGCGGATAAATGCTGTTACATCAAGCGGCTGATTACTTTTAACGGCTTCGGTGTAGGCCGTGATAAGCAAATTAAAGGCAGATAAAGGATAAACACGGCGTATTGGGTATAGCGCAACCGGATCATCATTTGAATCAAAAACGGTTGAGTATGCGCCTGATGTTGACCATGATGTCATCACTACGCCCTGATAATGCAATGATTTGATTTGCGGTACAAAATTGCGGATGTTCTCGAAATGGTTAAACCATTTTTCGATGTAAAAATTATCGGGTTCGCTACGGATTGACGGCGCTCCCCACACCTCATAGCCGCTGGCCAGTAATTTGCTGCGGTCGCCAAAAAGATTGGGGTTCCAGCCATAATTCCAGTCCACAAAAACGGTTTCCTTAGGCAGCAGATGAATATAGTCAGGATATTTCAGGGCGATATCTGCCCATACCACAGGCTTTTTACCAAGGCTCCTGACAATATCACAGATGAGTTTGATATGGTCAAAATACAGGCGTGAAAGCCCCACTTCAGCGGCCTTTTTCTTGCATTTTTCGCAATGGCCAAGCAAAAAGGTCTCATCGCCTCCAATATGTACGTAAGGCGAATCATGTAGACTGATCATATCTTTAACCAGCTTGGTGAACAATTCGCGGTTTAATTCGGGTTCACTCGGGCATACCTGCGAAAAATTTTGATCATCCTCCCTTAAAGCTGCATATTTATAATGCCTTAATATGTATTCAACATGGCCAAAGGTTTGTTGTAAAGGGATAACATCGATATGCAGCCCATCGCAATATTTTATAAATGCCTTAACCTCATCCCGCTTATAGGCGTACTTATTAGATATTACCGCTTCAGTGCTGTACGGATATGAACCCTCCCATTCCATAATTAACGTATTGATTCCCTGGCTATGAAGTTTCAGTGCCAACTGCTTTAACGCCGGCATAGTCATTACCTGTATCCGCAAATCAACATGAAAAGCCTTTACCTTCAGATTATCCTGCCCAAAGCTTTTGACAGTTATGGCACAACATAAAAAGGCTAATAATAGATAAAGTTTTGCGAGTTTGAGACCGTTAGTGCGAGGATTTTTCATTTTCGTGACTTACGTGTACGCACACGTAAACGAAAGTAATTGGTTCATTTTAATCTTCCAAATATTTGCACCAATAAAATTATGCTGAGGTTTTGTTATGTTTAAAGTTGATTTTATCATGTGCTCAGTTCGTTCTGCCATGTGATTTTAAAATGCTTATAAGTTTGTTTATTGCTAAACTGATCTTTTGGAAAGTTTCCCTTATCGACATCATTTAAAAATATATCTTTTGATATAAAAATTTCGCTAAATTGCATTGTGTACGTACACGCAAAATAACAAGCTAAGGAACAACTAATGTCACGTTTTTTAAAAATAAGTAACGCGCGTATCGTAACGCCCAATGGCATTTACTCAAACGGTACTTTAATAGCCGAAAACGGCAAAATCAAAGCCATTGAAAACGGCCCGATTGAATTTACATGCGATAACGAAATTGATGCCGGTGGCAATCTTTTATGCCCCGGATTTATTGATATTCATGTGCACGGCGGGGGCGGCTTTGATTTTATGGATAATAATGCGGATGCCTATCTGCAGATAGCAGAAATGCATGCCCGCTTCGGCACTACCGCTATGGCCCCTACCAGCCTCAGTTCAAGCTTCTCCGATTTAGAGAAAACTCTGGAGTGCTACAAATCAGCCTCGGGACTTAACGATAAGGGGGCCGAATTTATTGGTTTTCATATAGAGGGCCCTTATGTTTCAATGGCGCAAAAGGGGGCACAAAACCCCCGTTACATTAAAGATCCGGATCCTTCGGAATATAAATCGATCATTGAACGGTTCCCTTTTGTAAAGCGTTGGAGTGCGGCACCTGAATTACCAGGTGCAATGGATTTTGGCAGGTACCTGAAAAGCAAAAACGTATTGCCGGCCATAGCTCATACCGATGCTGTTTTTGAAGATGTGGTTGAAGCTTTCGATAATGGGTTTACCCATGTAACACATTTTTACAGCTGCATGTCAACCGTATTCCGAAAAGATGCTTATCGTTATGCCGGTTCAGTAGAAGCTGCTTACTTTTTGGATAATATGACAGTTGAGATCATTGCTGATGGTGTTCACCTTCCCCCTGCCCTGCTTAAACTGGTTTGTAAACTAAAAGGATATGACAATATTTCGCTGATCACCGATGCTATGCGCGCCGCAGGACTGCCACCGGGCGAAAGCTATCTCGGCACCATTGACGATAATTTTAAAGTTATTGTAGAGGACGATGTAGCTAAATTGCCAGATCGCTCGTCATTCGCCGGAAGTGTGGCTACCTGCGATAAACTGGTTAAAAACATGGTTCAGCTGGCCGATATCCCGTTAATTGAAGCCATAAAAATGATAACGATAAATCCGGCTAAAATAATGGGTGTCGATCAGCAAAAAGGTTCATTATCAATTGGTAAAGATGCTGACCTGGTGTTAATGACCGGCGATTTCCGTGTACTGCAAACCATTGTTAAAGGACAAACTATTTACAAAGCTTAACTGATATTAAATGACAAGCGCATATCAAAACCTAAATGTTATCATCCTGACCGACAAGCACGCCCTCGGCGTAAAAGCTGCTGCCGATGCTGCTGTAACCATTAAAACACTGCTGAATAAAAAAGAACACATCAATATCATATTCGCAGCGGCACCATCACAGTCGGCTTTTTTGGAGAGCCTTAAAAACGATATTTCTATCGTCTGGGAAAGGGTCAACGCATTCCATATGGACGAATATCTTGGTTTGCCAGCCAATGCCCCGCAAAGCTTTGGTAATTTTTTAGCGGATGCTATATTTGGGCATGTTAATTTCAGGAGCGTAAATTATATAAATGGCAATACTGCAGATACAGATAAAGAAAGGGAGCGTTACGCCAGCCTTCTGAATGATAACAAACCGGATATAGTTTTTATGGGAATAGGAGAAAATACCCATCTTGCCTTTAACGAACCCTTTCAGGCAAATTTTAATGATCCGGAAATTATAAAAAAGGTTACTCTTGATGCGGTTTGTCGCCGGCAACAGGTTAACGACGGTTGTTTTGAACGGCTGGAAGATGTGCCTGTAAAAGCACTTACTCTAACTATTCCTGTTTTATTAGGCGCTGATTATATATTCTGTATGGTTCCGGGGATTAATAAAGCTGAGGCAGTTGTAAAAACGTTGAAAGAGCCCATTTCTGTTAAATATCCGTCGACGATCCTGCGTGAACA
Source organism: Mucilaginibacter sp. A5337 (assembly GCF_059690695.1). Lineage (NCBI taxonomy): Bacteria > Pseudomonadati > Bacteroidota > Sphingobacteriia > Sphingobacteriales > Sphingobacteriaceae > Mucilaginibacter > Mucilaginibacter sp. A5337. The sequence goes on along the minus strand of NZ_JCAWEC010000002.1, from coordinate 634,027 downwards.
CCAGAATGCTAAGCTATACCTGGATTCGCAAAGTGCATCGTTATTGTAAACAAGCCATTGTTTGAGGCCAATTTCTGGCTACAGCATTGATGATGCTCAACAGAAACTATTGTTCCATTTTCTGCAATGACTGGCGATACGGTTGGGAACGATAGTTTCAAGCCTCTAATTTTTATAATAGTGAAAGTTTTCTTTGGTGATGATATCTATCGGCATATAAGTGATACGCTCTGCATCGCCTAAACCAAACAGGTGTTTGTAAAGCGCCATAACACCACGGTAGCCCTGTTCTTTTGGGCGCTGACTAATAATAAAAGAGATAGATTCATTTTGGAGGCAAAGGATATTCTCTTCGATAAAATCGTATCCAGCCAAAATCAATTTTTGAGGATGATTGGCCAATACTCCAGCCACCACATTTACCCTTGAGTTAGTAACAAATAATACCCGTGCTTTTGGAGCCGAGGCCAACGCTTTGCTCAATTGCTTTTTTACCGACTGGTTGTCAGTATGGTTGATATTGAGTGTGAGTATGGTATTGGCAATGTTGTGTTCCTCAAAATACCTGCGAAAGCCCTGCTCCTTTCTTAGCAAATGATGATCGGGTTCCAGTTCGGTAGAAATGTTCACGATGAATATATCATCAGCTTCACGTACCATCATACCGATAATTTGTGCGGCAAGCCGGCCGCTTTGAAACAGGTCGGGGCCAATATAACTCAGGCTCTCCTGACGTGGCAGATCAGAATTTATAAAAACAAAAGGAATATTTGCTACGGTAAGCTTTTGGGTAAACGTCAGTGACTCTTCAATAAATGACGGGGCCAGCAATATTCCCTGAAGATCAGTAGCCAGGACTTGTTCAGTTGCTTCAACAAAACTGCTTTTTGAGTCTAAATCGTAAAAGAAATGCATAACACTTACACCAAACTGTTTTAATTCATCAACAGCTTGTGTGATACCTGCCAGCGGGTACGACCAGTAATTGGTTTCCGCCGACGTTTTAGGTATAAGAACGCCAATGTTCACCTTGTTGCGCCGGGCCAAAAGACTGGCCATTTTATTGGGCCTGAAATCGAATTCCTCAATAATAGCATTGATCTTTTTACGGGTTTCATCCGATACCCCTTTCCGGTTATGGATCACCCGGTCAACCGTACCGATAGAAACGTTGGCAAGCCGGGCAATTTCTTTAACACCTGTTGAATTTGAGTTACTTTCTTTCATGTTCAGAAACCAAATATACAGACGAATTGGTTTATTCTATCTTCTTTTAAAAGCATCTGCATTGTCGTTACAGGCACGAAGTAAATGAAGTAATTATTAAATCAAGCGATAACAAACGTTTGCGTTGTTATTTATATCGTTTTGCGCACCCAATAATTTATTTTAGATGAACCCTTTTATTGATACGCTGAACAGGTTATGAAAAAATACGCATTACTCGTTTATTATATATTGCTTACTGCCGGTGTATTTGCGCAGACAGCTAAGCACGATATGCATTTTGACACACTTGCCAAACGTTGGGATGAAGCTGTACCGCTGGGTAATGGCATGATAGGTGCGCTGATATGGCAAAAGTCGGATCATTTACGCTTTTCGCTTGATAGGGCAGATATCTGGGACTTGCGCCCCATGAAAGGCTTGCACCGGCCGGAATTTAACTACCAATGGGTTGTTGACCACGTTAATAAAAAAGACTATACCCCGGTACAAAAGTATTTTGACGAACCTTATGATAATGAACCTGCTCCGTCAAAAATTCCCGGAGGTGCACTGGAGTTCAATACATTTGGGTGGGGAAAGGTACTATCCGTTAATTTACATCTGGCAGACGCGCTTTGCCGTGTAGAATGGGCAAACGGCACCATACTTAAAACATTTGTACATGCCAAGGCCCCGGTCGGCTGGTTCCGGTTTGAGAATGTTAATACTGATATTATACCGCAAATAATTGCCCCAAGATACCAGGGGGCCGTAAAAGTATCCGGCGACCCGGTTGGTGGCGATGACCTTTCAAGACTAGGCTATCCTCAGGGAACCATTACAAGGCAGGGGGATAATATCACCTACATACAAAAAGGCTGGAATGGCTTTTCTTATCAAATTAATGTAAGCTGGCATAAAAAGGGTTTACATACCGTTGAAGGTGTTTGGAGCATTTCTTCCCAATATCCGGATCAGAAAAGGAACGTTATTGCCGCTGTCACTAATGAGAAAGCGTTGGTTAGAGGATATGATAAAGATTACACATCGCATAGTGCCTGGTGGAAAAACTTCTGGAGCAAATCGGCCATTCACATCCCCGATGCTTTGCTTGAAAAGCAATGGTATTTAGAACAATATAAATTTGGCGCCGCTTCAAGGCCGGGGGCACCTCCTATCTCGCTTCAGGCCGTGTGGACTGCCGATAATGGCCGCCTGCCGCCATGGAAAGGCGATTTTCATCATGACCTAAATACGCAATTGAGTTATTGGCCAGGTTACAGCGCCAACCATTTAAATGAAAGCATGGCATATCTTGATCACCTTGATCAAAACAAAGCCAATTACAAACGGTACACCAAAATGTATTTTGGCAAAACCGGTCTGGCAGTACCTGGCGTTACTACCCTCGACGGTACCGAAATGGGCGGCTGGATCCAATATTCGCTATCGCCTACAGTATCTGCGTGGTTGGGCCAGCATTACTACCTGCAATGGCGATATAGTATGGACAGGAGTTTTCTGCGGCAAAGGGCTTACCCATGGGTTAAGGACGCAGCTACATTTGTTGAAAATATAACGGTATTGGATAACACCGGGCACCGTAAGTTGCCAATTAGCTCAAGCCCCGAAATTAATGATAATGATATCTCGGCCTGGTTTCATCAAAACACCAATTATGACCTGTCGCTTATGAAATTTATTTTCAAGGCCGCAGCCGAAATGGCTAATGAACTTGGCCTTAAAACAGAAGCATCGCACTGGAAAAAGATATCATCACAATATAATGACTTTGCCCTCACTGCTGCAAATGAGTTAATGTTTGCGCCGGGGATGCCTTATAGTCAATCGCACCGTCATTTTTCTAACATGATGAGCATCCATCCTTTGGGGCTCATTAAATGGGAAGACGGGCCCAGGGCACAATCTATCATTAAAAACTCTATTCACCTGCTTGATAGTGTTGGTCCGGCCTATTGGTGTGGTTATTCTTACTCCTGGCTTGCAAATATGAAGGCAAGGGCTAAAGACGGTGAAAGAGCGGCAAAAGACCTTACTATTTTTGCCAAAGCATTTTGTTCTGTAAATAGTTTTCACCTTAACGGCGATCAAACCAAATCCGGATATTCAAAATTTCAGTACCGCCCTTTTACGCTTGAGGGCAACTTCGCCTTTGCGTCTGGCTTACAGGAAATGCTTATACAAAGCTATGCAGGATTTATCGAGGTGTTACCGGCAATACCGGCTGCCTGGAAAGACGTGGCATTTGATAATTTACGTACCGAGGGTGCTTTCCTGGTAAGTGTTAAGAAATCAGAAGGTCAGGTTTCAGAAGTAAAGATAGTTTCCGAAAAAGGGAGTAAAACCAAATTGAAACTCCCTTTTAAAACATGGTTCACCAGCGCACGGAAAAATGTAACTATAAATCAATCTGAACCGGGTTTCTTAAACCTTGATTTTAAGCCAGGAGCTTCAATAACTATAAAAAATGGTTTCGAATAGAAAAGAGCCCCACTGGATAACACTTACGTAAGGTTTCTGTCTTTAAACCATACTTCGTCTGGTTTGGCGTTGAAATTATCCATCAGGTTCACCAATTCTATCGGATCGCCGGAGGTAAGGATGAGTTCGCGGTTGGTTGGTTTCAGGAAACGTTGTTCAACCATTACATCCATTTGTTTAAGCAACAGATCATAAAAGCCGTTCACGTTTAATAAACCAATAGGATGATTGTGTAAACCCAATTGTAGCCAGGTTAAAACCTCAAAAAACTCCTCAAGAGTACCCCAGCCTCCCGGAAGCGTAATGATGCCCTCACTAAGGTCATTCATCATTTGCTTACGCTGGTGCATATTTTCTACGATGTGCAACTCCGTTAAACCAGTATGTCCAACTTCCTTATCCATCAAAAACTGCGGAATTATACCGATAGCTTTACCACCCCGGCTTAACACCGCATCGGCCATTAAGCCCATAACGCCAACTTTACCGCCGCCAAACACGAGGGTGATATTACGGCTTACCATAACCTCTGCCAATAGTTCAATGGCTTGTTTCAATACAGGATCGCCGTTGAAATTAGCACCGCAGAATACACAAATAGATTTCATGCTCAATGATAGTAAAATTTGTTCGTTAGCCTATTAAGGTTTTGTTATGTGTTGATTGCATTACTTCAATATTGATATATTTAGAAAAAATTATCACATGAAAAAACCTATTTTAACCATTATCACTTTTTTTATTGTTGCGGCGCAGGCATTCGCACAAAACATCACTACTCCTAATGTAGAGCAAAAAGATGATCAGTCAACAATCATCAAAAAAATTGAAACCAATAGTCAGTATACTATTGTAACTTTTGAAAACTACGCCTACCAGGATAATGCATGGGTGCAGCTCAATAAAGAGATCTTTATTCAAACTGATTTAAGCAACGCGCATTATGACTATGTTAAGTCGGAAAATATAGCCATAGTGCCCAATAAAGACATCTTAAAAAAGGTCGGCGATAAGCTTGAATTTAAAGTTTATTTTAAAAAAATACCTGCTGCCGCAAAATCAATTGACATTATTGAACATGCAGGCTTACACAAATCCGGAATCAGTTACTTTAATTTTTATAATGTGAGTTTAACGGAACAAGCTAACACAAGCAAGCATGTCAAGATAACAGATGTAGTATTACTTCCGCCTCCGCCGGTTGCCGCAGATACGGCTGCTTCCACAGGTCTATTTTATGGAGGCCCTTCCAATGATATGCAAAATGCCATGAGCTCTATGGGGCCGATGTACGCATCGATGGCGAAATCAGTGCTCGATGCCCAGCTTGCATATTTTAAGCAGCCTGGCAAAATAGCCGAAATAGCTAAACTAAATAAAGACTATTTTGATGCGCTGGTTAAAGTAGGTTTCAATTATGACCAGGCATTAAAGATCATCACCGCCAACGGCTTAATTTCAAAGTCATCATCCGTGACCGGCCAATAAGGCCGTTAAAAACAAAAGCGTCTGAAAGATAATATCTTTCAGACGCTTTATTTTATGCAGTTTATGTTAAGAATTACCTGCTTGTATAGTTAGGCGCTTCTTTAGTGATAGTAATATCGTGCGGATGGCTTTCGCGCATACCGGCAGCGGTGATGCGTACAAATTTAGCACGTTGTAAATCTTCGATATTGGCGGCACCACAGTAGTGCATCCCGGCACGTAAACCACCAATGTACTGGAAAATAACTTCGGCCATGCTGCCTTTAAACGGCACGCGACCAACAATACCTTCAGGTACCAGTTTGGTAACCACATCTGTTTCATCCTGGAAATAACGATCTTTTGAGCCCTTAGCCATAGCCTCAACCGAGCCCATACCACGGTACGATTTAAATTTACGGCCTTCGTATATAATAGTTTCACCTGGCGATTCTTCAACACCTGCAAATAATGAACCAGCCATAATAGAGCTTGCACCGGCAGCAATAGCTTTAACAATGTCACCGGTTTGTTTGATACCACCATCGGCAATTACAGGTACACCACGGCCTTCAAGCGCTTTGGCACACTCGTATACCGCGTATAATTGAGGCACCCCTACACCGGCAATGATACGGGTTGTACAAATTGAGCCCGGGCCAATACCTACTTTAACAGCATCAGCTCCTGCATCGGCAAGTGCAATAGCAGCATCTCCCGTTGCAATGTTACCGGCAATTACCTGCAGGTTAGGATAGAGTTTCTTAACCGCCTTAACCATATCAATAACTCCTTTTGAATGGCCGTGAGCTGTATCAACCGTAATTACGTCAACACCTGCATTAACCAGGGCAGTTACGCGGTCGATATTATCTGCAGCAACACCAACAGCAGCACCTACACGTAAGCGGCCGTATTCGTCTTTACAGGCGTTAGGGAAGTTTTTAACTTTCTGAATGTCTTTATATGTGATCAGGCCTACCAGCTTCCCATCTTTATTAACAACCGGTAGTTTCTCAATTTTATTACTTTGCAAAATATTAGCAGCATCGGTTAGGGTAGTTCCTTCCGGCGCAGTGATCAGGTTTGTTTTGGTCATTACTTCACTTACGGGAACGCTCATGTCCTTTTGGAAACGAAGATCGCGGTTGGTGATGATACCTTTCAGGTTCTGGTCTGCATCAATAACCGGGATACCGCCAATGCTAAATTCTTTCATCAGTTGAAAAGCATCTGCCAGTAAAGCATCTTCGCGCAAAGTAACAGGATCCTGGATCATGCCGCTCTCTGAGCGTTTAACCTTGCGTACCTCATCAGCTTGTGCCTGTATAGTCATGTTTTTGTGTAGCATGCCTATGCCACCGGCCTGAGCAATGGCAATAGCCAAATCAGCCTCGGTAACGGTATCCATGGCGGCCGAGATGATGGGAATGTTTAACCGGATGCTTTTAGTTAAGTAAGTTCCGGTATTCACTTCGCGTGGTAACACTTCTGAATAAGCCGGGAGTAGTAAAACGTCGTCGTAAGTTAATCCTTCGGCAACAAATTTTGATGGGTCTAACTGCATAGCAAATAATTATTTTGGAGTTATTATTTGCCGGGCAAAGGTAATAAAATATTTCGGATTTCGGAATTTCGATTTCGGATTTATTTAAAATTGCCTTGGGATGATAATTCGGGATTTGAGATTTCGGATGTTCGATTTCGGATTTTATAATTAGACATTTAATAATTTAGATTTGGGATATCCAGTCTCCGAGGGTACGAAGCGAACATCTCAAATCCAAAATAAAAACAAATCCGAAATCGAAATTCCCAAATCCGAAATTAAATTAATATTTCCCTACAATCACTTTATAAAACTGATCGAAGTTGAAATAGGTATTAGCCAGTTGGATCAGCTTATCTGAAGTGATATTTTTTACAGTTGCGGTGTACCTGTCGTAATAATCATAATCCAAACCTGCAAAATAGATGGTTTTGAATTTATCGGCATGTGAAAACACATTTTCCAAACTACCAAGTAATGATCCAAGCATGTAGTTACGTACCAGGGATAGCTCCTCTTCGGGCACTAATTCAGTTTTTAAAACATTTATTTCCTTTTCAATTTCAGCAACCGCCAGCTTACAAACATCTGCCCCAACTTCAGTTGCTATAAAAAATGAACCGACTTGTTTAAATGAGGCCAGTCCGGAACCTATACCATACGTGTACCCCTTATCTTCACGGATATTGGCCATTAACCGCGATCCAAAATAGCCGCCAAATACCGTGTTTAAAACCTGTAATGATTGAAAATCGGCATGTGAACGGTTGATGATAGGCGTACCTATCCTGATTGCCGACTGCAATGCCTCCGGTTTCTCTGTAAAATAAAAAAGATCGGTAGCTGCCTTAATATCCGGTTGGCTTGTAATTGCCGGGGCCGCTGTGCTCGTCCAGTTTTTGTCAAATGTTTCTGCCAACAGCGTCAGCGTTTCGGGCTCAACTTTACCGGCTACAATGATGGTACAATTAGAAGGCTGGTACATTTTTTTGTAATGGGCCAGCATATCATCATGCTGAAGGGTCTGATAATCGGCCATTTCTGATGCATAACCAAAAATAGTAGCGCCATAAACAGCCCTGTTAAACGCGCGGCGCGCCACTACATCATTTTTTTGAAGACTAACCTGGAGTTTTTGCCGCTGATTACGCTTAAAGGTTTCCAGCTCCTTTTCGGGGAAGATGGAGTTTTGGAGTATATCTGCAATAACCGGTAAAGTGTGCTGCAGGTGTTTGTTCAGGGTATAAAGCGTAACCTGCGAGTTTTCATACCCATAGTCTACCTGTAAAAAAGCACCGTAAAAATCAATTTTATCGGCTATTTGGGCAGCTGTTAAAGTTGTGGTGCCATCGGTAAGCATGGAATTTACAGCCATGTTAAGCAATGGCTTTGCCGGATCAAAGCTAAGGTTGCCGAAGATCCACTCAATACGTACCAGTTCCTGATCGCCGGAGTTAAAACTAAAAACGTTGGCGCCATTACCAAGCTGTTGATGCTCCGGCCTGATAAGGCTTATATTATCGATAGCCCTAAACTCGGGAGCTAATTGTCTGTTGATCATATGAATATTGTTAATCTGAATCAGAATTTACAGATTTTTTTTAATTCGCAGAATGTAATTTCAAATTCAGCTAATTCTTAAATTCTGTAAATTCTGATTCAGACGATTTACTTCTCTGCTAAATAAATAAGCGTTGATGAATTATCTTTTCTGAACAGTTTACTGGCCTGGGCTTTCACTTGTTCAGCAGTTACAGCAATGTATTTAGCTGTTTCATGGTTGATGAGGTCTGCATCGCCAAGCAACTCGAACGAGGCCAGGTTCATTGCCTTATCCAATAATGACATTTCTGAAAATATCATTGTCGATTCGGTTTTGTTCTGAACTTTGGTAAGCTCATCTGCCGGAATCTCTTCTGTTTTTATTTTCTCCAGCTCATCCCATAACGCCGCTTCTGCCTGCTCAATACTGATACCCTCAAGCGGCTTGCCCTCCAACACAAACATGCCTTTATCCAAACTACCTGTGATATAGGCATGTACTTCACTAAAGATCTGTTTTTCCTTAATCAGCGATTTGTACAACCGTGATGAATTACCTCTCGAAAGGATATCAGAAAGCAATTCAACGGCATAATAATCTTCGTCTGTACGGGCTCCCATCTGAAAAGCGATATACACATCATTAAGCGGCACCTTTGCAGTCACCGTTTCACGGCGGGCTTCCTGTTGTTCCGGCTCCTGCGGCAGGTTGCGGTGATACTTTTCGCCGGCAGGTATCGGGCTAAACCATTTTTCAGAAAGCTCTTTTACCTGTTCTGTCGTTACGTTCCCCCCTACTACCATAATGGCATTTTGCGGGTTATAATGTTTTTTGAAGAACGCTTTTACATCCTCAATCCTGGCATCTTCAATATGTTTGATGGTTTTGCCGATGGTTGCCCAGCGATATGGGTGCGTTTTATAAACCAGCGGACGAAGCTTTAGCCAAACATCGCCATATGGCTGGTTCAGGTAGCGTTGTTTAAACTCTTCTATAACTACGTTGCGCTGTACCTCAAGGCTTTTTTCGCTGAACGCAAGGCTTAACATCCGGTCACTCTCCAGCCAAAAGGCGGTTTCCAGGTTAGCCGATGGTAAGGTGATGTAATAGTTAGTAATATCGTTGCTGGTAAAGGCATTGTTTTCGCCTCCTACTCTCTGCAGGGGTTCGTCATAAACAGGAATATTTACAGAGCCGCCAAACATCAGGTGTTCAAACAAATGAGCAAAACCGGTTTGTTCGGGATCTTCATCGCGTGCACCAACATCATATAAAATATTGAGCACGGCCATAGGTGTGGTATTATCTTCATGCACAATAACCCTGAGGCCATTGTCAAGTGTGAATCGGTTGAATTTAACCATGTATATATTAAGTTTTTTAATACGGATAGCAAATGTATAACTTTTGATGACATTGAAAGTGCATGCCAAAAATGAACAAGTGTTTTAGGTTAGGCACCGGTATTTTTTTACTTTTAGGCTACCAATGACCCGCGACGAACTTACCCAAAAAATAGCGAATACCATAGGCAAACTCAAAGTGCTTGAACTAAGTCGTATTTTGACCGAACAGCAGTTTGATTTGCGCGATTTGATCGACATTACCTTTCATGCCGATAAGCCCCTCGGCTTTCGTGCAGCCTGGCTATTGGAGAATATGTTTTTAAAAGATCCTGAGGTTTTTACCAATAATCTTGAATACCTGATTGCACGGTTACCACAGGTCACTAACCCGGGATGTCAAAGGCATTACACGAAAATACTGATGCACGCTACCGACGAAAAGGAACAATCGCCGGTAAAACAAAAACTGAACAGCCTTGATCTTGAACCTGTGGTTGAGCAGCTTTTTGACTGGATGATAGATCCCAAGGTAAAAATTGCAGTGAAAGTATTTGCAGGCTGGGCCTTACTCAATTTAAGATCTCGTTATCCATGGATAGCCGAAGAACTGCCGGCACAACTGGAATTTTTGATGCGCAATGGTACGCCAGCAATTCAATCGGCAGGGAGGAAAATGATGAAGGAGTTAAACCCCTCTAAATCTCCCCTAAAGGGGAGACTTTAAAAAGCCAAAAGCCGACAACCAATATCCCGCTGTCCCTACAGAAATATTTGTCGCCGACTTTTAACTTAAGATTTTCGACTTAAGACTGCCGACTTACGCAGTAGGCCTGTCTTCGCCATGCAGGTTGTGGCTCACCTGCCCATGGTGCAATTTTGCCGCCACGGCCGATGAACTGTCATCGGCATAGGTGCCGTAAGCATTTACCAGCACGCCTTTTAAGTTATATTTTGATGATGATACGGCGTATACAATCGACATATCCGATGGATTGCTGGCACCCTCAAAGCGGTAAAACTCATCAATCTCAAAATCATCGGCAGTCATATGGATATCTTTTTCCTTATCGTCAATGGTATCGCCATCCAGACTAAGGTTGGCTGTATATCCCCTTTTCAGGAGGTCATTAGTGGCATCCACTAAGGTTTCATAATTTTTCATGGTGATGTTTTTTGTATAGGTAAACAGTAGTTGGCCTCATCAGCCATTTTATTATTACAACTGCAAAAGCAACCGACTTGTTTGAAGCAGGGAAATAAAAAAGTCCTGCTGCCACCGGCAACAGGACTTAAACTAACAATTGAAACTTACCCTTAAGGATAAAAGCTTATGATACTTATTGAGCTTTAGCAAGCCACAATGAAGCATTTAAATGAAATGCTGAGTGAGAAGTATATCCTGACGGAGCATCGCCAGACCAGCCATTAAATAAATTGTCGCCGGTATCACCTGTACCGTCGTCAGCATCTGAGCTGTCACCGATCCAAACCACACGACCGCTGCCATAGGTCGCCAATAATGCCATAGCATTGGCTGTGCCGCCGTTGGTAGCGCTGTTACGCCAGAACAACCCCTGTACGCTTGAATTGTTGGCTGGGTATAAGGTTGCAGTTGAGCCATCATAGAATGCCATTTTTGAAGCCGCACCGGCTGCACCGTTCAATACTTTTTGAGCATCGGCATTTGAGCCGGTGTAAACGTTGGTTGATGGGCTTTCATTGATATCAACATAATTAATGTTAAAGCCGAAAGGATTGTTGTTGTTGATACCATTGTTGGTCATCAAATCATTCCAAACCCTTGGTGAATCATAGCCATCGCCGTCACGATCAGATGGATTGTAACCATTTGCATCGGTACCGGCAGTTGTTGCCGCGGTGTGATCAGCTATCATGAATAAACCACCACCGTTAGCCACAAAGTTCATCAGGGCAGTTTTTTCGGCAGCAGTAAACAAACGGTTTGGTTCGCAAACAACAAATACGTCGTAGTTGCTCAAATCCTGGGCACCGCCACCACCATAGGTAATTGCTGTACCTACAGGCAATGTTTCAACAAGTTCGCCGCGTTTTACCAGTTCTACAGCCCATGCTGAAAGGGCGCCTTTCCAATAGGTTTCAGAAGTAGACGAAGTAATACCTGTATATGATGGCGTAGGGATACGCTGTGCTTTGGTTTCGGTAGTTGTGCCACCGGTATAAATAGCAACCTGCTCGGTACCATCGGCATCTATTTGCCAGTCGGCACTGCCCGCGTTTTCAAGGTGACTTGCATCAAACAGGAATTTTTTGCCTGTAAGCACAGTACCGCCACCACCTGTACCACCACCTGCGTTATCATTAATGGTGATATCATCGATATTGATACGGTTGCTGCCGCCGGTAAGTTTACGAATCTCTAAACGTACATTACCGGTTTGGGTAAGCGTAAATGTTGAAACTGTTAAGCTTGCGGTAGTAGTAATGGCCGAACCTGACTGAGCCCATGATGAGCCGCCATCGGTTGAATAAAACAAGCCCCAGGTACTGGCGCTGTCACCATTGTAAGTGGCACTTTTGATAGTAACAGTGCTGATGCCGGTAGTGACATCAAACAGCATGGTGATTTTACCGGTGTTACGTACACGGGCACTCCATGAACCTGCCTTTTGATCTGCAGCCAGATTGCCGATCAGCGCATCGTACATATTCCATGAACTGCCTGATAAGGTAACATTATCACCACTTGAAGAGCCGGTTGGCGATACGTCATAAGCAGTTTTAGGACTGGTTGAGCCAACTTCAAAACCCTGTGTTAAGGATACAGCTAATGTTTTGATTGTTTTGTTGGTGATGGTTTGATCAGCATCTTTTAATGCAGGCATCTGGCCATTTTTCTGACAGCTTGCCAGCATGCCGGTTGCGGCAGCGGCCAATACCCACATACGTAGATTAGTAAGCTTTAGCATAATGATTTTTTAGGTTTTAATGTATAAGTTAATAATATTGAATTATACGGCAAACCTGCACAAAGGTTAATTCATAATCATTTCTATTTCATTAACTTATTGTTAAGTAAACCCGTTGAAACTTGTAAACAAGTTTTACATTCAGCCTAAAGCCTGCAAAGTATTCACTTAGTCGGGGTACAAATTATTCAAGGTAATAATGCCTGATCTTGTTCAAGCCCTCATCAAGCTCATAAACCCATGGCGTAGCAGTCGGGATTTCGAGGGCCGTCACCTCCTCATCGCTTAAATTATCAATGTATTTTATAAGTGACCGAAGGCTATTACCATGCGCCACTACAATAACCTTTTGATTACGGCGCATAGCCCTTACAATTCTTTCGTTCCAAAATGGCAATACCCTGTCCATGGTTTCACTCAGGTTTTCTGTTAACGGAAGTTCGCGCTCGGTCAGGTCTTTATACCTCAAATCATGTCCCGGATATCGTGGGTCTTCTTTGGTTACAGCAGGTGGATGCTCATTAGGATCGCGGCGCCATTTTAATACCTGCTCCTCTCCGTATTGAGCAATGGTTTCATCTTTATTTAGTCCTTGTAAGGCACCATAAAAGCGTTCGTTTAAGCGCCATGATTTTTCGACGGGGATCCACAGATGATCTAGTTCCTCCAAAATATAATGCAGCGTTTTGATAGATCGTTTTAAATACGACGTGAAGCCTACATCGAAATTATAACCATTTTTATTGAGGATTTTCCCTGCGTTATGGGCCTGGTCGTACCCTTGGGCCGAAAGGTCTACATCTTCCCAGCCCGTAAATCTGTTTTCCTGGTTCCAGACACTCTCGCCATGACGTATTAATACTAATTTTTGCATAGGTATTTACTTAACGCAAAAGTAGGTTAAGGGTTGTGAAAAACTTGCTTAATATTTATAAATCAGTTAGCTTGCGGTACAAACCAAATAAACTAAAACCTACTATGATCCCTACTACACCAGTTCCGGTAAAGGATGGTATTGCCAATCCGGCGCCGCTTGGCCTATGTGCTTTCGGTATGACCACCGTTTTATTAAACATCCACAACGCAGGCTTTTTTGAAATGAACACCATGATATTAGGCATGGGCATATTTTACGGCGGCCTGGCACAGGTTATTGCCGGTGTTATCGAAGCTAAAAAGAACAACACCTTTGGGCTTACAGCATTCACCTCCTACGGATTTTTCTGGCTTTCATTAGTTGGCCTGTTGGTGATGCCCAAACTTGGCTGGGGTACTGCACCATCTGAAGGCGCCATGATTGCCTACCTGAGCATCTGGGGAGTATTTACTTTCCTCTTATTTTTCGGTACGTTAAGGCTTAACCGCGCTTTGCAATTTGTCTTTGCATCGTTAACCATATTATTTTTCCTGTTAGTAGCGGGCGATGCTACCGGTAACACAGGTATTAAACACCTTGCAGGTTACGAAGGTATTATTTGCGGTGCTTCGGCCATTTATACCGGTATTGCCAACGTATTGAACGAGGTTTACGGAAAAACTGTTTTGCCAATTGGCCCTGTAAAGGTTTAAATTATTTCAGCTAAATTGCGTGGGTGAAAGATTATAAAAAATATTACAGCATACCGGCCACTCCCGAAGAGATCTATATGGCCATTACCAATCCTGTTACCATTGAATTATGGACCGGCGAGGTTGCCGAAATGTCGACCGAACCCGGCACCGAGTTTTCGATGTGGGATGGCAGCATTGTAGGCAAAAACATTGAGTTTGAGCCTAATAAAAAAGTGGTACAGCAATGGTATTTTGAAGGGCAAAGCGATAACTCTATCGTAACCATTAAATTACATGCTGATAAACAGGGTACTTCGGCCGAGTTAAGGCATACCAACATTCCCGATGATGATTATAATGACATTGTTGACGGATGGAATGACAGCTATTTTGGTGGCCTGATAGACTTTTTTGAAGGAGCTTAACCCCTCTCACCTAACAAAAACTAAATACTTTATACCCATGAAACAAGGTCTTTTAATTGATATGGATGGGGTAATTTACAGCGGCGAAGAACTGATATATGGCGCTGATAAATTCATCAAACATCTTATTGATAATGATATTCCCTTTACATTTATGACCAACAATAGCCAGCGCACCAGCCTTGAGGTAGTACGCAAGCTTAAAAGGTTGGGAATAACTGTTGAAACAAAACATGTTTATACCAGTGCCATGGCTACCGGCAAATTTCTGGGCGACCAAAGCCCCAACGGTACAGCATTTGTATTAGGCGAAGGCGGTCTACTAACCAGTTTACACGAAAACGGCATTACGCTTGTTGATTCAGATCCTGAGTTTGTTGTTTTAGGCGAAGGCCGCAATTTTACGCTGGAAATGGTACAGCGTGCAGTTGATATGATCCTGGCCGGCGCTAAATTCATAACTACTAACAGGGACCCCTCTCCTAAAAAACCAGGCTGGAACAATTTAGGCATTGCAGCAACAACAGCCATGATTGAAGAGGCTACCGGACGCAAAGCATTTGTAACCGGCAAGCCAAGCCCGGTGATGATGCGTTCGGCTAGGAAATTCCTGGGCCTCGAAACTGCCGAAACAACCGTAATTGGCGATACCATGGAAACAGATATCCAGGGAGGCGTGCAAATGGGCTACAAAACTATCCTTGTGCTATCCGGCATTTCCAGCAAAGATCAATTGAGCCACTATGCTTTCAAACCAGATATGGTGGCCAGCTCGGTTGATAAAATAACGTTTCCGCTTAAATGGTGGCAATAAGATAATACCTGTAAATCTATTTAAAAGCGGACGACCAGTAAGATGGCCGTCCGCTTTTTTTTATAATATTTTTTAATTGAGATTGGAAATAAGTTAACTATAACACAATATCATTAAGCTTTTTTTAAGTATTTTTTAATAGCGACCGGTTTTATTTGCTCCCAACCAATTAAACCAATGCTTCCCTAAATGGCAGCGGTTAAACCATTAAACCAATATTGCTATTTATGCCCGTTACCGTATTTAAACCTCCGTAGGTTTTTGCAGGTTATTCCTGTATCTCCGCTTAATAAACCAATCTATCAAAAAATTACATCTAAAATTATGAACTTAAAAAAACTTTATGTTTTAAGCTGCGCGCTTATCATAGGCATTGTTAGCGCCTGCTCAAAAAAAGAACTGGCAGGCAATCAGGCCAATTCACTGAATAATAATCAGCCAAAAATCAAAACAGCGGCTTCGGCAGTTGGCGATGTTGTGGGTAAAATTACAGTAGGCTACCAGGGCTGGTTTGCTGCTATCGGCGATGGCTCGCCCATTAACTTATGGTGGCACTGGTCAAACCCCAATAACCAGGCACCTAATTCAAATAATATCGGTGTAAAATCCTGGCCCGATGTACGGGAGTACACCAGCACTTATCAAACTGGGTTTGCCAATCTGAACAATGGCAGCCCTGCAAAACTGTTTTCCTCTTTTAATGATCAAACGGTAAATGTGCAGTTTCAGTGGATGCAGCAAAATAATATTGATTGCGCGGCGCTTCAGCGTTTTAACCCCACCGGCGGCGAAGGCCCGGTAAGGGATGCTATAACTGCCAAGGTTAAAACCGCCGCTGAGGCTACCGGCCGTAAATTTTATATTATGTACGATGTTGGCGGCTGGACAAACATGCAATCAGAAATTAAAACCGACTGGACAAACAAGATGTCGGCCTACACCACTTCATCGGCTTACGCTAAACAGAATGGGAAACCTGTAGTGTGTATCTGGGGCTTTGGTTTTAATGACGATAATCACCCGTTTTCGGCCGCGGTTTGCCTGGATGTGATCAATTGGTTTAAAAGCCAGGGTTGTTATGTTATAGGAGGTGTGCCCGCTTATTGGCGCGATCCTAATGCCAGCGAGGTACGGCCTAACTTTTTACCAACCTTTAACGCTTTAAATATGATCTCGCCATGGATGATCGGTAAGATCGGCACCATAACTGAAGCCAACAACTTCTATAACAATACGCAAGTAGGCGATCAGACCTATTGTAACGCCAACGGTATTGATTATCAACCTTGCGTACTGCCAGGTGACCTGCAATTACGTCAACGCGTACATGGCGACATGATGTGGACACAATTTTATAACCTGATTCGTGGTGGTGCGCAGGGATTATATATATCCATGTTTGATGAATATAATGAAGGTAACCAGATTGCCAAAACCAGTGAAAACTCATCATTTGTGCCTGCCGGATCCAATTTTTTATCACTGGATGAGGACGGTACCATTTGCTCTGCCGATTATTATCTGCGGTTAACCGGTGATGGCGGCAGGATGCTGAAAGGACAAATTGCACTTACTGCTGTGCGCCCGACGGCGCCTGTGGCAGGCGGCAGCAACCCAACCACACCACCCATAGGGCAAACAATAACCCTTAAAGGTTCAAATAATAACTATGTAAGCAGTGAAAACGGCGCACGGCCTATGAATTGTAACAGGGCAACTGCCGGGGGCTGGGAGCAATTTACCATTGTTGACGCGGGCGGTGGTAAAGTTGCCCTGTTAAATTCGGGTAAATATGTGTCATCCGAAAACGGTACCCAGGCTATCAACTGTAATCGCACGTCTATAGGCCCCTGGGAACAGTTTGATTGGGTAAGCAACGCCGACGGCACTATTTCGTTCAGAGGTAATAACGCCAAGTACATCTCAGGCGAGAACGGCACGCAGGCCATGACCTGTAACCGCGCTACTATCGGTGGCTGGGAATCATTTAGAGTCAATCAATAAGTTTATTTGGGGTTATTAAAAAAGGGAGGCTTAACCGGTCTCTCTTTTTTACCGTATAGAATATATTAAAGGGAGATTTTCGCCAATGGCACTATATCATCAGCCTCATCAAAACATCCACCAGTTCCTGAATTTCAAAAGGCTTACCAATATAAGCGTCTGCTTCTCCAAGGGCTGCTTTTTGTTTGATTGCCGGGTTGGCAGAAATCAGTACCACAGGGATTTCCCGGGTTACGGGCTTCGATTTAAATAAAATACAAATTATATGGCCGCTAATAATCGGCAGGTTCTCATCAAGTAAAAAACAATCGGGCTGTAAGGCTACCATTTCCTCCAGGGTGGTAAATGCCTTAAATCCAGACACCCGGAAGCCTTCGTTTTCAAGTAGCAACGTGGTAGATTCAAGGATATCGGGTTCGTCTTCTATTAATACAATGTGTTTGCTCATAAATTACCCTTATTCTACGAAAGTGCTTGCCTTAGTAGTTGTGTGGCCGCGAAAATATGATAAAATCTGTAACCATGTCGTTAATGCTTGCGTCTCAATTAGCATACACACTATACTCGGCCTTCCAATGAGAAATTACATACAATACTTATACCGTAAATGCCGCAGATCATTTATGCTTATCTGCTTAGTTTCATTTGTTTTTCGTAATATATCAGAAGCCCAAATAGCCACTTCAACCGGAGAAATCATCAGCAACGCCTCTATGGACAGCTTTCTGCAAAAGCAGATGGATTCACTAAAGCTCCCCGGATTGTCTATAGCATTTATCAATAAAGGCAAAATCGTTTATCGCCGTGCATTAGGTGTAACTGATATTAAAACGAAGAAGCCAATAGATGAACAATCAATTTTTGAAGCCGCCTCGCTTTCTAAACCGGTATTTACCTACTGGGCTATGAAACTGGTTGACCGGGGCGTATTAAATCTGGATACTCCTTTGTATAAATATCTTCCGTATCCAGATATCGCACAGGATGAAAGGTACAAACTGATTACTGCACGAATGGTGCTTTCTCATCAATCGGGCTTTCCAAACTGGCGCTTCTTCCCTGCCGATTCATCTTTACATGTTAAGCCGGGTGCGCTTTATTTGAATTTCAAACCAGGAACATCCTTTGGCTATTCGGGCGAAGGTTTTCTTTACCTGGGTAAAGTTGTTGCGCATCTGCTTAACCGGTCGTTGCAAAATATGGAGCCTGTATTTGAAAAAGATGTGGCCCAACTGCTGCATATGCCCCATAGCTCATACACTGCTAACCCATATATTTTGGAACACAAGGTAAAAGGACATCAAGATGGGCATATTGACCCTACGAATGGATTAAACTGGCCCATTTTGCCATCTTTAGGTATAGATTCAAATACGTTTAATCCTGCAGCTTCCCTGCATACCAACGCTTTGGATTACGCAGCTTTTATCATAGCGTTAATGAAAGACAAAGGATTAAGTTCAGCAAGCTTTAGAGAAATGTACCGCCCGCAACTGAATGTTCCGCTTCCCGAAGACTTTCGTAAGGCAGGCTATTCAACCTGGGGATTGGGCATAGCAATTGCGCAAAGTTCATCAGGTACAGTTTACCTGCATTCGGGCAATAATGGCAATTTTCAATCTGCTTTCATGATGGATAAAGCCCGAAAATCCGGCTATGTTTTTTTTACCAATTGCGATCACGGGAACGTTTTTAATGAGAAACTGGAGGCCTTCCTTTCGCTTAAATAGGATTACTATATTTGCTGCATGGATACACCACTCCAACTTTCCACTTTTGAATCTGAGTTTCGCGTACGCCCTGATGATATCGATATGTTTCAGCATGTGCATAACAGCAAATATTTTGATTATGTATTGGCTGCCCGTTATGATCAGATGGAACGCTGCTACGGTATGGCCATGGAAAAATTTATGGAGCGCGGCTTTGGCTGGGTGGTGCGTACAGCGCATGTTGACTATAAGCGCGCCCTAACCATGGGCGATTACTTTATTGTAAAAACCGGCATTGAAAGTATCGACGACAAGGGCTGCCGCGTAAAGTTTGCCATTACCAATAAAACTACAAAAAAAATCTGCTGCGATGGTTGGTTTGATTACGTGATGATTGATATGGCTACCGGACGCGGTGCAAAGATTCCGCAGGATGTGATTGATCAGTACCTGATCTGACCTCAACTCCGCGGGTGAAATTGGCTTATCGTACTTTTTAAATACTCCCGGTCTAAATGCGTATAAATCTCCGTTGTAGTAATACTTTCGTGGCCCAACATTTCCTGTACGGCACGTAAATCAGCGCCGCCCTCAACCAAGTGCGTAGCGAATGAATGGCGAAATGTATGCGGGCTTATCTTTTTCTTTAGCCCAATTGTTTCGGCAAGGCCTTTAATGGTTAAAAAAATGATCTGCCGACTTAGCCTTGTACCACGCCTGTTTAAGAAAACGTAGTCCTCCTCTCCTTTTTTGATGGGATTGTGGACCCTTACATTCTCTATCCAGAGCTTCATTGCTTTTATAGCTTCACTTCCTATAGGCACCAATCGTTCCTTATTGCCTTTTCCCGTCACCTTTATAAATTCAATATCAAGGTATAGGTTGGAGAGCTTCAGCTCGGTAAGCTCGGATACCCGTAATCCTGATCCGTACAGTGTTTCCAGGATAGCTTTGTTACGCATGCCTTCAGGTTTTGAAAGATCAAGGGCAGCTATAATTTTATTGATCTCTTCATAACTCAACGTATCAGGCAGCTTGCGCCTGATCTTTGGCGATTCGAGCAATTCTGATGGATCAGTTTTGATCATATCCTCCATCAGCAGGTATTTATAAAAAGCTTTGATGCCCGAAAGGATCCTGGCCTGCGATGAAGGGATCATCCCCAACTCATTTATCCAGTTGATGAACCCTCGTAAATCAGTTAAAGTAATTAATTCAGGTTTCAGTTTAACTATCTGTGAATCTGAATATTGATATAGTTTTTCTATGTCTCTGCTATAAGCTTCGATAGAGTTATCGGAAAGAGATTTCTCTAACTTTAAATATGCCTGGAAACCTTTTATTGCCGAACGCCAATCCAATTGATTTTAGTTTTGATGATTTATAGCTAAGTTTGAACTAATGAAGATACAAATTATAAATGGCCCAAATTTGAACCTGCTGGGCGTTCGCGAAAAATCAATCTATGGCGATGCCAGCTTTGAAACCTATCTTGAAACCCTGCGCCAACGCTTTGCAAACATCACTATTGATTATTATCAAAGCAATATTGAGGGCGAAATTATAAATAAACTGCATGAAATTGGTTTTAGTTACGATGGCATTGTGATGAACGCCGGTGCTTACACTCATACCTCCATCGCTATAGCCGATGCTATTGCCGCTATTAATACGCCGGTTATCGAAGTGCATATTTCCAATGTACACAAACGTGAGGAGTTCAGGCATAAATCAATGATAGCAGCCAATTGCCGCGGTGTAATTGCAGGTTTTGGAATGGATAGCTACAGATTAGCCATTGAAAATCTGTCGGTTAAATAAACTTTTGAGATTTCACCGATTGTATATGATTGCACCGATTTTTTGCGGTTTCGCAGATGAAAAGATTTTATCGATTTAGCGCTGACTGACTCACATTCAATGAAATCTTCATTGACTTTAAATGATGATTTCAAACGTTTAACGAACTAAATCGGTGGAATTATACAAAAATCAGTGTAATCGATAAAAAAAATAAAACGCTTTTGTCATAAAAGCGTTTAAACATTGCTTTTAGCTTATTGTTCCAGATGCTTAAAATATTCAGAGTTACCGCGCTAAGTTTACTTTTTGTTACGCTGCTATCCAGTGTTAATACGTTTGCTCAAACCAAAAAGAAAAAAACACATTCGGTAAGAGATTCGTTGCGGGCCTCTATCCTCTCGCGCGATTCGATGATGCGGGCGCTTAAACGTTCAGACACATCGGTAAATAATTTGCTACAAAAAGTAGAGTATTATACATCTGCTTTTAACCAGATTAAAAGCAATCTTTCAAAAAAGTTAGACACTGCTGATATCAGCACCAAATTGCCATCGTTTGAGCGGCGAGTTACGTTGATCAAATCGCTTATTGATAATGATAAATCAAGCACACTAAGATATCTATACACTATCAGAGATGTGCTTACCCGCAGCGATGACCAGCTTGACCTGTGGCAGGAGCAGCTTGCCGATATCAATAGCAAACTTGTTCAAAATCAAAATGATCTGGATGCCATATCACGCGATAGCGTACTGAAAATCCTGCCGGCCGATAGTTCATTAGCTACTACGTATCTCATCCAAAAAATAGCTATCGACAGCAAATACCACCGGCTTGATACTACCAATAAAAAGGTGATGGTAAAAATTGGGCTGTTGCAAAACCGAACTTCTGCCGTTTATATTACCATACTTGACCTTAAAGACCAAATTGATACCAAAATCAGGGATTTCAGTATCCGGGCCATGTCGCAGGAATATAGTAATATCTGGAACATGAATGCCGATGAGGGCAGCGACTTCGGCCCGGCAACAAAAGCTACAGCCGACATGAACGCCAAGCTGTTTAGCTTTTTCATTGGCCGGGATATTCTGCTCCATCTTTCGGGCTTGGTGGTTTTATTAGCATTTTTTGCTTGGGTACGTGCCAGTCGCCGAAGGATCTTACGGGATAATGATGCACCCGAAAATGTATTTGACCAGGCCAATTACGTAGTGAACTATCCGTTCGCGTCCTCGCTCATTTTAGCATTTACGCTGCTGCCTAATTTTTATGATCATCCACCGGTAGTGGTATTGGAGATGTTTTTACTGGTATTGATGATAGCCATACTTTACCTGGTAAAAAAGGCCTGTCCGGCGCCTATGTTCCGCTACATGCTCCAATTATTTGGCATTACCCTTATTTATAGCCTGAGCAACCTTTATATCCAGGTTACCAATATCGACAGAATAGCTATTTTAGTTTTAGGTCTTGCAGCATCTGTGCTAAGTTTCAGGTTTTTATCAAAAGTGCGTAAAGCTAAGGATGATTACCTGCCCTATACAAGTTTTATACTTAAGGTTTTTATATTTCTGCAAGCCTCATCGTTTTTATGCAATGTTTTCGGCAGGGTGAGTTTGGCTAAGATTATCGGCGTTAGCGTGGTGTATAACCTATGGCTCGCGCTGGCCTTGTATTACATAGTGCATATCATCATGGAAGCCTTATTCCTGCAACTGGAAGCAGGTAAAAAGAGCAACAACCTTACCTCTTTCATCGACTATAAATTACTTCAAAACAAATTCAGGAGCGTGTTAACCATACTTGCTACTATATTGTGGCTGGTGATGCTTACCCAAAACCTGAATATTGAGGATACAGTATTTGATTACCTGGGCGATTTCCTGACAAAGAACCGAAGCATAGGCGGCACAAATACCCAATTCACATTTCAAAGTGTGATCATTTTTGTAGCGGTGATCTGGCTGTCGTCTATCGCGTCGAAAATCATCAGTTACCTTTATGATATTGCTGCCAAGCATGCCAATGACATTGATGTCGCCAAGAAAAAAAACCGTACTTCTACCCTGCTTATCCGCATTGGAGTGATAGCTTTAGGCTTCTTTTTGGCGGTTGCTGCTTCAGGCGTACCTATTGATAAGATCACCATCATAATAAGTGCCTTTGGTATTGGTATCGGCTTTGGCTTACAAAATATTGTAAACAACCTGGTATCGGGTTTGATACTGGCTTTTGAAAAACCGATACAGGTTGGGGATATTATTGAGGTAGACAGCCGCTCGGGTACCATTATGGATATCGGTATCCGTGCAAGTAAAATAGCTACTGCCGATGGCGCCGAGGTAATTATCCCTAACGGCGACCTGATATCGCACCACGTGATTAACTGGACGCTAAGCAATAACAACCGCCGCGTTGAACTGATCATCGGCGTAGCATATGGATCTAATATTGAGCAGGTTAAGGCAATACTATTAAACTTATTAACTAACCATGATGATATCATGTCCCAGCCGTCGCCTTCTGTATTCCTGCATAATTTAAATGAAAGCTCGGTTGATTTCAGGATATTTTTCTGGGCTGCCGATATCAACACCTGGCTTAAACTTAAGAGCCGCGTATTAGCCGATATTTACGATGCATTTAATCGTGAAGGCATTGATATCCCATTCCGCCAGCAGGATGTGCGGGTTATATGGCCAAAGGGCTTACCACCTATTAAAGTAGAGGTTCCCGGCATAAACGAAACTGAAGAACCGGAACAAGGTACAGACGACACTAAAGCTCCGCAGGATCAAGATCAGTAAAATGGATTTTCTTTTTCACAAAGAAAGCCCAAACAATACTGCCTTTGTAAATACCTGCGGTATTTTGCACTGCGTTGCCTTTCGCCTTTTGCCTTTTACCTTTCGCCTTAAAAAGGCTTAACACAAAGCTTTGGTGCGCCCTGCTCACCGCCCAGGCATCTTTACGCTTGCCTTCCATTAAAAAACGGAGTAAAGCAAGCAAATCCATTATAAAACGGATACAGATCACCCAAAACGCACGTCCAAAAGGAAGGTTCTTTTTGATAAGAAACAAGTTGTTTCTGAAATTAAGATAAGTTTTAAATGGGTTTTCTGCGTTAAGTGTCCCACCACCAACATGAAAAATAGTTGATTCGGCGCAATACATCACTTTATAACCCATGTTTTTTAAGCGCCAGCAAAGGTCGATCTCCTCCATGTGGGCAAAAAAGCTTTCGTCAAAGCCACCAGCTTCATCCCATATTTTCTTTTTGATGAACAATGATGCGCCCGACGCCCAGAATACCTCACCCGATTGCTCGTATTGGCCGTTATCCTTTTCCAGTTCGTAAAAGATCCTGCCACGGCAAAACGGGTAACCATGTTTATCAATAAAGCCACCGGCAGCACCGGCATGTTCAAAATAATCTTTTTGAGCGTATGACCTGATTTTGGGAGCAGCTGCAGCAATTAAGCTATCGCTTTCCATTAATTCGATAACAGGTTCAATCCAGCCGGGGATAACCTCCACATCCGAGTTAAGCAAGATATAATAATCGGCATCAACCTGGGTCAATACACGGTTATAGCCCCCCGTAAAGCCGTAATTTTTATCATTTTGGATGACCCTTACCGACGGGTAGTTTTCGCGCATAAAAGCCACGGAATCATCAGACGAAGCATTGTCGCCCATCACAATCTCCAGGTTGGGATATGTAGATGATAGTACCGAAGGAAGAAATTGTTTAAGGTACTTTATGCCGTTCCAGTTTAAAATAACTACAGCAACTTTAGGTGTATGGGTCATCTATGTAAATCCTCCGGCTTAAACTTCCATCTCCGGTGCGACCATAACCAATACTGTGGTTCTCTCCTGATCATCCCCTCAAGGTATTTCACGTGCATATCTGTTATTTCGTGTTCGGCAGTTTCTTTTGGTGTTTCGGTAAGCGGGATCAGGGTGTATTCGTAGTACCCGCGCTTCACCCGTTTCATGTCGTAAAAAACAACGGCCGCGTCAATTGTTTTAGCAATTTTTTCAATCCCCAAAAATACAGCTGTGGGTTGGTTTAAAAAATTGGTAAAATAGTTTACCTCATGCATTACAGGGGTTTGGTCGCCTACCAGTACGGTTACAGTGAGTTCCTTGCGGTACTCCACCATTTTGCGCAGTGTTTGCTTCATGGCTACCGGCTGCCCGCCAAATCGTGACCGGATTTTAATAAAAAAATCATCGAACGTTTTATTCGATAGATTTTTGTAAACGATCATGAACCTTTTATCGGTAACGAAATTAAAATTGAGGGCCGCCATTTCCCAATTGCAATAGTGCCCTGCAACTGCAATAATACTCTTACCTTTAGCAAAGTACTCGAAAACCAGATCAGAGTTAGTAGCCACAACCCTTTTCTGAATTTGTTTTTCTGATACGGTGATCATTTTAATGGTTTCCACCATTAAATCTGACAGGTAGCGGTAGTATTTCCGTTCAATATCATGGCGCTCCTGATCTGTTTTTTCGGGAAAGGCATTACGGAGATTTTGCTGCACCACATCGCGGCGATAATGAACAATGTGGTAAATAATAACGAATGCTATATCAGATAAAATGTATAAAAACCAAAAGGGAAGCAACGATATCAGGTATAAAATTAATATACCAAACTTAGTAAAGCCCTTTTTTATCATTATTTTCGCCAATTTTGAGCACAAACATAAAATATATGATTGAAAAAGGCGCTGTATTACCTATGTTTTATCTTCCACCGGTAGATTATTTTGTACAGTTAAACACGTACAAGCCTGATATACTGATAGAAAGAGAGGAGCATTTTCCTAAACAAACTTATCGCAACCGGGCTAATATCTATTCGCCCGATGGTATGCTGGCATTGGTTGTGCCCGTAATAAAAGGTTCAAAAAATCATACCAAAGTTAAAGACGTAAAAATAAGCTACGATTTTATGTGGCAGCGCTTACATTGGCAGAGCTTACAGGCTTGCTACCGTCGCTCTGCTTATTTTGAATTTTATGAAGATGACTTTGCGCCTTTTTATGAAAAACAAATTACCTACTTATTTGATTATAACCAGGAGCTTTTTAACCTGCTGCTCAAGCTCACTAAAATAAAAACAGAATTAAGTTACACGGATGAATATCAACCCGAATACCCTAACCTGCATGATTTTCGGTTTTCTATCCATCCAAAAAGGGAACGCGAAATACAGCAGAAGCCATATTTTCAGGTATTTGAAGACCGGAAGGGCTTTATTAAAAACCTGAGTATTATCGATCTGCTATTTAACCAGGGGCCGCAAACAATAAACTATTTGTAAATGAATGGCAACTTGAAGCGTTTACGCTTTAAAAAACATAAACATGCAGGCAATGTAGGCGACAGACCGGGCACTATCAACGTGCCCAGCGATGCGCTTAAGCCCATTATCTCAGTTTATTCTTACAATAAGGCTGAATTGGTAACCTGTGAAGGCAAGGACATAAAAACTGCACTAAAGCAACTCCATAAATGTGATAATCATACCCATTGGATTAAAATAAACGGTTTGGGCGATGCCGACCTGATTGAGCAAATTGGCTTGCATTGCAATATTAATCCTTTGGTGTTGGAGGATATTGCTAACACCCATCAACGCCCTAAATTTGATGAGTATGATGACTATGCTTTTTGCACCAGCAGGATAGTTCATTTCAATAAAGAAAATGAGATTATCAACTGCCAGTTTTCGGCCATTATTAAAGATAACATTATTGTTAGCTTTGAGGAAGATCACACAGATCGTTTTGATGCAGTAAAGGCGCGATTGAAAGCCGGTAAAGGGGCTATTCGTACTGCAGGTCCGGGTTATATGTGTTATGCGCTTACCGATACCATAATCGACAACTATTTTGTTTTATTGGCGCAAATTGGAGATCATCTGGATGCGCTTGAAGATAAGCTTTATGAGAGTGCCGATAAAACAATCATGTTTGATGCCCAGCAGCTAAAACGCACGCTTATTGTGGTACGTCGTGCCAGCTGGCCCGAGCGCGATAAAATCAATGATATGATCCGGTCGGAAAGCCCGCTGATAACCCCAGAAGTTAAATTGTTTTTACGCGATGCCTATGATCACTGCATCCAGGCGATGGACCTTATTGAAAATTATAAAGAGGTAACCTCAAGCATTATCGATTTATACCTGTCGATGGTGAGCAACCGTATGAACGAGATCATGAAGGTGCTTACCATTATTTCGGTAATATTTATTCCGCTTACTTTCATTGCTGGTATTTACGGCATGAACTTTTCACGGCAGGATGATAAAGGCCATATCCTTCCGGATAACATGCCCGAGTTGTACTGGCACCATGGCTATATTTATGCCATTGTGTTTATGTTTTTGATAGCCATAATACAGGTGTTTGTATTCTGGAAAAAGGGTTGGTTTAACAGGTTGTAAAGTCCCTGTCCTCAAAAGGGAGTTATCGACAAAAAACAGAAAGAAGCATTACAGTGTGTAGTGCTTCTTTTTTATTTAGGGTGGTAACAAACACTATCAGAATCCTCCCCCTTTAGGGGGCCGGGGGGCTTGGATTTGTTTCTTCACCATGAAAAGGATCTCACCCAGGCCATTTGTTTTGATCTCGAATGTGGTTGATAACAACATCCCCATTTTATCTTTAGTAAAACCCTTGCCGGCCATCCACTCCAGGTATGATACGGGAATATCGGCTATGATAGTACCTTTATATTTGCCGTAAGGCATCCTGGTTTGTACAATATCGATGAGTATTTTGGGGTCTGGTTTTAAATTTTCCACACGGTAAAGGTAAGCACAAACCGGCGGGATTCTTCTTTATTCCTGTAATCCTCGGATAATAAAAAAAGTTGCCAGTGCAGCTGCAATACCGATACTTGCTTTTAATATCCCGCTGCTTACATATGGCGGGATATATTTTACGCCCATTTCATCGGCAATGGCAGGGTGGCCTACATAGCGGCCTTTTGCGGGTATTGCCAACTGCTCAAAATTATCTGCCAGCTCGTGCAGTTCATCATGAAGCTCACGACCGCGCATTACCGGGCCGTGGCCAGCTGCCACCGCGCGAGGCTCAAGAGCAGTAAGCCTGCGGACAGATTCGGCTGCTGCTTCCCAGTCGGTAGTGAAATACCGGGGCGGGCCGGTTAACTTCTTAAACGAACTAAAGGAATACAAAGCTGATTCGGCCTTAGTGGTTGAAAACGCATCGCCTACTACAAGGGTTGAATTTATTGGCAGGAACAGCGAAATATGCCCCGGTGTATGGCCAGGTGTGTGAATGACCTTCCATTCGGGCAGTTCAGGGATCCCTTCCTCCATATCGATTGCCTTTACTTTAGTACCGAGGTTTATGGGCGCTGTAGGAAAAAATACCGATAGCAGGCTCATTACCCCATCACGTAATGAAGGGTCGGCAGGCGGATATGATGACAGGCCGGTTAAATAAGGCAATTCAAGTGCATGAGCGTAAACGGGCACATTCCAGATCTTTAACAGTTCTTCAAGCCCTCCCGCATGATCGGCGTGGCCGTGCGTGAGTACAATAGCTGCCGGCCTTGTTCCGGGGCCAAAAAGTTCCTCGGCCATGGCAATGATCTTACCTGCCGAACCTTTTAACCCCGTGTCAACCAAAACCCAGCCCTTAGCAGCACCGGGACGGTTAGCTATCATGTAAACGTTAACAAACAATAATTTGGTTCCCCATACCCTTTGCGATACCTGGAAATATTTTGTGCTGAGCCTTCTGTTCATGGTTTATAATTGTTAACAAAACATAACTCGTATATTAAAAGTTTTAGCTGTGTTAAATTTAAAAAACAATTTTATCAGCTTAAAAACAAATAATATAGCGACTTACCTGATGCCGGCGCAAACAGAAGTTATCTAAGCCATGTTAGGTTAATAAATCGTAAATATTATGGAACAGCAATTTGATGCTACACTTACAGGAACCGATAGTGAAATTGACGGTATAGCGCAACAGGTAACCCGTCCCGGTTACCCAAATGCCTATGAATTTAAATCGATAGATGAAACGCTGCATTTGGTAATAGCCAGGGATCAAGACGGCGAATGGATCAGGCTTGATGGCACAGAGCCCTACCTTTCAAGCTGGATAGATGAACTTGCCGAACAGGCAGTAAGTCATTCTTTATAAAAAAGAAAGCCGGGGCTAATGCCCCGGCTTTCTGCGTAATAATTCAATCAGTTTAGTCTAACTCAATTGGTTTCATCCGGGGCACTAAAAAGTGCATGATGAGCCAGGCTAAAATGTAAGCGCTTCCGCAAACAAAAAACATAATGTAATAGGCAATCTCAATTTTATGGATTGAACGGTAATAAACGAACAAGTTTTTTTGTACGGCAAGCGACAGGAAAACCCCTCCAATAGACCCAAACATTCCACCCAAACCAGTTACCGAACCAATAGTACGTTTGGGGAACATATCGGAAACTGTAGTGAAAATATTGGCACTCCAGGCCTGGTGCGCTGATGCTGCTATTCCTATTACTATAACCGCAAGCCACATATTTACACCGCCCAAAATTTGAGCAAATATGATGGGTATTACTGCCAGTGCGTAAATAAACATAGATGTTTTACGGGCTTTAAACACCGGCCAATCTTTTTTGATCAGGTTCATGGGCAACCAGCCACCGCCAACGCTACCAAAGGTAGACATGGTATAAACCAGCGCAACAGGTATAGCTATTTGCGTGCCCTTTAAGTTATACTGGCTCTCCAAAAAATCGGGTAACCAAAACAGGTAAAACCACCATATAGGGTCGGTAAGGAATTTCCCTATTACAAATGCCCAGGTTTGCTTAAACGAAAGCAGTTTACCCCATGATATTTTCTTTTGTTCAACAGGCTGCAAAGCTTCGGTTTGGCTGTCATGATCGCTGTTAATGTAATCAAGCTCGGCCTTTGATACTTTACTGTGTTGCGCAGGTGCGCGGTAAATTACCTGCCAAAGTACCAGCCAAATAAAACCGATTGAACCGGTTATAATAAATGCCCAACGCCATCCCCAGGCTACCGCTATAAACGGAACCGTTAACGGAGCTACTATCGCACCTATGTTAGCTCCTGAATTAAAAATTCCTGTAGCAAAAGCACGCTCCTTTTTGGGGAACCACTCTGCAACGGTTTTAATAGCTGCAGGAAAGTTTCCGGCTTCACTGATACCCAAGGCAGAACGTACTACACCAAAGCCGAATGTGCTGCCTACAAAAGCATGGCATACAGCCGAAATACTCCACAGCAGCGTTGAAAGGAAATATCCAAGCTTGGTGCCGATCTTGTCAATGATCCTGCCGGCAGCCAGCAGACCTATAGAATATGCTATTTTAAACGCTATCTCAATATTGGCATAATCGCCATCATTCCACTTAAACTCCTTTGTAAGGTCTGATTTAAGCAGACTGATCACTGCCCGGTCAAGGTAATTAACGGTTGTTGCGAAAAACACCAATGAGCAGATAACCCACCGGTAGTTTCCAACTTTTTCTTCTCTCATTATAATTTAGGTTAACTGGCTATTTAATGGTTTGTACTATTTCCAGCAGCTTCAAAGTATCGTTATACAGCTTGTCGTACTCCTGGTTTTCGAGTACGCTTTTGCTAATGAGCTTGCTGCCCATTCCCACCGCGCATACACCGGCTTTAAACCAGGTACTGATGCTGTCATGGCTCAAGTCAACCCCACCCGTTGGCATGAACAACTGACCGGCAAATAAATCCCTGATAGACGATACAAATTCCGGCCCCAATATATTGGCCGGGAATATTTTTATTAAAGCAGCACCGTTTTGTTGGGCTAAATAGATCTCGGTTGGTGTCATGCTCCCCGGAATCCACAACAAGTTATGCTGCGCTGCAAGTTTGCCTACTTCGGGGTTAACAATCGGCGACACGATAAAATCAGCCCCGGCAGCAATAAAAGCCTCAGCTTCCTGAACACTTTTAATGGTGCCGATACCTAATTCCAAGCCAGGCATTTCGCCGTGGGCAAGGGCTTGTTTTAAAACCTTGAAATTTTCAAGGGCAGCCGGGCCACGGTTGGTATATTCAAATACCCGGATGCCGGCTTTATAAAGTGTACGGGTTATCTGCAGGCTCACCTCCGGATCTTTGTAAAAGAACAGCGGTAATGTGCCCTGCTTTAATATCGCGTCAAGTACTATATCTTTTTTACTCATTGTTTCATAGCATTATAAATTTCATTAACTGTTTTTGTTGTTGCATCACCTTCAATAAACAGCTTTTCAAAAGCAGCTGCCGTAGCAAAATCTAATAATTGCTGCGGATCCTGCTTGTTATAAAAGCCGTAAATAAGTCCGGCCATAAAGCAGTCGCCGCTACCTACCTTGTCAACCACTGTTTCGGTTGTATAGGTTGGTGAATGATAAAAGCGGTTGCCTGTATAAAGCGAAGTGTAATATTCAACACCTTTGCCGGCATCAAAACGGAAAGTATTAGCTACAGCCCGGCAACGCGGGTAAGCATCCATAATCCTTTCGGACGAATAAAGCCCTTCTTTCAGGTAGATGCTTTGCTGGCCCGACTCATGCATATCTGGCGTAACCGGGATACCAAGCATCGTTTCTTCGGCCCAAACATTGCCCATAATAATATCGGCATATTGTACCAACTTTGGCATAATCTCCACAGGCTTCTTGCCATACTGCCATAATTTGGGGCGATAATTAAGATCGACAGATATGGTAATGTGCTTTCTGCTGGCTGCCTGCAAAACCTCTTCGCAAACATCGGCGGCCAATTGGCTCAAGGCCGGGCAAATCGCACTGAAATGAAACCAGCTTACGCCTTCCAAAACAACATCCCAATTAACCATGCCCGGTTTAAGATCGGCAAAGGCCGAACCTGCACGGTCATATACAATGGCGTTATTCTTTACGTCTTTACCGCGGGTAAGGTAATAAAGCCCTATCCTGTTGCCGCTTTTGTGAATCGCTGAGGTATCAATATTTTTGCCTTGCAGATAGCTGACGATCTGTTCGGAAAGTGCATTATCAGGCAAAGCAGTAAAGTATTTTATCGGCTGCTCCCACAAGGCTAAGGCGTTGGCAACATTAAGCTCAGCGCCGCCTATAAAAAATGGCAGCTTATTTTCCGCAAGCCACTGGCCTTCGCCATCCGGACACATACGTAATAACAGTTCGCCAAAAGACAAGATGCTTCCCTTTGTATTTTCAATATTGCTCATTTAAAAATTGAAATAGTTTTTGGCGTTAAAGTAGCAAATATCACTCACGATCTTCCCTGTCCATTCAATATCATTTGGCAGTTCGCCATTTTCAATATCATCGCCCAACAGGTTACAAAGCAACCTGCGGAAATACTCATGCCTCGGGAATGACATAAAGCTTCGTGAATCTGTAAGCATCCCTACCAAACGGCTTAGTAAGCCCATGTTTGATAATGCATTCAATTGCTTGATCATCCCATCCTTCTGATCCAAAAACCACCAGGCCGAACCAAACTGCATTTTGCCTGCAACCGAACCGTCATTGTAATTGCCCACCATGGTAGCAAACAGCTCATTATCGGCCGGGTTAAGGTTATAGATAATCGTTTTGGCCAACTGGTTAGTAGTATCCAATCGGTTCAGGAATTTCGACAACGCCCTGCCTTGTGCAAAATCACCTATAGAATCCCAGCCTGTATCAGGACCTAAATTGGTTAATGCGCGAGCGTTGTTATTTCGTAATGCGCCAAGGTGAAATTGCTGCACCCAGCCTTTTTCGTGATCCCAAATGGCAAAGTAATACAACATAGCCGATTTGAATTTCAGGATCTCTAATGGCAACAATACTTCGTTGCTCCTGATTTTGGTAAAAATGGCAGCTATCTCAGCATCAGTATAATCTTCGGCATAAATTTGCTCCAGGCCGTGATCGGATAATTTGCAGCCGTTTTCGGCGAAGTAATCATGCCTTGCTTTTAACGCCGAAAGATATTCATCAATGTTGGATATGGATACATTTGCCACTGCTTCCAACTGGTCGATGTATTTGTTGAGCCCGGCAATATCGTCTGCATTCATAGCTTTATCAGGGCGGTAAGCGGGCAAGACTTTTACACTGAATGCATCCTGTTTCAGTTTCTGATGATAACTAAGATTATCCAGTGGATCATCGGTTGTACCTACAACCTCTACGTTTTTACTTTTCAGGATATTGCGGATGCTGAATTCTGGCGATTGTAGTTTTTCGTTACACTGGGCATATATTTTTTGTGCCGATACAGGTGAAAGTAACTCATCGATGCCAAAATACCGCTGCAACTCAAGGTGTGTCCAATGATACAATGGGTTTCTTAAAGTATAAGGTACGGTAGCAGCCCAGGCTGTAAACTTTTCCTCATCCGTTTTATTACCGGTGATATAGGCTTCATTAACTCCATTTGCACGCATAGCACGCCATTTATAATGATCGCCATAAAGCCAGATCTGGGTGATATTTTTAAAATTGATATCGTCGGCAATCTGATCTGGCGGAAGATGGCAGTGGTAATCAATAATAGGCTGATGGCTCGCAAACTCGTGATATAAGCGCTGTGCCGTTTTAGTTTGAAGCAAAAAATCCTGGTCTAAAAAATTCTTCATTGGTTGTTAACGGATGTATGCCAGGGTTAGTGACATAGTAGTTTATACTTGTAAGCGGCAAATTACACATCATATAGGCAAGTTGGAAGTAATAAGCCCAAACAATCCACGCAAACGTTTTCGTTAGCGGGTAAAAGTTATCGGCAATTACACAAAAAAGGCGACGAGTATTAACCCATCGCCTTTTCCTGTCTATTGGTAAAATTTCTGCTACCAGAAAATTGAGTACAATGCAACTACGATGCCGGTTACAATTAAGGCGCCTGCTAAGAAACCTCTTGAAGTTTTAAACATTGAACCATCAATTTCAAGGCCGTTTGTTGTAATGCCCCTGGCCTGGTCAATTTTTGAAATAATATACATACCGATAACGCAGAGAATAAATACAAAACCCATACGGTCAAGGAAAGGGATTTCATATAACTTGGTTACCTTATCATCCTGCAGGGCTAATTTTGAGAAACCATACGGCGACAGGAAACTCAGATCAATAAACCTTGGGCAAAGTTTAAAGAAGCATGAGAATATGAACCCGCCAATGGTTGCAAATAACGCGGCATTTGAAGTCGCTTTTTTCCAAAAGAAACCAAGGATAAACATAGCAAAGATACCAGGAGAAACGAAGCCTGTATACTCCTGAATGTATTGGAAGCCCTGTTTGCCTTCGCCCATTAATGCTTTACCGATAAGCTCAGATAACAGGATACCTAATAACAAGGCAACAAGTACGGAGATCTTACCCAGGTTAACCAGTTTTTTATCGGTAGCCTCAGGGTTGATTGCTTTTTTGTAAATATCTAACGTAAAGATGGTAGCAATACTGTTTGCTTTACCTGCTAACGAGGCCACAATTGCAGCTGTTAACGCAGCAAATGAAAGACCTTTTAAGCCGCTTGGCAATAAGTTTAACAGTGATGGATACGCTTTGTTAGGATCCAATACACCTGATGAGCTTGCCATTTCCTGGTGGAACATACCTTTTTGATATAACAGGTAAGCAGCAATACCAGGCAATACCACAATAACAGGCATCAGCAACTTAAGGAAAGCCGCAAACAGGATACCGCCACGGGCTGTTTTAAGGTTTGCACCCAGGGCCCTTTGCGTGATATACTGATTACAGCCCCAGTAGTTAAGGTTGGTGATCCACATACCGCCTATCAGTACCGATAAGCCCGGAAGATCCATATAATTTGGATTATCCTTTTTAAAGATCATATGGAAGTGATCGGTAGCTTCGTTATGCAGGATCTTGAAACCGTTTAATAGGCCCGTAGTACCTTCTTTTTCACTTAATAAAGTAAGTGCAAGGTAAGACGCCATTAACCCACCCAGTATCAATACCGCTACCTGGATAACGTCGGTATAGCCAATAACTTTCATACCTCCCAGGGTAATAACAGCCGAGAATATAGCAAGCAGCCAGATACACAGGTGAATATCCAGGCCTGATATTCCGCTTACAGCTAATGCACCAAGGTAAAGGATCGACATTAAGTTAACCACGATGTACAGCAACAGCCAAAAGATGGCCATGATCATGGCTACTGTTCCGTTATACCGCTGATGCAGGAACTGCGGCATGGTAAAGATCTTGTTTTTAAGATATACCGGGATAAAGAAAACCGCCACAATGATGAGGGTAATAGCAGCCATCCACTCGTAAGTAGATATTGCCAGCCCCATTTTAAATGCAGACCCACTTGTACCTATAAATTGTTCGGCAGAAATATTTGAAGCGATGAGCGATGCGCCGATAGCCCACCAGGTTAAAGATCCTTCGGCCAAAAAATAGTCCTTTGAGGTGGCATCGGCGTTATGTTTACGCTTATACACCCACCAGCCGTAACTGGCAACAATTACAAAGTAGATAAAGAAAACAGCATAATCGCCATTCGAGAGGGTTTTCAGGTTCATTGTTTTGGTTTGTCTTTGGGTTTAATATGTATGATTGACAATTATAAACTATATATATCGATTTATCAAATTTTCGATGTATTCTTGTTTACCGCTTGTCACTTTTGGTTCACCATTAGCGATCGCATAGTTACGCAAATCTTCCAAAGAAACCTTGCCTTCTTCAAAATCTTTCCCGGTGCCGGCATCAAATGAGGCATACCTTTCGGTACGTAATTTTTTGTATTCTGATTTCTGCAGGATGTTATCGGCAGTTATCAACGCCCTTGCAAAAAGATCCATACCACCAATGTGCGCATAGAACAAATCAGCAGGATCAGTTGAGTTACGACGGATCTTAGCGTCAAAGTTAATACCACCGCCCTGGAAGCCGCCTGCTTCAAGAATGATCAGCATGCATTCGGTTACTTCATTGATATCGTTCGGGAATTGATCTGTATCCCAGCCGTTCTGTGAATCGCCACGGTTAGCATCGATAGAGCCTAATAAACCAGAATCGGCAGCTACCTGAAGCTCATGCTGGAAAGTATGGCCGGCCAATGTAGCGTGGTTAACTTCAAGGTTCAGTTTAAAATCATTGATCAAATCGTATTTCTGTAAAAAGCCTAATACAGTAGCTGCATCATAATCATATTGATGCTTGGTTGGCTCACATGGTTTTGGCTCGATAAAGAATGTGCCTTTAAAGCCTTGTTTACGGGCATAATCTTTAGCTGTGTGTAAAAACTTAGCCAAATGCTCCTGCTCGCGTTTCATATTGGTGTTAAGCAGGCTCATATAACCTTCGCGGCCACCCCAGAAAACATAGTTTTCACCACCTAAAGCGATAGTTGCGTCCATTGCAGCTTTTACCTGCGCACCGGCATGTGCCAATACATGAAAATCGGGATTGGTTGAAGCGCCGTTCATGTAACGTTTGTGGCTGAACAGGTTTGCTGTGCCCCAAAGCAATTTTACACCACTGGCAGCTTGTTTTTGTTTAGCATAATCAACCAAAGCCTGTAAACGGCGATCATTTTCGGCAACGTCATTGCCATAGTCAACTACGTCAACATCGTGGAAACAGTAATAAGGCAGGTTCATTTTAGTCAGGAACTCAAATGCTGCATCCATCTTGTCTTTAGCACGCTCTACAGCGTCTGCTTTTTCATCCCAGGGGAAAACATGCGTTGCGCCACCAAATGGATCGGCACCATTACCGCAGAACGAATGCCAGTAAGCACCTGCAAAGCGTAAATGATCTTTCATGGTTTTGCCAGCCACTACCCTATCAGCGTCGTACCAGCGAAACGCCAGTGGGTTACCTGATTCAAGGCCTTCAAATTTTATCTGGCCTATTTCTTTGAAAAATTCCTTTTCTCCTGTTACTATCATTTTAATTATTGAATTAGTGAGTTATTGAATTAGTGATTTTTTTATTGGATAATTGTTGAATTATTTATTTGGATACACGGGCAACACTTTTCACCTTTAACCTTTTCCCTTTCACCTCAGTTTCGCCTCTAAAAGGGCCTTCCACTCCTGGTAAACCGGTTCAAACGCATCAGTTGTTGGTTCAACTAACTTGATGGCTTTGATATTGCTGAATGCGTCTGCAGGTGATTTGAAAATACCGGCACCTATCCCTGCCCCTAATGCTGCGCCAACGCTGCCATCATTATTATAAAGCTCAACGGGTACACCTGTAGCATTTACAAAGGTTTGGGTAAACAGATCGCTCAGGAAAAGGTTGCTTTTGCCTGCACGGATCACAGTTGGGTTCATGCCATTGCCGCGCATAATGTCAAAGCCATAGCGGAATGATGAGGCTATCCCCTCCTGCACAGCCCTGAAAATATGTGCCGGGGTATGCAGGTTAAGATCGATGTTTTGAAAATGCGCGCCTACCTGCTTGTTATTTAACATGCGTTCGGCACCATTGCCAAAGGGCAATACCTGCAGCCCTTCGCTGCCTAAAGGCGCTTTTTCGGCTTCGGCATTCATTTGGTTGTAGCTGTAGCCGGTTCCGAAGGTGTTTTTTACCCAGCGATACAAACTACCTGTTCCGTTAATGCAAAGCAGTACACCAAGTCTTTTTTGTTCGGAGGCATAGTTGACGTGCGCAAAAGTGTTGATGCGCGATTGCTGATCGTAAACCAGTTGATCATCAACACCATATATAACGCCTGATGTGCCCGCAGTAGCTGCTACTTCGCCAGGGTTTAACACATTTAACGATAAAGCATTATTAGGCTGATCGCCTGATTTATAGGTAACCGGGATGCCGGCTTTTAAATTCAGTTTTTCGGCGACGGATGCCTGCAAAGTTCCGTGTGAAGAAAATACGGGGTTAATAACCGGAAACAGGCTTTCATCAAAACCAAAGTAACTGACAACCTCTTTGGAGATGCCATTAGTCTTGAAATCAAAGAACACACCTTCAGACAGCGCCGATACCGATGTGGTAATCTCCCCGGTTAGTTTCATGGCAATATAATCGCCAGGCAGCATGATCTTATCAATTTTGCTGTAAATCTCCGGTTCATTTTCCTTTACCCAGGCCAGTTTTGAGGCCGTAAAGTTCCCCGGAGAATTAAGCAGATGCGACAGGCAATGCTCCTCGCCTATTGCTGCAAAAGCTTTATCACCAATTTCAACGGCGCGGCTATCGCACCATATAATACTATCGCGAAGTACGTTTTGATCCTTATCAACAAGTACAAGCCCGTGCATTTGATAAGCGATACCAATGGCAGCTATATCGCTTGGGTTGTAACCGCCTTTAGCATGACAGCGCTCCAATGCTTTTTGTGCCTGCTCCCACCACATTGATGGTGATTGCTCGGCCCAGCCGGGGTGCAATGCTTTTATTGGCGACTCCTGGTCGGGGTATTGTGCCGAAGCAATTGTATTTTGAGTTGCGGCATCAACAACACTTACCTTTACCGACGACGTACCTATATCGATCCCTAATAACAGCATAGCCTATTCAGATTTTTGTATGATTTTTTGGTTGTATTTATTAATTGGTAACTTAACGCAACGAAAATAAAGAAATAAATAAAAATTGCAATCGATTGCGTAAAATATTTTTTCCAACTTGCACGCTATAATGAAGAAAGTTAAACGTACCACCATTTATGACATTGCCGCCAAGCTCGGCATAACTGCCTCTTCGGTATCAAGGGCACTGAACAACAGCAGCCAGGTAAACGAAAAAACAAGGGAGCTGATCATTAAAACTGCCGATGAACTGAATTACAAACGCAATACCCTTGCTTCAAACCTGCGCAAGGGGCATTCAAAAACCATTGGCGTGGTGGTACCACGGATAAACCAGAACTTTTTCAGTAATGTAATAGCCGGGATTGAGGAAACAACCTATCAAAAAGGATACAACCTGATCATCTGCCAGTCGGGCGAGGTGCATGATAAAGAAATTCAGTGCGTAAATACTTTGATTAACCAACATGTGGATTGCATTGTGATCTCTGTATCAGCTGATAGCTATGATTACCAGCACCTGCAAAACGTACTTGACCATGGTATTCAACTCATCCAGTTTGACCGCGTTGCGGAAGAACTGGAAACGCTTAAAGTGATCAATGATAACGAACAGGCTTCATTTGAAGCGGTATCGCACCTGATAGAAAACGGATATAAACGTATAGCCTTACTGGAAGGCCCGCAAAACCTTAATATTTTTCGCCAGCGTAAAAATGGGTACCTGCGGGCCTTGGAAACTCATAAGGTGAAAGTTATTGATGAATTGGTAGTTGAAAACGCCTGGACAAAAGAGCTTGGTGCCGAAGCTACCCGTAAACTGCTTAATCTCCCCCACCCACCGGACGCCATATTTGCTTCAACATCTGATTTTTCGGCTTTAGGTGTTTTGGAGGTTGCTAATGTTATGAATATCAAGGTACCTTCAGAATTGGGCATTTGCGGTTACTCCAATGAAGCTTTTACAGAGATTACCAGTCCGTCGATAACTACTATAGATCAGTTCAGTATTTATATGGGCAAAACCATTGGCAACCTGTTTTTCCAGGAGAACGCCAGTACTGAGGTTTCGGTTAAACCAAAGATCATCAGTATAAAACCGGAATTGATCATCAGGGGATCAACGACGAAAAAAGGGTAAGCCCGAGCCCCTCTAAATCTCCCCTGAAGGGGAGACTTGAAAAAAGCAACTGGCGCAAGTATGAAGAGCTGGCAAAGAGCAGAAAGGTTAATTGTGACGATCTAAAACAGTCACGGGTACTTTACGCTTTCGGCCAGCGCTGCATGCTCGCGCCAGAAAAAGGTTTTATAGCTCAATTATTACTAAATAATCACTACTAATCCAACTTTTCTTCAATAAAAAACACACTTTAAATTCAATATCGATAAGCATTTAGTTACAGATTTGTTACATTAACATTTAATTTCAGCCATTATTTAAGTATAACACGTATGGATGATTTTTTAGCGGCCAGATCCCAAATGGCCTTATCGTTAGGTTTTCATATCATATACTCCTGTATCGGTATGGTGATGCCGGTTTTTATGGCCATATCACACTTCAAATGGATAAAGACGCAGGATCCTGTTTATAAAAACATCACTGTTGCCTGGAGCAAGGGCGTGGCTATCTTTTTTGCCACCGGTGCTGTATCGGGCACCATGCTCTCGTTTGAGCTTGGTTTGCTTTGGCCGGGCTTTATGAGGCATGCCGGACCTATCTTTGGTATGCCATTCTCCCTGGAAGGTGTGGCCTTTTTTATTGAGGCGATAGCATTAGGCTTATTCC
This sequence comes from Mucilaginibacter sp. A5337, assembly GCF_059690695.1. NCBI lineage: Bacteria > Pseudomonadati > Bacteroidota > Sphingobacteriia > Sphingobacteriales > Sphingobacteriaceae > Mucilaginibacter > Mucilaginibacter sp. A5337. Next base: position 593,785 of record NZ_JCAWEC010000002.1, on the reverse strand, counting down.
TTTACGGGTGGAACCGGTTAAATAACTGGGTACACTGGACAGCCGGAATCATTGTTGGTGTGAGCGGTGTTGCATCCGGCATCCTGGTTGTAGCCGCCAATTCGTGGATGAATAGTCCGTCAGGATTTGATTTTGTGAACGGGCAGTATATTAATATCGACCCGGTAAAAGCCATGTTCAACAAGGCCTGGTTTTCCGAATCATTACATATGATCATTGCAGCGTTTTCAGCAACAGGTTTCGCAGTAGCGGGCATCCATGCGTTAATGATATACAGAAAGAAAAACATTGCTTTCCATACCAAGGCATTTAAAATCGCCATTATATTCGGAGCAGCCGCAGCAATTCTGCAACCCTTTAGCGGTGACCTTTCGGCCAAAAACGCAGCCAAACGTCAGCCTGCAAAACTGGCCGCAATGGAGGCATACTTCCACACTCAGGAATATGCACCGCTGGTTATTGGCGGCATTCCGGATACAGCAGCTAAAAAGGTAAATTACGGTATAGAAATTCCTGGTTTATTAAGCTTCTTAGTACATGATAACTTTAAAACGCCGGTAAACGGGTTGGATAAGATCCCTGTAAAAAATCAACCACCGGTAGCCGTTACGCACTACGCGTTCCAGATCATGGTAGGTATAGGCGTTTTGATGATGCTGATCGGGATCATCTATTTTTATGAACTCTGGAAAAAGAAAGACCTGATCTCCAAACCCTGGTTTCTGAAAACCTTCATTTGGGCTACCCCACTTGGTTTTATAGCCCTTGAAGCCGGGTGGACAGTTACAGAAGTTGGTAGACAGCCCTGGATTATACAGGGTGTTATGCGCACCAGCGAGGCGGTTACCCCCATGCCCGGCATTCAGTATTCGTTTTACCTGTTCAGCTTTATTTATTTTACGCTGAGTGTTGCTGTTATATTTTTATTGAAAAGGCAGATCCAGATGGTGCCCGAATTGTATGACCGTAAAACTGCACAGCCATGATGCTATATATTGTAATCCTCTTCCTTTTTGCGGCAATCACGCTTTACTTTTTATTAGGCGGGGCCGATTTCGGTGCAGGCATAATCGAACTTTTTACATCAACAGATAATAAACACCGCACCCGTAAGATCATGTACCAGGCCATCGGCCCTATTTGGGAGGCCAACCACATGTGGCTCATCATTACTGTGGTGGTGCTATTTGTTGGATTCCCGGTTATTTACAGCGAAATGTGTATTTACCTACATATTCCGTTATTGATAATGCTACTTGGTGTAATTGCCCGGGGTACGGCATTTTCATTCCGTAACTATGATGCTATTAAAGACGAAAAAACACAGGCTTTTTATACCCACATATTCGTTTATTCTAGCTTTGTTACACCGCTGTTCTTGGGCATCATCGCTGGCAGTGCTTTATCGGGTCAAATTGATCCAAAAGCTACTGACTTCGTACATGCTTACATATTTAGCTGGTTTAATTGGTTTTCGGTATCCGTTGGCTTTTTTACCGTGGCACTGTGCGGCTTCCTTGCAGCTATATATATAGTAGGCGAAACTGAAGACGTTGACGAAATCAAGCGTTATATCCGCAAGGCAAAAATCATGAACATTGCTGCGGTAATATGTGGTGCATTAGTGTTCTTAGCATCTCATTTTGAACATGTTCGTCTTGCAAACTGGATTTTTGGCAACCCCGTAAGTTTAGTTGCAGTAATAGCTGCAACAATTTCATTAGCTGTGCTTTATCTGATCATATCACATCGCCGAAACCGGCAATGGATCAGGGTACTGGCAGCTTTCCAGGTGTGTATGATATTGATATCGGTTGGGTTTTCACGCTTCCCAAGGTTTGTTATTTTTAAGGATGGCAGTTCGATGTCTTTACTTACCGAACACGCCAACAGCAACAGTATAGATGACTTAGGCATTGGTTTATTGGTAGGCAGTTTATTTATATTGCCGGCGTTGGGGTATTTGTATTATGCGTTTAAAAAGAAAGACCGCTGAGTTTTTTGATTACGCTGATTTCGTTGATTCTATATTGACCGGTAAAGCTCGACATAGCCATCTTTGTCTATCCTGTCGAGGGTAAAAATGCGCTTTCAAATATTACATTTGTGATGTGAAGAATTATTTAAAGATCTTATCGATAGACGAGTACTCCATTACGCCTAAATACCTGCAGCTATCTAATGCTATCATCGGGGCTATTGAAAGCGGGCAGATAGTAAAGGACGATATGCTCCCTTCTATCAATGACCTAAGCTACGCGCTGGATACTTCACGCAATACCATTGAACGTGTTTACAAGGAACTAAAAGAGAAAGGCATTGTAAGTTCGGTGCCAGGCAAAGGTTTTTTTATTTCAAATACCGATTTTCAGAAGCCGGTTAAGATCTTCTTGCTGTTCAATAAACTTAGTGCTCATAAAAAAATCATTTACGATGCCTTTGTAGCTACTATTGGCGAACAGGCTGCAATTGATTTTTATATCTACAATAATGATTTTTACTTTTTTAAAAAGATCATAACCGAAAGTATCCAGGCCGATTATGCAAAATACATTGTTATCCCCCATTTCATAGATAATGAAACCAAGGCGCATGAGATCATCAACACCATTCCTAAGGATAAACTGATTTTGTTGGATAATCTGGTTCCGGGTGTAAACGGCAAATTTGCAGCGATCTACGAAAACTTCGCTACTGATGTTTACGAAGCCCTTAAAAGCATGCTGGACAACCTGAGCAAATACCATACGCTCAAGCTAATCTTCCCCGGTAAAACCTATCACTCTAAGGAGATTATGAAGGGTTTCCTGAATTTTTGCAGGCAATACGCTTTTGAATACGGTATAGTTGAAACATTATCTACAGAAACTATCCAGAAAAATACCGTATATATTAGTCTTACAGAGGACGACCTGGTTGACCTCATTAAAAACATCATCGCCTCCGACTTAAAAGTAGCCAAAGATGTAGGTGTGATATCTTATAACGAAACAGCGCTTAAGGAGATCATTCTTGACGGTATTACCACCATATCAACCGATTTTAAACTCATGGGCAGCAAAGCAGCTGAGTTTGCTTTGAACAATTGCCATGAGCATTTTGCAGTGCCATTTACCGTGAGGTTGAGGAGTTCGTTGTAACCCCCTTAACCACCTAAAGGGGGGAACGATAGTTAGAGAGGTTGAAGCGTAACGAAGACTTACGAAGTTTCTGAAACTTCGTAAGTCTGGGTTCAATTCTTGCGTTTGTTAGCAATGAGCGCAAGATATATAGAAGAATAAAGAGCTCCCTTACTTCAATTCCCTAACCTTGATACTCCTGAAAAACACCTCATTCCCATGATCCTGCAATAACAAATGACCTTCGGCAGCTTCGCCAAAGTTTTTCCAGATCTTATACTTGCTTATGGCTACCAGGTCGCGGAAAGCTGTTGAACCGCGTTCATATTCCAATACTTTTACCCCATTCAGATAATGTTCAACATGATTGTTTGGATAAACCACCACGCGGCCAATATTCCATGCTCCTATCGGGTGAACAAAACGATCCTGTTTGTTGGCTTTTATCAGGTCGTATAATGAAGCTAAGGTGCGGTCACCGTCGCGGCCAAGTTTGGCATCTGGGTGCAGTTTATCATCAAGCACCTGGTACTCCAGACCAATAGCCGAACCCTTGGTAACCTCGGACAGGGTTACAAAATATTTAACACCACTATTAGCCCCCGGAGTAAGTTTAAATTCAAACGACAGGTCAAAAGCACTATAATTATCATTGGTTACAATATCGCCGCCGCCTGATTCTTCCTGCCCGGCAGATGGCAATACGTGCATGGTGCCATCAGCGTATTCCCAGCCTTTTTCAGGGAAACCTTTAAGGGTTGCACCGCGCCAGCCGGTATTGGTTTTACCATCGTATAAAAGTTTCCAGCCGTTTGCCTTTTCGGCAGCGGTTAAGCTGTTGGGTGTAAGATTAACTACATACACATCCTTTGGAAACGGGGTAGCCTTTAAGTTGGTGGTCTTCAGATTAATATTTTTGAAGTACACCTTTTTCCCTGCTTGTTTTTCTTCGCTTACAGCATGTACCTGCAAAGCTATAAAGCCTTTGCTATCAATAGTATCAACTACATCGCCGGCTGGCATTCCGTTTACCCAGGTTTTCATTTCGTTGCCGATGCATTCAATTTTGATGTGATTGTATTCGCCTACTTTAAAAGCATCTTTGGCTTTGGGATTGAGATCAAGCGGATAAAGCCAATCGCGCCGACCTTCGTCATAAATGCCACCAGTCCATTTGCGTGATGACGGGTCAATTTCAAACTGCCGGCCATAAACTTTGCCTTTGCCCTTATTACCTTCCGGGTCAAAATGGCTACGGGTTTGCACGCCCGAGTTACTTAGTTCACTTTCAATTTTAGCATCCAGTTCTAATATGAAATTGCCATATTCCTTTTCGGTAACTAAGAATGAATTACCTGAGTTAAGTACGGTGGTACCAACAATAGCTCCATCTTCTACTTTATAATCGGCATTGCCGGCAAGCCGTTTCCATCCTTTAAGGGTTTTACCATCAAATAATTTGGTTTGCGCGCTTACAGGGCTCAATGCCGTTGACGCCAAAAGCATAATTGCTGGGTAGATTATTTTTTTCATTGATTGATATTTTCTTGTTTGATTTTAAATAGATGTCATTGCGAGCGATAGCGCGGCAAGTTTAAACCGGCTGTCATGCTGAGGAACGAAGCATCTTCTTCACTCTGTATAGCGATTTTGCTTATCGAAGAAGATCCTTCGCTATCGCTCAGGATGACAAAAGGTTATCGCGGCCGTTTTTTAGTTAGCGATACTGGCATTATACCTTTACCTCCCAACCTTTCTCATACTCCCTGCTCCAAAGCTTTTGTGCTTCGGGATCTTTCAATATATGACCGTTGTTGGGATCGATGTGCAGCACCCGGTCAACGCGATATGAGATATTGCCTAATTGCGGCAACAGGGTTGATTTAAAACCAATCTCAATCGGGCAGTTCAGCTTATCCGTCCCCCGTATCGAATCGGCAAAGTTTTTCATATGGAAACCATCCAGTGCTTCGGTTGGGCTTACTTTATTGGTGCCATCTACTTTGGTATCATCTTTAATCTCTTTCACCAGTTTGTTATCGCCGTCATAAACGCGATAACTATTGCCACTGTCATAAAACAGCGTTCCTTTATCGCCATAAAACACCACTCCCCTGCTTAATTTTTCAATATCGAAGCCATTGCAACTGCGGCATTCCCATTCGGCCGCTGTGTTATTGGGGAAATTGTAAAGTATATTTTGCGTATCGGGTGTTTGCCAATCGTCATCAAAATGGAAGCGGCCACCTGTTGACACTACCTTATTTGGATAGTCGACGCCAAGCCCCCAGCGAATTACGTCAAGTTCGTGCGTGCCATTGTTCAAGGCCTCACCTGTGCCCCAGTTCCAAAACCAATGCCAATTATAGTGGATCAGGTTATCCTGGTAAGGCTTTCTTGGCGCTGGGCCCTGCCATAAATCGTAATTTAAATTAGCAGGTACCGGTACCTGTTTGCCTTTGCCAATGCTTGCCCGATGATTGGTATACCAGCCCTTCGCATAATAAGTACGGCCGATTACACCGTCATGCAGTTCTTTTACCATGGCCTGCACGTTAGAAAACGAACGGCGCTGGCTCCCCATTTGCACTAGTCGTTTATATTTATTTGCAGCTTCAACAGCCATCTCCCCTTCATGCGGATTATGGCTGCATGGTTTTTCAACATAAACATGTTTACCGGCCTGGCAAGCCATGATAGTTGCCGGCGCGTGCCAATGATCGGGCGGCGCAACTACTACAGCATCAATATCCTTTATCTCCAGCATTTTGCGGATATCTGTTAAACCCTGCGGCTTTTTCCCCGTTTGTTTGTAGATCGCATCAATCGTTTTAGCAACCACATTCGAATCAACATCGCAGATATACCCGATCTCAACATTGGGCAATTTAGCAAAGCTTTGAGCGAGATACAGCCCACGGCTGTTGGTGCCCATCATGCCTAATACAACTTTTTCATTGGGCGATCCTTTAAAAAATCCGGCAGCTTTTGACAGTTGAGGTGCAAGTAAAAAACTTGTACCCGCTACAGCGGTTGATTGAATAAACTTTCGACGGTTAATCATTTTTCAAAACAGGTTAATTGGATTTATAAGCATGCCCCGGCGGGCAGCCCCGCAAATTAGCTAAGTTTTGTAAAGGACTAAAACCATCCGTTGTTTTTTTTATGAAGCAATTGTAATTTAACTGTTACTTAATTGAGCTGAAAGCCGAAGGCTTAAAGCAAAAAGCTGCTGTTCATATTATTTGCTGCTCAATTAGCTTTAAGCTTTCCGCCTTTTGCTTTTAGCTTATAAAAACAGAAAGCCCCTAAACGGGGCTCAAGGGGGTATTAATTGCAGGGAAAGCTATTATACAAGTGGTTGTATTGAAAACACATCCAGCTTTGAAGTTTGAAAATTACGGACACGCTTGTATACACCGTTTCCGTTGCTGCTGCCATCGGTATTGGTATTTCCTTCAATAGTATCAAATAAATCGCCGTGCACACCGGTGATAAGCCCGGTATGAAACCAATCGTTAGGTGTTTTTTGAACAAGGAAAATATCACCAGGCTTAACTACCGAAGGATTAGCCCTTACTGTTGCCACGCGGCTCAGCAAACCCTTACTGATGCCGGTTGTGCCCACGGTATCGCAGCTATAGGTGAGCGGCATCAACGTGCGGAAATCTTTTCCTAATTGGGTTGCAGCCTGATCAATGATAGTTTGTACAAAGCCCATGCACCAAAACCAGGGTGTTCCTTCATTATTATCCATGTAAGCCCTCACCCACGGCCCACTATTACTTTGGCCTTTAATAACAAGTTCAAAAGGCGCATTGCTTAAATGCTGCATTGCTGTATTTACAATCAACTCCCTAAGGCCGGTACCGGCAACAGGACTCTTGAATGCATTTACCATAGGTTGGGTTAAAGCTGAAAAAACACTGCTGTCAACAATACCTGTTTGTGGGAGACCTTTTGCCTTCTGAAAATTTTTAACCGCCGTTTCGGTACCCGGGCCAAAACTGCCATCAATACCTGTAGCCGTACCTGCCGAAGGATTAGTAACCGCATACAGGTTAAGCCAGCTTTGAATTTTAGATACTTCTTTTTGATTATTTGAAGCGCTGCCTTTTTGCTGGGTAGCCGATATAACTATCTCCTTGAGGTACTGTTTTTTGATCATAAAGCAGGGGTTTAAATAGTGATAAGGTTTAGATATCGTAATGGCGGATATCTCATTACCTTTAAAACAAAACTAAAGGAATCGCCATAACAATAACAGCGTGCTGTTACGGTATTTAACAATAAAGCTTACGTAGTTTTACGTAAGCTTTATTGTTAAATGCATTTAATACTGTATTGGCAGCGGTACCAGTTTTAAGTTTTGGCGCTGGTGCCAGTATGGGTATATTGGATCTACTTCACTGGCGACATCCAGTTTTTTAACCTGGTCGATGGTTAAATTCCAACCAATGGCACCAAGGTTTTGCCTAAGCTGCTCCTCATTGCGTGCACCAATCACCAGGTTGGCAACGGTAGGCCTTTGCAGTAACCAGTTCAGTGCCACCTGTGCAACTGATTTCCCTGTTTCTTCGGCAACCTCATCAAGTGCATCAATAATGTTGTATAAATGATCAAAATTTGTGGCCGGGCCATGTGCGCCACCCTGTACTGTTCTTGAACTTTCGGGGATTGGTTGTCCTCTCCTAAACTTGCCGCTTAGCTGACCCGATGATAGCGGGCTCCAAACAATGGTGCTTACTTTCTGATCGATCCCTAAAGGCATCAGTTCCCATTCAAACTCGCGGTTAAGCAGCGAATAATATGCCTGATGGGCCACATAACGGCTCCATCCATATCTTTCAGATACAGACAGTGATTTCATTAAATGCCAGCCCGAAAAGTTGGAGCAGGCTATGTAACGTACTTTACCACTGGTTACTAGGTCATCAAGCGCCCTTAATGTTTCTTCAACCGGGGTGTTGGCATCAAAGCCGTGCATATGATAGATGTCAATCCTGTCGGTATTTAAACGGCGCAGGCTATCTTCGGCAGATTTAATCAAATGATATCGCGATGAACCGAAGTCGTTAGCTCCTTTTCCCATGGTAAAAGTGGCTTTGGTTGAGATCAGCACCTCATTACGAATACCTTCCAGGGCCTTGCCCAATATTTCTTCAGAAATACCCTGCGAATAAACGTTTGCTGTATCAAATAAGTTAACACCGGCATCAAGGCAAATATTAACCAGCTTCCTGGCCTCGTCAACCTGGGTATTTCCCCATGCTTTAAAAAATTCGTTACCACCGCCAAATGTGGCAGTACCAAAGCTTAATACGGGCACCCGTAATCCCGATGCGCCTAATTGTCTGTATTCCATAGTTTAATGTTTTTGTGATGTAAAAGACCGCGGCCTCTATCACAAATTTAGGCGGAATGGATTGCCGGGGGGATTTTTACACATCATAAGTTTGTCATTTATGGCTGACGTTTCATCGTACACACATAAACAAATATTAGTTTTGGGTAATGATTGCAGACCCGTTAAGCGTTTCCATTTTTGAAATGAGGCTGGAAGAAATCCATCGCCGCGACCCTATGCTGAGGTATGAGATCAGTATCCGTGATTTTATTGCCTTATTTCCGCTTAAAATAAAAAATGGCAAACCGGTAAAACCCGAACAGCCATCTTCATTTGCGCTTGACAGGGGTGTTTTTTTGCAGGTATTGGTTGCGTTCAACCAATCCTTTAATTGAATTACCTTCCCTGTTTTATCCAATCAGGAACACTTCTAAATAACAAATAAACCCTTTTGGGCCGATGCCATATTTTAACTTTGCGCAAAATTTAAAACATGGAAAAAACTAAACTTACCATTAATAATAACGGTTCGGTTAAAATAGAAGGCGATTTTGAAATTGTAGATATGCAAGGCAATGCTTATGGCTTACAGGGCCGTACGGTGCTTTCAATTTGCCGTTGTGGTTTATCAGCAAATAAGCCATTCTGCGATGGGTCGCACAAAGGCCATTTTGAGCACAATGCTATCGCATTTGATCTGCCACCTAAAAAAGTATAAACAATTGTTTTGTATAGATAAAGCCCGGTGTTTAATTACATTGGGCTTTTGTTTTATGCAGTGTTCTTAAAATAATCTGCATTTTTGAAAACTATACTTATAAATAATAATGCGTTACTTTTTTCATATAGGTTATCACGGCGCCAGGTATTCGGGCTGGCAAAAACTTTCTAAAGCTATTACTGTACAGGAGGTAATTGAAACAGCCCTGGAAAAAATTCTGAAACACCCGGTTGCCATTAACGGCTGTGGCCGTACTGATGCAAAAGTACACGCAAGTCAGTATTTTTTTCATGCCGATATTAATGATAATTTAGACTTTGACCTTTTGTTTCGCCTAAATAAGCTGCTTCCGGATGATATTGCCATATTTGATATTATCCCGATGCAGGGCGATCCACATGCCCGCTTTGATGGTGTGATCCGATCATATGATTATTTCATCCATAATTATAAAGACCCTTTCCTGGGCCGTTTCAGCTCGCTTTATCCTGATCAGGACCTTGATTTGGATGCCATGAAAAAGGCTGTTTCAATTCTGCCTGATTATACAGATTTCCGCGCCTTGTGTAAAACACCCGATAAAATAGAGCATACTATCTGTCACGTAAAATCTGCCGGCCTTTATATCGATGGGAACGGTAGTAAACTGAGGTTTAACATTACCGCCAACCGTTTTTTGTATAAGATGATCAGGATTACTGTGGGGCGGTTGCTTGAAATTGGTCAGGGAAAGATAAGCACAGATGAATTTGAGTTTTATATTGCCAACAAACAAACGCCCAAAATCATTATCCCGGCGCATCCGCAGGGTTTATACCTTTCAAAAGTTACTTACCGTTACCTCGATCTTGAACCGAGGTCGGCATTTTCATTGCTCAACAGTACCGACTGGTACCCTATATAACGCTTATCTGTTGATTTATAAAAATATGACGCGTTAATTTGGTACTTTTGCACCCTCATTTTAAATTTTAATTGATATCCTGATGGCGTGGTCTGATAAATTGAAGCTTAACAAGCAATTATTGCGTTCGGTAAACGAAGCCGGTTTTGCAAATCCTAAAGAGCTCCAGCTTAAAACCATCAACCGTATTATTGGCGGGCAGGATATCATTGCTATTGGCCCGGAGGGCAGCGGCAAAACCACCACTTATGTATTGGGTGTTTTAAACCGCTTTAACTACGCCCCGGAAGGTGTTCCGCGCGTGTTGATCCTCGTACCCGAAAAAGAAAATGTATTTGCTGTTATAGAACAGTTTGACAGGCTCAACAAAAATAAATCTATCCGCATAGTTGGTTTATACGTTACCCCTGGCTTTGAAAGCCAGATGGATGACCTTGCCGATGGCGCCGATATTGTTGTAGCCACTCCCGACAGGGCAAGGGCTATCTATCTTAAATTAGCCTTAAATTTAAATAAGGTTGATTTGCTGGTGGTTGATGATGCCGACCGGATAATTAAAAAAGGCTTACAGTTGCCGGTTGTTGAGTTGGCCAACAGCATTGACAAAGCCCAGCACCTGGTATTTACGGAGGTAATGCATGCTAAGCTTGAGAAAATGATTGATCCGTTCATGAGGCAACCGGCTATAATTGAGGTTGATGAATTGAGCGATACGGCTATTGAAACCTACGAGCAGTTGCTATATAACGTGCCTAACTTTGGCACCAAGCTAAACTTGCTTAATTTTTTCATGTACGATGAAGAGCTGTTCACCAAAACAGTTGTGTTTGTAAACAGTCAAACTACCGCCGAAAAACTTTTCCAAAGCCTCAAAAGCCGTTTGCGTACCGGAGTCGCTTACCTAAATCCAAAGTTTTTTGATACAAAAGGTTTTAAAGATATTGACGCTTTTAAAGCTGAAGCCGGCGCAAGGATCCTGATCGTAATCAACGAAAACGAGGAAGAACTTGACCTGGGCGGTATCCCCTTCATTATTCATTTTGATTTACCTGCCGATAATAACCTGTTTATTAGCCGTGTTGCAAACCATACCCAGGATACTAAGGAAGAAACACTGGCCATGACCTTTGCCACTGATATTGAATTGAGCCAGGTAAAAAAGATTGAACAGATGATCGGCAGCAAGATCCCTGTAGCCGATTTACCGGATGATTTGGTGATTGTAACCGAGTCAAAACCTAAAAAAGCCGATGCTAAAGAAGATGTTAAACCGGCGGGTGTTGGCGAAGCTTTTCACGAAAAGAAAGCATCAAATGCTAAAACTTATAATTTAAGTGCCAGTACCAAGGCCAAAATGAATAAGAAGAAAAAGCACGGGTAAAAAATCCGTTATATCCAGACTTACGAAGTTTTAAAAACTTCGTAAGTCTCTATCACAATGACATATGTGGAAAGTATCACACTATCTCCAAATACAACTCTTCTACCTTTTTCCTTGCCCAATCTGTTTTCCTCAAAAATTTAAGGCTTGATTTTATACTCGGATTATCATTAAAACAATTTATCCGGATCCGTGTGCCTAACTCTTTCCAACCAAAATGGGCTACCAGTTCGTTAAGTATCATCTCAAGGGTTTTACCATGTAAGGGATTGTTGGGCTGTTGCTGCATAGCGCAAAAGTAAATGTTTGTTTCGTTAAAATAATATAACCAAATCTGTTGCCATCTCGTTTAAATACTAAAATGATATTAACTGCTATTTAATAAATGTTTAAAATTATTAAATTTAGTGCAGCTAATAGGCTTGTTTAAAACCGCTTTCTTCAATTTGCCCAAATTTATTTTAATGAATAGCTATAAGTGTTACCTTGTTTTATTATTGCAAGCTATTTCGTTATGCGCATACTCACAAAACCATCCTATTCATTTTCAGCACATTGGTAGTCGTGAAGGACTTTCCGAATTAAATACAAACTGCATCATGCAGGATAGCCGGGGTTTCATATGGGTAGGTACCCGCGATGGCCTTAACCGTTATGACGGCTACAAATTCAAAATTTTTAAAAATATTGTCGGCGATAATAATAGCATCAGTAATAGCTTTGTTCAGGATATAGTTGAGGATCATAATGGTAACCTTTGGATCTCGACCAGCGGCGGCGGGTTAAATATGTACGACCGTAAATTCGATCGTTTTATCCATTATCGCCATAATCCCGGTAATATTAATTCATTAGCAAGTGATATTTTGGTTAAGATAGCGCTCGATAAAAGCGGCAACCTGTGGATCGCAAATCAAAAAGAAGGTCTTGACCAGTTTAATATAACCCAGAAAAAATTCACACATTACCGGTACAATGCTGCCGATACAGGCAGTTTAAGCGATAATAATGTCCGCAATGTTTATGTAGACAGCCAAAATAAATTATGGGTGGGTACAACCTATGGGGGCTTAAACCTTTACAATCAGCAAAGCCATAATTTCACCCGTTTTGCACATGACGGAAACAAATCATCTTCTCTTTCGGCAAATAAGATCAATGCTATTTTAGAAGATAGCAGCCACCGCTTATGGGTGGGTGTAAGCGACGGCGGGCTTAACCTGTTTGATCCGGCAACCAAAACCTTTACTCACTACAAAAACGATCCCCGCAACAAAAACTCCCTTTCTTATAATAGCGTACAGTGCCTTGCCGAAGACAGCAACCACGACTTATGGATAGGTACCGAAAATGGCGGACTGAATATTTTCAACTACGCCCAGAATAAATTTAGTAACCATCAGGAAGATGATGTAGATAACAGCAGTATCGCCAATAATTCGGTTGATGTGATGCTGAAAGACAAAAGCGGAAACATGTGGATAGGTGCATTTGCCTCGGGACTTAATTTTTATAAAAAAACAAGCGAAAATTTCACTCATTACCAGCATGGCGCGCAAACCGGCAGCTTATCCAACAACTTTGTACTAAGTGTGTACGAAGATAAAAAGAACAACATCTGGATTGGCACAGATGGTGGCGGCCTTAACCTTTTTGACCCTGAAAAAGGCGAGTTCAAAGCTTATAAAACCAACAATAGCAATATCTGCGGCAATTATGTTTTGACTATTCAGGAGGATGCTAAAAACAATTTGTGGATAGGCACCTGGGGCGATGGGGTAAGCATGATGAACCCGCAAACCCGCAGTTTCAGGTCATTTAAGCATAATGCCAATGACAGCACCAGCATTAGCGGCAATAATATTTATGCCATAGCCAAAACGCTCGACGGGAAACTGTGGTTTGGCACCCTCGGAACAGGGCTTGATCTGTTTGACCCTAAAACCAACAAATTTATTCATTACCGTCATGATGCCAACAACCCCAAAAGTATCAGCAGCGATAATATTAACTCGTTACTTGGCGATTCAAAAGGGAACCTGTGGATAGGCACCAATGATGGTGGCGTTAATTTATATGATGCGGCGACGAATTCATTTAAACCGGTACAATACGAAAAACTGAACAGCGCACTTGGCAACAACACTGCGCTTGACCTTTTTGAAGATCATCTGGGTAATATCTGGATCTGTACTTATGGTGGTATCTATCGTTTAAATCCGGTTACAGGTAAAGTTGCAAATTTCAAAGTAAAGGATGGCCTGCCCAATAATTATACTTATGCTGTTGAAGAAGACAGCAGAGGTAATTTATGGATAAGTACTAATAAAGGTCTTTCGAGATACAATCCTAAAACCAATAAATTCAGAAATTTTACTATTGAAGATGGCCTGCAGGCCGAAGAGTTTAAACCTCACTCGGCAGTAAAAAGCCATGATGGGGTCATGTACTTTGGTGGTGTTAACGGATTTAACATGTTCAACCCAGAAAGCATCAGGAATAACATATATGACCCGCCGTTGATACTCACCGATTTTCAGATCTATAACAAGTCTATCCGCGTAGCTCAAAACAGTGATGATTCCTCGCCATTGAAGGAAGACATTGCAGAAACAAAGTCTATTACCTTAACACACGACCAATCAGTTATATCATTTGAATATGTGTCGATGGATTATGCCTTAAGTAATAAGGAATCGTACGCTTATCAATTGGAAGGCTTTGATAAAAGCTGGAACTACGTTGGCAATAAAAATACAGCAACTTACACCAATTTACCCGCCGGTAATTATGTTTTCAGGGTAAAAAGCCGCAGCACCGACGGAAAATGGTCTGTAAGGCAAGTAAGTTTAAATGTTACCGTACTCCCCCCTTTCTGGCTCACCTGGTGGTTTATCAGTTTACTTGTTTTGTTTGTTGCGGTAATTATTTATACATGGCACCGACTTAGGATAAATGCCATCGTACAACAAAAGAACCTGCTTGAAGAACAGGTTACCGAACGCACTGCCGAAGTTATGCAGCAATCGGAAGAATTGAAGGCCCAGTCCGAAAATTTACAGACTTTGAATATCGAGCTCCAAAATCAGTCGGAAGAGTTACAGGCCCTAAATGAAGAGTTGCAGGCGCAATCAGAAGAATTGCAACTACAAAAAGAACAGGAACGTGAAGCGCGGGAAGAAGCCGATAAAGCCAACCAGGCCAAAAGCATATTTTTAGCTACGATGAGCCATGAAATCAGGACACCGATGAATGGAGTTATCGGCATGGCCTCCTTATTAGGCGAAACCGAACTGAATGCAGAGCAACGTGATTATACCGATACCATTATATCTTGTGGCGACAGTTTGGTAAATGTGATCAACGATATTCTTGATTTCTCCAAGATAGAATCAGGAAAAATGGAAATGGAGCAGGAAGATTTTGACCTGCGCCAGTGTATTGAAGAGGTAATGGATATCTTTTCGCAAAATGCAGCCAAGCGTGAGCTGGAACTCGTTTACCAGATCGATCCGGCTCTGCCTCATCAGGTTATTGGCGATAGTTTAAGGCTAAAACAGGTGCTTACCAATTTAACAGGAAACGCGTTGAAGTTTACCGAGCGAGGCGAGGTGTTTATCAAAGTGTTTTTGTCAAAGAAAATTAATGATAAAGAAATTGAGATAGGCTTTAGTGTTATGGATACCGGTATAGGTATCCCGGAAGATAAGCTAACAACTTTATTTAACGCCTTCTCGCAGGTTGATTCATCAACCACGCGCAAATATGGCGGCACCGGCTTAGGGCTTGTCATCAGTGAACGCCTGGTAAAATTGATGGGCGGCGAAATATGGGCCGAAAGTGTTTTTGGTGAGGGTTCTGTATTTGTATTTACCATAAAAACCGCCATCAGCAGCAAACAATCCAAGCAAGTACCTATTGTTTTTAATGCGGAAGAGCTTGAAGGCAAAAAGGTGCTTATTATTGATGATAATAAAACCAACCGCTTTATACTGCAAACACAGCTTGAACAATGGGGAATTCAAACCGTAGCTGCAGCTTCGGGTAAACAGGCGC
This sequence comes from Mucilaginibacter sp. A5337, assembly GCF_059690695.1. Lineage (NCBI taxonomy): Bacteria > Pseudomonadati > Bacteroidota > Sphingobacteriia > Sphingobacteriales > Sphingobacteriaceae > Mucilaginibacter > Mucilaginibacter sp. A5337. Next base: position 578,257 of record NZ_JCAWEC010000002.1, on the reverse strand, counting down.
TTGATGTACTTGCCGCTAATAATGGTTTTAACCTGGTTATAACTGATATGGAAATGCCCGAAATGGATGGTGTTGGATTAGCGCGGGAGATCAAAAATAACTATAAAGGCCTTCCGGTAATTATGCTTAGCTCTATTGGCGATGGTTCAAAGAAAAAATACCCGGGCTTATTTTCGGCCATTTTAACCAAACCGGTAAAACAATCGCAATTGGGTAAAAGCCTGCAGGCCGAGTTCGAGGGTAAAATGCAACCACCAGCACCCGAAATAAGGCCGGATAAGCTGCTCGATGTGAATTTTGCAAAGGAACATCCCCTTAATATACTCGTGGCCGAGGATAATACCGTTAACCAAAAACTTATTAGCCGCATGCTGGAAAAGCTGGGTTATGAATTTGACATGGCCCATAACGGGTACGAGACCCTCGATAAATTAAAAGCCAATCCAAAATTTGACGTGATTTTCATGGATGTGCAGATGCCAGAGATGGATGGTTTTGAGGCAACCCGCCATATTCGTCAATATGCCTTTAAGCAACCTTTTATTATTGCAATGACAGCGAATGCAGGCCCCGATGACCGGGACATGTGTATAAGCGAGGGTATGGACGACTATATAGCCAAACCCATGAAAACCGAAGCGCTGATCAATGTTTTAAAAGGTGCTTATAAAATGACGAAAAACGTAAAGGGCAAGTATGTTTAGTCATTATCGTGAGGCCACGCCCCAATAGCAACTATTCCGGATTTTTTTCAGAATAGCCGGCGTGATGCTTGAGACCTCATTTTTATATTTACTTTGATTATCAAGCAGGTACATGGTACCACTTGTGTTATTATAGATATATGAGCATAAACGGGTGTCCTCACCATCTTCCTCTTTCTTTACATCAACCCGTAAACCATTGGTTTTGTTGCTTGTATCGGGTCTTAATGCCGGCGCCGATGCTTTTACCCAGTTAATTGTAAAATTTATACTTTGCGGCGAAATGCCGTTTGTGTTTTCTTTATAGCTTTTGCTATCCTGTATAACGGCCAGCAAACATTTTACACACGGGTCGCTCACTGTTGCCTCTCCATATTTTTTACGCGGGTTGTTAATCACGCTATCTTTTTTTCCGGCCACTGTTACCGTTGTTTTCGAAATATCATTTGATACAGGTTTAGCTTTGGTTTGATTGCCGGATTGCTTACAGGCCGATATTGTCATCGCCAAAACACAAAAATAAATACAGGGTTTAAACAGATTCATGGTTTATAAATTAGCACTTTATTTATATACATCATTTTAACTGTTTTGTGTTAATGTGTTTTGGATATACCAAATGCAGTATTAATCTATAAATTAAGTTTAAACAATTTAAACATAGATTTTATTGCATTTATTGGATAAGTAATGGACAGTTTTTCTATAAAAATTTCTTAAAATTGCCTGATTTATTTTGACCCGGTCGGGTTGACTGCCGGCAGGACTTAAACCATCATAACAATTTTTCAAAAACGAGGTTTACCTTGGTATAAATAACACTGCAAACTAATGCAGGATATCATAATAAAATGACTAATAGCGGTACAGGTTCAAATTTAACGGTTGATGTGGTTTTAATTGGCGCAGGTATTATGAGCGCCACCCTTGGTGTAATGCTTAAAGAGCTGCAGCCCGATTTGACGATTGAAATTTTTGAACGCCTGGACGTCATTGCAGCCGAAAGCTCGGCCCCAATGAACAACGCAGGTACCGGCCACTCGGCTTTTTGTGAGTTAAATTATACCCCGCAGCTTCCTGACGGCAGCATTGAAATAAAAAAAGCCATTAAAATTGCCGAACAATTTGAAATCAGCAAACAATTTTGGGCTTATCTTATTGATCAGGGCCTGATCAGTAACCCGCAAAGCTTTATCCGTAAAGTGCCGCATATGAGTTTTGTTTGGGGTGCCGAAAATGTTGACTACCTGAAAAAGCGCCAGCAAGCGCTTACCAAACATCACTTTTTTAAAGGGATGGAATATTCGGAGGATAAAGCTCAGATAAAACAATGGATCCCTTTGGTTATGGAAGGGCGTGATCCTAATGAAAAAGTATCCGCAACGTTTATGGATATTGGCACCGATGTGAATTTCGGCAGCCTCACCAGCGCGTTGATTGATGAGCTTAAACAAAAACAAAATGTAAATATTAGCCTTAACCATGATGTTAAGGACATTAAACGTAATGCCGACGGTACCTGGAAGGTTACGGTAAAAGATAAAACCACCGGAAATAAAAGGAAACTGAACGCCAAATTTATTTTTGTTGGCGCCGGCGGAGGTGCGTTGCCCTTGCTTCAAAAATCGGGCATCCCGGAAAGTAAAGGTTTTGGCGGCTTTCCGGTAAGCGGCCAGTGGCTGGTGTGTAACAACCCCGATGTGGTAAAACAACACGAAGCCAAGGTTTATGGAAAAGCATCGGTTGGTTCGCCGCCTATGTCGGTTCCTCACCTGGATACCCGTATGATTGATGGTAAGCGGGCTTTACTTTTTGGCCCCTATGCAGGTTTTTCAACCCGCTTCCTGAAAAGGGGTTCTCTGCTTGACCTTTTCGGCTCCATTAAACTAAACAATATACTTCCCCTCCTTGCTGTAGGGCGCGATAACTGGCCTTTAACCAAATATCTTATTTCGCAGGTATTGCAATCACCTGCCGACCGGCTTAACGCACTCAAGGACTATATGCCAACAGCCAAGGCCGAAGACTGGGATCTGGATATAGCTGGACAGCGCGTGCAGGTTATTAAAAAAGATCCGAAACACACTGGTGTGCTGGAGTTCGGAACCGAGGTAGTAACTTCTGCGGATGGCAGTATCTCGGCCTTGTTAGGTGCTTCACCAGGTGCGTCAACATCGGTACCTATCATGATCCAGCTTATTGAACGTTGCTTTAAAAACCAGGCTAAAACAGAAGCCTGGAAACAAAAATTTAAGCAAATGATCCCTTCGTATGGTGAGTCGCTGGCTAACAATGAGGCATTAAGCGATGAAATGAGGGCAAGGACGAGTAAAGCGCTGGGATTGGTGTAGTAGTTATTTGAATTAGGGAATATATTTCATTATTCCCTTGCTATTGAAAAACTAATTGGTACGGTGTGTATTACTTCAACGGTAATTCCGTAGCTTGTAGCAGGCTCCCAGGGCGGAGATAAACGGACTACACGCAGCGCTTCTTCAGCCAGCATCTCATTTCCTTGTACCGGGTGTATATCATTCAAAAAGCCTTTACGGTCAACCAAAAAAGTGATATACGCAATTCCCTGTATGTTTTTGTATAGTGCTTCACTTGGGTATCTTATGTTTTTTGCAAGATAGCTTCCCAATTTATTTAGCCCTCCTGCGAAGTCAGGGGCAGTATATTCTTTATTGAATAAGTATTTATTTCCACTTTTGGCATAACTTGTTCCCGCAATAACGCTCCCATTTTTATAAGTAGCATCATAGCTTAGAGTGTCATTTAAAGTTCCTTTCCATATACCGTCCTTCAGGCCTCCCTTTATTGGGCCGGAGCCAATCATATTTTTAAAGCCATCAGAATAAAGTACTAAGGTCCCGTTACCATCCTCTGCCAATACCCGCCCTGTTGAATCGCTACACTTATTTATTATTAAGGTGTCTTTTTTATAAACTCCAGACAAATAAAATTGGCCATTGGGGAAGTATTTGGTTATGTCACCTGAAAGGTGCCCCTTATCGTAATTGCTAATGCATTTTCTTTTGCCGTTAGGAAAGTATTCGATACAAGCGCCTTGTAACTGCGCTTCAACAAAACCATTATTTGAATAACCTTGAAGTTTTGGATTTCCATTTAAATAATAATCATTTACGGGAAAAGCAAGCTTATCAGTGCTGATGTCAGGGCTGCTTACCATCCGAATAAAGTCGGCACTATCTTTACTGTCGGTTATTCTTGCTGCCAAAGGCAGCCAGGGGGCGGCAACAAAATTCTTCATATAAGCTATCACTGTATCGCGCTGTGCACTTACATGTTCGGTACAAAAAACAAAAATTACTATGATTAATAAAGCAGTTACTTTACGCATGGTTCAGGTACAACTTGTATCAGCAAAACTGAGGGTAAGATAATAATGAAAATCTAATTTTCAGTGTGTTTTGATATAAAAACCAAGACAGTTATTTCTTTCGCGAATAGTTAAATACATCCTTTTTCAATTTGCCTTTTTTGTCTTTTTCGGCAAGAATCACATCCAGCTTATCGGGCGCAACCAATTGGTATGTGAGATGAACAGATTTATCTTTCAACTCAAAATCAGCTTTGTTCTTTTCGATGCCGACCAGGTAAAATAAAAGCGGTTTGTCTTTCTCTTCCCAGCCTATACTGCCGCGGTTGAAATGACGCATTTTAAAAACCGGCACCTGGTTTTGTTCTTCAATAACAACAAACTCATAAAATACCGCTCTACCATCTTTAACTACCCGAAAGCTGCTGATCATGCTATCGCCCATTGGCTCACTCCAGAATTCCTCCATATCGCCCCACTCCTGTTTTTGTGTCCAGGTGCCGGCCATAAAAGCCAGTTGGTTAACTTTTGCTTTGGTTACTTGCGCGAAACTATTGTGGCATAGTAATACGAAAACAGCAGTTGCAAGGAAAATGTATTTAAGGTTCATGATATGATTTAGTAATAATTCATCACCTAAAGAGCTACATCCCTTTCCACTCATAGCTCTCATTCTCCAACCCTATCAAATCAATCACGCGGTTTACTACTGTCATAGCCAGTTCTTCAATAGTTTGAGGCTTGCTGTAATAAGACGGTATTGCAGGGCAGATAATACCGCCGGCTTCGGTAACCGTAGACATGTTGCGGATATGGATCAGGTTGAGCGGGGTATCGCGGGCCACTAACACCAGCTTACGGCGTTCTTTAAGGACTACATCAGCGGCCCGGGTAATCAGATCATCTGAAATCCCTCCTGCTATCCTCCCAAGAGTCCCCATTGAGCATGGAACAATTACCATAGTATCAAATTTTGCCGAACCGGAGGCAAAAGGCGCCATGAAATCATTTTTAGCATAAAATTTAAAGGGAAACCGGGCGTAGTCCTCGTTATCGAGCTCAAATTTCCAAACGTCTTTGGCGTTGTCTGACATGACAACCCCTACTTCGGCAATCTGATCCTGTAACTGGTTTAGTTTTTTTAGCAGCAGACTGGCATATATAGAACCACTGGCACCCGTAATAGCAACAACTATCTTTTTCTTCATAATTACTCCTTCAACCACCCGAACACACAAAAAGTTAGGGGCACAAAAAAGGGTCGAATAACTTGTACCCGACCCTACATCTACCTATGAAAAACATGCCCTTGAGAGGGCACTACAAATGTAATAAGAGTTTTTAAATTATTAAACAATTTGTTAAAATAATTTTAACCTGTTTATTGCAAATTTTTCTCTATTAAAGTTTGAATAATACCATCAACCATACCTACCCTTGGCACATAGATATTTTTAATATTGGCGTTTTTCATTAAGGTAAGGTAAATTTCACATGCAGGGATAATAACATCGGCCCTGTCCTGATTAAGGCCAAGCACATTGATCCTGTCTTTTAATGAAAATGAGCTCAGGTAAGTATATAATGATCTCAACTTAGCAAAAGTTAGCGGCATATCTTCCTTTTCTTCGGACAGCCTAAAAAGCTTATTGATATTGCCTCCGGTGCCGATGCCTGATAATTGCTTAAAGTTACGCGTATTATCGCGCACAAAATCTTTCATTTCATTCCAGGTTTCTTCTGTATCCTGATTGTCCAGAATGCGGATGGTACCGATATTAAACGAGCGCGAAACAATCAGCTCTCCTGCAGAAAACAACGAAAGCTCTGTACTGCCGCCACCCACATCTATGTAAAGGTAGTTTTTGCTTCTATCAATATTTTGCTCGGCATGGCTGGCATAAATAATACTGGCTTCTTTCGATCCATGTACAATTTCAATATCAATATTCGCCTCTTCTTTAACCTGTTTAACAACATCTTCTCCGTTTTTGGCTTCGCGCATGGCCGATGTTGCACAGGCTAAATAATCGGTAACCTTGTATACGTCCATCAGGTTACGGAAAGCAACCATCGATTTAACCAGTTCCGTAGTTTTTTTCTCGGATATATGCTGCTGTATAAAAGCATCATCGCCCAAACGCAACGGAACACGGATCAGGGTATTTTTTTTAAATGACACCGATCCGGTGTTTTGAATTATGTCGGCAATTAAAAGCCTCACGGCGTTTGAACCTATATCAATAGCGGCGTATCTCAATGTTATTTTGTTTTACTTTTTAAATAATTATATATCTCTATCTGCGCACGGTGACTTTCGGGCGAGTTTGTTTTATGATATTTGTTAGTGTTTTGGCTGTTGATTTCGCGGGCTTTGGTATTATCCTCAAGCTGGATATCAATAATATCCCTTATCTCCTGCTGTAATTTTTCATCGTAAATCGGGAAGCCAACCTCAACTCGGTTATCAATATTACGGGTCATGAAATCGGCCGATGTAAGGTAGATGAGCTCCTTACCACCATTGCAATAAATATGTACGCGGGCATGTTCAAGGTACTTATCTACAATACTAATCACCTCAATATTTTCGCTGTAGCCCTTCACCCCTGCTATTAAACAGCACATCCCCCTGATGATCATCTTGATCTTTACCCCGGCATTGCTGGCCTGGTAAAGTTTATTGATCATCTCCTCATCAGCAAGACTGTTCATTTTCAGGATCATGTATGCCTGTTTACCAGCCTTTGCATTTTTGATCTCATTGTCAATCAACCTGTAAATTGCAGGCCTCGAATCAATTGGCGATACAATAAGGCTTTTTAGCCCCTTGGCCAGTTGCCCCCTGTTAATAGCTTTAAAAACATTCACTAGATCATCAGTGATCTTTTTGTTAGCTGTAAGCAAGGTATGATCTGCGTAGATTTGCGCGGTTTTTTCGTTGAAGTTTCCTGTCGAAAGACAGGCATAATAAGCCAGCTTCCCTTTTTCGGTACGGCTTACCAAGCAAATTTTTGAGTGTACTTTATAACCCGGAACACCATAAAGTACGGTTACCCCTTCCTCTTCAAGCCTGTTACTCCAGTGGATATTATTTTGCTCGTCAAAGCGGGCACGCAACTCCACCAAACAGTTTACTTTTTTGCCGTTTTTTGCAGCATTGATCAGCGCGTGAATAACCCTTGAATTTTCGGCTAAGCGATATACAGAAATACTGATCTCTTTTACTTTCGGGTCGATAGCAGCCTCACGTAAAAAGTGAATTACATAGTCATATGACTGATATGGTGTACTTACCAGGTAATCCTTTTTTGCAATCAGGTCGATCAGGCTTTTTCCAAACGAAAGGTCAGCTACCGGTAACGGCACATATTTGCTGTATTCTAACTCGGGACCGCCAACGTTAGGGAACGAGATAAAATTTTTAAAATTATGATACCTGTTACCCGGAATAAGGCTTTCACCATGAAGGCCCATTTTATTTACCAGATACTTCAGCATGTCCATAGGCATGTCCGAATCATACAGCAGGCGCATCGGTTTACCCTTTTTACGCTTTTGAAGGCTCTTAGCAAGCGAATCGACAAACTTTTCGCTCACTTCTTTGTCCAAATCAAGCTCCGCATCGCGGGTAAGCTGAATGGAATATGCCTCGATGCTGTCGTGTTCAAAAATGAAAAAGATATCCTCCAGGCTGTACCTGATAATATCATCAAGCAGGATAATAAACTTCAGGTTATTGGTATCGGGTAGCTTTACGAAACGCGAAAGATTATCCGGAAACTCGATAAGGGCAAACCTTGTTTTTTTATTGGTAGTAAGCTTTACAAAAAAGTAAACAGCCCTGTCCCTAAGCTCGGGCAGCGGTAAAGTATCATTGAGCATGATAGGCACCAATGTAGCAAGCAACTTCTCCCTGAAATAATTTTTAACGAAGGTACCGCGGGTTACGTTAAGCTGTTTATCATTCAGGATAAAGATCTTTTCTTCGGCAAGCTGCTTAACAATAATATTTTCGTAAAGGTTATTGAACTTACGTTCCTGCCTTACCACGATATTTTTGATCTGGTTAAGTACCTTTTTAGGGTTATAACCAAGTATTTCTTTCGATTTTTCGTTCAGGGCTGCCAAACGGCTCAGTGTGGCTACCCTTACCCTGTAAAATTCATCAAGATTAGACGAAAATATGGCTAAAAAACGGATCCTGTCAATCAGCGGGACTGTTGGGTCGGCTGCTTCCTGCAAAACCCGATCGTTAAAATATAACCAACTTATTTCTCTGTTAATTAAGGGAACCTGTTTATCCATAAGAATTTCTTGCTTTACAGCCAGATGTTACAAATCTGCTTATTTATTTGTTAACTTAATATTAACTCATGAGGAATTAACCTGTTTTCGTTCACCATTATTTATTGCAGAAGTTAAACAATTTGTTGCAATATTGCGCCGTATGTTAACAATACATTAGTTTTGCAAATCATTTATAACCAATACACTACTTATGCCAACATTTGATATAGTTAGTAAGATAGACGGGCAAACGCTTGATAACGCGATAAATACCGCCAAAAAAGAGATTCTGAACCGTTACGACTTTAACGATTCAAAAAGCACTATCGACCTGGATAAAAAAACAAACCAGGTTACCATAGTTACTGAAAACGATATGCGCCTTAAAGCCATACAGGACAGCATCATCAGCCGAATGGTGAAACAGCATCTTGACCCCAAAGCACTTGATTTTGGCAAGGAGCAATATGCTTCGGGCAACATGATCCGCAAGGAAATTAAGATCAGGGAAGGTATTGATAAGGAAGCCGCCAAAAAGATCGTAAAGAAAATTAAAGACAGTGGCCTTAAGGTACAGGCTTCAATTATGGATGACCAGGTACGTGTGCAAGGCAAAAAGATAGATGACCTGCAGGCAGTTATCAGCCTTTGCCGTGCCGAAGATTTTGGGCAACCGCTGCAATACATCAATATGAGAGATTAAAATATCCGAGGCTAATACCAACCCCGGGTATCGCTTAGGGAGGTATCTTAATAAAGATACCTCCTTTTTATAAACTCAATACTTAGCCTTTCCGGTTAAACCTGCCCCAATTTAGATACAAGCGCCTCTCCTTCAAACGCAATCCCAGCCCAGCCATGAGCCATAAACTGCCGGATATTTTGATGATCTGTACCAGCGGGCGTTGCCAAAACTGCCCTGTAGTGTTCAGCAAATAAATAAAGCGTATCCGCTGCAGTCAGGTTCTTGATTTTCGCAAACGCAAACACACGGGCGCTGCCCTGGTTCTGTGTGGCTTCGTTATAAAAATCGCCGTTTTTAAATGCCGTTGGCTGATGCAGATAATGATCTGCTATAAATTCAATTACTTCATTAAATGTTACGGCACCTTCTTTTAAGGCTATAAGTAATGCTGATAGTTGTTCTTTCATTAAGAGAATATTTTTTGCGAAAATAAATTTAAAAGCCGTTATCAGCACAGGAAACAACAACCTTTCTTTTTATGCATAAGGAATCGCAAAGTATTGTTCCGTGCAAGCAATTCATCGTGGAACAGGGAAAAAAGACGAGAATGAAAAAGGTTGTCCCAATCAAGAGATAGAATAGCGTACACCCCATTCTATTTCTTCTCAAACTTCCATGCATTCAAACCCAAAGTATACCCCCCTTTTTTACTGAGTGATGAGCATACCAGGCGCATAGATGAGGGACTTTTAATATCTGCCTGCTTATCAAAGATTTGGATTCCTATAAATTTATTATTGTTGAAAGCAGCAAGTAATTGGCCATTACTCATCTTAACAGTGATCGGCGGCCAGTAATCTTCCAGTTTTTTAACCTTGTCATATTTTAGCTTGTAAATAGCTGTCTCATTTATCAATAAGCTCACATCACCGCGATAATACGCGGAGTGTAAAAACACGCGTGTTATCACTCTTTGTGCTTTATCCAACACCTCCAGGTAAACCCCGTTGTTTTCATCAAAGCTATTGCCTGCGCCAACGTTAACACAATTTTGAGTAAAGTTAACAATGCCCGATAATGTCCATGATTCAAGATTCGGCTGATTACCAAGGTCCCGGCTTAAAACAGCCTGTTTGTTTTGCTGCCGAAAATCGATATAAATATCCGGGTTGGTTTTGCGATAGCTTTTGATATTGGTGTGCACATTCCACCATTGTGTGTATTTATTTGTGCTATCATCAAGAGCCGGTTGTCGCTTCCAGCCATAGCGGCCATTTTCGAGGGTGCTGTTATACGGGAGGTCGGCCATCAGTTGAATGGTAGATGAAGCGCCGGATGATTTTAAACTATAAAGCTGTGCGTCAGGAATTACCTGTTCGGGCTGACTTGTGCTTTTCCAATAAAGTTGTACTGAATTTTTGTTATCAACGCCGGCAGGGCATTCTAAACGTACTGGATATCGTATGCCTTTGTTCAATTCTATTGAAGTGCCTTTCTGGGGGATTATCAATTTCCCATCCACCCACAGCCTGCAACCGGCTATATTATCGCCTTTTAAAAAAAAATCATATCGCTCTGAATATGATGGTTCTGCAAAACCATTATAACTACGCGCCGAGCCCGAAGCCGTCAATATAATTTTAGTTGATAAACCATGCGTATTAATAGCTAAACTGATAGGGATAATCTGCTCTTTTATACTTGATAACCCGCTTATTTTCCACCGGTGCACGCCGCCATGCATGCTTTCATCATTATGATACAGATAAATATCGCCATTGGGCAATTTCACCAATGATGCGGCAAAGCAGTTGCCCGCCATTTCGGCGGCGGCTTCAACGCTCCCGGCTTCAGGACCGGCAACACCAAACTGGCCAATAAATAAACCGTCATCATAAACCTCTGTCCATTTGTTCACCTCGCTGTTTTTCCAAAACTCGCCATGATAGCCCCAAAAAATACTGCGTCCGCTTGCCATGGCAATGCAGCCCGGGTAATTGGTATGGTTACCAATATCAAAAGTCCCGTCCGAGGGAAACAGTCCCCAGTATTCTTTTGTAGTGCTCATTGCTGTGCGCCAAAGCCATTTGTCACCGCCAACTTTTATTCCTCCAAGGTGCCAGCAATTGGCAGTAGTACCATCAAATAATGCAATAACTCCTGAAGAAGTAATCTCACCTGATTTCAACAAGGTATTGTTGCCATGATAGCCCGGATCCGTCAATTCGGCGGGTTGGGTTTGGGCTATAGTGTTTTGCGGCCCCCATACAGGGTCGCCCTCCGGCGTAAATTTTAAAAGCTCTTTTTTGGTAAAAACGGTTGGCACTCCAGCCCTGAATGTTGAAACCTTATAAAGCGAGCCATCGGGATATAATTGTGTATTATCCATAGGGATATCAACCCCGGTTATTCGCAACGGTCCTGTTTTGGGTAATTCAACAAGTTTCCAGCTAAAAAATGACCTGATCCTGTGTGCCAATAAAGCATAGGTTTTACCATTACTCAAGGTAGCTACTCCCCGCAGTCTGTTATATTTATCATCATATTCGGCAGGTAGATTATAGCCCCAGTTACGTACCAGTTGCCACGAACCATTATTAGCGCCGAGCGGTTTACTATAATCTACCTTAAATTCAAGGTAATCAGAAAACACGCGCGACGGATCATTGGCATCAACAAACGAGCTGTATGATGTTTGAAGGTACATGATCCTGTTAATAAATTTTCTATCTCCGGTAAAATGCTGCGCCCTTGAGTTACCGGCATCTTCCACCCAAAAACTCCCATCGGGCTGAAAGGCAATAAAAGTACCGGGCCCTTTGGTTTCATAGAAATAGAACTTATCGTTACGCACATTAGGATCGGTTGCATAGCCACCGGCAGTGCCATACGTCCACAAAGGCGAACCTTTATCAACATCAAATGCTTTTAGCTGCTGACTGTCCCCACCATCAGCCACTATGAGTGTTTTACCGCTTGGACTTATAGCCAATGCCTGCGGCTCGGTTAGTCCCGCCGGTGTAACATTTGAGGGATTTAATTGTCCGTTGGCCTCAACGGTAAATTTTTCTGCAATGCGCTTACCATTTTTTGAATAGATAAGCCAAACATGGCCTTTATCATCGGCGGTTATATTTAATGGGGTATCAAACGATTGCTTTTGAACCAGTGCGCCAGTCGTTTTATCAAGTACATGTAACTCGTTTAAATTTTTATGCGACACAAACAAATACCTGCCATATTTTTGTACAGCAAGTCCCGAGATTTCTGATCTTTCATTATTTACAACATCGACCACGCTTTTATACTTGCGGCCATATTTTGTTATTGCAGGCTGGCCGTTGGGAAAACTACTTTCAAAATCATTGGCTACCTTAGTACCAAATACCATCCAGTTGTTAACAACACCTGCATCATTCCCTGCCCAGTAAACGTTTATGCCATCGGTAGCAACGTATTTAACCGACAACCCCTTGCCCAGTATTACCGTTTTCTTTTGAGGACTATGAATATTGAATTTAAAGGTGCTGCTGCTTTGCTCATTATACCCAACCGCAAAATATGCATTATTACCATTAATGGCCATCCCATACATCCGCTCAATAGCGTGATGAACTGATGGCCCGCTAAGAGAATCAGATGAATTACCGATCACGCCCTCCCATTTATATTTTACGTTGTTTGACAGTACTTTAACCACATAGCTTCCATTTGTAGCAAGGCGACCTTCATCATCAATGCCATCCCACGTAAACTGATGACTACCTGCGTTATAGATTACACCACTCCAAAGCGTGCGTATTAATGTTCCGTCTTTTGAGTATACTCCTGCACTGGTTTTAGCTCTGCTATCGAGTTTAAAAGTAAATCCCGTTCCATCCTGAGCCAATACGCACTGCATGGGCGCAAAATAGACCCCAATGAATAATACAATAGCTGTGACGCAGGTTCCGGCCCTTTTTATAAACTGATTGATTATTATCATTAAATGGCTCTGTTATAATACCATGTGTACTACAAAGCTATCTTAATATCGTTTGTGGAAATGTACTTTATTAGTGACAATACTATTTTATCCATCCCTGGCCTTTCAGATATGCAACAAATTGAGGGTTTTGAACAGAAAGTACCGGCAGCCATAGTCCTAATCTCTCCCGTTCCCAGTAAGGGCCTGCACCATGCCGGGGCCGGGCAAAACGGTAACGATAAATCACAGCACGAATATAACGGGGCGGTTCTCCGGGAAATGGATTGTTCGCAAATAAACCAACTACACCTGGATCATTATGCAGCAATTTCCAGGCGAGGTGATACGTCCATGGATACTGATCGGCGGTGGACATAGCGGCAAACCACATTTGCCAATCCAGTCGCAATTGATACGGCGCTACCTGGTGCGGTGCCTGATCAGGAGCTACAGGCAAACCTTTATAAGGATAGGTTTGCCAATTTGCACTATCGGGATTAAAATCCCGTGTACCTTCAAAAACCACGTTGTAACGCTCCTGCCCCACACTGCCAAATGCGCCGTAAGTATTTACGAGTTCTAAAGGATCAAATGAGGTATTCATAATTTGTTTGGGCGACAGGAGATTTAGCGCGGGCTGGAAGCTAAGCAAACCCACAATGCAGGTCACTACCAACGCTGTATACTGCATGGGCTGCGAAACTTCTGCCTCTTCCTCAGCTTTCATGGCTTTGCGCATAATAACTCTCGGCAAAAGCCTGGCCCAAAAACCATCATCCATGCAAGCCAGTGCAGGTACAATTGTCAGCCAGTTCAGGAAAGAGAGGTTACCGCTCAGAATGATTGCAAATTGAAGCAAAACAATAATGATACCGGCAACATGCCTGAATACCCGCGGACCGAAAACGAACCAGGGGGCCAACAGTTCGGCCAGCCAGTTGAACCAGACACCCAACCGTAAAAGCACACGCGGTAAAAAGTGGAACCAACGGCTAAACGGCCCTGGTATCGGCTGGGTTTCAAAATAATAATAAAGCGCAGTTCCTTTTCGCCACACCTCATCGCCTCTGTATTTGATCATCCCGGCACCAAACATGATCCGGAAGATGAGCCAGCGAAACAGGATAATGATGAGCAAAGGCGGCGGGCGTTTAGGAAAAGGCCGCATATCCAGCAAGGGGCACAAAAATATCGCAAGAAAACCGGTTTCTGTTAGTTGGATATCCCAGCCGTAGCCATACCAGTCCTGCCCAACATGTACAAGGGAAAGATATAATATCCATAGTATACCCATTGAAAGCGCATTTGCATAACCGGCCACCACAATTAACGATAAAATAAAACCCGTCCATGAAGCCAGCAGTAATGCCGTATCTGAATGCCAGAACCAAAACAGCGAAGGCAACCGAAAGAAAGCTGCGCTCTTTGAGCCCAATGCAATGCTAATCTGTTGCAGGTATTTATCTACCGGCAACAACCCATGCGAACCGACCAATGGCAACACCTGATTTATGGCTACCAGAAAAGCCACCGCATAAACCAAGCCGAGCAGACGCAGGATCACAAAACGTGTGAGCCAATACTGAGGTGTATGTTCTTGGCTATCTAACATAATGATATGTGTTTAAAGTTACAGAGATTTGAAGATTAAGGGGAGAAATATTTGATTACTAACAATAATGCCGATAAAAATGCAAGTCTATTCATTGCCGTTGACTTCAGTCAACGGCAATGAATAGACTTGCCGGGCTTTAGCCCAACCATTCATGCGGCATTTTTGGCTAAAGCCGTTTGCCGTCCATTCATTATTCCGTTGACTAAAGTCAACGGCAATGAAAATACTATTGACTCTCTAAATATTATGATTATTCTAAAATAGTGCCTTAACAGGCAGAAAGGTTAAAGCAAAATGAAAACGTATTACCCACAGTATGTACAGCCCAGCAAAATCGGTCATGACAATTAATTTTATATATTTATTATGTAAATCTTAATTATTAAAAAATGGCAAACAACAAAAAAAACTGGTATCAAAGACATATCGATTCCATGAACTTTGGTCAGCGATTGGCTGATTCGGTAGCAGCAGGCATGGGGTCCTGGAGGTTCATTATTATTCAAACCATAATCGTTGCATTATGGATGGCGCTAAACGTAGTAGCTTTTGTTGGCCACTGGGACCCCTACCCTTATATTTTATTAAACCTGTTGTTTTCGACCCAGGCCGCATATGCCGCCCCCATTATCATGATGGCCCAAAATCGCCAGAATGAACGCGATCGTGCCCAGGCAAACGAGGATTTCCGGACTAATGTGGAGGCAAAAAAAGAAATTGAAGAATTACAACTGCGCTTAAATGCTATTGAGGTAGATAAGCTCGACAAAATCTTAGCATTGCTCGAAAAAATAGATAAAAAATAATAGCAAAAGGGCACAACGCAACCACCGGTTGCACAGAAATCAAAAAATCACCCGTTTAATTAAATATTGAATGTTAGTTTGTAGATTTAAAAATTATGAGAAACCAAACTACCAATAAAAAGAACCTAATCCGCAGGTTTATCCGCGTACAACTCATTGCGGGATTACTGCTTTTAATAATTTCAGGAGTTAAAGCTCAACAAGTAAAAGACCCTGCGGTTATCGGGCGCTGGGATATTACAATTGATAAAGGCGGCAAAAGCCTGCCCTCATGGCTGGAAGTTCAAAAATCAGGTACACACACGCTGATCGGTCGTTTTACCTACGCTTTTGGTAGCGCGCGCCCTATATCAGAGGTTAAGCCACATGACGGTAAATACAGCTTTTCCATTCCGCCACAATGGGAAGAAGGAAATCGCAATATGGATTTTGAATTTGAGCTTAAAGGCGAAGAACTAACCGGGACTATGGTATATACAGATGGGGTTACCTACCATTTCACCGGAGTTAGAGCTCCGTTAATGACAAGGGCAAAGGCACCGGTTTGGGGCAAGCCTGTTAAACTGTTTAACGGTAAAGATACCAAAGGCTGGCATACCGACGGAAAAAACCAATGGGTAGTTGAATCGGGCATTTTGAGAAGCAAGCACTCGGGTGCAAACCTTATTACCGATCAAAAATTCAGCGACTTTAAATTACATATCGAATTTCGTTATCAAAAAGGCAGTAACAGTGGTGTTTACCTCAGAGGGCGCTATGAAGTACAGGTAATTGACACGAAAACCGGCGAACCAGAACCTATCAATAACCAGTTCAGTGCTATTTATGGTTTCCTGCCACCTAACAAAATGATGGCAAAAGACGCCGGAGAATGGCAGTCATACGATATTACCCTGGTAGGACGCTTAGTTACTATAGTAGCCAATGGCACTATGGTGATATGCCGGCAGGAGATCCCGGGTATTACCGGTGGGGCTATCGATAGCAAAGAAGGCGAACCTGGGCCTCTCTTGATTCAGGGGGATCATGGACCTATAGATTACAGGAACATTATCATTACTCCGGCAAAATAAATTAATAAAATCGTTATACGGAGATTTCAGGTAAAAAACCTCTCTAAGTCTCTCCTTTTGGAAGAGATTTAGAGAGGCTTTTTTTTCAGGCGATATCATAGATTTATCAGCCTCATTTTTGTTTTCAGATACCTAAGCGATATATAGTTTCCATTTAATTAACTTTATTAACAAAATGGGGGTTAACAGGGTTAACACAATTCAGGGTTAACATTTGCTTAAATTTCTTATAATCAAGTAATTAAGTGAATTTTATAGCGAAAATGTGTTAACCCCTCTTGATATAAATATTATCACTTAAATTCAAATTCATAGGTAACACAAGACCCAGGATGGTCAATTTAATTTATGATAAAGCCGCTTTGGACGAGGTTAATTAAGCAACCTGATATATCAGCTCTGCAAAGTTTTCTTTTCCGGCGCCACAGGTAGGGCATTCGTAATCGCCTAAGTTTTCAAAAGGCACCCCTGGCTCTATTTCATTAAATATATCCCCATACAACTCGTCATAAATGGTGAAGCAGCTTTTACATTGATGAACAGTTTTTTGAACAGACGATTTAATTTCATTGCTGGCTTTACTCACCTGTAATGGCGATTGATTATTGATTTGCTGTTCATAAAACAAATCGCAAAGTGCTATCAGGTGCCTGCTTAAATCTGCTTTTGTAACGCCCTGTTTATAGATCACAAACTCGCGGGTATTGTGGTTAAAGTCACGGGTATGCACAATTTCAAATTCATCAGGTATTCGCGCACGAATCATCACCGAACCATAAATACCTGATTTAGGAGATCGCTTAATAGCAAAGCTAAGGCCATAAGTCCGCAAATCTGCTTCCTCAAATTCACTAACCAATTGCTGCTTAAGCTCAAGGCAGGGGCTGCAAAGGTCTTCAACCTGCCAGTTGAGTTCGTTTGAAGCGTGCCTGATGTTTACCCGGTATTTATTAAGCAAATTACCCCATAATGGCCTGTGTTTCGCCTCAATGTTTTTGATGAGCAAAGATTTCCATGGGCTGATGTACAATTGCCCTACCCTGGTTTGCATACACAGGTTACAGATCTCCTTCAAAAACTCAATATCAAAAAGTTCATGACGCCTATAAATGCCCAACCAATATTTATTCCCTTGCTTGTTAAAACCTTCGTAATAAGGCAACTGAAACTCCGGGATAACCAAAGGCTGATCAATTTCCTGAATTACAAACTGGTAACCGGCAGCAACTAATTGATAAAGCTCATCCGGATTAATTTCAACCTGATCGTAAAACAGCTTTTTGTTGGCAAATATCACCTGCTGTATTGCTTTGCCCATAGCAGGAATATCATCCGAATAAACCAGCACAGGCCAGCAATACAGGATATTGGTTTTTGGAAACCTGATATACAGGTACCAGTAATTACTCACTGGCGAAGAGATAAAATTAAGGTTGCCCGTAAAAAATGGAGCAAAGGTCTGGCTACTGTCAACCAGGTTTATTTTTAGCTGGGGCTGATAATCAAACAAATCGAAGATATCTTTATAAACCCCTTCTTTGAGCCAGTTTTCCTGGTTAAATATACCATCGGCTATGTATGAGCTGGTAATGTTGGGATAAATGTCTTCATTAATTTCATGGTCGATACCGGCGCCTAACATATCAAACTCCAGATCCTCCAATTGAGCTTCTTCAACTTCAAAATAAAGCTGCTGCCGGTTTCCGAAGCGCACCTGTTTAGCACCTGCATTTTGCGCAATAATGAGCATCTCGTAAAAATCACCGGCAGATGCTACACCTCCCGGAAGATTAATCTTAATCAGTTGCTTATTCTCCATAAAATCAAGCTTTTAACAATTGTTGTTCAAGTACTTCTTCAAGCAGTCGCTTTACTTCGGGTCTGCATGAGCCACAGCCTGTTCCTGCTCCGGTCTGGCTGCAAACATCGGCCAGTTGCGTGCACCCGCTTTTTACCTTATTGCGAATATTATCGGCACCAACGTTGTTACAGCTACATACCAGTTTGCCTAAAACAGGCTCGGCCGTTTTGCCGCTGCGAAGTAGTTTGAGGCGCTTATCGCTTAGTTCTGTTTTGTTGGCTATCAACTCCCTAAACTCCTGGAACTCGCCTTTATCGCCAATTAAAATGGTACCCACCAGCCTGTCCTGGTGAATAATGCATTTTTTATAATAGCGTTTAGCCTTATCTATAAACACAATCTCCTCATAATCTTTATCATTGGGGCAATCAGATAAACCTATACTGCACAAATCAAAACCATGGATTTTGATGATATTCATAAACAGGCTACCCTTGTAGTAGCTGGCAATATCGCCATTCATATAACCCGCAACTACTGCTGCCTGCTGTTCTGCTGCGGCAGTTATACCGTATAAAGTACCGTTAAACTCCGCTATTTCGCCAATGGCATATATGTTCGGATCGCTGGTAATCAAGCGTTCATTTACAATTACACCGCGTTTAATTTCAAGGCCGCAATCCTTGGCTATTTCAAGGTTTGGCGTTGTACCAATAGCCAGGATCATGGCATCGCAATCAATCTTCCGTCCGCTTTTTAAACCTATACCGGTAAGCTTGTTGCGACCGTAAAATAACTGCACTTCATCATCATAAAAGATGTCGCAGCCCTGGTCAACCATTTCTTCGTGTAATAGTCGGCTCCCCAGTTCATCCAACTGACGATTCAAAAACCTTGATGTACGTTGAATAATAGTGATGGTAATTCCTATTTCGCGTAAAGACGCGGCCATCTCCAATCCTAACAAACCACCACCAACAATAACCACATGGCCACTTTTAGGTACGTGTTTTTTGAAATTGTCCGCATCATTACGGCTGCGCATGCTGAAGATACCCGGCAAGGACGGCACGTTTTTAGGAATTGCTGCCCGGCTACCGGTAGCCAGCAATAATACATCATAGTACGTTTTTACGCCACGGCTATCCAGCACATATTTATTGGCACGGTCTATTTTCTCAACGCTTACACCACGTAGCAGCCTTATTTTAAGTTCAGGTTCCTCTTCATCGGTCATTTTCACCAACTGCTCCCAGCGTTGTTCACCACTGATATAATCCGGAAGCATTACGCGGTTGTAAAAAGGATGATCCTCTTTACTGAAAATGATGATCTCATCATCTTTGTTCAACTCCCGGTATGACCGGACAAAACCATGCGCCCCTGCGCCTGCGCCCACAACTACAATTCTTTGAAAAGGCTTTTTATATTTCTCAACCTTTACCGCACAATACTTAAAATCCGGTTCCTTTGATATCGGGTCGAGCGCATCATTGGTAACGTTGTTAATGCGGTGCAGGTCATTATTCAGGATCTTGCCCCAATGCATCGGCACAAAAATAACGCCCTGTTTTATCTGTTCGGTAATGCGAGCTTTTATCCTTGCTTCTCCCCTCCGTGATGTAATAATGGTAACATCGCCTTCTTTGATTTCCAAAGCCGCAGCATCAATAGGGTTAATCTCCACAAACGACTCTTTAATATGCTGATTAAGCTTATTAACCTTACCTGTTTTGCTCATGGTATGCCATTGATCGCGAATACGGCCGGTGGTAAGGATAAAAGGGTAATCACCATCAGTACTTTCGCTGGTATGAGCGTCAGGTACAGCGCTGATCTGCGCATTGCCGGTTGCTGTATAAAACTGTTTGTCGGTAAACAAACGTGGCGTACCAAATGCTGCATTACGCTTTTTATAAGGCCATTGCATTGATCGTTGCTGTATGATAGTATCGTGGGTGAGCCCGCTGATATCAATATTGGTTTTACCCGTGAGTTTAGCGTGCTCAGCATAAATTTCAGCGGCATTTTTAAAATCAAAGCCTTTGTACCCCATTTTTTTTGCAAAGCGACAAATGATCTCGCTATCTGGCATAGCCTCTCCCGGAGGGTCTAGCACCTTACTCAGATAACTGATGCGCCTTTCAGAGTTGGTCATAGTCCCCTCTTTTTCGGCCCAGGCCGCTGCCGGGAGGATCACGTCGGCATAAGCTAAAGTCTCGGGCTTATTACTGATCTCCTGAACCACCACAAATTTTGCTTTTTTCAGCGCTTCTTCGGCCAGGCGCACATTCGGCAGGCTGGTGAGCGGATTGGTGCACATGATCCAGATAGCTTTAAGACGGCCATCATTTAGGGCCTCAAACATCTCCGTGGCTGTAAGGCCCGGTTTCGCCGCTATCTCGGTACCTCCCCAAAACTTTTGTACCTCTGCCCTGTCTGCCGGATTTGTCAGGACACGGTGGGCCGGTAAAAGATTGGCAAGCCCGCCTACTTCGCGCCCGCCCATGGCATTGGGTTGCCCGGTTAATGACAACGGGCCCGAACCCGGTTTACCAATATGACCGGTTATTAAATTGAGATTTAGCAGGCTTAAGTTTTTATTTACTCCGACTGAGCTTTGGTTTAAACCCATTGTCCACATCGAAATAAAGCCTTTTGCTTCACCGATATGAAGGGCGGCAAGGCGGATATCACTTTCGCTCACGCCACAAATGGCGGCTGATTCGGCAAGCGTACGTTCAAATACTAATTTACTGTACTGCTCAAAACCATCGGCATGTTTGGTTACAAAGTCAACGTCAATATCACCGTTTTCTATCAATACCCTCCCTATAGCATGATTTAAGGTAATATCAGTGCCCGGGTTTAACTGCAGATGCAAATCGGCATTGCTGCATGTATCTGTAACCCGGGGATCAACCACAATGATCTTTACATCGGGATTTGCGGCTTTATGCGCCTCAACCCTTCTCCATAAAATGGGATGACACCAGGCTGGGTTAGCCCCTGTAACGTAAAAGCAATCCGCCAACTCAATATCGTCGTAACAAACAGGTACTGTATCCTCGCCCAGCGCAATTTTATAGGCAGCAACGGCGCTGCTCATGCACAAACGCGAATTTGTATCGATATTATTACTACCGATAAACCCCTTAATCAACTTATTTACAACATAATACTCTTCAGTAAGACATTGACCGGAAGCGTAAAACGCAACCGAATCCGGGCCGTATTTATTGATGAAGGTTTTAAAAATGGCTGCTGTACGCTCCAGAGCATCATCCCAGTTTACCCTTTGCATGGGCATGCTTTTATTGTAGCGCATTTGAGGGTACAGCAGCCTGTCGGTTTTATCATTGGCTGTATAGTGCAGGTTAAGCCCCTTACTGCACAGCATCCCTTTATTTACGGGATAATCCTTGTCGCCCTCAAGTGTTATGCTGCCATTTTTCTCTTTGTTAATTACCACGCCACAGCCTACCCCGCAGTAGCAGCAAGTACTTTTAAATGTATTTTGAGGGCGTTTAGACATTCTTTTTAAGCTAAAAGCTTACGGCTGAAAGCCGAAAGCTCTTTATATATTATTATTTATTCTGTACTTAAGGCCGAAAGCTTTAATCAGCCTTACAGCTTTTCGCTTTCGGCCTTCTGCTTTAGGCTTATAAGGCTAAAGCAGGTTCCTCTACTGTTTGAGGTTCGGCTTGTTTTTGAAAACGGGTGATCAAAACAATTGCGGAAATCACCATAACAGTTATACCGATGTAGGTAAATGCTTGTATATAGGTAATATGCTCCGATTTGAAAAGAAACCCGAACAGCATTCCGCCAAGATTACCACCGGCGCCTACAATGCCGCTTACCATCCCCACATTTTTGCTGTTGATAAAAGGCACTATACCGTAAGTAGCACCGTTTGACATTTTGAGGAACAACGCGAATGAAAGCATAGAAATAATGGCCATTGTAAGGCTACCCGACTGAGCGAACAGGATAAGGCCGATACCTTCCAACAGTAACACCCCGGCCAAAAGCAGGCCCTTGCCCCGCATACCGAATTTGCCACCAACCTTATCAGACACAATACCGCCCAAGGCACGGGCAAAAATGTTCATGAAGCCGAATATACCTGCCCAGAAACCGGCAGAACTTTGCGACAAGTGGAAAGTATCTACAAAATGTAATGAAGCCACGTTATCAAAAGTGATTTCCATACCAAAGCACATAGCGTAGGCCATGGTCAATGCCCAAACGCGCCAGTCGGCTAATATTGACCAATCGGTTTTTGATGGATTGGTTTTGGCGTAGCCTACTTCGTCGTAGTTGCCGTTAGGGGTATCTTTGGTAAACTTCCAATATAAAAAGGCAATTATCAGCATCATTATACCCGGAACTATCATAGCATATCGCCAGGCTTCGGCTTTGGTAAAGCCTGCACCTACTATGGCAGCAAATATTAAAGGCATCACCATATTAGTTACACCGCCGCCAAGGTTACCCCAGCCGCCGGTTACTGCATTGGCAGTACCTTTTATATTAGGGGCAAACATCATGGAAGTATGAAACTGGGTAATTACAAACGATGAACCAATTACACCAATAGCCAGGCGAAACAATAAAAATGAAGTGTAATCATGAGCCAGGCCTACTAAAAACACAGGTAACGACCCAACAATCAATAACCTGACCGCTGTTTTACGCGGGCCCCAGGTATCACAAAGTTTACCTATAATAAGGCGGGCTATAATTGTTGCAGCCACCGATGCAATGATGGTGTTACCCACCTGTCCTTTACTCAGATGTAATTCGGCACGTATGGTTGGCATTAACGGCGCCAAACCGAACCATCCAAAAAAGCACACAAAAAACATGAGCCAGGTAATATGGAAGGTGCGCATTTGAACACCCTTAAATGAGAATATGTTGAGTTTGGTAAGTTGTTTTTCCATGATCGTTTTAAATTAAAAGCAGGTCATTAAATATTATCTTATGGATTATCGCCCATGTATTACTTGTTTAAAAACTCGGGTTTGATATTAAGCTGCAGGTATGCCCAAAAGGGGTGTAGCTTATTATTGTCAGGTGTTAAGCCTTTGGCATATTCCATACTGTGGGTTGCCGCCATGTAAGATAAACCCAGGTCAACAACAGTAAATTTGTTAAGCTTATAGCTGTTGGTCAGGTCAAATTCGGTACCCAGATATTTGTTAATCGGCTGCCCGTTTACCCCTTTCTGATCTTTAGCTAACAAGAAGTAATGATTGGCTAAATCAACACTAAAGCGCTTATTATCTGACAGATATTTAACTTTAACATAAGGATTGCTCAAGCCGCCTGTAGGAGATCCGCTGCCTGCATAGAAATAATCCATGTAGCCCCAAAACTTATGCGGCGTGCCATACAATGGATCAAACCGATGATTGGTTTTTGAGGTAGATAGCGCATCATTTCCTGACAGATAATCCCAGCCGGCTGTATAGGCCAGGTTACTGCTTTTGTATGATAAAGATGCGGTATAAGTATAGGCACTCAACTCAGCGCCGTCGCGATCATGACCTCCCTGGTAATAAAATCCAGCGGTGGCTGCCCATTCATCTTTATTGCCGAAAACGGGATTTACAAGCAGCCCGGTTGTATATCGTGTATTAACACCTGGCTGGTTAAACCGCCGGCCATAGATATAACCAACATCCTCGCCGGATACATTTTTTACCGAATCGAGTTTGTATTTGGCAAACTGATCGGCAAGGAAAAGGCCTGTTAGTTTAGTTTTATTAAATTTCTTTGCAAAGTAGAGATATTCAAGTGCTTTATAGTTTTGGTTTTGCCCATTAGTACCGGGCGGGTTTAAGAATGAAAGATTACCGGTTTTTGAACTAATACCCGAAGCATTCACCAACGGAATAAGTCCGGCTGGGGTATTGGCCAAATTACCTCTGCTATCCTTTACTGTAGCAGGCACATTGGCCGGGGTATAATAGGTGCCATTATAGTTAATAGCATCA
Source organism: Mucilaginibacter sp. A5337 (assembly GCF_059690695.1). Lineage (NCBI taxonomy): Bacteria > Pseudomonadati > Bacteroidota > Sphingobacteriia > Sphingobacteriales > Sphingobacteriaceae > Mucilaginibacter > Mucilaginibacter sp. A5337. The sequence goes on along the minus strand of NZ_JCAWEC010000002.1, from coordinate 553,968 downwards.
GAACTTTGATTAAAGGCTGCACCGAGATCAACCTGCCAGCCCGATTGAAGGAGCTTTAACACGATGGCATCGTGCCTGCGGGCCTGCTGAATCCAGTCAGTAGCGCCAAGCAGGCGTTCATCGTCATAGCTAATTTCCTGGCGGCCAGCTTTTATAGCAAAATAATCGACAGGTGATTTTTTAAAGGAAGTATCTTTTTTGTTGGAGAGGATCAGTTCGGCCCAGGCTTCATGCAGGCTTAGCCGGCTGCCGTCATTAATAGTAATGGTTGAGGCATCCTGACCCCAAAGCCTAACATCCTGTACCGATGTTTGAAAAATAAGCTTGCTGCTTTTATAATTGAAGGTAAGCCGCGTTCGTTGTGACACAAAGGCCGCGTTTTTGTTACCTATCGGTTCTAAAGTTCCATAACCATCACGTAATTCGCCTCTTGTTTTAATTTGCCCGGTTAAAGACAGCTGCGCTGAAGCGCTGTAAGAAACGAAACATGATATAATTAATAGAATTTTCCCAATAGTGTATTGATTAGATACATTTTTGTACATTTGAATTGGTTTTTTATTTGTTAAAGCGATTAAAAACTATTTAACCCTGTCTGGGAATGCGACCTCCCGGCAGGGCTTTTTTATGCGTTTGGGGTTTTTACCATAGGCTCAATCTTTTTTTGATTTATTTATCCGTTTAATTATGATAAATATAACTTATTTAATGATTAAGTACAAGTAATTGAATTTTAAAATGAATTTTTATGATAAAAATCATTAAAAACACATTTTTTTAACAAAAATTCATTTCTTAAATAATCAAAAACAACTGAAATGTATTTTTAACAATTTTTTAATGAATAAAAAGCAGACAAATAACTACCAAACCCAAATTAAAATCCATAAAAACAATAAAAACCATCATTGAAAACCAAATAATACAATAAATAAGCGCTAAAATTTCATAGAAGCTTAAAAAATCAAAAGAATAACATTCAAAAAAGAAACAAAAATCCAAAACACTGCCAATAGTGTATCTAATACACATCAATCCCTGAAAAAAGTGCATAAAAAAGCGCCATTGCCCTATTTAACAACGACGCTTAATGTAAATTTTACTCGGCCTTTAGTCCGGAGATACCCTTTTTTAATCAATTCCTACAAAAACCTTCCCGTCGGCGATTTTTACGGGATAGGTTTTTATAACCAATTCCTCCTCACCCAAACATTCGCCAGTAAGGAGTGAGAATGTTTTTTTATGAAAAGGACAAGCCACTTTTGGCTCACAACTTTCACCTGCGCTACCTATCATCCCGCGCGATATAGCCATCTGTTGCTTATGCGGACAAAGATTTTGAGTAGCATACCACTCATTGCGGCGTGCAAAATTAAAAATTGCTATCTGCTCATCGCCATGCTTAATACATGAACCACCATTTTCGGGCACATCATCAACATAACAAGCCATTATCCATTGAGTTACTATTGTTGTTTCCATTGTGTTTTCTTTTAAATAATACCAATCTAACTTGAGATTAAAACCTACCATTCCTTAGCACGCACCTGCTCGCGCATTGGTTCAAATTGCGCATGAGGATCCTTTTCGTCGGGTGCATTTATAAAATGAGCAAAACGCTTGCGCATTGAAGGGTTATTAATAGCTTCTTTCCACTCGCAGTGATAGCTATTTACCAATGCCTGCATTTCCTCCTCTAACTGCTCGCCCAAACCAAGACTATCATTTACTATTACATTTTTAAGGTAACTCATGCCGCCATCCAGCTTATTGAGCCAGGTTGCAGTACGCGTTAATTGGTCTGCGGTTTTTATATAAAACATCAGGAACCTGTCGAGATATTTAACTACAGTTTCTTTATCAATATCGGTAGCCAATAACTGAGCATGTTGCGGCTTAGACCCACCATTACCGCATACATATAAATTCCAGCCTTTTTCGGTAGCGATAATTCCAAAATCCTTCGATTGCGCTTCGGCACACTCACGTACACAGCCGCTTACGCCACCCTTGATTTTATGCGGCGCACGGATACCTTTATATCTATCCTCTACCTCTATGGCAAAAGTCACACTATCATGCAGGCCAAACCTGCACCAGGTACTACCCACGCAACTTTTTACAGTACGAAGCGCCTTACCATAAGCATGACCACTTTCAAAGCCAGCATCAATAAGCTCCTCCCAGATCAAAGGCAGATCACTCAGGTGTGCGCCAAACATATCAATACGCTGTCCGCCCGTTATTTTGGTGTACAATCCGTATTTTTTGGCAACCTGGCCTATTACAATCAATTTATCAGGTGTAATTTCACCACCCGGAATGCGGGGCACAACAGAATAAGTACCACCCTTTTGAATATTAGCTAAAAAACGATCGTTGCTATCCTGTATAACTTCCTGCTTCACAATAACATCATTCCATAAACTGGATAGAATACTGGCTACAACCGGCTTGCAAACCTCACAGCCATCACCTTTGCCATAATGGTCTAATACGAGATCATAGTTTTTTAAGCCATTTATCTTAACAAGATCAAACAGCTCCTGGCGCGAGTAATCGAAATGCTCACAGATAACATTTTTAATATACTGACCATTCGCCTTCATGGTGCCGGCAATCAAATCTTTCACCAACGGCACGCAACCACCACAGCCAGTGCCAGCCTTGGTGCATTTTTTCATACCATCAATACCGGTTACACCGCTATCATTCACAGCCGAACAGATCGCCCCTTTAGTAAGCGCCTCGCATGAACAAATTAGCGCATCATCAGGCAAACTCATTACACCCGCCCCGGCATTAGATTCGCCTCCTCTTGACCCTAATATTAAATCTTCCGGATCGGGTGGCAATACTATTTTATTATTAACGGTTTGGAGCAGCATATTATAAGCATCCGCATCACCAATTAAGATGCCGCCCAAAAGATTCTTGCCATCGTTTGTAATATTAATGCGCTTGTAAATACCCTTATGCGTATCCTCAAACAAAATAGTGCGACAATCAGGCTCGGTAATAAAAGCATCACCAAAGCTGGCCACATCGACACCAATCAACTTTAACTTAGTGCTCATATCGTAGCCGTAAAAGCTTTTGTCGGCCTCGGTTAGATGAGCAGCTACAATATCGGCCATTTCATAACCTGGCGCAACCAGGCCATATATCATACCTTCATATAAAGCACACTCTCCGATAGCATAAATGCATTCATCGCTGGTTTGCATTTTCTCATTCACTACAATGCCGCCACGGGTACCCACATGCAGACCCGCAAGCTTAGCCAACTCGTCGCGTGGGCGAATACCTGCAGAAATCACCAGCATATCTACCGCAAGCTGACTATCATCATTAAATTTTAATGCATGAATTTTTTTATCGCCGGTAATAGCAGCCGTACTTTTATTGAGATGCACATGCAAGCCCAGCTGACTTAATTTCATCTGCAGCATATTGCTTCCTGCAGAGTCTATCTGGCGCGGCATCAAACGGGGCGCAAATTCAATAACATGAGTTTCAGCTATACCAAGATCTATTAAAGCCTTGGCAGCTTCCAGCCCCAGCAAACCACCACCCATTACGGCACCTGATTTTGCATTAGCAGCGCAAGCCCTAATCAGCTCCAGATCCTCAATGGTGCGATACACAAATACACCTTCCTTTTCAATGCCCGGAATATCGGGCACAAAGGCAGAGGAGCCGGTTGCCAAAACCAGGTAATCATATTTTAAAGTAACGCCTTTTAAAGAGTGAATTGTTTTTTCGGAGCGATTGATTTCCTGGATCGGGTCGTCCAAATGCAGCGCAATGCCATTATCTGAATACCATGATAAAGTAGAGAGCGACAGGTCATCAGCGGTTTTGCCGTTAAAATACTCGCTAAGATGCACCCTGTCGTAAGCATGACGCGGCTCTTCGCCAAAAACAATTATTTGGAACTGCGTTGATCTGGCTAAAAGTTTCTCACAAAACTTATAACCTACCATACCGTTGCCAACAACAATGATGGTTGGTTTTGACATATCGAAATTTTTTAAATGTTAAAGCAATTTTCAAACTAAAAATGAACCAACTGCGACCCTGATTTCATTTATATCACAATTATAACTCAAAAAAACATCAAATAAAAATTTAATTTCAATTTTTTATTAACTAAATCATGATTATTGGCATTTAATTTCATAAATTAGTGCTATTAATATAATTTACATCATTATTAAGAGACAATATTTTGATCTATTTTGAATTTTTAGCAAAATCAGCAAAATTAAAAGGCCAAAAAGTCTGTTTTTTTAATCACTAATTTAATAAAATGCAAAAAAATATACAAAAACCAGAGCTTTTTGTACTTGGAGCAGGTCCGGGAGACCCGGAATTGATGACAATCAAGGGATTTAAGGCATTACAACAAGCAAATGTTATATTATATGACAACCTGGCTAACAAAGAATTACTGGCCATAAGCCGGGACGACTGCGAGAAAGTATACGTTGGCAAGCAACCTTACGGCGATTATACTCCGCAGGAAACCATTCATGAAATGATAAGGCATTATGCATTTACCAAAGGCAATGTAGTAAGGTTAAAAGGTGGCGACCCGTTTATATTTGGCCGCGGGTTCGAAGAAATTATATATGCCCGTCAACACGGTATCACTACCCACTATATACCAGGTGTAACCAGCATGCAGGCATCCGGGCTGGAAGACATCCCCCTAACCCACAGGCAGGTAAGTGAAAGCGTTTGGATGGTTACCGGCACCAAAAAAGATGGCAGCCTATCCGCCGATTTAACCTGCGCTATGCATAGCAATGCAACAGTAGTTATATATATGGGAATGAAAAAGCTGGCAGAAATAGCTTCGGCCTATATAAAGGCTGGTAAAGGAGACACACCGGCAGCTATTATTCAGCACGCATCATTGCCGAATCAAAAATCGGCAAAGGGAAAAGTATGTGATCTGGAAGCAATCGCTACAGATCATCAGCTTACCTACCCCGCTATTATTATTATAGGTGACGTTGTTAACGTAAAAAATTAAAAAAATGAAGATCAGAATAAAAGGCAACTCGCTACGCTATCGCTTAACTAAAACAGATGTTGAAAACTTTGACAGGGACGGATATCTGGAAGAAAGCACTAATTTTGGTTCGCAAACATTTAAATATGCGCTGCAACGCTCTGCAACCGAATTTTTAACTGCAGATTTTGGCAACAATACGATAACTATGCACATGCCGGCTAACATGGCTATTGAATGGACAAGTACCGACCGGGTTGGTTACGAAAACAACAACAGCCAGATTTACCTGCTTGTTGAAAAAGATTTTAAATGTCTCGACAATGTGGCCGAAGATCAGAGCGATAATTATCCTAATCCCCTGGCTTTAAAACTTCAACATTCGAGCTGATACAACCGGCCGCTAATTTATTTTCCTTAATTTACTGTTCGGTCATGGCTTTGAAGGTCACTTTTCCGATATTATTGGGCTTACCTTTTATTGCAGATGTGATAGAACCCATTAATTTCCCATTCTTTTTAACTACAGTAATTTTACGAAACGTGTAATCGCCTTTTTCATAGTTGTATGTTTCACCGTCGTCATCATATAATGAATACACACCTGGTTTATTGCCATAATACCTGATCTCGAGGTCTACCTTCTGTCCTGCTTTTGGCGCGTGCAGCATTACAGGCATCATGGGTATAATTCCGCCATCCTTTACATATACAGGGATTTTATCCAGGCCCGGTGTAACACCGATCACTTCGCCATCACCGGCATACTTTCCGGTATAAAAGTCGTACCATTTACCTTTGGGTAATATCACCTTTCTGCCGGTTTCACCCGCAAATACCGGGGCTACCAGTAAATATTCGCCAGCCATATACTGGTCTTTAACTTCTTTGGTCGTAGCTTCTTCGTAGGGGTTTTCTTCCAGGTTGAGCTGTTTCTTTTCAGTTTTCGCTTCGTTGTTTCCAAAACCATCTTCCATGTACATGGCCCTGAAAGGCGGCGTGCCTTCAAAATGATATTTAGCAAATTCGCTGTACCAGTATGGCATCATTTGCATGCGCAGGTTAGCCATCGCTTTAACCTGTTCTGCAACTTCGGGAAACGACCATGGTTTGGTGCCGCTTGCCCAGGCATTAATCATGGCCATGGGCGAAAACACGTTAGATTGGAACCTGCGCAGCCACTCCTCGCCTGTTTTGGATGATCGTACTTCGGGCGTCCAAAGCACCCCGGCAAAACCACTGTTAACCAACGCGGTAATGAAGTCATGATGGTCATAGTAATCATTATAGATCACGTAAGGAAACGACGACCCGCCACCGTTTGACGCGCGTACCAGGCCGAATGTGCGTTGATTGCGCTGATGATAAATTTCACTGGTATAGCGCTGCATCATCAACCCGTAGGTTTGGCGCATTTGTTCGGCAGCATGCCCTGATGGGAAAACAGCAACATCGGGCCATAAATAATTGTCGCCACCGTCAACCTCATCCATTTTATAGCCGCTGATCCCGATATCTATCTTCCCCTTTTCCAACTCGCCGAAGAATACTTTCCGGGCTTCGGGCATACTGATATCCGGCACGATGCCGTTCCAAACCGTATGCGAGCCACTGTAAGGTAACATACTTTTATAAACCGGCGCTTGTGGCGATACATAAGGATTAGTCCATAAATTGAGCCTGATGTTCTTTTTCAGCATCTCCTGTACAAAAGTTTTGGGATCAGGAAAACGGCTTGCATCCCATTCAAAAGTGCAGGGATACGATTTACTTTGCCAGCCGGGTTCAAGACCAATAAAATCAAGCGGGTAACCTTTTTCTTCAAATGCCTCCGCTTCATCCTCAACACCCTGCGCATCGGTTAAACGCTGCATCCGTTGAGTAAAGCCCAAGCCCCAGCGTGGCGGCAAACAGCCACCGCCATTTAATAAATTATACCGCCTTACAGCATCCAGCATGGTTGGCCCTGCAAATACGTAGATCTCAGTACCTGCAGCCGGTACCAGCATTTCTACACCATCTGAATACGGGTGCGAGCTCCATGTTTTATCCAGGTTGCGGTCTTTCACATCAGGCGGGGTTTTGCTATCGCGATTCACCGCTGTACCGGCGTATACATTGATATACCTTGCCGAATTAATAAATACACCATAGCCCTTTGATGATACATAGAACGGCGTTGGTGCATGTGTACGGCCATTATCCTTACCGGCATAATTATCAACATGTAGGGTAAGCACCTTGCCCCGTTGAAATACAGTCTGAAAATTCAAACCAAACCCAAATAACTGTTCTTTTTTTTCGAGAGGGAACCTAAGGTAGGTTTTACCGTCCTGTACCCGAGCGGTAATTTCCTGCTGTTCCAGAGGGAAACCGGCTACAGGCATTTGTTGTAAACCGGCATGATAAGGTTGCGCACCTGAAGCTTTCAACAGGTCAAACTCTTCGGGCTTGCCGACTACACCTTTCCAGATTCCGGGTTCCACCTCCGTCCATGTGATGGATTGCGATTGTGCGTGGATTGTTGCAGCCAAACCTAAAAACAAACAAAACAGCAAATAGTATTTAAAATTCTTCATGGTATTACCTGGGGATAACAGTATAGGTTTTGCCTTTTTGGGTGGCAAAATCAATTAAATAACCTTTATTAAATGATACTTGCGGAAGCTTTGCATCATCCGCTTTTTGATAGACAGGTATCGGGGGTGCCACATTTAATACATTATCATTGGTACTGACAGCAGTTTTACTGCTTACTTCCACAACCTTTACAGGGATAGGCGTGCGCAGCCTGCAATTTCCTCCAATGTTTGATTTGATCAGCGCTTTACTCAACTTTCCTTTTTTCCAGTCGATGGCTATCTCAAAATTTCCGCGCGCCTTAATACCTTTGATACTACCATTGGGCCAGGCATCGGGCAGGGCCGGTAACAATTCAATTTCTCCGTTCTGGCTTTGCAACAGCATTTCGGTCATGCCCGCTGTTCCTCCAAAATTTCCATCAATCTGGAAAGGTGGGTGTGCGTCAAACAAGTTAGGATAAGTTCCACCTCCGCTCATCTGGCCTTTTATTTGTAAAGGATCCATATAATTAAATGCTGCGGCTAATATTTTATAAGCATGGTTACCATCATGCATGCGTGCCCACCAGTTCACTTTCCAGGCCATTGACCAGCCGGTGCTTACATCTCCCCGGTAGATCATGGATTGTTTAGCCGCCGCTGCTAACTCCGGCGTATTAAATACAGAGATCTGCTTTCCGGGAAACAGGCTGAACAGATGGGAAATATGCCTGTGTGTATCTGCCGGATCATCCCAGTCTTTAAACCACTCCTGTAACTGACTGTGCCTGCCGATGTGAAATGGATATAATTTGGAATATGCTTCTCTTACCTGGGCTGCAAAGGCTTTATCAGCATTGAGGGCCTGAGCGCTACTCAAACAGTCCTGAAACAATTCGCGAATAATTGACATATCCATGGTAGAAGCCATGCTTACCAGGTATTCTTTACCATTGATCTTTACCGTATTTTCGGGTGATGTTGAGGGATTTGTTACCAGGTAACCTGTATTGGGATCAGTAACCAGCCAATGCAGCATAAATTGCGCGGCGCCTTTCATAACCGGGTAAGCGGTTTTACTTAAAAAATCCTTATCGCCGGTAAAAAGATAATGATCATACAGATGAAGGCTCATCCAGGCCCCGCCCATTGGCCAGGCCGACCATCTTACCGAACTTTTAGGGTCCTGGTCAAAATTGCCGACTGTTGATGTTTTAGCCCAGATATCCGTGTTGTGATGCTCAACCCAGCCTTCATCAATATTATAATTCACTTTAGCTGTAACTTTACCATTTACCGCAAGCTCTTTCAGAAAATCAAACAAAGGCTGATGGCATTCTGAGAGATTGGTATTCTCGGCCAGCCAGTAATTCATTTCTGTATTGATATTGGTGGTATAATTGCTGCCCCAGGGTGGTATTACCTGGTCGTTCCAGATCCCCTGTAAATTGGCAGGAGCACTGCCCGGCCTTGAACTGGCAATGAGCAGATAACGCCCAAACTGATAATACAGCGTTTGGAGTTGCCTGTCAGGATTTGATATATTGAAGTTTTTTAGCCGCTCATCCGTAGGCAAATTTACCATGGCGTTATCTGTCCCCAGATTAAAACTCACACGTTTAAACAAATGCCGATAATCGGATACATGCCTTTGTTTAAGCTGTTCATATGTTTTTTGCTCCGCAGCCAACAGGTTTCCCTCAGCTTCGATAGCGGGTTTTTTCCCTTGTAATCCGGGCGATTTATCAAAGCCATTAAAACTGGTGGCCTCAGTTAGATATAGTATAACTTCGTTTGCCCCCCTTACCTCCAACGCATTACCAACAGCGATTACCTTACCGCCCTTGTTCTTTATTTTGAGGTTGATCCGAAAGTCCATACCCTCGCCTTTAGGCTCATCATAAATCACCTGCCGAGGTTCATAATCACGATTGGCTACATAAGTGGGCGCTTTTCCGGTCAAGACCAATTTGTTGCTGCCTTCAGCTGTAACAGTAAAGCGTAACCTGCTTTGCAGGTTAGCTGTAAAGTTTATTGCGCCCTTTTTATCGGCAGTAATGCGCACCATCATTACCTTATCGGGATAACTTATAAATGTTTCACGCGAAAAGTTAGCTCCATTAACCTTATATTTTACTGTAGATACTGCACTATTTAAATCCAAATCGCGATAATAATTACTGCAAGTGTTATCCGACAAGTTGAAATTGAGTAACAAATCACCTAAGGGAAGATACCGGGCGGTGTAAGGCCCCTGCAAATACTTTTTCCATATTGCTGCCGCCTGATCATAATCGCCCTCAAATACAGCTTTGCGTACTTCTGGCAAATGAGCAGGTCCCTGGGGATTGTTTCCAGGTTCGGGATAACCTGACCAAAGATTATGGTCATTCAGTTGAAAACGCTCTTGATTAACGCCGCCAAATACCATTGCCCCTGTAGTCGCGTTGCCTAAAGGCAGCGCTTCCTCCCAGGCGGCCGCTGGCCTGTTATACCAAAGCTTTAATGCAGTGCTGTTGCTTTGTGTTTGCGCAACAGCAAGTTTAGCACTTATCAATCCTGCAAAAACTAAATATCTTTTAAGCTGATGCATATTAAAGGTTTATAAATACGGTTTGTAATCCCGGCGATTGTACGCCGACGACACTTTTACCATTTTGGGTTTGCACTTTTATAGTAGCACGCCCGTTATAAGCCTGCACTTTTCTTGATCCGCCGGATGTGCCCAGATCATCTTGTAGGATGCCATCTCCGCTTAATGAAAAACTGATCCAGTTCACGGCATCAAGGCATTGGACACCATTTTTATCTAAAACCTTCACTTGCACTGTGGCAAAGCCATTTTCGTCGGCTATTTTCTCCAATATCAGCTTAGCAGGCTTGTCCCATTTCTCGGTTTGATACACCTGGTTGATCTCATCTGTTACTATGGTTTTTCCTTTTTTGGCTACTACGCGGATATTATTGGCTCCTTTTTTAAAGGTCACCACCCAACGCAAACCGGCGGCCGGAAAATCCTGGCTGTTACGTTTTTTTACACCGTAGCTTTTGCCGTTCAGAAACAGTTCGGCCGTTTCACAGTTAGAATAAACCTTAATCACTTTCTGCTCGCCATCGTTTCCCCACCGCACGGGCCAGGTATGGCCATAAATATGTGCCATAGGTTTGGTTGCCCAATACGATTGAAAAACGTAATACGATTCCTTTTTGGTCATGTCCCGTTCCAGAACGCCTTTTTGGTTCATATATGGTATCGGATTATCAGGCCGTAAGGGTGTAGCAAAATCTTTGAACACCCAAAAGGCAGAACCGGTGAGCCAGGGCATTGTTTCCTGCTCTTTCAGATGCCAGTCGAACAGATTACAGATATAGCTTTCGCTCCAGTCACCGTCTTTTGAAACCCGTGAGTCTCCGCCAGAAAGTGATGCGTCTCCTGCACGTTCATCGGCACCGCCGCCAGTTTTAATATTTACAAAAGCTTTATCGGGATCTTCCGAATGCCTCAATGCATGGCTATCCCCTCCCCACTCTGCATGAAAAAAGTGGTTCACTTTATTAAACTCATCAAGGGTAGTTTGCTTGTACTCGTTATAAATACCCCGGTACCAGCCTGCCCATATAGAAGGCGAATACACATCAACTATATCCTTACAAAAATCACAGCGGCGAATGGTGGTTTTGCGCGATGGATCAAGCTTATGGGCCCGATCATTTTGCTCGCTCATAAATGCCCTGATCTTTGCCTTGTCAAACTCCGGGAAATCCCCTTCCCAATCGTTCTCGTTCCCCAGTCCCCATAAAATTATGGCGGGATGATTATAATGCTGCTCAATCATATTGGTAAGCATTTGCCGGGCCTGGTTTTTATAAGCTTCTCCTCCTAAACCGCCACGGCACCAGGGTTCTTCCTCCCAGACTAAGATCCCCAGGCTATCGCACAGGTTAAGTACAATACGGGATTGCTGGTAATGCCCCAGGCGAATGAAGTTCACGCCCATATCCTTCATCAACTGCATTTCCCGCTTTATCATGTCCTCTGTCATGGCAGCGCCAACACCAGCCTGATCTTCATGCCGATGAGTACCTCTTAACAATAAACGTTTGCCGTTCAGCATAAAAGGGCCATGATCAACAAATTCAAAATTCCTGAACCCTATCTTTTCTTTTTGGGTATAGATGCTTCCGCTTGTACGGGCAGTAACTTCAACAGTGTACAATGCAGGATGATCCGGCGACCATAATTGCGGTTTTTTTACTATAAATGAACCAATTGGTAAATCCCCTTTGGTGGATGATAAATTATATTTTGATTGCTGAATAACTTTACCTTGCGGATCAATGATTTTGATGTCACCTCCGACTGCATTGATATTTTCAGGATCATAGATCCGGATACCTACATTTAAGCTACCTTGTTTACCATCCTTATCAACCGCTGCTTTGGCAAAAACCTTATCCAATGAAACAGCCTGTACGTATACCAAATTGAGATATCGATAAAGCCCTCCGTACACCGTAAAGTCCGACAAACGTGAAGGAATACTTTCCAAATCACGCGAGTTGTCGCATCTTATCTCGATAGGAACACTACCCTTAAATTGAGTTTGGCAAATCTCCGTTTTCTTAAAATCATCAACAGCCTCGGTTATATCCACTGTCCATTCATCATACCCGCCCAAATGCGAGCCTACCTTCGTATTATACACATAAACATCCGTTTTTTGCCCGGCACCTTCAAAATGCAACAGTGTACGCCCTCCCGTATACGGATTATTAATGCTTACCTGTGTACGGTACCATCCCGGCCCCTGGTAGTAGTTCACATCGGGATCAACCGCATCACGTGCGTTAAAACAATGTGGAAGCGTTACCTGCTGCCAATGCGGAACATCATGCGGAATGCCTTTATCTTCCGGGCGGATAGCCTCCCAGATTCCGCCTAAATCCCGTTGCAAAAATTCCCAGCCGTTATTTAAACGGGTACTTTGCTGCGCGAATAAAGTTTTAGTACTTAAAACACAGATCATTATTAAATACAGTTTCAGGTTTTTCAACTGCATATTAACGGGTGATTAGTTTATAAGCCACTACCTTTTTTCCGAAAAACGTGGGCACATACAAAATATGGTTAACGGTATCGTAACCCAAATCGGCAGTATTCATCTTTTGTGCCTCCGAATCAAGCAGGGTTTCTATTTTGCCATCAGCTGTTACATAAAATATATGGCCCGACCAGCAGGTGATCAAAAAATCGCCATTGCCAACAGGCTCAAGTCCATCACCTCCGCAGCTGAGCGTAGTAATTTGGGTTAAATTACCTTTGCTATCAGCTTTCATGAACTTTGGCCCGCCGAGGATATAAAGATCATTACCAATAGCTTTAAGACCGTTTACACCATTTACATTGGTTAAAAAAGTAGTTACCTTACCTTTTTCAATCCGGTGGATCTTTTTGGTTTTACTGTCGGATACGTAAACTATTCCTTTTTCATCCACAGTAATATCATTTAGCATTTTTGCGCTGTCAACCGGGATCTTATTGATCACTTTACCGGTTTTGATGTCAATAACCACCACTTCCGACAGGTCTGCCGCGTACAATTGATCACCAACCCGCCCGAGGCCTTTGGGGGAGTTTAAGCCGGTTGTAAAATCAAGGTTGATGATCTTTCCATCCAGCCCGATCTTTGCGACCCCGCCTTTACCATCAACAGCGCTGGGGTTTCCTTCAATTTCTGATACATATAAGATCTTCTTTTTAAAGTCAGGTAAAACCGATTCCGGGATCCGCACTACGGTATCCGTTTCCCAAAGTTTCTCCAATTGATGAGTTTGAGCAAAAGCGCCCTGTACCATAAATACAATTAAAGCAGGCAATGTGCATTTCAATATTTTTTTCATAGCTTGTGTTTTTATAAATCAAGATACAGTTTATAACACGACTGATTGCGTTGCTCCATCAGTTATCCTGTATTTAACCACTTTGTTACTTTCTATAATAGAGATAAGCAATTTCGCTTTATCTATCCGTGAAATTTGAAGATCAAAAACATGGCCGAATGCATGAATATTATTCAAAGCCATCTCGTTCCATCCCTTTGGTAAACGGGGGGTACAGTTAAAATTGCTGAAACCTGTCGGCCTGATACCAAATAAGCCTTCGGTAAAGATCCTGCAATAAAGCCCGCTCTCGGCCGATAAATGCCTTTGATTACCTTCGGGATAAGCTTCTACCGGGTAAGGGACATGTTCGCCTAACAAGCGTCTGCGTGAATAATATCGTAGATAATCCATTGCTTTTTCGGTTTTGCCTGCCTGCAATACACCTCGAAGCGCGTACAGCGTTGAACGGTCCCAAAAGGTTTCTTTACCCGCCTGTGTGGCTAAGCCGTCGGCTGTCCATAGGCGGGGTGAAAACAGGGCTTTGATAGTCCCCTCGCTCCGGTCTAAAATGCCCATAGTAAGCGGCAGGCAGATCCAGGCACGCAATACATCATTAGTTTCGTAGTATTTGTAAGTTTCAAAGCCTTCGATAGTTGCCCCGAAGTACTTCTCAATATTACCTTTAAGTGTAGCCGCCTGTTTTAAATACTCATCCGTTTGCGCTTTTGGCTGATGCAATTGTTTGCCAAGGTATGCCGCGGAGATCAACGCATCATAATAAAGACTGTTTGTTGACAGATTGGCTTTACCAGATGGGAAGCGCCCTTCCAGTTCATCATGATCAGATGTAACTACCCCCTGATCATTCAGTTTCCGGTGGCTGTATTCCAAACACCAGGTGATAAGCGGCCAGAGCTTTTTGGCAGAATCGGCTTTACCATAGGTTAATGCATATCTTGATGCTCCATAGGCAATCATGGCCTGGTCGCCCCGGTCGCCGGCACCTTTCCATACGGCGTCGCCCTCGGCTACTATTGAGCTGGGGATTGGTTTATACTCCGGGTTCATGTACTTTGCAAATAGCCGGTAACAGTTCATTGCCGAGAGGTTGCCTATACTATCTCCGGAAAAAGCGAAAAACGGACTGATATATTCTGCCTGATCGTTTGCCCAGATGGCGGCATAGTAAGCAAGCCCGCCGGGGCCGTGCAGGTAACCAGCTTTGGTTTTATAAATACTCTCCGTACCCCTGATTTTGGCAAAGGCGAACGCGGTGTTTAATAAAGTGTCCGGTGTTTTTAATTGCAGTGGCGATAAAATGGTATTTATACGGCTTTCACGGGCTATTTCTTCAGCATCGGCGTCAATTTTAACAGGTTGGGCAGGAAAATCCGTAGCCAGGTAATAAACTGAAAAGGCAGTATTTGCTCCGGGTTGTACTACCCTGCTGCCATGATCAACAGAACCCATAATTACCGAATGGGGCCTTACTTTGCTTTTAGCGCTATCCGTCCGTACCTCACGGCGCAGATATTCCATAGTAACGGTAACAGGTTTATCCGTTATGTTGGTAAACACAAACTTTTCAATTACCAGTGGTTTGTCTACAGATGGAAAAATACTCCGGTCTATTTTTACCAGAGCCGGATTACCTGCCGCGGCGGCTATCCTCATAATCCCCTTATGGCTGATACCGGTGACATTGTACGAAAGATCACCTGATTTTTTCCCGTTGGCCAGATCTGTCTTGAGCTTACGGTTATTAACAAAGAACCGTGGCAACTCATTATCCTGAAATGTATAATCAATGTGGGTGCGGGTGCCATCGGGCAGCATCCTGAAGGTTGGGAAAACAACGGTACGTGAAACCGAAGCACTGCCGGCGCTATCCAATCCATACTGCACCCATACAGATACCTTTTCGCCCGACATTTCAATATGATCGGTATGGGGCAAGCGGCCGTTGATGGCCCATTTGATACTTCCATCCGACTGGATAACCCAGCGATCTGTTTGCGCGGGCAAAGTAACCTGTTGGGCATAGACCATAAAAGGGAACAAAAATGTCAGGAGTGCTAAAAATATCTTATGTGTGTTTATCTCCATTTGCTGTATTCGATTGCTCATTAATATTAATTTGAAATGGCAGTGCCTGCTTGCAGACCGGCAGATAGGTCGACTTTTTTTTGTATGCCCGGTGTTTTATTTTTCAGGATCCTGATGTCACCGCTTGCATTGCCTTCAATACGCACAAATGCATCGGCAGAGCCGGCAACGTTGGTATTATTGATGTAAGCTCCGGCAACATTATCTAACCTGATCACAGCCTGGGCCCCTGTAGTTTCAGGAATTACACAGGATTTAAGTTCAATGTTTTTCCCGTCCTCACAAATGAAAGCCGGCCGGAGGTCATTATGACTTAATGTGAATTTTACATTATCAAGTTTTAATCCTTCTACATGACGTGCCCATACGCCATAGGCAGGTACCAAGGGGCCAAATGTTTTTACTTCGGGGTACTTATCAATAGCTTCCGGTACAACCTGCCGGGCATTTTCTTCAGTTCCGCCACCTGCAAGGTTTATCCCGATATTTTTTAAAGTAAGCCCTTTAATATTATGTCCGGGGATGCCGGTTATCAGTATCCCTGAAGGTGGCATCAGTTGCGCGTTATCCGCTGCTTTTGCCTTTACATTTTTTATGGTTACGTTTTCAAGCGTTCCTATTGGCTGCTGCGTATCCTGGTCTTTGCGAAACACACTTAACCTTGCCCCTAAACGGATCAGGATGGGCGTTTTTACTTCAACCATGGTAATATCATCAATTTCAACGTTCCTGATATTTGCACCATCAACAGAAAGCAGCTTGATCCCTCCATTGGCTGTATCATAGATATAACATTTTGAAATGCTGATATTTTCAAATGGTGCCATTGATTCGGTGCCGATCTTGATGGCCCCCTGGCCGCTTTTTAATCGCAAGCCCGAGATCACAATATTCCGGCAGGCCATTTTGCTTGATGTAGTTTTAAAACACAGGGCATCATCGCCGCTTACCACATCGCAATTTTTGATAGTTACATCCTGGCAGCCGTCTATATCCATGCCGTCATTATGGGCAACTCCCCTGCTTTCAATTTTTACATTTTGAATGTTTACCTGTTTGCATTGAAAGTAATGTGAGGTCCAGGCGGCTGAGTAATTTAAAGTGACTCCCTTTACCGAAACATTTTGACAGCGTACAACCCGTAATAGAAAAGGGCGCCTCCCCCAGCGCTGTGATTCGGCGCGGGTATCAGTTAGTATTTGCTGCGCTTTTAATTTTGATCCTTGCCCATCGATAATACCCTCGCCTTCAATACTGATATTCTTTTTATCAACAGCTACAACCAACGCCCAGCCCACGCTAATGCCAAGGCCCTCAACAAAAGGATCGAGGTTTTTATAGTCGTTAACATCGGTACTCCCTAATAAAATAGCGCCTTTATCCAGATGAAGGGTAATATTATCATTCAGTGCAATGGTACCTGTCAAAAACACCCCTGAAGGAACCACCACTTTGCCACCACCGCTCTTATAACAAGCGTCAATGGCTTTTTGAATAGCTTCGGTATTTAAGGTAGTACCGTTCCCGGTAGCTCCGTAAGCCGTAATATTCACATCGGCGGCAAACAAATTAAAATCAGATGCCAGCACTATTACGATAATACATAACAAAAACCTCGTTAGCCTCTGCATGGTTATTTCTTCTTTTCGGCTTTAAGCATTTCTGTTCCGGCTAATAACAAAGCGCCTAAGCCATGAGTATCGTTGAGTTCGGTTGGGCGGGTGTAATAAAATTTAATATCCGTATCCATATTGGTACCAATACAAACATCCTGCAATTGCCCCTCAGCAGTTACTTTTGAGGCCAGGCCTTTCCATCCTTCACGGGCAATGGCTATATATTTTTCATTTATCCAGCCCTGGTTTACAGCCCTGGCTACCGCGTAAGTGTACATAGCAGTGACTGATGTTTCAAGGTATGAATCGGGCTTGTCCAATAACTGGTGCCACAAACCGGTTTGATCCTGGTAGCGGGCGTATCCCACTATTTGTCTCAACAGCAATTTAATCAGCTCTGCACGTTTTGGGTGGTTTGCAGGTAAATTGTTTAATAGTTCAACCTGTGCCATGGCTATCCAGCCATTGCTGCGGCCCCAGTGGCCTACACCATTGGTTTGATCATCAGCATAATAATTATGGAAGAACAGGCCTGTTGCCGGGTCATAAAGGTATTTGTTAAAATTCTCAACCTGCTTAATGGCATCATCAAAATATTTACTATCGCCGGTAAGTTTGCCCATACGTGCCAAAAACGGAATACTCATAAACATATCATCGGCCCAAAGGGTACCAAAGCGGGGCTGCGGACGGGCAAGTGTACCATCAGGCAAGCGCATTTGTTTAGTTAAGATATAATTGGCAGATCTTTCTAAATAAGCCTTATAATCCTTTCTTTGTGCGAGGGCATCCACATCAAACAATCCGGCCGACATCGCGCCGCAGGCATCAAGGTTGGTGATATTAAATACAGAACCATATTCAACCTTACCTGCTTTTGCTTTATAAAGCGTTTCGAAATAATTAAGGTTGTCAAAAATGAATGCAAAATTGTGAAGAGAATAGTCTGAATATTTTTTGTCGCCAAGCACATCCGCGGTTTGCATCATGCCAATGGTTAAAACACCATTTACGTATGCCCACTTATTGTATTTACTGTCAACCTTAAGATCTGCCGATGAAGCCAAACCTTTTGTTGAATTATATTTTTCATTTGTTTTGCTATTCACAAACTGGAAAGAAGTTTCCTTAATAACATTATCGGCAACTCGACGCACAACATCGCCGGTATTTACGTCCTGCCCAAATGCTGCCGACGTGCAGGCAATTAGTAATAAGTATAAAAATGATTTCATTTTAGCTGTTTTTGGTGTTAGATATTTTTAATAGCCGTCTTCTTTTTGTTCTTCGCGCGAACCGCCTTTACCTGTGCTGCGGTAATCGCTCCACCCTTGTTACCGAAGCTTTTCCTTACATAAGTTAGTACATCAGCAATTTCACGATCTTTTAAAAAGTCATGCGCGGGCATCACATTTGAGTATGATTCGCCGTCAATATCAACGTTTTCTGAAAATCCGTTGAGCACCACTTTAATTAGCTGTGTATGATCGCCCGTTACATAAGAAGTTTTGATTAATGGCGGGTTCATATTTGGCACACCACCACCATCGGCCTGGTGACAGGTTAAACAATGATTTACATAGACAGCTTTGCCATTTGCTATTGACGCAGCCAGCCCTGTAGCCGGCTTCGCTTTTGTTTTTGTCCTGGTTTTAACCTGCGCCCTTAACTGGAAGCAGCTAAACGCAAAAAAGAGGATCAATAAGTATTTAGTCATTTGCTTATTACTTTTTAAGGTAGATAATACGGTAAATGGTACCTTTTGAATCGTCCGTTACATATAATGAACCATCGGCACCCTGGGCAAGACCGCAGGGACGATGATCGGCACGCCCGGCAGCCGTTTTCTCGGGCGAACCTGAAAATCCATCGGCAAATACTTCCCATGCGCCATCAGGTTTTCCATTTTTAAATGGCTGAAAAACCACAAAATATCCTGCCTGCGGTTCAGGCGCCCTGTTCCATGAGCCGTGAAATGCTATAAAGGCGCCGTTTTTATATTTCGCCGGGAATTGGTTTCCGGTATAAAATAGCAAACCATTAGGGGCCATGTGTCCTGGATAGGCGGCAGCCGGATCAAGAAACTTTGCATCAGCTTCTTTCTTGCCATCGCCGCCATATTCAGGGGCCTGGATCTTTTTATGCTGGATCTGGTCATAATACATATATGGCCAGCCTGCATTATCGCCTTTTTTAAGGGCATACAAACACTCGGCAGGTAGCTCGGCCGATTGTTTGGTGGTGTAGAGCTCGGGCCATGAACTGTTCAGGTTATCCCTGCCGTGCTGCATTACAAAAAGCTGGTTATCCTGCTGGTTCCAGTCCATACCAACCATATTCCTTAAGCCGGTTGCGAACCGTACACCATCGCCGTAGGTTTGATTTAATTTATCAGTTTTAAACTGCCATACCCCACCCATGGAGTCCAGTATCGGACATCCCGGTATGCCCGGCGAATGCAGGCCGCGGTCTTTTTCCTGGCAGGAGTTGAACCAGGCTCCTATGTTTACATAGATATTGCCATCGTTATCCAAAGCAAATGATTTGGTTTCATGCTGGCGGCCCGCCTTCAACCCGGTAATGATTTTTTCGGGCTGATCGGGGTTGATCACTTCATTTTTATCATTTACCTTATACCTGAAGACCTCGGTATTTGACGATGCGTACAGGTACCCGTTCTTTAAATAAACCTCAGTACCACCATAAGTACCAAAGCCCGATTTAAGTTCAGCCTTACCATTGGGCGCTTCATGAAATACTAAGATCCCCTTCCCTTCTTTATTGGGTTTGGCCAGCTTTACATAAATATCGCCCTGCGGCGTAACTACTAAATGCCGGGCCTTTGCACCGGTTTCGGCAACTTTAAGGGCGCCGAAACCTGCAGGTAATTTTAAGCCCGCGTTATCAGTATCGGGCACTACTTCCGGTCCTGGTTTCAGGGCATAAAGCATGATGCTTACAGGCAGTAGTGTAAGGATCATTGCCCATTTAAATAGTATACTTTTCATGCTAGTTATTTGATTATAATTCTTTTTTATTGGCATTCGCCAGTTTAGTATCTGCTATCGGGCGGCTGTTATAAATATTGAAATCCTTTACCTCATTTAACACAAAGGATGGCGAGCCAGCCGCTTTTTGCGCCTTGATATGTTGAAAATCGGCTCCGGTTACATGATCGAGTATAAATGGCGGACGAAAATCATCCGAGATATAGCTAACTTCCACATCACTCACTTTCAAATCTTTGACGTTGCGGATAAAGAAACCGTAGGAAGGCATCGTACCGAAACGATATGGTTCCGGGTATTCTTTTTCAAGCGAAGGAACTTCACGTGCAGATTGCTCTTTTGTTCCTCCGCCTTTATAATAGATCCGGATATTGCTTAACCGCAAATCTTCAATATCATGGCCGGGGATCCCGCTTATAATAGCCCCATGCTTGCTATCAGCATTATAACATACCACATTGCTGATAATCACACGCCTGAGCGCCCCCACAGGTGCACTTTCCGGCCCGCGCATGCGTGCACCAAGCCTTACAAAAATTGGCGCATTAACAATGTCCCTCATTGTGATATTGGTGATAGTGACATCCTCTAAAAGCGCGCCGTCAACAGTTTCAAGGGCCAGGCCCCGGCAGTAATCAAATACGCAGTTTGAAATGGTGACATTCTTAAAACCTCCGTTTGATTCGGTACCCATTTTTATGCGGCCCGTAGGGTTACCGTCCGAATATTTTTTTTCATTACGGGTAAAAGTACCGGCCAAAAATGAGCCCTCATCATAGCCGCTTACCTGGCAGTTGGTAATGGTAACATTTTCGGTAGCCCTGGCAAATCCAAGCCCGTAGGTGCTTTTCAAACAAATACCATCATCATAAGGCGAGTTTATACTGCAATTTGAGATCCGTACGTTACGGCAGCAATCAACATCCATACCGTCGCGGTTGGTATCCATTTTTACATTATCAATAGTAAAATTGTCTATCCCCGTCGCCAGGATCCCAAACCAGCCGCCATGCAATATGGAAATGTCCCTGATAATTACATTACGGCATAAATAAAGACTGATGGTTTTGTTAGGGCGTTTATCGTCTTCGCCTTTATTGCTCCGCACCAAATCCTTTCCCCAAAGGGTACCGGGACCCAATATGGAAATATCATGCAGGTTTTCGCCCCAGATCAGGCTGTTATGCCAGTGCCTGTGCCCAAAATCCTGGTAGTTATTATCGATTTTGGCTTCGGGCTCGTCATAACCAGAACTGGCTTCAATAGGCGCGGCTATTATGGTAGCTCCTTGATCGATATACAGGCTGATACCGCTTTTCAGATGAATGGAACCGCTTAAATAATTTCCGGCCGGAAAATAAACTGTTCCGCCACCAGCCGCTGCTGCAGCCTCAATTGCTTTATTGATATTTTGGGTATCAATGGCTTTTCCATCGCCCTTTGCCCCATATAACTTTACGTTATATGGGGATGTTTCGGGCGATGCATTACCATTTGCCTGCGCTTCAATAAAACAAAAAGGCAAAAGAAAAACTAAAAGAATACGAAGTATCGTGTTGTGTTTTTTCATGGTATTTTTATCGCTTGCGTTTATCTACACGTTTAATTTACCCCGGCCTACCAGCCCGGATTTTGCGGATATGGAGTACCTGTAATTGTTGCATCAATTTGGGTTTGTGGGATAGGGCGCAGTACGTGGAATGGCTTAATATTAGCTTTGCCGTCTGTATTATGCAGTTTTACCCTTTCCAGTAATTTACCTGTCCGAGCAAGGTCAAGCCAGCGCACAAGCTCACCGCACAGTTCTCTTGAGCGTTCGTCCAAAATGAAATCCAGTGAAAGCTTATCAACAGTGATATCCATTGCTGCGGCGTTGCCCGAAGGATAAGCAGCCCTTTCGCGGATGGCATTGATATAAGGCACCGCGTCTGCCGCACGACCATCCATAAATAATGCTTCGGCAGCAATTAAATAAGTCTCGGCTAAGCGGTAGATAATAATCGGCCTGCTTGAGGGTGAATTTTGATCGGGACGTTTAGTGTCAAAATACTTAATCATAGCGGGCGACAAAGCAATGCTGTATTTAGCAGGCGGAATAACCTGGTAACGATACTTTGCAATTTGAGCTGAGGTCATAGCATAACCGGGCATCCATATAGCAGTATCGCCCACTGTAAATTTAGGAGCACCAGGTTGCGCACCAGCTGGAGCCCCGGCCGGCAGTGGATTAGACCAGGTAGGTATTGAGGCAGCATTATTACATAACCAGGCTGTTTGAAACGTTTTATTATAACGCTGGTCATTAATCCTTTCGCTAAACACGGTATCAGTAAGCCAATGGGTAGGCACCACGCGGATGTAAGGACGCCCGTAAAGGGTACTGCGTTGCATGCCGGGTTGCACCTCATACTTCGGCACAAATAAATGGCATAGCAGGTTATCCGGGCCGCTGTTGTTTTGTGTAGCCGAACCATTGTAGGCCAGTGTAGTGGTATGCTGTACAGTCCAAAGTATTTCGCTGTTGGCCTCGTTACCTTCGGCAAAAACCTTTCCAAAATCCTGCTGCAGCTTTAAGCTACCTGCAGGCGCAACATTGGTGATAAGGTCAATTGCTGTATTGTAAGCATTTTTATAATCATCTGCCTGTTTGGCCGATGAGCCTGCCCTTGTTAAGTATACTTTTGCAAGCATATGCATTGCTGCGGCTTTTGTTGCCCTGCCCGGCTGCACGCCGTTGGTTAAAGGAGTTGCAGGAAGAGCCGCTATGGCATCCTTCAAGTCCTGAACGATAAAATTATAAACATCAGCCATAGGGGCCCTGGTGGCTGATGTTGTGGGTACCGACTGGAATGTTTTATTTAGAGTTACATCGCCCCAAAACTGAACTAATATAAAGTAATAATTTGCCCGCAAAAATTTGGCTTCACCAACCATGCTTGCTGCCGATGTGGCGTCAATACCGGCCGGAACGCTACCAATCAAACCGTTACAGGTGTTGATATAGGTGTAACAGTTTTTCCAGATCGTGGCAACAGTACCATCGGCAGTATTAAAGTTACTGTTGTATTTCACCATGCCGTTGTTACCATCGTTACCGGCAATAAATTCATCGGTGCCGGGAACGGTCATTTCAAAATAGGTATCCGGGCCCCAAATAGTTCTGAAACCTGCGTAGGCTGCAGTGAGGCCGGCTTGAAAACCCTGGCTTGTTGTAAAAAAAGTTGGGGTAAGTGTTGATTTTGGATCTTCTAACAGTGTTTTTTTACAAGCTGTAGTTGCAAGACCTAAAAACAAACAGGTGTATAAATATATAGATATCCTTTTCATCTTATTTAAATTTAAAGTGTCATGTTAATACCGAATGTAAATGACTTTGTAGGAGGCGTATCTACGTTTAAGGCCCCGGCTGTTTCAGGATCGAGGCCGTGATAAGTATTACGATACGGAGAAAAAAGAATAAATGGATTTTGCGCCGTAGCATATACCCTTAAAGACCGTGCACTGATACGCCTAGTTATTGACTCAGGCATATTATAGCCCAAAGTGAGGCTCCTGATTTTCAAAAATGTGCCGTCAAAATAACTTAGTGTTGATGAATAAGGCGTATTGGTTGAAGCGGAATTTGGCTTAGGATAATAATTTTGATGATTGGTTGGTGTCCAGTAATCCTCATTCAGGTTATTATAATTACCCTGGAAAGTATTAATAAAGCTCCCGCTCTGGAACATTTTAGAGGTGATTAATCCCCCCACCCTGTAGGCAGCCACTACCGTAAAATCAAACCCTTTATAACCTATGCGGTTGGTGAAACCTCCGGTATAAGTAGGCTGATCAGATCCAAGCACGATCCTGTCGGCAGCGCTGATCTTTCCATCTTTATTTACATCCTCTACCCTGATGGTACCAATTACAGAGCCTGTGCCGGTGGTTGTAAGTCCTAAACTTTTAGCCTGGGCTGTATCGGCTGCTGTGTTTTGCCAGATGCCAATTTTTTTATAATCAAATATGGCATTGATAGGTTGCCCTACAAACAAGCCGTTTGTTATATCCTGGGTAACCCCGCTTGCTAATTTGGTCACTTTTCCCCTGTTAAAGGCGATGTTGAAATTGGTTGTCCAGCTAACCGTGTTCCTGCCGTTGCCGGGTAAGTTGATAGTGCTTATGCTTACCTCGATACCTTTATTTTGCGTTTGCCCCACATTGGTTAAAATGCTGTTTGGAATACCGGATGTTGGCGGCAATGATAATGGCAATAGTAAAGACCTGGTATACTGATGATAAGCTTCAACTGTACCTGTAATCCGTCCCTGGAAAAGGCCGAAATCAACACCTGCATTTAATGTAGAAGTATACTCCCATGTTAGCTTTGGATTAGGAACGTTTGTTGGATAAGCTCCGGTTAGGTTTGTAGAACCAAAATTATAGTTAACCGATGATAAAGCACCCAAAGTTTGATAAGGGTTAATAGCTGTATTACCAACCGTACCATAACTTACCCTCAATTTAAGATTTGACAGTATGTTTGAGTTCATTAAAAAAGGCTCCTTGGTAACATTCCATGCAACTGCCGCCGAAGGGAACACATGATATTTATTTCCCGGCGCCAGGCGGGATGAGCCGTCTGAACGCATGGTTAAGGTAAGCAGGTATTTATTGGCGTAACCATAATTCACCCTGGCCATGTAAGAAATGATATCCCACTTAGAATATGATCCCGAGCCGCTTAAGTTTGCTCCGTACTGTGGGTTGAAATACTGGATCCCATCCGACAGGATATTATTATAACTAAATGAATTTGACTGCGACTGGCTTTCCTGCAGGCTGTAAAGGCCGGTAAAGTTTACATGGTGCTTTTGCGCAAACACTTTATCATAAGTCAATATGTTTTCAAGCGTATAGTTATAGCTGTAAGTACTTTGGTTATTTGCTGTTGATGCACCGCCAAGGTTATTGGTAGTGGCGCTGCCGTAGTAGTTACCGTAGATGTCGGGCCTTATTTCGGCACCGCCGTTAAACCTGTATTTTAATCCTGGTGCAAGCGTGGCTTCGAGGTAAGCTGTTGTAAAAGTTCCAAACCTTTTACGGGTTTCAACAGCAGCGCCCGGAACAAAATTTGCAAGCGGGTTCCATACCTGGTTGGCACTTCCGGCTGTAAAACCTACCAGGGTGCCGGTAGCATCATCATAAGGTGTTGAAAGCGGACTTGCCCTAAGCGCCTGCCCAAGCGGATTTGCATTTTCTCCATTGGTATAGCTCAAAGTATTTAAGCTACTTAAGCCAACCTTTACATATTTGCCCAATTGCTGGTCAACACTAAGTTTAACAGAATAACGTACAAATGACTGACCGAAATAAATACCAGTTTCGTTGTAGTATCCGCCGGATATGGCATACTGGGTAAGCTCATTGCCTCCCGCAACACCCAACTGATGATCGGTCACAAAGCCGTTTTTATAGATCAGTTTTTGCCAGTCGGTACTGCGTCCGCTTTTTATAGAAGCCACCTCCTGCGGCGCGAAAGAACCATCGGTTAAAAAGGCAGGATCATCAATCCCGGTATATTTACCGGGATTGCCGTTGATCAGGCCCCATTTTTTCAAATCTTCAAACTGAGGGCCGTTCATGATATTATATTGGCCCAGCGGTTTATTAAAACCTGCATAAGCACTGTAAGTTATTGCTGTACCGCCCTTTTTACCCCTTCGGGTAGAAACCAGCAAAACGCCGTTTGCACCTCTTGAACCATAAATAGCTGTAGATGAAGCATCTTTTAATACCTCTAATGAGGTTATATCATCAGGGTTGATATCATTCAAACTGCCATTAAACGGGATCCCGTCAACTACGATTAAGGGTGAGTTGGAGGCGTTTATAGACCTGTTGCCACGGATTAAGATAGATGGAGAAGCACCCGGATGACTGTTACCCGCGCTTTTCTGAATGTCCACACCCGCGGCTTGCCCCTGTAAGGCCTGGCCAAGGTTAGCGGCCGGAACATCACGCAGCGATTGCTCGCTAACAGAAACGATTGAACCCGTTACATCAGATTTTTTCTGAACACCGTAACCAACGACGATAACATCACTTAATGACTTCAGGTCGCCTGTCATGGTTACGTTGATGGTTGTTTGATTGTTTACAGCGATTTTTTGGGTTTTATAGCCCACTGAAGAAAATATCAGCGTGGCATTGGCAGGTACTTTAATAGTATACTCGCCTTTAGGGTCCGTGATCACCCCTCTTCCCCCGCCTTCTATACTTACAGAGACACCCGGCAGCGCGCCATTTGCGTCGGTCACCTTACCTGTAACTGTAATATCAGCAGCTTCAATATTTTGCTCATTGGTTTTGTTGGTTAGTACGGTGGGTTTAGCAGAAGCTGATTTATCATAAATTACAATTCCGGTATTGATCTCTTTAAATGACAAACGGGTTTTAGCAAATAAATAATTAAGGATTTTGCCCAGCGGCTCATCTTTGAATTTACGCTGGTTTACTTTATATCCGCTTAATTCAACCGGGTTATAAGAAAATTTGATGTTGGTTTGTTTTTCAAGCTTATCAATTGAACTTTGCAACGATTCGTTATCAAACGTAATCTTTACAGGGAAATCTGAAATCTGGCTCTCTGCATGTTTGGCAAGCAACACCTGGCAAAAAACCAGTGAACTAACCATAACAACCATCGATACCTTCATGAAAAAATTAAAAAATTTAGTCGATTTTTTTTTCATCTTTACAAGGTTTTTATCCTAAAAAACTATATGAATTATTGGATTAGCTTGGAACCTGCCAATAATTTATATCTGCACTCTCTGCCTATACCCCTGCAGCCCGGCTTCGGGGGTACTGGCTTTTTGGGTTTAACTGTTTTCGTTTTTTGCCAGGTAAACCTCCTTTCCTTTCAAAACATAATCTAAATGATGGATGGTTTTGATGATTTCAAGCACATAGGATAGCGTGTTATTATTTGAAAAATGAATAGTTGTTATTAAGTGATCATTCTTTTTATGGTTGTAGTTTACATGAACGCCATAGGTATTTTCCAGCCTCATCACTAATTCGCCAAATGAAACACTGTATAAATTAATTTCACTTGATTTCCAGGCCGCTACTTTCTCTGCGTCAATTGTCCTTATGTGATGGGTAGTCTTTTCCTGATCGTAAACCATTTCTTTATCAGCTGTAAGCAAACCGAAGGTTTCGCCCTTGTTACCAACGGCTACACAACCTCTGGTAACTGTTAACCTTACATCACTGATGTTTTTGTAAAACTTTACATTAAAAGCCGTCCCCAATACCTGCGCATGTAACCGGCCGTAGTTAACAATAAAAGGAGAAGAATTATCGTGTTTTACATCGAAGTAAGCTTCGCCATTAACCAGTTGTACCTCCCTGGTTTTGCCAAAGCGTTCGGGGAATTTTATTGTTGAACCTGAGTTTAACCATACAGTTGATCCGTCGGGAAGTGTTATTGTTTTGAGATTGCCTTTTTTTGCAGTTACGGCAATCATGGCGGCTTTATCTTTAACCGACAATTTGAAGTAAAAAAGCACCGCACTGCACATCAATACCAATGAAGCGGCGATGGCATATTTAGCTGCTGATGTTTTTATAAAATGCCATCTGCCATAAATTTCTTTATGGATGTTATGAAGCATTTCCTTCTCTATGGCCAGCATTGCTTTTTCATCCTGAAGATGGTCGTCTCCGGGATTATGGCCAGGCTTGCGCCTTTGTATCATTATGATTAGTATTTTAAGTTTATCTCAACCGCTTAAAGCAGTTTTTGGCTTTGATACTATATACAGGGCTAACCGGCATTGGTACCAGATCAATTTGCATTTTTTTATTAAATGTGATTTTTCTCCATTAATGAGATTGTCAGGTTCTTGATTACATTTGTAGCTCGAATTAAACAGATGAAATGGATCACCCGCGAACGCCCGAAGATTGACCGCATTGCTTGTCCCTGGCTCATCAAGCGATTTATTGATGCCGAAGCTGAGATCATCTTTGTCCCCTTTCACCAGGTACTGGCAAAAGCCGACGAGTTGAAAGCGATCCCATTTGACCTGCCCGATGTGGAGTACACCCATTATGAAGATCAATGCACTTTTGATTACTTTATCAAAAAACACCAGCTCAAAAATGAGGCGCTAAACAGGATTGCCGCAATTGTGCGTGGGGCAGATACCGACCGGCATGATTTTGCACCACAATCTGCAGGACTCGAAGCAATTTTTTCGGGATTGGCCTATAATATCAAAGACGACCAGAAACTGCTGGAATTGGGGATGACTATTTATGATGGATTATATAGTTGGGCAAAACACCTGCACCAGTTAAAACATTCCCAGGCAGGGCCGGTTGAACGGATACTGCTGGAAGTGTTTCATAAATACATCAAACAAAGTACCTCAAAGAAAGCACCTGATTGGACGAAAGATCTCAGGGAAATGATACAGGATCAACTTGACACCAACATGACCCTGAGTTTGCAGCAAGTATCAAATGAGTTGGAGATCAATCCGGCTTATCTGTCGCGTGAGTTCTCCAAGTATTTTGATAACCTTTCGTTTGGAGATTATATCCGTAAACTCAGGATAGAGAAAGCGATTGGTTTGATGACAAGTACCTCCTATTCATTAACTGAGATCGCTTACCTTACCGGCTTTTCTGATCAAAGCCATTTTAACAGGATCTTCAAAAAGCAAACCGGGCAAACCCCATCCATTTATAAAAAAAGTATCCTGAAAAGTAAAAAGGATACAAATAGTTAATTCCATACAAGTTTAAGGAGTTTCAAGTAGGTAGTATTGTATTATCAACACAATTTACCTCTCATGAAAACAAATATGTTTACGCGCAGGCAAGCCTTACAGGCCACTGCGTTTTTGGGTACCGCCTTATTTTTACCGATTGGTAAAACAGAAGCTGCTGTATTACCTCCAGCGGACAACACACCGCCCTTAACTCCTGATGAAATAGCTGCGATAGATGCTGCTTTGGGTAAAAAAGGCAGTTATAAGGAGGTTGAAGCTGTTTACACCATACCGTTGCCCCGTAATGACCTAAAGATGAAGATTAAGGGGGAGCCGGTGCCAATTCCTTTTGGTTTTGGTGGCTGGGTGTCGTTTAAGAAAACTGTTGACGGTAAATCAGCTATGGTTATGAGCGATACAGTATTGCAAATGGACGAAGTTAACCCGCTCATTTCGGCAGCTCATGCTAATGGTTTGGAAATCGCTGCCATTCATAACCACTTCTTTTACGAAGAACCACGCATCTTCTATATGCACATCCACGGAATGGGCACCGTTGCAGAAATAGCTAAAAAGTATGCCGATACGATCAGGGACAGTAAGCTGTTTCCAGCTAATCAACCAGCACCATCCGCACCTGCCACTATCACAGGTAAAGAGAACTTTGATCTGCCTGCTTTGGATGCTATTGTAAAATATACCGGAACTGTGAATGGCCCTACATATAAATACACCATTGGACGTGCTGATCTAAAGATCATAGCGATGGGTGTGGAAATGACGACCAATATTGGGTTGAACAGTTGGGCTTCTTTCGCTGGTAAACAGGAGGATGCGCATATCGCAGGTGATATCGCGATGCTGCAGAGTGAAGTGAATGGTGTGATCAAAATCCTCCGTGCGCATAACCTGGCAGTTGTGGCCGTGCATAATCATATGCTAGGCGATGAACCACATATGATCTTTCTGCATTATTATGGCCGTGGCAACGCCGCAACGCTGGCGCAGGGCTTTCGGGCAGCATTGGATGTATTAGGCAAGAAAAATGGCGGTATGGATAATATGAAGATGTAATGAAAGGACAATTCATTAAACCAGCCTACTCGCTATTGGATATCACCAGGTATTTCCTCAAGTTAGGTACATGGGGTTTTGGCGGCCCTGTTGCTTTAGTTGGCTATATGCAGCGCGACCTCGTAGAGAATAAAGGCTGGCTTACCGAAGAAGAATATAAAGAGGGCTTAGCCCTTGCCCAACTGGCTCCGGGGCCGTTGGCAGCACAGTTAGGTATTTATATCGGCTTTGTGCATTATGGCCTTATCGGCGCTACATTGACCGGGCTGGCTTTCGTGCTACCCTCCTTTGTAATGGTGGTATTGCTGGGTATGGCCTATCAGCTTTATGGAGGTTTGGCCTGGATGCAGGCGGTATTTTATGGCGTTGGCGCAGCTGTTATCGGAATTATAGCTATGAGCGCCTATAAATTGACCATTAAGTCGATCAGTAAGTTTGAATTACCTGTCATGAAAGCCAAATGGCTCTTGTGGCTTTTCTATATCGCAGGTATAGTAATTACCGTAATTACCGAGCGTGAAGAAATCCTTTTGTTCCTGGCTTGTGGTGTTTTATACATGTTGATTAAAGCACCGCCGCAATGGCTCAAAAAGCCGTCGGTATTGCCAACCGGAATTTTAGTAAGTACAAGCTTCTGGAAATATGATGGAAAAACCTTGCAGGAGATCGGTTGGTTTTTCGCTAAAGCAGGCGCATTTGTTTTTGGCAGCGGCCTCGCTATCGTACCATTTTTACATGGGGGTGTGGTGAAAGAATTTGGCTGGCTGAATGAACATCAATTTATTGACGCGGTTGCTGTAGCTATGATCACACCCGGCCCGGTGGTTATAACAGTAGGCTTTATCGGTTACCTGGTAGCCGGTTTTCCCGGGGCGTGTGTGGCCGCGTTGGCTACATTTTTACCGTGTTACGTATTTACAGTGGCCCTTGCGCCATCATTTAAAAAGATAGCCAAAAATACAAGTATCAAGGCATTTGTGGACGGTATAACTGCTGCTGTGATCGGCGCATTGGTAGGGTCCGTGATTGTCATTGGATTACGGTCTGTGATAGATATTCCTACCCTACTGATTGCCGCTGCTGCTGTACTAGCGTTGATTTATGTAAAAAAACTACAGGAACCTTATATCATTGGGATCGCAGCTATCATCGGCTTCCTGATCAAAACCCTTTAACATGTTTAAACACCTTACCACTATTGTTTTATTATTGTTCATTTTCAAGATTGGCTTCGCCCAGCAGCAGCCAGCCTATCCAAGGGTAACGGGGTATTTCAGTATCCTCAACCCAATCGGCACCTGGACGAAGGATGGCTTTAAGAGTAATTTTCGTGATGTCTACACGGTTGGCTTTCCCTTCGGGATGAATATTCTTAAAAGTGATCGGTTTGGTATAAGCTTTGAAGTTGCTCCTGCAATCCGCACAGAAAGAAATATTTCAAAGGTTAATACAGTTTTATTCCATCCCGGTGCTATGTTTCGTTTTAAGCATGGTTTTACTTTTATTGGGCGCATGGCATTTGAAACAAATGGCCGCTTCGGTGTAACACCGGTTTTTAACCAGGTTATTAAGAAAGGTAAGGATGCCAGTTTTTTTGTTTCGGTTCCTATTCCGGTAAGATTTGGCAATGACTTGCCTGCTTCCATCAGTACAGGGCTGCAGTTAGGCATTTCATTTTAAAGAACCCATTTAAATAAACAAATTATCTTCCTGGGTAAAAAAGCTATCAGGATTTTGAACATAATGGTACTCCTATATTTTCAACCCGCCTTCAAAACATCCCCAGCTTCGTCCGTAATATCTTCAGTGCGTTTGAGAGCTGGTTCTTAACTGTTCGGGGAGTGATATTCAGGGTTTCCGAAATTTCATTAACGGATAAGTTTTGCTGCCTTGATAAAATAAAAACCTCCTGCATTTTTTTTGGCAGCTCCCTAATCTCACCTTCAATTGTTACCGAAAGCTCTTTTGCTATTAAGCTATCTTCCTGTGTATACTGATCATCATCTTCCAGGTATAACAGGTTATCCATACCTCTTTTTCTTACTGAGTCCTTTTTGTGGAAATTGATGATACTATTTTTTAAACTTCTGAATAGATATGAGCCATTATATCTGTCCGGCTGTAAGCTGTACCGGCAATTCCATAAATTAATAAAAACAGTTTGCACAAGGTCCTTCGCATCATCAGATGAGCCTGTTGAACGATAAGCTGTGTGATATAAAGGCCGCCAATTCCGTTTGTAAAACTCATCAAAGGCGTTTATGTCCCCGGCTTTTATTAATGTGATTAATTCAACTTCTGAAAGCATTACTTTAAACTAATTGACTTAAATTATCATCGGTATATAAATAGCTTTTGCCTGAACAACAGGCATTAATTGCCGTATCTTATTATTTAATTTTTGCAGGAATTTTGGATAACAGCCATTTGGTTACGTCATCGGCGGCCTTATCATTATCAAAACCCATTGCTGCAGGCAGCCGCCCGTTGGTATACTCATTATACAACCAGGGGTCGCCAACAGCCATTACTGTACCTGTTCCGTATTTGGCTGTGCCGATAATTACCCGTGTACTATCGGTTAACAGCGGGGTTGCCGGAGATGATAATTTAAGCGTGGCGATATCCTTCAGATAGATCTTTTTTGCGGTTTTAAATACAGGATCATTTGCGGGAACATGTATAGCCCCCATTTCAAACTGGGTACCAATTACATGTTTGTATAAATCATCATTAAAATGAATCCCGAATTTTTCGGCCAGTTTATTAAGGTGAGGTAACTCAGCGTTCGCACTATCATTTGCCATCAATACCAGTACCCCTCCGCGCTTAACCCAATCGGTAATAGCTTTAATACGCCTGGTTTCAATATAGTTGGGGTTGGCTGTTTCTTTTTTAGTATCGGGATCGACTATAATGTAGATATCCGTCGCGCTTAAACTTTGAACAGTTGGCTCTGTTTCAAGGCTTTTAAGACTGGCGCCATTCTTTTTAAATACTTCTCCCCATATAGAATAACCACTGCTCCTTTGGTCTTCCCAGGTATAATGGTATCGTTCTAAAGCACCGGCTGAGTTTTTACGGTATTCGTTGTTAAAAAAATAGTCTAAAGTAACCGTCTTACTCTGCGCCATTATCGCAGGTGCTGCCAGTAAGTTAAATACCAGTAGTATGATGTAACTTTTAATCTTTCTCATATTAAATTGCATCGGCTTTGTATATCGTAATCATTAATATTATCCGTATTAAAATGGGCCGGGACACTAACCGGCAAGCATCGCCACCTACCCCCCGGGTTATCAGGTTTGTTTACTGCCACATTAGCGGCAGTAAACAAACCTGACGAACACCTCATCAAAGAGAGTGCTATGCGTGTAGCCACTCTCACGTTTAATAATTTTCATTGTCTCCGGTTTGATTAATAGCCCGGCGTTTGTGTAAATGCAGTGTTGCCAACTGCTTTGGCAATATCAATCTCTGTTTGCGGAACCGGCCAAATGGTATCCCGAAGCGGGAATGTTCGCTGCGCAGCATTTGGGTCTTTAATGGTTGGTATAATTACCCTGTCTAATGCCCATCTTTTTAAATCAAAATACCTTTGCCCTTCCAGCGCCAGCTCAATCCGCCGTTCGTGACGGATCCGTGTACGCATATCATTCTGTAAAAGTCCGGCGGGTATTGGCGGCATATTCACCCCGGGGCGGGTACGAACCGCATTAATTGCAGCATACACACTGGCATCGGGGCCTGCAACTTCATTTTGCGCCTCGGCATACATCAGTAAAACATCTGCGTAGCGTAAATAAACCCAGTCCTGGTCGCTTTGGGTACCGATAACTGTCGCCCGGGTGGAGTCAACTCCTTTCTTGTTCAGAAATCCGGCTGAAGCGCCAATAGCTGCAGGAACAAATGGGATTCCGCCCTTATATAAAACGCCTGGAGTTAATATGGTAGCTAATAACCTCGGGTCGCGGTTGGCGTATGGTGTTGCCGAATTATATAACGGCGATGTGCTGATAGGCTGCCCATCGGTACACTCATAATCATTAACCAGGTAACTTAAAGGCTGAAAGCTTGAGCTGTAGGTATATAAATAATCTGCCGGGCTAAAAGCTGTAGGCACCTGGTAACGCCCCGAGAACATGATCTCGGGGTTGCTGTTTTGTCCCGGCTTTAAAAATAAATTCCTGTATCCCCCTGTATAAATACGAAACTTACCATCTGTTATAATAGTATTGGCGGTAGTGGCTGCCAACTGATATTGATGCCTGGCCAAATACACTTTAACCATATAACCCATAGCAGTGCCTTTAACAGCGTGGCCGGTATAAGCGGTATTGGGCAGGTTATTGGCAGCAAAAGTGAGATCGTTTAAAATGGTGTCAATTACTACTGATTTTGGGGTTCTCCCCATTTGGGCATTTACCGGGTTAATGGTGATTTGGTGAAGTGATAATACAACATCCCCATATAATTGCGTAAGCATAAAATACCAATAAGCCCTTACAAACCTTACTTCAGCCAAATATTGGTTTAATGTAGCCGGTGGCAGGTTGATCTTACGTACGTTATCTAAAAAAGTATTACATGCCTGAATAGCCCTGTATGCAGTTGAATAGGCATCTGTTTGCAGACCGCCAACAGTTGGGGTTATTGCACCTTGCGCAATATTTGAGTATGCGCCGCTATACGCATTATCGCTAAGGCTATCCCAATAAGGTGTACCTGCCCCAAAGCCTTGCCCGGTATTACCTGATGCGGTATAATTAAAACCCTGGATAAAAAAGCTATAGATCCCGGCCAAAGCAAGATCAGCGTCGTTTTGTGTTTTCCAATATACTGAACTGGCTATATCCGCCGGTGGGTTTTGATCTAAAAGGTCCTTTTTACAACTACTAACCATTAAAACGGCAGTCAAAAAAAGCATCAAATATTTTATCGTTGTTTTCATGATCGTTTCAAATAATAAATGTTAAAATGTAGCTCTTACACCAAAAGAGTAAACCTGATTTTGCGGGTGGGTAACATACCTTGTGTTGGAAACTATCCGTTCGGGATCAAGACCGGGGAACTTGGTGAACGTAACAAGGTTATCGCCTGCAAAATAAATCCGCAATCCCGACATAAACAGGTGTTTAACAAAATTCTTAGGTAAATTATAGCCAAGCTGAACGTTTTTTAACCTTAAAAAGGAAGCGTCTTTTAAATAATAGGTAGATGCCGTGTTGGCGTTGCTGCTGATGTTTCCCTGGCCCAAAACATATACCATAGGCATGGTTGTACTTGGGTTTGATGGTGTCCAGGCATTTAACCACTCTTTGGGCGGAGGCGATCCCTGGTTAAACGGCTGTATGCCCCAGCCATTAACGTATAATTTTTGCCCGTATGATCCATAAAAAAACACCGTGAGGTCAAAATTATTCCAGTTGACACCAGTGTTGAAAGCATAATTAAATTTAGGATAGGCACCAGGTACTATTACCCTGTCACTGTCATCAACCTTTCCATCGCCATTCGTATCCGCATATTTCATGTAACCTGGCTGAGGGTTATACTGCTGTGTTGGTGAGGCTGCAATTTCTGCCGCCGACTGAAAGATGCCCACGTATTTGAGCATGTAAAAGCTGCCATAGGGTTGCCCTTCCTGGTTAATGGTATTGGTACCGGTGCTGATGGCCGGAGCACCGTAAGAAACTAAAGTATTTTTATTGGCCTGAATATTTCCGCCGAATGAAAAGCCCACGTTTCCAAAGCGGTCGTTGTATTCAAATGAGGCTTCAATACCGGTATTTTTCATTTTACCATAGTTTATAACCGGCGCGTTCAAACCAAAATAAAGCGGGGTAAGCGTGGTGGCCGTTTCAAGAATGCCCGATGTTAATTTATCATACCAATCGAATGAAAAGCTGAGTTTATTATTCAACACTGTAACATCTGTACCAATATCAAATACCCGGGTGGTTTCCCATTTAATATTAGGATTGGTTAGTGAATTATTAATAACGCCGCTTGTTACTGTAGTGCCAACAAACGGATAAGCGTAGCTTGTTTTGTTATTATAGTAGCTTTTGAAGTTATAAGTTTCCTGGTAAGGATAGTTACCAATATTTTGGTTGCCTAAGTTACCCAGCGACGCCCTTACCTTTAAATTATTTAACCAACTTACATTTTGCAGAAATTTTTCTTTGGTAGCTGCCCAACCTAATGATACTGATGGAAAGAACGCCCACCTGTTGTTTGCCGGAAAACGTGACGAAGCATCATACCTGGCATTGGCCTCCAGCAGGTATTTCTCCTGGTAATCATAATTTAAACGGCCGTAGTATGAATGCAATGAGTAAATATTACTTGTTCCGTTGGTTAATTGTGAAGCTATAGGCCCGGCATCAATTTCCTGTAAAGTATTGGATGCAAAGGGCAAATTGCGCAACCCTTCCAGGTTTTGCGATTTATTATATTCAACCTGGGTACCGGCTAACAACTTAAAGTTATGCTCATTATTAATTGACCGTGAATATGTAAACTGCGTATAGGCAACCGGATAAAACGAATTATTATCGGTTACATCAATGCCCTGTCCGTTTACATCCAGGGTGCGTTCGGGTGCATCGCCGGGTTTTGCAAACCAGTTATACTGATTAATTACAGGCTTAAAATCAATGGTTTTATTATAATCAAAGTTAAAACCACCGTTGGTTCGCCATTCCAGCCCTTTTAAAAGATGGATGTTTAAATAAAAGCTGCTTTGTAAGTAATAGTCGTTTTGCTTATTGATGGCATTTTGGGCAATTGCAATTGGGTTTTTATTGGGTGTTTGAACACTCGGGAACACCGAATTGGTATACCTTCCGCTGCCATCGGGCAATATGGGGCCATACATCGGTTGTTGAGACAACGCCGATAAAAACTGATCCTGGCTTCCCCTTGAGGTATAACCTCTTTCACTGCTGTTTAAAGTAACACTTGCGCCAAATGCTGCCCATTTATTTAGCTTTGAGTTGAGATTTAATTGAATATTGTATTTTTTATAATAGTAACCCAGCATAACATCCGGCTGATCAACGTAACCTAAACCTACATTATAGGTAGTTCCGTTACTGCCACCGGTTATCCCCAAATGATGTGTTTGCACATTAACCGTATTGAATATGGCATCTAACCAGTTATAATCCGGATATAATTTATGATCCGTAGCATTGGTATAAAGTGCTATCTGCGCATCGCTATATTTATTGGGATAATTTGAATTGGTTGCGGCCTGGTTCCAGAGGGTCATGTACTGGGCCGAATTATATATAAGATTTTTGGGCAGTGAAGTAGCCCTGGTGATGCCAAGGTTATAATCATAAGAGAGCTGCATCTTACCCTCTTTGCCTTGCTTGGTAGTTATCAATATAACGCCGTTTGCAGCGCGGGTACCGTATATAGATGCAGAAGCCGCATCTTTTAATACTGTTACCGATTCGATATTCTGCGGATCAAGGGCCGTAATGCTTCCGGGTAAACCGTCAACAATGATGAACGGCGAATTGCCCGCGCTGCTGAAAGTGCCTGTGCCCCTTATGCGAAGCGACGTTCCTTCATTACCGGCCTCACCAGAGCCTTGTACAACCGACAAACCCGGCAATTTTCCCTGCAGTAATTGAGTTGGGTCTGTAGCTACCCTTTTATTTAACTCTGATCCTGTTACAGTAACAACGGCGCCTGTTAAATCAACTTTCTTTTGCGTTCCATAACCTACAACTATTACTTCGCTAAGCCTGTTAGAAGCTTCTTTCATAGTGATGTTGATGGCCGTTTTATCACCTACTACCACTTCCTGGGTTTCAAAACTCACGTAGGAGAATATTAACACCGCTTGCTCATCCGGTACTTTTATGGTATACTCTCCCTGTGCCCCGGTTATGCTCCCCAATGTAGCCCCTTTCACTTTTACATTAACGCCGGGTAAAGGCTGCCCTTTTTCATCAACTACTTTACCGCGGATCTCAATGCTTGCCGTTGCTTCTGCCTTTATCTCCTCTTCCTTTTTTTTTACGATGATAGTCCCCTGGATTATGGTATAAGTAATTGGCTTATCCCTGAAGCATACGTTTAACGCCTCTTCTACCGTGGCATTCTCCAGGTTAATATTTACCTTGCCCATCAGGGTTATTTCGGGCTTCACATTTACCAGCATAACGTGGTACCCGCTTTGTTTTTCAATATATTTCAGCACCTGTTTAACAGATACATTTTTTTCATGGAGGGTAACAGTTTGACTAAAGCTTTTGGCGCTTACACTGGTAAAAACAGTAATCATGATGATGGCAATCAGTTTCATAACCAATAAAACTTTAGTTATAGCAGGCCACACGCCCGCTACAGACTTAGAAATGAATTTCATACTTTTGTACGGTTTGGGTTAGACGTTGAATTTCAATTATGCTTTCCAGGGCTAATTGGTTTACCCAGATACTACCGGGCGGTGTTACGAGCACTTCCCGGTTATTATCTTCGTTTTTCGTAAAATCGCATTATAAGCATCTGCTGCTATAAATACGGGCGGAGTAAATTCCCTTTAGGGAGAGATAAGTATTTGTTTTCTCATCATTTTTAATTTAAGTGAATAACTGGTTGTTATATATATATTCAGCGGGTTAATCTTCTCACACATTAACCCCTGTCATTATTTTGCTACAATTACCGTTTTACCTTTGATGGTAAAGTTTAATCCGGCGTATTTTAATATATTGGTAAATCCGTAAAAATCAACTTTGCGCGATAGCTGGCCCGAAAACTGAAGCTCTGGCACCTTTCCCTCATAAACCACCTCAATATCATACCACCGCGAAACCTGTTGCAAAACATCTTTAATATTAGCCTTATTGAACATGAACAATCCGTTTTTCCAGGCTACCTCTTCATCAACGTCAATGTCGCTGGTTATTTTTTGCTGGCCACCGTTATCAATTATTGCCTGCTGCCCCGGCTTAATCTCATTTATCATAGCCGATGACCGTACCCTAACAGCCCCTTCCAAAAGCGTGGTCTTGCAAAGGTCTTCATCGTTATAAGCTTTCACATTAAAATGAGTTCCTAATACCTGAACCTCAGCTTTATCGGTTTTAACAATGAAAGGCATCCTGGCGTTTTTAGCCACTTCAAAATATGCCTCACCTGTTAAATAAACTTTACGTTCGCTGCCCGAAAAGGAAGTTGGGTAACGTAATGAGGATGCGGAATTCATCCAGATCTTTGATCCATCGGCTAATACCAGTTGATATTCGCCCCCGCGTGGAATTACAATAGTATTATATATTACCTCCCGTCCGGCGCTTGCATTTCCGGTATGTTTATAAGCCAATATTTCATTTTTGTTAGATACTGCAGTTCCATCATCTTCATTGATAGATACCTGTGTGTGATTTTTAAGCGCCACCTTTTGGCCGTTGCCTAAAATCAGTATAGCGTTATTACTTCCCGGGCGGATTTGATTTTGAGCGACAGGCTTACTATCATAATTTTTCATCCTGCTTGTGTTGTCACGATATAGTAAAACGGAAACGCTTAATACCAATATCACAATAGCAGCATATTTCAATAACGATAAATAATTAAAACGTTTTGCCGGCCCCAGCTCTGCTTCAGGTAACTTCCCCAGCAACTCATTCCACGCTTTATCATTATCAATTTTGTTCCAAAAGCTTAGTTTATTTTCGAGGGAACCAGCATCCGTCAGCTTTTCAAATTGTACCCGGTTTTCAGTGCTTTCATTAATCCAGCCTTTTAACCACAGATCTTCCTCCGGTGATATATCACCTTTTAAAAGTTTGCCGATTAGCTCAGCTACATAAAATTCACGCTCGTTTTTTTCCATTTAATACTATACAAACAACTAAAGGAAGCCAACGGGTGACAGCAGCGTGATATTTTTTTATTTTTTTGATCTGTGTGAGGATTCACAGATAGTCTGCAAGTATTTGCTGCATCTGTTTTTACTGTTCAACGCCCCTTCAAAAGTTTCATCACCGTAGCCTTGTAGCTTTCGCCGATGGGCAGTTCGGTTTTACCAATTTCCACATCATTGGCGGTAAAGGCCGTCACTTTTTGCGGGTTGACGATGAAGGAACGGTGGATGCGGAGGAAGCCTTTAGGTGTTAGTTCGGTTTCCAGGTCACTGATCCGGTATTTCGCCTGGAGGGTTTCGCCTGTGGTGACGATCTTGACATAGTCTTTCAGGCTTTCGATGTACAGGATGTTATCGGTCTGTAACCTGATATTTTTACTCCCGGATTTGATACAGATCGAATCCGGTAAGATTTCAGATGCTGACGAAGGCGGTTCATGGGTGCGCAGATAGCGCTCCACGGCTTTAAAGAAACGCTCGAAGGTAATAGGCTTGAGCAGGTAATCAACGATGTCGAGATCATAGCCTTCCAGGGCATATTCGCGATAAGCGGTGGTAAGAATGACTTTGGGCGGATGGTGGAGTGTTTTCAGGAAATCGATACCGCTGATGGCAGGCATGCGGATATCCAGGAAAAGGAGATCGATAGTGGTGTTTTTCAGTACTTCAACCGCTTTCAGTGCGTTCGGGCAGGTGGTTGCGACTTCCAGGAAATCCAGTTGCCTGATATGGTTTTGCAGCAACGAAATCGCCAGTGGTTCGTCGTCCACTAATAAACACCTGATCTTTTTCATGCGTATTGCTGGTTTAATGGAATATCCAGGGTTACCATAAATTGTTTTTCCTCCGGTGTTACCACTAACCGGTACTCGTCTCCATAGATCAGGTCCAGTTGCCGTCGCAGGTTACTCAGCCCGATCCGTTCACCCTTTAGCTGCTTTTCGGCGGCGCCTGCGATGGAGTTGGTGATATTGAATTGAAGTGCATCGCGGTTAACTAACAGCCGGATATGGATGGTAGGTGCACCTGCATCGTGGCCAGCGCCGTGTTTAAAAGCGTTCTCCACCAGGGATAGCAGGATCAGTGGCGCAATGTAAACTTCGTTTTCGATATGCGTGTGAAAGTCGATGGTCAGGCGTTCATCGTAACGCAGTTTTTCCAGGCCGATATAATTGTTGATGAGTTCGATCTCGGCGGACAGCGGCACCAGCGGATTGTTGCAGCGGTACAGGATATGATCCAAGATATCGGCCAGCCGCGCAATGGATACCGGGGCTACAGGTGAACCGGTTAAAGAAAGTGAATAGATATTATTCAGCGTGTTGAACAAAAAATGCGGGTGAAGCTGGGTCTTCAGCAGCTTGAGTTCGGCTTCGGTTCTTCCTTTTTCCAGTTCAAGGGCATGTTGTTTCACTTCGATCTGGTCTTTGAATAGTTTAAAGCAAACGAACACAAAGGCACCGGCCATGATCTGGAAAAAATAGACGTAGATCAGTTTGGGGATATCGGTGAGAATTTCTTTATAC
Organism: Mucilaginibacter sp. A5337; assembly: GCF_059690695.1. Lineage (NCBI taxonomy): Bacteria > Pseudomonadati > Bacteroidota > Sphingobacteriia > Sphingobacteriales > Sphingobacteriaceae > Mucilaginibacter > Mucilaginibacter sp. A5337. The sequence goes on along the minus strand of NZ_JCAWEC010000002.1, from coordinate 512,520 downwards.
GTTTCAAAGGCTTTTGGAGGGACGCCCGCCAGCGGCTCACAGACTTTGACAATGATGATTCGGCCCAGTGCACTGGTGAGATAACTGATGCCAATGAAGGCGAGGACAGACCAGACATATTTTTTTCGCTCAAACAGTTTGGGGATGATCACATAGGCTACCGTATAAGCGGCGATCATATATGTGAGCTCATACAAAAAATCTGACAGGAACTCAAAGCCATAACTACCTTTTGCCCCGTCGCTGTACTTGCTGGAGCTCACGTCCACAAGCAATACCGCCGTCCAGTAAGCCACGTGGCTCGGCCAGCGGTGCTTGCGGTGAAACTCAAGGAGGCGGTCCAGCAAATTCATATACAAGTATAACGATCTGAACACCGTTCCAGTTGTATCGTCGACAAAAAGGCAAAAGCGCCCCCTGAACCGGCGTTTTTTGCGCACAGACCGGATTGAAAGGTCGTATGGGCCTATCTGTCACCGGACTCAGACGGTCTGCCGTCATTTTGATTTTCGGATGCCAGTGTAGTTTATTATTGACAAATGAAATCTACAGTCCGTTACTTCCTCCTTTTTTCAGGTATGGTTTATGCGAACCTGTGCTATGCGCAAGGGTACATGAGCGGCCGCGTTACCGATGACAAGGGCTTGCCTTTGCCGGGCGTGGTCGTGCGTTTGCAAAAGCTGCCGGATACGGCGCTGCTGCAAGCGGCGGCCACCGACACCTCCGGGAGATTCGTTTTTAAAAAAGTTGCTCCGGGAAACTACCGGCTGCAAACCTTGATGATAGGTTATCAAACCACTGTACGGATGGGACTGGTCATGGGTTCGGCGGATACTTTGGAAGTTGGCAAGATCGCTTTGACACCAGTTGCCACGCAGCTAAAGGAAGTTGCGATCCGCTCAACCATGCCTTTGATCGACCGGCAGCTGGATAAAACCGTCGTGAATATCGAACAGAATATTACCAATACCGGTACAAACGCGCTGGAACTACTGAAAAAGCTGCCGGGTGTGACGGTGGGCCCGGAGGGGCAGATCTCTCTCAACGGGAAATCGGGGGTGAATGTCATTTTGGATGGCAAGACCACTTTTTTATCAGCTGATGACCTGGCAAGCCTGCTGACTAATACGCCCTCTTCAGACATTTCCAGGATAGAACTGATGACCAACCCTTCAGCTAAGTATGATGCACAGGGCACCGGTGGTATCATCAATATCATCCGCAAAAAAAGCCACCAAAACGGGCTGAACGGCAGTTTTACTACAAGCGCGGGACAAGGCTTTTACGGCCGAAATAGTAGTAGCCTGGCGCTGGCTTATCAAACAGGCAAATACAATGTGTACCTGAATAACAGCTATGGCTATAACAAGGGTTATAACCTGAACCAGGTGACGACCGACGTGCTGAATCGTAACGCACTGGCTTCGGAACAGATGTCTGTTAATACGGGTGTTACAATGAACCGCACGTTCAATACATCGGGCGGGCTGGATCTGTTTTTGTCTAAACAAACAACCCTGAGCCTGACGGGCAGCGTGTCGGCACGCCGCTATTATAATCTCCTGACTTCGGGGATGACGCTCGCGGACAGCAACCGGAACAAAACTGGCAGCGAAAACTTTTCCGCGCTCAACCGGGATCAGCCGCTGAATTACATGGCAGGGCTGCAATTATTACACAAACTGGACACGGCAGGCAGGCAGTGGTCCGCTGATGTGAATTATGCCAGTTACCGTTACCAGCCAGGTCAGTATAATACGGCACTAAACTTTGATGCAGCCGGTAATTACGCAAGCCAGGACAATGTGTTTATCGATGAATCGCGGACGCTGAGGGTGTTTGGTGCAAGGGTGGATTATGTCCGGCCGCTAAGCGGCGGCGGCAAGCTGGAGGCCGGGCTGAAATCCAGCTATGTCAAAACTGTTAATAACAGCATTTATTACAACCAGTTGAACGGGCAAAATATTCCTGACCCCTCGCAAAGCGATGATGATATCAACACTGAAAACATCAACGCGGCTTATATCAACTTTAATCGCCAATATCAAAAGCTAACCGTGCAGGCGGGTTTGCGTGCTGAGCAAACCGTGCTGAAAGGGCAACAAGTGCTGACCGGTGAATCAGTCGATCAAAATTACTTCGGCCTGTTTCCAACCCTGTTTTTGAGTGATCAGTTAAACGACCAGCAGACTTTGAATTTTCAGTTTGGGCGCAGGACAGACCGCCCCGATTATCACGAATATGTGCCTTTCCGAAGAGCGCTTTCCCCCACAATCTATTTCCAGGGTAATCCCAACTTGCTGCCTGCCTTCAACTGGCATACGGAATTCACCTGGTCCTGGAAGCATACATTGGCAATCACCGCGGCTTATGATATCAACCGCAATTATATGCGCACGTTGTATTATCTCGATGCTAATCAAACGACGATCACCCGGATGCCGACCAACATACAGGGCGCGCGTTCCTGGAACTTAGACGTCAGTTATACAAAAGAATTGACGAAATGGTTAACTACCAGCACCAGTGCGACGATCTATCAGAATTACTTTAACGGCAGTACCTTTCAAGGTTATAGCCTAAACGATCCGGGTATGGCGACCATTGACCTGGTGTCTAATAATACCTTCCGCTGCAATGAAGGTTTATCGCTGGAAGCCGATTTTGAATATGAATCCAAACGCCAGTTTGTGGGCTCGATTTTCGGGGCCTATGCAACGGTAGACGCAGCAGTGCGGCAAAAGCTGTTTCATGGCAAGGGATCGCTCACGCTCAACGCGATCAATGCGCTGAATACAGACCGGCGCCGCTCGACGGACCGATACCTGAACCTTTACCAGCACGGTTCTTCGCATATTTATTCGCAGGCGCTCATCGCTACTCTCACCTACCGTTTCGGCAATGGCAAGACCCGGAAGACCCAGCAACGGTCGGGGTCAGAGGAAGAACAAAAAAGAGCCGGTAATTAAACAACGTGAACCGTTGCATTGGTCAAGTTCAAATCCTGTCACGCAGTTGGCCAGTAACCATTAAAATATTTATGGTTATGGGTTAGTGAAAGCGGATGATTATCTGTAAACAATCACAATTTGCAGCCTTTCAGAACCGAAATCTTATTAAAAAAAGAAAGAAGTTAACGCTATTACAGAACTTTATGCATCAGCAATACCAAGGCTGTTGGAGAATGCTTCAATATTTCACGAAGGATGCGCAGGCTGCGCACTTTTTGTGTTTTAACTGTATTGATGGAAACATTTAAGTAATCGGCAGTCTCCTGATTACTAAGTCCCTCAAAATAACTAAGGTAAATAACCTTACGATAGCTTTGCGGCAACTGCTGTACGGCCTGCTGAACTTCATCCAATACTTCGGCCTCTATAAGCCGATAAATTATGTTTGATTCATCTGTGCTTTCAGCCTGATAGCTCTCAAATTTTTCAACCACCTTTTGATGCTTATAGGTATTAAGACAGCTGTTTTTGGTGGTTAAGTATAAAAAAGCTTTTATTGATGTTAAACTATCGAAACTTAAGCGGCGCTCCCATAACTTTACAAACGCATCCTGAACAAGATCCTCCGCAGCATCTTCACTAACAATCCCCGCGGCAAAAAAGCACACCCGCTTATAAAACATATTAAAAATATGATTAAAAGCTTCCTTGTCCCCATTTTGAAATGCCACCATTGAAATTGCTTCAGGCATAAACATCAAACTTTAAGTTTACTAAAATTAAACAACAACAAACAACACAACCCGCCCAACTTAGTGTATTGGATACACATTAAACCCTGCCTTTTTTGCGTTTAAGCAACAATAAACAAACGGAGTTTAAACATGGCGGCAATGTTATTTGTTTTATTAATACCCTTATCAATGTTAAAAATCAACAACCATGTTGCAAAAGTTATGATTATGCATTGCCGGGCTATAATTGGTAAAACTAAAGTAGAGATAAAATTTAATAGTAAAATGATAATTTACTACAAAATACGCAAACGTTTGCGTTATGACTATTGCAAACGCAGTAATAACGTGTACGTACCCTGTTTAATCAACGGGCTATAGCTTAGTGTTATGAGATATTTTTAATTTGAGGCGTTTATTTCTATTATCATGCTGCTTAAAGGCATCAGTTTTCCGGGAGTTAAATTAAGTCCGATGGTCATCAGGTAATCCCCGCTAAATGTGCCACCGTTTTCTGCAAGGCTTGATTTAGTGCCTGGCATCAGGTTTGTTTCTTCTATCCGATACAATTTGTGGCTGTCCAACCCTTGTAAACGTACACGGTTAAATACTTCTTTGTAACGTGTATTCAGGTTATAGTTGAACAGTACAGCTTTTGATTTTTCGTTATTTACATACATAGCCACCATACGGTTTTCCTCATATGGCGAGATAATACGGTACAGATCGCCAAACCAAATGATATTGCTGAGGCGGTTATAGTTTTTGACCGCCTGTTGGCTAAACTGGAGCTCCTCATCCGTCATTTTATTAACCTTGATATCATATCCCAACTTATCCATCATGGCAACATCCGTTTTAAATTTAATGGATTGCTTACCCCACGAAGTAACATGACTCGATATCGTTAACGATGGAAAGAAATTGCTGTAGCCCCATTGAATATACACACGCTCCAAAGGGTCGGTATCATCGCTGGGCCAAAATTCGGTGAAATATTTTAAAGCTCCGTAATCGGTGCGCCCGCCGCCTCCGGCACATAACATAATCGGCAAATGCGGATATTTTTGGCGTAAACGATCCAGGATCTTATACAAGTTCAAAGTATAATCAATATATAAAGACGACTGTTTATCTTTTAAATAAGGCGACCAGGCATTGGTCATATTGCGGTTACAATCCCATTTGATATAAGCCAAACCAGGATTTTTAGTCAGCATATCATCTACAATATGATACACATAATCTGCCACCTTGGGGTTGGTAATGTCAAGCACCAGTTGATTTCGCTGGTAATTTTCATCACGGTTGGGCAATTTCAGGATCCAGTCGGGATGCTGCTCATATAGTTCACTTTTGGGGTTTACCATTTCAGGTTCAAGCCAGATACCAAACTTCAGGCCTTTGGCTTCGGCTTGTTTTACCAGGTAAGCAATACCATTTGGCAATTTTGATTTATCTTCCTGCCAGTCGCCCAGTCCTGCTTTGTCATTATTGCGGGGATATTTATTTCCAAACCATCCGTCATCTAATAAAAACAGATCGGTACCCAGCTTTTTGGCGCCCTCAAATAAATTAACTAATTCCTTTTCATCAAAATTAACGTGCGTAGCTTCCCAATTATTAAGTAAGGTAAGGCGCGGTTTATTACCATCAAGTACACCATAATTACGGGCCCATTTATGTAAGTTACGACTGGCCTGCCCTTTTCCGTTAGCCGAATACGTAAAAATAAAGGCCGGAGTTGTAAAAGTTTCGCCATTCTTTAGCTCATATGCCGATGCATAAGAGTTAATACCCGGTATGATCCTCAAGGCGTTGCGCTCATCAATTTCAAAGTGAAATTTAAAGTTGCCCGTCCAGGCCAGCGTTGCGGCTATTAACTCGCCCTTTGTTTCATCTGCCGGTTTATTCATTGCAAGAAAAAAAACCGGAGTTTGATACATATCGGCCCTTGTACCTAATTTGCTCTCAATCTCTTTTACGCCGCTGGTCAATTTGCTTTCCTGCATTTTCATCTCAGATGCCCAGTCGCCGTGAAACTGGGTAAGCCAATAGTCCTTAGCATCAAGGTGAAGCATGCATGAGGCATAGTCTTCGAGGGTTACGCTTCCTTTTTCATTGTTGGTGATTTCTGTCCATGCTTTTATAACATCTTCCCTGTTATAGGCCAGGTAGTGCAAAATCACTTGTATGGGATATTTCGGGTCCTGCAACTTAATGGTTGTTTCGCTAACATTATCGTTGAGCTTTTTCGTGATACGGCTAACATATCTCAACTCAAGCGAAGGATTATGATCGTTATGTATTAAACGGATGGCAGGCTGCAGTAAATCCTCCATCCCACCGGTAATATATGCCTCATGTTTTCCGATAGGGATAAGGCTGATTTCTTCGCTATTTAAAAGCCGCTTACCCAGGTACGATTGATACACCCTGCTATTTGCACCAATGTTAAGCACCATGCTTACATTATCGGTATTGATCATTATTGCCTTACCGGTTTGTGCATTTACAACAGCCGAACTGCAAAAAAGGGCTATGGAAACAACCCATATAAATTTATTCATGCTATACGCTTTGTATTAATACAAGCGCTATGAGGTTTGGTACCATGCTAATGTCCTTAAATATGCGGGAAGGTTTGGTTGAGTTACCGATACAATGATAGCAGGCTTCCTTAAAAGAATGAAAGCCCCAACCCGCATGCCATTGCGCCCTGGTTTAAAATGAGTACCCAGATCAGCCGGCTTGTTGCGGCGCTGTCTTTACGTTATTTCTCCGGCTCAGGTGCTTTATGGTAAACGCCGCAGCTACTAAAATTAACACCCAAACCCATGTATCTAACGGACACCCATCCGGCCCGCCATCATTGCCATCGCAAAGACCATCTCCCGGATCGGCAAAACTCCAGGATACAGCGAATAGGTTGATTATTATAATAGCTAATATTGTTTTCCATTTTGATGTAATCATAGGTAATATGTACATGCTGTTATTGTTTAAAGAACATTCCGCTTCCAATTCTGTCTCCCGTGCTTTCATTAACTGCAACCACTATGTAAAGTCCCCTGCCCAGGCTATTAACATTTTCCTGTAAGGTATTTGTACCTGTTGCCGACAGCTTTCTGACAATAGCCCCCGAAGGACTAACTATACTTATCCTAACAGGCCTGGAGGATGTTTGTTCTAACTTTATATTAACGGTACTGGCCGAAACTACGGTTGGATATACCAGGAATTTATTTAAACCAGGGCCTGGCTGTATTTCAAAACTGAGGTTATCAGACAATTTATTTTCGCCGGTTACCAGGTTTTGGCTCAGCCGGTAAATGATCCGGCCGCTGCCCGGAGTTTGATCGGTATAAGTATATTTACCCGCCCCTGTTGATTGCAGGCTATCGACGGTTAAAAAAGTTTTGCCGCCATCGGCACTTTTCTGAACCGCGAATTTGGTAAAGCTGCTTTCATTATTGGTTTCCCAGTTCAGGACTATCCCTTCAGTAACTTTCTTCCCTGTAAAGGTCAATAGACGGTAATCATGTCCGGGTACTATGCCAATTTTAAGATAAAACCTGTCATGAGCGTAGCTCGCCGGGTTTGACTCAACCTTAAATGCATACTCGGCATTATGCACAACATCAAGCGAATCGTTGGTGTATTTATCTTTGAGGTAGATTGAATACCTTGCGTCGATATTCTTTTTTACCGGCGAGGTAAGTTTATATGTTCCATAATTGGAGAAAGTAACAATCAGGTTTACCCGTTTTAATTTTTCGAGATTGCCGGTGTAGTTAGCAAAGCAACCTATCGAATCGCTGCTTAACGAGTAGAACAAATCGCCCTGCCCGGATGGCTGATAGTATGGAGCATCTTCGCCCGGAACAAATTTAGAGCTGGCATTACCATCGAAATTAATATCGGTTGAGTTGTGAACTACTGTATCCTGCACCAGTTCCATAGTAAGGCGGGGCAAGGGGCTTTCAATATCATTGGTAGCCTTGCTTGCAAATGAAGCGGCAATATTTTTACCAGGATTACCTACCACATTAAATATCGGATTGGATGAAGGGGCGCCTGTATATGCCGAATAGGCCACTTTCATACTTTCATCAAATTTGATGGCCGATGCCGAAGCTGCTAAAGTGAAAAAACCCTGCCCGGATAAAGCATAACGGCTTGAGCCCGCACCTACAGAGCCTGTGCTGGCATCATACAACGCAAACTTGGTAGACGAACTGTTGGTTCCGGTACTGGCATCTTTTACCAGCATGTAGTAAAATTTATTAGTAGTATTTGCCAGGTAAAGTGCGTGCAGGTCAATTACCGAGGCATAAGGGTTACCAATAAGATTAAGCCCCTTTTTTGTAGAATTACTTGAACTGAACGACAGGGTTTGCGGAGCACTTACCGCTGTAGCGGTATAATAAGTTGGCGGCGTAGAAGGAAAATTGACAATATTGGCTGTTAGTTGTGCGTTGGTGGCTCCTGAACCTTTAATGACTGCTCCAAAAAAATTTAAAGTGGCGTTATCTGTTGCGGGGAATGGCCTTACAAATGGATTAGCTACGCTCCTGCTCCCTCTGAAATAATATAAAAAACCGTTGGCGGCCGGTAACCCCTGGCTTGTTGAACTAAATGGTTTATATTCATTATTTACGACCTGGTTGGGATCTGTACTGGCAGGTGCGTTTTCATCATAAACAAAAACCGAAGGGCTATTATTCGTGGCGGTGGCATTATCAAACCCGTTTGTTGAACCGCCAGGCCCGGTGATATAAGTTGTTGCAATAAGTGGAAGGAGATTATAAGTAGAAAGCGACCCAGTTGTTAAAAACGTAGTTGTACCATTAAGCACCGGCGATGAAAGCAACATATACCGGCGTAAAGTACCTTTCACATAACGTTGAACATTTATATTGCCAGTAATAGTACCAGCCGCAAGTGTACCAATACTGGCATCTCCTGACTGTGTGGATAGTAAGGTAAGCGCCGTTGTGCTTGAACTACTACCTACCGCAAGAGTTGACGATGAATTTACATTTAACGTATATAATGGAGCAACAGTAAATTTGCTGCCTGATGCCATTGTTTTGGTTCCGCTACCCGTGAAAGTCACGTTGTAAAAATTTGTACCGGTGCTTGTTGCATCTGTAAGAGTTTGCGTTGTACCATCAAATGATATCAGTGCCGATGCGTTTGGTGTAAAAGTGCCTGTATTGGTATAATTGCGGGCAATGGTTGCATTCCCCGCCCCCATGGTCATTGTTCCTGAATTGCTAAGGTCGCGGTTAATATCTGTTGTACCTGCACCACCTGTAACGGTAGCGCTATTGGTCCAGTCGGTACCTACAGTGGTAGCAGTACTATATGTAGCAAACGTTACATTGCTTGTAGTTGTAAATGCAGAATCAAGTATTAAGGTACTAGCATTGGTTGCGCCTGAGGTACCTATTGTGGCAGTACCCGTACCTTCTATAACGAGGTTATCATAAGTTGGCGTAGTGCCATTATATGAACCTCCACCAGATCCAAAGCCAGTATAAGATGAAGTATAAATTGTAGGATTTGCCCCTGTATAGTGAATAGTAACCCTGCCCCCCGAAGTCCCCCCTTGTCTGTTGCCATTAAAGTTAACAGAACCGTAGGGAGGCGTTATTGAAGCTATCGCACTACTGTTACTAAGATACAGACTTGGACTACTTTTAGGGGAGTTTGTGTTATAGGTTCCATTTACAGTGAAATATACCAGGTTATTACCTGAAGTATACCCATTGGGATTTGTAATAACTATCTGCCCATCAAGTTTCATAATGCCATCCTCTAACCTGAAGCCGCTGCCATTAACTAAACTTGTACTCGGGATGAGATAAACGCTGCCGGTTACATATAAATTAGCTACATGCGAAAAAAGGAAACTGTTTTGCCCCCCTGTGGTACCGGAAGTGCCGACTCTTATGTTGGCACATTGAACGGAAGCTGTGCCATTTATAAAGTTATTAACGGTTGTATTGGAGCCATTGGTGGTATTAGGGGTTTGGCTGATGTCGCCTGTAACCATTAGTTTCCCTGTTGTGCCATTGACTGTTAAAGTAGTGCCGGTAACACCAGAGGTGATGCTATATTCTCTTGGCCCGAATGTAATTGACGCTACGGTTAATGTTTGATTGGTGGTTAATGTTAAAGTGGGTTGAGTAAGGTATAAAGCGATTATGTTTACACCAAACTGCACGACGTCGGTATTCCTGTTTTGACCTGGATATTCGAGTGCGACAACCCCTCCTACAGTCCAGTTTGCGGCGGTGGTCCAACTTGTTGAAATAGTTCCGTTCCAATCAAAAGTAGCTGCAAAAGCGCGTATATTTATTAAGAGTGCACAGATTGACAGCAGGGTTATTTTCAGATAGCTCGTTTTCAAATTGTTTTGCGCTCGTTGTTTTTAGGCATTTCTTTATACGCTATAATTTTCTTAAAAGTTATGCTATCAATGCAAAAAAACACGTTACAATTAACAAATGTGCATAAAAAGAATTATTACAAATTTCAGCATGATCCATAACGTTCAGCTTTTTTCAAGGAATTTAGCTGAACCTATACAATGAAACGGTACTCTTATTAACCTGGAGTGCCACGGAAGAAATCAATTATTACGACTAATCAATTACAAAATTTGGATAAAAATATTGTTTAATAAAAACAGTGTCTTTTAATTGAGGGTTTTCATCGGCCTGTAAAAATATCTTTGCCTCTACAAGCCATTTTGTTTGATCGGCCGGCTTACCCGGAGTGGTATTAATACCTTTTACGTAACCATCCACCGGCTTAAATGGGATCATATAACAAGCGGGACATGAACTGTTAACTTGTATTTTACCGGCAAGGATGTCGGCTTTTGTGAGCGAAAAACTTTTACCCGGCATAGGGGCTTTGATATATAAAGTAGAGGTAATACCTGAACCCTGTTGAATGCTCCAAAATACACGGTATGTACCTGGTTTAAGCGTAGTGTAGCCTTCAAAATCAGCTTGTTCGGTAAACATGAAACTACAATTGGCGCCTGCTGTACATGTAGTCAAATTCTTGTCGTCTATTTTTAATTCGTCTTTTTCACTCTTTTGTTTACTGCATGAGCTAAAAAAAGCGGCGCTACTTAGTAATAATAATGGCAGGATAAGTTTTGATTTCATATTAAAGGTTATTTATACTGAATATAACGTACAGATAACCTATTGTGCTACAATTAACTATATTAATTTTATATTAATTTACACATATCCAAAAACTATCAAACCGCAGGCAAAAAATAATTGAGCCTGGCTAATACACTTTTTAATATTACATCGCTAAAACCGCTTTCTTCAACCATATTTACTATCCTTGAGCTGTAGTACTCCCTGGTAAGGCTATCCAGATCGATATAAAGGGCTTTCGACAGTAATATTAGCTTTTCAGAACCGGGGTTTTTCTTTCCGCATTCAATCCTGCTTAATTCGGCCCTGTCGATATTCATTTCCCGGCTCAATTTTTCCTGCGAAATTTTTAATGCTAAACGATGTTTCTTTATAAATGCTCCAAAACTAAGGTTGTTACCAGGAGTTTCCAATGCCGTGCCGGCTATGTTACTTACGGTTTGGGTTTCTTTTAAGGCTGGCGCCTGCAATTGCTCAATGTTGTTTAAATTATCAAACAACGAAAAAAAACGCGATACCATCCGGTTAAACAGAGGGATATCTATACTGTATATTGTATTAGGTTTTACCCCGCTTACTTTTATAATTCCTGTTGCTTTAAGTTCGGCTACGTGCTTCAGGATATTTTCCATTTCAAATGGCACATTACAAATCTCCTTTTTACTGATGGAATTACCATTTTCAACAATCATCCTGATGATATAAACTCTTACAGGAAGTGCAAGTATGCGGGCAAAGCGGGCCAGTTCACTATCAGTTTCAGTAAATTTTGATTTTAATGTAAGCATAGATATGAGATAAGCACTAAAAAACAGGATGATATTCATGAATGTAAAAAGGCCTCCCAGCTTGCTGAGAGACCTTTTTCAACATGTAGTTTAATTATTTTTTAACAGCGCCGGGTGTTGTATATGGCATTGTTTGAGGATCAAAGTTAGCCCAACCAGCAGTCCAGTCGGTTGAACCGAAAGCACCTTTGTAATCAACTTTATCAAAGAAGGCATCGGTTAATTTTGCATCAGTAAACAAAGCACCGGTGGCAGCAATTGAACCTGCTTTCACAGTAAAGTCAGGAGTACCTGCATTAGCAAAATCAGATGAGAATTTGAATGGGGCATTGATAACTAAATCAGCATATTTAAGAGCATCAAAAACGTTATCAGCCCTAAGTTTGGTTTCAAATGATGCTTTGTTTTCGCCTTTAACCTCGTTGCTTTTTTTGTTGCTGCCTAAAATAATGTTGTTTTTGAACACCAAACGACCTGCAGTGTAGTTAGCTAAAGTTGAGTTAGGTGTGGTTTCTTTTGTATCATCGATATAAATGCCTTCAACATAACCTGAGAAGATTGAATTAAAGATACTTATAGCTGAGTTACGACGAATTTGAGCAGCGTGCTGATAGTTAGCGTTAACGTTAGTTTCGCCATCTTTAGTGATTGGGCCTAACAATGTCATGTTAGTGAACACCGCAGAAGTTTGCGGTGTTTTGTCTGAACCAGAACCATCGTTATCGCTTTCAAAGCTGTTTGAGCCAGAGATATCGGCGATGGTTTTGAAGCGCTGGCTTAAACCAAACTGTATTTTACCGGCAAATCCAAAGTCGGTATCAAAATCGTCATCTAAACTACCCATTGCAATAAGGTGTTTACATTGTACTGTACCACCAAACCATTCAAAAGCGTCATCACCTGAACGGTAAACTTCAACATAATCAATAGTAGTTCCTTTACCAACACCACCGAAAGTTAAACCGTTAATTTCATTATCAGGCGAAAAAGGGATACCGGCATACTCTATACGTACATATTTCAAAGTACCGGAGTTGTCGTTAACATCTGTACCACCGTATTGGATATATTTGGCGGGGTCGCCTTTTGCGTCCAGGCCACCTTCTATACCAACGTTATCGCCCTGGTTAACAGGGGCTTTTCCCAACAGGATAATGCCACCCCAATCGCCGTTTGCACGTGCGCCGGCATCAAATTGCGATGTAAATACAATCGGCTTATCGGCAGTACCAACCGCCATGATCTTGGCGCCACGGGTTATTGTAAGGGCAGCTTTGCTTGATTTTTCGCCTTTAATTATTGTTCCTGGCTCAATAGTAAGTGTAGCACCATTGGTAACGTACACAAACCCTTTCAATAAATAAATTTTATCAGCTTTCCAGGTAGTGTTGGCAGCAATATCGCCGGTTACAGTAACAACATTACTTACTTTGGTAGTATCTTTTGGCGGATTAGTGTCAATAACAGCTTCTTTCTTGCTACAAGCAGCTGTGAAAAGAGCCACAATACACGCTAATAATAATCCTTGTTTTTTCATAATTTTGCTTTTTTCGATTTGAATCAGTTTGTTTTAAGTTATTCTTATCCGTTGTTAAAAGGTATAGTTGAATGAAAGTGCGTAGCTTGAGCCTGTGCGGTAGCTTTTGAATATATAGCCCGATCCGGATGGGATATAAGGCTTGCCATCAAGCTCATATATGAAACTGTATTTCTGGTTAAGTATATCCGTAGCACTTAACTTTATTTCGCCTTTGCTTTTCAGCACTTTGTAGCCAATCTGGCAGTCGAGCACGTTTCTCGGTTGTTCGTAAACGCTTGAAAACCTTTCGCCGCCAGCATAAAAGATCCTTTTACCAAGTCTGTTGAATAATACATTCACCGATAATTTGTTGTCAAATTCGGTATGTTGCAAACCTGCATTTACCACATAAGGCGATTGTCCTACCAGGGCACGGTCTTTTTCAAGCCTCACTACCCCGTCATCAGGGTTGGTTACTTTTGATTTGTTGATGGAAAGGTTAGCATATGCCGTTGTAGTTTTAAAGAAAGAACCACCATTTATAAAATCAAGCGTTTTACGGGCTTCCATCTCAAAACCATATACGTATGCCGATTTTGAGTTGAAGTAGCTGATAGTAGTTGAAGAATTCTGATCTTCGATCTTAGGTTCAATAGCATTCTGGAATTTTTTATAGAAAACAGAGAAGGATAAGATCTGCCCTGCTGAAGGATAAAATTCATACCTCAAATCGGCATTGTCGATAAGTGTACGTTTCAAATCAGGCTCGCCCTGCAGGGTTGCCAATAGTTCGTAATCGTAATAAGCAAAAGGTGCAAGTTCCCTGAATTCGGGACGGGCAACAGTTCGGTAATATGAAGCCCTGAAATTTGCTTTTTGCGTTAGGCTATAGGTAAAGTTTACTGATGGTAAAAAGTCGGTATTATCTAATTCCGCGCGTGGCTGTTGAACAGCAACCTCTTCTGTACGAAGTTTCAAATTAAACTTCTCAACCCTTAAACCGTATACTATCCTGATTTTTTCGCTGAACTTACTATCAAGCATTGCATAGCCGGCGTTAGTTAAGCTATGGGCGTTATACCTATCTGTCGGGTTTGAAATTTCATCAAGCGAATAAAGACCGGTGTTGACAAGATTTGGCCCAAAAATGGTTTGGATTGGCCGTTGTAATATGGTATTGATATCATAATCAGGATTGTTAGTATTGATAACAAGCCCAATGAACCTTGCATCAAATTTCCTGTCGCGGTATTGCGAATTAACACCCAGTTTAAGTGTACTTTGTTTAAATAAGTTAACGGGCAGGTTAAAGTCCACTTTACCAGAGTAGATATTTTCGTTTAAGTGAGAGAAAACACGGGCGTTCTCTTTGCTCAGGTTAGTAACCTGGGCATAAAATGGCTCGCCGGCAGCGCTTTGCCTGTAATTGGTTTTACGCTGATCGGGCTGATCATTAATGATATTACTATAGCCAAGGTTCCATTTCAACTTTGAGCTTTTTGCGCCAAGGGCGTGCTCACCTTCCAGCGTAGTTTTAAACAAAGATTTTTCGAGCAGGTCGTTAGCATAAAAACGACTGTCATAGCTTCCGTTGCTGGAGTTTGAGCCTGTACGGTAAGTAAACTGATCATCAAAAACCCGATTGTAGAGATTTTTTAAAGTGATCTTATTTTTACCAAAGCTGTATGCCAGGTTGGCGAGGGCGCCAACATTGGTCGAAAACTTATATTGCGTATTGCTATAATTATAGTTATCAAATTGTTGTATCAGGTCGGGTATTATAGTCTGTGTGTTGCGGTAAGTTAACGCCACCGTGGTACCCAGCCTGTTTTTATTAGCGCCAAGTTCTTTTACATTCCCTATGGTAAACTGGTAATTTTGACTTGGTAAGGCAGTGCTCTTGTAAATATTAAAATCGTTATTCAGGCTCCTTATAGACTGGATTGTTTGAGTGGTACTTAACTGTTTGTTAACAATTTGAGTTGTTGTGGGAAAATTGCTCACCAGCTTACGTGTTCCGTCGTCAAAACCAAAGTAGTCGCTGGTAGCACGAAAACCGCTTTGAAAATCTTTAAAGGTACTTTGTGAATTATACCCCACACCTACTCCGAGGCTTACAAAGTTCTGATCGGGTATATCCTTTGTTATGATTTGCACGTTACCACCTGCAAAATCTCCCTGGATATCAGGCGTAGCAGTTTTGCTGATAATGATGTTTTCGATCAAACTTGCAGGAACTATATCAAAAGAAAAGGCTTTGCGGTTGGGTTCGGTGCTTGGCAGCGGAGAGCCATCTAACGAGGCCGTATTATAACGATCGCTCAAACCTCTTACCACAACAAATTTATTGTCTTGTATGGTTGTACCGCTTACCCTTTTCAAAACATCACTTGTACTACGGTCTGGCGACCTTTTAATTAATTCTGATGAAATGCCATCGGATATTGAAGCACTGTTTTTTTGAACCGCATACAGGGCAGCCACAGAAGCCTGCCTATAAGTAGCTTTTACAACCACCTCTTTAAGTGTAGTTGAAGTTGCTGCACTTAAAGCAATATCAAGTGAAGTAGCGGCCCCGGCTTTTACCTCAACATCCGAAATTGACTTGGTTTGATAACCAATATATTTAATGATCAAGGTATATCTTCCTGGTTTTACATCAGTTAATACATAGCTTCCGTCCACGTTAGTGGCTGCCCCCCTTTGGGAACTTTCAATACCAACAGTAGCACCAATAAGGGTTTCGCTTGTTTTTTGATCAATGATTTTACCAACTATTTTCCCGTTGCCCTGGGCAAAAGCGCCGGAGGCGATAAAAAATACGGATAAGGTTAACAGGAGTAGCGTTTTGATTCTGTTCATAAATTTTTAATGACGGGTCAAAAGTATCCCCGTTAAATTAAATTCATGTTAAGTCAGAATTATCAAATCGAATATCTTAAATATTAAATTAAATAGAAAAGAATGGATTTTATCTAATATCATGAAGATTAAATGAAGAGGCAAATTTCTAATGACTTAGATTTTAATATGAATTATATATTTGCAGCACACATTTAAACATGGCTAATCACAAAAAGGCTGAGTTTGCCGCAACAGATCAGGATATATCAATGGTAGCAAGGGCGCTTTCTCACCCCGCCAGGATTGCCATTATGCGCATTTTGGCGCAGCATAAACATTTTACTTGCGGCGAAATAGTTGAAATACTTCCGTTAGCGCAGCCAACTGTATCACATCATTTAAAAGAATTATTGGATGCCCGGCTAATCACAGTTGCAATTGATGGCAAAAAATCGTTATATGATGTAAACTGGCCCACCTGGAACAGGTATACAGCTGAGTTTGAGAATATGCTTAGTGCCATTAACAACGCAGAACAACAAGCCTGACATATTCCCCGAATTTAGTTTATGGGGTATATTCATACACAACCTTGTACGGTATTTGTGTAAGCGAGGCTGACACCTGCCCTATCTTTAAATCGTGCAATTGTGGTGTAGGTTCACAAAATGAATAAGCTTTTCCTTTATAAAGCAAAGGTTTCCCAACCGGTTTTTCAAATTGCACTGCCATAGTTATGTGCGTAGGATATAACACAGCTATCATAGGCAAATTGTAGATCTCTTTTACCAGGTAAAAAAACAGCGCAGCGCGGTCATCGCAGTCGCTATACTGTGCAAACAAGGTTTCTTCCGGGCTTAGCCGCTTCTCCTTGCCAAAATTTATATTATCATTTTCATACAAAAAGGCATACCGGGTAAAATGCATCAGGTAATCAACTCCTTTTGTGACATCCATCCTGCTCACATTTTGTTTAAGTAAAGGGATCAGTGATCCATAAGTTTCCTTACTTAAAGGGATATTGAAATATGATTCAAAATCAACAACCGGGTAGTTCCTGAAAATAGAATCAACCAATGGATTAAGCTTAATTTTGAAATAGTATGCCTTGTGCCTGTAGGTAAACTGCAAATCTTTTTCAATATAATCCGCCGGCGTAAATTCAGGCATCCGTGTAACTTTATATGAAAACGGGTTAACAGCCCCAGGTACATCGATATTAACAGGCATAGCAGGCTCTGTTGTGAGATCTGTACCCGGATAATCATGAATATTCAGGCACATATACTTTTTGCCGTCAACGGTATATGAAGGTATATCGGATATATCCTCGTTGTTGTACACATAAAAAATGATCTTTTTCCCAGCCAGTGCTAACCGGGCATCATACCCAGATTTAACCATCAGGAACCATTTATATAAGGTATAGTTACTATAGTTTTTTTCTTTGGGGCTTATTTGCTGTGCAGTTTTGCGCACAAGCTGATAGTAAAGCCAGTCGTTTAATTTGTGCTCCTCTTTATAACTTAACAATGCCTGAAGTAAAGAATTATAATTACCCGCGTTGACATTATCATAAAAGTTTTCGATGTTTTTTAAAGATGGCTCATGTGCAGTATCGGAAAGAAGCAAGGTACCTGCATCAGCATTAAATGTACCATCATAAAAAGCAAAGCAAAGCCTCCTGTTGTTTTGAGCATACAAGTTAATCGTACTAAAAAGCGACAAACAAGCTAATAAAATCTTAACATATCCGTTCATCAAAAGGGAATTATTACCTGCAAAAGAATTGAAAAGAGCCCGGGCTTATAACTTTTATACAAGTTAACAATTAAACGCCAATTCAATTAATATTATTTTAATCATTGATAAACACAATAATAACACTGCGCAGCTAAATTTGTATTTTGAAAATCCGGTTCATGAGGTCAGTATCATTAGGAAAAAGAATACTTTGTTTATTTATAGCAATTGGGTACTTCTTTTTCTCATGCCTGTATGTTACACGGTGTCCTAAAGTTGCCGGTCATACTAAAACCGGAGCGTATTATTTATTTAACAATCAGGTAAAACAAAGTAACGCTGTCATTTCAAGTACCGCTAACAACAAATCTATACCGGTTCTTTTTTTATCACGCCCTCGTGTTGTCTTTGGTAAAAACCTGGTAGCCTTAACTAATCAATTCAGATTAATACGCGCTTTTGAGTTTTGTCCGTTCCGATATTTAACAAAAAATGATGTTCAGGATAGATTTAGGGCCCACAAGATATTTTACACCGCCAATATCTTTTCCATTATCCGTACCTGGAAAATCTGAGCTATCGCTCCTCTCCTGCTGATACCTTTTACAATGTTTCTTAATTTTTATCACCTGCATTTTACGGCCACCATCGCTGCTATGTCAAATGCAAAAAAACGTACGGATAAGTTATGCCTTATTTTAACTTAAAATTTTCAAATACCGATAACGAGCTGGCCAACTTTGCAAAAGCCCTGGCTTTACCTGTCAGGATTGCTATTGTCCGCATCATCATAGCTAACAACAATTCAATATCTAAAGAAAGTTTATACACAATTCCATTTAACCATGAAACAACAACCAAGCATCTTGCCGAATTAAAACGGATGGGAATAATCAAGGCGCATGGGTTTCGCGGTTCAATTAAGTATAGCCTCGATGAGCAGCTATTTAAGCAAATGGCCAGCGGATTTGCAATGTTATTTGAAAGCATGAGGCCTGCAGAACATGATATACAGTTTACTAAACATATTGAACGCGGTTTTTAGCTGATTTTTGCAATTAAAATGGCTGATCGTAAAAAAAAATGCATTTATAATAACCTGATAAACAGGCACTGTATTATAACATTTACTTAACCTAAGCTTAAAGTACCAATTAGGATTTGGCAATTCGGTTCAGATTTGTACTTTTGTCGCCGGAGAGTTGGCAGAGTGGTCGATTGCGGCAGTCTTGAAAACTGTTGAACTGTGAAAGGTTCCTGGGGTTCGAATCCCTAACTCTCCGCCAGATATCAATTAGGATCAAAAAGCGCTGTAAAATTATTTACGGCGTTTTTTGTTTTTAACCCACTGGCGTTTCTATCGAAAGCGTATCTAAAATGCTCGGCCATACCAATATCAAAACAACTCAGCACTACGCGAAAATCCTTGATATGAAAGTCGCACAGGACATGTCTAAACTTAGGCAGCTTGATAGTTGCAATTAGCGCCCTCAACGCTGATCGTCAAACAATGTTTTCCCTGTTTTTTCAATAAGTGATTCTTCTTTCTCAAAACATGCCTGCCTATTTGATTTATCATTTCATTAGGATTTAACTCCTGTTTAAAGCACAATGTGGCGGTCATTATTTTGGTGAAAACGGATATCAAAATCTGTATACACATGTCACCGAAACGTTATAAAGTTCGCGGTAACCATATCACCGGGGGCAGGCAGAAGGCTCATCAACGCATTTTGCAACCTCCTAAAAAACTCCATTAGCCATATTAGAAAAGAAAGATATGCAAAAGCATCGCTGATCACGGAGTTTCCGCAGGCTATAAGAAATCTACCTCCGCAGCCATTCGATCCTGCAAATGACCTGTTATGAGGGGAGGCTAAAAGAAGCCTGCCTTCGGACAACGCATTGTAAATAAGCCTATAAGATTCAGAACCATCTTTACAGGACGATACAATTATTATTATCCGCATACTTGCATTTTGAATTTTTAATATTATTTTTATAACACCAGACATAAACCCATAATCTCTATTATCGCTTGCTTTTGCTGTCCTGTATTTTCCTTTGGGAAAACTATCTTTCAGTAGTTGCCTGCGGCAGAACAGATTACTTGAGTTTATAAACCTAAACAGTCCGCAGACCTAACACTACTTATGCCAGAATGTATTGTTTTATCGCTTCCCCGTAATGTGCAAGAAGGGGAGAAACATTTATTCGCCTCATTTCTGTCTTTCAAAACTCCGCAAATAAAGGTTAAAAATTTAAAAAACGTATTTGTAACAAACAGCGGTTTTTGCCTTAACGATAGCGGCCTCGTTAAAGAATCACATCACGCATATCCAGCACACCTCGATAAATATTTGAAAGAGGCTAGTTTCTATTATTACGATGCACTTGACAATCCAGATAAACTTGTATACCTCGAAAGTGAGGATCGCTTTTTAATGATTCACCATCCCTGGTTTATGTATTACCATTGGCTATGTGAATCGATATTCAGACTTTGGGCGGTCAAAGACAATCTGTCACAGCTCATACTTTTATTGCCTGAAGAATACGCAGGCATCGATTTTGTGAACAAAACCCTGCTACCTTTTGGCATCGGAAAAATCTTTTACATTCCCAAGGGGAAAAGCTTAATGGTAAGAAATTTATGCCTTCCGCAAATTAAGCCGTTCATAGAATCTTATGATTATAAACTCCTCCTGCAGGTCAGGGACTTCTATCTGAATTATGTGACCAGTAATTATACCTATAACTTTAATCTCGGCGACCGACTTTATATAAGCAGGGAGAAGGCAGCAAGAAAAAAGATCATTAACGAACCCGAATTAGTCCCGGTTCTGGAAAGATATGGTTTTAAAGTCATATATAACGAAGATTATGACTTTTTTGAACAGGTAGCGATTTATTCCAGGGCGAAATGTGTGATCTCTATCCATGGCTCCGGTTTGACCAATATGCTTTTTATGCCCCCAGGGGGCGTTGTTTTTGAGTTCCAGAAACGACTGACAAATAGCAGGGATTGGCATAGTGTTGCTTTTTGGAGCCTATCTGAGGTATTAAAACATCATTACTACCACCAGATATGCGAACCATCAGATATACAAGCGGACTATTTTACTGCCAATTATGTCGTTGACATAAACCTTTTCGAAAAAAACATGGAGTTATTAGCTCTGGATTTGAAATAATTTTTTTCGTTTCTTAAAACAACCCACCAATGAAAAAACTTTACGGACTGTTACCGGCCGCCGGGCATGGTATGAGGATGCGCCCCTTTAGATATCCTAAAGAGCTGCTTCCTGTTTATTATGAATCTGTCAACCAGGATGAATATGTGCGTCCTAAACTACTTATTGAACATTCGCTCAAAGCATTTTCGTTGACCGGAATCCAGGATATATATGTCGTTGTACCTGAATGGAAACCGGAGATCATGCGATACCTCGAAGATGGAAAACAATTTAATCACCATATCGCCTATTTATACAACGGTAAGGCAGCAGGTTTAGCCGACGCGCTGTTATCCGGTTATTCCTGGCTGAAAGATAAATACACGTGCTTTGCCATGCCTGATACGCTATTTTCTCCGGCGAATGGATTTGAAAGTTTGCAGCAAATGATGGATGAAAAGAATGCCGATCTCGTATTAGGAGTTTTTCCCACGAACGAACCGCAACATTTCGCCCCGGTGGAGTTCACTAGCGATCAGCGTGTTATTGGCACCGAAGAAAAACCGGCGTCTACCGCATTTAATAACACTTGGGGAATTGCCTTATGGAGTCCTGCTTTTTGGGAATTTTTTAAAAATGAAAATGAAGACCTTGAACATGGCATATCCGTTACGCAGACGTTTGATAAAGCGGCCAAATCTGATCTAAGGGTATATTGTGTCTATTTTGAGCATGGTTGGTACAAAGACGTTGGGAGAATTGACAACATCACAATAGCTTAATGCGCAAAAGCCATTTCAGTTTTCTCCATGTATAAAACCATTAACAGACTTTAAAGGAACCTTTACGCACAACCTGAGATAAGGCAATTAACAGGCCGGGATTGCTGCGGAGGAGCAGGATGGCGGTGCATCTGCAGCGCCGACTTTAATTGCTGCAGCATGTGTGGATGTTAAAGCCTACATTCTTAAAATCCGGGATTCTCACGAGTTCCCGGATTTTAAGAATAAAAGATGAAACTTTAAGAAACGACGGGGTTGCAATCAGAACGGGACTTAATCGAACATAACGTATAAATTGAGAAATATCGCGAAAGATGAGACGTTTTAAGACATATATTCATATAATGCCACGGCAGATAATCAAGATTGGCCAGAGTGTCGCCAGAAATGACCGATCAGGTTTAAAACATACAACTTGGAAAGTTCGCTCAAACCGATCTGATAACAAAAGGTTTCTATGAATTTTTTTTTTCCTTCGCCGGAGATTAGTTTTTGTCCCTGTATCAGCCAAGTTGATAATATTATTTGATCTTCCAATGATGATTCTTCATCAACAGGATTATATGCGCAAAACGATTGTAAAATATGCTGATTATGAGTTGCGGCGTCTGCCGAGTCTTCTAATACCTGGCCAATAGTTTCCGAATCGCTGGACGCCCCCAAATCGTTTATAAGCTGCTTTACCATGGAATCAAAAAAGGCATTAGTTTGCGTATCAACATGGTTAGAGATCAATTTAAGTAACAGATGCGTGGCCAAATTAATGATGTCTTCCATCTCTTCAATTTGCCCGCTTAGAAATTGATTTAGAATCATACGCGACGTAGCCCTGGTAAAATCTAATAAAGGGCTTGCATCGGCTAAGAAATAAGTATCATAATTGTTGATTTCAAAGGAATTATTAGCGTAATTCATCCAGATACTTTTGCCCGGGGTGAACCTGATTGATGGTTCCGAGGATGGCATCTCTGCCAAAAAGTTTAAGACCTGGGTTCTGAAGCTATTGATAAGAACTGTCTTGTACCCCTTCTCCGGTTCCAGGATTAACTTAATATGATCCCCACGGTAGTTCGACAGGAATATATAGAAATGTGCGATAAAAACCTGGTTTTGTTTCAAAAAAGGAGCGATAACATTTCTGATCAGTTCCTGCCAGGCTTGATCTGCATAGTAGATGGAAAATCGAATGAGTGCCCGGTTAGTCATTATATTTTAGGAACAAGCTCCAATAATTCACCCTGTCCATACCCTTCCGTATTCACCGAACTTCTGTTGACATAGCTTTCATGAAAAAAACATTTTCTCCGGTTATCTATTTCTGATTTATTAATGATCAATTGATCAAATACATTACGATCTGACACTTCAAAAAATATTCTGTCCCGGTAATTTATGGCACCTTCAGCAACTTTAACCATCTTCATTAACTTTTGCGTATTGCCGGATAACAAATAGTTTTCCTCCTTTAAAAGCCAGGAACCTGACTGCCACCCACTAAGAAGTGAAATCTCGTTATCTTCGCTGCCTCTGAATAGTTTCCTGGCTTTAATTAATTCACTGTCTAATATCCGGCCTTTTTCATAGCGGCCGTCATTAAAAAAGAATATAACTTCTGATAAATAAGGCTTTAAATAAGCAATGTAAATTTTTTCAATATGCTTACCTAAAAATTCATTCTGATACCGTTCTATGTTGGGATGGCTGATGGCATTTAAGAACTCCGGATGCTTATCGATAAATCCATGTAGTAAACCTTTCGCTTCAAGGCGTTTATAAATATCCATATCATCATATCCGTATCCTTCCAGATGTTCATTGAACCCACGTACTTCAGCAAAGTCAGTTGCCTTTACGCACAGACGCCCCATGACGTCTCTGACACTATAATCAGGTGTCAAAAACGCATTAGGGTTTGACTTGAAATACTCACCGATGTACTGTGCAAAAAACGGTCCGGTGAAATTGTCCGCATCGATATTACATAGAACATCACCACTCGCTTTTTTGAAAGCCATATTTCTGGAATGCGAACGATTAAAATAATGTGGTTGATTGGTACGATAATACCTGACCAAACCCGTGCTGAGTTCCTTCCGGAAATTGGTGGATATCCATTCATACAATCCGTCACTTGAATTATAATCGACAATGACAAACTCGACACACGGATATGTTCGGTTATCGGAGATATTTTGAGGCAGGGTTTTACTTAAATGATGTAAACGGTTCATGCAAACCGTGCAGAAAGATATTTTCGGGTCGTTATGTTTCATAAGATAACCTTGTGCACTTCTATGTTGTACATTTAAAAGGAGAGCCTATTGAAGATTCGTCGTAAAAATGATTCCTTCTTGATGACAATTTCCATGTTGACCACGGCCCCCTCCTGATATTGCTTCGATATTTGAAAAAGATCATCCCCCCTTAGCGTAATTGTCAGAACAAGGATGGCATCGCCGGGATTACCGGATACGGACGATACCTGCGCCCGTAAACGTGCTGTGCCGTCAGATTGAAGATTCCTGCTGAGGATGACAAGCTCCTGACCGACATTGAAATTTTTAATTTCGCCGGATCGTATTTGAAATTCGAGACAATTGCCTTTGATACTCATTAGCTTCAATTTTGCCGTCACGACTTGAGGATATTGGATAGCAGACGCAGCGTAGAGGGCAATCGCTACAATAAAAAATAACAACGTAGTTCCCCATTGAATTAGCCACTGTGGCTGTGATTCAATAATATCTGCGATATTTTTTGTATGTCTTTGGCTGGCAGACCGTATAGGTGTGTCATTTGTATCTGTTTGCATTCCTATGCTCCTAATTCTAATTGATTTTTGACCAGGCTGTAGTAACGACCTTTAGAATCGGTAAGTTCCCTGTGCGTTCCCTGTTCTGTAATAACTCCCCGTTCCAATACAATTATGTTGTCTGCATGGCTGACCGTACTTAGTCTGTGAGCAACAATAAGCACCGTCCGTCCCTTGAAAAAGGCTTTAAGGTTTTCATTGATGATATGTTCATTAGTGGCATCCAATGCATTCGTAGCTTCGTCAAAGAATATATAATGGGGATCTTTATAAACAGCACGGGCGATGAGAATACGCTGGCGTTGCCCCTGACTTATTCCGTTTGCTTCCGATCCTATCCTCGTATTCAAACCAAGGGGCAGCCCTTCTATAAAATCTTTAAGATTGGCCACATGAATGGCCCGAACAAGACGGGTCAGGTCCGGTTTGCCACTTCCGACCGCAATATTCCGTTCTATGGTATCAGAAAAAATAAAACCATCCTGCATCACCATTCCACATTGTTCCCGCCATGTTTTAAACTTTATCTGGTTAATAACTTCATCGCCAATGGTTATCGTGCCGCTTTCCGGTTCATAAAACCTCGTTAGCAACTTTAATATCGTAGTTTTACCACTTCCGCTCATTCCTACAATGGCAGTGGTCTTTCCTTCAGGTATATACAGATCTATATTCTTCAACACGGCTTCATTGCCAGCACCTGGATATCTGAATGTCACGTTGTTTATGCTGAGACTTTTATCAGTGGGTAAATGAGATATCCATTGTTTTTCTGCAGTTTCTTCATCCTGCATTTCATTAATTTCATTCAATCGTTCAAGACTAATCCTGGCATCCTGAAAATTTTGAACGAATGCCAGCAGGAGATCGACAGGATTGCTCAGTTGGCCAACAATATATTGTACGGCAAGCATTGCTCCAAGGGAGATTTGGCCATTGATAACGGCGGTGGCACTTAAAAAAGTAATCAGGAGGTTCTTCCCCTCATTGATAAAAGTTGTACCTGCCTGCTGATACTGGCTAAGTGCAATTTTCTTTACACTAAAATTAAAAAGCTTGGCCTGGATTTCTTCCCATTCCCACCTTTTTTCCTGTTCACAGTTATTCAGTTTGATTTCCTGCATACCGGTTATCATCTGAACCATGCAGCTTTGATTTTTTGCGGCAATTTCAAAGTTCTTGTAGTTAAGCACCCGTCTTTGCCTCAAAAATAAAGACACCCAAAATGTGTATAATAAACTGCCACCGGCAAAAACATAGAATATGCTTAAATTATAAAAGGCCAATACAACCGAAAATATAATTAAATTAAATACCGAAAAGACGGTCGTCAGCGCCGAACTGGTTAAAAATGTCTCGATTTGCTTTTGGTCATTCATTCTTTGCATAATATCCCCGGTCATTTTCGTATCGAAGAAACTCATCGGCAGTTTCATCAGTTTAATCAAAAAATCCGTCAGGATTGCAATATTGATTCTTGTACTTATGTGCAGGATTATCCAGGCGCGAATGAATTCGAGGCTAACTCTACCGACGATCAAAGCGGCCTGTGCCAGTAAAATCGTATTCAGATAGCTGATATTATGGGTATTGACACCGATATCAATTATTGACTGTGTAAGAAAAGGTGCGATCAATTGCAGCAGACTACCAATTAACAGACCTAAAATTAATTGAAACAATAGCTGTTTATATTTGATCAGGTATCTGAATATAAACAGCCATTGCACTCTTTCTTTTTTTTCGCCCTGCTGCTTATAAAATTCCGGGGTTGGAAAAAGAAGCAACGCTATTCCTTCTTCCTTTTCGTCATTTAACCAGTTATTTTTAAAATCGTTTTCGTTAAGCGTTATTAATCCAGATGCCGGATCTGCCAAATAATATTTGTCATTTTTTATTCTATAAAGCACGACGAAATGACTTTGCCGCCAATGAAGAATAACCGGCTTTTCAGCAAAATTCAATTGCTGTACCGTCATTTTAACACCAAGGGTCTTAAAACCGATTTTTTGTGCAGCATCGTTAAGGCCAAGCATCGAAACGCCGTCTTTATTGAAGCCACAGATATTGCTCAGTGTGCGCAATTGAAATTTACGTCCATGATAGCTCGCCACCATACGCAAACACGTAGGCCCGCAATCCATACTGTCAAGTTGCTTGTAGAATTTAAACTTCATTGCAGAAAAGAGGTGTTTTGTGATGACGGATTTTCGATGGCCCTATGCTAAAGCCCACTGTGGTAAATTGAGGGGCTCGTGATGGCGGATTTTGCTTTTTAAAATAAATCAGGTGATACAAAAGTATTTCAAATCTATTTCGATAGTAGAGCTTTCCGTTTCTCCAGTGCAGCCTACCGGGAGTTCCTTCAATAATGAACAGGTCAAAAAAAGGTTTTATCTGGTGATTTACGGCTGCCTTTTGCACCACATGCATCATGCTTTCAACATCTGTGTTAACTTCGTAAAACATCTTTCCCGCGGAAAAGGCGTCATGGGCGAAGTTGGTTTCATCGAAACAAAAATGCTCCTTACTAGTAAATACCCGGATATAATCTTTGCTTTGCATAAACAGTCTGTTTATATGGGGTACGTTTTTATAAAGTAAAAAGCAGCCGGTCAACCAATCGGGTCTCACACTGATCAAGTCGTGCATAGTCAATAGTTCGTCACTGATGAAGTCGCGGATTTGACCAAAAATGATATCAATATCTGTATGTCCCCAAAAATCATATCCTTCAAGATAATCAGAGAATATGATACCATAAGCAGGTTTAAAATCACACAGTTTATAACCGTTAAAAAGCGCAACCTCCAATTGAAGTTTACTGCTCGCGATGGCCCTGATTTCTTTGATATCCTGTCTAATGATCTTCAGGTTTGAAGGCACCGGGCTATCGTAGCTTTCATCGTCCGTTATTATAAAAAAATCAATATCCGGATTATACGAGCAAGAGTGAACAAAGTAAACAAAATACCATGGTAATTTACCAATATAACAAGCAACAAGGCCGATACTTATTTTGCTGGATATCATAACTTAACTCGTAAGGTCGAATTTATAGCCGTCCGAAGTCAGGCAGCTACTATAATTATAGAAAGAATTATTCGATCAGCATTTACGTGATCAATTAGCATCCAGCGATTTTATATTAGCCGTTACACGCAGTTCTGTACCTCCTATAGTGTAAATTGCGTTGCACTACCTGAGCAGAGATCGAAGCGACGGGAACAAATGTGAACGGGGCCGCTTTCAATCATGATCTTTATCATTGCAATGCAATTAAAAGCATTGAAATGCTTTTAATTGCATTTTTTTATTCCTCTGAAATTCAACCATTCGCTGGTTTCGAATTCTTTGGGTTTTAGTCGAATGAACGATTAGCTGGATCAATTACATTAATATCCGCAGCCTCCGCCAGATTGTTCGCATCCTCCGTTACATACAGTTCCACAGTCAGACGTGGTTTCAATTCGCTTGGTCGCCCCTGTGCAGAGATCGAAACAGATGCAACAAGTTCCTTGTCCGCTTCCTGCCATAATTTTTTTCATCTCTGTCCGGCTAAGCACACTTTTAATGTTTTTCAGGTTCATTTTTTTCATTTTGTTAAAATTTAAGTTTATAGGTTAAAATTGATTTAAATTTCATGTTTGGGTAAAACGATCTCATTCCGAATTCATGTCAGGAAAATTCAAGCATGTATTTCAGGTCTGATACTTTGTACTGCTGCGGCAAATATGTCCCGTTCAACAACATTGTAGGTGTACCTTTTACCTTGGCGATATCGCACCATTCCCGGTGCTTTTCGATTTCCCCTTGTTCGTCACCTGTTAACTCGACAGGGTAGTTCTTCGCCCAGCTTGCGTAATTTTTTTGCTTTTGCGCGTACCAGTCTTTCAATGCATTTTTGACTATCGTTTTGTCGGCCAATTTACTTAGTGCCATCAGATGGCTTCCGACGGGAGTTGCAGGGTTTATGTCTTTCGATATAAAAACGATTCTTGCCTGTAAGTCCTTGCGTTGTTCCAACAGTTCATGTAACAGCTCATGAGCCGCAGAACAGGGCTCGCAAAACGGATTAGTAACCATCGTGATGGTATTGCTTGCTTCAGCATTTCCGAGGACAATCGACCATTCCTGATTCGGCATGATATATTTAGGTTGTTCACCCAGAATGGAACTAAAAGTATCGGTGTTATATTTAAAACTCCTTAATTGGTCTTTAAGAGTTGATGCTTGCCGAGCCTTCATGAGCAACGGTTTGGTCATCATCCATAAAGCTGCGGGCAGTATTAAACAAATAAAAGCAGTGACAAATTCGCTTGTTCCGGGTAAAGCAAATGATCGTATGGGAAAAGGGGTTAAATTGGGGATCAGTTCTATCCATAACAGGGACTGTACAGTGCAGCACAGCAAACACCATTTTTTGATTTTAGCCTGATAATAAATAGAATAAAAAGTGTAAGGTAAACCCGCGATGTTCAGCAAAACGATAACCTCTCTTATAAAGGCCGTAAATCCTCCAAATAATAATAACAGGAGCGTCCCGGAATAATAGAAAAAGCCAACTTCACTCCATGACAGATTCGCCGAGATTTTAGCCGCGGGTGAAGATAATATAGCGTCGCAATCTACTTTTTCCCCGCTCTTACATATTTTTTGTATTAGTGGATTATTGCTATCGACGGTTTGGATTAACAGTAATACCGAAACCGCCAGGCCGGCGATTTTAATCAGTGTCAGGAACAAAGTCTGCCAGGTCAGGTCGCCTCTAAAAAAACCGGATTTAAATATTACGCCGGTTAAAAATATACTTAATAAAAGTAGCCCGCCAGCCTGTGGCGAAAGGACTTTGTCAAGAAATGATTTTCGGGGTTGAGATTGAACATCACCAGGTTCTTCAACTATTAAAACAACCCCTGTAAAATGTTTTTTAAACTCTGTCAGACTTTCCTTGCGTCTGTTCCATTTTCCTCCTGATAAAGCTATCCTGCCTGACTCCATCCCAGTCACCAGCAAAAATTGATTATCCGGGTAATTGGTATGCGCTATAAATGGCAAACTCAAGTCGGACAGGTCGTCAAAACTTACGTTGGCCGCGGCATTTTCGACACCCAGAACAGTCAATACGTCGCTGACTGCGAGTAAGCTGGCATATTCAGGGTGTTTCTCCAGTTCTTCAGCAATCAATGACTCGCCAATATTTTTTTTGAAATAGTTA
This sequence comes from Mucilaginibacter sp. A5337, assembly GCF_059690695.1. Lineage (NCBI taxonomy): Bacteria > Pseudomonadati > Bacteroidota > Sphingobacteriia > Sphingobacteriales > Sphingobacteriaceae > Mucilaginibacter > Mucilaginibacter sp. A5337. The sequence continues at coordinate 482,763 of NZ_JCAWEC010000002.1, read as the reverse complement.
AACAGTTCAAAAATCACCGACACTGCGTTGGGACGATTTGTGAGATAAAGCATGAATAGGTTTATAATTAGTTACAAGGTTTTTAAAACTAAATATTAAGTATCAAAAAAACAAGAATAAAATATTATTTTTTTGTACAATGTCAGGCAATAATATGCAGTAAGCCGGAAAAACAGACTTCTTCGGAAAAATTCTGCCTGATGAACCGATAAGCGGCAGCACCCTGTGATTTCCGTAACTCATAATTATCGATCAATTGTACCACTGCATTTACAAATTCTTCCGGTTGATCCGCTATTTTGATAATATCCGCAGGAATTTTACCCAGTCCGGAAGCACCGTGCGAAGTTGTTACCAGTGGCAGACCATTACCAAGCGCTTCTATGTTTTTAATCTTAAGTCCCGCTCCGAACCGTACCGGATTGATAATGATGTCGGCATCGGCATAAACATCATCCAGGTTTGCAGCAAAGCCCTTTATCATAATGTTTTTCTCAGGAGCGGATTGGAACTTTTCACACACCGTTCCAATGACATTAAGCGTAACATCATATTTCGAACGGATAGCGGGCCAGCAGTTTTCAATAAAAAAGCTTATACCATCAACATTGGGCAGATATGAACTCGCGATAAAGGTTATATTGCTGACAGCATTACGTAGTTTTTTCGGAGTGGTGACTACCGGATGAGGACTAAGAATTGTACGCTCGGGCCCTAAAACACCGGAAACTATTGTTTGATCATTGGAAGAAAGCACCATTACATGATCATAACACTGAAACAGGCGGTATTCATCTTCTTCATTCATTTCGTATAAAACGCCTTGATAATTAAAAGCGGCGAACTGTCGTGCACGTTCACTGACAATGTCATGTGCATCCAGAATCATCCTGACGTTCTCTGGAAAACAATTTAAAAAATAGCTGCTGTGTACATACTCTATAATTATCGAATCAAAGCTCCTGTTCTTTATCACAGAACGGAGCCTCCGGATGTAAGCGGTTGAGTTGAGAATCCTGTCGCTCTCTAAAATAATGAACTCTGCCTGATAGCGGTCTGCAAGATAGGTTTCCATATGTTTAGGCGCGGGTCCAGTATTAACGACAGTAAGTTTCACGTGTTTAGCAATATAACTGATCAGCGCTTCGATCCGCGCCCGGTTTCCAGAACACTTTTCCCAGAAGTTTACATCTGTTATTAAAATTACGTTTTTCATTCGGTGTCCGTTAGCTGACAGCTCTAATGGGGATTTTTAAGGGTGGTAAATCTCGGCCATAGCTTCCATCGTTGCGAAAACCTTAAAGTTCCTTTAAGATAGCGTGCTCTATGGAGTCATGCCTGAAAATATAAACTTATCCCTGTCTAAATAACATCATGATAAGGCTGGCTATTAATTGGTTTAATTGTTATAAACATATTGAAAAAATATCATATAAAACAATTTGTCGCTATTTATTTATCTTCATTATCAATGCGATAAAGGCTGCTTTATACTAAACCAATATCAGTCACCTTTATATTTATATAGTGTTTTAAGAAAAAATTATTCTTACTTTGGATGCAATAAACCTAATCCAATCTGTCATGAAAACTAAGATCTCTTGCTTAATGATTTGCTTTAATAATCAGCAAACAATTAATCAAAGCATCGACAGCATTTTAAATCAACATTTTAAAGACTTTGAATTGCTCATTATCGATAATGCATCAGCGGACGATACCCCTCAAAAATTGAAAAGCATCGATGATGAGCGGGTAAAAATCATTTATAATGAGGAAACTCGTGACAGATCCGATTTGATTAACAAGTGGTTGCTTGACAATAAATCCAAGTATGTTTGTTTCAGCGAACCTGATATGACTTACACAAAGGACAGGCTTTTAAGACAATTTGAATACATGGAAAGCGCCCCCCGTGTTGGCGCCTCCGGAACGCAGTTGATCTTCCCAAATATTGCCCAAGCGTCGTTTGATTTCTTATGGAAGTCAAATTTCAAGAAATACATTAAAGTAGTACTTCTACATCACAATCCATTTTCATTTTCTACCATGATTTTCAGAAGATCGTTGTTAATGAAATATGGCCTGCTGTTCGATTCGACCTTCAAGAACTTATCATTTTATAATTTTATGGATGAAGCATCGCAATGTTTTTCGATAAGTTTATTGGAAGGAGATTCGGCATCGCCAGTTTTAGGCAGGAAAAAACTCGGTGAGTCCGTTCCTTCCGGGGACTTAAATGATTTGAAACGAAAACAAATCGGACGGATACTTGAAAAATACACTATAAGAGAATGGGAGGCTTATCTTAAATTATACGATGGCAGCGTTATGGCAGACCATGAATTAAATATCGCTTGTGATTTTATAAACAATATTATATGCGCCAATCAAAAGCAGAGAGTCTACCCAAGGGGCACGCTTTATAAATTCTTCAGAAGTCAGCTCATTAGTGCAGCTGCCAGACAATTCAATTCTTTGAACGGAATAACAAGGAGTCAGCTTATCAATTTGCTGATTCAGAAATTCAGCTATACATCCTATCTCGAAATTGGCACCTCAAATCCAACTCAGAATTTCGACTTGGTTCAATGTCCAAATAAAACTGCCGTTGACCCGGAGCCATTAAGAGAAGACATTATCGGCTTAACGTCAGATGCTTTTTTTGAGAACTTACCTGCTGAAAAGAAATTCGATCTTATTTTTATCGATGGCCTTCATCATGCGGACCAGGTTACAAGAGATATTGACAACGCGATAATGCACCTGGCTAAAAATGGAAGTATTGTTTGTCACGATATGCTTCCGGAAACCGAAGAGATGCAAATGGTACCAAGGATATCCGCCAGATGGATGGGGGATTGCTGGAAATCCTGGGCCCATTATCGAATGCATAAAACTGATCTTCAAATGGTAGTTGTCGACAGCGACTGTGGCCTTGGTATTATCAGACGGGGGCAGCAGGAATTATTTCCGGCGGAAGACCACGTTGATTATGCGTTTTTTGAAAGAAACAGGACAAAACTCATGAACGTAATCAGTGTTACCGATTTTTCAAAATTGTTAGAAGATGAATCTACCGTCCATGTGTTATAGCAGCTACAAACTCATTTTTTTATTAAGTGAAAACCGCTAATCCTATGCCTTCAACCGTTACAGTACCATTTCCCATAAATTTGAAAAACGAAAACAGGCATCTGTATGCCTCTCGTTTGACTTTTGAGGTGGCCCCGTTGAAAGTCAAACGCCTCAAAAATATTTTCGTATCCTTTACTGGTTTTTGTATGAACAAAAATGGACTGATAAAAGAGAGCCATCACGATTACGCAAACCAGCTAAAAGACTACCAGAGTGAAGTAAGCTATTATTACTATAATGCACTTGACCATCCCGGGAATTTAATTGAGCTCGATGGCTCTCATACTTATTTAGTGATACACCATCCCTGGTTTAACTATTACCACTGGATTTGTGAGTCAATTTTCAGGTTGTGGAGCGTTCGCGATAAACTCGATGAGTTGATATTGGTTCTTCCTGAGCACTACAAAAATGCCGATTTTATTATGGGTTCACTTGAGCCCTTTGGAGTAAAAAACATTTACTTCATTCCCGATGGCAAAAGTCTTTGGGTAGAAAGTTTGTGCCTTCCGCAGATCAAACCCATTTGTGATTCTTACAGCGCCACCGAACTAAAACAAGTCAGCAGCTTTATTCGCAACTATGTGAGGAATTCAAAAAAGATATTTTCCCAAAAAAGACCAAAACTTTATGTCAGCCGCGAACTTGCCGGACGTCGGAAGGTGATAAACGAAGAAGCCGTCCAGGAAGTTGTAAAAAAGTATGGATTCGCAGTCTTTTGCCCCGAAGAGCATTCGTTTTTAGAACAAGTAGCCATTTTCTCAGAGGTCAGGTATTTAATCGGGACACATGGTTCCGGACTTACAAATCTCCTCTTTATGGAAAGCGGTGCCGCTCTTTTGGAGCTGCATCAGAAGAATACAAACGAACTTGACTACCCTAGCCCTCTGTTTTGGTATATGGCAGAGTGCCTCAAAATAAACTATTATCATCAGATATGCCAAACATCCGGAAAGGAAGACTACTTCGAAGGGGATTATTATATTGATCCGGTTTCCTTAGAAAGCAATATCCGGATAATGCTCGGATTATGAGATTGAATACCGACGACAATCAGCTGGAGGCAGAATTAATGGTTTGTCCAGCAGACATTATTTCCTGAATTCCTGTTAAAAGTTACGGCCAGGCCCTTGTTGCTGATAGTCACATTTATTAACCAGTTCCTGGCAATGATCGGTCCTCCGCCCGTTCCGGGCGGAGGACCAATTACAATAGATCAAAGGCAGCCGGTGTAAAGCGTGCTGGAACAAGGACCATTACAGGCTTGCGCGCAATTGCTGCTGACCACTTGCCATCCTGTACTAGTACAAACGTTGTAGCAATAACAGCAATCACTTCCGCCGCTTCCAGCCATTACTTTTTTCATTTCTGACCTGCTTAAAACATTTTTGATGTTTTTGAGACTTAATTTCTCTGATTTCATAAAGTATAAATTAGATAAATGATTAACAAATAGTTATCACGGAACAACCGGCATTATGAATAAGGAAATGCATCCTACTTTGCAAAGTGCTTTTTTCAAAATCGAATTCAAAAAAACTAAGGTCCTGAAATTGACATAACTAATAAATTCAATCTACCTAACCATATAATGAAAGACCTGATGTCCAAGATTACCATTTTCATCTATTCCCTCAATAGCAATTCTATATCTTCCTTCGCCGTCAGCGTTAAAATATCTAAAGCTTGCTTGGCCATCTCTATTCGTTTGCAATTCAGGTTCCCGGAAAATAGTACTACGCAGGTCCGGACGGCTGCCGCTCTGACCTTACGTCAAATAGAACGCATGCATAACAGCAGACCGGCGGTGGACCGCCCGTATCAATGCCTCCAATGCCACATGCTACATATGTAACACAGCCACCACCTCTACTACCAGCCATAATTTTTTCATCTCTGATCTACTCAGAACATTGGCGATGTTTTTCAAACTTAGTTGCTGATTTTTCATAAAATTTCAATTAAGGTTTAAGCTAACTTAGCTATCACGTAGCAACTGGCAGGCAATAGGTGCATACAGCCTCTCTTTGCAAAGTATTTTTACGGGCGAGCAATAGTACCTATGAATCAATACCTGCGTGATAACTCATGATGTATACCATCAAAATCATCAACTGGTAAACACTCACCAGATCATTTCTTTATTCCAAAAATTTGTAATTTCAGTTCTTTAACCAGAACTAATGATAATTTTAGATATTTTCAATTCAGTGTAAGGTATTTGGTTTAAATAATTGGTTGTTATAAAAGTAAAGATTATTTTTTTATCATAAAAACTATCAATCAAAAAACAATAATAAATATCCATATCTTCTCTCAATTTTTAAACCAACAAGATAACAATCACTATCAAGTAACCTAAAACCGTTTTACTTGATCCGTTTATAGTTGCGCACGCTCTCCAGTTATGATCGTGTCCATGCTTGTATTGCCTTTTAACAGCCTTTTCCGGAAAATAGGCCCTGGTATAAAATTCCCCTCATAAAAAACAAAACGACAATTATAGGGAATCAATGTCGGCAGTGGGTTGATGACCTGCACATGGCCGAACAAGATATAGTACTCGATCATTGATTAGATACCCATCCGTGTGTAATAACTATTATCCAGGTAGCCCTCCCATGACGGGCGGATATCCAAAGCTGTTTATTCATTCATTAACATGAGCCCCGTGAGAGGACAGCATATCTACTTTCCTCGATCTCAGCTTTTTGCAAATTATCAAACAAATACATATACTACTATTTTTAGTACATATTATAAATATAAACAGAATAGCCGCGGGATACGAGATCATTGGAACGGGAGAGAAAACCCTAATCAGAGCGGCAGATATGCAGGTGAAGGTGAGCGTCGATCCCAGAAAACTCGGGGTCGGCTTGTGCATTGAGATATCAATACAGGGAGAGAGGCGAGTTATAGCGGAAATCAAACTGGTTATCGAATCCCTAACTCTCCGCCAGAAAAAGTTCGGTAGCACCAAAAACTACCGAACTTTTTTTATAAATTTCATATGTGATTTCATTCCTGTTCGTTTGATCTGCTTAAAAGAAGGAAAGAATACAATAATAAACCTGCCTTTTTTAAGCAAAGTTGCAGAACAGCATAAGCTTTGGTCCCAACGGAAATCCTATTGATATAAACTTATGATATCTTCCTGATTAAGGTCGCTGACCCACTTTTCAATGTAAGCGATCATGTCATCCTTATCAGGATTTGAATTATTTTCTCCGCGTGAGGCAAAAACAATTAATCCAAGGGCAATGCAATACCTGATGTCAAGCTGCAGTATCAGACCTATAGCAAAGCCGGCAACGAAATTGTCCCTGGCGTTATCCGCAACCTCAAGGTTTTTGTCTACTACCTTTCGTGTTAGCACAAATTGTTGCTCTTCGGAATATACTATCGCGTCATTTGCAGACCAGATTAGCAACCGGTCCACGGCCATTGTCCTGAATATGGAAAAGTATTTCCTTTTTAAATCTCCTGGTGTGAAAGTCCTTAATCCCGAACCTGGACTCTCCCCATTTAGAACCATCCACAATTTAACAGCTTCACTTTCGTCCAGGCAAAAGGTAACACGGCCATGTTTTGAAAACGCACTTATAATGTCGAGGATCTCATCCACCTGGAAAAACAGCTTTTTAGCAGGATCTCCGAGATAAAAAATAAAATCTAAATTCTTTTCCGTTAAAGGCCGGATAACATCTGAAAGTAAACCGCGCCATAAGTCAGAAGAATTGGCAATATTTGCCCAATCATCAAAAGCAATCGTACGACATCCCCGGAACAGTTCTGAAAGATCAGCAACCAGTTTTTCGCTTTTAATTTCAGACCATTTATCGCTTTTATTACCTGCCTCTTCAACATCAGAGAGGCACCTGGAAAGTACATCTTCGACATATGGCGAGCTCAAAGTTAAGCTACGGATGCCCAAATGGGTAAAAAAATCAGGCAATTTACGCTCTTTAATTCCAAATCCCTTTTTAAGGATTCCCGACTCAGGTGTGCTGTTATCATATGTACGGCTCAGGTAAATATTTTGAGGGGCATTAAAGCTCCTGATGGTTTCAACCAGGTCCGTTAATATGGGAAGCACATTTTTGATTTCGATATCAAATACTTGCATGGCTTAATTTTTTAATTTTTCAATTCAACTTAGATTACATTACAAGGTGATATTATTCAGGCGTAAAAGGCAAAATAGTTTCATTTACTGCTCTGCCTTGGGGAGTACTACAATAAATTATGGTTGCGCCAGGTATCAATTTTATCTTCGCTAAACATTAACGGCAAATCTTTCATACGAAGCGCATCATCCAAAAACTCACCGCCTTCGCTAAGCGGAGCTCCGTCAATGGTTAAGTCGGGCTTATCTGATTGATCTTTCAGATCTTCATCAGCTGGATATAAAAAAGTGGGATTCATAATCTTACGTGTTAGTTTGTTTTTCTTTTAACACCAGCCGGTCTGGTTAACCAGACCGGCTGGATGATTGTTGTTAAAAAAATAGGTAAAAGCACAATCTGCTGCCTGCTGACTTGCCGTGTTGCTGACCGGTTTGCGTAAGGATAAATACGCCGGCGTAGGGATATCCTGGTGCACGAACTGGTGGAAAGTGCATTCCCGTTACAACAGCCTCGGCAAACTGCCACCCGTCATCTTCGTTTCAACAGGGTACAGATACTACTATCAGGCCTTTTGTAATTGGCTGCTCCACCATTGCTCAAAGTTAATGGTACCCAGTTCTGCCTGGCCAGCCGGCACCAGTGCTTTATGGCTGATTTCTCCACCGTAGTAAGAGGGCTTGCCGTCTGATAACACCTTGCGCTGATCATTTGCATGCCGCAGATAACGGGCCACTACTTCATATAAAGCAAAGCGTTCCGGCCCGGCTATTTCAGTTGTGCCATTAACAGGGGCCATCAGGGCGTACCTGGCCACAAAAGTAGCTACGTCTTCTGCGGCAATAGGCTGGAACCGAACATCTGAGAGGTGCACTTCATTGCCTACGGTAGCCTGATCAGCAATACCTTTCAGAAACTCAAAAAATTGGGTGCTCCTTACAATGGTATATGGCACTCCCGATTTTTTGATCAGATCTTCCTGAACTTTTTTAGCCCGCATATAACCGATGTTCTGCATAAGGTCGGTTCCAACAATGGAAAGTGCTACGTGATGTTTTACTCCTGCGTTAATTTCTGCTGCCAATAAATTGCGGCCGGCTGTCTGAAAGAATTCAAGGACTGCCTGGTCTTCAAAAGACGGAGAGTTTGCCAGGTCGATAACAATATCCGTATTGCTCATGGCTTCTGCAAGTCCTGCTCCGGTAATGGTGTTGATCCCAGTATCGGGCGAAGCGGCGATGACCTGATGTCCATGCTGACGAAGTTTTGCAACTACTTTAGATCCGATGAGGCCAGTGCCTCCAATAACTACGATTTTCATAATGTTGATTTTTTTAATGATTTGTTTCTAAAAAGGCAAAGCCGATGCCAAACATTGCAAATCACTAACAATCAACAAGATACATAATTACAGCAATAAAACTTTTCACTATATAAAGTGAAAGCACTATGTATCTCACTATATAAGAGGAACAATGAGAAAATACGTGGAGATATTATCAGACAAAATAATCCCTTTTTGCAATGCCTAATTTTTTTATTTTGGAGTGCAGGGTATTGCCGGGGATTTTCAAAATATCAGCAGCGCCACCCACACCTGAAATTTTACCGTCGCACCGTTTCAATGCTTCAATAATATAACTGCGTTCAACTTCTTCCAGCGACCGGTTAAAAAGATATGCCTGGTCCTGTTGTCCCTGGTTCGTTTTTTCGGGTATATATACATCTTGCAAGATATCACCGATTGTCAATATGATGCTGCGTTCCAGTAAGTGTTCTAACTCCCGTACATTACCAGGCCATGCGTAGGCGCGTAATTGCTGTATTACTTTTGTCGCAACCTTCCTGATTTTGCGGCCGGTGTTCCTGCTGTATTTCTGTACAAAGAAATGGGTAAGCGGCTCAATATCTTCCGGCCGCTCACGTAACGGAGGCAGGTTGATGGGAAATACATTCAGGCGAAAAAACAGGTCTGCACGAAAGCGGCCCGCATTTACTTCTTCTTCCAGGTTGCGATTGGTGGCTACAATCAGCCTTACATCAATCTTTATAGTCTGTTTACCGCCAATTCGCTCCAGTTCTCGCTCTTGTATCACACGTAACAACTTAGCCTGCGCTTCAAGTGGCAGTTCGCCCACTTCATCAAGAAAGAGCGTACTGTTGTTAGCCAGCTCAAATTTACCTATACGCCGGTCGATAGCCCCCGTAAATGCACCTTTTTCATGACCAAACAATTCGCTTTCGATAAGATTTGCCGGCAATGCAGCGCAATTAACTTTTACCATTAATTTATCTCTGCGGGGCGAAGCATTATGAATACCTCTCGCAATTAGTTCCTTTCCCGTGCCCGTTTCGCCGGAGATCAGCACGGTAGTATTGGAATCGGCTACCAATGACATCAGGCGATATACTTTTTGCATCTGCTCGCCCTTCCCTATTATTTCCGAGAAATTATAAATGGTTTTTATCTGTTCTTTCAGATAATCGTTTTCAACCTCCAGCTGTTTTTTATAGTCAAGCAATTTCTCGTTAGCTCTAATATTATCAACCGCTATAGATATTTGAGCACATATCCCTTTTAGCAGTAACGGGCTCAACCGGTTTGCGAGCAGCCAAATGGTGCCGATGTTTTTTTCCCCTACCCGTAGCGGCAGGGCATACATATTTTTCAGCCCTGTTGTTTTCCATAGCTTTGCGTAAGAATTACCGGTTTTTAATTCCTCTTCCACATTAAACACCAATCCATCCCTACTGGCAAGCACCTGTGCCGTATAGGTTTCATCAACGGTAATCCGGTCGCTCTGCTTTTTATCATAAGTTGTTTTGGCCTTATTAAACAATGTTTCGTCATACATAAATGAGGATAAGTGGACACCATCGTCATCTATCACGCGTAGCATTGCGAGCTTGGTATGCATTGTTTTATCCAATACCCTGAAAATCGCATTCTGCAAATCGAGCTTAGTTCTTGACCGTGAAATATCGTTACTGAAATCCAACAAAAAAGCTTGCTCTTCCTGTTTTTTATTGATTTTCTCGTGGGCGAAAATATTGGCCAGGGCTATGGATATTTGCGCACAGATACCCTGCAGCAGTTGAACGTTGATCTCTCCTATGTCTAAAAACAAAATTCCGTGGTTTGTTTCTGCATTGCGCAGCCGGATACCCACAATATCTTTAAATCCCATCTTCTTCCAATATTGCAGATAGGTGGAGGTGATACCCCGTTGTATTTCCCTGTCAACATTAAACAATAAAGGGATGGAGCTATTCAACACGCGGTTTTGAAGTCCGTCATTGATGGGGTACCGGGCATTCTCCAGCGCAATTACAACTTTTGGATCTTGTGCCTTGCTAAGATCATACACGTAGGGGCTCATGGTTGTTTTGTCTTCATTGATGCGGCGAATAACAAAACCGCCCGGTGGGTTTAACTTGCTTAAACCGGCGCGAACTGCACGGATAAGTTCATCTTTTGTTCTTACCGTTACAATATCACTGCTAAACTCCAGGAGAAATGATTTTTCATTTTCGTTATTAAGCAGATCCTCATTTTTGATAATGTTGGATACAGCACTCGACAATTGTGGCGCAATGCCTTTTATTATATTTCGAAATTCACTGCTAAAGCTGCCCTGTTTATCCGAATAAATATGAATAAACCCCATTGGCTTTCCCTCTTTCATCAGCCGGGTCATCAGGATTTCCTTTACACCTTTTTCGTAATTAACACGAAGAAAAGCCGGGCTTTGCGGCTTGTCCATTATATCTTTTAGCAAAAAAGATATAGGTTCTTCTGACTGCAATACCAACTGAATAAAGGGTTCATTTAACGAAAAATGTGATTTCACCATTTCGTCGTATCTTAGATGCGACCGGATTGGGGAGCCCTCATTGTCCAACAGGAAAGGAACATAGGTTTCGTCCTTATAATCAATCAGGGTAACAATTGTATGCGTGAAATAAAATAAGCTTTTAATCCTTTTTTTAAAAAGCGTGATAAGGTCGTTCTTATCCCGAACCCGGGTTATGTCATTTCCCAGGTCTAACAATATCTGCCTTTCCTGTTCAAGTGTAGCCAGCAAGGGAGATGACAGATCAGATCCGGAAATACCCTTTTTTTTCATGCTGGCAATTTATGGAAAATACGGGGGGATTGAAAGCCGGGTTTATGTCAGGCGGTCTTGTTGTTCTCATTTTCCTTTTTTAACGCCTACTCGATCTACTGCTAAAATGCCAAAGATGTTTTCGCATCCGTGAAATTTGCGGGCACCACGATTGTGAACTAACGGCCCACCAAACTTCAGGCATGGCATTACCGTTACATAGTCTTTGGCCAAACCGACTATCCCGCGCGCCAGGATACAAAAATTAAAATACCGTTGTAATGTTTTACTTCGTACTAACGTATGGTAATTAAATTGTAGTTTTTTTATTAAACTTTAAAAAACGTTTTGGAATTTTAAAAAAAACCCGATAATTGTTGTTATAAATATCAGTCAATTCAAAATATTGATCTAAGATTAGTACACAAGGACCTAAGCCTTTAATTAATATTAAAAAAATGATATTTTAATATTACCGTTGGGTTAATTATTAATTTCCTAAACCTTTCTTTTTGATGAGCATTAATATAACTATCCGATCCGTATATATCTTTGTTTTGCTAAGCCTAATTGCTTCGTTAAAAAGCTACAGTCAAACAGTGCCTGTTGGGAGTTATACTGAAGAATTATTGCGCCGCGAGCAGGTAGCAGGAAATAGCGATAATAAATCATCGTTTGTTATCCGGCCTTTAACTTCTGTTGTGGCTGATTCTGCCCTTGAACCGCTAATTGCAAGCCGCGAATACGTTAAATTTAATTTCATGGGGATGCCTTCGGGCTTGCGTGTTCTTCCGGTTAACTGGTTAAACGAGTACAATGTAAAGCGCCCTTATGGTTACAATAATTCTTCATTATACCCTAACGCCGGTTATCAAAGTATGCTTAGCGGTGGTTTTTTATTAAAAACCGGAATCCTTAACATACAAATAAAACCAGAGTTGGTTTATGCGCAAAACAAAAGCTTTTCGACTTTTGCCGATGTTCAGGCCCAAAATAACTCGCAGGCTTTAATGAGTGCCTACTTTACCCAAATCAACGGAATAGACGCACCCGAACGATTTGGCACATCATCATTGAAACATGTTTATCCGGGGCAATCAAAAATCACTTTGGCATATAAAAGCATAGAAGCAGGTGTATCTACCGAAAACCTATGGTGGGGGCCCGGAATAAGAAATTCTATCATGATGAGCAATTCGGCGCCGGGCTTCTTTCACTGGACATTCAATTCAACCAAGCCTGTTAATACAATAATTGGTTCGTTTGAATGGCAAATTATAGGCGGTAACCTGAAACAATCTGGTTTTGCTCCAGACGATGTAAGCAAACTTATATACGGAAGTAATCTATATATCCCGAAACCTAAAGTTTCGAGATATATTTCGGCTTATAGCATTAATTGGCAACCCAAATGGTTAAAAGGGTTATATCTTGGCCTTTCTGCTTATGATTATCTTGACAAAGACTCAATTTATCATAACAAAAATATCATCCGCAAAATAATCCCGGTTATTACCGGATCTTCAAATAAGGCCAATAATATTAATAACGGGCAAAATGGAGATCAACAAGACTTTGCGTACTCACTTAATATCCGGCAGCTTTTGCCCTTATATAAAGCCGAACTTTACTTTGAATGGGCGCGTAACGACCGCACAGGAAGCCTTTCTGATCTGTTAGAAGAACCTGAGCATTCAGCGGCATATACTCTTGGCGGGCGCAAATTATTTGAACTTAGCCGGGGAGGGTTTATACAGATCAAATCCGAAATAACGCAGTTACAACGATCGCCAACTTATTTACTTCGTGATGAACCTATATGGTATGTCCATTCGGAAAGCCCGAGAGACGGATATACTAATGATGGCAGGTACGTGGGTGCAGGTATTGGCCCCGGAAGCAATAGCTTTATCTTTGACATTAGCTACCTTAAAAACTACAATTCATACGGCCTTACATTGGAAAGGCTATTGCATAACAATGATTTGTATTACCAGGCTTTTACTGAAGCCCGGATAGGTAATTTACATTGGGTGGATATTGCAGGTACATTTTATGCTAATCATAAATTTGAAAACTATTTGATCTCGGCCGAGGTTACACCTGTTTACACACTGAATTATGAATACAGAAATGGCTCGAGTTTTAATTTGCATGCCAGGGTTAACTTTACTTATTTTTTTAATTAACGAACAATTTCAGACAGCTTTTTTCAGTTTATCGGTCATTACAACAGTTATACTACAAATTAAAAAAAAATACTTTATCCCCGGCAACGGGAAATTGGTTTACTTTTGCAGAAAATAATATCATTTATTAGAGTGTTATTTTTATGCTCTGATAACTTTTACATATGAACAGACTTCGCTTTTTTATATTTTTAATTGCCGTGCTAAGCTTTGGAGCAGTTACTAATATCACCGCCCAAACCAACTTACAAAACATTTCTTCAATTAATGTTGACGATCTTTCGGATCAGCAGGTGATACAACTGCTGCAACAAGCTGAAAAGGCAAACTTAACCGATACGGATGTACTGCAACAGGCTCAAAGCCGCGGCATGTCGGCTGCACAAGTTCAAAAATTAGAGCTTCGCATAAAAAAGCTAAGGACCAAAAACAACGGATCATCCAATACTCAACCTGATTCAACACAAACACAACAGGGAAGGCAGTTAAACTATAAACGAGATACAACGGACACCGTTTACACCAACAAAGACCTTTTTGAAAGCCTAAAACCTAAAATTTTTGGTGCAGACATTTTTAAAAACAAAAACAGCTCATTTGAACCCAACCTTAAACTTGCAACCCCGCTGAATTATATTGTTGGTCCTAATGACCAGCTGAATATTAGTGTATATGGCAGCTCGTTAGTAAACTGGAAACTGGATGTATCACCCGAAGGAAATATAAACATTCCGGGCGTTGGTATTTTAAACGTAGGCAGTAAAACTATTGAACAAGCTACAGTATTAATAAAAAGCAAGCTTGCCGCAAACAATTACGCTATTGGCCGTGGCACAAGCGTGCAGGTTACGCTCGGCAACATCCGCAGTATCCAGGTAATTATTATAGGCCAGGTGGCTAAACCGGGCACCTATACCCTACCATCGCTTGCTACTGTATTTAACGCGTTATATACTGCGGGTGGCCCTAACGATAACGGAAGTTTAAGGCAGATTGAGATTATCAGAAACAATCGCATTATCAGGCACCTGGATGTTTATGACTTCTTACTAAAAGGCGATCAAAAAAATAACATCACCCTTCAGGATCAGGACATTGTGCGCGTACCAACGTACCGCACCAGGGTACAACTTGTTGGCGAGATTAAAATACCGGCACTATTTGAAGTTTTACCAGGGGAAAGCCTGGATAATATTATAACCTATGCCGGCGGCTTTACCGACAGCGCATATACCGCAAGGATCAAAGTATCGCAGGTAAGTGATCAACAGCGCAAAATAACCGATGTGCTGGAAGCCGACTATAAAAACTACATTCCCTTAAGAGGGGATAAATATACCATTGAACCTATCATTTATAGGTTTGAAAACCGGGTTGTAATAAAAGGAGCCGTTTTTAGACCTGGCGATTATGAACTTCAAAACGGGTTAACATTACTGCAATTAATTGACAAAGCAGCAGGACTAAAAGAAGATGCCTTTACGGAGCGCGGTACCATTACCCGCTTAAAACCTGACAACAGCACCGAAATAATAGGATTTAACGTTAAAGATGTTATTAATAAGACCCAGAACATACCGTTGCAGCGTGAAGATATCGTTAACATCTCATCTATATTTGATTTAAGGGATAAGTATACTGTTACCATTAACGGTAATGTCAGAAAACCGGGAAAGTTTGCATTTTCAGAAAACATGAAGGTAGAAGACCTGATTTTAAAAGCGGGTGGCTTTGCTGAAGGTGCCAGTACAAACCGCATTGAAGTAGCAAGAAGGGTGACAGATGCAGACCCATCATCTAAAAACAGTTCGGTATCGCAAGTTTTTAGTGTTAACATTGATGGCAACCTGAAGCCTGCCGATGCTAACTTTGTGCTCACGCCTTTTGACATTGTTTCTGTTTATAGCCTCCCCGGATATGAAAAACAAAAAACTGTAAAAGTGGAGGGTGAAGTGTTGTATCCCGGATCCTATACAATTAAAAATAAGAACGAAAAAATATCGGACCTGATTACAAGAGCGGGTGGACTTACCGCTTCAGCCGATGCGGCAGGTGGTTCGTTAAAACGTGATAATTTTGCGATACTTGGTATTGATAAAAATAAAACTGATACCGCCTCAGTCAACGCTGAACGCTATGGCCGGATCAACAGGCTAAAAAAATCATATAAGGACTCAACAAATACAACAACAGATACCACCCAGCTAAGAAACAATTATGTGGGTATTGAACTGGATAAGATCCTAAAGTCACCAGGCTCGAAGACAGATCTGCTATTAGAAAACGGGGACGTTATCAGGGTGCCTAAGCAACAACAAGTTGTACGTGTTAACGGACAGGTACTTTACCCTAGTGCAGTTGTATTTGACAAGTCAAAATCATTTAATGATTTTGTTTCAAATGCCGGTGGTTACGGGCCGGATGCTCTGAGACGCGGTGCATATGTGGTTTATCCAAACGGAACTGTTAAAGGCACACGCAAGTTCCTGTTCTTTAATAACCATCCTTCAGTAAAACCAGGCAGTGAGATATATGTTCCTAAAAAATCGGAAAGCAAGGGTAATACCGCGCAAACTATCTTAGGATTTACTACAGGGCTGGCTTCATTGGGGGCAATTATTTTAGGGATTTTAAGTTTGAATAAATAAGATAAAAACCAGTAATTATCAGGCCTAACCCATGAGCACAACAAATCAGGAGCAATCAACCTATAATTCGGCCAACGAAATATCTGTCAATGAACTATTAACTAAAATAAAGTCATCAATTGCTTACATTAAAAGTAAATGGCTTACCATTTTTATTTGTTCGTTAACAGGGGCTATTTTAGGATTCGGATACTCATTCTACAAGAAGATTAATTATACAGCTGAGTGTACTTTTGTACTGCAGGAATCAGGCAGCGGTTCCGCACTTAGTCAATACGCCGGCCTTGCAAGTCTGGCTGGCATAAATCTTGGTGGGGGAAGTAATGGGATCTTTGAAGGAGATAACATTATTGAATTGTATAGATCAAGAAACATGTTAGCTAAAACCTTGTTAACCGAGGTCAATTTTGGCGCTCAAAAGCAATCATTGCTTGAACGATACATAGAGCATAATGATTTAAGAACGAAGTGGAAAGAAAAAGATCACATAACAAATATAAAATTCACCGGCGATCCCGAGAAGTTTAACAGAAAGCAGGATAGCTTAATTACAAATATTGTTGCGCTCTTAAATAAAAAGGCATTAAAAGTAGGAAAACCAGATAAAAAGTTAAATATAATAAGTGTTCAATGCAAATCTGACGATGAATTATTTGCGAAACTGTTCACAAACGAACTGGTTGAAATGGTAAACAGTTTTTATATTCAAACAAAAACAAAAATATCATATCAAAATATAAATATCCTGCAAAAACAGGCCGATAGTATAAAGACTATTTTAAACTATGCACTATCAGGCGTGGCATCGTCAATTGATGCAGCTCCGAACGCTAATCCTTTTTTATCAACACTTAAAGTATCGTCACAAAGGAAACAAATTGATGTAGAAGCGAGTAGAGCTATGTATGGCGAGATTGTAAAAAACTTGGAAATTGCCAAAATAGGATTAAGGCAGGAAATGCCTTTAATACAAATAATTGACAAACCAATTCTCCCACTATCAGATGATAGAGTAAGCAAAAAAGTAGCCGTAGTTGTCGGTTTTTTTACCTTTGGATTTTGTACATTAATTATATTAATATTAAAGAGGTTAATCGCTTAACGGGATACATAAAATCTATTCTTAAAAGCCTTTGTTATTTTAAAACCGCCTATTACCCCTTAATGCTGAAAAAGCAATAAACGAACTATTAATGAATATTACCAAAACGGATGTTTTATGGAATTATGCAGCTACATTTTTCAAAATATCATCCTCAGTATTGTTATTACCAATAATTTTACACAAGTTACCAAGTGAAGATGTTGGTATATGGTCTGTGTTTTCATCAATAGCTGCATTAGTTTTTTTAATTGATTTTGGATTCAACTCATCATTTAGCCGAAATGTAACTTATGTATTTAGCGGCGTAAATACTTTATTAACTTATGGCCATGATATATCGCCAGCCGAAACCAATGGCGTCAATTATAGCTTATTTAAAGGTTTATTAAATGCTATGCGCTGGTTCTATTCACGCGTATCATTAACCCTTTTTGTGTTGCTTGCTACTGTTGGCTCAATATATATATACTCTCTTTTGCAAAACTATCATGGTAATAAACCCAATGTGTTCATCGCATGGGGGCTTTTTATAGCGATAAATACTTATAATTTATATACGTTATATTATGACGCTTTGTTAGAGGGCAAAGGTTTAATCAAAATCTCAAAGCAAATTACCATACTTGGCCACATCGTTTATTTAGTGGTTTCAACTATTGCTATCTATTTAGGCTTTGGGTTGATAGCGTTAGTATTAGCTCAGCTTTTATCAATAATAATAATAAGATCAATTTCTCAGCGAACATTTTTCAATGCCGACATGGTTTTGAAACTAAAAAATTGTGAAGCACAAGATAAAAAAGAAGTGATTAAGGCAATTTACCCTAATGCCATGAAATATGGAATTACATCGCTGGGGGGATTTATGATCCAAAAATCATCTATTTTCATCGGTTCATTATTCTTATCGTTAACAGCAATAGCTTCTTTTGGCATAACAAAACAGATGATGGATATTACGGTTGCTTTAGCAAATATTTCATTATCTACCTTTTTACCACAAATTGCCAATTTGAGAATAGAAGGTAACAAAGAGCGTATCAAAGCCATATGTGTCAAAGGCTTTATTGTTGCCAACGCTATTTTTATAACCGGTTCAGTATCTATTGTTTTGTTGAGCGAACCATTATTGCATCTTATAAAAAGTAACACTAATTTAAATCAGCAAATTATCATATTTGTAGCTATATCATCTTTCATCGGATTAAATTCTGGCATTTCAGGAGCAATTATTTCGACCAGAAATCATATCCCATTTGTTAAGCCCTCTATAATATCAGGAGTTGCGACTGTTGCACTTTTATATATCGTTTTAAGATTTACCAATCTCGGACTCATTGGCCTGGCACTTGCCCCCGGAATTATTGACCTATGTTACCAGGGCTGGAAATGGCCGTTGGTTGTTATTAAAGAATTGGATATTAAGTTCTTAGACCTGTATAAGGTATTACGATTGGAAACGCATAAAAACACAAAATGAAATTATCAGCAATTATAGTCACTTATCATCCCGAGATACAAGAACTGGTTAAAGATATTCAATCGTGTATCAATGATGTTGAAAAATTAATTATATGGGAAAATACTCCCAATAGTTCATTAAAAGATTTAAGTGAACTTCAATTGTACAAAGAACAATTGGTTTTTTTAGGTACAGGTAAAAATGTGGGTATAGCAACAGCACTGAACATGGGAGTAAAATGGTCAGTAAAAAATGGATATACACACATACTAACATTAGATCAAGATAGTTATTTTGAACCAGGTGTTCTGGCCAGGTATAAATCTTTGGTTGAGGGCCAATCTGATAAAAAGATTGGGATTTTCGGTATAAACCCTGTATGTAATCAGTCTTATCTATTTGAACCAAATAATGAGATGATACAAGTCGCAGATACTATTACCTCTGGTTCTATCTTTCCCTTGCACATATTTGAAGAATGTGGACTATTTATGGATGAGCTTTTTATAGATGCAGTTGATTATGAATTTTGTTATCGCGTAAAAAAAAATAATAACTACCAAACTGTGGTATTTACCAATATAATTTTACAACATAAAGTTGGGTATGTTACAAAAAGCAAATGGGGATTTAAAACGGACAATTACTCAGCTTTCAGGACTTATTTCATAGTTCGAAACCATATAACAATGTGGAAGCGATATCCTGACATTTTTCCAAAAACTTATAAAACCGTTCTGCTTAGAACCCACATTATAAGTAGAATAATAAAAGTTTTACTTGCAGAAAATAACAAGTTAAAAAAGGTAAAAGCGATATTTATTGGCTTAGTACACGGTCTACAAGGCAAGTTGGGATATTACAACGTTAGCTAAATGTATAAATGATAATGATGAAAAAGAAAGCGATTTTTACTATTTGCGCCAAAAATTATTTGGCACAGGCTAAAGTTTTGGGCTATTCGGTAAAAAAGTTTTGTCCTGATTGCAATTTTGATATTGTTTTATCGGATGAACTTGACGGACATGATTTAATGTGCGATGACTTTAATGTTATTGAGGCAAAAAATATTGGAATAGATAACTATTACGATATGGCGTTTAAATATGACGTAATAGAATTCAGTACTGCTGTAAAGCCATTTTATCTTGAAAAACTGTTAGACGAATACGACCAGGTATTATATCTCGATCCCGATATGGTTGTATATAACAGTCTTGAGTTTCTTTTTGAGTATTTGAATAATTACGATGCCCTACTTACGCCTCATATAGTAAAGCCCTATATTTCTTTTGAAGGTGCTACTGCTGAGGAATCTCTTTTATGGGTTGGTATTTACAATCTTGGGTTCTTCGGTATAAATAACTCTGAAATTGGTCGCCATATAACTAAATGGTGGAAAACAAAACTCACAAACCAATGCTTTGCCGATAAAGAAGACGCATTACATGTTGACCAAAAATGGATGGATTTTTTGCCCTCATTATACGGTGATCGGGTTTTAATTATTCATAATCCTGCCGTTAATATTGCTTTTTGGAATTACCATGAAAGAAAACTATTTAAAAAAGGCGATAGCTTTTTCATAGACGACGAAAAGTACCCATTAACAATTTTTCATTTTTCGAGTTTTGACCCCAACGATATAGAATGTGTAGCTAAGAGGCAGGATAAATTTACACTGTCAACTATACCAGAGTATAGAGAGATATTTGAAAACTATTTACAGAATTTAAAGACTCACGGTTTAGATAGCCTAAGCAAACTAAAATACCATTACAATCAGTTTGACAATGGTGTGTCTATTTTAAAACCGCACAGAAGGCTTTATCGCGGTCTTGTCAAAGAAGGATATGTATTTCATAATCATTTTTCGACAGCACCTGGCGGCTATTATGATTTACTCGAAAGAAACAATATCAAACTTAATGATAGGGAACAACAACTTAAATCGTTAAAAAAGACATATGGAGAGAATCCACCGATTTTAAACAAAATATTTAGCATGTTAAGCACTTTTAATCGGGTGTTTGGAACAAAGAAATACTACTTAATGATGCGCTTTTTTGAGATATACAACAGGTTTGAAAACCAAACTTTTTTAATAAAAAACAAAAGATCAATAAGATAAGAAACAGTATTATTTGACTCAACCCTATTTGATGAAAATATTTTTTGATTGTACCTATTTAAGGAATAAACATACAGGAGTAGATGTTTATTTTTTTAACTTGATACACCACCTGCTTTTGACCGATCAGGAAAACGACTATACTATACTGATAGATACTCGGTATAATAGCAGTTTTTTGCTTAGGGAGCTGGACAGCTTTAACAACTATAAGATATTAAGAGTATTTAGCCCGTTGCCTTTACAGGTGTTTTATTCCAGTTTTTTAATTCCCTTTTATTTAAGGTTTAAAAAATTTGATATCTACCATAATCCCTATTTTTTTGGCCCGTTAGTGAAATTCATCTGCAACAAAACAAAAATTGTCATAACGGTGCATGATTTGTATCACAGAACGGTACCTCAAATGATGAATAAGTATCTAAACTTGGTATTCAAAGTATTCGGCGATAACGCGATCAAAAATGCAGATGAAGTGATCGTTATATCACATCAAACACAATCAGATGTTTTAAGCTACCTTGAAATCCCTAAAAATAAGCTGAACCTTATTCACCAGGCGTTGGATCACAGGTTTGACATTAACAACAGTTTTAAAAATGATGGAGTTGATAAATTTAAGCTTAAAAAAAATGGCTATATACTTTCAGTTGGTAAGCTTTTACCAAGTAAAGGATTTGACGATTTAATTAGGGCATTTAAAATTTTTACTGAACAGTGTTTTGAAGCGGATATAACGCTCGTGATAGCTGGTATGCATATCGGTCAATATATTTTTGAAATAGAAGCGCTAATTGAAACACTTTGTTTAAAGCCCGGTTCAGTTAGGCTTCTTGGATATGTAGATAATGATGATCTTGTTTCTTTATACACCAATTGCAATATAGTTGTATCCCCCAGTCACTACGAAGGTTTTGGATTTACTGTACTTGAAGGAATGAAATTTAAAAAGCCTGTTATTGCACGTAACGCATCCAGTTTAATCGAAGTTGTCGGTGATGCGGGTTTACTTTTTAACTCGGAACAGCAACTGGCACATCAAATGGATAGCTTGCTAACTGACGATAATCTGCGTAATAATTTAATTGAAAAGGGAACTGAAAGGCTAAAGGCTTTTTCTTGGATGGAATCATCGAAAAAAACCTTGAGGGTTTATCATAAAAAGTCATCTTAAAATAATGGTTATGAAACTTAAAGAATGGTTATCAGGATTGTTTAAGTATATTTTTAAAAGTTGGCTAATGAATTGCCCGTCATTTAAGTTTCGGCGTTTTTTTTTAAAACGGGTTTTGAATACCCTGGGGGATCATACTTTTATTGCCATGGGAATAGATATAATGGGAAAAGATGGCAGAATTAGCATCGGACGCAATTGCGTTATCAATAAAAATGTAATATTAGATGCCCGGGGCGGTGATTTAATAATTGGTGATAATGTAGACATAGGCCAGGAAACAAATATCTGGACAACAGAACATGACCCTAACGATGCCAATCATGGCACGAGAGGCGCAGCTGTAATCATCGAAGATCATGTATGGATAGCCACCAGGGTTACTATATTGCCCGGCGTTAAAATTGGTCGGGGCGCTGTTGTTGCTTGTAACAGCGTAGTTACAAGAAATGTAAATGAAAAAGAAATAGTGGGTGGCGTACCTGCTAAGGTAATTGGTTTAAGGAGTAATGAATTAACGTATAATATCAATTACAGGCCTTGGTTTTTATAAAAATATGTATATGAAGTTTATATTGTTATGAGTGTTACGGGAACCGGTATTGTTATAATTCTCCTTGCGTGTTACGCACTGGTATTTCGCAAGGAACTACTTTATGAATTGACAATCTTTTTTGTTCCTTTTTCTGCAACTGCTGTTTTAAATTTTGGAGAAGAAGGTACAGGAAGTGCTGTTCAACCATTTATGTTTTTAGGAGCATTATGGTTAGCAACTTTGTTTTTTTCCAAAGTAAGGGGTATTAAAAATAGTAGTTCCATTAATAAAATTGAATTAAGGTCAATAATGATGCTTATAGGCTTTATTTTAGTTGCTTTTGTATCATTAGCAATACCAATAATTATCGACGGAGATGAAAAAGGTAATGTTACCGGTGGCTTAGGACTAAATGAAGCAATTTCATTTTCACCCAGAAATATTTCACAGTACGTTTATTTATTATTTGGTGCGATTTTTACGATCGGTATATATACCCATAACAGATTAAAAATCAATTATTTACGCACTTTAAAAATATATTCAATTTCTATATTTTTTGTCGTTATTTGGGGATTTTTAGAGTTATACTGTAATGCGGCTAACATTGATTACCCCGCTTTTTTATTTAATAATAGTTATAACGGCAACGCTGCAGGCTATAAATTTTTTGCCGACTCAACAGCAGAGTTAAAAAGAATTTCTTCTGTTGGTATTGAGCCATCGGTTATGGTACAAAGTGTAGTTGTTATTATCCCTATTTATTTGTTCTCGATCATAAAAAGAGCTTACATTTTCAATAAATGGATAGACTTAAGCTTTGTAGTTCTGCTTTATATTTTTACTATAAGAACTACATCTTCCAGTGGCATCTTATGTCTCGCCTTTTTAAGCTTTTTATCGTTATATTTCTATTTTAAAGATTTAAGTATTAAAAGAAAAGCCTTGTTATTTATTTCATCAATTGTCTTGGCGCCTGTTGCTATATTTGGTGTATACAGCTTATTTAAGGACATTATTGATAAAATGCTCTTTGAAAAAGGTGATTCTTATTCCGGGCTCGAAAGACTAAATTCTATATTAGACGCCTGGAATACATTTTTAAATCACCCCATTTTAGGTGCTGGCTGGGCGTCGGTAACATCTTTTGATTTATTTGTTAAAATTTTGTCGAATACCGGCATTGTCGGCTTCTTCTTTTTTACAGGGTTTCTAATAACGATACTTGTAAACAAATCCCGTATAAAGGCTTCAGATAACCAAACTGCGGCAATTAACACAGCTATAACCATTTCTTTTTGCACGATAGTTTTTGGCAATATGATTAACACATTTACTTTCATTTTTGGTACATTTTGGCTTATAAGCGGCCTGGCAATCATAACCACTTACAACGTAAAATCATGAAAGTATTATTAATTAGCGGTACTTTCCCTCCTGAATCCTGTGGTATTGGTGACTATACGGAAAAACTGGCTTTCGCCCTTAAAAAACTATCCGTTGAGGTTGAGGTGCTTGCTAATTTAGACTGGTCAGTCACTCAATATTTTAAAATTGTTCACCGGATTATTAATATCAATCCTGATTTTATACATATTCAATATCCTTCTGTTGGCTATGGAGCAAGCCTTGTTCCTCAATTACTAAGTTTGCGGTTTAAAACTATTGTAACAATTCATGAAGTAATACAGGCGCATATCTTAAGAAAACTTTCGTTGTTCCCTTTTTCAATAAGATCGAGTGTGATTTTTACTAACCAATTTGAAAAGCTTAAGTTCAAGAAACTTTTTCCGTGGAGTAAGTTCGAAAGAGACAATGTCATTCCTATTGGCTCTAACATTGTAAATTCAAACAAAGATTATTTGCAACCCAAAGACATAACGACCATAGTTTCATTTGGTCAAATTAGGCCAAACAAAGGGCTCGAAGATGTTTTAAAGTTGGCTGAACTTATTAAAAAAAACAGGTTGCAATACAAAGTTTTGATTGTTGGCCAGGTTCTTCCAAAGTTTGAATCATATTTTCATTCTTTATCGACCGTTTCAGCAGATTCTTTGGAGTGGCAAATCAATCTACCGGAACATGACATTAGCAATATATTATCGAGTCATTTAATTTCATACATGCCTTTCCCGGATGGTGTATCTGAGCGCAGGGGATCATTATTGGCAGCTCTGGCAAATGACATGTTAGTTTTCACAACAAAAGGGGCGCATACAACTGCCGAAATTTCGGATTTAGTTGTTTTCACGTCGTCACCTGATGAACTTATAAAGGTGCTGGATGAATCATCTAATAATGTTCTTTTACAAAAGTGGCAATCAAAAATCAGCTTATCGAAAAGCTATATAAAAAAATTAAGCTGGAGCAATATCGCAGAATTGCATAAGCACTTCTATTTAACCCACAGCAAAAGACATGATTAGTCTATAAATATATTTATTGTAATTCCCAGTTTTAAATTTACGTAACGACTAATTAATGAAAGTTGCATTAGTACACGAATGGCTTACCGTAATTGGTGGCTCTGAAAATGTTTTCAAAGAAATTGCTGCATTGTATCCCGATGCAGATATTTTCACATTGGTAGCCCGCGACGAAACTATCGCGAAGCTTGGCCTTTCCGGCCATAAAGTTACAACTTCCTTTATTCAGAAATTGCCATTCGCCAAAACCAAATACAGAGCATATTTACCTTTGTTTCCTTTGGCAATCGAACAATTTGATCTGTCGGACTATGATTTGATCATATCATCTTCGCACGCCGTTGTCAAAGGAGCTTTAACCAACTCCAACCAAATCCATGTTTGCTATTGCCATTCGCCGATACGTTATGCATGGGACTTACACCACCAGTATTTGAAAGAATCGGGGTTGGATAAAGGTTTGAAAGGATTCATAGCAAAATATCTACTGCACCGCATCAGGATATGGGATATCATAAGCACCAACCGCGTTGATCATTTCATTGCTAATTCAAATTATATAGCAAAGCGAATTAAAAAGGTTTACGGGCGGCAAAGCAGGGTTATATATCCAAATGTAGCTACTGAAGACTTTTTACCTGTTTATGAGAAAAAAGATTACTATGTTACCTGTTCGAGATTTGTTCCTTACAAAAAAATTGATCTGATTGTACAGGCATTTGCTCAAATGCCTGACAAAAAATTATATGTGATTGGTGAGGGGCCAGATTTCAAAAAGGTGAGCAAATTAGCAGCCCCAAATACAATATTACTTGGTTATCAATCCTTTGATGTGCTTAAAAAATATCTCGCCGAAGCTAAAGCCTTTGTATTTGCCGCCGAAGAAGATTTTGGTATTTTACCTGTTGAAGCCCAGGCTTGTGGCACCCCGGTGATTGCCTTTGGTAAAGGCGGCGCGTTGGAAAGCGTTGTCGAAAACAAAACAGGAATATTCTTTTATGAGCAGTCTGCAGAAGCTATTAAAGAAGCCGTCGAAACTTTCGAGGTTAACATATCATTATTTAATTATAAAGAAATCACCCGACACGCATCTTCTTTTTCAACAAATAGATTTAAAAATGAGCTAATTAGCTACATTAATCAAAAAATACAAAATAAAATATAAAATAATTAGTTTACAACTGTAGCGTTTCAGATGTAGTCCCCGTAATTAAGTTTAACAAACATTGATTTTATTTTAAAAAACAATTCGTTTTAGTAAAATTATTATATTTGCATAACTTAACCCTGATCGCAAATGCGCTACTCAAAATTACTTCAACCATTCACATTTTTATGTGACTTAATACTATTAAATATCGCACTTCAATGTGCTCATTTACTTATATTTACGTTTTATTCGTACGAAATACAGTCAACCGACTTTTTATTATTAGTTAATCTAACCTGGATCACTATTGCTTCGGTGACTAAAAACTACACTATAAAAAGGCCGCTCATATTAAGTGACAATTTAAGCAAATTCATGTCCTCTATAGTGTACCATCTTGTAATGGTTCTGGGCATAGTGTATTTCTTTAAACTTTATGAGGTAAGCAGGATGGTGATGTTTTGCACCTATCTTTTGTTTTTCATCTTCATAGTAGTACAACGATCTTTGATCTTTTTCACACTCGATTATATTCGAAAAAAAGGATATAACATTAAGCACGTTATAATTATTGGGAATGCAGACATCGTTAATAGGGTAAAAAAATCATTTTCACGGCATCCGGAATATGGATACAATTTCATCACCACTATACCTGAAGAAATGATTGAAAGCATGCCTCACGACGTATTATTCGATAAAATACTCGATGCCGGGCCTGATGAAGCATTTATATGCTACAAATTTATGGATCAGCTTTTATTGAATAAGCTGGTAAACCTGGGCGACCAGCATTCCATAAAAATCAAATTGGTATCGGATCTTGTGCTCGATAACAGCTATGCCAGCATTGTCAATTATGAAAACTTGCCGGTAATACAAATTTCTTCATCTATTGAAATCAGCCTTAAAATTATTTTATTTAAACGTTGCTTTGATATTTTGTTCTCGCTTCTTGTAATGATCCCGGGACTTCCCGTGTTCATTGTATTAGCCATAATAACCAAGCTAACTTCAAAAGGCCCGGTTTTTTATCGCCAGGAAAGAATTGGCAGGAATCACAAACCTTTCAGCATGTATAAGTTCAGAAGCATGTACGTGAACTCTGAACAGGCTGTTCCCTTACTATCAAAAGATAAAGACCCAAGGATTACTAAATGGGGCTTGTTTTTACGTAAATCCCGCTTAGATGAATTGCCACAGTTTTGGAATGTTTTAAAAGGAGACATGTCTATTGTTGGGCCAAGGCCGGAGCGGCAGTATTTTATCGAGCAGCTTATAGAAGAATCGCCTAATTATAAAAAGCTATTTAAGCTTAAGCCCGGTCTTACATCCATAGGTCAGGTAAACTACGGCTATGCAGAAAACGTTCAGGAGATGCGGGACAGAATTCGTTATGATCTTATTTATTTAAAGAACATTAACTTTAATAACGATTTAAGCATAATTTTCCAAACCATAAAGGTAATGGTGCAGCTTAAGGGCAAATAAAATACAATCTCAAACAGCTATTACGTAAATTCGGGAAAACGAATCCCGAAAACATACGAGGGTTAAAAATAAAGCAGGACGTTCCATGACATCCTGCTTTATTTTTTTAGATATGGATCAGACCTCACAAGATAAAAACCACATGTTCTATTAGGATTTATCGGAATAATGAAGTCTGCCTAAGCCATATCCCATATCGCCGCAAAACACCGTCTTGTATTACATCAGATGACATCCGCCTCTTACCTCATCACATACACAACGAAAATCCGCTGTTCAACTATTTATAAAAATCATATATTCGATTATAATCAGTGTAATTGAATTTATGACTTTTGATATAGAAATTCTGATCAGGTTTTTGCTGGCCTTGTTGTGGGGCGGACTTGTAGGCGCCGAAAGAGAATATCACGGCAAAGCGGCTGGTTTCCGTACCACCATTATGATATCTTTTGGCGCTTGTTTTTTCACATTGATGTCAACAGCTATTGGTGCGCCCAATAATGCAGACAGGATCGCTTCAAACGTTGTTACCGGTATTGGCTTCCTTGGTGCCGGTGTTATTTTCAGAGGCGAAAACCGGGTTAATGGCATAACCACGGCAGCTACTATATGGGCGGTTGCGGCAGTGGGGATGGGTATTGGCGCCGGTTACTATTTAGCGGCCGCGTGTGCCAGTATAATGATCTTGTTTATACTTGCCGTACTTCCTTTTTTTCAAAAGAAAATAGACTATTATAATCAATCCAAAACGTTTTACATTAAATGCCCGATCCCGGCAAATGGCATCATGTTATGCGAAAATATGATGAAAGCTCATAAATTGAAATTCAAGATGATTAAAAGAGTAAAAGACGGCGACTATATGTTTTTAACGTGGCAGCTTCAAGGACCTTCGGTAAAAATGGACGTATTTGTTAACTCAATTATTGATATTTCTTTTATCGAACATTTTGAGATTTCGTGATACAGTTTCTGTTTGAGGCACCCATCTGAAACCAAAGAACAACCGCATCTATTTTTCATGCTGCTTTAACCACTCCTGATATTTTTCCTTCAGCCATTGGTCCTGGTCGTGCCGGTACGCGGGAGTAGATACGGAAAAATGATCGCCCGGATAATACGCAAAGGCGATGGTGGCATTGATCTTTTTCATCTCATTTTCCAACAGATGCACAGGAAGATTTAAAGAGTAGGTATCCTCGTTACCCACCGATATCCGTATTTTATCCCGCAAGTCGTTCTTCAACCCATACCAGTTTTTTCTGAGATAAAGCGATATATCATACCGTTTCCAGTGTTCCAACACATCCAGTCGCATTTTACCTGTGGTATAGTCATATAAACGTTTTACCTGTCCATTTTTGTCGCGCGGTCCGTAAACCGCATCAAAAGAAATTCCCTGTTCGCCGCGATAAATCACTTCTTCATAATCGTATTTATAATTTTTCGTTGGCTCTCCTGCATACTTATTCACTTTTACGCATGATCGAAAATCGACTGGGTCGGGCGCACTGGCATTGATCCCGGCAAATAACTTAGGGTAATGTATTTGCAACCACAAGTATGCCCACCCGCCACTGCTATGGCCTTTAGCCAGGAAAGCGCCATTACAACGGTATTCTTTTTCGAGCAATGGAATAAATTCGCCTGTCAATGCGTCGGCCCAGGGCCCTGTATTCTCGCTGTTGGCATAAACACTGTGGCCCAAACGGCAATTACCATCCAGAAACACCTTTATGCAGGCGACAGTATCAATTGGGAAAGCAGCAAGCGTGTCGCCATTTTCTTTGGAATAATGGTGGTAATCACTACCGTAACCGTTAATCATAAACACAACAGGAAATTTTCTTTCTTTTTCGCTGAAATATTGCTTAGGCAGAATGACAGCTCCGTCAACAGTCATCGATCTGTGACTGAATTTACTCAGCAACTTAGATGGAGCCTTAAGCTCCTTTACATAAGTGCTGTTCACAAAAACAAGTTGAGGTACCACCTGATCACATACCAAACGGATTATCTGAGTTCCATCATTGTCGAAATTAACCTGCACGCTTTTGCTATACAGATTACCCGGGCTTGTTCCAATATTTCGTCCGCCCAGGTCTCTGTCCCAAACAGCCTGTACATAATAAATACCACGCTCAAGCTTACTTAAGGCACAGGGTGAGCAATAGCTATATCGTCAAAAATAACAGCTGCACCGGGTTTGATATCTTTTACAATCCGCCGGTAACAAGGTTCATATAGCTCATTCTTAGGCTCGGTTGCCTTTTTTGAAAGATACAATATAACACTACCGGTGAACGGTCCCTTGAATGCTGATGAGGAATAGCTCACTTTGAATTGTTGTGCAACTGCAAAACCAATTAGTTGATAAAACAAGAACAGTATGGTGATGATATACTTCATATTAAAATTAGTTTCTTCAAATGTAATTCTCAGAAAAGCGGGAAAATAGAACGAAATTTGCCTTATATAGCCCTGTGCTTAAAGTTTTCGGTAATGCTTTGGTATTAGTCCGGTATAATCTTTAAATTTTCGGATAAAATGGCTTTGATCCGAAAAATTGCAGGAATGTGCGACTTCAGTCAGAGAAATATTCTCATTCTTCATCATTGATAACGCACGTTCTACTCTTAGCTTACGCACATAGTTTCCAAGCGTGCATGCAAAATAATGAGGGAAATGCTTAGATATGGTGACAGGATTTACCCCGGAAATCTCCGACAATTGTTTTAGAGTATTATTTTCGTTCCATTTATCATTTAGCAATTCGTACACTATGGTAACCCATGCGGGTAGTGTCCTGGTATGGCCGGCTATCTGCGAAAGGGAAGCAAATTGTAAGAACAGCATCTTGATTGAGTTGGCTGAAAGATCATCCTGATATAATAACTCCGCATAAATCTTTAGCATCAGAAACTTAGCATCCGGAGATCTTTTGATGATATTTAAAACTGTATTCTCATCAATATTATTTTCCGCGAAAACCTCGGGTTTGATTTCAAGGGAAATATATCGTGTGGGGAAAGCGGTAAAAGTGGTCTCGTGCATCTCACCTGCATGCAAAAATGCTAAATCAGCAGCCCTTCGTTCAAAGCTTTGAAATTGTCTCTTTTCAAGGCATCTCCCCTCAAGTATAAAGACAAGGTTAGTGCACTCATGATAATGTTTTCCCGGGTTGCCGATTGCATCAACCTGTGTGGAAACACGCAGATCGAGATCCACTGCATGACTTGTAAGATCTTTAATATGTAGGGTGCTTTTCAATAATTTCAGCGTCAATATATATTACGTGAATTTAATCGTAACATCCATGCTAAAACTCTATAACATTAATAATGAGCAATATATCTTATCCCGAACGAATAATGGGCTGTTCCGCAAGCGTACACTAATAGTACGATTATGACATACTATGCTATACTACCGTACAAAAACAAACTCATCATTATTTCAAACCAAATTATGGTCCCGGCATGCAGTGGAAATCCGCCGAAAAAATATATTATGCAGGTATTTTAGGTTGGAAGACATAATTATCCATGAGCAAACATGGTATGTTTAAACAAAAACAAGCCCCTTTAAATTACTTTAAAGGGGCTTTTACCTTTTTAGTGCGGAAGAAGGGACTCGAACCCCCACGCCGTGAAGCGCCAGATCCTAAGTCTGGTGCGGCTACCAATTACGCCACTTCCGCGTTTCTGTTTTAACAGGCTGCAAAGATAGCGTTTAATATTATACTTAAAAACATAATTTTCATTTTTTTGCTATCATGCTCATTTAGTAGGGATTAATTTTTTATCACCTCATCCAACAGTTGCTTAAAGTACATTGGTGCATGCAAAAGTCTGCTGCCATACCAGGAAAACATTTCACCATCAACCAAAACCACCCTGGCATCCGGTAGCATTACCTTAAACTCCTCTATATGTTTTTGAACAAATGGATATGGCTCAGATGAAAGAAAAACAAGATCCGGCTTGGTAGCAATCAAGGTATCCGCATCAATTTCCGGATAACGCTCAGCATCGATTACATTATTCAGCCCGCATATTTGCAGCATGCAATCAATGAAGGTTCCTTTGCCGGCAAGCATATAGGGTTTACGCCAGATGAGGTAAGCAACCTTCAGCCTGATTGGAGTAAGCTGTATATCGTTAAAAAGATGACTTATTTCCTTACAGAGATCGTTTGCCAGCTCTGACCTGCCAGTAATGTCGCCAATGCTGCTAATCATTTGTAAGGCCGAATCCAGGTCAAAAATATCGCTGATCCATACCGGGCAAATATTCATTAATTCTTCTACCTGGAAGCGGTCATTCTCTTCCTTATTGGCAATTATTAAATCAGGTTTCAGCAACCGGATTTTTTCAATATCAAGTTGCTTGGTCCCTCCTATTTTGGTAACTGAATTAACCTTTTCTGCAGGATGAATGCAAAACTTAGTAACGCCAATTACCCTGGCATCTAAGCCAAGGTAAAAGAGCAATTCTGTTTGGGAGGGTACAATAGAAATGATCCGCTCAGGCACCCCGCGAAGTTTAACCTCGCGATGTAGCTGATCCCGGAATACCGGCATATTAAAACGCGTTCTTTTCGCCTTTAAACACGTTCCACACGGTTAAGAATATAATTTTCATATCCAACAGGAACGACCAGTTTTCAAGATACCAAACGTCGGCTTCAACGCGTTCAAGCATAGCCTGCGTGGTTTGGGTTTCGCCCCTTAGGCCCGACACCTGCGCCCATCCGGTAATGCCCGGTTTAAGGAAATGCCTTACCATAAAGGTATCAATGAGCTGTGAATACTGTTGAGTGTGGCTTATCATATGCGGCCTTGGCCCAACAATAGACATATTGCCCAATATTACATTAAAAAACTGCGGCAGTTCGTCGATACTGGTTTTGCGGATAAAAGCCCCAGACTTAGTTATACGTGAATCGCCGCGTGTAGCCTGTTTCTTATCCGAATCATGATTAACCCTCATGCTGCGGAATTTATAGCATTTAAAAGGCTTGTTATCCCTGCCAGAACGCTCCTGAACGAAGAATATAGGACCTTTTGATTCAAGTTTTATAATAATGGCCAGAATAGGGAAAAGCCAGCTAAAAATAAACAGAATAACAAATATCGAAAAACAAATGTCAAATAAGCGTTTGATAGAACGGTTAAGCATATTCTCCAAAGGTTCGGGCCTTACGGATATAATGGGAATATGACCAAAACTTTGTATAAACGTTGGCTTTTTAGCATAATCGTAATACTCAGGTACAAACTTGAACCTGATCAGGTTTTTATCAGCATCAAGCATCAACTGCTCTATTTTATCTGCTTCGGAATTGGGAAGAGTACAAAATATTTCGTCAACCTTGTTGTTAAGTACATAGCTTATACAATCATTGGTGCCACCTAAATAAAGATTTTTATCCAAAACAGTATCAATCCCGTCATCAAAAAAACCTACAAGGTTGTAACCACGCTCAGGGTTTTGTTTAAAGAAGCTATAAAGATCCAATCCGATCCGGCCTCCGCCAATAATGATAACCGTACGTGTATCGATAAGTGAAGAACGGTCGCTTTTACGGATGGTAAGGAATATCAACTTCCATAAACCAAGCAAAAAGCCAAACAATGCCAGCGAATAAAAGAGATATTCACGCGTTATAAAATAAGCATTGGTTCCTATTAATATAATGATAGTGAAACAGATAAAGCTTACAAACAGCAAATAGGTTTTAATTACGCCGCGATAAGTTTTTATTGAATCTTTATTAAGTACATGTTCATACAAGCCGGTAATGTTTGCTGACAGCAGCCAGATAAGGTTAAAAACCAATACAATAGGCAGGTATTTCCTGTTGTTTATCCAAAAGATGTATGACCTGTCTTCGATGAAGTAAGAAATTACCATGCTCATATTAAGTATAATATAATCGATGGTAAGGTTCACTGCTTTAATAAAAGTAGCGTATCTGTGAATCATGTATATGTGCTTATGTAGTATGCAACCCTGCTAAAATTACTATAATTATTTATAAATAACAATGTCATAATTAAATGAAGACACCGTTACGAATGTATTATTGCCACAGCCACAAAATTAAAAATTAAGAAATTTATTCAAAATGAATTCTCTGTTAACAGAGAGAAAAATATGAATTTTGTGTGAAAAAATAACTGTAAAAACAACATTTACAACCGTCCATTTACAACATCCTTGTTTAAAATGCCTTTAATGTCATAAATTACGGATGATGGTGTATGCTTTAAACCATTATAGTCGATATTATAAAACTCCTGATGTGCCACAGCCATAACAATAGCATCATAATTACCGCTTAACTCCTGATAGTTTTTCAGCGTAGAAATACCGTATTCCCTTTTTACTTCACTTGGGTCGGCCCATGGATCGTATATTTCACAAACTGCGTCAAAGCCATCAAAACCTCTGATGATATCAATTACTCTTGTGTTGCGAACGTCAGGGCAATTTTCTTTAAAAGTAAACCCGAGTACCAGGATCCTTGAGTTTTTAACCGCGATATCATTCTTTACCATCAGCTTGATAACTTCAAGGGCCACATAACTACCCATACCATCATTAAGCCTTCGCCCTGCCAGGATAATTTCCGGGTGATATCCCATTTGCTGAGCTTTTGCTGCAAGGTAATATGGATCAACTCCTGTACAGTGTCCTCCTACAAGGCCCGGTTTAAAGTTCAGAAAATTCCATTTGGTACCGGCAGCAGCTAATACAGCGTGGGTATCAATATTCATGATATTGAATATTTTAGCCAGTTCATTTACAAAGGCGATATTTATATCACGCTGTGAATTTTCTATCACCTTGCACGCTTCGGCAACTTTAATAGCCGGGGCTTTATGGGTCCCGGCTTTAACAATTGACTGATATAAACCATCAATAAAATCGGCCGCTTCGGGTGTTGAGCCCGAAGTAACTTTTAAAATATTGGTTAGCGTATGAACCTTGTCGCCGGGATTTATACGCTCTGGTGAGTAACCCACGAAAAAATCATTGTTATATTGTAAACCCGATTCTGCCTGCAAAACCGGCACACAAACTTCTTCGGTTACACCAGGGTAAACTGTCGATTCATAAATAACCACATCTCCCCTCTTTAATACACTGGCAATTGATTTACTTGCCTTAATGAGCAGGCTCAGATCAGGTCGGTTGTGCTGATCAGTAGGTGTAGGCACCGAAACGATATAAACGTTGCACGAAGTAATATCGGTCACCTGGGATGTAAAAGTTAATCCCTTACCTTCCTCCTTTAAGCTTAAAACCAACGACAACTCATCGGTACTGGTTTCAAGGGTGCGGTCAAACGCATTGTTCAGTTCATCAACCCTGCTTTGTTTAATATCAAAACCTTTTACAGGATATTTTTTGGCAAACTCAACCGCGAGGGGCAATCCCACATAGCCAAGACCTATTATTGCAATATGAATATTTGCAGGAGCCTGAAATTTATTAGTGATCGGATTTGATTGATCAGACATTTAATTTAACACGGTAGATATGATAGATACCGGTAAAGGTAATCAAATATTACCGAAATCTGATGCTTACAATGCAAACAGCAAGTGATCAAAACTAACTTGAAGCGATTTTAAGCGGTATAAATCTGATAAACTCCTGTTATTGAACGGGTATGTGCAGAACCAACCAGTAAAGTGGTTATTTTCTTTTCAAGCATTAATTGCTCGGCATAACCTACAAATTCATTCTCATCAATAATGACAGGATTAACAGTCATAATTTCGGCTATGGTTAACGTTGAGGTATCCGGGTGTTTGAGCAGGGCCCTGCGAAGATCGCCATCTGTCACTACGCCTTTGATCCGGGATGAATCGCCAACCATAACCATACCCAATCTGCCTTCAGACATGCGCAACAGCAGATCCATAAATGAAGCTTCTTCATTAATAAAAGGCAGCTTTTCAGTACGCATCAGGTCTTTTACCTTTACCAGCAATTTGCGACCGAGGCTTCCCCCGGGATGAAAACGGGCAAAATCATGTTGCTGAAAGTTTCGTGATTCCATTAATGCTATAGCCAGGGCATCGCCCATAACCAGCGCCGCGGTAGTTGACGATGTTGGCGCCAGTTCAAGCGGGCAAGCTTCCCGTTCAACTTTTATATTAAGATGATAGCTGCAATTTTTGGCAACCGTTGATAAAGGATTACCGGTAATGCCTATCATCACATTTTTATTCCATTTTAAATAAGGTATCAGTTTCAGTACCTCATCAGTTTCGCCCGAATAAGAAATCAGCAGCACAACATCATTGGCGCTTACCATACCCAAATCACCGTGAAACGCCTCGCCCGGGTGTAAAAAGAAACTCGGTGTCCCCGTGCTAGCCAGTGTTGCGGCTATCTTTTTACCGATAAGCCCCGATTTACCAATACCGATAACAACCAGCTTACCTGTTGATTTAAGCACGGCATCAACAACCCGCGCAAATTCGTCATCAATTAAACCGGCCACATACTGCAGCGATTCTATTTCAATATCAAAAACCTTTTTTGCAATGTCTTTCATAGATCCCAACACTCGTACAAAAACCTATCCTACCAACGGAGCTAAAACTTTATCCAGTTCATGTAATTTAACCATGTTAGGACCATCGCTCAGGGCATTATCAGGATCGGGATGTGTTTCTAAAAAGTAGCCATCAGCGCCAAAGGCTTTTGCGGCAAGCGCCATCATAGGCACAAATGTGCGGTCGCCACCGGTTTTGCCGCCTGCGCCGCCCGGACGCTGTACAGAATGGGTGCAATCCATACAAACCGGATGACCGAAAGCCTTCATATCGTAAATATTTCTGAAATCAACAGCCAAATTATTGTAACCATACATATTACCGCGTTCGGTTAATATTACCTGGTTATTGCCGGCTTCAATAACCTTTTGAGCAGGATAAAACATATCATGCCCGGAAAGGAACTGGGCCTTTTTTACATTGACAATTTTACCGGTTTGAGCTGCCGCAACCAATAAATCTGTTTGGCGGCATAAAAACGCAGGGATCTGTAATATATCAGCAACCTCGGCTACAATCGCTGCCTGGAAGGGTTCATGAATATCGGTAGTAACCGGCAAACCAAAACGCTGTTTAACATTCATCAGCATTTCCATGCCTTTTTCCAGACCCGGTCCGCGGTACGAGTGAATAGAAGTACGGTTAGCTTTATCAAACGATGATTTAAAAACCACCGGAACATTGTACTTCTGCCCTGCTTCGGCAACTTTTTCGGCAACAGTATATAGCAATTCCTGGTTTTCCATTACACAGGGCCCCAGAATAAAGAACGGCTTTTGGCTTATTTGTTCAAACAGCATATTGTTAGGATATATTTATCAGCCACAAAGATGATGATTTTTTTGAGAATCATGCAGGAGGGCTACTTCTCCCCCCCGGGCAAACGCGTATAAACAGGGGTTAACAGGGTTAACACTTTTCAAATAAGAAACTTGCAATATATTTATAATCAAATGTTTAATTTTAAACGGAGTTAACATTACGCTGATATTTTTGGACACTTGAGCAAGTCTGAATATTTAAATGTATTTGCCCTTCACTTCTCCCCTTCTTTATCTATAAAGAAAATATTCAGAAAAATTTGCGTAAGCGATCACTTACATATAAATTTATAAGCAATTACTTACATATCATATCGATTTAGATGAGACGAGACGTTTTCCAGGCCATTGCCGATCCAACCCGCAGGGATATCATTAACCTGATAGCTTTTAAACCTATGAACCTGAACGCTATCGCGGATAATTTTGATGTAAGCCGTCCTGCTATATCTCAACATATAAAAATCCTGACCGAATGTGGCCTTATCGCCATAAAAAAACAGGGCCGCGAAAGATATTGTGAGCCGCGCCTGAAACAGCTTGACGAAGTAGCACGATGGGTAGAACGCTACCGCAAAGTTTGGGAAGAAAAATTTGAAGCCCTTGATGACCTGCTCGAAGAACTAAAAAACAATGATAAACCTTTAAAATAATCAATTATGACAAAGCAATTCTGGATCAACCTGCCTGTAAAAGATGTAAATGTATCAAAGGAGTTTTTCAGTAAACTCGGCTTCCGGTTTAATTCGCAATTCGGTAATGGCCCAAATTCCGCAGCCATGCAGATTGGCGAAAAGGATGTTACCGTTATGCTTTTTGATGAACCTACCTTTAAAGGCTTTGTTGAAAATTGCGGCCTTGCCGATACAGCCAAAGGAGTTGAGGTATTGTTATCTATAGATGCCGAAAGCAAGGAAGAAGTTGACCAGTTGGCACAAAAAGCTATAGAAGCAGGCGGCAAAAGCAACCATAGCCCCCGCGAAATGGATGGCTGGATGTATGGCTGCCTCTTTACTGACCCTGATGGCCACAGCTGGAATGTGCTGCACATGGATATGAGCAAAATGCCACGTGGATAAAAATCAATTTGTCGCTATCGCCCCCTTATCTCGTCGTTTTTGCACACTATTGGCCATTACCGGCGCTGGTAACTTTGAAATATCAAAAGCAACAAATTTTCACCAATAACAACAGAAACCATGGCAACATTTAAAGCAACCCAGAAAGTGACCCCTTTTTTATGGTTTAACGGAAACCTTGAAGAAGCATTGAAATTTTACACCTCGGTATTTAAAAACTCAGAAAGTGAGGTAAGCTCACTTACCGATCCAGGCAACGGTCGTAAAATGATAGTCGGCACGTTCCGGATAGAAGACCAGCAATTTTTAGCGTTAGATGGCGGACCGATGTTCAATTTTTCGCCCGCTACTTCGTTTTACATTAACTGCAAAACACAGGAAGAAATTGATTACCTATGGGAAGCCTTACCTGCCGGCGGCGGCAAAACCAATCAATGCGGCTGGCTTGACGATAAGTTTGGCGTTACCTGGCAAATTGTTCCTGAAGTTATGAGCGAACTACTTTACAACAATGAGAATCCTGAAAAAGCCAAAAGGGTTATGGCAGCAATGATGCAGATGACCAAAATGAATATCAAACTTTTACAGGAAGCTTACGATAACGATTAACCAATCACCTAAATAAAAAACACCATGATCACCACAAAAAATCAAACCGGCATTAAAGCAGAACCTGGCAAACAGGAGATTTTTATAACCCGCGAATTTGAAGCACCTCGTGAACTTGTTTTCAGAGCTTTTACTGATCCTGAGCTTATTGTTAGATGGCTTGGCCCGCGTGAGCTTAAAATGCGTATAGACAAATATGATTGCCGCAGCGGAGGCTCTTACCGCTATATTCATACCGATCCGGCCGGTAATGATTACGGCTTTCATGGTGTTATCCATGATGTAACCGCACCTGAACGCATCATCCAGACCTTTGAATTTGAAGGATTGCCGGAAAGCGGCCATGTTACACTTGAAACTGCCAGATTTGAGGCGTTACCCAACAACAGAACCAGGGTAACTGTTCAGTCGGTCTTTCAATCTGTGGCCGATCGTGATGGCATGCTACAATCGGGTATGGAGCGGGGCGTAAATGATTCGCACAACCGCTTGGATGAACTATTTGAAGCAGGGAAAATTGCATGAAAGCAAAAAGCATAAAACAAGCTTTTATAATATCTTGTTAATGCTTGCCCTTTTTGATTGCTTCAAGTATCGTTCTCATTTTTTTCTGAGCCGGAGTTGTACTGATCTCCCGTTTCATAACCATCAAACAATTGCGGCAAAGGCAATCAGGGTAGGTTAAACGGATATAGTCACGCTCCTGATCGGTAAAGTTGATACCCTGGCACTGACAAAGTAAAATACTGCCAACCTTGCATTCAAAAGGCATATTACACCGCGGGCAATGTTTATTTTCATGGTTTGCCATAACATATATAAAACTGCTGTGCACTTACAAATAAGGCACAGCAGTTTATTGTTTTAAGCAGTTACATTGTTAACTACGCTTTCGCGGATGGATTTTGCAGCCTCCACCATTTCTATTAAGGCCTTTTTAGTTTCATCCCAACCGCGGGTTTTTAAACCGCAATCGGGATTTACCCAAAGCTGGGCATCAGGAATTACAGCCTGCGCACGTTTAAGCAGATAAATCATCTCCTCCCTGTTGGGTACGCGGGGCGAATGAATATCATACACACCCGGGCCAATTTCATTAGGATATTTAAAATCGGCAAAAACATCCAGTAGTTCCATTTGCGAGCGCGAGGTTTCTATCGTGATAACATCAGCGTCCATATCCGCAATATTTTTAATGATATCATTAAACTCCGAATAGCACATGTGTGTATGGATCTGCGTGCTATCCTGAACGCCGCTTGCCGAAATCCGGAAAGCTTTAACCGCCCAGTCGAGGTAATTTGCCCTGTCATCCCTGCGAAGCGGTAAGCCTTCGCGAATAGCAGGTTCATCTATCTGTATAATCTTGATGCCGGCCTTCTCCAAGTCGCATACTTCATCACGAATAGCCAAAGCTATCTGTGTACAAGTTTCAGAACGTGGCCGATCATTACGTACAAACGACCATTGCAAAATGGTTACCGGGCCGGTTAACATACCCTTCATCCATTGCGAAGTTAATGACTGCGCATAGGCCGACCATTTTACGGTCATTGCCTCTGGCCTTGATACATCGCCATAAATAATAGGCGGCTTAACACAACGGCTACCATAGCTCTGTACCCAGCCGTTTTGCGTAAAAGTAAAACCAGCCAGTTGTTCGCCAAAGTATTCAACCATGTCATTACGTTCAAACTCGCCATGCACCAGTACATCCAAACCTATTTCCTCCTGCCATTTTACCGCCTTTTCAGTTTCCTGTGCTATCAGCTCATCATATTCAACCGCTGTCAACTCTCCCTTTTTTAAACGCGCACGCCAGCTGCGCACCTCGGTTGTTTGCGGGAATGAGCCGATGGTTGTGGTAGCAAAAAGCGGCAGATCAAGCAAAAGCTGCTGTTCTTTTTTCCGATTGGCGAAAGTGCTTATACGCCGTTCGTCGCTCTCGGTAATTGTGCTTACCCTGCGCTTAACAACCTCATCATGAATAAGCGGAGATATCCGCCGGGCCTCGTTTGCCTCCCGGTTTTTAGCGAGCTGGTGCAGGCTGCTGTCGCTGACAACTTCTTCCGATAACCGACTCAGCAGCACCACTTCATTAACTTTTTGACGGGCAAAGGCCAGCCATTGTTTAATTTCGGAGGTAAGTACCCCTTCGTTGGTTTCACTTTGCAGGTCGCATGGCGAATGGATCAATGAACATGAAGGAGCAACCCAAACGCGGTCGGCGCCCAGCTTATCTTTCGCATTGTTTATAATGCCTAGCGAGTTGATAAAGTCGTTCTTCCAGATGTTGCGGCCATCAACTACGCCCAAAGAGAGGATGATTTTTTTAGGAAGATGCGCAATTACATCATCCAACTGCTGTGGGGCACGAACCAGGTCGATATGTAAAGCATCAACCGGTGATGAAGTTGTTAAAGCCGTGTTATCTCCCAATCGTTCAAAATAAGTTGCCAGTACTATCTTCAGAAAAGGAAACTCTTTCCTGAGCTGAGCGTAGGTATCTTTAAATGCCTGCTGTTGTTTTTCGCTTAAATCAAGCGCTAAAAATGGTTCATCAAACTGAACCCATTCAACACCTAAAGCTTTAAGTTTATTCAGAATATCAAAGTAAACAGGCAGTAAATTTTTGACAAGGTCTATCCTGTCAAACCCTGCTTCCTTTTCTTTGCCTAACAACAGGTAAGATACCGGGCCAAGCAATACCGGCTTACTGATGATACCCAATTGCTTAGCCTCATAAAACTCATCAATAACCTTGGTTGAGAAAAGTTTAAACTGCTGATCTTTATAAAATTCGGGCACTATGTAATGGTAATTGGTATCAAACCATTTGGTCATTTCCATAGCCACAATATCCAAACCTTCTTTTTGATAGCCACGCGCCATAGCAAAATACAAATCGAGCTCTGTATTGCCTTTTTGTTGAATTACCTCGTGATAGCGTTTGGGAATAGCACCAAATGTTAAGGAATGATCAAGCACCTGGTCATAAAACGAAAAATCATTTGACGGGATCAGGTCAATCCCGGCTTCCTTTTGCAGCAACCAGTTTTCTTCCCTAATGTATTTACCAACAGTAAGCACATTTTTTAATCCTGTTTTGCCTGCCCAGTAGTTTTCGCAGACTTTTTTTAATTCGCGCCGGCTACCAATACGCGGGTAGCCTAAATTTTGCGTTAGCATTTCTTTTAATTGATTAAATGAATAAATCGGTTAAAAGCCCTTTCAGCTAAGCTTCGC
Organism: Mucilaginibacter sp. A5337; assembly: GCF_059690695.1. Taxonomy (NCBI): domain Bacteria; kingdom Pseudomonadati; phylum Bacteroidota; class Sphingobacteriia; order Sphingobacteriales; family Sphingobacteriaceae; genus Mucilaginibacter; species Mucilaginibacter sp. A5337. The sequence goes on along the minus strand of NZ_JCAWEC010000002.1, from coordinate 440,748 downwards.
AATGTTTTGTGATATGTAAAAATGGAGAGAATATATGAGTACGCGCCCTTATAACGGGATGATCCCGAACAGGCAAGCAATCATAACCCCGACCAGAGCTTCATACCGCGAAAGCACCGTCAATTCAGTATTAGGCAGGTCTCCTGACTTGTAACATTTTTGCCGCCCTTCCCATCCCGATTTATCGGAACAGTGGGCATTATTGGCAAAAACCTTTTGTGTTACTTACAGTTGCGCGACAGTTCGTGATTTGCACACGATTCCCTATTAATCTACAATTAAGTAAAACCTATACCGGTTGATGAAGTAAAGTAAAGAACTTATCGGGGCAAATATAAGGATATGCCACCTGAATATTCAGGTTATTTTATTTGTTAAAACAGGCTCCTTTAAAAAGCACACTAACTGGCCTTACATTTAGATATTCCTGTTTCGCTATAAGTCACACAACGGTCAATAAACAATTAACCCTTACAAACCGTTGAATTGTACCATTCCCGGTGAAAAGCGTTCCTTAACTTTGGCGGCTTCTATGAGTCAGCAAACACGTACAAATACTCCGGGTTTTGGCTGGGCGGTATTAACTACCAGCCTCGCCTTCGTGGTAGCCCAGCTTGATGTTTCTATTGTTAATATAGCTTTGCCCGAAATTGCAAAAGCGTACCATGCCGGCATCAGCACTCTGCAATGGATAATTGACGCCTACACATTGGCCTTTGCCGTATTGATGCTGTCGGCAGGTAGCCTTAGCGATCTTTTGGGATCAAAAAAGATCTTCCAGATAGGCTTGATCGTTTTCGGCATCGCATCGGCGGGCTGCGGTTTGGCGCCGGATGCGCTTACGCTTATCATTTTCAGGATAGCCCAGGGAGTCGGCGCAGCTATGATGATTCCAAGCTCACTTGCACTGCTCAATCATCAATTTGCGCATACACCACAGCTACGCACACGCGCCGTAGGTTTATGGACTGCAGCCGGAAGCTCGGCCCTGGTAGCAGGTCCTACTATCGGCGGTTTATTAATAGCGTTTAGCAACTGGCGTTATATTTTTATTGTTAACATCCCCATTTGCATTATCGGCTATGTCCTGAGCTTTAAAATGGAGCAAACCGCAAAAACAAACAAAAAAAGCTTTGACGTAGCAGGGCAGCTCATCTGGATGCTATCGGTCACCACATTAATCAGCGTAATTATTGAAGTACCAAGACTCGGGTTCAGTAATGCTTTAATCTGGGGCGGACTCATATTAAGCGTGCTACTATTCGGTATTTTTTTATGGATCGAAAGCAGGGTCGCCCACCCCATGCTGCCATTTCACCTGTTTAAATCCGGGCAATTTAATGCGCTATTGGTATTGGGTGCAGTTTTAAACGGTTCATATTACGGTACTGTTTTTATACTGAGCCTTTATTTGCAAAAGGTACTGAACTATCCCTCCCTTATTGCCGGGTTCGCATTCCTGCCGCTTACAGTAGGTTTTGTTATATCAAATGTAATCAGCAGTCGCATTATTAACCGCTACGGGATTCGCAAACCCATTGTTGCCGGGTTAATTATGTTTGCAGTGGGGTTTGCCGGCTTATTTATAGCCTATGAGCATACACCTTATATTCAGCTATTCCTACCTTTTCTGAGTATTCCGATGGGAATGGGGCTTGCTGTACCGGCCATGACCAACGGAATCTTATCAAGCGTAGATAAAACATTATCGGGCACGGCTTCTGCTATTTTAAATACTTCGAGACAAACAGCCGGCGCCATCGGTGTAGCCGTTTTTGGCGCGATGGCAGCGGGAGGCAGTGTATCTATTTTAGGAGCGGTATCTAAAAGCGCAACTATTTCCATCGGATTAACTGCTTTAGCCTTGTTTTTGGTAACCAGGAGTGTGAAAAAGTAAAACCATGTTACTGCTTCGCTACGGCCTCATTGAGCAGTTGTTCTGCCTGCGCGTTAGCCGGGCCGGGGGCATCAAAGCTCAACATTTTACCTTCTTTATCAATGAGTATATATTTTGGAATAGCATTGGCCACGTACGTCTGAGCCACGGTGCCCTCATTATCGTAAAGTTGCAGCCAATCAGGCTTTTCTTCTTTGAGGGCGTTCCTCCACTCCTTTTCTCCGTCATGTACGGCAATACTTACAAAAGCCACCTGCGGATTGGTTTTAAATTTGTCGCTCAGTTTTTTATATGCGGGCATTTCCTGGCGACATGGGCCGCACCAACTGGCCCAAAGATCAATATAGATAACTTTTCCTTTAAAATCGGCCAGGCTAAAAACCTTGCCCTGATCGCTGGGTAAAGTAAACGCCGGAGCCGGTTTACCAATTTGTACCTGCATTAACTGCTGCTTCTTCTCGATAAAATTATTGGTAAGATTAGTTTTTAAAGCGGCGCTGCTAATGGCATCGATAAATGCCTGCATTTCTTTTTTTACAGCATTTAACTGTTCAACAGAGTTGGAGCCCCCAATTCTCTTTTCAACATAGCGGTTAAGGTAAAAATCCCTGACTTTTCCGGTGAAAAGCTGTTCGATTTTTCCAAGCGTATAACCAGGTTTCTTTACAGCAGCCGAATCACGCAACAAATCCAGGCGTTGCTCATAAATGTAGTAAAGTGGCAATACCCATGATTTATAATCTTCAGATAATAAATACTCATCATGCGATATGCCATTTGAGAATGCAGGCGGCGTGTTTTTCGCCACCAGTTCACGCATCTGAGCAGCATTGTATTTAACCAAATCAAGATGCTGGAGCAGCATGTAAAAGTTTAAACTTTGGTTATCTAAATCAATCATTTTCTTAAACGTATTGGAGTATTTATCCCCCACTGCGGATTTCTTAAACACTACATTTAATACTGAATCTTCCAGCATTTTTGATTTTTTAAGGAACTGTATTAATTCATCTGTCTTCAAATCATACCATGCGGTCTTGTCATTCCGTGCTACCAGGATCGAATCTAATTTCACCCGGTATCGATTGACTTCGCCGCCTACGCCGCTGATCTTTTTAGTTTTTGACAGGCTGATATAATCGGCGGCATCGCCGGTTATATGGAGATCATAACCAGGAGCCACATAGATGCGATTGATCTGCGTATTATTTTGCTGGATACTGGTTCGTTGCGGCCAGGCTATTTTGTATGTTTTTAAATAAAATTCGCCCATATCATTGAGCCTGATCGTATCGATAACAAGTTTTCCGTTAGCGTCCTCAAAAAAGATCTTTAGCATCTTTTCAGCAGAATTGGTAAGCTTTCCCTGTATAATAAAGGGCTGGACAGCGTTTTGGGCTACCCCGTTGCTGATAAAATAAAAACTGAGCAGGAGCAGGATTATTTTTTTCATAGATGTAATTGGCAGGTTTAAACAAATATAACTTTCATGAGGTGATTTCAATAAAACATTAAGATTTAGTTTGTTTTACTATCAAAACCAGGAACAGAGTTACCCTCCGTTAGCTTCAAATAAAAACACAACCACATCAACTCCTTAAACATAAAAAAAGTAAAAATTATAATAAATTGCTAAATCGATTTAATTATATTAGTCGAACCAATTTTTATTATCAAACATAAACAGGAAAAACCAGCCTGGGCCATTACCAAATAACCTATTTAATCTGCATGAAACGTTTTCTACTTTCCATTTTATCGGCAACAATCATCCTTTTAACACAAAACAGTAATGCACGAATCCTTCATCCGCCAGAAGAACGGGCATGGAACGCGCAATGGATCTCTGTACCTGGCATCACCGGGAATGAATACGGCATTTATTATTTTCGCAAAAGCATTCAGCTTGCTAATAAGCCGGCCAGCTTTATTATTAATGTATCGGCCGATAACCGGTATAAGCTCTATGTAAACGGTACATTAGTATCCCTTGGACCAGCGCGGGGCGATACCTTTTATTGGAACTACGAAACAGTAGATCTTGCACCTTACCTCACCGCCGGGAAAAACACTGTAGCCGCATTGGTATGGAACGAGGCCCAATATCGCCCGGAGGCGCAGATTAGCGTGCGTACTGCATTCATTATACAAGGTAACACAACAACCGAAGAAATCCTGAATACCAATAATACCTGGAAAAGCACACAGGACAAAGGGTATCAACCCATCTGGGGCTATTTTGCAGCCAGCACCGGCGAAATGGTAGATATGAATAAAAGCATTATGAACTGGTACTCACCCAATTTTGATGATACCACCTGGCCAAATGCAGCTAATCTTTTCGGTGGGCAATTGAAAGGACAATGGGATGGTTTCGGATGGCAATTGGTGCATTCATCAATTCCGCAACGGGAGTTGATCTATGAACGAATCCCAACCATACGTAAGGCTACCGGAATGGATGTTCCTCCAACCTTTCCGGGCAACAAAGCACCATTGACTATCCCTGCCAACACTACGGTTACCGTGCTGCTCGATCAAACGCATCTCACCAATGCCTACCCTACCATTAATTTCAGCGGCGGAAAAGATGCCGGCATTTCTCTAAGCTATGCAGAGTCTCTTTTTGATAATTTAAGTAAATACGGCATGCGGAAAGGTAACCGCAATGATGTGGCGGGTAAAGATTTTTCGGGCAGAAAGGATAGCCTCATCTCCAATGGTAGTACAGCGCAATCATATACAACACTCAATTTCCGGACTTTTCGTTACATCCGTTTAATTATACATACACAAAATGAGCCATTGGTTATCAACGATTTGTATGGCACCTTTACCGGGTATCCATTTAAACAAAGTGCTGTTTTTAATACCGATAACAAGGAGATAAAACAGATCCTTGACATTGGCTGGCGTACTGCCCGTTTGAATGCATTTGAAACTTATACCGACTGCCCCTATTACGAACAGTTACAATACATTGGCGACACCCGTATCCAGGCAATGATTTCCTATTACTACAGCGGCGATGACCGCCTTGCGCGTAATGCCATCAATCTGATGGACCATTCGCGTTTAGCCGAAGGTGTTACTCAAAGCCGCTATCCTACTCATGATACCCAAATCATTTCAACTTTTTCGTTATGGGATATAGGCATGCTGCATGACTATTGGATGTACCGGGGCGATAGTACTTTTATTAAAGATAAACTGGATGGCGAACGGGCTGTGTTAAAATTCTTCAGCCAATACCAACAAGCCGATGGTTCATTAAAAAACACCCCGTATTGGACATTTGTGGATTGGGCCAGCGGCAAAAACTGGGACGTTGGTTCGCCGCCAAAAGGTACAGATGGCAGTTCGGCCATTATTGATTTGCAGCTACTGTGGGCTTACCAATGGGCCGCCGCAATGGAAGCTAAAATGGGATTACCCGATTATGCAGCTTTGTACAATAGGCAAGCCGCTAAACTAAAACAAACCATTCAACGCAAATATTGGGATCCGGCCAAGATGTTGTATGCCGATACGAAGGATAAAGATCATTTTTCGCAGCATGCCAATTCATTGGCTATACTTACCGGCATGGTAAAAAACGCGGATCTAACTGCGTTATCTAAAAAATTATTAGCCGATACCTCCTTAACCCAATGTACCATCTATTTCAAATACTACCTGCACCAGGCATTGGTAAAGGGTGGTTTAGGAAACGACTATATGAATTGGCTTGGTATTTGGCGCGATAACATCAAAATGGGATTAACTACCTGGGCCGAATACTCCGACCTTAAATATAGCCGGTCGGACTGTCATGCATGGGGAAGCAGTCCCAATATTGAATTTTTCAGAACAGTTTTAGGCATCGACAGTTATGCCCCCGGATTTAGCAAAATAAAGATTGAACCCCGTTTAGGGACATTGACCAAAGCAGGCGGCGAGATTCCTCATCCCAATGGCAAGGTAACGGTGAGTTACGTTTTAGAAAACAACAGGTGGAAAATACGGATCAGTTTACCGCGGCACACATCAGGTGTTTTTGAATGGGAATCAAAAACATATATACTTAAAGGCGGTGAAAATGTTATGGTTATTTAAATACAAGCAGCTGAAGACTTACGAAGTTTTAAAAACTTCGTAAGTCTGGCTTCTATCATTTAAGCTTTTAATTAAGCAAATGCCGTTCGTCCTGCCTTAAAATCATTTGCTCCCGGGCGCTTAGCAGCACCATGATAAACAGTCCGAGCAAAATGCAAACAACAACACCGAAATTGGCAGTAACTATACTCGAACTTACATTTCTTTGTCCGCTTTGAAGCAAGCGGTTACTCTCGCCAACCTGTATTGCTATAAGCTGATCGAGCGATTTAAGGGCCTGGGTAAAAACATATTCGGCGTTGTTTTTGTCCGCCTCCTGTTTCCTAAGATTAGTCAGCTGAGTGCGGAAAGTCTTCCACTTTGCCGATTCTTCTTTCGTTAATTGAGTAGCTTCATATTTCTTTGCCAGTGTTTCTATAGCTGCATAATTACTGCTGATTTTGGCCTGGGCATCCGGACCTGAAGCCGCTGCAGTTAGTTTGTTTTCATAAAGCCTGTTGCTTATTTCATGTACAAAAGTAGCCGGCAGCAGGCGGTCGTTCATGATGGACGTCAGCGTTTTATCCAACGCTTTAACATTGTCCCGCCCATTCCAGTTAGCTAATAATAGCATAGCGGTAAGCACAGCTAAAGCCAAAACCATTCTCGCTTTATTTTTTATAATAAAAGCCCGTGTCATAACAGTAAATTTTTATTAAAGATAATAAAAGGATGCCCCGTTACAGAAAACCTGCCTCTGCAAGTGTATCACTTACGACTGCTAATATATGGTTCTTTTAAAATTAATCAACCTTTAAACCGTACGATGAGCCTCTGATCTGCAGATTGGTTTTAAGAATTATAGAATGCGAAGCTGTGCTAACTCCTTTTGTATTCAATTTTTTGAGCAAAACTGTGATCACATTATCAGCTATTTCATCAACCGGTTGGGCTATAGCCGTTACCGGGGGCGAATACAACTTAAAAACATCGTAATCGTCAAATGATATAACAGCCATGTCTTCCGGCACTTTAATACCAATTGTATTAAATACTTTTAATCCGCAGGTACCTACATGGTTGGTACCAAAAACTACCGCGTCAAGATCTTTATATTTTTTGAAAAAGGCAGTCATCGGTTTAATGATCATTTCTTCATCCTGGTTAAAGACTATTTCTTTAATTACCGGAACAAAACGGCTTTCCTTCAATGCATCTTTGTAGCCCTGTACACGGGCCATCATTTGTGTTTGTGTAGAAGCAAACGTAACAAAGGCAATGTTTTTATAACCTTGCTGTATCAGATGCCGGGTGGCATTATAAGTACTGAAAAGATTATCGACTTCAACATAATCCGTATTTACCTTTGGTAAATGCCTGTCAAACATCACCACCGGTAATCCGGCCTTTAGCAGCTGTTCCACATCATCTTCAATACCTTCGGGCGGAGCGATAATATAACCATCCACGTGCCTGTCGCGGAACATATTGATCAACTCCTTGGTTTTTTGTGTATCATTATCGGTACTGCAATAAATTATCTTGTACCCGTTTTTATAAGCCCTGTCCTCAATAAGCCGGGCAATGCTGGCAAAAAATGGGTTTGAAATATCTTCAACCATTAAACCAATGGTATTTGACTTGCCGGTACGCAAACTCTTAGCCAGTGAGTTAGGTTTATACCCCACCTCTTCAACGTATTTGGTAACGCGCTCCACCAGGTCCTCACCTATCCGCTTTTCCTTGGCCCGGCCATTCAGTATAAATGATACCGTGGTTTTAGAAACCTTTAATTCATTGGCTATATCAACAATCGATAGTTTTTTCACTCGGCTAAAAATTGGCTAAAATCAAATATAAAATATAATAGCTCAATAACCATAGATTATTGAGCTATTATTGGCCAAAATATAAAAATAAATCGATTAAGCTACTTTGATTATATACATTGCTTGTTAAGCTTCGGATAACTGATACCGAATAAAAATATCACCGCATAACAAATGATAGGCAGGTAATAAGCTGTAGCTACATTATGATTAGCGATTAAACCCATAATGGGCGGAAACAAGCCGCCTCCAACAACACCCATTACAATAAACGAGGACGCGTTTTGAGTTTGCGCGCCTAAGTTTTTCAACCCAAGACTAAATATGGTTGGGAACATAATGCTGAAGAAGAAGTTGATAAACAGCAAAGCCACAAACGAAACCACGCCAAAACCTTGCGCCACAATGATACACATCAGGATATTGCCCAGCGCAAATATCGCCAGCAATTTATTAGGGGCTATATAGCGCATCAGGAAGGTGCCGATAAACCGGCCAGCCATCATCATTACCATACTTAAGGAAAAATAATAACCCGCATGTTCATCAGTCAGATGCATAATTTCGTGCCCGTAGTTAATGAAAAACGCCCATGTACCTCCCTGGGCAGCCACATTAAACAACTGAGCTATGGCGGCAAATACAAAATGTTTTTTCCTGAACAGGCTTTCCTCAATATGTCCTTCGGAGGCAACCGCGTATGAATCTGCAGCTACCACGTGCGGATCCTGCAACGGGGGAACCTTTAAAAATGAAAACGCTACACCGACCAAAGCTATCACAGCACCAATTACAATATAAAGATGCTTTACTGATATCAGGTCGTTTGAATGCTCCTGCCCTCCTTTTAAAACAAAGTAACCACCCAACAACGGACCAATAACGCCACCAACTCCGTTGAAGGCCTGCGAAAAATTGATACGCTGGTCGCTGGTACGCTGATCGCCCAGAGAGGCAACGAAAGGATGAGCCACGGTTTCGAGTGTAGCGAGGCCACAGGCAAGAATAAATAATGCAATTCTGAAGAAGTCAAACGATTTAGCATCAGCCGCCGGAACAAACAGGAATGCTCCTGCAGCATAAAGGCCGAGACCTAAAAGTACGCCATTTTTATAGCCGAACTTTTTCATGAACATACCCGCCGGGATGCCCATCACCGCGTAAGCGCCAAATAATGACAGCTGTACATAAGCCGAGCGCGACTTTGATACGTGCAATACATTCTGAAAATGCTTGTTCAAAGTATCGCCAAGCGTCATGGCTATCCCCCAGAGCATAAATAACGAGGTTACAAAAATGAGTACAACAAGGAACTTACGTTCGGTAAATTTAGGTTTGGAATCCATTATGCAGGTTTGTATGTTAATTGGACCGGTAAATTAGTTTAAAACTTCAATGTACCAAAGGCTTATTATTTATTTTCTATCCTAACCGGGTTATTATATGGCTGTACCAATAATTTCAGATGATCTTTACCCAACAATGCCGCATCAAACTCTATCCTGATATCTTTTGTTTCACCTCTCATGAGCGAAAAATAATTGTCATTCATGATGGCCGGTAAGATCTGCTCGCCAGTACTTGCTTTGGTAGCCTGTATGCGAATGGCAAAAGCGGCCGACTTTGATGACGATGGGTTGCTGATCTTAGCATCTATATAGTATTTGCCATTAATTTGTTTTGTAGTTGATAATACTTTCAGGTTAACTTTTGGCAGTTGATTGAGAGCGGTGAAATCTGTGCGTTTATTACCTCTCCAGTAAAAATTATCTGATACCAGTTTCCCGCTTTTATCCACCAACTTCAGTTTAATAAAATGAACATCGGTAAAGCCGCTGCTTTTAGGTGCTCCATCGTACAATTCAAAATCCCAAAGTGAGTAGCCCCAATCCGAGCCGCGCTGCAAACCGTACATACGCACATAGCGTCCTTTTACATCATCGAAAGTGATTTGCTGCACGCCAACATGGCCGTCACGGCTTTCATAAACATCTTTCCAGCTTTTGGCATCATCAGATACCTGAATTTTGAAAGCTTTGCCATAAGCCTCTTCCCAATTCAATTTAGCGCCGTTTATTTCCAGCTCCTTCCCGAGATCAACATAAATCCACTCCGCATCGTTGGAATTACTGGCCCACCTACTGCCCGAATTACCATCAGTTACAGAACCGGCTTCGCCCGTAGTAGTTGATGACGCAAAAGCCGGTTTGTTTAATGCAAGGTTTTCGCGATTATCGGCAAAAGCCATGATAAAGCAATTTAAGGCGGTATTTGATGGTGCATCAATAGTTTTTGAGAGGCTGTATTGCTTTACGATTTGCCCGTCGCTGTTATAAACATCGGCATAAGCTGTCAACCCATTTTCATCGTTACGGGTTGTATTAATGACCTTAATGGCATTGTTTACCGGGTTCCATTGAATGTGCAGCGGCTCGCAAGCTTTTTTAGCTCCCCAGTAAGCACCGGTGAGGTCATAGTAGTAATCATAAGTTTGCCACACCAGTGATGGGTATGCGGATTGGCTCATCCAGGTCATGATGCCGGAAGCATCCTCCCAAATGTTATCTTCCCAGCCCTCGTACATAGCCTTATTGGTTTCGATGTTTAATAGCTGGGCCTTTCGGCAATAATCTTCAATACCCGAAGCCGCACCATATCTGTTTTTAATGCCGTCATCATACCTGTCGGGCCCGGCATTACCTGCCGACGGGCCGAAGAAATGCAGGTTCCACATTTCATTACGGGGCCACCACTTATCCTTCGGCATAAACTTTTTAAAGCTATCAAAATTGGTAAATACCGCTGTGCCAATCTCGCTACGTAAGCCCCAACCCTGGTTTCCGCCAAAACCATTAGGAAAACGGCTAAAATACCAGCGCGGATCAAAGTTAGTCCACGGGCCGCTGCCTGTCAGGTTACCTGCATGCGAATTGGACTGGTAGTATCTATCGTTACCATCATAAGCGCTGATATCCTCCCGAAGCCAGTTATTAAGCGGCGGCAAAGGTTCACCCTCATTATCACCGCACCAAATGGCAATTGAAGGGTGGTTCCTGAACCGTTTTATTTTTTCGATGGCATTAGCGTTAAAAGTATTTACATCATTAGGAAGGTTAGGGATAGAATTAAGCCAGAAATCATCCCAAACCATAATACCATATTTGTCGCAGGCGTCATAAAACTCTTCATCGGTAGTTGATCCAATCCAGTTGCGGATAATGTTAAAATTCATCTCTTTATGCAAACGTACTTTGGTATCATATTCATCTCCCCTGCAACGAAGCATATATTCGGCCATGCCCCAGTTACCGCCTTTCAAAAACACTTTGGTGCCGTTCACATACAAATGCAAAACATGACCAACGGTATCATAACTGTACTTCTTGATGCCAAATTTGATCTGTTTGCTATCAGATACTTCATCGCCGAGCTTCAGGCTTAAGTTACAAGTATACAGATTGGCATCACCGTAGCCATTCGGCCACCAGAGTTTTGGGCCGTTTATTATCAATTGCGAAAAATGTTTAGGATCGATTTTGATCTCGGCATTACTGTTAGCCCCAACAAATACTTTTTGGGTAAACTGAATATTTCCAGGATTAATAATGCCTGTTAACACACCTGTTTGAAAAACATCAGTATTATTTTTCACGCCAAGTGAAACAGATACTTCGGCACGAGCTGTGGTAGGCACGTCTGTACGAATCCAGGGATCATTGATGATAAAGCTTCCGGTATTGGTCAGGTATACATCATCAGTGATGCCGCTATTAAGGCCTGGAACGTAAGGCATCCAATCCCAACTGGCGCTGGGAATATAGGTTGGACTGGCATAATTCACCAATGGGTTTAGCGGGCAATACACCAAAACAGCCAATGTATTGGCACTGGTTTTATTAACCAGTTTAGTTACATCATAAATCCCACGTTGCATAAAACCGTCTAAACTGCCAATCTTTTTCCCGTTAAGGTAGATCTCGGCTTTGCGGTTTATACCCTTAAAGTTGAGCCAGATCTTTTGTTTGGTAAAATTGGCGGGGATATTAAACTCTGTACGATACCAGAAATTGCGGTCGTATTTCTTTTTATCGACTTTATAAATATTATCTCCAAAATTGGGATCCTTTTCTAAACCGGCATCTACATATGATGAGAATACCGTACCAGGAACAATGGCCTTCACCCAATCTGCGGCCGCGTAGCCGTTTTTGTAGATGTCGAGGCTGTCGGCTCCGAGATCTGCCTGTGCCATTACTTTCCAGGTTATTTGTTTGTTGGTGTTGTTCAGGTAAAATATTTCCTGTGCCGATGCCGCATTAAACAACAGTAGCATGGTTGTAATTAGCAGGGCCAGTTTCTTTAATTTGTAAATATTGATCATAAAATCGTTTTAGCGAGTGTATATTTAAAAGACGTCATTGCGAGGAACGAAGCAATCCCAAACTATACAGAGCGGCTCTGCAAATCGGGGATTGCTTCGTTCCTCGCAATGACGATTTTCATTATTCTTCTTATTTCTTTTTACTGAGATTTCGAAAGCGAAAACGGCCTGTCTTCAGGCGCTATCCCGCGGTTTGTAGCCGGCTTATCCCCCATTTCAAAGTGCAATACTCCTCCGTTCATGATATCTGCCTGGGTAATCCAGTTTTGGGTATATGGTTTGCCATTAAGTGTAGCCGATTGAATATACACATTCTCCTTGCTGTTATTATTAGCCTCAATCACGAACTTTTTGCCATTTTCCAAAGCAATAGTCATCTTTTTAAACAGCGGACTACCAATCACATATTGATCGGTGCCGGGGCAAACGCTGTAAAAGCCGGCTGCACTCAATACAAACCATGACGACATCTGACCTTCGTCCTCATCGCCGGGATAGCCGTTTTCGCCCGCGTTGTACATTTTATCCATCACGTTGCGCAGATGTTGCTGGGCTTTCCATGGCTGGCCAGCATAGTTGTACATGTAAAGCAAATGGTGAATAGGCTCGTTGCCTTGGGCGTATTGCCCCATTTTAAATTCGGCCATTTCCGTCATTTCGTGAATTACCTGTCCGTACCCTCCTACTTTGATGGTTCCCGGCTCGGTAAAAACGGAATCTATCTTGGCGGTAAAATTCTTCTCCCCGCCCATCAGGTTGATGAGCCCTTGCGTATCATGAAAAACCGACCATGTCCAGTGCCAGGCATTGCCTTCGGTATAAGGGCCGCCCCAATCCATCGGGTCAAAAGGCTCAATCCAGTTACCCTGTGCATCTTTCGAGCGCATAAAACGCGTTTTTGTGTCGAACAGATTTTTGTAGTTGTACATCTGCCTTTCAAAAACATCCTCATAAAATTTATTGCCGGTAAGCTTAGCTAATTGGTAGCCACAAAAATCGTCGTAAGCAAACTCCAGTGTCCAGGCGGTTGAACCAAGGGTTTGCGGTGTAAACGGCACATAACCATTGGTATAATATTCTTTCCAACCCGGGCGCCCGTTAGCACTACCCCATGGACCTTTGTTCGTTGCTTCGTGATAATAGGCTTCCAGGGCTTTTTTAGGATCGAAGGTGCGGATGCCTTTTACCCATGCGTCTGCCAGCAAGGATATAGAATGGTTCCCCAACATGCCACCGGTTTCAGCCGGGAATGACCACGCGGGAAGCCAGTCACACTGCTGTTGAGCATCAAGCAGCGCCTGTACCAACTGCCCCTCCATTTTAGGATGCAGCACTGTATTCAAAGGAAACTGAGCCCGGAAGGTATCCCAAAAACCATTATCGGTATACATATAACCGTCATGAATTTTACCATCATAAGGGCTGTAATAGTATGGCTTACCATCTTTACCATATTCAAAAAACTGGTGCGAAAACAGGTTAGCATGGTACATACAGGAATAAAATGTAGCCTTTTGATCTTCAGTACCGCCATCAACGGCCATACGGCCAAGCAACTGGTTCCATACCTTGTCTGCTGCTTTATGGGTATCGTCAAATGATTTAAACTTACCCAGTTCGGTATTTAGCGTAAGTTCAGCTTGTTCGGGACTGATATAGGACGAGGCTACTTTAGCCTGCACGGTTTCGCCATCTTTAAATTGGATATAAGCCCCAACACCCTCTCCCTCTACAGTTTGATTTTTTGCGGCAAGGGTATTCTTTTTATTTTCCCAGGTACCGTAATCGGCAAAAGGTTTATCAAAAACTATAACAAAGTAATTCCTGAAATCTTTTGGTGCCCAGCGGCAATTGTTCACATAACCGGTTATTTTACGTTCGGCGGGGATGATCTTCACTTCGCTCATTTTGGTGTAACCATCCAACACAAGGTATGAGGCTTTACCCTTCGGGAACGAAAACCGCAAATGTGCTCCCCTTTCGGTGGGCGACATTTCAGTGATGATATTGTTATCAAGCTTTACCTTGTAGTAACTGGGCTGAGCAATCTCGTTATCGTGACTAAATGATGCCGCTCTTTCATCTTCATTGACAACCAATTTACCGGCGACCGGCATCAGCGAAAACACCGCATAATCATTAACCCATGAGCTACATTGGTGGGATTGCTGAAAACCGCGGATGGTATGCTCAAAATACTGATACTTCCAGCCATCGCCATTTTTACCTGTCTGCGCAGTCCAGGTATTCATGCCGAAAGGTAATGAGGTAGCCGGGTAGGTATTACCGTACGAAAACTCATACTTAGTATTGGTACCCTGCCGGGTGTTCACATACTTTACAAGATTAGTTTCCTGGGCAAACAGGTTTCCGGCATAAATAAGCGCAACAGCGCAAATAAGCGAACGTATTTTCATTGGTTTATAATGGTATCGGTGGCCGATTTGTAGAATAATTAGCCTCTGAACAAAATTAACAATTAAATCGATTTAGCAAAATAACATTTTAAATAAGATTACGGCAGAAAGAATCTCCCTGAAAGTTCATTTAAAATATTGGCTATTCAAACTTTACCCTGATAAACCTTGGCCGGTACAGGTTGGGATATTTCTTCAGGTCGTTTAAAAAGTCAACGGAGTTTATGTTGTAACTGATCAGCAATTCACCGGGCTTTGATAAACTTGGATGTGCCTTGGCATTATAAACTACAAACGTTTTGGCGGTTAAATCCGGTTTGCAATCCCACAATTTAATGATCGGTCCGAATGGACCAACTGGACTTGCTCCTATCCGCATGCCTACAGATGTAGTCATCCCCCCTACCTGGAATATCAAGGCATAACGGCCATCGGGCAACGGGCTGAAGCTTAACTCATTTGATACACTGCTGGTTACATTAGCAACCTGTTCCATATCGCTTACCCAGGCTTTTCCGTCGTAGAAAGTCCACTTACTATAATTTTCAAAATCTTTGGGTAAAACACGGGCAACCATTAAGTGCTTGGCCATTCCTCTCACTCCATAAACATAAATGTAGCCATCGGGCTTGGGCGCGCCGGCCTCTTTAGTATTTACATAGATTCCTGCACCAAACGAACCACTTTCTCCCTTTTTGTCCATCAGGTAAAACGGCGTATCCATTTGCTTGAGGTCTTTGTAAGGCGGTTTGCTGTTTGCCGGAATCTTGATCAACGTATTACCAACCTCTCTGAAACCGAATGCTTCATTGCTTACATTATGAACCCGGTACCCAAAAATGTAGATATTGTTATTCAGCGCCTGGTCAACAAAGCCATCGCCAAGCCAATAGTAATCTGTAAGTCCGGTGTTAGGTGTATGCGGGATAAAAACCGACTCGGGTTCGCCTTTGGCATTCTTATCCCAATAAAATTTCATCTGCTTATCCAGAGGCTCGTTGCCTTTTAATTCGGCTACCGCATTATGGATCATTACAGCTCTGGGCGCTGTAGTATTGTCACGTACAGCGCCAATCATGCTGTCACTAAAAATAAAAAGCACTTTCTCATTGGCTTTTGCGTGGCCGGTCTCCCTGCCATTTAAGGGGATAGTATAAATACCGTCGCCGCCAAACCAGCCCGAATCACGTTTTAACAAAGCCGACCATTCAGGCGCGGCCTCAACTTTAAATTTAATATTGGTTATATCAACTGTATCAGCCTTCTGAGCAAAGGTTTTGTTTGTTAAGGTCAGGCTCAAAAAAGCTAAACAAGCAAGGATATTTTTTTTCATTTCGATATTTATAATACAGGTAAATGTTTGTGCTGATGGGTTCTGTGTTTAATAATCAGGGTAGCAAAACCTGTTAATCCCCCCAATAGCATTAAAAAGCCAATTAAGCCCGCCTGTGTAAACGGCAAGCCTAAAAAATGATACACCGGATTTATGCGGATCTGCTCTACCAAAAAGCGTTCGGTACCATTAAGCACAAGGTACAGGAAAAACATAAAGCCTGGTGTAATTATACGTTTACGAAAAGCCCACATGAGCAAGAACATCCCAATACACAATGTAGCCTCATAAAACGGTGTAGGATAAACAGGATTAGCCAGTTGATTGCAATAATTACCGATACACCCAGGTATCGGCATACCGGAATTTATAGCATTATGCGGATAGCTAAACGACCACATCCAATCGGGTAACCAATTCAACATACTGGGTTTTAAGTGCATATTAACCTTCCCCCAATCGCCATCACCGGAAAGCTGGCAACCAATACGGCCGATACAGTAAGCCAGCATCATGCCAGGCGAACCAATATCTGCAAGATGCACCAGTTTCATACGATGCCGGTAACCGATGTACAGATAAGTCAGCGCACCAAATATCAACCCGCCATAATAAGCAAACCCGTTGGCAGAAAATATAGCACCCAGCGGGTCATATCGCAACCTGCCAAAATGCTCCACAATGTCAAACAACTTAGCCCCAATAAAGCCGAAAAAGCCAACGCTAAAAACAATCAATCCCATTAATTGATAAGGATGTACCATGTACTCTGTTGTTTGCGGTTTGGGCAGCGCGAATTTCTTCCGGTCGTTATATATCCATAAAGCAAACGCTCCGCCGATAAGGATTCCGGCGGTTAAATTTCCCTGCAGCGAAAGAATATAAGCTCTTGGATTGGCTGCAAATGTCTGGTAGTTAAAAACAGCCCCGAAAAGCTTAAAACCAAATAAAAAGCCCGGCAAAAAATTAATGATCATTTCAGCAGCCGAAGCAGGCTTTCCAACAATCACCTTACGCTTAAACGCGTTGATTTTCCCAATGGCTTCATAGCGTTTAAATTCAGAAGTAAAAACCATGTAGGCAAATAAAAAGGCAAGCGCTATAAAAAAACCAAGCGTTTGGATAGGGAACCCGATCCGGATATGGAAGAGGTAAAATATCAAATCGCCGATGGTTGGAAACATATCCTAAATTAAAGTTTATCTGCCAAAACAAAAAGAGAACCGGCACCCGGGGCACCGGCCTCTCTTGTGGTTTATGTATTGGTTATTAAAAGCCTGCCTGGATACCCAGGTTAATTACACGCTGGTTAATGTACGCGTCGCCTGCTGTATTGGTGGCAATCTCCGGGTCCTGCTGGTATTTTTTATAGTTGTCAAACGTAAGCAAATTGTACGCGCTCATATAGATACGGGCATTATTGATCTTGAAAGGCAACAGTTTAGTTGGTAGCTGGTAGCCGATATCAACCGTTTTTAAACGAACGTAATGCGCGTTCAGCAACCAGTAATCAGAGAAATAGGCGGTCGGGCTGTTTACCGAAGTTGGATTGGTAGTTAACCTCGGAAAAGCCGCGTTAACCGGGTTTTCGGGCGTCCAGCGTTCCTGGTGTATCGGCTGAAACTGGCTTTGGAATGGTTCGATACCTGTACCAATAACCGCGAAACTGTAGTTGAATGATCCCTGCAAAAGCACGCTCACACTAAAACCTTTGTAAACTGCCTGTAATGACAGGCCAAGTATAGTGTTTGGCAGGTTGGGATTACCGATTGGTCTTTTATCAAATACGTTGATGACACCATCGCCATTTAAATCCTGGTATTTCAAATCGCCCGGCTGCAACGGGATCCCGTTATCAGGTACGGGAACCGATTTGCTTCCGGAATTGATCGCGGCAATATCAGCAGCGGTATAATATCCCATGAAATGATAACCATATTGCTGACCGATAGAATGGCCTGTTTGTGCCAGCCATGGATAAGCTGGTGTAGCCTCATCTTCAAACAAGATCTTGTTTTTGGCATAAGAAAACACGAAACCCACGTTGTATTGTACTTTGCCAAGGGTACTGTGGTAGCTGATCTGCCCGTCGAAGCCCTGGTTACGGGTTTTACCAATATTTACTGCCGGTAAGCCAACACCTAATATCTCAGGCACACTACCCGGGGTGATCAGCTGATTGTAACGGATATCATGGAAGTAATCGGCAGTGATGGAGATCTTATCGTTAAATAAGTTGGCATCCAAACCAATGTCAATTTTTTTGGCGCGCTCCCAAACAACCGTCGGGTTACCCAATGAACCTTCGTATATGGTAGTGTAGTTTTGGGCAGTTTCTCCAAAATTGTAGCCACCGCCCTGGTTATATACCTGGTTGTATACATAACGGTTACCCGGCGCTGCATCCGAACCAACCAAACCGTAACTTCCTCTCAGTTTCAGGAGACTGAAAACCGGCATAGCTTTTTCAAAAAACGACTCTTTTGCAATATTGTAACCAAAGCTCACAGCCGGGAAAATACCAAAGCGGTGATTGGCGGCAAAGCGGTCGGTACCGTTATAGGCTACGTTAAAATCAAACAGAAACTTCTGCTTAAAATCATAGCCAACCTTGCCCGATACGCCGCGGAATTTCTGCGGAACACCCACCTGCGCACCATCAAGCAGCGGATAGGTAAAATAGGTTTGCGATGTTTGATTGAACAATAACAATCCCGAAAAATGGTGCGAACCACGGAATGTCCTGTCGTAATTAGCGTAAAGCTGAAGGTTATAATTATTAGTGCTGATATCGGTGCTTCCCGTTAGTGCATAAGTTTGATAAACATATGTAGCGCCCGGCCTTAATGCGTATTGGTTAGTTGCAGGGTCGTAATGATAAGCCGGGATCCCGCCGTTAAAAATTTGTTTGGTAAACTGCTCTATGCTGGAATATGCTACCCTACCTGTTACCGAAAGCCCATTGGCCAAATCATCCAATCGTTGAGTAGCGCCAAAAAGCACGTTAAAATCCGTACGGCGTGAGTGCTGATAACCACCTGTAGCCAGCCTTGCATTTAGCGTTGGCAGGTGATCGGGGTTAAATGATGAATAAGCGTATGAATAGCTTCCGTTTGGATTAAGATACGGCGCGGTAAAAGGCGTTTCCTTAGTAAAATTGTATACTTCACTAACAGCGTTCTCATTGTAGGGCTGGTTCAAATCGGAGAAACGGGTGGTGATATCCAAGCGTAAGTCAAGCGTTTTGTTGGCTTTCAAATCGAGGTTTGAGCGAAAATTGTAACGCTTAAAATAGTAATTGGTATTCACCAAACTTTGCGGGTCGGCAAAGTCACGCACTAAACCATTTTGATTTAAGGCACCTCCGGAGATAAAATATTTCACCCCTGTTGTACCACCTGAGATATCAAGGTTTGCATTGGTTTGATAGGTGTACTTTTTGAAGATTTTATTATACCAATCCACATTGGGGTGCCCGTATGGGTCCGATCCGTTTTTAAACAGGTCGAGGTCCTGCTGGGTAAAGCTAAGCGGAATGCCGTCATTGTGCTGCGCCTCGTTAATTAGTACTGCTGTATTATATGAATCTAAAAACTGCGGCGTTTTAGTTGGCTGCTGTATACCGCTTTCAACACGGAGGTTTACTTTAGGTGTACCGGCCTTGCCACGGCGTGTGGTAACCACCAATACACCGTTGGCTCCCTTAATACCGTAAATTGCAGTAGTGGAGGCATCTTTTAGGATAGAAATACTTTCTATCTCATTTACGTTGATTTGTTGTAGCTGGTCATAGCTATATTCGATATCATCCACAATAATAAGCGGCTGGTTGCCTGAAGGGTTCAATGAACTTACACCACGGATATAAAAATCAGATGCATCCTTACCCGGCTGACCGGAAGCCTGTTGTGAAAAGAAACCAGGAAGCTTACCTGTCAACGCGTTTTGCACGTTGGCTGTTGGCACTGTACGAATTTCACTGGCGGAAATAGAACTTACGGCACCTGTATTAGTGATACGTTTTCTTGTTCCGTAAGCCACAACCGCAACCTCGTCCAAACCATTGGTATTGGTTTGCAGGATGATATCCATCCGGCCGGCTTCTGATACCCGGAGTTCTCTTGGAATATAACCGATAAAACGGACTATAATAGTGTTCGATTTTCCTTTAAGTACAAACCTGAATTTACCGCTCTGATCTGTAATGGCGCCGTTATTGGCAACGCTTTTTTCAATAACCGATACCCCCGGCAATACCCCGGTAATATCGCGCACAGTACCTGTTATGGTTCGGCTTTGCGCAAATGACACTGCCGGGAGCAGGATCATTAATATCTGGAAGAAAAGTATTATTTTTCTCATAAAGCTTAATTTTTTTGATTTAACTGACTCGGTTTTGAGATTACCATCCTGGATTTTGTTTCATATTCGGGTTTTTCAAAACCTCATCATAAGGTATCGGGTACAGGTACATCTTGGGCGATTCAAATTTGGTAGTGAGGGCCGTTACCACATTGTAAGTAAGACTTGAACCTATCTTCACAATGCTCATCCCCTTTTGGGCCTGGTTCATCACCGTACCGGCAATTTTCCAGCGGCGGATATCAAAATAGCGGTTCTCTTCAAAAGCCATTTCCACACGGCGCTCATTTTGAATAATGGTGCGCATCTCGTCTTTAGTCATGCCGGCTTTAAGTCCATAATTACCGGTACCCGCATCAATCCCGCCACGTTTCCTGATGCTGATCACCGCGTTATACACATCGGCAGTAGCCCCGGCCGATTCGTTAAGTGCTTCGGCGTAACCTAAAATCACATCGGCATAACGGAGTATCTGCCAGTCGATCACGTGGGCTGCGTAGGCATTGGTATTTTCGAAGTTGCCCATGAACTTGCGCATATAGTAACCGGTTTTGGTTTGCTGTAACGAGCCGTTAGGTTTGCTGATGCCACCTTCAAACAATTGCAGATAGGAGTTAAGCCATCTTGTACCGTTGTAAAGCACAGTGTATGTTAAGCGGGGATCACGGTTTATGTAAGGGTTGTCCGGGTTATAACCTGATGCGGGATCGGTAATTGCCAAACCGTTTTGCATCGGGAAGGCATCAACCAATTGCTGGGTTGGACTGGTTTGTCCCTTACCTACCGCCCCTGTAAAGCCTATCGGTCCGTTGGTGGTTTCTATCGATGATGAATTATCAGTTTGGCGAATAAAGATATTTTCCGAACTATTCTGGGTCAGGAATACATCTTTGAAACTGGGTAGTAACGAATAAACATTCAGATCCATTACTGCTTTTTCAGCAGCGGCGGCCTGCGCCCATCTATCGGCACTGAAATCGGTATAACCAGTCAGCGGATTTGAAACATCAATATTTTGCCCGTTAAACAAAGGGCTTGCCGCGTACAGTAGCACCTTTGCTTTTAAAGCCATAGCCGCGCCTTTGGTTGGGCGGTGATAGTCGGCATTAGGGTTGCTCAGCGGGGCGGTCATCAGTGTGTCTTTGATAGCATCGCATTCGCTTACAATGTATTTGATACAATCGTCAAATGAATTTCGGGGCAGGGATACGTCATCGGTTATGGTAAATACTTTATTGCCCAATAATGGTACGCCGCCATAGCGTTTAACCAGCTCAAAGTAATACAGCGCCCTTAAAAAACGGGCTTCGCCTTTCCATACATATTTCATGGAGTAACCATTGTATTTAGCCATTACCGGCACTACATCTATGTTATTTACAAACTCGTTTGCCTTGCGAATACCGGCGTAATAATATGCCCACAGATTTTCGTCAGTAGGAACAGTATAAGAGTTGTAAGCCGCCGTTGACAGTACGGTAACCTCGTTTGACGCGCCTGCAGCCGATGATATGGCATCGTCACTCGCAGCATCAAGGTAATCACCTCCAATCCTGCTATGGCCATTTTGTAATGATGCGTAAATCCCGTACAGGAACATCTGAGCATTAGTTCCCAGCGAGTCCTTTTTATCAAATACGTAGTTAATGGTCACCTTATCAACCGGGAATTGCTCGTATTTTTTACAGCCTGCCATTACAGAAATGATGCCCGCGGCCGCTAAAATTATTTTGTTGAAATTCTTCATGATCGTCATATTTTATGATGGCCAAAATCAAAGCTTAATGTTAACACCGGCATTTATCACCCTTTGAATCGGGTAAGCAGTGCCATATACTTCCGGATCGAAATCTTTATAGCCATAAAGCGTATACAGGTTTTCGCCGTTTACAAATACCCTCAAGCCAGAGAGCCTGAGTTTGTGCGCCCATTCATAAGGCAGGTTATAGCCGATCTCGGCATTTTTAAGCCTCACATAATTGCCTTTTCGTAAATACAGTGTTGAATTGGCAGTGTTATTGGCATTACCAAGTGATAACCTCGGCGCGGTAGCAGTTGCGGCGGTTTCAGGAGTCCAGCGACCTAAAATGGTTTCGTATCCCTGGCCACTGTAAGTAAGCCCCAGGAAGCCCACCCCGGCAAAACCGTTCACCTGCGAATTATTGAACATCAGCTCGCGGTTGGCCACGCCTTGTAACAGGAAACTCAGACTAAAGCCTTTGTAGTTAAAGCCACTCGATAATCCATAATAAACCAACGGACGGTTACCGCCAATGGCCGAAACATCAAACTGGTTAATGATATGATCGCCGTTAAGGTCTTTATATTTTACGTCACCCGCCTGTGCCCTGTAGCCTGTAGTTGTTGCGCTGGTTGCTGCATCCTGTGCATCTTTGAAATAACCAATAGCAGTGTAGCCGTAAATAGCTGTAGTTGAACGACCAGTATGCCTCATCCAGGGATAAGGATATGGTTCCTCATCGCTAAAAATAATTTTTGACGATTGGATAGAAGCGTTACCTGAGATAAAATAATTAAAGTTTTGAATATGATTTTGATAGGTTAAAGTAAGTTCAGCGCCTTTATAAAGATTAATACCTAAATTTTCGTAAGGATATGAAGTACCTAACAATGCAATACTATTCCCTCTAACCTGTAGCAGATCGTAATACCTGTCCCTGTAAACATCAGCGGTAATATTGAAATGATCATTAAACAGTGAAATATCTGTACCTACATCCAGTTTGCGGGCTTTTTCCCAACGGATGTAAGGGTTGGCCAGCGTATTTTCATAAAATCCTTGTACCGGGCTTTTTGAGGTACCGGTACTATACGAATAGCCGTTTGTAGCACCGTAGGTTTGTAAAAAGTTATAATAGCCGAAATTATCTACATTGTTATTACCTGTTTTACCATAGGTTGCGCGCCATTTCCATGAGTTAATCCAGTTGAAATTATCCTTGATAAAACCTTCTTTCCCCATTTGCCAGCCGATACCACCTGCATAAAACAAGCCGTACTGGTTACCGGGAGGATAACGGTTATAACCACTGCTGTTGGCGGCAGCCTCAATAAAGTACTTACCGTCATAGTTATAACCGGCTTTTAGAGCGCGGTTCGTTGTTACCTGCGAAAGGTCATAGTTTAACACCACCGAGCGCACATCATATAAAGCCATACCTGTAAAATTGCTTTTACCGAAAGTCCTGTCGTAATTAACCGATGCCTGGGCAAATGAATAGCGGGCGCTCGATACGGTACTATATGAATTGCTTTGCGCAACCGATGATCCTACCGCCGAATAAGAGCTATCCGCATTAAACGAGTAAGCATTGTTCTGCAACGAGCGGTTTAAGAAGCTTTGCGATGAAAAAGCAAGATTCCCCTTTGCTTTGGCAGATAAACCCGGAGTAATACTATTCAGGTCATAATTGAGGTCGAGGTTGGCAAGTACGTCATTACTGTTGGTACGCTGATAGCCTGAAAACTCGGTTTGTGAAAGTAAGTTATTGGTATAAGTAGTTGTACCGCCAAATGATTTGTTTGGGTTGTATAATGGATAAGCATTATTTGGCAGGCTATAAAGCGTGTTCAATATGTTTCCATACCCTGCTCCCGGCTGTGTGCTTTGCTGAACGCGGCCAAACAATTGCAGATCAACCGTAAACTTTTTTGTTACGTTAACCGCCAGATCGGAGTTGATAATATACCTGTTAAGATCGTTATTGGTGTTGTAAGGCACAGACGGATCCTGGCGGAACATCCCTGCCTGATCGAGATAATTTAATGAAACACTATAACGCGCTACTTGTGTACCACCATTTACATTAAGCTTGTAACTGGTCATGGGCGAGTTATCGCGCAATATTGTTTTGAACCAGTTGATATCCGGATGCCTTACAAGATCGGTATGGTTGCGGTAAGCATTAAAATCAGCAGCACTATAAAGAGCAGGCTTACCATCGTTCTGCAAAGCTTCGTTATATAAATAAGCATATTGATAAGCGGGCAGCGGGTTGGGTAAACCCAAAGGCTGCTGAATACCGGTTTGTGCCGTGAACGAAATATGAGGCGTACCGGCTTGTCCGCGTTTGGTGGTGATCAGCAATGTTCCGCGCGAGCTATTGATACCCAGCATAATATTTGAAAGCGCATCTTTTAAAACTGAAACGGACTCAATACTTTCAGGATCAAGCGAAGCTATCTCACGTTGAACACCATCAATAATGGTTACCGGCGCCTGTCCTCTTAAAAACAGCCCAAACTCGCTATTATCATTAGCCGAATAGTTATTGTGCTGCACTACCGCGCCAATAAAATCGTTTACGGTCTGTACACCTGTTTGGGGAGCAGCGAAACCGTTATATTGTTGGGTATATAAACCTGGCAATTGTCCGGGTAAGGCGTAAGTATATAAAGTAGAAGGTGTTGTAGTTAGCTGATTGGTATAAATAGTTGATATGGCACCTACACTTTTTGCTGTGCTAACGGTATCATAAAGTACATTGATGGTTTTGGGCTTCTGTATATAAGTATCTAAAAGCCTTACCCTGATACCTGTAGTGTTTTTCACAGCAACCTGGCGGGCGTTATAATTTGCGGCGGTAAATACCAACATATCGCCTTTGGTAGCATTAATAGCGAAAGCGCCGTCTTTACCTGTAGTTTGGGTACTATTATTTCCTTTATTGGTTACCCTAACACCCTGCAGCGGGTTGCCGTACTCGTCAAGTACGATACCGCTTGCCTGACCGGGTTGTGCAGGCACCATGGCGGTAGTATCCTGCTGCGCAACTGCATAACCGGCCGTGGCCAGCATCAGTAACAACAGTGTAATACCTGTTAAGCATCTCTTTATGTAGCAATAAGCCATATTTTTCAGGTTTAAAATTGTTGGCAATAGGTTTAAATATCGTTTTAGCAAATACACATTGGTTAAATGCATTCGCTGTTTTGTTTATCTATGGATTAACCGCATTTAAATGTGTAAGTGAACGGGGCATCGGTATTACCGTAGCCAACTTTCGTTTTACCGGTTTTATCTGTCAAGAAGTACTCCATTCTGGTAATGGTTTGTGCATCTCCTACATTAAAGAATGATCGCGGCCAAAACGTAAGCTGATACTTTTTACTGGTGGCCGTGGTTTGCTTGAGCATAGTTTTAGTGGTTTGCTCACAAACATTTATGGTTTTGCCATCGCTGGTATAAGCCGTTGCGCACAGGTAAACTTCGCTTTCTCCCTTTAAATGAGTGTCGGTAACCGTACCATCAAAGGTGAGGGTCACGAAATCGTTATCCAGTGATTTTGGCGGATCTATGGTTGTAAGTTGCGGGTTGCAAAAGTCAACCAGGTCGCCGCTGCCGCCGGTTACTTCAAAACAATTCATACCGGTCAGCACGCTGTAATAAGTACCGTTACCATCGCTCGTAAAGCCGTTACCGCTATCTGTTATGGTATAGCCCAGTTTTACCAGCATGTTATTATTATCGGCTCCTACTTTTGTTTTGATATTTAAGTCAACAATAAACTCAACTCCGCCGGTATGACTATAGGCTTTATCTGTTTGGTAAGCCACCCATTCTACATCATCAATAAGGTTGCCGCCGTTGCCGAACATTTTTTTCATATAAGCCGGCCAGGTAAGCCCACCACCATTTTTAGGCAAAGTACCGTCAGGGATTAGTGTCATATTGCCATTGCCTTGTTTACTGGTATAAGTTATGGTAGTATTTTGTGCAGCTTTCCAACCTTTAGGTACCAGGAAACCGAAGATCAGGTAGTCTGGACCACCATCGCCCGCTGTTGGGATATCGCAATGCACAGTTATAGGCACTAAAGCGCCTACGGTAGCAGTAGCAGGCTGATCGACGCTGGTGATCTGCTCGCCGCAACAGGCCAGGGCAATGCCCAACACAACCAAAGCGCACAGCTTCCACAAATTTTTACCTTTTATATGTAGTAAATATGATCTCATAATTTATCTGTTACTTTTGGTTTATTAATTGGCTTTTTCAAGCACGTACACATAGGTATTATTGGTGCAGCCGGGGCTAAAGGTTATGCTGAGCTGCCTTTTACCATTTACAATTGGATAGGTAAAAGGAGTTGAAACCGGCTTGTCGCCTGTTGCCGTAAAAGTGATCTTGTAAGGATACTTCGGATCATCAAGTGCAAAAGCGCCATCCTTGCTTACCAGGAAGGGCAGCTTGTTCACCAGCGTATAGCCTTTATCGGTAAAGTTGATCCTGAACTGACTAAAATCAATAATGGATGTCAGATCAGTACCGTTTCGGGTGGCTCTGATTACCCGCCAATTACCTGCGATGTCTTTTGGAGCCTCACTCCCGGGCACTATCTTTTCGGTTTTACATGATGTTGCCGCCAACATAACGACAGCCACAAGCACCAGGTAAATCCATTTTGCTTTGTAATTATATTTCATATCAATATTATTTATGCTGTCGGGTAATTAATAGCCTGGGTTCTGGATCAATTCGGGCGATTTAGCAACCTCACTTTGCGGAAAAGGCCACAGGTACATCGCTTTACGGAAATTGCGTTTGCGCACATCAAACTGTTTGTATGCTACCGCAGCGCCATCACGGTCAACCTCCATGCCTTTAGTAGTTATATTATCTGTTTGATCGGCGATCTTCCAGCGACGCACATCCCAGAAACGGTGCTCTTCAAAAGCCAGTTCAATGCGGCGCTCGTTTTGAATAACCGCACGCATTTCAGCCTGATTTAATCCGGTTGGCAATTGATAAGGATTTAAGCCTGCTCTTTGACGAATAGCTTCGACCGCCGAATAAACCGCTCCCGTAGGACCTTCATATTCATTAGCTGCTTCGGCATAGTTGAGCAGGATCTCGGCGTAGCGGATCAGCGGCAGACAACGATCGGTACGGTGCTCAAAATCATTTGCTACAGCAGCAGGATCAAGCATTTTATTGGTGTAATAGCCGGTAGTAGTGCCAACATGTACGGCATCAGGTCCGGTAGTGTTTCCGTTGTACTTACCTACAAAGATGTTTATTGGCGAAGTACCTGATGCGAGTCTGATTTGTAAAGGCGTTTGATCATGAATAATGCTGTAATTCAACCGTGGGTCGCGGTTGGCATATGGATCGTTGGGATTATAGCCTGATGAGGGATCAGTTATCAGCTTGCCGTTGCTCATGGGGAAGGCATCAACCAAGCCCTGCAAAGGGAATGCACCGTTTTTGCCTGTACGGGTTGGCGGCTGCCATAAGTTTTCAAGGTCAACATTGCCCGTTGGGCGCATCAGTTGAAAAATGTATTCGGTATTTACGCGCTTGGTGAAAAGCTTTTGAAAGCCGAAACCCGGAGCTGTGGCATTGTCCACATTCAAACTATACATCCCTGTTGATATCACAGCGGCAGCGGCCTGCTCCGCAAGTTGCCACCGTTTAGGATCGCTATCCGGATAGCCGGCCAAGCCAACCGTTTTACCCTCACCTATGGACTGACCATTAAATAACGGACTTGCCGCATAAAGCAACACCCTTGATTTTAAAGCCAGACAAGCCCCTTTTGAAGCCCTGCCGTAACTTACGCCCGATTGTACTGTCGGCAGATCTTGCCCGGCTGCATCGCATTCGGCAAGGATATAGTTCACACAATCCGCATAAGTATTACGGGCGGCCGGGATCTTGTCTGTATAAGTATAGATGCTGTCGCCCAATAAATGTACACCACCATAATGCTTTACCAATATGGAATAATACCAGGCACGTAAAAACCGGGCCTCTGCCTTCATTTGTGTTTTAACGAAGCTATTGATCGGTGCCTGGGGCAAGTTTTTAAGTAACTGGTTTACCGACCGGATATTGGTGTAGCAGTTTTTATAAGCATCATCCGTAACTACCGCAGCGTTAATAGTACCGGTTTCAAAAGCCAGTGCGGTTGAACCCGCTGATGCCGATACCTCAGCCTCGTCGGATGCAGCATCGAGGCCTCCATTAGGGGTTGGCGAAAGTATCGGCCCGTAAGTAAACCTGCCCGCGGCTGCACTGAAACCAACGTTGCTGTAAATATTGGCTAAAAATGATACGGTATTGGCACTATCAGTAAATACGGTGTTTTCGGTTAGGTTTGATGTTTGCGTTTGCCCCAGGAAGCCATCCTTTTTACACGAGGTAAAAAAAATAGAGCCCCCCAAAACCGAATAAGCAAGAACCTTGAAGTAAAGTTTTTTCATACTATAGGGTTAGTTAACATCAGGCATCGACAGAGAAAATATAAAATCGTTTTAGCAATTCTACATTATTAACCCGCGGAGCTAAAGTTTAAAAACTGTTTATTAATTGGTTTATAATTCAGATATCGAAATCTGTTACTAATATAGTTCATAAAAACGATTTAGCAAATTTTTTATTCGATTTTTCAATATTTTTCAAAATCGCAATTTCTTTGCTCAGATTTTAACAAATACAACATTTACAATCGGTTGAAAATGCTGTATTTGTAAGGTATGCTTTCTCCCCTATTTAATCCCGTTAAAAAAACGGCTAAAAAAAAGAGCCTGATAATTGATAGAATTGCCCCAGTACTCCCAAGTGTGCGCTCCTGGCCTCACAGTATAATCATGGGGCACCTTGCGCTCAAGCAGCTTTTTATGCAGTTCCTGGTTGGCCTGGTAAAGAAAATCATCATAACCAACATCAAATGTTATAGCAAGCGAGTTTGGTTTTAACAGATAAATCAGGTTTACAACGCTGTTTTGCTCCCATCTGTCGGGATGTTCGCTGTATTTACCCAGCACCCGTTCAATGCCGAAACTATCCGGGAAAGGCCTGATATCAACCGCACCGCTCATGCTGCCCGCCGCCCCAAACCTATCTAAATGCTTAAAAGCTAAATACAAGGCGCCATGCCCCCCCATACTCAAACCGGTTATGGCCCTCCCCTTCCTATCAGTTATAGTTGAGTAATGTTTATCAACCCAATTTACGAGTTCGGTACCCACATAGGTTTCATACTGTGATTCCTTAACGGTTGGACTATCAAAATACCAGCCCGCAAAATCGCCATCGGCACAAACTATAATAAACTGATAGGTGTCGGCAAGGTTGGCAACTGCCGGTACTTTTTTGATCCAATCACTATAATTACCGCTGAAACCGTGCAGCAGATACAATACAGGAAACTTTTTAGTATTCGAGTAGTCGGAAGGCTTAATTACTACTGCCTTGATATCCTTGTTCATCGCGGCGCTATGGGTCAGCACCGTATCAACCGTTGCAGCATTCGCTTTAAAGCAACAGACCGCAAGGCAGGTAAATAACGGAATAAATAATAGTTTTTTAATGTTCATCTGTATATAGTGATTTTATTTTGAGGCTATGATAGTAATACGATGATTCTGTGGTTTGTTTATAGCGTAGATCTGATCGGTAAGTACATCCATTTCCTTTTGCCATGCGTCGCGCAGGCTTTTGTAGCGGGCACGGGTGTAATTATCCTTGTTGCCGTTTACAAAAATGTCTTTTCTGGCATACTTGCTAATGGTATCCATGGCAGCATTGGTATCATGGAATAGCAAACCTTTACCCTTTAAAAAGTCGAACTGCATCCAAACGTACATACGGATGCGCCTTTCAATATCCCAGCGTTCCTCATTCAACTCCCGGATCTGGATAGCCTGCTGATATTGCGGCGTGGTGGTGATCTCGGCAAGGTTGATGCCAGCGCTCAATTGGTCGGCCGACCAGTTGCCCATTTTTTCGCCATCAATAAGCACATCATAATTGGCTGGTTTTAACTCTTTAATAGCAAGCAACTCCTGGTTCATCTCTTTGATAAACGGAATAACCTTAAGGGCATCAGCTTGCTTTTTGCGGTTGCCCCAGCCACGGGGAATAGTATCTATAGGATAAGGCAGTGAGTTTGCAAGATAATTGAACGATACTGAATCCATAGCAGATACTACATTGGTTATCTTGCAATTAACCGCTTTAATTGCCTTTTTACTTTTAGCATCTACAGCAACATCGGCCACCACTTTATTACTGAAACCCTGGGCTTTTAAAAACAGGTAAGCCATTACCAGGTGCCCATCATTATCGGGGTGCACCCTGTCATTAGGGGTTAAACTAAATGTTGAATCTTTGGCCTGTTCGTGCAGGTTGATCTCGGTCATAGGATGAAAAAAATCAACATACCCCCAATTATTCTTTTTAGCAGCATCGCGCTGGAAATCTATCACTTTTGAAAAAGCGGCACTTTTTTTTGGGTAGATATTCTTGGTAGTGAACTTGCTGGTTTCGTCATAAGGCGAACCGAGGATGAAGATCTTACGGATCTCCGGATGTTGCTTAAGTTTGTTTTCCAACAGTGCATAATTATCGTATGAACCCTGGATCTTTTTATCCATAAACTCCTGTGCGTCGGCACGGTACCATTCAAAATACCCTGTATCATTCATGCCCCAGGTAAGTGTTAAAACATTAGGTCTTTTAATGAACACATCATCTTCAAAACGATCGTTGATTTGACCAACTACGTCGCCACCAATCCCTGCGTTGTAACAGGTTATCCGCATGTTTGGGAAACGGGTCATGTAGTAGAGCCAGATGTATGAATGGTAGTGCCCCCCGTCGGTAATGCTGTTGCCAACAAAGACCACCCGGTCTCCGGCGCGAAAAGGCGCAATATTTTGGGCAATTACTGCTCCCCGCGCTGCTATTAGTACTAATAATAAAATCAACTTTTTCATTAACTGTTAATTATAATGTGTTCAGCAAAAAATAAATTCAAACTATAGGCCCACTAAACTATACGGAATCCTCACCGCTTTTACCTGGTAAAAGTTAGGATCCTGGTTATTGTTTACGCAGGTGGTTGTACTGCAACTGCCACCGTCACCATTATAATTTAGGCAATAGGTAACAAGCAGCTCATTATGTCCGTTAACAAATTCCGGGTGAATGGCCGGAGTATAATACTTAGCCAAATGCCCCTGATAAACATCATTAATGGTGAAAATCATTTTAGGCGCAGTGAAAGGCCCTTTCGGGCTATCGGCTGTCGAGATATAAATGTTATGACTTGCCGGGTCGCAAAAATAGCCCAGATCCATCTGCATCATCACGTATTTGTTATTCACTTTTGAGATGATCACATTTTGCTGAGTAGTATTGCCAGCACCCACAGTTATAGCTGCAGCTGAGGCAGTTGTACGGGTTGACGACCATGAAGAGCCCGTCCAAAACAACCAGTTAGCAGGATTACTTACAGGAAAACGGGCGAGGAACACGTTAGATGTATTGAAGTACACGCTCTTGCTTCCGTAAACATATACAGAATCATTGCTTACGTTTTTAACCATGCCGTTTGAAAAACCTGTTTCTGTTTGTCCTGACATGCCCGCAGGTGTGATACGGGCCGCTGTGCCCCAATTTAGTCCTGCTGTATTTTGCGTAAGATCATAAAGTACCTGGTTTTCGGGCGTAGATCCGTTGGCCGATTCAAATGTGTATAAGTAAACATGGTTGCCTGCCTCAATACCGGCTCCAGGCCAGCGGTAAGTTGAATTATGATCGCCGGGGCTTTCGATGATCTCCATACTGTTAACCGGCGAGTTATTGGTAGTGATATTGGGTGTTAGAGATTGGTCCCAACTGTGGCTGGCCGGCTGCAACAAGGCCGAATTATGATATTTAAAAAACTGGCAATATAACTGTCCGTTGCTTTGAAGTTGCGATGACTCATAGGCATCTTCGGTTATCCAAAGCACTTTTCCGTTATTGGCACCGTAGGTAAGCGGGATACTTTTTCCCTCGTCAAAGGCCACGGTGCCATTGGTACGGTGAAAAAAGTTCACCACATCATCATCGCGGTAAGCCTCAGCCGCAAGCCCGTTAAGCAGCCAGGTTTGTGCCGTATTACCGGCTACAAAAGTCTCCTGCGTTATAGGAGTGCCATTAGTGGTAGATGAACCGTGATTGGTAACAGCCAGGCCATTACCTACATTAATAATTTTATATACACCGGTGCTTACAGATTGAATATACCATTGCTGGGCGTTATTGGTATTAGCCTTATCCTGCCATAATCCTGTACCCGGATTAGTTGTTGCCAGCGGCACCTCCAGATACTTGCCACTGGCAACATTCATGATCTTGAATTTAGTGGTACTGGTTATAGCACCACTGCCTTGCTGTACAATTATCCATTTTTGATTAGGCGCTGTGGCAGTACCGCTTCCTGAGTATTGATTTTGCTGCGCGCCGGTACCGTCATTAAGCATGCCGCTGCTATTGATTTCAATAACTTTTCCGCTCAAAACATTGGTGATAAAAAAAGTACCGTAAGAACTTACCGGCGATCCGCTGGCCAATTGAATTGAATCAGTACGAACAAAGGGCTTGGGGTACTTAACGGCAGCCTGTTTGCTGCATGATGCCAGCAAGACCATAGCCGCAAAAGCACAGGTAAAAAGGTTTGTTTTCATAATTTGGTTTGGTTTATAATTTGGTTTGATGTTTGGTTAGTGTTGTAAAATCAATTATTTATAAAATCGATTTAGCAATTAAACATAAAAATCACCCCCCTTACCTTTCTTTTTTTCTTAAATTATCAGATTCCCCAGTTTTTATTCGGCGCTGCGCCCATGCTTAACTCAAGCGTGCCGCCTGCAGCGATATCCTTATAATCGATATAGCATTTGTTATAGGTTTTGCCATTAAGCTTTGCCCCCTGTATGTAAATGTTTTTTGCCGAATTATTATTGGCGATAATGGTAAACATTTTACCCTTTGCATACTTTGGGTCGAGCCTCAAGGTTACTTTATTGAATACAGGACTGGTAATCTCTTGCCTGGTATCGCCCGGACAAACAGGATGCAAACCACTGGCTGCCAATACATACCATGCCGACATCTGCCCTACATCTTCATTGCCCACCAATCCTTCTACAGAGTTTTTATATGCCCGGCGGCAGATCTCGCGGGTCCATTTCTGGGTAAGCCACGGAGCGCCCAACCTGTTATATAAAAATGGAACGTGGTGCACAGGCTCATTGGAATGATTGTAATAATCGTTCCACATCATGTTATCAGGCGTTTTTTCAAAAAGATTGTTCAAATCGGCTATTACTTTTTCGCGCCCGCCCATCAGCTTGGCCATTCCGTTAACATCCTGCGGTACAAACCAGCCTTGCTGATAAGGGTTACTCTCCACACAGCCATACCACTGTTTAATACGTCCTTCTGCAGGCCATGGCAGCCAGTTACCGGTACTATCTTTTGGGCGGAACCAACCTTTATCCGCGTCAAAGATGTTTTTAAAGGCTTCTCCCCTTTCGCCATATTTTTTCACATCTTGTGTTTTATTAAGCGCTTTTGCAAGCTGTGCAACGCACCAATCGTTATAGGCGTACTCAAGCGTATAACTTATGCCACCGCCGCCAGGAGTAAAGCCTTTATCGCCGTTACCAAATTTTTCAACGGTACTCACCGCTAATTTATAAGCATCGGGGATATTATAGTTGCGAATTCCTTTGGCATACGCATCGGCCATAACAGCTACCGCCGGGTTGCCAAGCATACAACCGCTATAAGCATTTAATAACTCCCAGCGTTCCAGGTAATCTTTATTTTTTTCGTTAGCAAGTGTCACCAGCGAATTAACCAGGTCGTTAACCAGCGAAGGATTAATAATGGTTTGTA
The DNA here is from genome assembly GCF_059690695.1 of Mucilaginibacter sp. A5337. Taxonomy (NCBI): domain Bacteria; kingdom Pseudomonadati; phylum Bacteroidota; class Sphingobacteriia; order Sphingobacteriales; family Sphingobacteriaceae; genus Mucilaginibacter; species Mucilaginibacter sp. A5337. Next base: position 406,762 of record NZ_JCAWEC010000002.1, on the reverse strand, counting down.
AAGGCATCTGACTCCTGAAAACATCCCAGCCACTAAAAATAGTACGCTTTTTAAATGTTGTAGTATGATGAACCTTGCCATCGCCGCCCATATATTGCCCGGTAACATCACTAACAATACGCGGATCGATCATGGTGTGATAGAGAGCTGTATAAAACACCGTCTTTTGCTCAGCGGTACCACCCTGGATACTTACTTTTGATAAGGCGCTATTCCACAGGTTAATAGTTTTTTGATGTACTGCGTCGAAATTCCAATCTTTAATTTCGGCTTGTAAATTGGCTTTGGCACCCGCTATGCTCACAAATGAAATACCTGATTTAAGCAATACCTGTTCATTGGCCTTAGTTGCAAATTCGGTATAAAAGCCAAGATGCTTGCCTTGCTTTTCTTTCACGCCTTTCAATATTTCGGCCTTAGCTACGCGTTCCTGGTATTTATCGCTAGTTACATCATCCAGCTTACGGCTCCAGTCGTCGGGGATATCGGCACTCCAAACGCCGTAGTTTTTTAGTGGTTTGTTAAATTGTGCATAGAAATATACTGCATAATCGGCCTTGCCATCACCATTGCCCCAACCACCGCCATCCGGCGTACATTTCATAAAGCCCTCAATGGTATGATCATCAACTACTTTAACATATTGCAGTGTTGAAGTTCCACCTACCCTCCGGGCCAGATCTACCTGGATACGTGATTGTTTATTTTGAGGAAAAGTAAAGCGCAGCATACCGCTGTGAGGAGCGGCTGTAGCCTCGGCTTTGATATTATTATCGGTTAACTGCACACTATAATAACCTGCAGATGCTTTTTCACTGCTTTTATCATAAGCCGAACGGTATCCCAATCCGGTAGTACCTATTTTACCGGCACTTGTTTTTAGCGTGCCCGTTGTCGGCATTACCAAAAAGTTTCCTAAATCGCCATACCAGCCAATGCCGCTCATTTGGGTGAAAGCAAAACCTTCAATGCTTTTATGCTCATAACTGTAACCGGAACCGTTATCACCGCCGGTTATAGTATTAGGACTAAGCTGCACCAGACCATAAGGTGTAGCTGCCCCCGGAAAAGTTTTACCTAAACCATGATAAACGCCTGCCCCATCGGCACTGGTGCTGGCACCTATAAACGGATTAACGTACGACGCCGCACTTTGAGCCTTCAGCAATGTTGCTGAACCAAGTGACAAACCCGCGGTAAATACGGTTATTAAATATTTTTTTAATACTGGAAACGTAGTTGCGTTCATAATAGTAGTACCAGTATCGTTGTTTAAGATCTGGAAGGCCGAAACTGTGATTTATTATCGGGAAAAAACTTTATTTAACGTAAGTTTTTTATGACAGATAAAGCTTCAGAGTTAAAAAACGTGACCGGTATTTGTTAATTGGTTATTACGCAACCAAATTATGTAATAAAATCGATTTAGCAAATTTTTGTTGATTTTTATTTTTTGGAATAAAAAAGGGTTCATTACTCATGCTAACAATTACAATACTATAACTACAGCCACCTGGTAAACCAGTCCAGCGTCATTTCAAAATGTGCGGGTGTAGAGGTATGAAATAGCTTTGGTGTTACATCGCGCATAATCTTATTGGTTGCCCCTTTCGATCTATATGCTTGTATGGCCGAAGCGTAAGCTATATTTGCTCCGGGCAGCGGACAATTAGGGTCATTTTCTGTACCCAAAATCAGCATGGCGCGCGGCGCTATCAATCGCAGCATCGACGGACAGTCGAACTCACCGGTGATACCTGGTAATAGTTTATCCCATACGGCTTGTACATTACACTTATTTAAAACCGAATCGCCAAGATCTTTGGCAGCCTGCAGATGAGCCTCCCGGATAGTGCCTGCCCGTCCCTGCCATTTATCATTATCCAATGACCATTTGAAGCTTTGCACCGCAATATCCAGTACAATTGCTTTTATCCGCTTGTCTACCGATGCCGCAAGCCATGTTTCCATCCCGCCCATAGATATACCGCCCATTCCAAGCCGGTTGGCGTCAATGTCGGGCCTGCTTACCAGGTAATCGGTTACCCTCCACAAATCAAAAGCTGTATCAAACAAAAATGGATGGGTTTGATGGGCCTGATCCATATTTTCCCAGGCAGCTGCAACCGCGGCTACATATTCCTTTGATCCATGCGCCCCTCCGGCAATGCGTTCGCCGTGAAAGCGGGCATCAATAGCCACACCCATGATTCCTCTTTTAACCAATTGGTACAGCATCTTTCTGTTATCTTCTTTTTTACCGCCGGTGCCATGCAAAAAAATTACAGCCGGATACGGTTTTGTGCCGGTAACCGGTTTGTAAATCAGGATAGGTACCCGTTCATCCTTTTCGCTGTAAATAAAACCATGTTCTATAATAACCGAATCTGTTTTAACTATCGTGAAAGAAGGACTTAACGGCACACGGGGCCTTTCCAGCAGCTTTTTAAAATCAGCTGCTACCCTGGCAACAGGTGGATAATTTATTTGCTGCGCAAATGAAAGCATTGAACATAACGACAAGACAATGCTAAAGCAGAGCACTTTGATTTTAAACAACATAATACAAAATAATTGACCAGTACAATTTATGAAACGGCCAGTGTACCTCGTGTAACAATACTGACATGAAATAGCAAACAAGAAGGCCTGATACATTCCGTATCAGGCCTTCTTGTTGCATAGCTCTCACGAACTTATAAAAAGCCTGGTGAGCTTTTCATTAGTTTTCTTCGGTATATTTTTTGAAGTTGTTCAATATAGCCTGCCAGCCGTTTTTTTGCATTTCAAGTGGATTTTGGTCTTCCGGGTCGAACGTCACTTCAACCTCAGTTTGATTGCCATGTGCTTTGAAAGCAACGGAGGCCTGCCTGCCGTTTGGCATGGTGTAGGTAAAATTTTCGCCATCGACAACTTCATCATACGTTGCTTCGAAGTCAAAACCGAAACTTCCGTCTTTAGCCTCCATCCTTGCCGAATACTTGCCCCCTACCCGCATGTCATTTGATGCAGAAGGGCATTGCCATGAAGGATCGGCAAAATTCCATTTTGTAATATGCTCAGGATTGGTATAATAATCCCAAACTTTTTTTACACCGGCTTTTACCGTAGCGATAACCGTGATCTTGTTGCTCATTTTATTTTTTTAAGGTTAGTAATAATTGGTCCAATTTTTCGAGGGTTGCCATCATGCCTTGTTCCATACCCATCTGGATAACCGTTTCCAAATCCGAAAGCGATTTATAGGTAACAATGGTTTCCACCAAAGCGTTTTCTCCTTTATCGGTAAAGTTCACCAACCACTCGGCACGTGGCAAGTCTTTATTAATTTCTCCATCCGCATTACTAAAAGCATCTAATGCTGTATAATAATCAATTGGCTGTATTTTAACATATTCTGTTAAACCCCAGTACTCTGTACCATTGGGTTCAACCATGGCATAGTGCCAGTGACCACCCTCACTAAAATCCATCGATTTTGTTTTAGTGGTTAAAGGTGCAGGTGCAAACCATTGGTCGAGCAATTCACTTTTAGTATAACAGTCCCAAACCAGCGGTCTGTCAGCCAAAAACTCACGCTTAATGGTCAGCGTATTTTTTACCTTGTCGGCAATGAAGTCGAAATAAAGGTTGTTTTTCATTTATGTGTCTTTTTTAAGGTTGCTAAAAGATTATCGAGTTGCACAAACCGGGTTTCCCAAATCTTGCGGAATTGCTCCAGCCATTTGTCTATTTCTTTCATTTTGTCAATCTCCAATAGATAATAAATCTCCCGACCCTGATGCTCCTGTTTTACCAGTTCACATTCGGTTAAAACCTTCAGGTGCTTTGAAATCGCCTGCCGGGTAGTATCAAAATGTTCGGCTATAGCATTGGGCGTCATGGCCTGTAATGCAATTAAGGCAATAATAGCCCTCCGTGTAGGATCGGCAACAGCCTGAAAAATGTCCCTTCTCATGAGGTAGCTTTTACATACCGGTTAAATTTGGTTAACCGGTGTTTTAACAAAAAAATTATTTCCTGATCATGGGTAGGTACTTTTCCCAATTATCAATGATTACCCAAACAACAATTGCGGTCAATACCAATGCAATAGGTAAACCTGATGGGGCCATACTGATATTGGCTAACAGGATCCCCGTTAAAACAGGAACGAGCACAACAGCACCAAGTGCCCTTGTTCTTCCGAAGATCAGCAGCAAGCCACCGACGATTTCCGCGACGCCTACCAACGGCATAATCCATCCTATTTCCATATATGCCTGCATTACTTTCACCATATTTTGAGGCATATCCTTGGGCATCGGCATATAATTCAGGAATTTATTCAGGCCGGCGTTAATGAACATCAGCCCGGTTAACAGGCATAAAACAAAGAGGATTTTATTTTTCATGATTGGTTTATTTAATAATAAGAAACTGATTGGTTGCAAATATATACGCAACCAATCAGTTTCGCAAATTTATTTTGAAAAAACTCAGAATAGTAGCATCATTAAATTCAGGCCGTTAAAAATGTTTGACGGCCGGGGAAAAAGCCAATCATTCACTCCGTAAACTATCAACAGGATTTGCCAACGCTGCTCTTAGGGCCTTATAACCTACGGTGAACCAACCTATCAGGAGAGAAGTTATAATGGCGGCAACAAAAACCCAAACACCCGGCGAAATACGATAAGCGAAAGTTTGCAGCCAACCGTTCATCAGGTACCATGCAAGAGGCGCCCCAATAACGAATGCCACTACGATGAGCACTAAAAACTCCTTCGAAAACAGATATATGATGCTGCCTGTTGATGCGCCTAAAATCTTCCGTATGCCCACCTCCCGGGTACGCTGCACAGCCATAAATGATACCAGGCCGTACAAGCCAAGGCAGGAGATAAAAATCGCGATAAGCGCAAATACTTTATAAATCAGTTCGAGCTGATTCTCCTGTTCATAAAATTTGGCAATACTATCGTCAACAAAAAAGCCGGTGTAAGCATATTCGGGATACTTTTTTTCCCAGGCACTTTGTACCAATGCTGCCGTTTTTGCAAGGTTTCGGCCTTCAATTTTTATCGCTATCTGCTGCTCCGATTGTTTTGAGGGATACATCACCAGCGGCTTAATCTCCTCACGCATGGAATTTGTTTTGAAGTCGGCAACAACACCTACTATAGGCAGGTTTCCGTAACTGTCGAAAGTAAGGGTTTTACCCAAAACATCGTTGGCGTTTTTAATACCGAGTTTGTGTACCATGTTTTCATTAATCACCAGTTCGCGTGCGGTATCACTGGGAGCATAACCTCTGCCTGCTATAAACCTGAGACCAAACGTTTTGAAATAGTCTGCATCGGCTATTTTCATGAAGATATCAAAGCCCGGATCTTTTTCTGAATGATTAAAATAGAAATTGCTTGAATTGTTATGCGATGACGATGGTGCATCAGCCGAAAAACTGGCTGCTTTTACACCCGGCAATACCAGCACTTGCTGTTTAAAGCTGTTCAATCGTGATAAACCAACGCTATCGGCAGGGCATGGTACAGCCAATATGGCTTCTTTATTAAATCCAAGGTCGGCACTGTTTACAAAATCCATTTGCTTAATAGCGATAGCCGTTCCGATAATCAGTAGTTGAGAAATAGCAAACTGGGTAATTACCAGCGCACGGCGGAGCGATATACCGCCGACCGCGGCAGAATTAATTTTGTTTTTGAGCGCCTGAACAGGTTTAAACCCGGATACGATAATTGCCGGGTATATCCCCGAAAGCAGGATCACGACAATTATTACGTAAGCCAGGCAAAGCAATGTACCAGGATTGAACAGACCAATGCTATCCGGAACGCTGGCGATATGTTTGAGTAATGGCAATGCAATTTCGGCCACACATATCGCAAGCCCCGCGGAAAACAATACGATAATGGCCGTCTCGCACATTACCAGACCTATTAATTGCCCACGGCTACTGCCCAGTACTTTGCGGATACCCACCTCTTTGGAGCGACCAACGGATTGAGCAGTAGAAAGATTAATAAAGTTGATGGATGCCATAATGATGATCAGTACAGCGATCAGCGACAGGGTGCGCAGCGTGGCCCTGCTGGTTACGTGATCGCCTAATGTACCGCCAAAGCTGGTATCAAAGTGGATTGTTGATAAGGGTTGTGCTACAGCAAATCTTTTCCTGGCAGTACGTTGATTGTTATTAAATTGTTTTTGGGAAAAACTGAGCATTTGACTTTCTACGGTGCTTTGCAATACATTCGCAGGAAATTTTATATATACCTGCCAGTCACTGCTGGTTTCATCCCAGGTATATGAATAATGATAGCTTTTTGCATTCTGCTTCCAGGTGATGTACGAAATAAGTACTTTAAATGGCAGGTCGGTATTTGGCGGCACATCCTCTATCACACCTGCAACCCTCAGCTTCAGCAGGTTATCCATGCGAAGCATTTTCCCTAACGCCGATTGCCAACTGCCAAAATATTTTATGGCACTGCTCTTATCTATTACCACCGTATTGGGGTCTTTTAAAGCCGATGCACCGCCGACGAGCCAGGTTGCCTGAAAAATATCAAAAAGCTGGGGCTCGGCAAACATGATACCGGTGTTCTCAACAAACTTTTTATCGCCTGCCGGGTTACCATTAGCCGCCGGCGCCAAAATCTGGCTTCCGTAAACGGCATTGATGCCTGTAACAACAGCGTGCGGAAAATAAAGGCGAAAAGCGTCTAAAGCAGGTGTTGAAATCCCGGAACTATACCTGATATTACCTTCCCTCTCCTTTTTTGTTACGATGCGATAGGTACTTTCATAACCGGGTTGATATGTATCAAAGCTCAACTCATATTGAACAACTACAAATATGAGCAAACAGGCCGCAACGCCCACTGCAAGACCGGCTACATTAATGGCCGAATAACTTTGGTGACGGGTGATATTACGCCACGCGATTTTAAAATAATTTTTAAACATATAGCTATGGTTTAATTTCGTGGAAGACCACATGGTTGTGGCTTCATGCTTCGAAATTATCCCTGCAAACTGCGTATGTCGTCTTAAGTTATAACTTGGGAACTCTTTTTTGGGGCCGTTTTTATATTCCGCAGGGCTTTTGCCTGTCATTTGTTTAAAAATGCGATTAAAGGTTGATTTTGAATTAAACCCACACTCCAATGCAATGCCGAGCAGGGTTAAATTGGCGAAAGCAGGGTCCTGCATTTTCCGGATTACATCTGCAACGCGATATTCATTAATAAAATCGTTAAAATTTTTTTTTAGTGCCCCATTGATAATCCGGGATAGCTCATGAACAGTAATCCCAAGTTTTTCTGCAAGTGAGGTCAAATTCAGCTCTGCATCCCGATAGTACCTGTTGGCCTCTGTAGCCTTCCTAAGCCAGGCTCCTTTTTGCCTGAGCTCTGCCGAAACCGGTGTTTTGAAAACCGGAGAGGCCTGCAACATAACTGGGGTTCCCGGTTTTGAATGAACTGTCGCCGCTATCCAAATCATCATTCCGGCTAACAGCAAATACAAGGGGTAGTAAGTGTCAATACCTAAACGGTAATGGAAATAAAAATAATCTACAGCAGTATATGGCAGCCATAATAACCATAAAAGGCTAAAAGCCCTGATCAATCGGCTCAGCCAGCGCATTTGGTTGCGATAGCGGTCATTTATATTATTGAATTTTAACTGCCGGTAATAGTTTTCAATCAGCCTGAAAGAAATATACAGGTAAGCAATCGTAGAAATGAACGCGGCTATATTCAATACCGGGCCCATTTGCCGAAAAATAGGTGTATAAAAAGTTGCCGCGCCAATGCTGGTACTTTGCCAAATCTCCAATACAAAAACGCCCTGTTGCAGCAACAAAGGGATAAAGTGCAGCAAATCCCTACCACTCAATATGTAAGCGGGCCGGGTTATCTTAAGTACGTAAAAATAGATGAGCGGGCCCAGTGCCAACGAAAATTGAAGCGGTAACCAGCTCCAATACTGAAAGTAGGCACCCAAGCCGATATTTTCCCCCAACACACAGGCCATCCATAAAACAATGGTTAGCACAGCAAGGGCAAGAAAACGGTTTGCAGTGATGTTAATGTTTTTGGTAAACCATAACAGCAGGCTAAGCGTAAGGCCGATAAATATCGCAGCCAAAAACGCAAGATCATAGAGGGTGATATGGAAGGTGTATGCGGCCAAGTTGCAATATTAGTTCAAAGGCTATTCCAATTTTATAACTCACTAATATACAACAGTCAAGACTTAACAAACAGAAATCATTGTAATAAAAACGAACATTTGGTTGTACCGATTTGAGTCAATTTCGGGTTTGGTGTGCATTACCCTTTTTGTTACACAATCAAGAGAGGTAAATAATGGAAGTTAGTGAAACGCATGCACTGAATTTGAATGATTCTCGTCACTTATAATCATGTCTGAATTTGTCTAAAACTCCTGTCCATCACATTTTTCAAATTGTTCATCACATTTTACTTTCAGAAGAAAACCAGGCTTTGTACCATTGTAATAGAAAGACATAAATCTTATTTCACTAAAGGCCATGTTAAAACAATTCAATTTAAAATTTAAGGATGATGCCGTCCGGATAGAGTTTTGGATAGCAACCGGTTTTATAGTTGCAGCGGTATTGATATCTATACTGGATCTGGGACATCAAAATCAATTAAGCTCGGAAACACTGATGCCGGTGTTGTTCAGTTACCTGATAACCTTTACAATATATCTTTTACTTTGCTTTTATATGGCGCCGGCTTTTGAAAGCGAAAGCAAAGCGCCCCTGCAGGGGTCCCTGTTCCTGCTCGTTTTCATGGCGCTTGGTTACCTGGTTGGGATCATCAATATTTATTTTACAGCCTTGCTCGCCCTCAAGCTCCTGTACATTTATTTCAACCGTAACCGGCAAAACAGCGATAGTGCTCTTTACAGTGAGGCAACCCTGCTTACCGCATCCTGGATCCTGATTACCGTAGGGCTGCTTTACCTCTCTACCCCACTAATGATGCGGTTTTATGTGCTCTTTGTAGTACCTGTCGCCATCTCCCTATACTTGTACGCTGTACATGTGGTTTTGCCCACTCTTAAATCAGGAAACAGGAATATCTTTTATTATTTCCTCCGCATGTTGGTATTTATTCCGCTGTCTTGCATAGCAGTATTTTTAATCAGTTTATCATTTAAGGGCGCTAACCATGTGTTGGTAAGACCCATGGCCAACGCGGTAATGATCATTGATACCGGGGACGATAACAATACTCAATTTCTGGTGGTCCTAAACTTTTTTACGCAACTGTTATTAGTAATGCCCCTTGCGCTCAGTACCTACAGGCGGCGCAATATGAAGAATCAGGAAGAAATTAAGATGTTGAAAACTGAACTTGGGCAATCAGATGCCAATCTCAATTTTTTAAAGTCGCAGATCAACCCTCACTTTTTGTTTAACGCTTTGAATACGCTGTACGGCACCGCACTGCAGGAACAGGCTGCGCGAACTGGAGAAGGCATCCAAAAATTAGGCGAAATGATGCGCTTTATGTTGGAGGAAAATATCAAAGACACCATTACGCTTTCGCGCGACATTGAATACCTGAAGAATTATATCCTGCTTCAAAAACTGCGTAGTGCTACATCGCCCTCTATAGTGATAGAAACTGATATCGAAGAATATCAGGGGCCACTAATCATCACCCCAATGTTGCTGATCCCATTTGTGGAGAACGCATTTAAACATGGTATCAGCCTGCAAAACTCCTCACACATTAAGGTAGCCCTGCAGGTTGAAGGCACAACAGTTTATTTTGATGTTCATAACAGTATCCACAGCCGCCAGGACAACGATCCTGAAAAAGAGCGGGGCGGCATTGGCCTGGAAAACGTAAAACAAAGGCTCAATTTGCTCTATCCCAACCGTCATGAACTGGTGATGCGCGAAAATGCCAGGGAGTTTTTCGTTCACCTCTCCATACAACTGGCCGCTAATCACTAATTTTAACGTATGATAGCCATCGCCATTGATGATGAACCCATAGCACTCGACGTAGTTAGAGCGCATGCAGCTATGGTACCTTTTATCGAGTTAAGAGAAACTTTTACGAATGCCTTTGAAGCAGCAAGTTATTTACAGAAGAATAAAGCTGATCTGATTTTCCTGGACATTAAAATGCCGGATATCAGCGGCATAGATTTTTTGAACAGTATTAACAATGCACCGATGGTTATTTTTACCACAGCGTATTCCGAACATGCGGTACAAAGCTTCGAGCTGGACGCGGTCGATTATCTGCTGAAACCCTTTTCCCTCCCACGGTTCCTGAAAGCCTGCAATAAAGTATACGAACTCTATAACTTGCGAAACAAATCTCAGGCCGACGAGCTGCATCAGTCCATCTTCATCAAAGACGGCTATGAACAAATCAAAGTAAAGCTTAACGACATCCTATTTATCGAAGCGGCCGGCAACTACGCCAAAATCTTCCTGCAAGACGATACTTCGCTAAGTACACGGATCACCATAACGGATATGCAGCTCATGCTTCCTGCAAATAAATTCATCCGCACTCACCGGGCATTTATAGTTGCACGCGATAAGGTTAGCAAATTTGATAAAACACAAGTTACCATCAATGAGCACATCATTCCTATCGGTGCAACTTATGCTCAATGCATGCAAATGTTATAGATCTGCGTTAAGCGTAACCTCTTAATTTTATTTTATGCACTAACACGCCGTCGATGTTTCTAACCCGCGTTGATAAAAACAAAACCCGATCTACATATGTAAAGAGCGGGCATTGCAGATCGGCCGCTCCATAATGAATTTCTTTAAAATATCAGGAACAAAGTATATACGGGTGTATATTTCATAATTTACTTACTTGTATTTAGCAACCACCTTTGCGGGGGGCATGCTTATAAATTGTTTTACTATCTCGTTCTGCATATTCGCCCGATATTATTGGATATACATACTTGGGCGCATATGATATGCTATGGCTTTTTATAATTATTTTGTCGTTAACTTTCAGGCTATTTAGCTGCTGAGGCTCATCGTCAAACCTAAGAATATAATCATCACCATTAATCCTGGCCATCACTCCGAAACCTAATAATGAGCCTGGCGGAAGAGAAAGAGAGGTTACAACAGCCTCCATATTGGTATAATCCCTAATATACTTCCTTATTTTAGCAGCGCCGGCATACACTTTTTTACCTTCCGGAGACGCTTCCCATTCTTTGTACTTTATACCATCAGGGCTCGCCTCCCATTTTTTCAATGCAGCTCCCCTTTCAGCAGCAGAGAGGGGCTTTGAGGTTGGCTTTTTAGAAGCATCATTTTTAATTTCACGATTTGCAAATACTACTCCGCTTACCACAACCAGCGGTAAGATCAGCACATAAATACCTTTTTTCATACTTTTTGTAGGTTTTAATTAAAATAGAACTGTCTCCTGATAACAGAAGCCTTTTAAGCCCTTTTTTTCATGCCCCTTAAAGTTGGGCGTAGCAAAATTACTTTGATGCCCTTCAGCACAAGGAATTTGGATTGTAAATAAAAATGTAAACTTTGTAAATAAAATACTGACACTATGCATCTTAGCTAAAATCCCCTTTCGGGAAGTACAAAAGGATTAGCAACTGAACGCCGGGAAATAAAAAACTTAACTGAAAGGCTGGAATAACTTAAAGGGTTGCCCCCATACCCTAATGGGTAACATCGGTACCGCCACGTATACAAAATCCACAAGGTTATTTATATTCACAAAATATTTACCAACCTTTTCCCATTAATGAAAAAGCTGTTTATAATAATTACCCTATTTATACTGGCGCAAAGCGTAACAGCACAACAAAATGCGCTCAGACATATTGCTGATAGCATTTATGCAGAGGGGGAAATGCTTTATCGTTCCGAATGGGCATCGGGGCATGGTACACAAATTTTCACCTCCAGATTCGGCGAGAAGAAGCTGTTATCTGGCGGGTATTTTTCTTATGAAACCCCAAAAGGGCTTACTACTATCTTTTTTTCTAAAAATGAGGATCCAGTAGCATTAGCCACAGTTAAATTCGACTATGGCTTAGATTCGTCTAAATACAGTATAGATACAACTACAAGAAAACTTACCGAAGATGAAAAGGGCTTTTATACCATACGGTCAAAAGCCGCACAAGCTGTTTTAGGCGACACGCTTTTTAAATTTTATGAGCATACCAGTTTAAATCTTGTTCCTATTGTAAAAAATGGGGCAAAAAGAGTATATGTCATTACCGCTCAAACCCTACAGGATGAAGTATTATTAGGAAATGATTACCTGATTATCTTTGACAAAGACGATAATATAATTAAAGAAACAAAGCTTCATAACAATCTTATTCCCCTGGGAACTGGCGGTAAAGATCCGATAAAAGCATCTTCCCATCAACATTTAGGTAAAACAAGTCCATTTATAACCGCAACAGATATCTGTGCATTTAAATTATGGAGGGCAAAAACAACTTGGGTGATCAGTTTTGTTGTCTCAGCTGGATATGTATCTGCATGGCACTTTCGCGATGAGTTTTTAGAAATTCTAACCCAAGACCAATGGCAAAAAATAATGAAAAACCAATAGCCTTATCGGGTAAAATGAAGAGCAAAATAATCACAAAAAAAACGGTGGGGAAAGCCTTTCCACTCTGGTTCTTGCGCACATTAAATCTCAAAGTCTCTTTCAGTGCAGAACCCTATATGGCTCGAACCAGAATGGGCTTCAATTCCTTTAAACGTAGCTTGTAAAAAGCTGCAAAACAAAAAAAGGGCCTTTACGATATCGTAAAGGCCCTTCAGTGCGCCCACCTGGGCTCGAACCAGGGACCAAAAGATTATGAGTCTTCTACTCTAACCGACTGAGCTATAGGCGCGGTTATTTGTTTTTGTTTGCGGGTGCAATTTTACATATTTGCGGCCATATCTCAAACTCTTTTTATGGAAAATATTAAAAATATCATCTTTGATTATGGCAATGTTATTTTCAGCCTTAGCTTCGCCAGTGTACAACAAGCATGGAATCAATTAGGTATAAGCAACCCTGAAACATTTTTTGGACACAAAACTCAGGATGAAATTTTTGATAAATTTGATCGCGGAGAGGTTACCGCAGACCAATTCAGGGAGTATGTAAGGGAAAAAACCAACAATCCATCACTCAGCGATGTGCAAATCGACGCTGCATGGAATAGTATTTTAGTTGGAATTGCCGATGGCAACCATGATCTGTTACTCAAATTAAAAGATAAATACCGCACATTTTTGTTGAGTAATATCAACGCAATCCACTATGATTATATCATGAACTACCTTAAAACCGATTTCGGTTTCGACGGGAATGATCATTTGTTCGAAAAAACATATTACTCACACCTTACCGGCAAGCGCAAGCCGGAACGCGCCATCTTTGAACAAGTATTAAAGGAGAATGATCTGAAACCGGAAGAGACTCTATTTATTGACGATAGTCCGCAGCATTTGGAAGCTGCTAAAAAACTGGGCATTCAAACCTTTTTAATGACGGCTCCCGATACTATACAGGCTTTTGCAAAAAGAGCGCATTTAATTTAATAAATGCGCTCTTTTAATAGCTCAATGAATTAAGCGCTTCGGCGCTTTCTTTCTTTTGTAATCAAGCTCAGTTCGCGACTCATTTGACCGGCTATGGCCGTATTTTCCTGTGCACGACGGAACAAGTACGGCAGTACAGCTTTTACCGGCCCGTAAGGCACATATTTGGCTACATTATAATCAGCATCGGCCAGGTTAAAGCTCAAGTTATCGCTCATGCCCAGCAATTGCGAGAAATAAACATGCGGGTGCTTATGATCGATACCTTTATTATCCAGTAACTCGGCCAGTAGGCGGCAACTTTCTTCGTTATGCGTGCCTGCTATAAATGCTATTTGATCAATATGGCTTGTGCAATAATCAAGCGCCGAATCATAATCAAGGTCAGCCGATTTTTTATCAGGCTGAATTGGTGATGGATAACCTTTTTCTTCGGCGCGTCTACGTTCTTTTTCCATGTAAGCGCCGCGCACTATTTTCGCTCCCAGTATAAACCCTTCGCTTTGGGCTATTGCATGATCATTTAACATAGAAGCCAGTTTATCATGCCGGTACATTTGATAGGTATTATATACTATAGGCTTTTGCTTGTTAAACTGCGTCATCATGGTAAGCGCCAAAAGATCAATAGTATCCTGGATCCAGCTCTCTTCTGCATCTATCATTACCGGTACATTATTTTTATATGCCTTATCGCATATGGCCAGCACCCTGGCTTGTACCCTTCTCCACTCCTCCTCTTCAGCATCGTTTAGTTTAAGGCGCGCGTCAAGCTTCTCAAGCAAACCGAAACGGCCTACTCCTGTTATTTTAAATACGGTAAGCGGAATAGCATTATCTTTTGCAGCACGTTCAATGGTACGGATGATCTCATCACGGGTATTATCAAATACCGTTTCTTCTTCTTCACCTTCTACCGAGTAGTCTAAAATAGTACCTACCCTGCCACTATAAAGGTTTTTGATGGTATAATCACATTCGGCAATAGTTTCACCGCCGCAAAAATGTTTAAATATGGTAGCTTTGATGATACTTTTTATCGGTAAGCCTATCTTCATAGCAAAGTTGGTAACCGGCGGACCTATCTTTACTAAAAAGTTGACATTGATCATTCTGAACAGCCAATATGCCCGGTTCAGATCGGCGTTGGATGAATGGCGAAAAGCTATTTCTGTATTTTCGAACGAGGGCGTATTTCGTCCTTGGTTATTGTTAGTTTCAAAAGAGGTCATCTGCAAAATTATAAAATGATAACTCATAATTGCATGAATAGTTTATTTTTGCCATCCCATGATCGAATTTAAGTTAGAAGGGGACTTTATCCCCATGATCCAGCTACTCAAAGCTGCGAACTTAGTACAAACCGGCGGCGAAGCGCAAATAGTTGTAACTGAGGGACTCGTGAAGTATAACGGTGCAGTTGATTACCGTAAACGCCTTAAAGTTAAAAGAGGAGATACGGTTGAGTTCGATGGAAATAAAATTATAGTAATATAATAATGAACACTATTTTAAGCGATAATTACTCGGTTTATTTTGATAATAGCCTTGATGAGTTAGTTGATTTTATCAAAAAAGGCAACTATTCAAAATTTTTTATTTTAACCGACGAAAATACAGGCGAGCATTGCCTGCCCTTACTTACAAGCAAACTTACTGGCTTCAATAATTACGACCTGATCGAGATCTCTTCGGGTGAGGAAAGCAAAAACATTGACTTTTGCGTAGGCGTTTGGAAAATGCTGATTGATTTTGGTGCCGACCGCAAAAGTCTGATGATCAATTTAGGTGGTGGTGTCATAACAGATATGGGAGGCTTTGCTGCATCCACTTATAAAAGAGGGATTGATTTTGTGCAGGTGCCCACCACTCTCCTTTCGCAGGTTGACGCCTCTGTTGGCGGCAAAACAGGTATTGATGTTGATGGCATCAAAAACATTATTGGCACTTTCACCATGCCTAAAGCAGTATTTGTTGCACACGAGTTTTTACAAAGCCTGCCTCCGCGCCAGATCCTTTCAGGTTTGGCCGAAATGCTTAAACATGGTTTAATTGTTGATGCCGCCTACTGGAACAAGCTAAAAAACAGCGACCTTAAAAACCCATCAGTTGAATTGGTACATCGTTCAGTGGAGATCAAAAATGAAATTACCATCGAAGATCCGCACGAGAAAGGCATCCGCAAGGCGCTTAATTTTGGACACACCATTGGTCATGCTGTCGAGACATATTCATTACTTCATGACAAAGACAGCCTTTCGCACGGTGAAGCCGTAGCTATCGGCATGATCTGCGAATCATACCTCGCCCACAAAAAAGCAGGATTGTCTTCAGACGAACTTCATGAAATTGTAACGGTATTAACCGATCTTTACCCGGGATATACCATTAACGAGGACAGTTTTGATGAGCTGTTACTGAACATGAAAAAAGACAAAAAGAACGTAGGTGACGAAATTAATTGCACCTTACTGACACGTATAGGCCAGTTTAGTATTGATAATGTGTGCACTGCCGACGAACTTTGTGAAAGTTTGAGATATTACATTAACCTGTAACATGCTGCAACATTTAGATCCGCGTAATCAGGCTGCCCTTGTATTAATGGGCTTACTGGTTGTTTTAACCCTGGTTGAAATGGCCTTAAGCTATTGGGAAGACCGCAAGTATTATGAAACGCGCGATACACTTACCAATATTTATCTTACTTCGCTGGCAGTTGTTACCAACCTTTGTGTTAAGGTATTTACATTTTTTATACTTGATTACACCTACCAGCATTACAGGCTTTTTGAAATCCGAAATATTTTCTGGTATTGGCTTGTGCTGGTTATAGTTCAGGATTTTTTATATTGGGTATTGCATTATGCCGGGCATTACTGCCGCATGTTTTGGGCAATGCATGTTACTCATCACTCGTCTGAACATTTCAATTTCACAACGGGTTTCAGGTCTACAGTTTTTGAACCGCTTTACAGGGTATTCTTTTATTTACCGCTGGCCGTAATGGGTTTTACTGCTTTAGATATTTTATACGCATATTTAATAACACAGCTTTACGGTAACCTGGTACACACGCAATATAAAATCCCATTGCCCAAATGGTATGGATGGATCTTTGTAACGCCCGCACATCACCGTGTACACCATGCATCAAACATTCCTTATCTCGACAAAAACATGGGCATGGTATTGATCATTTGGGACAGGATATTTGGAACCTTCCGTGATGAAGACTTGCCCGAGCCTGTTAAATATGGTTTAACCAAACAACCTGAAGACATGGGACCGGTAAATGTTTTATTTCATGAATGGAAAGCATTGCTGCATGACGTTAGAAATGCACCCGATCTTAAATCAAAAATCGGGTACTTTATTCACCCACCAGGATGGAGCCATGATGGCAGCACCCAAACTGCACGTGTATTGCAACGGGAATATAGGGAAATGGAAGAGGCACAAAAAAAACACGAAACCGCAGCGTAACAATTCTATATTAGCATCGGTCTTAATAACCTAAGCCGATGCTTCAACTCATATCCAAACTACAACACAATACTTACGAGAAAGGCGAATATTCTGACGAGCAGCCCCGTGATTTGGATGAAACTATTCAACTCATTAAGGATTTCCCATGGGATGCCGAGCGGGCATTAACCGATATCCAGTTAACCGGTCCATCGGTAACTATTGAGGATAATGATCGAAATTCCCTTAAACTCGGGTTGTATTTCAGCGGTAAATTCTGTTTATATTATTTAGATCATTGTGATCATCTGTATGAATATCATGCCCCAACTATTGATGAGGCCTGCAGATTGGTTGATGA
The DNA here is from genome assembly GCF_059690695.1 of Mucilaginibacter sp. A5337. NCBI lineage: Bacteria > Pseudomonadati > Bacteroidota > Sphingobacteriia > Sphingobacteriales > Sphingobacteriaceae > Mucilaginibacter > Mucilaginibacter sp. A5337. The sequence goes on along the minus strand of NZ_JCAWEC010000002.1, from coordinate 389,318 downwards.
TTTTTTCAATCAACAAATTGATTTGAAACTATTTGATAGGCATCTGTTCAATATCGGCAATAAACAACACTTTATCACAAACAGTTTTATATACCGAATAAAACCTTTTAAGGTAATTGGTATAGCGGCACTTATATCTTTTTTTGTACTGTCAAGCTTCTACTTCCGCTTATTACCAGATGAAGCTTCATCCCGATATCCCGTTGGTGCTGTTTTTGGGATTGTGGCCGCATTAGGGCTATTTATAGGTGTTATTGTATTCGCTCTCACGATGGGAAAACGTCAGTATCTGCAAATATCACGCGGTAACAGTAAGTTTTCATACGGATATAACGAAAAGCGGATTGTATTATATGACAAGCTCGACATAAAGGAGATTTCCTATTATATCGGCGCCAGGGGCGGCATGTCTCATCCCAAAATAACTTTCAAAAATGGAAGCTATATAGAACCGGAAAATTTGATCAGTGTTTCAACACTGCTTAAAAAGTTTCCTGAAAGTTTAAAAATCACCATCAAACAATATCAGCAAACATCATTAGGAAGTACTGAACGCATAGTGTCGCCAAATTAAATTTGGTTGACTATTCTTTTTTTATAAAAAATAAAATTTTCTATTGACAAACTCTTTTTTTACCGTACATTTACGGCGTAATAAAAAACAACAAATGAAATTAACAGGTGCATACTTTTTTGGTTACTACTTTTACTTTACCAGTGAGAGCCGGGACTAATATGTACTAAACAAAACATATAAAAAACACAAAAAGTCCCGGCCCAACAGCCGGGACTTTTTGCTTTAACAGGGTTTATGAAAATAGAAAGACCAAAAGTTGCAATTCAGGGTATTCGGGCTTCCTTTCACGAGGAAGCTGCAATAAGGTACTTTGGCGAAAACATCGAAACCATTGAGTGCAACTCTTTTAAGCAAACATTCGAAAGCTTAAAAAAACGAGAAGCCGATTACGTAGTAATGGCGATAGAAAACAGTATCGCGGGCAGTATCCTGCCAAACTATACCTTGCTGCTTGATTACGGCTTCCCGGTGGTTGGCGAAATTTATCTGCCTATCCAACTGCACCTGATGGCTTTGCCCGGTGTAAAGTTTGAGGACATTAAATATGTGACCTCCCACCCTATTGCCCTGCGCCAGTGTGTTGATTTTTTTGACGAATACCCGCACCTTAAAATTGTGGAAAGTAGTGATACTGCCGCCTGCGCAAAACGCATTAGGGATGAGCAATTGACCGATACCGTTGCAGTTGCCAATGCGCTGGCAGCCCAGCTTTATGGTCTGGACGTGCTGGAACGCCGTATCGAATCAAACAAAAGGAATTTCACCCGTTTCCTGATCATGACCCAGCATGACAATGTTGAGAAGAAACCGGCTAACAAAGCTTCGTTATGTTTCCAGGTGAGTAACAAAGTTGGTGCATTAGCTAAAGTGCTTAACATATTTGCCGAAGAAGGTGTAAATATGAGCAAAATTCAGTCGATGCCGATTTTGGGTAAACGTAACGAGTACAATTTTTATGTAGATGTTGAATGGGATGAACAAAAGCAATATGATACTTCAATAAGGCAGATCCTGAAGTACACCCATAACTTCAATATTCTTGGCGAATACGAAAGGCATGACGACGAACCTGGCACTACCCCAAAACCGCACCGTGCTGAAAGGAGTATCCGCAAGTATATCAACATCAGGCGCAACGTTTAAGTTGAATGTCACGGATCAAACAGAAACCAAAAAAAATTAACATAATTAAATTTATTAACTAACATTCCCGGCCATCACCGGATAAATACAAAAACAAGATGAAACTAAATTTAAACATACAGCCGCTTAGCACCTGGATTAAAACAGGCAAGGAACCTCTGGTGATTTCAGGCCCTTGCAGCGCTGAAACCGAAGAACAATTAGTAGCCACAGCTCATTTATTAGCTCAAACAGGTAAAATCTCTGCATTGCGTGCAGGTATCTGGAAACCACGTACCCGTCCGGGCGAGTTTGAAGGTATTGGCAGCATCGGTTTGGAGTGGTTAAAACGCGCCAAAGAAGAAACCGGCTTACCAACCGCTGTTGAAGTTGCTACTGCAAAACACGTTGAAGAAGCTTTAAAAGCCGGCGTTGATATCCTTTGGGTTGGCGCACGTTCAACTGCAAATCCGTTCACCGTTCAGGAAATTGCTGATGCTTTAAAAGGTGTTGACGTTCCTGTAATGGTTAAAAACCCTGTAAACCCTGATCTTTCATTATGGGTTGGTGCATTAGAGCGTATCAATAACGCAGGTATTACCAAATTAGCTGCAATTCACCGTGGTTTCTCATCTTACGAAAAATCTGCTTTCCGTAACGAACCAATGTGGGATGTTGCTATCAGCTTAAAAACATTAGCTCCTGAGTTGCCTATCATCAACGATCCAAGCCACATTACAGGTAACCGTGATTTGATCGGCTACATTTCACAAAAAGCGTTAGACCTTGATATGCAAGGCTTAATGATCGAATCACACATCGATCCAAGTGTAGCATGGACAGATGCTAAACAACAAGTTACTCCTGCCGCACTTGCTGATATCATTGATCATTTAGCGTTACGTAAACCAGAAGTTAAAAATGCTGAAGTAAGCGATAAACTGGCTGAGCTACGTAACCAAATCGACAAAATCGATGACCTGGTGATCCAAAAAATTGCTGAGCGTATGCAGATTGCCGAAAAGATCGGTCAGTACAAAAAAGATAACAACATCACCATTTTGCAAGTTGGCCGTTGGGATGAGATCCTGCAAAAACGTACCACATACGGTAAAGCGTTAAAATTAAGCGCCGAATTCACCGAAAAATTGCTTGAACTGGTTCACAACGAATCTATCCGCAGGCAAACAGAAGTAATGAACGCCGATGCCGCTCAGGGCCAGGCCGCAGAAAAACTTACACACGCTTAATTTGATAATGATGCAAAACATCATTCTTAAAAGAAACAACAAGATCGTTAACGGTACGGTTAACCTCACCGGTTCAAAAAGTGAGTGCAACCGTGCCCTGATCATCGAAGCAATAAGCGGAGGCAAGGTACATGTTGAAAACGTATCTGATGCTGCGGATGCTGTTTTACTGGCAGGTGTTTTAAGGAAGAATCAAGAGCCAAAAATCAAGAATCAAGAGATTTTGGCAGGCGATGTTTCTTCTAATTCCGAAATCGAAAATTGCAAATCCGATATCGTTGATATTGGTCCTGCAGGTACGGCTATGCGCTTTTTGACGGCTTACTATGCTATTCAGGAAGATGAAGTGATATTAACTGGTAGCAAACGCATGAAAGAGCGGCCAATAGGTATATTGGTTGATGCATTGCGTGTGCTGGGCGCCAATATTGATTATGAGGAAAATGACGGCTATCCTCCCATCAAACTAAAAGGTGGTTTTAAGCAACAAACAGGCAAAATCAGCATAAAAGGCAATATTAGCAGTCAGTACATTACCGCGCTGTTACTTATTGCCCCTGCCCTGCCTTTAGGCTTAGAGCTACATATTGAAGGTGAGTTAACGTCACGCCCCTATGTTGAAATGACTTTGGCCATGCTGGAAACTTCTGGTATCAAGCATACATGGGAAGAGAATGTTATAGCAATTGCAAACCAGGAATTTACAACAACATCATTGTACGTTGAACCTGACTGGAGCGCCGCCTCATACTGGTATGCCATTGCAGCTCTTGCTGATGAGGCCGAACTGTTTTTAACAGGATTGACACCTTATAGCTTACAGGGTGATAGCGTAATTACCGAGATCATGGCTAACTTTGGTATCACTTCGCAGTTTAAGGACGGCGGTGTTCATTTGAAGAAAGAGAACAAACCAATTTCGCGCCGCGAATTTGATCTGAAAGAATGTCCCGATCTGGCACAAACTGTAATTGTTGTTTGCGCAGCACTTGATCATGAAGCTTCATTCACCGGCTTGGAAACGTTGAAGATCAAGGAAACCGACCGCATCCTGGCACTGCAAACAGAGCTTGGCAAAATGGGTGTTAAGCTGATTGAAAAAGATGAGGTTTATACGCTTGATTGCAGCGGCAAATTCATCCCGGAGAATATCTTCATCAACACCTATCACGACCACCGCATGGCGATGGCCTTTGCGCCGCTTGCCCTCATCCTTCCTCAAATGGAGTTTGAGAACGGACCGGTGGTTGAAAAATCATATCCCGCTTTTTGGAACGATTTAGAAAAGCAAGGATTTGAAGTGGAAGAGGTTTAGGCGAAAGGATAAAGGCGAAAGCTGAAAGGTTTTTCCCGGCACATACTTTTGAAGTGCAAAGCAATCGTTAAGACTTACGAAGTTTTGAAAACTTCGTAAGTCTGGATTTTGCAATGATTTTTATAAATAAACCAATTAAAGATATTCAGATAGGATTTTCTCATATCTCATATCTAACATCTCATATCTAAAACTATGGCAGGCAATTCATTCGGGCAATTATTCAGGATAACCACTTTTGGCGAATCACATGGCGAAGCTATCGGCGTAATTATTGACGGATGCCCGGCAGGTTTACAGGTTGACCTTGATTATATACAGGGCGAACTGGATAAACGCAAACCAGGCCAGTCAAAGATCACCACGCAACGTAAAGAAAGCGATACGGTAAAGATCCTTTCGGGCACGTTTGAAGGTAAAACCACAGGTACCCCTATTGCTATGCTGATCCCCAATGAAGATCAGCGCTCAAAAGATTACAGCCATAACGTGGATGTTTTCCGCCCTTCACATGCCGATTATACTTACCAAACCAAATACGGTATCCGTGACCATCGTGGCGGCGGCCGCTCATCAGCCCGTGAAACTGCTGCCCGCGTTGCTGCAGGCGCTTTAGCAAAACTATTGCTTAAAACCCAGGGCATCGAAATTGTTGCCCATGTAAGCAGTGTAGGCAAAATCAATGCTCCCAATGTATTCATTAGCGATCCGCTTGAGTTTATTGAAGAACGCGAAAAAAACATTGTACGCTGCGCCGATCCGGCAACAGCCGAAGAAATGATCGAGTTTATTGACAGCGTACGTAAAGATGGTGATACCGTTGGTGGTAAGATCAGCTGTTACGTAAAAAACTGCCCGGTTGGTCTTGGTGAACCAGTGTTTGATAAGTTACATGCAGATTTAGGTAAAGCAATGCTAAGCATTAACGCCGTTCACGGTTTTGAGTTTGGTTCCGGCTTTGAAGGCAGTGAAATGCGTGGATCTGAACACAACGACATTTTTGTAAAATCACATTTAGGTGATATACAAACCATCACCAACTTTTCAGGCGGAATCCAGGGTGGCATAAGCAATGGTATGCCTATTGAATTTAAGGTCGCTTTTAAACCGGTAGCTACCATCATGAAAAACCAGGCTACAATTGATAGCGAGGGCAACGCTGCCGAGATCTCGGGCAAAGGCCGTCATGACCCTTGTGTGGTTCCGCGTGCAGTACCTATTGTTGAAGCTATGGCAGCACTTGTTTTAGCCGATCACTGGCTCAGAAACAGAAACGCTAAGCTGATTTAATGATGTGCAAATATGCAGATGTGCAGATTATTATATAATTCGCACATCTGTATTGATTTCATAATTTGCACATTTGCATATCCGCACATTTGCACATCATCCCCATGCTTACCTCAATTATCCAATTATACAAACAAGCCTATAGCGGACTTTCAAAAAACAGCTGGTACCTGAGCATCGTAATGCTTATTAACCGGAGTGGTACCATGGTTGTACCATTTATGACCATTTATACCATCAGGCAGCTGCATTTTACCATCGAGCAGTCGGGTTATATTATGGCCATTTTTGGTGTGGGTGCGGTATCCGGCGGTTTTATTGGCGGTAAGCTGATCAATAAGATAGGCTTTTATGATTTACAGGTTGGTGCACTGCTTACCGGCGGGTTGCTGTTCCTGGTATTAGGCTATCAGCACAGTTTTATCAGCATGGCAATCTTTACTTTTGTACTAAGTATCTGTAACGAATCATTCAGGCCTGCTAACTCAACTGCTATTGCCCATTACAGTACCGAAGAAAATAAAACACGTTCCTATTCATTGAACCGGCTTGCTACCAACCTGGGCTGGGCTTTTGGCGGTGGTTTGGGTGGACTATTGGCCTCTATAAATTATCATTTGCTTTTTTGGGTAGATGGCTGTACCAATATTGCAGCAGGCATATTGTTGCTTACATTAATGCCTCGTTCAAAAGTGGCAAAAACAATTAAAGAAGCAGTGGCCGGTTTTGATGAAGTGGTTTCATCGGCGTATAAGGACGGCGTTTACCTGCTGTTTATCTTGTTAGCTACGCTGTTTGCAACTTGCTTCTTCCAGTTTTTTATTATGCAGCCTGTGTTTTACAAAATACAGTGGCATTTTAATGAGCGCTTTATCGGTTTCCTGCTGGCGTTAAACGGTATACTTATCGTTTTAATTGAAATGATACTGATTAACTGGCTTGAAGGCAAACGCCATGCTTTAACCTATATTATCTCTGGCATTTTAGTTACCGGAGCAGGCTTTGTATTACTTAACCTGATGCCTCATGTGCCTTTGGTAGCAATACTGATTGTATGTATGGTTACTTTGGGCGAAATGCTCTCTATGCCTTTTATGAATACCTTTTGGATTAGCCGCTCCAATGCGCGTAACCGGGGCGAGTATGCCGCTTTATACAGCATGTCGTGGTCGGGCGCACAAATTATCGCCCCATTTTTAGGGAGCCAGGTTATTGCTTATGGAGGATTTGAAATGCTTTGGTGGTTGCTGGGTGGTGTTTGCATGCTTGTTGCCTGCGGTTATTTCATCATGAAGCGATCGATCCACATCAATAAACGAGTGCCTGTTTTACCTTAATTTTTGTTACCATGAAAAAAGCTATCATATTAGATCTTGATAATACCATATATCCGGTTAGTTCCATCGCTGATCATTTGTTTAATGAACTGTTCAACTTTCTTGATCAGCATATTGCTGGTGAGGGTATCGATCATATCAACAAGGCAAAAGAAGATTTAAAACGGATCCCTTATCAAAAGGTAGCAGACAAGTACCAGTTTAGTGAAATCGTAAAAAACAAAGGGCTCGAACTGCTGAATAACATTGAGTATAAACTACCCATGCAGCCTTTCGACGATTACCAGGACATCCGCGAAGCAAACATCACCAAATTCCTGGTTACAACAGGTTTCACCAAGCTGCAATGGAGCAAGGTAAAAATGCTGAATATCGAAGCTGATTTTGAAGCCATCCACATTGTGGATCCCGAGCTTTCGTCACTAACCAAAAAGGACATTTTCACATCGATATTGGAACAATACGATTACAAACCCGAAGAAGTTCTTATTATTGGCGATGATCCAGAATCGGAGATAAAGGCCGCGAGCGAATTAGATATCGACACTTTCCTGTACGATCCCGAAAATAAACACCCTGATGCCAGGGTAACCCATCGTTCGCAAAATTTGAAAGATGCAGCGATTATTGCAAATCAGTAATTAGGAGGTGCCTACGGAGCCTTAATGTTGTTTTTTTTAGGCTCCGTAGGTGCCTCCTTTCTCAAAGAAATTTCTACTATCGCCTGTGCTTAAGCACCTTTACAGTAACAATAAGCTGCCCCAAATGCCGCATGGTATGCTCCGCCGAATGAGTATACAAACCGATCACTGTTGACGGCAATTGCGCCCGTCCCACTCCTCTCCAATCGGTTAAGATAGATTCATCAGTAGCTTTTAGTTGATCAATGGCATTATCCACCTGAACATTAAACGCGTTTACCAAATCAGAAACAGCAATTTTATGCCCGCCCGGTTTGCCTTCCGCCGCCAGGTAACTTAGCTGTTCTTCGCTAAGCCCTTCTCCTTTAGCATAAGTAAAAAGTCTGTCCAATACGCCCGTTAAATGCCGCAAATGAAAACCTGGCGATGCCATCCCGGCAAGTTTTTCCCATAATAATGTTTCAGGAAAATCAGACATCAACTCATTGAGTTCTTCCCTCGCCTGTAAAAGCGCGTGTGCCACCGGTTGCAGCAAAGCGGGAACATCTGCCAGCGGGCCGCGAAGCCAAACTTCGGGTAATTTTGTTTCAGACATTAGTTTTTATTTAACAATGCTTTTACTTGTTCATGATTAAGCGTTTGAGGAAGACTATATATAGTCCTCACCCGCTCATGTGTATTATCAGTCCAAAGCCAGCTTGTCCACACCATAAACCAGGCCCATTCGGGTTGGGCTGCCAGAATTTCGGGTTTTGGCAGTTCACCGGTTTCTGTTAACGCTATGATTTTTCCATTAGCAACCTTAATCAAATCGTTATAATCCCGCTGTTCATAGTCAAAATGATAAATATCAGCTCCTAAAACATCTACATAATCAGCCCCCGGATAAAAATCTTTATAATCGTAGGCTTCATCTAAGGGCAGGTCGCGTAAACCATTAGGTCCCCATACCCAAATCAGGTTGTTTAAATGATGGTAATTAGTATACCGGTCGTACATCATTTTCCAAAGTTTGATGATCCCGTCATTCCCTTTTTTATTTCCCCACCAAAACCATACACCGTTCATTTCATGATAAGGGCGCCATAAAACAGGTACATGTGCATCTCTGAGCTGTTTTAAATAACCTGCTACTACATCAACCTGCGCCAGCCATTTTTTATTCAGTTCGGTATTGGGGGTTGTCAACTCCTTCCATTGCGCATCAGTCAATTTCCCCTGGATGCTTTGCTTCCAATCATAGGGAGGATTATCAATTGGCCGGCCCTGGTGCCACATCAATGTTACGAGATAACCATCCTGCCATTTCTGTTTGGCTTCATTAACCAGGTCCTGCCCCAGGTCCTTATCTCCCCAAAGCATGAAATCTGAACCCCACACAGCGGGGTAATGTCCTGTAATAGCTTTGGCACTGTCTGAAAAAACGTCACGGTCACTGTTGTAATTCTGTTGGCCCGACAAAATTTGTTTGCCTTTTATACTATAAAGGAAAGCAAGCAATTTATTTACCTCAGGCGATGCTTCTTTATTTACTGGTTTAAAACTCTGTGCTAATGCCATGAAAGGCAATGATATGATTAAAGTAAGCGGGAGCAGTTTTTTCATTTTAATTAAAACAGATTATTCGGGTTATTGGTTATAGGGCGCTATGTTCAAAAATAAATAAAAAGCACAGCCCTTTATGGTATGGCTATTGCTATTCATACGCAATATTTAACTATCTTTCGTGTATATGATACCTATCCCCTTTAAAAAACACTTTATCCCAATTATACTTTCCACGTGTTTTATTTTGCTGCTTGCGTTTCAAAGCTGCAAAAAAAAGCACGAAATGATTGCTGAAGATATGTTCAGGATCACCCAAAATGAGATTTTCAAAAAGGCCGATACCGAAGAATACATTCCCGTTTTTAAGAGGGTGTTTGCTAAATACAGATCTAAAACAGCCAACCCGCTTGTTATTGAATCATTTTTTAAGAAGAACGAATACCAGCCTATTTTAGTAATAAACCACTTAAACAACGGCGACCTTGAGGCTTTACCCGAATACCTTGACAGGATCAATGAGCACGGCCTTGACCCTACTGTATACCCTTCAAACGAGATCAAAAGGCTTGTTGCAAAACTGAAGGACAAGACAGCAATAAAAACAATTGATGAGGCGTATGAAACTGTTGCCAAACTTGAAATTTTAACAGCCGGGGCACTGGTAAAATATTCAAATGCATTGCAATATGGGGTCATTAATCCTAAAAAGATCTACTCAAGGTACTTTATGGCGACCCGCCGCCCTGATAGTACAACCATGCTCGCTACTTTAGAAAGGGCCGATTATAAAACATTCCTGGACAGTATCCAACCCAAAAACCCGCAATATTTAGCCTTACAAAAGGCTTACAGGGACAGCGCCACTATAGAAGGGCTATCAAGAGAAGAAAGCAAACGCTATTTATTGGTTAGCCTTGAACGCCTACGCTGGAGAAATAAACCTTACGAGCCCAAATATGTTATCGTAAATATTCCCGATTTCAGGCTTGATGTTATGGATAGCGGCAAATCGGTTTTAAACATGAAGGTGTGTGTTGGCCAGGGACGTAACATGGAAAATCAAAACACATTGGAGCATTTTGACGATACCGCCCGGGCAGATAAACCGTTCCCGCGCGAAACGCCGATATTGAACAGTGTGATTCATAGCGTTGAAGTAAACCCGGTTTGGAACATTCCGCGCAGTATCGCTACCAAAGAAATCATTGTTGAAGCTGCAGAAGACCGTTTTTACCTGGCGAATAAAAATATCGATGTGTTTAAAGATGGCAAAAGGATAGCCGATCCGGAAACGATAGATTGGACACAGGTAACCCCTGATAACCTCGAGTACGAATTTAAACAGCGCCCCGGCGAAGATAACTCATTAGGTAAGATCAAATTCCTGTTCAAAAACCGCAGCAGCGTTTACCTGCACGATACACCTAACAAAGCTGCATTCCGTAAAACGATGAGAGCAGTGAGCCATGGCTGCGTGCGCCTGGGCGATCCCCTCGGCCTGGCAAAGAATTTATTTGGCGAAGGAGCTGATATCGACACCATCGCAAATGATATGATAGTGAATAAACCGGAGCCTACTAATATTGGCCTGCCTAAAAAAACACCTATTTACATTACCTACGTAACTTGCTGGGCCGATGAAAATGGCACTATCCAATATCGCCCTGATGTTTACGGTTTGGATATTGTGCTTTATGCGCACCTTCAAAGTTTTTTGGCAAAATAACAAAAAAATAGCCCGGCGAACTTGATAGTAAGCCGGGCCTCATGATTTGGTTTATAGTTGGGATTGGATTTAAAACTTAGCAAAGTTGAACGAAGTGTCGGCACTCGCCATTAAATTAAGCGGCCCTGCTTCATCCAGATATTTTGAATAATACGAATCGTCGTTTCCGCTAATAAATATAACAGTTTTTCCGGCAATTGTATTAATTACTTTATTAATTACTTTTGGCGATACAGCCGGGCAACCAAAACTTCTTCCTATGTATCCTTGCTCATTAATAGCAGCCGGACCAACATAATTTGCACCGTGCACAACAATGCTACGCATACGGGCATTGCCATTAAAACCTTCATCCATACCATCAAGATATAACGATCGGCCGTGTTTGCCGTTATAAACTTTATCAGTAACATAAAAACCGAGACTGCTTTCATGCGAGTCGTTAGCATCTGAAAAATGGCTGGCCATTTCTTCGCCACTGCCCGAACCATGGGCTACCCAGGTATTGAGTACCAGTTGTTTGCTCAACAAATTAACGATCCACATACGCTTTTCACGGCTCGATTTGCTAAAATCAACCACTGTAAGCACATCGCTGCTTTGGGGCACCATATGCGCGAGCTTTAAATTGGTGTAACCTGTAACAGCTTTTTCAAATACATTAAAAGCTAAACCAGTTTCACTAAGATGCGCTGATTCGTATAAATTATTGACGTATTGCTCAAATAGTTCTTTTGTTGTAAACGCTGCATTTTTTTTTCTTACGCTCACTGATCTGTTTGCACCATCCGATTTCCAGCTTAAGATTGTTGCTGACAGAAAAAAAATCGACATAGTGACCCACAAAAAATGTTTCCTCATACGCTTGCCTGAGTTTAAATTAATTTTAAATAATTAGGGTATAGTAACAGGTTCTGGACGGTGTGTTAACCTGCTGTTAACAGGCCAACACAAAAATATACTTTAAAACGTAAATTCCAAATTAGTAAAACAATAATTTTTTACTTAAATGAAAATAAGTTTAAAACTAAGCAATATTTTAGGCTATTATACGAAGCAAAAAAGGAAAGGTTATGGGTTAATTTTACTTAACCCATTTAATTTTATTTTCAAGCGGAACGGTGCGTTTTCCTTCGGGGTACTGGTCGGCGTAGCCAAGGTACAATACGCCCATCACATTATCCTCATCACGCAGATTCAAAAACTCCTTGAATGCCGGTTTCAGGATAGCCCCACCAGTGCTCCAGAATGAAGCCATGTTTAAGGCGGTAGCGCCCAGCAAAATGTTTTGAATGGCACTTGATACAGCAGCAACCTCCTCAAATGGTGGTATTTTAGGCAGGTCGCCACGTTGCATAACAGCAATGATCACGTGCGAGACTTTGTTGCCAAGCGTTTTCAGGTTATTGTAGGTAGCTTCGTTAAAATCTTCGGCAGATACGCTGTTTTTATAAACTTCGGCATGTTCAGCACAAAACTGATCGGGATTTTCATAAACAATGAAGCGCCATGGTTCAGTAAAACCATGAGTTGGAGCCCAATCGGCAAGTTCAAGTAACGCGGCAATATGCCCGTTTGGTGCTTTATGACCATTCATCATGGCCGGTTTTACAGTACGGCGGGTTTTGATATTTTCGGCGACGGTTAAAAAAGTATTATCCATAGTAGATTAAAAAAACAGTTGGTGAAATTAGCAATTTATGAATTGCTAATTTCACCAGCCTGTAATTATGAGTTATTAATAAATAGCAGGGTATTTTGAAGGATTAGCCTCGTTCATCATGGCATAAACGGTTTCAACTACGTCATCAACAGACGGCTTACTGAAGTAATCGCCATCTGAGCCATAAGGTGGCCTGTGTTCTTTAGCGGTTAGCGTTTTAGGCTGTGCATCGAGTGCGTAATATCCATTTTGTGCTTCCAGTATCTTTTGCAGGATGTAGGCAGATCCGGCACCGGGCAAGTCTTCATCAACAACCAGCAACTTACTGGTTTTCTTTAACGAAGTACCACAAACATTCTCTGTATCAAATGGATACAGCGTTTGAGGATCTATTACTTCGATATGAATCCCCATACTTTCAAGCTCAACCGCAGCCTCTTGCACAACCCTCAATGTTGATCCGTATGAAACCACAGTGATATCGTCGCCTTCTTTTAAAACTTCAGCCTTGCCAAGCGGCACAGTAAAATCACCAACATTGGCCGGCAATTTTTCCTTTAAACGATAGCCATTGAGGCATTCAATTACCAAAGCAGGTTCATCACCCCTTAGCAGCGTATTGTACATACCGGCTGCCTGGGTCATGTTACGGGGCACACAAATATGGAAACCGCGCATCGACCCCAAAATAACACTCATCGGTGAGCCCGAATGCCAGATGCCCTCTAACCTGTGACCACGAGTACGAATAATAAGCGGTGCTTTTTGCCCGCCCATGGTGCGATAACTTAAACTGGCAATGTCATCACTGATGATGGTTATTGCATATATCAGGTAATCGAGATACTGGATCTCTGCAATCGGCCTTAAACCGCGCATGGCCAGCCCCATACCCTGCCCTATAATACTTGTTTCACGGATCCCGGTATCGCTGATACGTATCTCGCCATATTTAGCCTGCAAACCGGCAAATCCCTGGTTAACATCGCCTATAGCACCAAGATCTTCACCAAAGGCAACAATGCTTTTATCCCGGGCAAAGTTAGCATCGAATGCGGCATTCAGCACTTCCCTGCCATCCATTACCTTTGCATCATCACTATAAATAGCAGCTACAACAGGCACATAAAGAGGCGATTCTGGTGTTCCCGTAAACAACTTTGAGTTGTAGCGCTCGGCATTTTTCACGCCTTCCGTTTTCAGCCACGCTGATAATGCTCTTCGCTCAGCATTATCCTCATGAACGGTTAACCGTAACGCTTTACGGATAGCGGTAAAAATCTCGCGCCTGCCAGCGTCAAAACTTGTATGTAAGCTTGCTGATAAGCCCGATATTGCCTCTTTGTGCGAAGGTAATGATTCGGCAAACGCGTCTATCAGATCAGCCGCTTCCTCTATTTCGGCCTTTATAACAATGGCCAGTTCATTGGCCGCTTCCCGCTGGCATTCGCGTACATATCTTTTTGCCTCAGCCTCAAGCTCCTCCAGCTCAATTTCAGTAGTGATAGCGGAGGCAATCATCCATTCGCGCATTTTAAGCAGGCAGTCGTGTTCATCCTCCCAGGTCAGGCGCTCTTTACTTTTATAGCGCTCGTGTGAACCTGAGGTAGAGTGGCCCTGTGGTTGGGTCATTTCGGTAACGTGGATCAATACAGGTACATGTTCTTCACGGCAAATATTGATAGCCCGTTCATAAGTTTCGCAAAGGGCAATATAATCCCAGCCACGAACTTTAAAAATCTCATAACCGTTACTTCCATTTTCACGCTGAAAGCCTTTTAATACTTCCGAGATATCTTCTTTAGTAGTTTGCAAGCTGGCCGGAACCGAGATAGCATAAGCATCATCCCAAATTGAAATAGCCATAGGCACCTGCAGCACGCCTGCGGCATTAAAAGTCTCAAAAAACGATCCTTCGGAAGTTGCACCGTTACCTACGCTGCCAAAAGCTACTTCGTTACCGTTAATTGAAAACTGTTTCAGATAATCAAGTTCTTTATTTTGACGATATAGTTTTGAAGCATAGGCTAAACCTAATAAACGCGGAATCTGACCGGCAGTTGTTGAAATGTCCGACGAACTGTTCATCGTTTCAACCTGGTTAACCCAGCTTCCATCAGTGTTTACAAAACGGGTAGCGTAGTGACAGTTCATTTGCCTGCCGCCAGATGCGGGATCTTTTTCAATATCAGGATTAGCATATAGTTGAGCAAAAAACTCTTTCATATTGCTCATGCCTGTAGCAAACATAAAAGTTTGATCACGATAGTAACCCGCGCGCCAGTCGCCCGCACGAAAAGCTTTGGCCATTGCCAGCTGTGCAACCTCTTTGCCATCGCCAAAAATACCGAACTTTGCCTTGCCCGTTAGTACTTCCCTGCGGCCTATCAAACTGGCCTGGCGACTCTCATAACCAATACGATAATCATCAATAACAATCTTCTTGAAATCATCAAAACTGAGCTCGGCAGTATTAAATTTACTGGTAGCGCGTGTTGTAGTTTCAGGCATATAAAATTTTGTTTAGACGGTAAAAGTATAAAATTCTATTCTGTATTAGGCAAACTAACAGATAAAACCCGGAGTTTGAGTAATAGTTTTGTAATTACATTAAACCTTTTATATTTGTAATAATCAAATATAACGTATGAAAAAGATATTAATGATTTGCGCGGTAATATTAGGCTTTGCCTTCACCGCATCAGCACAAGATAGCGGAAAAGCTGAGTTTAAATTTAACGAAGAAAAGCATGACTTTGGTAAAATACCACAAGGCACTCCCGTTACTACCGTGTTTGAATTTACCAACGTTGGCAAAGAACCGCTTATTTTAACAGAAGTAAGGCCAACCTGCGGCTGTACAATTGCCGATTACACTAAAACTCCTGTAAAAAGCGGCGATAAAGGCACAATCAAAATCACTTACAATGCTGCTGCTGCTGCGCCATTTAACAAAACTATTGTTGTTAAATCAAACGCTGTAACACCCGAAAAATATTTGAACATTGTTGGTGAAGTTGTAGCTAAACCCGCGGCGAGCAAGTAATTATTACATGCTTGATATATCCCGTATATCAACCGGGATATTTAAAATAATATTTAAAAGACCCGAAACCGGGTCTTTTTTCGTTTACAAAGGTTTTACAAACTATAATTTTCATTTTAGTAATTTTGCAGAATGCCAAAAATATCTGAAAAGGGCCAGCGAATGCCCGCGTCACCGATACGTAAATTAACACCTTACGCTGATAAAGCTAAGCAGGATGGGAAAAAGGTGTATCATCTTAACATCGGCCAACCCGATATTGCTACGCCCGATGGCATGCTGAATGCCATTAAAAAAATTGATTTTAAAGTTTGGGCTTATACCCCAAGCGAGGGTACATTGAGCTACCGTAAAAAGCTTACTGAGTACTACAATAAACTGAGCTATAATATAACGCCCGAAGATATTATTGTTACTACCGGAGGTTCGGAAGCTATTAGTATTGCATTAATGGCATGCCTTGACCCCGGCGATGAAGTGATTATCCCGGAACCTTTTTATGCCAACTATAACGGCTTTACCAGCCAAAGCGATATTGTGGTTAAGCCTATATTATCGTACATAGACAATGGTTTTGCACTTCCTCCTATAAGCGAATTCGAAAAACTGATAACGGATAAAACCAAAGCCATCATGATTTGCAATCCAAATAACCCAACCGGGTATTTGTATTCGAAAGAAGAGATGGAGGCGCTGAAACAGTTGGTTTTAAAGCATGACCTGTACCTGTTTTCGGACGAGGCATATCGTGAGTTTTGCTATGATGGCCGTTCGTTTATATCGCCAATGCATATGAACGGACTTGAAGAAAACGTTGTGATAATGGATACGGTAAGCAAGCGCTACAGTGCCTGCGGTGCCCGTTTGGGTTGCATGATCACTAAAAACAAGGAATTACGCAACACAGCCTTGAAGTTTGCCCAGGCCCGTTTAAGTGCAGGTATGGTTGAACAAATTGCCGGCGAAGCAGCCGTTGATACGCCGGACAGCTACTTTGAAGCAGTAAATAAAGAATATACAAGCAGGCGCAATACGCTGGTAAGTGCACTGAATAAAATAGATGGTGTTTATTGTCCTAACCCCGGCGGCGCGTTTTATGTGGTTGCCAAACTGCCTATTGATAATGCCGACAAGTTTTGCCAGTGGATGCTCGAAATTTTTAGCCTCAATAACGAAACAGTAATGATGGCCCCCGCCACCGGCTTTTATAGCACGCCCGGAGCCGGATTAAATGAAGTGCGCATGGCCTATGTTTTAAACAACAACGACCTTACAAAAGCGATGACCTGCCTGGAAGAAGCATTGAAAGTTTATCCGGGCAGGACAGTCGCCAGTGAGCAGTTAGCAGTTGGCAATTAATTCATTTTACTTATTTTATCCAACACAAAGCCCGGTTCAAAAAACGGGCTTTGTTGTTTTACCCAAACTGATCAATCGCCCATAAAAAACCTTAAGTTTATTCAATGAAATTTAGCCAGACTATTAGCCTTCACAAACATCAGAATATTAACTGGATAAATAATTTAAGGCTGATAACTATGTTCGCCGTTGTGGTGCTGCACACAGCGTCTCCATTGTTGTTCCGCGTTAAAGGGGTACCTATTAACGACTGGCTTGCTGCCGATATTTACAATGCTGTGGTGCGATTTTCCGTTCCCGTTTTTGTTATGATAACAGGAGCTTTACTATTACAACGGGAGTATGAACTTAAAGATTTCTTAAAAAAGCGATTTGGCAGACTTATCCCCCCTTTTATTTTTTGGAGTTTGATTTATATCGGTTATAAACTTTACAACGAAGAGATAGAGTTATCAGACAATATATGGCTCAATATAAAACTTGTATTACAGCAACTTCAAACCGGCAGCTACTATCATTTATGGTATGTTTATCTTTTAATGGGGCTTTACCTGTTTATACCCGTAATAAGCAAATTTGTGCGTAACGCAACAGAAAAAGAGATATTGTACTTTTTAGGTATCTGGTTTTTGACAGTAATTTTAAGCCGGCCTTATTTAACTATGCTCGATCCGGGCATTGATCTCCACAACTTTACCGGCTATATTGGGTACCTTGTACTTGGCTATTACCTTGCTTATAGGCCATTAAAATTTAAAAACATAGCTTTAATTGCGGTGTTGGTATTTGTATTATGTACCCTATCAATAACTTTAGGTACGTATTTTATATCACTGAAAACCAAAAACTTAAACACTTTCTTTTACGAACCAATTAGTCCTTTTATAGCTATACTATCGTCGAGCGCGTTTTTAATGGCTAGATTTATTAAAGTCAATTTAAATCCGGTTGTAAATAACATTATAAGCAATATAGGCAAGTATACCTTAGGCTTATACCTTAGTCATGCTTTAATTTTAAACTTCCTTGAACTTAATGATATTACATATAAGATATTCAACCCGGTCTTCAGTATTCCATTAGTCGCGCTATTAACTTTTTCGTTATCCAGTCTTGTGATATTTGTGATGAGCAAACTACCGCTGCTAAAGCATGTTGCCGGATAAAATTTCGGCGCAATGACAATTAAAATCCATGAACTATTCGTCGCAACTGCAAACTAAATCCGTATATTTGTAACCGCTTATAACTGCAAACTGCCCACCGGCAACTGCGAACTCAAAAAATGGGGTCGACCGGAATTGACAGGATGGAGATAAGTAGGTAAGCATGCAGCGCGTTGGGTGAATTAGCGCTTTAATCTGAACGCTCAAACTTACAAATGGCGAAAATAACTACGCCTTAGCTGCCTAATTTAGAATTAGCATAGCTTTTGTCCCGCCGGTTTTCCGTTTCATCGGATCGGCAATCGGGGCATCGAAAGATGAAACTGGCCTGCTTAGGGTGTGATAAGCGGGTAAGATAAAGCACCTAAGGAAGACGGTACAGGTAAGCGACTGACCTTCCCCTTCCCTACAATTAAACAGAAGCTAAGCATGTAGAAAGCTTACCTTATACCATGTTTGGACGAGGGTTCGAATCCCTCCGGCTCCACTTTTACAGCCTCAAAACAGGCCAAAACGCTATAAAACCCGGTTTTATAGCGTTTTTTTTATGTTTTCTCCCTCAAAAGATATCAAAACGGCTCAACGTTCTGGAGACCTATTCGGAGACCTCGCAAGGTTTCTTACCTTAGGTCTCTCGAAATGCTTGAAGCTTCTGTTTTTCAATTGGTTACTAAGAAACAACTCATTGAAAGCAGTAGTGTTAAGGACTAATTTTTTCACCTTTAATAACACTAAAAATGACCAAGTCTTTTGCCCTTTTGTTTCTGATGAAACGAACCAAAGCGTTACCCAATGGAAACGCTCCTATTTATTTAAGAATAACTATTGACAGCGAGCGTGTTGAGCTTGCTACCAAGCGGAATGCAAATCCTGATAAGTGGAACAATGTTGCCCAAAAGGTATTGGGAAACACCGATGAAGCTCGTTCA
The DNA here is from genome assembly GCF_059690695.1 of Mucilaginibacter sp. A5337. Lineage (NCBI taxonomy): Bacteria > Pseudomonadati > Bacteroidota > Sphingobacteriia > Sphingobacteriales > Sphingobacteriaceae > Mucilaginibacter > Mucilaginibacter sp. A5337. The sequence goes on along the minus strand of NZ_JCAWEC010000002.1, from coordinate 370,349 downwards.
GTAAACAGTCATTTGAAGACGCTTGAACAAAAAGCTTACGAGGTTTATCGCGAAATGATCGAACGAAAGATACCTATAACTGCACAAAGCTTTAAAGACCGAATGAACGGTATTGAAGAAGAAGTGGCTTGCCGGATGTTGATTCCAATATTTGAAGATCATAACAGGCAAGTAGAAGCATTAATTGGAAAGGAATATGCTCCTGCTACTGCTATTCGCTATCAAACCACGCTTAAACATGTCAAAAACTTTTTGAAATGGAAATATAAAGTTTCCGATATGAATATTCAGGATTTAGACCATGAGTTTGTAACCTCATTGGAGTTCTATTTACGGACTGTTAGGCATTGTAATAATAACTCAGCTGTCAAGTACATTAAAAATTTAAAAAAGATAATTCATATCTGCGTTGCCAATAACTGGCTTGTTCGAAGCCCATTCATAAATTACAAAACAAAAATCAAGGAAGTGGTTAGAGACTTTTTATCAGCAGAAGAATTAGATTGGATCAGTGAAAAATCATTCGTTTCAGAAAGATTAACACAGGTTCGAGACGTCTTTCTGTTTAGTTGTTATACGGGCCTAGCTTATGCGGATGTCAATAAGCTTAAACGCTCTGAAATTAGTACCGGCATCGACAATAAGAAATGGATAATTACAACAAGGCAAAAAACGGATACAGCTTCCAGAATTCCCCTACTGCCAGTCGCCATAAAAATCTTAAAGAAATACGAGGATTATCCGGTATGTATTAATGAAGGAAAATTATTGCCCATATTAACTAATCAAAAAATGAACGCCTATTTGAAAGAAATCGCAGATGTATGTGGTATAGAAAAAGAATTAACTTTCCATATTGCAAGGCATACTTTTGCAACTACCGTTACGCTATCGAACGGGGTCTCGATTGAAAGTGTTTCTAAAATGTTAGGGCATAAAAATATCCGTACTACCCAGCATTATGCGAAGATTTTAGATAGCCAAGTTAGCAAAGACATGGATATGCTAAGGCTAAAAATGGAATCGAGAAAGCCAGCTGTACTTAAAAAAGTTAACAACAGGTAACTTTAAGATTAATAACTTGATGTTCCGTTTTGGAACATCAAGTTCCTTTACAATTCTCAAATCCCTACTTCTTAACTTCTCCGATTATTTTTTTATGTCTAACCATTTTAGGCCTAAATGGGGCTATTATGCCTATTTTTTCTTTGTTTTTCGAATAGTCGTATACAAAAAAACACATCACCTATACCTAAGTGGTGAATTTTATAAATAGATGATTGCCAACTTTGTCAAGCAGTATTGATAAAGAAATTAATAACAAATATTAATGTAATAGTATGGCAACAGAAATAATCACAAAAGAAGATTTGCAGGAGTTCGGAGAACGACTGCTAAGTCAGATGAAAGCTTTAATTAGTGGTGGAATTCCAGAAGAACCTAAAAAATATTTAAAAAGTTACCAGGTAAAGAATCTACTTAAGATATCTGATAACACGCTTCAAAATTTGAGAGAAAATGGGACCATCCCTTTTACGAAGATTGGCGGTATTCTTTACTACAATTACGAGGACATCATCAAGGTTCTACAAGGAGGCATCAAAAGTAAGCGGATAAGTTTAGGTCGTTAGAACGTCCACAATCTTATGCCAGATTGTCACTATTGAAATTGCAATACTCCCAACTGCTGGGACGTGTTAAAGACGTTTACAAGGAAGGTCGTAGCGAAAAATAATCATATCTAGCCAAGACTACACGGAATAAAGACCAAGTAATTTAGGGCAATAAAACACAATCTCCAATTACAGCAAAATGCAATTACAGAAATAAGCAAATACATATATCTATAAATGCAGAAGTACATAATTAAATAGATACAGAATTCTTTTACTACAGACTTATGTATTTACAAACATGCAGATGTCTAAGGTTATGTATTTAAAGATTTACAGCATTATGCAATTACAGCAATATGTATTTATAACAATTTAGAATTACATAACATGGGAAAGATCATCACGGTAGCTCACCAGAAAGGTGGCGTAGGAAAGAGCACACTTGCTATGAATTTAGCAGTGTGTTTTCAGGATCAGCTAAATGTCGCATTGGTTGATACGGATTTGCAAGGCAGCCTTCTTCATATTAAAGGAGAGTTGCCCGATTTAGCAGTTGTTGGTAATGAACACTTGGAAGAAATTAAAAAGTTACAATACGATCTGATTATCGTTGATACGCCGCCTTATTTGTCAAACAAATTGCCGGAACTATTCAGCTTATCAGATTTCATATTAATACCGACCAAAGCAGGCTTTTTTGATGTGATGGCTATCCGGTCAACAATCGCTTTGGTAAAGGATGCGCAGCTTAAAAGACCGGGTATCCAGGCGGGTATCGTCATGAATATGATTAAACCTCGCTCAGGCATTACTAAAGAAGTAAGCGGGCTTTTAGAAAGTATGGAAACACCCGTTTTGACAACAATGATACACGACAGGGTAAGCATTGCCAGGTCATCAATTACCGCAGGAGTTTTGCATGGAAGCGATGCCAAAGCGATAGACGAAATCACAACGTTAGCAGAAGAGATCGTTAACCGCATTAGTGCATAATTACATAAATACAGATTTATGTAATCGTCTAAAATCATTGTGTATAGAAGTTTTAATATATAGGTATTACCATGGCAGATTACAAAGACAAGTTGGGTGGGTTAGCGGACAAGCTTAAGAAGGACACTCCTAAAACGCCCATACAGGAAGTACACCCAATTAAACAAAGTGTAGCAGTTAAAGAGCAAGAGGCGCAGTTAAATGTATGGATTCCCAGGGCGCTTTTAAAGCGCATGAAGTCTTACGGCGTTGAGCATGATCAATCTTTAAAGGACATTAGTATAGATGCTTTAAAATTCTTTTTAGATGCCAAATTGAAGAGTCAACATGATTAAGGTCTTAACTGAATGCTTGCAGGATAAAGAGGTCTTAAGGGATGAGATTGCCTCTTTTCAGCAATCAGCAAGATAAACGTTTGTATTACAAACGAAATCTTGCCCTCCCTTCCGAAGTCAGTCCGGGGCCATGGTAAAATCTTCCAAAGTCAGATTTTTATAAGACAAGAGGTATGGAAAATCAGGATGAAAACAGATCAAAAACTTTACTTACAAGGCTGAAACCTGCCGAGTACAAGTATATATATACATCATTTAAAAAGACACGGTTTAACAAATTAAGTGAGTATTGCAGAAGCATATTATTAAGCAAACCGGTAGTTGTTACATACCGCGATAAGTCGATGGATGAAATGTTAGAGGAACTTTCATTACTCCGAAAAGAGTTAAATGCAATCGGTAATAATCTTAACCAGGCAGTTCGCCAAATTAATAGTTCGCATGGAAATGCGGATAACCGTTTATGGCTAAGTCTGCTTTCCATAATTGGCAGCAGGGTCGATCCCGCAATCCATCAGATCAAAGAACGTATGCAAAGCTTTTCAGAATTATGGTCGCAAAAATTAAAACCGGGAGAAGCATCAGCGGTGCAATAAATTACAACGAACATAAAGTCAGGATTGGCAAAGCGGAGTTAGTTTCAGCCCCAGGCTATCTGAAAGATCCGGCTAATTTAAAGTTCAGTGATAAGCTGCAACGACTTACAGACCTTGCTAATCGAAATGAACGTACGCTCGTAAATGCTTTGCATGTGTCTTTGAATTTTGCAGTCGGCGAAAATCTGGAAAAAGATGTATTACAGCAAATTGCTGACGACTACATGGAGGGTTTGGGTTTTGGTAAACAGCCTTATTTGGTTTACCAACATCATGATGCCGGACACCCCCACCTGCATATTGTAACCACGAATATTGAGCCGGACGGAAAACGTATCAGCTTTCATTTACTGGCAAACAGGACATCTGAAGCTGCAAGGAAACAGGTTGAATTAACGTACAATTTGGTGAAGGCGGAAGATCAGGGTAAACAGCAAAAAATTATTAACAGACCATTAGAGCAGTTAAATTATGGCAAGTCAGAAACTAAAAGATCAATCACTAATGTAGTCAACGAAGTAGTGAAAGCCTACAAATTTACCAGTATTCCTGAACTGAATGCCGTACTAAATCAATACAATGTCACGGCTGATCGCGGCTCTAAAGATTCAAGAATGTATGAAAAGAACGGCTTAGTTTATTGGGTGCTTGATACAAAAGGTAATAAAATTGGCGTGCCGATTAAGGCAAGTAGTATCTACGGCAAGCCAACTTTGAAAGCGCTTGAAGACCGGTTTCGGTTAAATGAGGTTTTACGAAAGCCATTAAAAGAACAGTTAAAATCAAAGGTTGACAAGGTATTATTCTCACCTGTTTCAAAATCTGCGTTTCAAAACAAGTTGAAAGCAGACGGAATTCAGGTCATTTTCAGGCAAAATGAAGAAGGCCGATTGTACGGAATAACATTCGTTGATCACGGGTCTAAATCCGTGTTTAACGGCAGCGACTTAGGTAAAACTTACAGTGCCGCGTCATTAATAAATTGGTTTAAAAACGAGGAAACAACGCATAGTATATCAGTTTTCAAAAATGAAAATAGCAGCTCTCAAGCCCCCCATAACCCTGACAATTTTTCAGGCTCATACTCAACTGGTGGTGACGGTGAATCACTGCTAAACATATTATTTAAGGAAGAACAGCAGGATATGGCTGCTATCAGCAGGCTTCAACAAAATAAGCGTAAGAAGAAAAGAAAAGGTCACTCACTTTAAAATTTACCATTATGCAAACAGGTGAAAACGAACAAGCCCTTAGAAAGATAATAGACTTTACAAGGCTTTTAAGTATTGCTATTTTAATAGTACATTTTTATCTAAGTTGCTTTACAGCCTTTCAGATTATAGGTTTAACAAAACCAGTCTTAAGCCGCATTCTATTGCCCATTTCGCAAATGGGAATTTTTGCTAACGTTCTTTATGCAAAACTGTCTTCGCTTGTTTTGTTAATGATTTCGCTGGTTGGCAGCAAAGGAAAGAAGGATGAATCTATTACGCCAAAAAGGGTTGTCATTTATTGTATTGTAGGGTTATCACTATACTTTATTAGTACAGTGTTCCTTAAAATGCGTTACCCCGCGACCACAATAGCTACTTTGTATATAGGTGCAACAGTAATAGGTTACATGCTGCTTCTTTCCGGGGTTAGTTTGCTTTTCAGAATGTTAAAAATCAATCTGGGCAAAGATATATTCAATAAGGAAAATGAATCCTTCCCGCAAGAGGAAAGGCTTTTAGAAAACGAATACTCCATCAATTTACCGGCGGTATATAATCTGAAAGGAAAAAGCCGAAATAGCTGGATTAACATAATAAATCCGTTCAGAGGAACATTAATTGGTGGTAGCCCAGGTTCAGGTAAGTCGTACTTCGTTATTCGACACATCATCACTCAACATATCCAAAAAGGCTTTACCATGTTGGTGTATGATTTTAAATATGATGATTTAACCAAGATCGTGTACAATGCTTTGCTGAGATATGGCCATCTATATAAAGTACCGCCAACCCAATACATTATTAATCTTGAAAATATCATGCATCGGGCTAATCCTTTAGAACCGCATACAATGATGGATATAACTGACGCAATAGATGCAAGCCGGACGATCATGCTCGGACTTAACCGTGAATGGATAAAAAAACAAGGCGACTTTTTCGTTGAATCTCCAATAAATTTTATTACAGCGATCATGTGGTTTCTAAAGAAATATGAAGGTGGGCGCTATTGCACACTGCCTCATGTTATCGAATTAGCGCAGGTAGAATATAAGGAGTTGTTTGAACTATTGTTGCAAGAACCGGAAATAGAAGTGCTTATTAACCCCTTTGTTTCTGCCTGGCAGAATGAAGCGTACGAGCAGTTGGAAGGTCAAATTGCGAGCGCAAAGATTAGCCTGGCCCGGTTAGCATCCCCACAACTGTATTATGTATTGAGCGGCAATGACTTTTCTATGGACATCAATAATCCAGATGAACCTAAAATCGTATGCCTTGCCAACAATCCGCAAAAATCACAAGTTTACGGAGCGGTATTATCACTTTACATTAATCGGATCAACAAGCTTGTCAACCGGAAAAATCAGCAAAAGTGCAGCATGATTTACGATGAGTTTCCTACGATCTATTTTAATGGGATTGATAACTTGATTGCAACAGCCCGATCAAACAAAGTTGCTGTAACACTGGCTGTGCAGGATTACAGTCAGCTTAAAAAGGATTACGGGCGGGAACAAGCAGAGGTTATATTGAATATAGTTGGCAACATAGTATTCGGACAAGTAACGGGCGATACTGCAAAACAGCTATCGGAGAGATTCGGTAAAATTAATCAGGAGAAGGAAAGTATCTCCATCAACAGCCAGGACACATCCGTAAGTAAATCAACGCAATTGGATTATGCCATCCCTGCATCAAAAATTGCTTCATTATCCTCTGGAGAATTTGTCGGAATGGTTGCCGACGATCCCGACAAAAAGATATCCCTAAAAACATTTCACAACGAAATACAAAACGATCATGAAGCTATCAGGAACGAAGAGCAATCTTATTTAGCTATACCTAAAGTTCGGGACATAGACCAAGAAACAATTTTGAGTAATTATCAGCAAATAAAAGACGATATAAAAATTATCCTTGCCAATGTAATTGCTTATGAGAAATAATTTTTTTCAAGTTCATAAATTCGAAAGGTTGCTGATTATTAACTAAATATTACATTTCTGTTAAGTATGTTGGAACATCATATTCTTAAATTGCGTATAAATATATACCTAATTTGCCAACATCACAGATATGAGAACTTATACCGAACGCCTTTACAGTGCTTTAGAAAATCAATTAAATGAAGTTTCAATCAACGGTGACTCCATAGCCGATCAGTACAAAACGTCTATACAGCTTTGCAAAAAGGCAATGGCAAAGTTGAAAAACTACATTTCAAGTTATGCTTTCGAGAATAAGGAAGAAGAAATATACTTTTTCAAAGTTCTTAAGCCACAATTCTACAGCAAGTACATTTACTTCATAAATGTATATAAGTTCATTATGCAGGCTCCTCCGGGCGGGGAGGGTATTTTAAAAGACTTCATCAATTACGAATTAGCTGACATCAAGCGTTTTTTTGATCACAATCAAACATTTTATCAATATTATCGATCGGGATCAACTCAAATGGATGAATTATACTTCACCCGAGGAGGTTTTGATGTGCATGTTGATCTTGAAGAGTTTGAGGAAGATGAACAATATTCAACCAGCCATGATTATAAGCTATCCAAAATCATTGCCAATGAAAAGTATCAGGACTTCTTAAATCTCGAACTCCAAAAAACCTTGGAACATGACGATACACCACCAGAAATGGGTCTTGAGTTGCCCCTTACATGGACTTTCAATAAAACAGATCTTGTTGAGTTAATCTATGCGTTAGTTGCTGTGGGCGTATTCAATAACGGGAATATGGAAATAAAAACTGTAGTGAGTTTTTTTCAAACTGTCTTTCACGTTGATCTTGGTTCATATTATCATAAATACCTTGATATAGTCAAACGGAAAAAGGAACGTACTGCTTTCTTAGATAAGCTTAAACTGGCGTTATTAAGACGTATTGACGAAAAGTTAAACGAAGAAGCAACGCCGCAACAAAGGCTGAAATTTGGCTGATTACAAATGTCTGTTTATCAGAATATTACAGTCATTTAAATAAAAAAAACACCTAAGTTAGGTATAGGTGGTGAAAAAATAATTTTTTCTACTCCAACCTTTGCTTTCACAATCGCCGCATGGTGCGGTGAGGATTAAAGCAAAGCAATTATGTTGTCCTCTATTTCCTGGCAGCACTATTTCGCAGCCATTGTCATCATTACTATTTCCTATTACCTGTATGTGGTTCTCAGGTATTATCAAAAAGAAATAAGTAATTTATTTAACCGCAAGCCTCAAAAATCTGAAATCTTTTCGGTCGGTCAATCTTCTGTTATTCCTGTGATGGGCCAGGCTAAACCGGATAACGGGGTAACCATTAGCGAAATGCAAAACTTACGATTTACAGAGGTTTTGCCGGACGACCCTAAAGAAGTCGTCTTCGAACAGCCCCAAACTACCTCCATTCAAAATGACCCATCTACAGAGTTGGTAGCTGAAGCTGGTAACCTGATTGACGCTTTTAAAGAAGTGGACAACAAACAGGAGTTCTTAACCCTGGTGGGTATTCTTATTGGCTCTTATAAAAATTTTCAGGAGGACATAGACCTTCCTGCTGCAATAAACCGCGTGGTAGAAATCTCCAAAGACAAATTAAAATTCACAGTTGCCATAACAGACTTCCAGAGTAACTGGGCGTAGGCAAACTATCCATTAACATCAAAATTAAAAAGTTATGAAATCTCAAAAATCACAAATCCGTTCGAGAGCGGTAAATTTTTTAAGGCATTTAGCAGCAACAATCACCTTAATAATTATTAGCCTGAGCCTTTATGCCCAGGATGGTAACTCAGGCATAACAGCAGCCACCACGCAGGTTAAAAGTTACTTCTCTACGGGCACAAGTTTGATGTATGCTATCGGGGCGATTGTTGGACTTGTTGGTGCTATCAAAGTATTTAAAAAATGGAATGATGGTGAACACGATACTGGCAAAGTTGCCTCAAGCTGGTTTGGCAGTTGTATATTTCTGGTAGTAGTTGCGACAGTACTGAAGTCATTTTTCGGAGTATAAAACCTGTATCATGGCATTATATCAGATAAATAAGGGAATTAACAAGCCTATCGAGTTTAAAGGGCTTAAGGCGCAGTACATCGGCTACCTGGCAATTGGATTGGTGTTGTTGCTTATCGGCTTTGCAGTTATGTATATCGTAGGGGTGCCGGTCATTAGTTGCATTATGGTCATTTCTGTTTTAGGCAGCGCATTATTTTATCAGGTATTTAAATTAAGCCATAAATACGGAGAACATGGCCTGATGAAGAAAGCGGCCAAAAGGTATTTGCCCAACCATTTGAAGTTTACTACAAGAAATCTATTCTTAAAATTAAAGAAATAATCATGGCATCACACAGCAAAGCAGAACAGGTATTTCCTGTATATAAGGTGGAGCATAACTCCATGGTTTCCGCTAATGGCGATCTTACCATTGGTTATAAAGTAAACCTCCCTGAAATTTTTACCCTGTCAAATGACGAATATCTGGCCTTTCACGAGGTAATTATTAAGGCTTTAAAGCTGCTACCCAAAAACACGGTATTCCACAAGCAGGACTGGTTCATTAGTGACAGGTATGAAGCTATTTTTGCTCAAGAAGGCCATCAGCAGGTTAAGACGTTTCTTTCTCATTCCAGTGAACGCTACTTTCACGAACGCGAGTTTTTGCACCATCACTGCCATATCTTTTTAACCAAAAAACCTGATAAATTTAAACAGCATTCGAGCGCAGTAAGTTCATTAATGCGTAAACGTATTGTCCCCGTACAAACTACTTGCGACGAATTATTCAGAGACTTTCAGGATAGCGCCGGCCAGTTCGTGCGGGTGTTAGAGGATAGTGGTTTAATCACTTTATCCCGGCTAAATGATGATCAATTAGCCGGGACATTAAAACATGCAGGTGTTTTGGAACAGTATTGCTTTTTGCTTAATCCAAACGAAGCGCCAGTATTAAAGGATATCCATATCCAGGACGAGATAAGGATTGGTGATAACCATTGTCAGCTATATACCCTCAGCGATGCAGAAGACCTGCCAGCATTATGCGGCCCAAGAATCACTTACGATAAATACAGTACAGATAAAACGAAATTCAGTACAGGCTTTGCTACGCCCATTGGTACGTTGCTCAAATGCAACCATTTGTATAACCAGTATATTTTTATAGGCGATAGCCTGCAAACGATCAAAAGACTGGAAGCAAAAAAATTGCGCTTACAATCGCTCTCCGCTTATTCCAGGGAGAATGCCATAGGCCGGGATGCTACGCACGATTTTTTGAACGAAGCGATCAGCCAGCAGCGGTTACCGGTAAAGGCACATTTCAATGTTTTAGCCTGGACTGATAACCCTTCACTTCTTAAGGATCTCAAAAATAAGGTCAGTTCCTCACTGGCTCAAATGGATGCACAGCCGAAACAGGAAACCGATGGAGCTGCCCAAATCTGGTGGTCGGGCTTACCAGGTAATGAAGCCGCCTTTCCAATGAATGACACCTTCGATACATTCGTTGAACAGGCCACCTGTTTCTTAAACCTGGAAACAAATTATCAATCAAGTATCAGCCCTTGTGGTATTCGGTTAGGTGACCGCTTATCGGGCAAGCCGGTACATGTAGATATCAGCGACGACCCTATGACAAAAGGAATAACCACTAATCGCAATAAATTTATCTTAGGTCCATCTGGCAGCGGAAAGTCGTTTTTTACTAACCACCTGCTTCGCAGCTACTTTGAACAAGGCTCCCATGTGGTTTTAGTCGATGTGGGGCATAGTTATCAGGGACTTTGTGACTTCGTTGGTGGTTATTATTTCACTTATACCGAAGACGAGCCGATCAGTTTTAATCCTTTTTACATTGCTGATGGTGATTATCTGGACACTGAGAAAAAGGAAAGTATCAAAGCCATGATTCTCGCTTTATGGAAAAAGGAAGACGAAGGGGTTCAGCGTTCAGAGTATGTAGCTATATCAGACGCCTTGTATCACTACTATGAAAAATTGAAAAAGCAACCTGACATATTCCCATGTTTCGACAGTTTCTACGATTTTTTAAACGGGGACTTTTATGAAGCTATGAAGCAATCAAAAGTTAAAGATGAACGTTTTGATATAGATAACATGCTATTTGTATTGAAACCATACTATAAAGGTGGTGAATACGCTTACCTGCTGAATGCTAAAGAAAATCTTGATCTTTTGCAAAGGCGCTTTATTGTCTTCGAACTGGACAACATCAAAGACCATCCTATCTTATTTCCGGTCGTTACCTTAATTATCATGGAAACCTTCGTCTCCAAAATGCGCAAACTTGGGAAAGATGTTCGTAAAATGATTTTGATAGAAGAAGCTTGGAAAGCTATTGCACGAGAAGGGATGGCGGAATACATTAAATATCTTTTTAAAACCGTCCGCAAATATTTTGGTGAAGCGTTGGTGGTTACCCAGGACATCGAAGATATTATCAGTTCGCCGGTCGTAAAGCAAGCCATCATCAATAACAGTGATTGCAAGATCTTACTTGACCAGCGGAAGTATCAGAATGATTTTCCGAAAATACAGCAGCTATTAGGCATTACGGATAAAGAAACGGCGCTCATCATGAGCATGAACCGCAATAATGACGAGAACTTCAAATATAAGGAAGTATTCATCAGCTTAAACGGCCAGCTTTCAAAGGTATACCGCACGGAAGTAAGCCGGGAGGAATATTGGACTTACACGACTGAATCGTCGGAAAAAGCAAAAGTGCATGCTTACACAAAAAAGTTTGGAAGTGTCAAGCTGGCCATTGCCGCAATTGTTAGAGAAGAATTAGAAAAAGCAGCATAAACTAAATACTATAATTATGAAAGCATTACTGATAATAATAGCCCTTACGATTGTCACATTTATAGGGTGCAAAAGTAACTCTCAAAACAATACCCTTTCCGGAACTTTTACAAATCAGTCGAAAAGCGATTATAGTACAGCTTCAGATACGTTAATTATAACACCGTCATCTGGGACAACAAATAGCTTTCAAATTGAGCGAAGAACAGGTTTTCAGAAAATACGAAATGGTGTAACCCAGGCTAAAGAGTATAAAACGGAAAAATGGCGATCAACCTGGAATGAAGACAAACAGGTTTTAGAAGAAACCGAATATGGCCGTCAGATTATCCCAAATAAAGACGGAAATTCCTTAACGTTGAAAAATACGCAGTACCAAAGAATCAAGTAACATTTCCTATATATCATTAAATAATTCCTGTTATTACACAGGGATATGGGAGGCTTTTATGAAAAATTTACCTGTAAAAATAGCGTCGTTGGTAATGTTAATCATTTTGTTAATGCCCATACAAAAGGCAAAGGCGCAATTCGTAATTGGTGAGGTAATTAAACTTACGGTTACCAAAGTGATTAAAGCTATTGATCTGAAAGTACAGCGCATGCAGAACAAAACAATTTGGTTGCAAAACGCGCAAAAGGTCATCGAAAATCAAATGTCCAAAACGAAGCTAACGGAAATTTCGGGCTGGACGGAGCAGCAAAGACAATTATACAGTAGTTACTATACTGAATTGGGAAACATTAAAGCCACCATAGCTAAATATCAGCGGATAAAGGATATTACTTTAAAACAAGCGGCCCTGGTTAGTGAATATAAAAGAGCTTGGAGTCTTTTTCGGCAGGATAGTCATTTCAACCCTCAGGAATTAAATTATATGCAGCGAGTGTACACTGGGATATTAGATGCAAGTGTCAAAAACCTGGACGAAATTATGCTGGTAGTTAGCCCTGCTAAAACTCAAATGACGGATGAGCAGCGCCTTGAATTGATCAATAAGGCCAGTGATCATTTGGATGAAAATTATAATGACCTCCACCAGTTCAATAATCAGGGAATTCAATTAAGCCTGGCCCGCAGCAAAGATTTGAGCGACACCCAATCAATCAAGAAGCTTTATGGAATCAATTAACCAAATTAAACTCCGGGCAAATGAGCTACGGCGAAAAAGCAAAAAGTTACTGGCATTCACCGTAATGACAGTGGCCGCGTCAGCATTGGCGACTACGGTAAGGGCGCAAACCTTTGCGGAATGGTTCAGGCAAAAAAGTACCCAAAAGAAATATTTGTTACAGCAGATAGCCGCCTTGCAGGTGTATGCTGCTTATTATAAAGCAGGCAACAATATAGCTCATAATGGCCTGGGTTCAATTGCCGGATCTCTCAAATCAGAGAACGGGCTACATACTACTTACTACAACAATCTTAATAATGTTAGCCCGGTAGTAAAGAATAATAAACAGGTTAACGATATACTACAATGGCAACAAGATATTCTAAACCGTATGGCTTCGCTGGATAAAACCGCTAACCTTAACGGCGGCGAAAAAAAATACATCACTCAGGTAAAAACCGCGTTGCTCAAAGATTGTGATCAGCAGATCACCGAGCTGCAAAACGTGGTGACCGATAGCAAACTAAAAATGAGTGATGAAGAACGGTTGAAGCATATCGGGGTGATCCATTCCGCTATGCAAAACAATTACCGTTTTGCTTCAGCCTTTGCCGATCAGGTAAAAGTATTCGCCGTGCAGCGGGTACTGGAAAACAACAATGTGGTTTCTGAAAAAAAGATTTACGGAATTCAATAACATAGTAAAGTATGAAAAAGCATTTAAAGCATATGGTTATTATACCGGTATTGTTCATTTGCCTGGGTTCTGCGAATCATGCAAACGCCCAGGCTCAGGAAATGCAGCAGCTCATACTGGATATTGAAAAGCTTACCCAATTAAAAGGTATTTTAAGTGATATGAAGATGGGCTACCAAATCTATCAGCAAGGCTATGGGAGTATCTCTCAATTGTCAAAGGGTAATTTTGATCTGCACAGTGTTTACCTAAATGGATTGCTATCCATAAATCCGACAGTAAGAAATTATGGGCGGGTGGCTGATATCATTACCCAACAAGCAAGCTTAATAAGCGAATATAAAAGTGCTTACAAGCAGTTTAGACAGAGTGGTTCTTTTAGTGCCGGGGAGTTAAATTATATGAGTAATGTGTATAGTCAACTCGTTAATCAAAGCCTGCAAAATTTGGACGAACTCACTAATGTTCTTACCGCAGGTAAATTGCGGATGTCTGACGATGAACGTATGCGGGCAATCGATCGCATCTACGCCAGCAGTTCTGATAAGCTTCAATTTCTTCGGCATTTTAACCGGCAGGGAATTTTACTGAATATCCAGCGCAGCAAGGATGCAGGCGACACCAGAAAGATGAAACAGCTCTATGGTATAAATAACTAATCCCAATTTTTATGAAAAAGAAAGTTTATTTAACCGCAATTCTTGCGGTAACGGGGATAGCTTTTCCTTTGTTTTCTAAAGCAGATGGACTTGCCACCGATATTCAGGGCTTGCAGGGCACGTTAAATAGCGTTTATAACGATATGCTGCCCATGTGCAGCCAGCTCATAGGAGTTGGTAGAGCAATAGCCGGATTTGGTGCATTATGGTATATCGGCAGCCGGGTTTGGCGGCAAATAGCGAGCGCGGAACCAATAGATTTCTATCCGCTGATGCGGCCATTTGCTTTGGGTTTGGCTATACTCTTATTTCCAACTGTAATCGCTATTATTAACGGAATCATGTCGCCTACCGTAAGTGCCACGGGTGGCATGGTGCAAAATTCAGACGCTGCCATTGCCGCATTACTGAAAGCAAAAGAAGCGGCAGTTGAAAAAACCGACACTTGGCAAATGTATGTTGGTGCTGATGGTGATGGCGACCGGGATAAATGGTATAAATACACCCATCCCGACGATCCCACTGGAGCCAACGAAGGGATGCTTGCAAGCGTAGGTAACGATATGAAATTTGCTATGTCCAAAGCTTCTTACAATTTCCGCAATTCCGTTAAGCAGTGGATGTCCGAAGTATTGCAGGTGCTATATGAAGCAGCAGCATTATGTATCAATACCATCCGCACCTTTTACCTTATCATTCTTGCCATATTGGGGCCAATAGTTTTTGGTTTGGCCGTCTTCGATGGATTTCAGCATACCTTAACCGTCTGGCTGGCAAAATATATCAATGTATTCCTCTGGCTGCCAGTTGCTAATATCTTCGGTGCGATCATCGGCAAGGTACAGGAAAATATGCTGAAACTCGACATCAGCCAGGTTCAAAGTGCAGGAGACACTTTCTTCAGTTCCACCGACACCGCATATCTCATCTTTTTGATTATTGGCATCATCGGCTACTTCACCGTGCCAAGCGTAGCCAACTACATCGTTAATGCAGGCGGTGGGAATGGCTTGCTTCAGAAAGTAACTGCAATGACAAGTTCTGCTACTGTTCAGGCTGGATCTGCTACAGGCGAACGCATGATAAACGGTGCAAATAACATAGTCAATATGCCTAAAAATTTCATGGAAGGTTGGGATAGCGCTGCAAAGAGTCAACCTGCCGCCGCAAGCGGGCAAGCACAAAAAATCGCTGGTAAATAGTCATTAACCATAATTATAAAATCATGTTCACACATCTTAAAAACATCGAAACTGCTTTTAGGCATATCAAGCTATTTAGCTACTTTTTGATAGCTGCTTGCACCATTATATCCTGTTTTGCGCTTTACAAAAGCTACCAGGCAGCGAATATCGCTGGCAGCCATATCTACATATTAGCAAATGGTAAAGCATTGGAAGCTTTTGCGGCAGACCGAAAGGATAATATTCCTGTGGAAGCACGGGATCATATCCGCATGTTCCATCATTATTTTTTTACACTTGATCCTGATGAAAAGGTGATCGATGCTAATATCGGCAAAGCCTTGTACCTGGCTGATGAGAGCGCGAAAAATCAATACAATGACCTGAAGGAAAAGAGTTACTACAACAATCTGATTTCCGGCAATATCAGTCAGCAGATATTGGTTGATAGCATCCAGTTAGATATCAACCAATATCCCTATTACTTCAAATGCTTTGCTACCCAAAAGCTGATTCGTGCTACTTCGACAGCAAACCGCAGCCTGATCACGCAGGGATATTTGAGGAACGTAGCCAGGTCGGATAACAACCCGCATGGTTTTTTAATACAGCATTGGGAAACCATAGCAAATAGAGACACCATCATTCAACATTAGAAGCTATGATTTTTTCAAATAAAAAAACGTCAGCACAAGTGACCGACAAAGTTGCGGCAATGTTGGCAAACGTAATTATCAATATGAAATTTCGATTTTCAAACGGGCTTAACAAGTGGTTTAATACTTACTCTACCCGTCAAAAGAAACAGATAGCTATTGCAATCGGGCTATTAACGGCCATCTTACTGATCAGCACCTCGTTTTGCAGCTTTTATACCCTGCCGAAATTAAAGCAAAACTATCCGTCCGCCCATATCGGGCAGGCATCTGACATTCCCGATCCCCAATTTATTAAACGTCAATTAACAGATTCATTAACTAAAAAAAAGTAAAACATGAATGCAGCATTGAACAGCGGCCAATTGCCGCAGCATACTCCTGAATTTCTAAAGGAGCGTAAATTTTTAGTGGTCATACCACTGCTAATCATCCCATTTTTAACAATGGCCTTTTGGGCATTAGGTGGCGGCAGGCAATCGGCATCTGCCTTTGAAAAGACCAATTCCCACGGACTAAATGCCACGCTACCGCAGGCGCAGTTCAAAGATCAAAAAGCGCAGGATAAAATGGGTGTTTATCAAACTGCCAAAACGGATTCCGCAAGTTCAGCCAATAGCGCTGTTAGCGAAAGTTTTGTTAGATCAATGGGACTGGATGCAGCCAAAGGCGAGCATGTTGATTCTGCTACACAACGCTCTACCGCTAACCTTACTGGTGGTCCCAATATAGCCGATGTCAACGAAGCAAAAATCCAGGCTAAACTTGCAGCTATCAATCAGCAGATCAATCAACCGGAACCGGCAAATTATGGCAGCGGCGCTTCCTTGCCGCAATCCTCTGCCGATCTAAAACGGCTGGAATTAATGATGAAAGCCATGAATGGCAATGGCGGCGGCAATGATCCTGAAATGAAACAGTTAACCCAGATGCTGCAACAAATTAATGACATACAAAACCCCGGCAACGCCAATAACCGGCTGAGAAATCAATCCATGAAAAACCACGGACGCGTGTATGCAGTAACAGCATCCAATGACGATGAAGACGATAATGCCGGAAATGATAAAGCACAGATAAGCTACGCATCTTACAGTGGCGGTGGTAAAGCAAAAAAACACCGTACAACCGCAGCTGAAGCAGGAAATACCATTCAGGCGGTTGTGCATGAAGACCAAACCCTTGTAAGCGGTGCGGTGATCAAATTAAGGTTGTTGGATGGCATTTACGTAAATGGCAAAATGATCCCGAAGGGAAGTTTTGTCTATGGCACCTGCGCGTTAAACAATGAACGCCTCGATATCAAAATTGCCAGTATTCGTTATCTGAATAACATTTTGCCGGTCGCACTTACCGTTTACGACCTTGATGGTATGGAAGGATTATATGTGCCTGGTTCAATTGGCAGAGATGCTGCAAAAAACGGCGTTGGCGACGCGGTTCAATCCATGCAGATGATGTCCATGGATCAGTCTGTTGGTGCACAAGCCGCCAGTGCGGGTGTTGAAGCCGCAAAAGGGTTATTCAACCACAAGGTTAAACAGATCAAAGTCAAAGTAAAGGCCGGTTACGAAGTCCTTTTAAAGGATAGTAATGACCGCGATAATTAAACAAAATGCCATGAAAAAATCATTCATTATCTTCATTCTTGGTGCCTGGGGAACAGTTTCCCATGCACAGGACACGGCTTATGTGAGCCGTGATAAAACCACAGCCTTATTCTTTAAATCCGCGGTTAAACTAATCAGCAAGCCAACATCTGATTTTGATGTAACTCAAAAGGAAGACGCCCTGATCACTATTAAAGCACTTGATGCAAATTTTACCCCTACACGCATTAAAGTGCAGGATGTTAATACTGCCAAAGTTTATCATATCCCGGTCGAATATTCTTATGGACGTGCCGGAAGAAGGATTGATGTTGATGCAGCAACTCCAATGACTATCAGGGTAATCAAAGGTGCTGAATTTAATTACAATACCGTTATCGCACAATTAGCTACCGGAAAACGCAAAGACGTAGTAGACCACGAAAAAACCGGCGGTGTAAAAGCCTGGATCGATAAACTGTCACTTGCGGGTAACAGGATATTTTTCAGGATGGACATACGTAATAAATCCAATCTGCCTTATGAAATTGATTTTGTGCGGTTCTATATCAGGGACTTGAAAGCAGTTGCAAGGATGGCAACACACGAGCAGGAGATTGTGCCATTAATTACCACCCTGCATAAAAAGACTACAATTGGTCATAAACAAGAGATTGCCAAAGTTTTCGGCTTTCACCGCTTCTCGCTTTCGGAAGATCAGGCGCTGAATATTGAATTATACGAGCGGAATGGCAACCGGCATCTTTACCTGCAAGTCAAACAAAAAGATCTGGATGATTTAAAGACAATCACCCCGGCAGCGCAGCAGCCGGTTAATGCAATAGCTGCCAATACACTTTAATTAACCATTTATTTCATTTTTAATCTATAAGTTATGAATACTCAAAATGCTGAATTTCTAAAAAAAAGCCTGTTAAACCTGGGGTTTGGCGAGAAATTGAATACCGAACTGGACAAAGAAATGGCCGCTAAAACACCAGAATTTAAATTAGGCTTGCAACACGAGTTTAACCAAAAAACTGTTGACTATACTTTGCATTTCAAGGCTGGTGATAACCAGGACATGTATTTCTTTAACAAATACGACGCGACCATCAACCACAAGGACGATCCAGCAAAGAACATCGATCAAACCTTTTTTATTAATAAAGGCAGTGGCATTACTGCCAAAGAAGCCTTCAATCTGATGGAGGGCCGCGCGGTGCACAAACAGCTTTACAACTTGGAGGGGCAAAAGTATCAAGCGTGGTTGACGCTGGATGATAAAAATCTCACCGAGAACGGAAATAAGCGGATCAAGCATTACCATGAAAACTACGGCTATGATGTCGAAAAGGTAATTGCCGGTAAGGGTATCAAAGAGCTCGAAGATCCAAAAGCAAAGGAGGAACTACTATATTCACTTAAAAAAGGAAACGTGCAGCAGATCACTGTTAGCGGCAATGACGGTGATAAAAAGTATTTCGTCGCCGCAAACCCTCAATTTAAAACCGTTGACCTTTACGATCATCAGATGAAGAAGATAAAAAGAGAAGAATTGCTGCAGACTGAACAAAAACCGGTAAGGAATCTAAAACAACGCGAGCAGCAAAAGGAGGATGCTCCAGCAAAAAAGCAGTCGCGTAAAGCGAAGGTTCACATTTAATTGTATCATGAGGAACAGGCTATGCATAGCCTGTTCCTTAATAAAATAGACCATGGAAATTAAATTAACTCCCAGGAATCCGCTAATTTATATTGACCATTTACAATGGATAAAATTAGTGGAGCTACTTACCGAAAATGTCTTTGCATTAAATAATAGAAGACTTACACAAGTAGACAATTTATTTACTGAGGGCGGACATTATCCCGCTGTGTATTTTAGACTAACAACCTTG
This sequence comes from Mucilaginibacter sp. A5337, assembly GCF_059690695.1. NCBI lineage: Bacteria > Pseudomonadati > Bacteroidota > Sphingobacteriia > Sphingobacteriales > Sphingobacteriaceae > Mucilaginibacter > Mucilaginibacter sp. A5337. The sequence goes on along the minus strand of NZ_JCAWEC010000002.1, from coordinate 350,977 downwards.
CCTGAAAATTCTGACGATCAAAACAAGGTAGAAGTGTCCGGTTTCGTCTTTGGGTTTAACAATGATTGGGATGATGATGTATACATTCATCCTTTATCGCCCCAGGGGTTTTGGGAGGACTGGCTGGTAAAAAATGGTATTAACACCACATTTAACTACCATGAAGTGGGGATTCGTAAACTTTATTCTTTTATCGACAAAGAAATCAAAATCTGGAGTACGATTGACTTTGCTCAAAAATCAGATATTCCGGTCAACGAATGGAGAATTTTAAAGGCTTACTGATTTATCCTAATCATCGTAAAATAAACGAGATAAGTCATTCCTCATTCTAATCTATTCTTCATTCGGCAAATTATCCAATAGATATTTAGCTCTCGCCTTTGCAAGATTTTTATGCCATTCCCTCATAACATTTCTGATAGCTTTCTCTGTCTTTGATTTGGTTTCAGGTGTACCGATACCGCCTCTTAAATTAGCTTTAACTGCATCATTGATCCGTTCGAGATAAGGTTCATTAAATTCCATTTCTTTTTCATCAAAATTTTCGTCGAGTAACTCCAAGAATAGAAACGTAGGCCATCTGCCTGTTTCATTTATATGACTATAGAAATAAGGAAAAGATATTTTATCCAAAATTGATTGAACAACAGCCGTTGGCTGCACTTGGAAAATATCACATAGTTGCTGAAAATCTTCCGGTAATTCCGATTTATATTCAAATTCCATATTATATTGCTTTAATTAGTTCTTGATAATGTTTTAAGTAAAATTGTTCCATCAACGCGCGATGTTCCTCCAAGTCGCGAACAATAAATAATTCATATTTAATTGTTTGATATTCATCTATAAAATCTTGCTGCGCTTCGCCATTTATAATTGTCGTATCCTCATTGCGTCCTAAACCGAGTGTAACTAATTCAAAAAAAGCTAAAGCAGGATTTTCATTGATTTTGTTTAGTGCGATTCTTGCGTCTCTGTCTGCAAGGGAGATCTTTGACATAAAATATTCTAAAAACTGCTTCGGTGTATATTGAAGCATTTCGCACCTAATTCGGAAGTCGTCGGATAGCTCCAAGACAGTATTTTCATCCAAATAAAATTTCGGTTTTGTTATTTGGTGGTTTAATGACTGATTTAATTGTCTCACTATGGGAATGCACTTTTTTCTTTTTTTTTCTGCGCTTATCCCATTCCTCTTAATTATTTCAATCACGTTTCGAACGCACTTTATCGTGAAATCTCTATTTTCAGCCGTAGCCGGGGAAGCACTATAATTGATATTTTCAAATGAAAATTCTGCCAATGTATTTGTCGCTTCACGATAGCCTCTCAGATAATCTGTACTTAGAGACATAAAAAACGACACGTGGTTAATAAAAGTTTGAAGTACTTTTTCTTGCTTCAAATGATAAATTACACATGCAATTTTAAAATCTAATGGCATGGTTATTCCTTGACTTTGCTCCATATTATTGATTCAATAATTTAATATCTTTCGCTAATTCTGTCTGGCAATTTTGCACTGCTAATCCAATAAACAAATTGCAACGTGATACCAATAATTCGAATTTATCTGCACTTATTGGATTGACTACATGGTATCTGACGTCAGTTATGCTTTTTGATAAAAGATTTAGTAGGTTAACAGATCCCACTTTTGTAGTTGGAAAAAACGGATACGCATCAGGCCAAAAGATTCTACAGATTTTTAGTAAATGCGATAAGCTATATATATTAGGTACATAGCCCATGTAAGTGTATAATAAGGCCAGACAGATTTGTTCGGTGCTTAAAGCAAAAAGCATCGCAGAAGTGTTTGATTCATCATCACGGATCTCGTTTGCTGCCTTGAGTAACGCCAATGAGCGTTTAAGCCGTGATGATGAATAGTAGTATTTGTCTGAAGGCTTTTTTGGGTCGCTGGATTTTAAGGCTATGAGCAATTCATTCTGTTCTGTTTTTTGATAAACCAATTGCCCTTCCGCGATGACTCTTACAAAAAATGGGTTTCCGCGTTCCAGTTTACTTAAAACCTCTTGTTTAGAATGTATTAACAAATTCGCGGTGATATCATTAAGTTTCTCAATAGCATTATTGACATTAGTTGAATGAACATTAGCTTTTGACGTTATAACTAAAAGATCATAATGAAGTATACTGTTATTTACTTCCTCAACTGTAAATAAGTTGCATTTTGTTATGTGGTTAATATTATTACCAAACACATAAATGTAATCTGGGCACAAATATTCAACTACCAGGGATAAAGCATTTTTAAATTTTCCTGATGAACCAAAAAAACGATGATCATTAGTAATATTAATAAACTGGACTTCACCGATATTGATATTACCGCTTGCCTTCGATTCACTCATTAACGCTTTTTCGTGTTCTTTATCCAACAGTTCCAGTATCATATCTATAGTCCATTTCGATATAGTCTGAAGTGTTTCCACGCGTTCAAAGAGTTTGGGAATTATTTTATCATCGACTAAATGGTTCTGCTGATATCTAACCGAAGAATATGCTTTGTTTAACTTTTTTAATATGTCATGTTCTTCGGGGACCTCTTTTTTAAACAATTTCCCCAGCTGAGGGAGGTACTGAAAAACATAATCTTGCAATTCGCCTAAATCATGCGTTTTTTTTTCCTTAATTAACAACGCACTTATTAATGATCGATATGTTAATTCTAAAACCTGATGCAGCATAAATGCAGTCAAATTCGTATCACCTTTATTGTTATAAAAATCAGCTCCAACCAAAAATGATGTGGTCTTATTAGTCCAAGCAGTAAAACGTTCACAAACTGTATGCTTCCAGTCGGTTATCTTTGCCGATAAAATTTCAGGTGTTATTTTTTTTTGAGTGCTGTCATAAATTAGATTGCTTTCAGAACAACTGATGAAAAAATATATATTACCATTCAAAATAGCCTGCCTAACTTCATCTGAACGGTATAACTTAAAAGAGACCGTATACTGATCTACTAAAACCATTTTTATAAAAGGTTCTATTTCAGCAAACTTCCTTCCCTCGCCTGGAGAAGTTAGAATCAGCAAATTTTGATAAGTAATATCGTCCTCAAAATATTCAATGCTGTAAATCTTGTCTATTCCAATCTTTAAAGCCAATTGGTTTACAACCTCTTTTAATTCAATAATTTCCATACTCACATAGATTTATTACCTATTTTGAACACTTTTTCGAAAGTCAAACCGTCCTTACCTTCCTTAGCCTTTAATTTTGGATAGGACTTCTTTTTGCACATGTCAAACAAGATTTCGCGAAGCTCATAGGGCTTCAATTCACCGTCAACAGCTATTTGACACCTATTGAAAATTGAAATAGGCTCTCTTGGTGAAAGGAAATATGTAGAAGAAAAAAGAAGATCGATAAACTTCGTTAACAACATTCGCCTGTCCTCTTGGCCTTGCAAATTTTTATGAGCCTTAACAGGATGGTTAATCTCAAAAAGCCTGAATATCAATTCTGGATCATCTTCATCAGACACTTTAAAAACTTCGTGAATAATCTGTTCAGGATATGTTATTCTAACTAACTTATAAGTTACAATTCCGTTAGCTTCAAAATCATCGAATACAATTCCGTCATTGTCATCCCGGAGTGCTCGGAGATATAAGTTGTTAGTTATAAAATCTAAGCCTAAGTTCATAAGCTCTTCGACAGATTTAATAAAATCGAAAGAATAGCCCATTAAAAAAGAAACATCTAACGAGCTGTACCCCTTCGCTATACGCTTCAACATAAAACTATACAGCAGATTAATATTCAATCTCGTCCTTTCCTCAATGTACACCTCCATTGATGGAAATACATTACTATCCGGTTTAATCATTATCTGTACTACTAATATTTATAGTTGGATTATATTTTCTTTTAAGCTTGGAGCCAAATGATTGAAATTGAACATCGTAACATTCACTTATCTGATTAAGGAATCGCTCTTGAAAATCATTGATGTGATCTTTTAGGATAGTTAATTTATAGCCAAATAATTTCAGCCAGTTGAGCAAAACTTCATCTTGAACAGAATTGACGAGATAAAAGCTGTAGTTATTTTTATCAATTACAAAGAGTGATATTTTATCAAAGTCAGTTAACCGTTCATTATTGACTTTAATTGTCGGCAACAAAGTGTAGTCCTCTTTTCGTTCTCTAAGTAGGAAGCTTATGCAAATTTTGTCGGGTGATAACTTGCATTTGTGCATGTCGGCTTTCTTAGGTTTATCCTGCCAGTATCTTAAACCAAAAAAATTATGGCATGCTACAATATTCTCTTGCTGAAGCAGCTTAGGCATTGCCTTTTGCCATAGAGACAATAAAGGAAATATTACCTCGCTCCAGTTTAGGTTTTTTAAATTACTGTCTGATTTAAAAGCGCTTTTGGATATTTCAAACATATCGAAACATCTTTCATTAAGCATTATCTGCTCATTGGACATATCCACACCATGAACAAAGTGCCTATCTCTGCGCAAATAGCGGTAGTATGATACTATTGATTTTCCGTCTTTGCTCGTCTTAGCTACGAATGGACTAAGAAAAGTATAGTGAGAACTTCGCCTGCCAGCGGACGTATATACAATAGCATAACCAAGAATTTCTTTATTTCCTACTGGTATCGTATCACTTTTCTTATTATCAAATGTTAACACATCATCAGATGAAAACCCTAAACCAATTTTGTAAAGGTTACCATATTTAATTTTAGGGGTGATGTCCACATGATGGTCATAAGCATGAACATCTATATATTTATAACCACCGTCAATTTCCTGTTGTAATTCAGGCCAGTAATAAGGTTTTAAACTCATGTCCTTGTAGTGCATAAGGTAAAAAAGACCGTAGTAGGCATGTTTACAAAGTGCATGTTCCGGCATTCCGCACTCACAAGCAATAAATAAATGAGATCGCTCTATATGTACGTATAAATTATGCTTTTTCTCCTTGGGCAAATCGACCAATAATTTATAAATGTCCTTTTCAAAACTTGCAGTCCTTACCGATGCCCTGTCTGAATACCTTTTGTCTTCCGCTGGAGGGTGGTAATGGCTAAACAACACTGATTTCTTTAATATCATCTCGTCGTTTTCCAAAGGGATTTCGTAGAAAAATGTCTCAGGCGTTATGTCCATGATCTGAAAATATCGTTTAACCCATTTTTATTCAATTAGCAACCCATCACTTCTTCTGGGATTTCTTAGGCAAAGTTCTTCGAGATAAATGGTGTATCGAACCATGAAAGGTTGTATTTTACAAATCATCGGTTGTTTTGTACATTTACCATTATTAATACTTTTGACCATGGAAGAAAGCACCTTACATCTTGGAAAGAAAATCAGTCGTATGCGTGAGCTTCGCGGCATGAAGCAGGAAACACTTGCTGCCGAATTAGGTATTAGTCAACAAGCCGTTTCTAAAATTGAGCAGAGCCCTGATGTAGAGGATGACGCTTTAGAACGAATAGCAAAAATCTTAGGAGTAACGCCAGACGCCGTGCGAAACTTTAGCGAAGAAGCCGTATTTAATTATTTTAATAATTTTAGTGATAACAGTATAAACCAGGGCCCTATCGGGGCACATAATACTTGCAATTTTAATCCTTTGGATAAAGTGGTAGAACTATATGAGCGTTTATTAAAAAGTGAACAGGAAAAACTGGAAATCCTAAAAAATAAGAGCTAATCAGGTATATAACTAATACAACGAAGCAGGTCTGGCAGCAGTCCTGCTTTTTTTGTAAATTAGTTTTGCAATCAGCACTATCAATGTTTACTTATAATGGCTTTTTTTAAAAAACATCTTGTAATGCTTAAGCTGCTATTAAGCGGATACAGCGAAAGCCATCAAAAAGATGAGCTATTTCTGCATGAGGCGCTTAGACATTCAAACTCGGAGGATGATTTCAAAAATATTTGTTTTGTCCTGGGCAAGTCCGGTGGTTTGTTTTGTGTGCCGACTTTGATGGCCTTTGCTAAGGATGAAAATCAAGCCAAAGCACTCGTAGCGATCAATACAATTGCACAAATAAGAGAAAGGGTAAAAGAACGTGATAATCCAGAAATGCAGAATTTCTTCTCCCCGTCCTTTTGGCAACTTCGCTGGAGCGGAAGTAAGGAACGATTTATAAGTTATGCTGCATGTATTGCGGGGATTTTTGATAATGGAAGCCTTTTTAAAGAAAAATTGATAGATGATATTGGTGAAAAGCTGATGCGAGAAATTTATGTTGACATTTTTCCGCACGACAGCTTTAGAGAGTTGCGCTTATGTACTTCGGGCTGGGAAGCAAAAGAAGATTTTGTGCAGGTTTTGTCGGAGATACAGGCTGATACTTTAGTGCAAAGTGTAATGTTAGACGGAACAATTGTTAAGGGTCCGGAAGCTTTGTATGAAGAAAATATGATAAATATGCGTTGCGATTATCTTCTTACAAGGTTAAAGTTCAACGTAGACTACTCAAGTTTTCATTATTTATTAAAAGTAGCAAGTAGGTTAAATGAGCCTGATTGAATCTATATTAAAACTTATCATATTTGATAACTTCAAGCGTCTCAGGATCAGCAGTCAAGTTGTGCATAGGGCAAACTAACAACCCATCTTTTTCTAACATTGAAGTACCAAAATGAGGGCAAAGTCTTCCTTCACATTTTTTTCCAACATAAGAATTATACCAATTATTATATTTTTCGACTTTGGGAATCTGCTTTTCAGTTGGATGATCAGGTATGCGAAGTCCAGTGTTTAATCGCTCGCATTTAACTTTTGTCTGCGAAATTGAAAGAAAGCTGTATGAAGCAGAACTGTTGGGAACAATAACAGCTGCGGTATATCCATCCCAGCAATTGAATTGCTGTTTCATCCGTGGCTCCATTTCAAATCGACCATCTATATGGTAATGTTCATCAGGGAAATCAAACTGCTTATCTGCATGAAGATGGTCGAAAACAGGAATATAATAAATTCTGCCATCCGGAATGATCATTATTTCCGCACATGGCCGCCAATATTCTTTGCCTATTTCAAAATCTTGCTGCATTAAAATTTAACCGTTTGCAGTTCTTGCCAATGATTGAATTGTAATTCTTCAGTATCGACAAAGGTTGTATCTATTGCTGCTAATTCGGGATATTCTAACGGTGTTACTTCGAGTGTTGTTCGATAGTTGCGATCAACGGTGCAAAATTCCAAAAATTTTGATGGAATCTGAGTACGGGCAATTTGTGAAAGACGTTCTTCGCTTGGTTTTTCCATTAGCCATTCCCAGGCCAAATCTTCTGTTAAGATTGACGGCATCCTTTTTTTGGAATTGTGTATTTGTGACATAACAGTATTGGAATCAGTAATTCCGAATGCAACCGTGTTTACAAATTGTCCAGTTTCAGGATCGAGCCACTCATTATACAATCCTGGCAGGTAAAAGTATTCTTGATCTTTTAACGAAACTTGATAAGGATACTTGATCATTTCTTTAAGTTCCTGGCCCTTCTTACCAATCTTCGGAATGTGTCGCGATTCTACTATTCCTGTGGACAGAACGAGACAACGACGGTTTTTGGCAGCATCAGCCCACATAGACCTTTTACCATCTTCCTTAACGAAAAGATTCTCAGATTTAAAATTTAGCGTTGTGTATTTTGCCCGAAAGATATTTGCTTCGGATCTGGTCTTTACGAAACCGGGGACATAGCCCCATTCCGCTTGAACAATATCGAAATCTTTGTTATTCTCTGATGGTACAAGGATGGCACATGGCGCATAATTGAATCCATTGTGTACACCAACATTTAAAAAGGGGTAATTTCTCACCGGCTTTGCCAAACTTTTTAATTCGATATACTCTGCTCTGGTTACTCGTTGACCGTTATAATAACACATACGCTTAATTTTTTTTACTTCTAATATATGCGGCAATTAGCTTGCCAACTTCTTCTGCTTCCTCCTGCCTACCTTCTGGTATAGACGTCCAAAATTTTTCGTCTCCAAGTCCTTTGCCAACGGTTATTGTTAGTACCTTCTTATCGCCTGGAAATTGAATGTAAAATATCCGTCTGTTTTTTATTTCGGCTTCTGTCACTTTAGTAACCTCGCCTTTATATTCAATTTCAAATGGTGGTTCTAATCCCCTCATTTCTTATAAAACTATAAGTTTTTTTTCAATTATAAAATCTGCTTATCAGCACTGTTGATCAGCTCTTTAGTAACCAAAAATATCTGGTTGTAAAATTAATCTAAAAAAGATTTAAAATACTAATATTTTTAGCATTAGTTTTGTACAGATTCTCATACCGGTTTTGTGGGCGTGATCTAAACGCTGGGAACAGACCGACTGAAATATTAAAATTTTATCTGATTAAATGTAATAGCAGCAGACTAACATGAACGCCGACCGCCAAATAATTCACATGGATCAGGATGCATTTTTTGTATCCGTCGAGGTTAGAAAAGACCCTCGGTTGGAAGGCAGGCCGGTAATTATTGGCAGTTTATCCGACCGTGGTGTAGTTGCATCATGCAGTTATGAGGCACGTAAATTCGGGGTGCACTCTGCCATGCCAGCGAGATTAGCGAAACGGCTTTGTCCGCATGGAATCTGGATACGTGGCAATATGGACGAATATACCAAGGCGTCACATGAAATTACCGACATCATTCAGGAAATGGTTCCTGTACTTGAAAAAGCAAGTATCGACGAGCATTATATTGACATGAGCGGAATGGATAAGCATCACGGCACGCTCAAATGCGCGAAGGAGATCAGGGCTAAAGTCATCAGGGAAACGGGATTGCCTATATCTTTTGGTTTGTCCGTCAATAAAACGGTTTCTAAAATGGCGACTAATGAGTGTAAACCTAATGGCGAACTTACTGTGGCGAAGCCAGGAGTACAACCGTTCTTAAATCCTCTGTCTATAAGAAAAATTCCTGGCTTAGGTGAAAAGACCTTTATTAAATTAAGCGATATGGGTATTAAGCGTATCCATACGCTCTCGCAGGTACACCCGGAATACATGACCAGTATTTTAGGCAAAAACGGGATTTGGCTGTTACAAAAAGCCAAAGGAATTGACGATTCGCCTGTAATTCCGCACCACGAAGCAAAAACCATAGGTACACAATCGACATTCAATCAGGATAGTATAGACGTCGAAACAATTAATCACTTGCTTACGGCTATGGTAATGGATCTCGCTTTTGAGTTGAGACAAAGTAAAAAGCAGACCGCTTGTATTACTGTGACTGTGCGTTATTCAACTTTTGAAACGGTTACCAAGCAGGCAAGAATACCCTATACAGCACTTGATGGCGTTTTGATTTCAAAAACGAAAGAACTGTTCAAACAACTTTATCAAAAGCGCCTGTTAATCCGGTTAGTTGGGGTTCGGCTCTCTAATTTGGTTAGCGGCTTTGAACAAATTGATCTTTATTCCGAATCCGAAGAACAATACAGCCTTTGCCAGGCAATGGATAAAATACGTCGACGTTTTGGGCCTGGTTCAATTAAGTTAGCCTCCGGCATTGATCTAAACTTGTAGGCTATGTATTTGAACGTTCACTCACAATACAGCCTTCGGTATGGTACGATGTCAATTCCTAATTTGGTTGAGGAAGCCGCAGCGCGCGGCATTACTCAAATGGTATTGACTGATATTAATAACTCCACTGGTATCATGGAGTTTATGCGGGAATGTGATGAACATGGAATAAAACCAATTGCCGGCATGGAGTTTCGCCGGGAAAAACACCTGCTATTTATAGGCATTGCTCAAAACAAGGAGGGCATGCGGGAACTCAACGAGTTTCTAAGCGAACATAATCTGGAAAAGAAACCATTGCCGGACACCGCACCACCGTTTAAAAATGCGTTTGTTGTTTATCCTAATAGCTATACCGCAAACCTAAAGCAAAATGAATACCTGGGCATTCGCTTTGACGAATTAAATAAGCTTTATGGTAAAGATTTGACTTTATTAAAAGATAAACTGGTGGCCTTGCAACCTGTATTTGTTTTAGATAAAATTGAATACCGTCTGCACGAATATCTGCGAAGCATTGACTTGAACACGGTATTAACTATGGTTAAGCCGGAGGAGAAATGCACGACCACTGATATGTTTTTACCCCCAGGCCAGATGGAGGCAAAATATTCGCGGTACGCTTTTATACTTGATAATACGCGAAACTTGATGAATCGCTGTATTATGGACTATCCGAAAGGCCGGGTAAACTTAAACCGCAAAACGTTTACCGGTAACAAAAAAAATGATAAGGAATTACTGGAAAAGCTCGCTATGAGCGGTCTGGAGTATCGTTATGGCAAAAGCAATAAGGAGGCACTTAAAAAGGTCAAGCATGAACTGAAGGTAATTTATGAACTGGATTTTTGCGCATACTTTTTAATCACCTGGGATATTATTCGCTATTCGTCATCACAAGGATATTATCATGTTGGTCGGGGTTCAGGGGCCAACAGCATTGTTGCTTATTGTTTGAAGATAACAGACGTAGACCCCATTGAACTTAATTTATATTTTGAACGGTTTTTGAATGCTCAGCGTACATCGCCGCCGGATTTTGATATTGATTATTCCTGGGATGAACGTGAGGATGTGCAGGATTACATTTTCAAACGTTATGGCAGCCATCATACCGCTTTGCTTGGAACGATGTCAACTTTTAAAGACAGGAGCATAATTCGTGAAATCGGCAAAGTAATGGGATTACCCAAAGCAGAAATAGACAGTTTTACCGATCCACGAAAAGCCGCTGAAAATCGCAATAACCCAACATTTAAAAAAATTACCGCTATTTACGAGCGCATGTCAAATATGCCAAACCAGCGTTCTATTCATGCAGGTGGTGTACTTATTACGGAAGACCCGATTACCTACTACACAGCTCTTGATATGCCGCCTAAAGGTATGCCCACTGTTCAGTGGGATATGTACGAGGCCGAAAAAATTGGATTTGACAAATACGACATTCTTAGTCAGCGCGGAATTGGTCACATCAAAATGGCCGTAAAGCTCATTGAACAAAACCAGCAGCGCAAAATTGATATACACCAGGTTAAGGTGTTTATGAAAGACCCCAAGGTCAATGCACAACTTAAAACGGGTGATACTATCGGCTGCTTCTATATCGAATCTCCGGCTATGCGCCAGTTGATCCGGAAATTGAATTGTGATAACTATCTCACCTTGGTTGCCGCCAGCTCCATCATTCGTCCCGGCGTGGCCAGTTCCGGCATGATGGGAACTTACATCAAATATCATCATGCGCCTCATACGGTAGATTATCTTCATTCGGTAATGAAAGAACAACTGGAAGAAACCTACGGGGTAATGGTTTATCAGGAAGATGTGATCAAAATATGTATTCACTTCGCCGGTATGGATGGTACAGATGCAGATATTCTAAGACGCGGAATGAGCGGAAAATATCGTTCAAAAAAAGAGTTCGAGCGTCTCGTCGAACGTTTTTTTGAAGAAGCAAAAAAACTGGGCCGACCTGATGACGTAGTAGCCGAAGTTTGGAGACAGGTATCTTCCTTTGCTGGCTACAGCTTCAGCAAGGCACACTCGGCCAGTTTTGCGGTAGAAAGCTATCAAAGTTTGTTTTTAAAAACTTATTACCCCAGGGAATTTATGGTCGCCGTACTCAATAATTACGGTGGTTTTTACGCCCGTTATCTATACCTGCATGAACTAAAAAAAGCCGGAGCAATAATACATCTTCCATGCGTAAACAATAGTGACAGCATTGTCAACATCAACGGCATAGATGTTTATTTAGGTTTTGTTGGAGTGCATGGATTAAATGAAACTTATATTAATCTGATTCCTGAAGAAAGGCGGGAAAATGGCGTATACCAAAGTTTAGAAGATTTAATTAAGCGCACTGGTATAGGCTTAGAACAGGCAATTATCTTGATACGTGTTGGCGCTTTGCGATTCACAGGCAAAAGCAAAAAAGCTTTGCTGTGGGAAGTTCATCTATTAATGGGTGCAAAAGTGAAAGCGACGAACGACGTTGAGCTATTCGCTATAGAAGCAAAAAACTACAGCCTGCCGGTATTAGTGAACACAACTTTGGAAGATACTTACCACGAATTGGAGCTTTTGGGATTTCCCGTTACTATGACCAGCTTCGACTTATTGCAAACTGATTATCGTGGTGAAATTTACGCAAATGACCTTATTAACCATTTAGGCCAGATGGTAAAAATGGTAGGCTGGTATGTTTGTGAAAAAACTGTCCAAACTAAAACGGGAAAATTAATGTGGTTCGGGTCATTCCTTGATGTAGAAGGTAATTTCTTTGATACTGTACATTTCCCAAATACAACAAAAGAATACCCGTTTACTGGCGCAGGCTGTTACTTAATCTATGGAAAAGTTGTAGAAGAATATGGCTTAGCCAATATTGAAGTATTAAAGTTCGCTAAACTCCCTATTCACATTAATCCTGTTATTGACTGATTTTATGGAAAGATTTAAAATTACATGCGAGATTTCACACAAGCAGGTAGAATTGCAGTTTGACATCAAAAAGATGCCAGGTGAAGTAGGGCCTTGCTATATGGTTTCCATTGACGGATTATTTAAAGGATATGTCAAAAGTAAGAAAGCAGGAACCTTTGATCAGTTAATGAGTTCTGATTTTACGGAAGAAGAAATGAGAACAATAAATTTCCATCTAAAGTCCTTTCAAATGAATGATTATAAAAGTTCCATTGATTGATGGTTTCTTAAAACTTACATTTTTTCAGACTTTGATTTTAACCGTGAAAATTCGTGTATTACGGAATTCATAAAATAAGGCAATTGGGGCTTGTCGGGTTTGGCAGACATTACCGATGCAATATATTTAAAATCATCTACCTGTTTTGTATCATAGGAGTGAGTCTTCATAGCTAATTCCTTGTCAACCATATAAAAAGCCAAAATCTCTTTTTGGGCGTGCTTAATTCTTTGCCGACTATCCTTGTCAAGATGCTTTGGATCGTAAACATACATCTCCGTCACGAAAAGCACATGGGTGATGGCATCCGCTTCAATTCGTTTGGCGATCTCGTTGAATTTGCGGTAAACCGTAGTTTTGATCGAGAAACCAAATGTTATCAACTCAAAAGTATCGTCGGCATACACAACCAGGCACGTAGGCAACAATGTCTTTTGCATTTGGAAGAAAACCAAATGCATTAATTCAAATTTGCTAAACAAGTCACCGTTGGGATAAGCCTTGTTCAGATTTTCGATAGGGCTTTTGCTTTGGCCGTGACCACCCCACATGGTAACTCTTGATCCTTTTTCAAAACGGTCTTTTTTAGCAAAAAAAACATAGTCATCTACAAAAAGGAAATCTTTAGGCACCCGGTAGAAATTCATCATCTCGATCTTGTTTTCTAACTCATCAGATAGTTTACAATGCTCATTTATAGATAGTTTTAAGGAAGCCATAAGTAGCCGCATTTGATTAATGCCGAAAATAAAGTTGTCATAAAGGTCTTCGGTCTGGCCTTGTTCATAAAAGAAGTATTCGGCTGAAAACATAACTTCAAGCTGGTGTAGGCTCAATAAGGTTACTCGCAAAGATTCGACGATGGTTGAAATTTCTACATCGTTATCAATCGTAAAAATCAATTCCGGGAACGACAACGTCGTCTCACCAGAATAGATAGTAATAACAATGCGCTTTTCCAGGTCAAACGGTTGTTGTTTTAATACTTCATTACGCTTGTCTTTAAACCATTTACCTACCTGATTAATAAGATACTCATCACGCAGTTTTTCATAGGTAGCCAAAAAGCCGGTGTGTGCCAAAGAATGTTGTAAGACAAACGTAATGTTCCTGTATTCCGAAAAAAAGTTATCCAAGTATCTGATATTATCGAAAAAGTTTGTCCCTTTTTCGAATTTCTCCAAACTACTTAAGGCGCTATAAAATTTATGCAGTGCAGGATATAGTAAGCCCCTTGAGTTGTTCATAATAATTTGCTTAGAAAATTGAATATAAGAAATCATTCTTAAGCATAAACCGCTTGCGGCAGAACCGAATCAAAAATCAAACAGTTTAATATTATTGTTGTTGAAATTAATCATCTACAAATAATTGAATTATGGCAACAAGAGGTACAAAAGTGGAAAGAAACTCCGTATCGGAGCAGCCACATGAATTAGCTTACGAAGCAAAGAAAGAAGGAACTACTGCTAAGACAGTAGAAGCCGCAAAAAAATCTACCGGATCAAATCAGCGCAAAGCGGTTGAAAGCAAACTGACAGGAAAGAAATAATTGCCGAAACGTGATAAATAGCCAAATAGAAGCCCCGATAAGGGGCTTTTTTGTCTACCTATAATATGAAGATTGCAACTTACAATATCAACGGCATTAATGGTCGTTTAGAAATACTGCTGCGCTGGTTAAAAGAAGCGCAGCCTGATATTGTATGCTTGCAGGAATTGAAATCGGAAAATCATAAATTCCCTGAAAGCGCTATTAATGAAGCCGGATACCAGGCGATCTGGCACGGCCAGAAAAGCTGGAATGGTGTAGCCATTCTGTCTAAAACTGAAATCAAGGAATTACGCAACGATTTGCCCGGCGATGATGAGGAATTTACCCATAGCCGATACATTGAAGCATTTGTAAACGGAATGGTGATCGGCTGCATATATCTGCCCAACGGCAATCCATACCCAGGGCCAAAATTTGGTTATAAGTTGCGCTGGTTCGAACGTTTAAGTGCACATGCAAAAGATTTAGTAGACCGTGATTTATCAGTTATCCTAATAGGCGATTACAACGTAATGCCAACGGAACTGGACACCTACAAACCTGAAAAGTATTTGGACAACGCACTCTTTAGACCGGAAAGCCGCAAGGCTTATAAAGACCTGGTAGACCAGGGATGGACAGATGCGATAAGGACAGTATTCCCGAACGAACGGATATACACTTTTTGGGACTACCTGCGGGATGCCTACGGTAGAAATGCAGGCTTAAGACTCGACCACTTTTTATTGAACAAAGCAGTGGCAGGCAGGTTAACTGACGGCGGTGTAGCAAAGCATGTTCGTGGCTGGAAGGGCGCCAGTGATCATGCACCGGTTTGGATTGAACTGGCTGATGAAAACACTAAAAAGCCCAAAACAAAAAAGACAAAGATCATTGAAACGGATACTAAAATAACTAAACAGCAAGGCGAAAAAACGAATTCAGAGCCTGTCGGTCTTATAGAATTATTAAAAAACACACCGGAGGTTTCTATGCCAACTGCTGTTAAACCCATGAAGGCAACGCTGGTGGATACACCCTTTGATCAGCCAGGCTGGATCTATGAAATTAAGTGGGACGGCTACCGCGCTGTTGCCATAGTTAACGAGGGCAAAGCAACATTAACTTCCAGAAGTAACCTGGTGTTTAGTCAATTCGAGCCTATCAATAAAATACTCGAATCATGGAATTTGAATGTTGTCCTGGATGGTGAAATAGTAGCGCTTCACGAAGATGGGACTGCTGATTTTGGGGCATTGCAAAATTGGCGTAATAAAAAAAACGCTCACCTCGCTTATTACGTTTTTGACATTCTATGGTATAATGGACGAGACTTGACAGGTTTGCCATTAACCACAAGGCGGGAAATTTTGGATGCGGTCCTGCCCCGTGACAACGAAATGATCCGTCCAAGCCAAACCTTTGATGTTGACGGGATCAGCTTTTTCGAGGCCGCCAAGAAAATGGGGCTTGAAGGCATTATCGCAAAGCGTGCAGACAGTTTATACACTGCGGATGAACGCTCCCGCGAATGGGTAAAGATCAAAGCCAAACGCAGGCAGGAAGTGGTTATCGCCGGATTCACCAGGAATGAAGGAACAGGCAAGAATTTCAGTGCGTTAGCCATTGGTGTTTATGACCAAAAGGGTGTGCTTCGCTATATCGGAAAGGTTGGGACAGGCTTTAACGATACTAAGCAAAAAGAAATGATAGCGCTTTTTAAGCCGCTAATTACCGATCATAGCCCCTTCGATATTGAGCCTGACGTAGATGAAATCTCACAATTCAGGCCGAGAAGATTAGGCGCGAAGGCAACCTGGCTAAAACCGGAATTGGTTTGTGAGGTGGAGTTTGCCGAGATAACAAGCGATGGAAAGGTTAGACAAGCCTCTTTTAAGGGCATGCGCACGGATAAAACACCGAAAGACGTGATAATGGAGATCGAAGCTGATACAGAGGAGATTGTTAATACAGGTGATTCCAATCCAGTTGTAGATGTAGCCCAAACTAAACCTTCAATTGCAAATAAGAAGATAGTCAAACCTAAAGGCAAGAAAAGTCCGGCTAATCTATTGATCACTTCTACAAAAGAAACGGAAGAAGTAAAAATTGATGGGCATCTGATTAAATTAACACACCTGAACAAATTGTATTGGCCGGAGGATAAGGTGACCAAAAGGGATATGTTCAATTATTACCATCAGGTCGCACCATTTATGGTTCCTTATTTAAAGGATAGGCCAATGTCCCTTAATCGTTTTCCAGGCGGCATACATGGTGAAAGTTTTTATCAGAAGAATGTTAAAGATAAAGCACCCGAATGGGCTGAAACTATGCCTCATAGAAATGGTGAAGGCGTTGATAAAGATTACCTATTGGGCAATAATGAAGCAACCCTACTTTGGATGGCATCTTTAGGTTGTATCGAAATGAACCCGTGGTTTAGCCGGGTTCAGTCGCCAGACCATCCTGACTATTGTATAATCGACCTTGATCCCGATAAACAGCATTTTGACCAGGTTATACATGCTGCGTTAGAAGTTAAAAAAGTCCTTGATTCCATTGATGTACCAAGCTTCCCAAAAACCTCAGGATCAACGGGAATGCATATTTATATTCCGCTCGGTGCCAAATACACATACGATCAAAGCCAGCTTTTTGCCAATATCGTCGTAAAAGAGGTTCAAAAACAAATTCCCGATTTCACCACCCTCGAACGGATGATTTCCAACCGAAAAGGAAAAATGTATCTTGATTTTTTACAGAACAGACCGGGCGCGACTATCGCGGGTGTTTACTCGCTGCGGCCTAAACCAGGCGCTACAGTTTCTATGCCGGTAACCTGGGATGAGGTTCGACCTGGGCTAACAATGCGGGACTTCACGATACACAATGCCACTGATCGCCTCAAAGAAACAGGTGACCTTTTTGCTGGCGTACTGGGTAAAGGTATTGACCTCGCCGTTACCGTGCAAAAAGCGCAAAGTATATTTTTATAATATTTATCGCCATTTTGAATATAATTTCATTTGACCGACCTGCCTAATTCATGCTTCTAAATTCAAGAGGTGTTTGCCCTGTCTTGTTCTTAAACAGCCGGTTAAAGTATTGCGGATACTCAAAACCTAAGCGGTAAGCGATCTCACTTGCAGAAAGTCCCGTAGTTAGCAGCAGCGTTTTCGCTTTCTCGATCACATACGCGTGAATATGCTGCTGCGTGTTCAAGCCGGTCAGGTTACGCAGCAATTCTGCCAGGTAATGGGTAGACATCGCCATTTCAGCGGCAAGGTCGCCAGCGGTAACCATTCTTTTCTGCTCCCTTTCGAAATACTCCCGTAAAACCGACTTAAAGCGTGTCACGACATCTGTCTCAACGCTGAAACGGGTACGAAACTGACGTTTGTAAAAACGTTCCGCATAGTTCAGGATCAGATCGATCTGCGAGACGATAATATCCTGGCTTTGTTCATCGATGTTGTTATTGCATTCCCTTTGCAAGTTGTCCAGCATACTTTCGATCGTTGCCCGTTCTGCATCAGACAGGTGAAGCGCCTCGTTCACCTCATAAGAGAAGAACTTGTATTTAGCGATCTTTTCACCCAGCGGGTATTTGCGGATGAAATCCGGGTGGAACACCAGCAGCCATCCCGAACTCTCGGAAAAATCGTCCGAACCGCCCCATTGCATGATCTGTCCCGGCGCAAAAAAGTTCAGCAATCCTTTGCCGAAATCGTAGGGTCGCCAGCCATAAGTGGAGGTGCAGGTAGCTCCTTTTTTAAAAACGATGGAATACAGGTTCAACTGCGCCGTTTGTTCACCAGCAGGCAGGGTATAATTGACACCTGATAACCGGTTAATACCGATCAGCGGATGGCCGGCGGAAGGAAAGCCAAAATAGGCGTTGTACTGCTCAACGGAATTGATCTGTTTAATATCAGAGCTCGGCATGAGGAAAATATGTTATAGCATGCCGCGATCAAGCGGCACGCTGTTATAAAAGTACTTTTTTTTTTCTTTATGATTTCAAGGTTGCCATATCGATCACGAAGCGGTATTTCACGTCGCCTTTCTCCAGGCGCTCGTAAGCTTCATTGATCTCATCCATGGCAATCATTTCGATATCCGAAACGATACCATGTTCGCCGCAAAAGTCGAGCATTTCCTGGCTGCCTGAACCGCCGCCATATGCGGCAGAAACTGAGCGCCGGAAAACCAAAAGGGTCGGGTCAATAGCCGGCGTCAGTTTATCTAAATAACCCACCATGACGATCGTGCCGTCGATCGCCAGGGTATTTACGTAAGGATTAATATCATGATTATAGGGTACGGTATCGATGATCAGATCAAATTTTAAGGTGGCTTCCTTCATTTGCTGCTCATCAGTAGAGATGATGACCTGGTCCGCACCTAAAGCCAGGGCGTCGTCCGTTTTGGACGGCGTACGTGAAAATAAGGCAACTTCAGCACCCATAGCTTTGGCAAACTTGATCGCGATATGTCCAAGGCCGCCCAAACCGATAACAGCTACTTTGGAACCCTTTCCTATTTTGTGCGTACGAAGTGGTGTCCATACCGTAATGCCCGCGCACAAGATCGGAGCCACGCCTGCCAGGTCCAGATTTTCAGGGACTTTAAATGTGAAATCTTCTGTTACGATGATTTTTTCGGAATAACCGCCATAGGTAGGTTTTCCGGGCATCAATTTGTCCGGAGAATTATAGGTTGCCGTCAGCCCGTTTAAACAGTACACTTCTTCATGGCGCTGACAATTCACGCAATGACCGCAGGAATCGGACAGCGGCCCAACGGCCGCAAATTCACCCGCTTTGAATTTGGTCACTTCACTGCCTACGCGGGTCACGCGGCCTGTAATCTCATGGCCGGGCACGATCGGGTAAACAGAATAACCCCAATGGTTCCTGGCCAGGTGCAGGTCGGTATGACATACCCCGCAGTACAGGATCTCTATTTCTACATCTTTGGGTTGCAGTTCCCTGCGAGGTATACTTAAGGGTGCAAGCGGCGATTCTGCCGAGGTAGCGCCGAAAGCGGCAACTTGATATGCTTCCATAATTTCGTTTGATTTTAATTTGATGCAAATCTACAGGCATTGTTCTGCTGGCGGATTATACAAAACGGGGAATGTATTATACTATACGGACTTGCGCTGATCAAACTAAATTTTTATGCTCAACTTCGTTTTATGAAAGTGATCATAACAGGAACCACCGGCATGATCGGCGAAGGCGTGATGCTGGAAGCGCTGGCAGACCCCCGGATAACAGCAGTGTTAAGTGTCAGCCGTAAACCCACCCTTCATACGCACCCCAAACTGAAAGAATATGTGGTAAAAGACTTTCTGAGTTTGCAGCCGGGGGACGAGCGGTTACAAGGCTATGATGCCTGCTTTTTTTGTGCAGGTGTCAGTTCCGTAGGCATGGACGAAGCCCAATACCGGCGCATCACGTACGACACCACCCTTCACTTTGCCAAAGTCCTGAATCCGAACCCTGCTATGTCATTCGTTTATGTTAGTGGCGGCGGTACGGACAGCAGTGAAAAAGGCCGTTTAGCCTGGGCACGTGTAAAAGGCAAAACCGAAAACGATCTTATGAAGATGCCTTTCAAACAGGCTTTCGGATTTCGAATCGGCTTTGTGAAGCCGGCAGCAGGGCAAAAATATGTAGTGAACTATTACCGGTACGTTTCCTGGCTCTTTCCTGCCATTAAACTACTAATACCCAATATGATCAACAACATGCGGCAGGTCACCGATGCGATGATCAAAGTATCACAACATGGCTATAAAAGCAATGTCATTTATGTAAAAGACATACGGCAACTGGCAACCACACCTCATGAGATATAATGATCATGCAAAAGTACAAGCGGTTAGTCCGATGGCTGACCTATACCTGTGTAACGCTTTTCTTATTATTTATTTCTGGTTGTCTGATCATGAAAACGGAACCTTTTGGCCGTGTGCCCACAGGTAAGCAGTTAGAGAAGATCAAGGCCTTACCAAACTACCGGGAAGGGCAGTTTCAGAATGAAGTGCCCACCCCGCAACTGACCGAAGGCGTCAGCCTGTGGCAGGCGTTATGGGAGTTTACGAAAAAAGAACAACCCATCAATCCACCGGTTCAGTTACCGACCGAGCATACGGATCTGAAAGCACTAAAGCCGGAGCAGAATGCACTGGTCTGGATGGGCCATTCCTCGGTCTTCGTGCAGCTTGCAGGTAAACGCTTGCTGATCGACCCGGTACTAAGTAAGTACGGCTCGCCGGTAAGCTTTATCAATAAAGCTTACCCCGGCACGAGCATCTACCAGCCGGAGGATATGCCGGAGATCGATGTGCTGCTGATCTCCCACGATCACTGGGACCACCTGGATTATCCGACTGTCAAAGCATTGCGCACAAAAGTTAAAAAAGTGGTATGCGGAATAGGCACCGGTGAGCATTTCCGCAGGTGGGGCTATTCAGAGCAGCAGATCGAAGAACGGAACTGGTATGAACAGGTGAACATTGATAGCGCATTTGCCATTACGCTGACACCTGCAAGGCACGATTCAGGCAGGGGGCTCAAACGCAAGCAGGCTCTTTGGGTATCCTTTGTTATTCAAACCCCATCCGTTAAGTTGTTCTATAGCGGCGACACCGGTTACGGAGACCATTTTAAAACCATCGGCCATCGGTATGGGCCGTTTGATCTTGCACTGATGGAATGCGGGCAGTATGATAAAAACTGGGCTTACATCCATATGCAGCCTGAGCAAAGCCTGCAAGCCGGGATTGACGTGTCGGCGAAACGGATACTGCCCGTCCACTGGGCAAAGTTTACCGAAAGCAATCATGCCTGGAACGCCCCAATCAAACGGATCAGTTTAGCTGCCGCCGAAGCCGCCATGCCGCTGGTCACACCGAAGATCGGGCAGCTGGTAGACCTGAACAGCGCGGAAACATTCCCCGCCTGGTGGGAAGAGGTACGCTGACAGTTAAACAGGATAATTATTCACCTATAACATCAATTAAAATACGATCTGCTAAACATGAAAAACAATGATCAAAAACCGATCAGCCGCAGGGCTTTTGTAACCGGTACCATAGCCACAGCCGGGGGCTTGGCAGCAACTTCAATTCTACCCGGTTTTGTTAGTTCTGCATTAGCTGTGCCTATTGCAGCTCCCGCTGTCCTACCTCAACGTAAATTGGGTCAGATCAATGTATCTGCATTGGGGCTTGGATGTATGAATATCGCTGGCGCTTATGGGCCACCGTTAGACAAGCAGCAGGCGATAAAGCTTCTTCGCACCGCTTATGAAAACGGCGTGACGCTGTTTGATACAGCGCAGCTTTACGGCCAGGGACTGAGTGAAGAACTCGTGGGCGAAGCACTGGCACCATTCCGCAAAAACGTAGTGATCGAAACCAAGTTTGGACAGGAAATTGATTTTGTAAACAAGAAATATATAGGATTGAACAGTACTCCGGAGTACATCAAATCTTCGGTTGAGGGTTCTTTAAAACGCTTGCGAACGGATGTGATCGACATCTTTTACCAGCACCGTATAGACCCAAAAGTGCCTATTGAAGACGTGGCCGGAGCCGTGCAGGATCTGATCAAGGCAGGAAAAGTACGTGAACTGGGCTTATCCGAAGCCGGGGCGGCAACCATCAGGCGTGCCCACGCCGTACAGCCGGTGGCTTCGGTACAAAACGAGTATTCTATCTGGACACGTGATCCGGAAGCAGAAGTACTGCCGGTATGTGAGGAGCTGGGCATCGGCTTTGTAGCCTGGAGCCCATTGGGCACAGGTTTCCTGACCGGTAAAGTGACGGAGGCGACAAAGTTTGACCCTAAAACAGACATCCGTGCCACCTATCATTTCCCACGCTTCACACCAGAAGCCCTGCGTGCCAATCTCCCGATCATGGAGACGGTGGCGCGTATAGCGCAGCGGCATAATGCTACACCGGCACAGGTTTCACTGGCCTGGCTGCTTGCATGCAAGCCATGGATCGTTCCTATCCCTGGTACAACGAAGGTGCAGCACTTACAGGAAAATCTGGGTGCAGTGAAAGTTCATTTGGCGAAGGAAGATATGTCCGAAATCGAAAGTGCATTTGCTAAGACCGGCGTACAGGGTGAACGTTTGCCTTTAGCAGTGTTGGAAATGAGTGATACAGGAGCCATTATGGGGACAAGTTCGGCTGGAGGTCATGGTAAATCCCCGTTGCCTCAACATAAGTAAGAACCAAAGTTTTAATGTTGTTTGCATATCGTTAATTTGACTTTATACATCCTATGGATAAAAAAATGTAATGTAAACAGCTCTTGAGCGGAATTGGTCCATCCACTTTCAGCATTTTAACGGATAAAATACATAAGTTAACATGATCAAATTTTTACCTCAACTGTTTAGAATTGTACAATCGCAAGCCCACCTAGGCATTATTTCATAACTTTACTTAATGGAAATAGAAAACCCGCCTATCATTACTTATTCACCCGCAGCAGTTTTAAACCTGTTTAATAATTCTATTTCCATTAATCAAACAAAACGAATTGTACAGCTAAAGGGAATCTACATACAGGGCAAGGGTAATCAATACAGCGGTTATTTTTACGATACCTTTCGGGACGAATCTTCTGACGCGGCTATAACTATCTTGGTGCCGCCATTGATCCGCAATGAATTGCAACCTAACAAAACCATAACAGTAAACGGTTTCGTTACCAGGCGCGTGATCAACAGCTCGGGCAGCATTCAGATACAGCTTACGGTAACTGATCTGGTTGAACAAACGCACAATAAGTATAACGAGGAAGATCTTAAAAAATTAGAATTAATGCAGCGTAAAGCTGTTTCCGGTTACCGCGATGTTTATAGCTGGCTTAAAGAGAAAATTATCCAGGAAGAACCATTTAAAATCGGCATTATCATCGGCAAGGCGGGCATTATTGATAACGATATCAAACACCAGTTACGTGAATCCATCGGCTTTTACGACCTTTCATTTCATCGCATTAACTTAAGCTCCGAAGAAGAGATCATGACAACCCTTGATCGGCTGAATAATGAAAATTATGGGGTCATTGCGGTATCGCGCGGTGGTGGTGATAACTTAGACATCTTTAACCGGTACACGATTGCCGAAAGGGCCGTTGCCTTACAGGCGCTATTCATCACAGCTATCGGCCATAAAGACGATGTGACCTTGCTTCAACGGGTTGCCGATAAATCCTTTATTACTCCTTCAGAGTTAGGCCAGTTTTTAAATGATGTTTATAACCATACCATAGAAGACCTGGAAAACTCTAAGGCTAAACTGATCGAATCGGTTAAATTGCAGCTGACAACAAGTTACCAGAAGCAGATTGACAACCAGAATGAAAAGCTGAAAGCTAACGAAGAACTGCGTTTGAAAACGGCCCGCGACCTGGAGCAGGTTTACAAAGAAAAAATGGAATTGCTTAACGGTCAGTTAGCGGGTGAACAAAAATTACAGACTGAACGCGTAAGTATCTTAAACGAGCAGATCAGCACTTATAAAAAACAAATCGCCGAATTGAATGCGAAAAGCTCCGTTAACTGGACGGTGGTCATTATTGCGATAATCATAGGTGTTATGATAGGCTACCTCCTGAAAGGTCATTGATCTGGCTGTCCCTGCGGCCAGGCTTTACACTATATCTTTTCTTTGGAAAAGGATGCCGTTGCAATCCTTGCCAGTCGGCTTCCTGAAGCTTTTAATACCAACAGATCCACTGCTGCATTTTTGCTGTGCTGCAAAATCATTCGCTTGCACGTCAATTGCCATCACCTCCGATTAAGCGCATTTTTCAGGACTTCACTTGTTTACCCGCTCCGCCGGGAAAAGCTGCGCTCGCCTTCACGCTGCCCTTAATTTACTGCTATAACATCAGATTGCGTTCAGTCGCTATTTTCCAAAGAAAACGGACAAAAGCGGCGTCAAGATCGGTCAGCCCGTTCGTACGAACGCATAATGTCCTCCGCTGCGCTGCGGCCACCCTTCGGGACTTATAGTTCTCCCGCCCGGGCTTTGCGACCGCCTTTTTGACTTTCTTTTTTACCGTTTTTTCTTTTGAAAAATAGCTTTTCAGGGAAAGTCTTCGGGAAAAAAGGGAAGTAAAAAACAAATTTTTAACCCTTTTAAATCATTTAAAAAATGAACACAGTTGAAAAAAATGCAAACGGTGTACAAGGTACAGCAGCAAAATCTGGCCAAACCGCAAACAGAGTTGAAAACCGCCCAAGCCTGACAGGAAAGGAAGCCAAAGAAGATGAAACCGCTAAAAATCAAACACCTGCCAAAACTTCGGAAGTTGAGGCAAACAAAACTGCCGAGGTTAAGACCGGTAGCCCCGCTACAGTGGATAACCAACCCGCTAACATTGCGCCTTACACCACAGGACAGGGAGTAGACAACGCACTAAAAGCCGATCCGGCAAAAAATGAAGAAGCTAAAGCCGAACCTAAAAAATTCGCTTTGAACTTAGAGCAAACTTTAAAATCGGTGGAGGGCTTGCATCGCTTAAGCATTCAGCGCATTGCGCTGTTATCCCGTATTAAAACGTTAGAAGATTTTGAAGTGAAGCTCATTGAAGAAGCCGACGAATTATCTTCTAACCATTTTTCGGGTTGTAAGCTGATTATTGAAGATGATAAGCGCAGGCAATTTGTGACCAACACGCCAAACCTGATCCGCATGGTAACACAATTCATTTTTGATGCCTGCCATGAAAAACTGGCCGAAATTGAAGCTAACATCATTTTCCCAAATGCTTAAACAAATTGTGCTCCCATCCCGAAAGCTAACGGGATGGTGAGCATTATTTATGGTTTCACAAAAACAGCAATTCCTATGTACGAGCAATTTATAGAACTGACTAACCAAATATTTTGGGACGGTTACGCCGAAACGTTGGCAAAGGAAAACCCCGCTCGTTTCCAGTTAGAATTAAGCGATTTTATGAACACTTACCAATTTTAAGACAATGGAGGATAAAGTCTTTTTACTGGTGAAAGTCACCATAAAAACCACGCATAGCAACATACACGAGGCTATACAGGAACTGCAAACCGAAACGGTTTTACAGGTAAGCAGCACCCCGAACGTGAAAGTATTACAAACAAAAATTATTGAACTGAACACTAAAAGTTAAAGTCATGGCACATCAAATAAATTTCAATCAGAAAACAGGCAAAAACAGCTTTATGAGCGTGAAAGAAAAAGCCTGGCACGGGTTAGGGCAAATCATTGACCGCTACCCAACCAGTAGCGAAGCAATACAGCACGCCGGTTTAGATTACATCGTTGAAAAACGTCCCTTATTTACTTATGATACTACCAACTATTTAGCCGAAGGAAGCGACGATATTATGATCCCTGAAATAGAAGTTGCTAATTTCTTTGCTACCGTTCGGGCGGATACCGAGCAGGTTTTAGGGGTAGTCGGCAATGATTATGAAGTCGTACAAAACCGTGATGCGTTTTCATTCTTTGACGCAATTGTAGGCGGTGGAGATGGTATTTTATACGAAACGGCAGGGGCATTAGGTAACGGTGAGCGGGTTTTTATTACCGCTAAATTACCCGACTACCTACGGGTAGGTGTCAAGGACTGGATAGAGCAATATTTGTTTTTAACCACTACTCACGATGGCTTAGGAAGCATTACGGCAGCTTTTACGCCCATTAGGATTGTTTGCAACAACACGCTTAACGCGGCCATAAACAACCATTCAGGGGCAATTAAAATACGTCATACTGCCTCCGCGGCCGAGCGATTGAAACAGGCCCATACGCTTATGGGTATCAGTAAATCGTTAGGCGGTGAAATGGAAGGTTTATTCAACCACTGGGCTAAAATTCGTATAACTGATGCCGAGGTTAAAAAGCTCATACAGATTGCAATGGCGCCTAATAAAGAAGTTTTGGAAAATTTAGCTGATGGTAAACTAGATTTGTTGTCTACCCATTATACTAACATTGTTGACAACGTTTATGAGTACGCATTAGGGAGCCAAACCCAGCAGATGGAAACTACCGCAGGAACAGTATTTGGCGCTTACAACAGCGTAACAGGTTATTTCCAAAATGTTCGCAGTTTCAAAAGTGATGAAGCCAAATTCAAATCTATTATGGACGGGACAGCCAAACAACGGGCGCAAACCGCTTTCAATCTTTGCCGTGATTTTGCGGTTCAGGGAAGCGAAGCATTGAATTATAATTAATTGCTGTTAAGGGGGAGCAATCCCCCTTATTTCTAAAACTCCCCGGCGGCGGGCTATCGCCCGCCCGAGGAACGCCCCCTGTTTTCTTATGGTTTAATGATCTTGGGTGAAAACAGGGGGCGATGAATTATTTACGATCTGTTTATTTGCGATTCTGGAATTTCAACCGCATATCGCATTGACTCCGCATAAAATTTTTCTGTACGCTCCCTTGGCTCCCCCTTCACTAAAGTCTTACCATCTTTGAGGATAAAGTGGAATATTGCACCATCGAAGATAAAAGCCTTAGTTTGAAGGAATCCTTCCGCTTTTTCCATATCAGGAAAATCAGTTCGGCAAACGAAGAAGCCGTCAGGAGAATGATAAAATACAGAATAAGTTGACATAGCCATTGATAGGTTATATGCTAAAATAAAATATTTTGTTAGCTTGCGCAATTCTTAGTCGGTCCTTACTGGCTAATTGTGATAAGGTTTAGGTTAAAAGTCCCTTGCAGCGAGTGTTAAGGGACTTTTTAGTAAACAATTTGCCGATTAAGTCTCTATATTAAACCGTAACACAAATTTAGAATGCAATTCCCAGCATTGCGGATGTCAAAAGGTACGAAGGATACTAAAACGAGCCGGTGAAGAACGATAATACTGAGCACACGTTGTGGATGTAAAAGTGATTAGTGACTGCCATTTCGTATTTTTAAAAAATGCAACCATTAATCACTTTATTAGCCGTTATTGTGGGCGGCGCAATTACGTATTTTGCCAATTACCTGCTTGAGACCCGAAAATTGGCAAATGAAAAATATCAGTATAAACGCGATAAGATTATTTCGGTCGGAGAAGATTTCTATAGGTTCAGCGCCTACGCGCTTTTGCGTTTCCAGACGCTGCTGAATAATTTTGAAACTTTGCTGAATTATGAAACATTGGAGGCCCGTAATATTCTTCAACAAACAGATATCAATCTTCAAGCACTATTAACTAAAATCGGCGAAAATAACATTACCATCACTACAGCGGATATTTTTTATGGTGTTTCTGGTATTGATGAGGCGAATTCATTTAGTCAATCTTTTAAAACAGCCCAAGCTAATCTGGAAGAATTGTTTGCTACTGGTGCACCGAGGCCAGAAATTGTTAATGCGCTTGAAATTGCTAAAAGCATCTTGCGAAAATACATTCAAATTATAGAGCATGACCGATTAACAATTGCTAACCGGATTAAAGAAGTTTTAGAATTGAATGCCAGCCACCGGCTTTGAGTTTAATATTGCGATATTTGGCTGTCAGTTATGAAAGCATTCAACGAAATACCGCTATCTCAGGCTATAGACCAAAAGAAAGAGCAGATCAAGGGCGAAATAACGCGCCAAACAAAAGATTATATTCTCGGTGTGGATGAGACGGCCTATAGAGAATATTTGCGGGAAAAATATGCATGGGAAACATTGGACGTCGATTTGCAAAATGAGCAGGTAGGTGAGCCTCTGAAAAGGAAGGAAAGCAGGGTAAGCCGCCTGCATGATGAGAAATACATGGTTGATGTTTATTATTTCACCGTCAGCTATCATTTTACCGGCTCGGCAGAAGTGTTCAAGTTACACACTAATCCATGGACAATGACCTCCTATGACATCTCCGTCAATGAAGGTAAAGGAGTGGTTTCTTTTGAATTTGGTATTGACAAACAGGATGCGGAGGAATTCAAACGGCGGAAAGCGGAGGCAAAGAACTCCGCATTTGCCAATCTGGAAAACGCAAAAAATAATGTAGCAGCCTGGAACCAAGAGCTGCCTGGGTTTATTGAGAACACATTCAAAAGTCACAAAGCCAGTTTGCTCAAAGAAAATGACTTTTTTGCAGCTATCAATTTGCAAGTAAATAAAGGCGCAGAATCGTTGGTTAGTGTTCCCATCATTCGCAAAAAAATCATTCCGCAACCGGCCGTTAATGCCAAACAAACCTTTTCTACCGTACCTTCAGTTAGCGAGGCACAGTATCAGGACCTGATCAAACTATTATTCGATATCGGCCGTGGAATGGAGCGAAAGCCCTCCCTTTACAAAGGCAAAGATGAAAATGGCATACGAGACTATTTTTTAAGCCACCTGGAATTTCGGTATGAAGGAATAACTGCCTCCGGCGAAACTTTCAATAGCGAGGGTAAAACGGACATTTGTTTGAAGAATGCGCCTGATGGTACGAATTTATTTATCGCGGAATGTAAGTTTTGGACAGGGCACTCTGGGTTTTTGGATACAATTACGCAGTTGTTTGATCGGTATTTAACCTGGCGCGATTCAAAAGTAGCGGTCATGATGTTTGTGACCAACAACGATTTTACTGCGGTTTTGAATAACATCCGTACGGAGATCAGAAATCATCCTTATTATTTACGTCCGAACGGGCAGCATGGCGACAGCTCATTCAGCTATATTTTTTGTTTAAAACAAGATCGTGCTAAAGAAGTTGAATTGGAGGTCATGGCATTTCACTTTCATCGTGGTTAATCGTATCACATCGTTTAAATAAAGAAACAATAAGGTCAAGGACAGTACTACGTATCTTGCCTATACCCGCTTGACTAATTGAAATTTTTTGGAATCCAGGCGGTCAATCGGATCTTTACCGATCATTTTCTCCTGAATCATTTCGACTAATTCTGTATCGGAAAACTCTATAAGTAGTTTGCCTTGGCGGAAAAGCGTTTGCTGCTCTTTTACAGCTGTTTCGTCCAATCCTTTCCGGCAAAATATGATTGCAAAATTACCAACGCCTTTTACGGTGTATTTTGACGTGTTAAAAAGGGTATTGGCATTTAAAGGCCCGGTGTAATTTTTGAAGTCGACGATGATGGCCGCACAATTATATTGATACTTCACCTCCGCCCAAAAGGAGCCGGCTGTACGATAATTGTTGTTAACGATCAGATCGCGCCGGTGGTTTTTTAAATTATTCTCTGATTGTATTTCGGCAAGGTAAGTCCTGAAATTATCGGCAAAAAGAAACTGGAAAACCTGCGCGCCAATTTGCTCAAATGCGGCCCATTCCTGTTCACCGGGAACGCACGCCTTTAATCTTTTAATAAGCCGCTCACCTTCAAAGGTTATCCCCGGCTGGGCGTCCGTACGTTTGATCTCCGGTAATACTGAACGGATATACAAATGGATCAACTGGCTATTTTTTTGTATAAAATGACGGTTAAATAATTCATGCAAAAGAATGGCCTCTACATTATTTTGTTTCAGCAGTTTAAAAACTTCCTCTTCCGGGCGTGAGGTAAAAATAAAAGCTAACTGCCCATTAGGCTGGGTAGCTCTCATTCGCTGGATTTTTTCGGTGACGACTTTAGTCGATCGTGGGTGCCGGTGAAAAAATTCAAAAAATTTCCATTGCGCATCTAACCGCCCCTGCAAATCAAAACGATAACCATCGGCAATAGGTTCATCCTGGATATAATATTGGTCGCATTTTAGCAGGAACTCAATAAATTTTGCAATCTCGTATTCATTACTTATCCGCAAAAAGATTTCTAATAACTCGCGGTGGATAAAGGTA
Organism: Mucilaginibacter sp. A5337; assembly: GCF_059690695.1. Classification (NCBI taxonomy): domain Bacteria; kingdom Pseudomonadati; phylum Bacteroidota; class Sphingobacteriia; order Sphingobacteriales; family Sphingobacteriaceae; genus Mucilaginibacter; species Mucilaginibacter sp. A5337. The sequence continues at coordinate 320,854 of NZ_JCAWEC010000002.1, read as the reverse complement.
ATATCAAACAAGCCGCTTAGTGTGAAGGTGTCCTTTTGCAAACCCATAACTATCGCGGATACTTGCCGGTCAGTAATTTCTTCCAAATTGTAAAAATAGGATGGACAAAAATCATAGTACACGGGGACCACGTGGACACTTCGGTCACCGTCGGTAGGTTCGTAAGCATATAACCGGAATTCATATTCCTTAGCAGACATTGCCTGCGTGACATAACCCCGAACTTTTCGCCGAAAAAAAGAAAATTCGTTGGCGATTTCGGGATAATTTGAAAAAATATAATCTTGGTAGCGGCTTATTACCTGTTTAAGTGAACTTGCAACGGCTGCATAATAGCCCTTTTTCACTTTTGTGGTATCACGCTTAACTGGCCATTGTTTCAGTTGCTCCGACAGCTTTTTTAATTCCGTTAATTTTTGTTCTTCATTAACAATGTTTGTGTCGTGCGGCAAATAATAATCCTGCGGGATTTTGATTTCCGAATTTAACCGAACAATCTCCGCAACGGGTAATTGCAAAAGAATCAATTTCAATTTGAGCATATACTGCATCAATTCACCGCCATAACGCAAGCGTTTGGTATGCAGACAAGTATATAACTCATAATGCAGCTCATTTACTAAGGCTAGTTTTTCGGCTGTGAAGTCGGATAACCTGTCAGAGGATAACGATTTGACGATGTAATCGCTAAAGGTAAGCTCGAAAAGATTAAAGTTTTGGATACGGGTAATCAGATGTTGCAATTCCTGTTTTAACTTCAAATACCGGGGCACTTCATGATTTTGTATCTTAGTAAGGGTACTAAATATATCGATCAACGCCTCGTAATATTCTCTGGTTAGGGTCATGCTTGCTTTAAAGAAACCCGAAGGTAAACACTTCAAATTGAATTATCATCTTAGTTCCTCACGAGTCAGGCAACAATTTCCTTAATTCAAAAAAATAACCTATTTTAGTATTCCTACCTGAAAATCGTGCATTTGTAAAATCGTTAAATTTTAAAATCAATTTGCACATGTCAAATTTCAGAAAGTTTTTTGTGGAGTCTAACCCGCGTAATGCGGTGTCCCTGAGCGGGCGTATGAGTGATGGTTTTTATGCGGGACAACTTATTATTTTAGTTGACCGCTTTACCCGCTATAGGCGGCTGAAACTTGTAGAACGGGTGGTCGATGCCGGTGATGGCAACTGTACGCTCGATTTGAGTTTGTAAACTCAACTTGCGTAAGGCAGGCGGCGAAAGTTGCTTGCCTTTTTTATTTTGGAATTTGCCCTAAAAATAGCAGCTTGGAGTTGTTACGGGATAGGTACGGCGCATTACGGTCAGATCAGCCCACTATTTTTTTAAACTGCTGAACTGGAGCGAGACCGCATTGAATGTTGAACAGGATGGCAAAAGTTACTGTCTGGAACCGCAGGGCAACAGCTGGATCGACACTGATGAGAACGCGGAGCTTGGCCCACAACTGGCCGAAGCGGTTGGTAAGGCGATTGCCCTGCTTTACCGTATATAATTTATCAAAATTTTTATTAAAAAGTATATGGCTATACATACCCATCCTGTTTTTACGCAAATTGAACCTGAGGCCGTCCTTTGGCGTTATATGAGCTTGGAAAAATTTGAGCGCATGCTGAATGACCGTGCGCTGTTTTTTTGTCGGACAGATAAGTTTTCAGATATCTATGAAGGTTCGATACCTCGGCGCGAAGCCGAGAACCGTATCAGGGAAGCACAACGAGCCGCCGAATTTTACCAGCAGCCGTTTGATGAAGAAAATGCCTGGCAGCACATCATTGACCGCAGTGCTTTTCACCAGTCTTTTAAAACCGCGACCATTGTGAATTGCTGGCACATAAACACCAATGAGTCTGATGGAATGTGGCGGTTGTATATGGATAATAACGACGGCGTGGCGATCCAAACTACCGGCTCCAGGATGATCGGCTTAATGGATGCGGTTCCTGAATCCATAGAAATGAGCAAGGTGCGTTATATCGATTATGAAAATGACATTTGGTACCACCGGCAGGAATTTCCGCACCGGTCCTATAATATGTTGACCCCGCTCATACATAAGCGAATCGAGTTTGCGCATGAGCGGGAGTTTCGTTTGTTCCAGGTGATGGAAGAAGCTACGCGGACGGAAAATTACTGGCAGCCCGGCGAAAATGGCCTAAACTTAACTATTGACCTTGACGTGATGATTGAGCGAGTGATTATGCATCCTACAGCAACGGATGCCGCCCGCGACCGGATCATAAAACTGTTGGCGGATGCTGGTTTAAATAAGCCGGTTGATTTTTCAGGCTTAAGCTCACAGCCTTATTATTGAACAATTTTTCCGAGCTTATTAATTTTTACTTTCTTGGGTTTTGGGCAATCGAACGCCTTGAATATGGTTTTTAAGACGGTATGCATTCCCTCTAATCCTTGCGTTGAGCCTTGTCTGAGTTTGTCGCGGAAACGTTGGTGTACCAGCCCCTTATCTGCGAGTTCGCCCTGATACCGCCCGTTTTTGGCATTTAGAGCCGTCCATTGTACGGGCATTAAACCCTGCCCGCCAGTGAGAATATCCTCGCCCAGGTACAATTCAATAGCACAGGCTTTGCCGTTAATGTTCATTCTTTTTTTACCCGATGGCCCGATAGTCGGATAGTTCTTAGCTAATGCGAGATTGGGCAACTTCAACACTTTTTGGTGCAGGCCCAATTTGTTTTGCGTTGCGCGCTCGTATTCCATAACGCCGGTAGCGTCGTTATCAAACAGCGCAATCAAATGATGCCGGATATTGGCTGCGGCAAATGCGGTGATCAGTTTACCCAACATCGAAGCGTTGCTTTCCAATTTGTATTCCTCAAAGTCCATAAAATGATAATACGGATAAAGATGCGGGTACAGGATTTGTAATGACTTGCTAATAAATTCGGAATCAGTCTTACCTTCAGTCAAAATGATGATCTTCTCAGGGTTGACAGATAGTATTTCTTCACGGCTCACCCAATTATCGACAATCCAGGTCATATCATAGGCCACAACGGCATCATCGGGCATGACGCTGAAAAGGCAAGTGAGCATGCTAGCCATGGAAAAGGTTTCATACAGTACCAATTCATATTCAATTAAGTGAGCAGCCACATGATCCTCATTCATATCTTCAGGTTTACGTTTGATCTTATGATGAATGATGGTGCTAATCAGTTCAAGGTAGCGTTCAAATGAAATGTCAAAATAAAAACCCAATTCGCTTTCATCCCGGTCACGTTGTTTAGCCGCTTTGAAATTCTGTTTGGCCCGTTGCAAATTATGTCCATAAATTTCCAGCCGCTCGCGGCAGACCTTGACGGATTGTTTGTAGCCGTGAAACTCTGTGTTATCATTTTCGTCAGGTTCGGTTAAAGTTTCTTCTATGTAATCCTCTTTTAAAAAGATTAGGTCGACTATATCCTGATAGAAACCGTTCTTTGCCGTAAACAGCGGGTAACCTGCGACAATGAAATCCGAAAAAGAACCCATGAGACAAAATTAACCAAAAATAAGTTGGTCACGTTTACTCAATTCTTTTTAAATTTTAGAACCTTAAGTATTCAAAATTCCTAGTTTTTTGCTGGTATTGATGACCCTGCTAAGTAGATTGCTAATAAAGAGCCCACCCCTTCCTATTGGTCGAGGTAGGCATTAAATGTTTATTTTAAACTTAGAATGTTATGTGATTAATGCAGGCAAGTTCTGGGGTGCTACGCACTTCGTCAAAACGTACAGCATGCTCATTCCCAGCATTTTTTAGAGGCCGTTCTAGTCTAAATTTATATCCGAACTCATCCACTTTGAGCACGGTGACCGGTATCGCTTTTTTTCCTTCCCATGAGATCCACGCCTTGTCACCTGATACAAAATTTTCAATTGTTCGTTGACGATAATGAAGCGGCGTTACATTTTTCACGAATACTATCGTTCTTAGGTCGTGTTTTTTTACTTTGGGCTTTGTTAGCCGTATGTTTGAAATTGGCGACTGCTTTCTTTTCAAAAAGCCCTTATAGGCTCGCCAAGCTCTTTCTAAAGCATTCATAGCGCCGAGGGGCGGTCGGTTAGTTATTAAATATTCCTGATACTCTTCGAGGCTTTGGTAATACGGCCAATGCTCACTTTTGTCTGTAAAGCCACGTTTGCTTGCGAGATCCCCAAGCGGCGAATCCCTTTTCTTATGCTTAGCCAACCAATCGGCAAAACTAAGTTCAGGCTCTTGAAGGGACGCGACATCTTCAGCAGTATGAGGCGCACTGATTATCTCATGATACACGTCCCTCATTTTCTTTATAGCAATATCCAAAGTTTCCGCTTCCGTAGATTGGTGTTTTGCTTTCGTATAACCAATAAATCCAGCAACCCTTTTGAGGTTAAATACATCAACGACTCCACGCAACTCATTCCTACCCAACGTAAGTGTGAGTTCAGTAGCAACGTATTCGCGAAAAACTGCAATGGCTACTACGTCATTATGAAATTCTAATTTAACCCCTTGGCTTTGGATTTTCATATCCCTAAAATAAGAGGGCTTTGATCTCCAGTTTTCATCAGCAAGAGCTTTGCCTAATTCTTCAAAGGTTGGCCATATCCTGTGTAAGATCCATTTTTCGTCGTATAGCGGTAGATAAATACCTTCAGCAATATCGTATGGCAGATTTTCCGGTAGTCCATTAAGGCCCGCGCGCCTTTCCTTAATCATTGCAGTAGGCGTTAGCACAAGAAGCTCGGCCTGCCTTAAATTAGTGATTGGGAATTTAGTATCCGCTAACAATGATGCGCGTGAAGAATAGCCCATATAAGCAGCGACAAGTTCGTGCGCATGTGATGATTTTATATGGAGTCCAAAATTTTTTTGAGCAAACGTGCGCAATGAATCTGCGCAACGTTTCGTAATTTCAAGTTGCATAGCAATTTCCTGTTAAGGCTGGACTTATAATTGTTGCCGGGAGTGTTTAAAGACAACTAACGCCAGCATGTTTAACAAAAATTTGCTGTTAGTTAGGCTTGTCGATATCGAGTTAGCCTCGCGTTTCAGTCACTCACAACTGGGGCGCTCGATTCCTGAATCTAAATTAAACTGAAAAAACGTAAAAATCAAGCCCACATGATCTTGTTTTTCATTTTATTTGTATTTAGCGATACTGGCTGATCATTGAAACTTTGTAAGAAAGTCGTTCACCTACATATGTTTGAATGAAACGATGGACAAAATCAAGGTAATGATTGGATGCACCAAGATGCTGTTATGAATTCTAAAGAAAGCACTCAACTGCTAAAAAATAAAATAATTCAATTGGATGTGAATGCGAGTAACGTTATATTTAACCATAACTTTAAATCGTCGCGATAGGCATACTATTTGATATATTTGCGTTTAATTTTGTTTAAATCATGAACCAAGACCTGCTCGTGCGCTTATTCCGGTCGATAGACGGTGAACAATCCGATGATATTGTGCGGGTAGCGGGATCTATTATTGAAGACGAACGTAAAAAAGGTCATGGCAAACTTGCCTTGCGTTTACAGTCAATACTAGAGAAAAACCTTAAAACAAACCAATCATTTAAAGGTGAGTTGCGTAACATTTTTGGTAGTTCTATTTTAATTCCAACTGATAAACGGAGCAATATCCCTCTTGCTGCGCAAATCCCAAACGAACTGTTAAGACATGAAATGGTTTTGTCGGCAGAAGTTGAAGAAAAGATCGCCCGTATAGAAAAAGAGTTTCTTGCGAGAGAGCGTTTAGCACACTATGGCTTAAAACCTCGACGAAGAATATTGTTGCATGGGGCACCGGGTTGTGGTAAAACCATGAGTGCGGAACGCATAGCATGGAATATTGGCCTTCCTTTTTTAAAAGTTAAGTTCGAAGCGGTAGTTTCCTCTTATTTAGGAGAATCAGCCAGTAATCTTACTAACTTATTTGAAGCTATTAAAAATTACCCAAGCGTACTATTACTGGATGAATTTGATTTTATTGCCAAATCACGGGATGGTAAGCATGACGTTGGAGAGATGCACCGAGTTGTCAATATCTTACTTAATGTATTAGAGGATTTCAATGGCCCGGGATTGATCATTGCGACCACCAATCTTGAGGGAACAATTGATAAGGCTATTTTCAGGCGTTTCGATGATATTATCGAATTACCTAAACCTGGGCAAGATGAGATTAAGCGGATATTAAAATCAACTCTAGCGTCTATTAAATCCGATAAAAGTGTGGATTGGAACAAGATCAGTGAACAATTGAAACATTTTTCATCAGCAATGGTGGTAAAGGTCGCTACAGATGCAGCAAAATTTTCAGTTATTCAGGGAAATGGGATCATATGCCAACAGCACTTTGATCTTTCCCTGAAAGAAAATGAACTGTATTACAAAGCCTAATGCCTGAATTTCCACACCTAATCCTTAAAAGAAAAATTAACGGCCCATATCAGTTTACGGGTATCCCGATCGATAAAAAGGTCGACACCCAAACTGCAGCCAATTTAGCGAACAGGGCTGGTCATGGTACCTCCCTTACAGCCTCTGCGTCAGGACTCCAGCAAACCCATCTTCAGCACTTAGCGCAAAGAAAGGAAGAAGGTTTACCGGATGTCTTTTCAGAAAATGTTATTCCTATTTTACTGCAAGTCGATCCCTATGATTTCGATATCGAAGCCTTAAAAGGTTATGGCATTGAGATTGTTGCCGAAGAGGAAAACGGTTTTATCATCGGTGCAAACGCGGATAATTTTAGCTCGCTCGCCAATAAGATCCAGCAGTTTATTGATCAAAAAGGCAAATCGAAAGATCAGGCTGCTAAACTCTGGCAAATCATTCAAGGGGATCAATGGCGTGCAGATTACATTTTATCTCCCAGGCTGAAAGCACTTTTCCCAGACGGTATGCTGGACGGACAACAATTTAACGTTGATATCTCGGTTGCGTGTTATTTGAAGATGCCCCCGAAACCGGTTCGTGTAATGCCTGAAACGGAAGAAGAGTATCAAGAAGCCAAAACAAAATACGCAGAAAAGAACAAAGATAATCCTGAAAAAAAGGATTATCGTTCAATAAGAAAACCTGATAGTGATGAACAATATCAGCGAAAGCTAGATGATTGGGTAAGAAGAACGCAAGAGGCAGAAATTGAGCGGGATAACATTGCATCGGATCGACAGGAGTTTCTAATTAACTTCATTGAAAAAGTGTATGGCGGGGAAGTGCTAAGTACTTTCGTTGATCTGGAAGATAGCTTTGGATTTAAAGCAAAGATGAGCGGGCAGGCGCTAAAAGATCTGATTCGAAATTATGCCTACGTTTTTGAGATTGTCGAAAGCGAAGAAATTCAGATTGAAGAACCTGCAACGGATTTCGCTTTTCAACCTGTGGACATAATTGCTCCTGAAGCTGACTCGCCAGTTATTTGTGTAATCGACAGCGGCATACAGGAAAAACATATTTTCCTTGAACCAGCAATTTTAGACGCCTATTCAAAAAATTATGTCCCTGATGAAAACACTACGGCTGACCATGTTACTGATGGCGGTCATGGAACTAAAGTTGCCGGTGGAATATTATTTGGTAACGCAATACCGGAAGATGGTACTTATCAGCCCCCGTGTTTCATTGTAAATGCCCGCATTTTAGATTCCAACAACAAATTATCAGAACGAGTTTTTCCTGCGGAACTGATGGAAGACATAGCTGATGATTTTGACGGTATCAGATTGTTTAATATGTCGGTAGCAACAGTTGGGCCATGTCGATTAAATCATATTTCCACGTGGGCTGCAAAATTAGACAGCTTAATTCATCAAAGGAAGTTGCTATTTATTTTGGCCGCCGGTAATCTTAATATCAGGACTGGAATTGCGGAAAGGCCGGGGGTTACAGAGCATATCTTGGCAGGACGGGACTATCCCCGTTATTTATTGGAGGCCGCTTGCAGGATTGCTAACCCGGCACAAAGTTTATTAAGCCTAACCGTAGGTTCTGTTTGCAATGCTGATTTCGAGGATAATGACCGAAAATCATTTGGCACCAGAGGGCACATATCTGCATTTTCAAGGGTCGGACCCGGTCTATGGGGCAGCATTAAACCTGATGTAGTTGAATACGGTGGCGATTTGCTTCGTGAGAAGCAGGGCTTTTTAATAACCAGCGATGATTCAGTTTCCGTCAAAGTAATCAAAACCGGCGCAAATGGTGTCGGCTATGCTATTGGAACGTCTTTTGCAGCTCCGAAAGTTGCGCATATTATAGCGCACTTGGCTAAAAGATTTCCCGCAGAGAGTACCTTATTGTATAAAGCTTTAGTGGTTCAATCCGCCAGGTTACCAGAACATGCGTTCCATCAGCCTAACCGAAATACCATGCGTGCATTCGGATATGGCATTCCCGACTTACAGCGTGCGATTGAAAACACGCCTTATCGGATAACCTTTACCACTGAAGGAGCTGTGGCCGCTCACCAAGCCAATTTATATTCGATTAATGTGCCAGCCGAATTAACTCGCGCTGGTAATGACTATGATATTTTATTAGAGGTGACACTGGTTTATACAGCAGAACCGCGTAGGACACGTAAAAAACTCAAATCCTATTTTAGTTCTTGGCTTACCTGGGAATCATCGAAACTGGGCGAAACATTTGATGATTTTTCTGACCGTGTTTTAAAGCGGATGGAAGAGGAACAAGATGACGAAACCCCGGTCCAACAAGACGTCAATAGCATCAAATGGATTCTCTCCACCTCACCAGGATATGGTCAAATCAAAGGATTAAAGCGACAAGACAGTGCTACCCAAAAAGACTGGGCAATATTGAAATCCAACGTTCTGACAGCCGAACTTTCATTTGCAATAGTTGGGCATAAGGGCTGGGACAAAGAAATTGACAACGAAATTCCCTTTGCTTTAGCTATTAGTTTTGAAGCGGTAAGTAAAGAACATGAAATTTATAATATCATAGATGTTGCCAATAGAGTAGAAATAGAGGAAGAAGTTGTTATACCAATAGGTACTTCATAATATCAGATACCTTGAAGAGAGATATGATCACCATTTGAATGCCATCCAAATATTTAATTACTAATAAGTAAATATTCAAAAACTTTAAGGTCATGCATATGATCATTAAATATAACTATTTATTATCGGTTCTTAATAGATTATAAGCCATTTATTTCGTGACGCAGTGCGTCCTGAAATGGGCAGTATACATTATAGGTTTTAATTGTTTCCAACTTTGAACTAATATTGAACTACTCTAATTCTTCGAGGAGTTCGACATTACCGCCTAACGGATGCAGATTCCAAAATAGTTTTACTTAAGTTATTGTGAAGTCAATTGCTTATATTTGAAGTATAAAGCATAGCGTTTTTGGCATCTTTTTTTACCGAGAGACCTATTAAGAGACCTGTAAAAAATCTTTAGTGTAACACACTATATATCAAGTCGTTGAAAGTTTAAAAAAACTCCCTCCGGCTCCACCAGGGGAGATACTAAACTAAAAGTATCTCCTTTTTTTATTTTATCAACCATCTGATTAAAAGCCATTTACCAAAAAATCACACATCCAAAATAAGTATTCGAAAATTTCTTGTTAAACTCCTGCCGGTGTTTGAAAATCGCATCTGAATAATTAGTTCGATGGTCTTGGCATTCAATATCCACTTAAGTGATAAGTAATTTAACAATTTTTGCAACCATTTAGTAAAAAGAAGCTTTGTTTTGGAAAAAGAATGCTTTTAGCAATTTGCGTGATTGTTAGAAATAAAAGCACCAGGTAAAAAGAGGATAATATACGTTTCGCGCGATGTGCAAGTTCGAGTTCTAAACTATCAAATGTCAACACATTAACTTTTATCAAATGATAATTCGATCTTTCAATAACAAAACTTATCCGTATCAATTAACGACAAGCGGGCGTTATTTCTGCCAATGCTGACAATTCTAATGCTATTACTACAGTAGTTATTAAAAGACCGGAACCACAACCCGCAGGAATTTGGCGCTGTACGATACGCACAATGGCGATATCGCAAAAGAAAGATAGAACCCGCTGATCTGCTCTTTTTAACCAATTTATTAACAGTGTTTTTAATGTGGAGATATATCATATAAACCCTCACTTGCTTCACACAAAAGAGCCCCAACCAAAGTTGAGGCTCTTTAAAAACAAGTTACTTTTTCTATTTCTCCAACCAAACCCTTGCGTTCACAAATGCTTCCATCCATGGCGATACTTCGTCTTTACGCCCGGTTGGATAGTTAGCCCAGTGCCATTGGAAAAGGGAGCGCTCAATGTGTGGCATCATCACCAGGTGACGGCCGGTCTTATCGCACATCATGGCAGTGTTGTAGTCTGAGCCATTGGGGTTGGCGGGGTAGCTTTCATAGCCGTATTTGGCTACGATGCCGTACTGGTCTTCGGCATATGGTAACCGGAACTGTCCTTCACCGTGCGAGATCCAAACGCCAAGCGTTGAGCCGGCCAGCGTAGACAGCATCACCGAGTTATTTGGTTGTATGGTTAGCGAAGTAAAGCCGCTTTCGTGTTTATGGCTTTGGTTGTGCAGCATCTTCGGCTTTTCGGCATGGTCAGGGTTGATCATGCCCAACTCAATAAACAGCTGGCAACCGTTACAGATACCTACCGACAGCGTATCGTCGCGTTCAAAGAAGTTTTGAAGGGCTACCCGGGCCTTTTCATTATACATGAAAGCACCGGCCCAGCCTTTGGCTGATCCCAATACATCTGAGTTAGAGAAGCCGCCTACAGCTCCGATAAACCGGATATCTTCCAGTGTTTCCCGGCCCGAGATCAGGTCAGTCATGTGGACATCCTTCACATCGAAACCGGCAAGGTACATAGCATTAGCCAACTCGCGCTCGGAGTTACTGCCTTTCTCGCGGATTATGGCCGCTTTTGGTCGTGGCTTGCCTGCGTCTATAACCGGTTTCTTTCCGGTAAAGCCTGCCGGGAATTTATATTTTAAAACATGGTTCTTGTAATTATCAAAACGCTCCCTGGCTTTCACCGCACCGCTTTGTTTCTGATCAAGCAGGTAAGATGTTTTAGTCCACACGTCCCTCAGGTGATCAATATCAAACGACCAGCTACCGTTAGCGTTTTTCACGGTAAGCGTAGCTGCCGTTTCAACAGTACCAATCTTGCAGAAGGCAACACCATTGCGTTCCAACACCGCTTCCGCTGTTGCATCGGCCTGGAAAACGATTCCGATGTTTTCAGCAAACAGCGTTTCGATGATATCCTGATTGCCTAATGCGGAAAGGTCGATTGTTGCGCCTAAATCGCGGTCAGCGAAGCAAAGTTCTAACAAGGTAGTGATCAAGCCGCCGCTGCCGATATCATGCCCGGCCTGGATGTGGCCTGCTTTGATCAGTTGCTGCAGGGTATTAAACGTATTTTTGAAAGTGCCGGCGTCTAATACGTCAGGTGTTTCAGAACCTATTTTATTTAAAATTTGAGCAAATGATGAACCGCCCAGTTTATAGGTATCGCCCGATAGGTTGATATAATAGATCGCGCCTCCGTCTTTTTGCAGCACAGGCTCTATCACCCCGGTAATATCGTCACAATGCCCGGCTGCCGAAATGATCACAGTACCAGGGGCAATCACCTCGCCATCCTTATACTTTTGCTTCATGGAAAGCGAATCCTTCCCTGTTGGGATATTGATCCCCAGTTCAATTGCAAACTCAGAACAGGCCTTTACAGCGGCATATAAACGCGCATCCTCTCCCGCATTTTTACAAGCCCACATCCAGTTGGCCGAAAGAGACACACTCTGTAAGCCATCCTTCAAGGGAGCCCAAACAATATTAGAAAGCGATTCGGCAATGGCGTTACGACTCCCTGATGCCGGGTTAATCAACGCCGAAAGCGGCGCATGACCAATTGAAGTAGCAATACCATCCTTGCCCTGAAAATCCAGCGCCATAACACCGCAATTGTTAAGCGGTAATTGCAGCGGACCGGCACATTGCTGCTTCGCCACGCGGCCACCTACGCAACGGTCGACCTTGTTAACCAACCAGTCTTTAGACGCTACTGCTTCCAGTTGCAGTACCTGCATGAGGTAAGCCTGTAATTGAGATACGTCATAGGTTACCGGGCTATACTTTCGTTCGATTGTCTTGTCCTGCATCACCACTTTCGGTGAACTGCCAAACATATCACCCATGTCAAGGTCCATTGGCCTGGCACCCGTAGTGGCTGATTCAAATGTGAAACGATGGTCGCCGGTTACTTCGCCCACCGTATACATCGGAGAGCGCTCGCGGTCGGCAATCTTTTGCAGGATCTCTATGTTTTCCTGCCCGATCACCAGCCCCATACGTTCCTGGGATTCGTTTCCGATAATTTCTTTAGCTGAAAGGGTTGGGTCGCCAACAGGCAGTTTATCCAGGTCGATCTTGCCCCCGGTTTCCTCTACCAGTTCCGAAAGGCAATTTAAATGACCGCCTGCACCATGATCGTGAATAGAAACAATCGAATTAACATCACTTTCTACCATCCCGCGCACTGCATTTGATACTCGTTTCTGCATTTCCGGGTTTGAGCGCTGGATAGCATTCAGCTCTATGCCCGAACCTAATGCGCCGGTATCTGCCGACGAAACGGCTGCACCACCCATACCTATCCGGTAATTATCACCACCCAAAATCACCACCTTATCGCTTACCTGCGGACTGTGTTTTTTGGCTTGCGACAGCTTACCATAACCGATACCGCCAGCCTGCATAATTACCTTATCATAACCCAGGGTGCGTGAATCTTCCTCATGCTCGAAAGTGAGCAGCGAACCCGTGATCAGCGGCTGACCGAACTTGTTACCAAAATCCGATGCTCCGTTTGAGGCTTTAATTAAAATATCAACCGGCGATTGATAAAGCCATTTGCGCTCGGCAACGCCATTTTCCCAGGGACGGTCGGCTGCTAAGCGCGAAAGGGCCGTCATGTATACCGCCGTGCCGGCCAACGGAATAGAACCCTGGCCACCGGCCATCCTGTCCCTGATCTCACCACCCGATCCTGTAGCTGCACCGTTAAAAGGCTCAACAGTGGTAGGAAAGTTATGGGTTTCGGCTTTCAGGGAAATTACAGATTCAAAATCTTTGATCTCGTAGAATTCAGGTACATCCGGACGTTTGGGTGCGAATTGCTGAACTACAGGGCCCTTTAAAAAGGCTACGTTATCTTTATAAGCCGAGACAATCCCGTTCGGGTTAGCCTCAGACGTTTTGCGGATTAGCTTAAACAATGAAACAGGTTGCTCTTGTCCATCAATCACAAAAGTGCCGTTAAAAATTTTGTGACGGCAGTGCTCCGAATTCACCTGAGAAAAACCAAATACTTCGGAGTCGGTCAACTTACGACCTAATTTTTCAGAAAGACCGTTTAAGTATTGAATCTCTTCGTCACTTAAAGAGAGTCCCTCCTGCTTGTTATATTGTGCGATATCTTCAATTTCCAGAATCGGTTCCGGTTTTATGTTAATGGTGAAGATTTCCTGATTAAGCGTTGAATATTTTTGAAACAGCATCGGGTCGAAAGCCGAAAAATCAGGATCAACCGCCGCAAATTCCTCGATGCGGATAATACCTTCAATGCCCATGTTCTGTGTAATTTCAACCGCGTTAGTACTCCATGGAGTAACCATCGCCGCCCGGGGACCAACAAAAAAACCGGTCACAATTGTATCCCGGTTTAATTCCGCGCCTGCAAAAAGCCAGCTTAGTTTTGAAATATCTGTCGGATGGAGCGTTTGATTATATTGTACGGCAAACACCGTATTTGCTTTATTAAAGAAAAAGTAAATCATATCCTTGTTTCAAGGTGCAAAGGTAGCTTTTTTAAAAAAAACAGTCAACATTAAAAAAGAACCGTTTCGGATTACAACTATACTAATTACTCAAAAAGGTCACCAGAAGTTAAAAGCGTCCCCACAGTGGTGTTTTTTCGAACCAATTTATTGAAAAATTAAGACGAATTGGAAATATTGGAGAAGATCCTTTAAAAAATATCACTTAAAGATTAAATAATTATGAAATTCAAAATTTCAAACTAAGATGTATAGTTTGGGTGCTCGATAGTGGGCACTTCTCTATATAAATAGGAGAAAGGTGATTCCCTCAGGTTTTCTCTTTCTCTATTCGTCTGATTCAATGAATTGATATGTTCAAAGTGTTGCAGAACTAACGGTTCGCTATTCCGGAAGGGTGAGATCAATTGCCCCGGAATATCCAAAGAGCCACATCTATTTCTTTATCTTCACCCATACCAACTTTACTGGCCCCAACAAACCAGATGACAGCAATTTTGAATTTGCATTATAAAATGGCATGGTAGTATAGGTTACTTTTTGCTTTACATCAGGCTGTTGGTCTCCGATTAACCTGTTTACCCAAAGGTTAGTGACTTTTATTTCCAGCCTATTCTCTCCTGGTTTCAATGCGGAGTTTACATTCACGCTGAAAGGCTTTTTCCAAACAGTACCTAATAACTTTCCGTTCACCACTACCTCAGCCAAATTCTTTACATCCCCCAGATCTAAACGTATCTGGGCACCTTTCACCAATGTATTTGCAGGGATATTAATTGACTTTGTATAGGTGGCTGTACCTGAGAAGTATTTAATGCCAGGATCGGTATGCTCAGTATATGAAACCAAATTTTCAAATGAAGCTTGTAGTGGTGCGCCACGATCCGGCTGGAAAGTAACGTTCCAGGGCCCTTTAACCGTAATTATGTCTTGATCGGTTTTTGCAGGAAGGATAACCATGCTTTTTTTCGCAGGCGACAGAAACACTATAAATAATGCATCATTTGGTGTAAAGTTCAAGGAAACATTTGTATGGTTGTTTTCTATTTTATAAGAAACAGGTTCTGTTTTTCCCGTCTCGGGATGCCAGATCTGCGGAGTCTTTCCAATGACACGAAATGTCGCATCAACAACTTCATTCCGGTCGTTACGGTTATTTACCCAATAAATGTCGCCACCTGCAACTTTGCGGTGTACATAGCGTAACTGTGTATCATCGTATGGTTTGCTATATTCAAAATCAGGCCGGATGCTCAAAGAAGAAAGCACTTCAGCAATTGTCTTTCCCGTGAATACATTTTTTCTATCGGAGTTCCATACCTCATTTACCAGGCGCTGAAATTCCAGAGGGTCATCATTTAAACTTGCTGCCATTTCAGGCTTTATACCAGTGATAACAGCTCCCTCTTTTACAAGCTGAGCTATTTTACGAAGAACAGGTAAGGACATCTTCCGGGCAATACTGTCTATCACTAACATCTTGTATTTAATCCCGGAAGGTGTCACCAGTTTGCCTCCTTGTGTATACAAAAGGTTGATGAGTGCATGAGGATTAATAAAATCATAGCTGTATCCTGTTGGAACATCGGGTAGTTTGTTTCCGAACAATCCGGTAATGTTATTGTCTTCCCCGTAATAATATACAATATCAGCAACAAACTTTCCTTGCTGTAACATATAGGAACTACGGGCCAGGTAATCAGTCCACACCTTTGCCTGATTTGCCCAGGTATCATGACGGTTAAACCATTGGCCAAATACGCTTAGTCCAAGACCAGGGATCTTGTCATCAACCGGCTGATGAACGGAGGTATGGATCACAAAACGATTTACACCGCTGGCCAGCTCCAGATCGGCCGTAGGTTTTAATTTTTCAGGTGAATATGACCAGGCTCCATTAATACCAAAACCGATGGCGGTAAACGATTCAGCAGCGACCAGGTTTTGCCCGTAGATGTGTGCAACCGAAGCAGATTCAAGAATATCGGCCTGGGCCATGTTTGGCGGAGAGCCGCCGAGCCCAGGTGTCCACATAGCCGACATCGGAATAGCTGCTGTACGTTTTACATCCATGCCATCAACAATGAACAACCGACCATTCTCATGCGATTCAGAATAACGCTTCATCCCATAGTCTGTAAGAATACCGGTAAGCTGGTTATAATGATTTTCAGTTATTAATTCTGAAATGGTTTTTCGCCAGTCCCAGAGAAATTGCTCGCTGGCTTCTGCACTTTTGATAACTTGTCCGGTCAGCACCGGCATCCAGGGCAATAAACTATAACCCCGACGCTTTTGGAATTCCTCCATCATACCGGGTGTCCAAGTTTCCTGCCCCGCTTCGTAACTATCAGTTATCATGTATTGCAATCCTTTACTTCCCATCAGGCCACCAGTTGCATCTTTGTATTGGTTCAGGTAAGTCGTAAAATATTCTTTCACTGCCCTTGCGTCCATTTTGTCTACTTCCAATCCTGTTGCTTCCACTGATGCGGGATGGTTCTGTTTCCCGGTTAACGAATAGCCAAACCGTACTATTTTCCATTCTCCGCCGGTGGCTGGAGGTGTCCAGTTCAGGCTGCCCGTTGCATCCATCTTCCAGGTTAAATCAACCACATCGGCTTGTGCAATCACATCCGGGGTATTTGGTGTAGGATATTTCAATAAATCGGCAGAGGCTACAAAACCAGCCTTTTCTTCAAAGTGATTAATACGTGTAGCCGGGTATAAAACCAGTTCTGCAATGTCATTTCCAGCAGGTGGTTTGGAAGTCACTCCACCTCCAAGCATCGTTGCAATAAGGTTGGGATGTGCCTCCGGATTGTTAAATCTTAACCGAAAATACCTGGCAGTGGTTGGCGGAATGGTAATGGTTTGCTGTGAAATAACACTATGCGGAATAAAAGCCACCCTGCGAAAATTAATTCCATCATCACTTACTTCCAGACTGCGCTCTTCAGACGGCCCCGGTAAGCCAAAAGGTGACCTGCTTCCGCCTCCTGTCACGGAAACTGCCTTGATGGTTTGAGCCTGTGCAAATTCATATTGAATCCAGGAATATCCTTTTGCCGGATCAGAAGGTAGCAGGTTAGTTGTCTCCAAATTGCCGTCTGTTAGTTGTTTCAAAGTAAAACTGCCTGCATTGGAAGTGATTTTTGGAGCCAGATCAGTCAATGAAATATCTGCCGCTGGTAAGCGGTACGCTACCACTGCCACATCTTCATAATACTCCGGCGGTGCAGCTGTTTTTAAACGGATGACAGAAGTTTCCTTTGGGATAGCCAGGTTTTGGAAATCCCCTGTCGTGGCAGGCGGCCTGGGCAATGTGCCGGTAAAAGGCTGCCCTCCTTTTAATCGCACCTCGCTCCAAATCAATTTTTTCATCCCGTCTTTAGCAGCTACCCAGGGCCCTCCGCTTTCACTCCAGCCCGGCGAACCGGCAATGGCCATTTCCAATTTTAACGAATCGGCCAGTTTGGTGGCTAACCTGAAAGCATCTTTCCATTCTGGCGTCATATACAATAAGCGCTTCGCAACAACTTGCGGAGTGACAACACCTGCATCAAAATTTTGAAAGCCGCCGATCCCGCTACGCTTCATCCATAACAGATCTTTGCGAATACCATCTTTGGTAATATTGCCATTTATCCAGTGCCACCAGACGCGTGGTTTGGCGGCATTATCCGGATGTACAAAACCTTTGTAAAGGCTACTTACAGGCACTTTACTACTTTGTGCATTTGCAGAAACCGGTACTGAAAGCGCCACGCTTATGCAAACCTTAGCGGCGAGATTCCTGATATTAAATGTCATTTGCCAGTTTATTTATTAATAGTTCGTATTTAAGTGGATTGTATTTCATGGAGCAAGTCATGTTCAGTTATCGCTGCCAATCCAATAAAACTTGTTATGAAGATTATTTTTCTTCAATAATTAGTACATCCCATGGTTCAATTTCAACAACGGCTTCCTGCATTATTACCTTCCCTGTAACTAATTCAATACCAGCCGTGTATGGATAAGTAACATTCAATCTTTGTGAACTATAATTATAATAGTAATGCACTTTTTTACCGGCATCATTATTGCCGCTTTTGGTAACCAGTGGCCAATGCATCTTTTGGTCAATGGTTTTAATTCCGGCCCTATCCATTTCCTGAAGAATTAATTTTTCCTGAATGGCATCCGAGACATTGGTTGCTTCATAAAGCAGTGTTCCCTTACCAAAGGTGTTGATAGTTACCGCGGGATATTTGCCAAAGTATGGATGATCATAAAAAGCCAGCGGTTTAGCCGTTTCGGGTATAAGGTATTCTCCCCAATCATAAACTTTATTCCCGGCTGTATCGACCCGGAACGGATTGTCTTTTAATGACAACGCTTTAAAATTCGTAAATTCCTGATAATAGAATCCGCAGGCTTTACGCAGCGGGCCAGGTGCAAGCATAGGGCGCACCATGGAGTTTTCGTCGCAAAACCCGCTTTTAAACTGCATGATCACATGACCGCCACCAGCGATATAGTTATTGATCTTATCCAGCAGGGTATCACTGGCAATGTACAGGGAGGGAATAATAATCAATTTGTAATCCCCGAAATTAGTACTCTCCGGAAAAATGAAATCTGTACCCACGCTGTTCCTGAAAAGCACCTTGTGGAACTGAGCAACCAGCTCATTCCGATATATATTGGCTGGTTTTCCCGGAATGCTGACCTTCGGATCTTTGAACGGCATCACATTCAGGCCGGTATTGGCATCATGACTAAAAAGGATGGCTACATCATTTTTGATCTTCAGATTGACCAGCTTACTGCCGAATCGTTGCAGCTCGTGGGCCGTTTTTGAATACTCTGCGTAGGCGCGGTTAGGCTGAAGGTCGTGGGAAAGAATTCCTTTCCAATAGGTTTCCTGACCGTAATGAATGGAATGCCAGTGCCAGTATTCCACCATATTAGCGCCTGATCCCATGTGGGCATAAACGTTCATCCTGAGCTGACCATCATAGGGAGGCGCTTGAGACTTTGAATCCCAGCCGGTGGTTTGGGCATTAGTTTCAGTGATAAGGTAATTTTTTCTTTTTACGGACCTGAAATAATCTCCCGCAAAAGCAATCTCTTCACCGGTCAGCTTATCCTGTGAACCATGATAAACGTTAACTGCCAGCACATCCATGTTTTTGGCGCTTTCCACCTGATCAATATCCTGGACCGCCGGCATGAAACAATGGGTCACAAATTGATCAGGCCGTTTATATGCCCTTACAATTTCCGTCTGCCAGTTCAGGTAGTCGGCTACGGCCTTGCGCTTAAAGCGCTCCCATTCCAGTTTATAGCCGGTATTGGTTACACCATCCCTTTCCGGAAATTCTTCCCAGCCATTCATGGTCATTCCCCAATAATTCAATCCCCATATTTTATTAAGCCGCTCTACAGTTCCGAATTTCTTTTTCAGATAGTCAACGAAGCTGATCTGAAAATCATAATTATTGGCATTATAAGAGGTGGTTTCATTATCAACCTGAAAACCAATAATAGCAGGATTTTTGGTGTAATGTTCCATCATCTTCCCGATGACCCGCTCTGCATAAAACAAAAATGCCGGGTTAGTAATATCCATGTTCTGCCGAATGCCATAATAGGCATTAGCACCTTTTTCATACTTCAACAGCACCTCAGGGTGTTTATGCCATAACCAGGCTGGTATAGAATAAGTAGGTGTACCCAAAATTACCTTTATGCCATTTTTGTGTAAACCGTCAATAATCCTGTCCATCCATGCAAAATCAAACTCCCCTTCCCTTGGTTCAAACAGGCTCCAGCTCGATTCACCCAATCTCACAACTGACATTCCTGATGCTTTCATCAGTTTAAGATCTTCCTCCAGGCGGTCTTCCGGCATATATTCCTGGTAATAGGCTGCACCATAAAGAATATTATCCAACTTTTTTGTTTGTGCTGAAACACGTTCAGTAAATGAGCAAACGGCCAGCAGGATAATAATTAATTTTTCACGTTTCATATTTTGTTCAATTCGGGCGATAGAACCAATTTTAATTCGACAAGATAAAGAGCGTCAGATAACCACTGACGCTCCTTAAGGAGGATTAAATTTTGTCATTGGTCAGTTTTTCTACCGCTGGGATTGGAAATACGGTAGATGGCGGCAGCCTCTTGCCTGCGGCAGGAAGCTCTGTTTTATATCTGCCTGTTCTAAGCAAGTCAAACCAACGCTTATCTTCAGCGAAAAACTCATAACCTCTCTCCCTGAATACCAAATCATCAAATGTAGCTTGAGTTAAACCGCCAGGAAGATCAACTGCCGCGTTAGCCGTGTTGATGCTAACGCCGTAACCTCTTCTTCTGACCATATTGACCGCGTTGTAGGCGTCAGAGGTCGGGCCGTTAACCTTATTTTCTGCTTCAGCGAATATTAACAGCACATCTGCATAGCGGTACAGAAAGAAATCGTTACCAGCTGCAGTCTCGGCAGGTGCAAGCGGGTCCCGGAATTTTCCATACAAAAGGTCATTAGGTGCTGCCACATTAATGACTACCGTTGCACCATTGATCACCGTTTTGTTGTAAAGTGTCCAAACTTTCCTTGGATCGTTGTTGTCCCAGTTTTTGATGAACGGCAACGTGCTTGTTGTCCCAAAATTTTCATTTCCAGTCGCGGCGAAACCCTGATATTGTGTAGTGGATGCCGAATATGATGGAAGAAAATTACCCAGTCCTACGGATCTTGTAAATTTCAGCGCAAAGACCTCTTCTGAACTGGTTGCTGAAGTAGGCGAAAAAATATCAGTAAATGATGGCAGCAGCTCATAACCATAGGTAGATTTATTATCCATTACTTCTTTAGCTTTAGTTCGCGCATCACTAAATCTGCCTAACGTTAAATAGACATCAGCAAGGGCCGTTTTTGCTGCGCCGGAGGTTGCTCTCCCGTATTGGGTCGTCGTCGCAGGCAGGTTTGCTTCGGCAAATTGGAAATCACTGATAATCTGGTTATAAATATCAGCAACCTCAGCCAGCGGCTGCCCAGTATTTTGAGCATCGGTGACCGGCACAAGCCTTAAGGGCACTTTTCCAAACGCCCTCACCAGTTGATAATAGGCTATTGCCCGAACAAATCTTGCCTCGGCAATATATTTGTTGCCATTGGCAAAGCTTCCGCTTGTCACTACCTGAATTAAGGTATTTGCCCTGGAAATTGCCTGATAAAATGTCGGCCAGAAATTATCCTGGTAGGTGACCTGGGTGAAATCGTAATTTGCAAAGGCTTCCTGGGGCGCATATCTGGAATGGGAGTAATCTTCCATCAGCGTCAATGCTGTGGTGTAATGTGTTTCCCATAAGCGGCCCCTGCTGCGCGTGAATGGTTCATACACGCCTACCGTTGCTGACTCTATAGAATTCGCGTCAAAATTCCCATAGGTAAGCTGACTTACTGGTTGTTCCGTAAGAAATTTTTTGCATCCCGTGCCAAACACCAGGACGGTGAATATTGTTATCAAAAAAAGCTTTTTCATAATTTAAATTCTAAGTATTTAAAATGTTACGTTAAGGCCGAAAGTCACTGTTTTGGCTGTCGGATAGGAAAAATAATCAACGCCCTGGCGGCTGTTTGTACCGCTGAAACTATTGATCTCCGGATCATAACCTGTGTATTTGGTGAAAGTGATCAGGTTTTGCCCGCTTACGTATAGCGACAGGCCACTTAACTTAGCGGATTTCAAAGGCACTTTATAAGCCAGCTTAATGTTCTTCATCCTAAAAAAAGATGCATTTTCAACAAATTGGTCAGATTCACGCGCTACAAAGCGGTTAGACGGGCTGGGATAATAATTATAAATGGTACTTAGTTTGTTAAAGTCAATGTAAGATGTTGTTAGTGCAAAGGCTGTAAGATTGTCTATTTTAGCACCATACACCCCGGCCCAGTTGGTGGTCAGGCTGAAGTTTTTGTATTTGACATCTATATTGGCACCATAAAAGAAGTTGGGCAGCGCGGATCCGGCAATCTGGTTATCGGCGGCGTTGATTAAACCATCCTTATTCACATCTTGATATACCGGCGCTTTACTGGCATCATAACCCAGGAATTTCGGTGTATAAAATGAAAATAAAGGTTGACCAACACGGATAATCGTTAAAGCGCTTACATTGGCATTTAATGGATCGGTAATAATATCCTGGTTTTTGTTTGTCGCTTTTACCACATTGATGTTCCTTGAAAAGTTAACATCCATGTCAATGGAAAAATCTTTTTTGTTCACAAGCGTTGCGCCAAATGTGAGCTCGAACCCTTTGTTTTGAACCCTGCCCACATTAGCTGAAATGGTGCTGAACCCGGAGGACTGCGGTAACTGAACAGTAGCCAAAAGGTTTTTTGTATCTTTATCATAATAATCCAGTGACAAGCGATACTTATCCTGTTTGATGCCAAAATCAATACCGATATCTACCTGCGATGTAGTTTCCCAGGTCAGATTTCTGTTTGGTAGATTGGGAGCTAAGCCCACCCCAATGCCGCTTCCGCTACCTTGAGCCGTATTAACAACGGTTGCCAGATAAAGCGACTGATAAGGACTAATGGCCTGATTACCGGTCTGCCCCCAGCTTCCTCTTAACTTTAGATTAGAGATGTCCGTGTTCTTAAGAAATTCTTCTTCATTGATGCGCCAGCCCGCAGAAAACGAACTAAAACCTGCCCATTTGTTTAAATCTGAAAAAACCGATGCGCCATCACGTCTATAGCTGGCTGACAATAAATACTTACTGTCATAATCGAGCTGGGTCCTGCCGAAAAAAGAAGCTATTGTCGTTTTATAAGCAGTTGTAAATGGCACTGCTGATATGGTTGCCGCCTGAATGGCATTGTCCAGCAACTGGTCTGACGGAAATCCCGTCCCGGCCAGAGTGATCGAACTGAAATTATCTTGCTGGGCAGAAAAGCCGATTACCGTTTCTGTTCTTAATTTTTTAAATGTCCTGGTGTAACCGACAAAATCTTCAAAAAGATACCCTGTTTTTTTGCTTTCCACTAACTTCGCAGACTGCGGTGTTAAGATCTTTAAAACGGATGGGAAATAAGTATCACCCCTGTTACTGGTATAATTAAAGCCTAACCTGGTTGTATTGGTCAAACCCTTGATAGGATTGGCAATTAAATCAAACCCACCCTGATAATAATAGGAGGTGTTCCGGTTAAGTACCTGCAATATGGCTACCGGATTTTCGCCACCCGCACCGCTGAAACCATAAGGAGCAGCCCTTGAAAAAGAGCCGGTATTATCAAATACCGGGACTGTAGGCACGGCAAGCAAGGTTGCACCCAGCCCGCTGCCGGCCCCGCTGGTACCATTTGATCCGTCTGTATTATCAAAACCATTTTGTTCAGTCCTGCTGGCGGTTGAACGTGTTACCAGCGTCAGCCAGTTGGCTATTTTGGTATTCAGGTTTAGCCTGATGGCATATCTGCCAAAATCTGTTGCTTTGATAATCCCATCCTGTTTATTGAAATTACCCGATATATAGTACTGGTTGCCTTCTGTACCACCTGAAACACTAAGGTTATAACTTTGATTCAGTGCGCTGCGAAGTATTTCGTCTTGCCAGTCGGTGTTGGCATTTCCACCAATAGTAGCAAGCTGATTTAAATATTGGGTTACTGTAGCCGGATTTAGATTAATTGAATTATTCAGGTAACTGGTTACATAACTTTTAAATTCTGGCGCATCCATCACCGGAAGCTTCTTCCTGACGCTCTGAACCCCTAAATAAGTATCAAAAGTTACTTTCGCTGCTCCGGTTTTCCCTTTCCTGGTAGTAATCAAAACCACCCCATTAGCGGCTCTTGAACCATAAATGGAAGTGGCGGCAGCATCTTTCAATACTTCTATCGACTCAATATCATTAGGATTCAGACTGGCCAATCCGTTAGCGTTTCTGACATCTGAATTAAATTGTGGCAATCCGTCAATCACATACAACGGTTCATTTCCTCCGGCTATGGACGCAGCTCCCCTGATCTGAATACTGATACCCGCTCCCGGTTGTCCTGAAGTTTGCTTTACCTGAACACCGGAGAGCCGACCGGCCATCCCCTGTTCCAAAGAAGCAACAGGAGCCTCACCCATTACATCGCCTTTGATCGATGAGATTGCGCCTGTAACAGAAGTTTTCTTTTGCGTGCCGTAACCAATCACAACCACATCATTCAATGATTTAGGTTGCTCAATTAAAGTAACGTCGATAACCGTTTTGTTGTTAACTGCAATTTCTAATGGGTTATAGCCGATGTAAGAGAAAACAAGTGTCCCACTGGGATCAGGCAACTTGATCGTATATTTACCATCTGCTCCTGTTACCGTAGCGGTGGTGGTTCCTTTTAGTTTTACCGTAACACCTATTAATGTTTCGCCCTTAGCGTCTGTTACCATTCCGGTTACCGTGTGAGTAGCCGCAGGCGGCGGATTAGACCTTTCAGGCCCCGGCGTTGGAACTGGAAGAGGTTTAGGAATGATTACTATAGTTTTTTGGTTGATCTTATAACTGAATGGCTGATTAAAAAAGCATTGTTTTAGCGCATCTTCCAGGGATACATCTTTAACATGTAAATTTATATTTATGGCATTTTTAATCAGGTCAGCATCGTAAATGATGCTGTAACCACTTTGGTGATGAATATCGTTCAAAATCTCGCGCAGTGATGTATTATTCTTATTAATATTAATTTTTTGAGCGATGGAAGCCGCGCTCACCTGCATCAGGGAGATAAGACATAAAAATGTTGACAGTCTCATGATCAGTAACAATTTAGGGATACGGGATTGGTGCCCGCATTTCTTTGCAGTATATTTTTTATACATTTGAATGTTGGTTAATCTAAAAATTGGTTATTTGAACAGTGATCGTTTGCGGATATCTAACAACAGTTTCCATACTGTTGCCGGGGGCGGTGGTACGCTTCCGGCTATTTTGTTAGATGACCATTACGTAAGGTAAATTAGTCAGTCAATAAAATCCTCCTTCCTTCTATTTGATAATGAAAACCACCGGATTCACTCATATTATCAAGTAATTCGGTAATATTTTTATAGCGCGATATACTGCCGCCAAACTTTTTATTTTCAACGCTGCCATGGTAGCTCACTTCAACATCATACCAACGGGCTGCTATTTTCATCACATCTTTGATACTCGTATCTTCGAAAGCAAAATAGCCGTTTCTCCAGGCCATAACCTGTTCCATATTTGCTTTTTGCACGGCTATATTTTGTTGATTATTGAAAGCGACTCCTTGTAAACCCGGCGTAAGCATGGCTTTAACGGTGCCCTTATTAAGTTGTACTGAACCTTCTAAAAGTGTTGTTGTAATAGCCGCATCATCGTCGTAGGCCGTAACATTAAAATGGGTGCCTAATACTTTAACATCCAATTTATTGGTAGTGACTACAAATGGCATATGTTTATTTTTTGCAACTTCAAAATAGGCTTCTCCCTGTAGTTTAACAGCCCTGGTTTTACCGGTAAAAGCTGTAGGGTATACTATGGTAGATGCCGAGTTCAGCCAAACGTGTGACCCGTCGGGCAGTATAACCTGAAATTGTCCGCCACGGGGAGTGCTAAGTGTATTGTATTGAACTTTGCCATTACTAATGTTAGCGTCCTCGCGAGATGATTGATAAACAAGCTGGCCATCGGCTGTTTTGGATATACTGATTCCACCTGCTTTAGCCAATACGCCACTACCGGCATCTGTTAAATTAATCTTTTCGCCTCCGGGCAGCGTTAATATTGCCTTATTAGTACCCGGCTTTATAGGCCCTGTTTCTTGTTGCGCGGTCAATTGTGATTTAGCAGAATATCCCAATAGAAAATAACCACCAACAGAGAGTACCAAAAGAATGGAAGCTGCAGCTAACCATACCTTAACACTTACCTTAAATGACTTGATTTGACCACCCGGAACTTCAACCGGTAGAGCCAGACGCTCACGAAGTTCTTCAAACGATCGTTCAGCCGAAGATTTGATTTCCTCGGCATCGTCGTTAAGGTATTTTTTATTACCGGCATCATATTCATCGTACCAGCGTTCTACCTCCTGTTTTTCAGAAGGAGTACACTCGCCTGCTAAATACTTTGCGATAAGATGGCGTGGCTTATCGTTATTCATAATTGGTGCTTATAATTACATATTGCATCAAATTTGTAATCCCCCCATATGCCAAAAAAAAAATTTAATTTCCATAAAAAACCGTTGATTTGCATAACCCAAATTATCAAACTAAGTGCCGCGCTCAACAGGATTTACGGACAATCAGTTGCTCGAAATGATACGAGACGGTGATGCTGTTGCTTTTAAATTGCTTTACCTGCGTTACTTTTCAAAACTCTGTAAATCAGGGTTTCAAAAAATCCAAAATGAAAAGATCGTAGAGGAAATTGTACAGGATATTTTCTTTGATCTTTGGCGAAAGCGGCAGGAACTTGATGCCAATCAGGAAATCGCCGCCTTTTTAAACGCACTTTTGAGAAATAAGATTTTACATGAATGGCGGGCAAACTCGATAAGGACTAAGCATGTAGCATTGTATTCACAATTGAATAATTCAATCATAGATGAGAGCCTATCCGAAATGCATTCCGCACGTGAAATTCAGGAAAAATTAGACGTTGCGATCAGTAATCTATCTCCGCAATGCCGGCAGGCTTTTGAATTGAGCCGTTACGAAGATCTTTCCTACCGTGAGATCAGCGAACGGATGGCAATTTCGGTTAAAACGGTTGAAAAGCATATAGGAAAAGCCTTAAAGATATTGAAACTTCAATTCAAAGAACATAACATTGGGCAAAACACACCGAAAAACCGGTCGGATCCATCGAAGCACATCTACACCGCCCTCCAAACTGATGAATAGCAGCTTTGGCCTTCGTGTCCAACCTCATTAATAATTGGTTCATAGATTCCCTAAAAAAATATTCACCATCAGCGCCAAACGGTTCCGTGCCATATTTCCGGTCGAGTAGCCGGGCATATCCACCAATATGCCCGGCTATAAAGAAGGTGATATACCCGCACAATCTCCACAACTATCGGGTATATACTTTGAACCACTCTATTTATTCTTTTTTATATCAGGAACCTATAACAAAAGCACTTAGCGGAGCATTCCCGGTACCCCTGTAGGTAATCCTTGGGCCAGGTCTACCGAAATTTTATGTTTTCCCAGCTCCGCTTGAATGGTACCTGATGACCTGCTCGTAACGCTGAATATGACATGCTGTGCCTTCAGAAAACCTGTCTTTTTTCCTGAAACCTGAATATCTGCATCCCAGTACACCTTATG
The DNA here is from genome assembly GCF_059690695.1 of Mucilaginibacter sp. A5337. Classification (NCBI taxonomy): domain Bacteria; kingdom Pseudomonadati; phylum Bacteroidota; class Sphingobacteriia; order Sphingobacteriales; family Sphingobacteriaceae; genus Mucilaginibacter; species Mucilaginibacter sp. A5337. The sequence continues at coordinate 293,633 of NZ_JCAWEC010000002.1, read as the reverse complement.
TCCATACGATCCGGTAGTTGAGGATTCACTTCCATTCAGAATAGATACACCGTCATCTGTAAAATTGAAGTATTTAATAACGCGGCGCGGCTCCCCGGGTGTTCCCTCCGCAGGTTTTACTGTGCTTATTTCTGCATAGCCCGAAACCAGGCCCTTAATTGTTCCTTGTTCAGGTACAGTCACATCAGGCCACTTAATATCTTTCAGATCGGTTGCCCACTTCATCTCCGGGCTGAATGGCACCAGGGGGATGGTAGGTTTCCTGGAGGTAAATCTGATCATCCGGAGGCGGCCACTTTGTTCTCCCGGTTTTACCTGCTTTGGGTCCTTTTGCTCCCAGAATACACCATGCGTACTGGTAGGGTCCCAGGTTAGGTTTCCAAAATGATTATACAGCGCAAAGTTATCTTTAGCAATGGTTATGTCCTGGCCGGTGTAACCATCCTCCGGCAGCCTTGCCCGGTCGCCATATTGATCAACCATGCTCAGCCCATAAAACCGCCTTGCCGGGTCAAAACCTTCAAATGCCGCATTCCGCAGTTCGGCCACCGCGGGCACCTGAGGTAAACCAGCGATAAGCGGGCGCGGAATTAATCCAAATGCATCCATTCTTGTGGTTTGCCTATGGGTCTGAAATATTACCCATTTGCCATCCGGCGAAGGATAAGTACCCTCCTCGTAGCTGAAATGCTTGGTAAGCCTGGTCACCTCACCTGTTGTAAGATCAATTTTAGCCAGGTCAAAGTTGTTGCCTTCAAATAAGGAACTGCACACAAGAGAACGTCCCCTATCTGCAAAACTTTTAACTTCGCCACTACCATGCAGGAAGGGTCTGAATGGATTAGGGTCCGCCTGATCTCCGGCTATTACTTTGGGATTTTTAAGTTCATAATGGTCGCCTTTTTCGTCAGAAACCCTGGTCAATTCACTTACCAAAACAAGCGCTCCTTTTGTAGTGATAAGCGTACCTGCAACATGAATCCCGTCCGGCGACATGTTTGAAGCTATCCGCATCAAGATACGAGAACCGGGTATGGCCGGATATACCAGTGGCAGGATCTTAGCTTCCTTACAATCCACTACTGATGGCGTGCATTCCAGTATTCCCGAAGGAGTATAAACCCGTTTTCCATCCGGAAGGGGTACCGGCATTTCGCCGCCGATCTCTTCTTTTAAGTCACAGGTCAGGCACTTAAACCCGCTCCCGTCATCCAGCATCACCCCAAGGTCAGTCTTTTTCTTTCCGGCCATGTGAATCTCCATGATCAGGTGCTTTGCATCCGGAAGATAATTGATCAAAACGGCGTCACTGACATTATCCGGAAGAGGTATTGTAGTAACCTTAAATGGTTCCGGCTTCGGAGCCGGAGGAAGTTTTGGTATAATGGAATAATTTTTGTCTTGTGCATATCCCTTAAAGGCTATAAGGAATGCTAAAATTACTACACCCGGTAGTAGCCTTTTTAACTTTTTCATAATGTTATTTTACTGGTTTTTAGTTTATAAATAATAGCCGTTGTGATTGCTTCACGACTCTTCAATTAATTGTATCAGCAGCGCATTGGCCAGGCGATAAAGCTTTGTTACTGACTGGTAATCCCATACTTTTTCATTTGCTTATTGATAAAAGAAGCTGCAGTTTTTGGACTGATCCTGTTAAAAATACCCAGGAACCTCGAATCAGAACCTACATATACCTGGTAATCATTATTTTCTATCCCCCTGACAATGATCTCCGCCGCTTTTGCCGGCGTTAGGACCTTCGATTCCGCGGATACCTGATTACTTTTTTGTGCCATGCTCATATTCATCGTGACGCCTGAATTCGCTGTGATATTGGTAGCCACAGCGCCGGGGAAAACTACAGTCACATGTACATTGGTATGTTGCAGTTCTGAGTGAAGTCCTTCTGTGAGCAACTTAACGGCTGCCTTCGTTGCGCCATAGACAGTTTGACCCGGAACCGGCAAAAATCCGCCCATACTGGAAACGTTGACAATATGTCCCTCAGCTCTGTTCAGTAAGTGTGGTAAAAAAGCCTTGGTGACAAACAGCGTTCCATATAAGTTGACATCAATTACCCTTTTAATGGTCTTATAGTCGAGATCTTTTAAATCAACAAAAGGCTGAATTATCCCGGCGTTATTGATAATAGCATCTACATAGCCATTTTTTTCAATAGCGTTCCCAACCAGTTCACCAACCGCAGCACTGTCGGTAATATCTACCGCGAATAGGCCCAGGTTGGCATCAGACGTTCCGCTAAGCGCTAAGGTTTCCTGCAATGCAGGCAAATTGATATCGACAGCAATTACCTTTGCCCCTTTTGACAGCAGATTCAACACCAGCTCCCGGCCAATGCCGCTACCACCACCGGTAACCAAAACCACCTTTCCTTTTACTTTCATATGCTCGTTATCTTATATTTATACTCAGTTAAAATTATAGGAAAGGCTTAAAAAATATGATCTTGGTTGTGTTGGCCTTGCGCCATATGTTGCGTTAGGATTCGCAGCAACCTGTGCCTTAGTTAAAGCCTCGGGCGATAAGTTACCGGGAAATCCTCCGGGAGCATACCAACCTGTCACACCAATGGAATTAAACACATTATTGATATTGAGATTAGCATAAAGCCTTGACGAAAGCTGATACCCGGCCTGGTAGTTAAATGTACTATATCCGGGTAGGGTAAATGCATTTGCAGCATTTGCAGCAGAGGAACCGACGTACCTCCATCCGAGAGAAGTCATAAATTTATTTAACCGGTACGAAGGGGTGATACTTGTCAGCACGGCAGGCGTCAGGCCTACCTTTCCGCCCCGCGTTTCCACAACCTGGTCATCGTCGGGGCCGGGCTTGCCTACATTCCAGTGCCGTTCTACCACCGAAGTTGCATGTTGCAGGGTAACAGCACCCCGGACGTTAATATGGTTGCCAATGTTAAAAACGCTTTCCATTTCTACCCCAATAGTGCGTTGTTCACTAAATACGGCCTTGGTATAATAGTAAGTATTAACCTGTACGTCCTGTGTATAGTCGAAAGTCGGTTTATTCGAAATATCACTGTAAAATGGTGTAAAATACCCGGTGAAACCTCCTTTCTGAACCTTATACCCAAGTTCGGCCTGCACAACGTGGATCGGGATAAACGATACCGCATCTGCCTGCGCCTGGGAGCTAACCGCGGTGACCGATTGCAGATCGGGCGCTTTGCGGCCTTCAGAGTAGCGTACATAGATTGCCTGTTCTTCCGAAAATTTATAATTCAGCGCTGCCGAATAGGATAAGCTTTTTACTGTTTTGTTAATGTTAAACGGCGTATTGCTTACGTAAACGTTGTTATCATAATAGGTGAGTAAGTTGTTATCATAACCGCCCGCTGCGGTTGCGTTGGCATCAATTACCGCATTATTGGACGAACCTGTAAATTGATTATAGTTATACCTGAATCCATAATCGAGCGTAAGGCGGTCTGTTAACGGGGACGACTGGCCGAAGAAAGCGTCAAACCTGTTGTTCGTAATAGCACTACTGCCGTACCCCGAGCCGTAAGCAGTAAAGCCGTTGGCGTCAGTAACCTTGGTAACCGCGCCCGAAAAGTTAGTATAGGTTAAGCCCAAAGGGTGCGGCTTATCTTCAAGGGTAGTAAAGGACTGACCGGCATAACCTTTTACAAAGCTGATATTGGAATGACCGACATAAACACCGGCATTAAAAGTTGTTTTACCCACCACCTTGCGCACGCTGAACTGCTCCATTACCTCCTTAACTTTATTATGCAGCGCATTGGCTAGTTCAAATAAAACCGGGGCCGATTGCACCTGGCCGTTGGGCAACTGGTTATAAGTCTTGGTGAAATTAATGCCTAAAAACTGGCCCGTCGGCGACAGGTTTGGGGACTGTACTACGGTAAGCATTTTTTGCCCTGTGGTAAGGTCTGTAAAATTATAGGTTCCGAATTTACCGGCTAAGCCCTGCAAGCCATAAAAGAGGATACCATCGGCAGAAAGGATGCCAAGGGGTGCAGCAGCATTCCAGGTTGCTTCCTTGTTGCTGTATTTAAAGTTATTAGTAATTGACCAGTTATTTCCCAGGCTTTGCTGATATTCCAACCCAATTGCCCTATCCAGGTTATGGATGAGGTTTGATGGCTGAAAATGGTTAACTTTTCCATCAGGCGTGTACTTAAAATCCAGCGTTTGGCTTGTCGGACCGGCCAAAGTAACGTTGTTGGAAAAATCGGCTGCCGGTTGTGGATTGATATAACCTGTAAAAGGAAGAAAGTCAAAATAGCCATTCTTATCGTCAAGGAATTTACCATATAACTTGATACGTCCCGTACCGAACTTTTTAACCATGTTAAATTTCAATTGTCCACCTTTATTCAGGGGATAGCCTGCATATCTGGCCCCATCGCTGTAGCGGTAAAATCCACCTATATCATAGGTTAGGTCGCCCGTTTTATTTAAGGGGCCGCCAATATTCAAATCGGCACGATAATAAGGATTAGAATTTCCTTCCAGTCCATATTTAACGATGGCTTCGCCTGCGAATTTAGCCCCGCCCATTTTGGAGGTATAGTTAAAAAGGCCGCCGGGGGCATCAGAGCCTGTAATTGAAGCTGATCCGCCACGTACCGCTTCTACTCTTGCAGTTGTGGCATCTGCGCGCAAAAAATAATCAGGACCATAATTAGCCCCGGTAAAATTGGTAACGGGCAGGCCATCTTCCTGCATGGATACATAGAAATAACCAATTGAGACGTCGTTCGAGGTAGGCGTACCCCTTACGGCAACCTGGTTACGGATTTCGCCGGCAGATGAATTGACATACACACCAGGAACATTCTTCAACAGATCAGCTGCGCTTTGAGGCGTTTGAATTTTTATTTGCTGGGCGCTGATTGTAGAGATGGCTATAGATGCATCGAGTCGTTTTCTTGAATCGAACACACCGGTTACAATAATCTGCTGCAGCTCGCTTACGTTATCTGTAAGCCTTATGGTTACTGAGCTGCCTGCTTTAACGGTTTGTTCGGCAGTCTTATAGCCGACCATTGAGAACATCAACACGGATGAGGGTGATGGAACTGATATGGTAAACTCACCTTTAGAATCTGTCGACGCGCTGCTTTTGCCGTCCTTTACATGGATGGTTACACCTGGCAGCGGATTGCCTTTCTCATCAGTAACTGTACCTTTTACCTGCTGTTGGGCGAAAGCAGGAAGGCAACAAAGTATCGCAAACGCTGCTTGCACAAGCACTTTTTTCGCGAGTTTACACCAAACACGTTTGTGAGTAAGTGTTTTTTTCATAATTTTAGGGAATTTTAATTAATAAAATAATCGGTTATTTGGTTGGTTAAGATATCACCGGTAATGTTTGCAGCATTACCGGTTCTTTTTTTGCGGTATTTATTTATCCATATTATCTGTTTAAGTGAATATTCTGTTACGGTTTTTTTATTATTAGCCTATAGGCTTCGTATGCTGATCTGCTCATCGAGCGCAATGCTCCCCTCATGCGTACAAATACCTCTGATAGCCAAGGCAATGGTATTTAGCAGTAAGTCGTAAGGTGATAAATTAAATGCCTTAAAATGTTCTGCACGAACAACAGCGGTATACAATACAAAAATGCTTTCAAGCACAACTTCGGGTATAATATCCTTTCTAAACAGCCCTTCCTTAATACCCCGGTTAATAACATTTAAGAACTCAGGCGTAAACCTTCCGCTGTTTGTCGCATTACTCCTGGCGGCTAAATCCGGATAATAGTAATACAGGTCATGGAAGAAAACTTTGTTGACCTGATACGAAACGTCAATTGACGTTAACCAAATATCGAAGAAGCGTGCAGCGGCATTTTGGGCCACGTTTAACTTCCTGAAATCCTGATATTGCTGGTTAAAGTACAGGTCCAGAGCATCAGCTAAAAGCTCCTCTTTGTTCTTAAAATATTTATAAAACGTTTTGGTCGAAATACCAAGGCCATCCACAATCTTTTGAACGGAGGTGTCCCGGATTCCGTATTGCAGGAATTGCCGAAGTGAAACTTCAAGAATTTCGGTTTTCATCATTATAATTGGTTGGAAAATATTTTTAGAGAAATATTTTCCATAAAGTAAAAGGAAAATATTTATAAAAACAAATTTTCCGTAGTTTTTCTTTAAAATAATCTGGCTTTTAACCTGAAGGGAATTTAAGTTGCGTCTTTATTTAAAAATACTGGTTTAATTAAAGTGAATCATCTTTTGGCTCGTGCGGCAGACAAAGACTGGTTGAAAACGTATTGACCACTGACTGATCAACCCATTCGAAAATTAAGAACCTAAATCTACTAGGATAAATCTGATTCATCCCCAGTAGATTTATAACTAAAAAAGTTGAGTAGTTTAGAGTACTACTCAACTTTTTCAGCTCCCCAGACTGGGCGGAATTCGAACCAATTAATTGAGCAAATACGCGTTTTAAGTTCATTAGAGCTTTGTTAGCAAACACTTACTGTGCGTTTTTCGAACCGTTCGTTTCAAGTTAGAGTACTGTCGGGTTTATTATTAATTACAGGAGGTTTGTCTACATACAAAAATCTATTAGCGAGCATATAATTCAATTTTATATATTCGGGAAAGACACTGAACTGCTAAAGACGATTGAAGCCATACTTATTCCATATTACCCTCTTTGACCTGGCTTTTCTGGTTGTGATCATCATTGGAATAAATTACTCCCTACTTTTAGGGTTCAGCAAGCGCGTTAATGATTCTGCTAATAAGTATTTAGCGTTAGCCTTGGGGATTATTGTGCTATGGGCAGCCCGCATTCTGGCGATTGACATAGGACTGGCAGCCATTTTTCCCGACGGGACTTATATATCGCCCCAATTCTCGATGGCGTTAGGGCCTCTGATTTACTTTTATGTCCTCAAAATAACCCGCCCGGAATTTAAGTTTGGATCCAAGGACTTTTTGCATTTCAGCTCGTTGTTGCTGGAGCTAAGTGTTCAGTTGGCATTTAAGCAACTGAGTCCGAAATTGCCGGTATTGGCGTTTATATCGGTGATGATCTACCTGTATCTGTCTATTAGATTAATAAAAAGGTATTATCAAGGTCTCAAATTTAATGTAATGAGTGACCGCTACCGGTATCAATTGCGCTGGCTGCATCGCTTGCTGACCGTTTTTGGGCTCTTATGGCTTTTGTGGATACCCTTTACAGTGGTGCATCATTATTATCCATCAGGTATAAGTATTTATTTTCCGCTGTATATCTTATTAATCGGAAACATCATCTGGATTGCGGTAGTAGCCCATTTAAGACCGGAGGCCGCAAAGAAGGAAGACGCACTGATTACGAAACCATCATTACCAATAGATCTGAGGCAAAAAGGGGCCTGGCTAAAGAGCGTAATGATGGAGAACTGCTATTACCAGGATCCGGAATTAAGTTTAGTCTCGCTGGCTGACAAACTTGATCTGACGGCGCATGAACTATCGCGGATTATCAATACCGCTCTCAAAAAAAACTTTAATGATTTCATCAATGAATATCGTGTGGCTGAGGTGGCAAAAAAAATGCAGAACCCTGCTTATAACCATTTAACACTGATGGGGCTCGCCTATGATTCCGGCTTTAACTCGCAAAGCACCTTTCACCGCATATTCAAAGAGTTGAAGGGAAAAACGCCTGCGGAATATAAAAAAGAACTCCCATTTTATAATTTGACATATCAGTCTAAATCTGCGGCGGTAATTTCGAAACATGAGACAATACCACAGTGGTCTCACAACAAGCTAAACCACAGCTATATGTTTAGAAATTATTTAAAGATCGCCTGGCGCAATATTATTCGTCATAAAACTTACTCGGCAACAAACATTGCCGGGTTAACTGTAGGTTTTGCGACATTCCTGCTTATTTTCCTTGTAGTTCATTATGAACAAAGTTTTGACCAGTTTCATGTCCATAAAAACCAGTTATTTCGTTTGATCCGCGTCCCTCGCAGCACCGAACATGAAAGCTACCGGATGGGTGTGCCGTTTCCAGTCGCCCCGAGTTTAAGGAGCAATTTTCCGCAATTGGCCAATGCAGGAGCTATTGTGCCTGATGAATTTGTGCAGGTTATTATAAATGGTAATGGTGCTGTAAAAAGATTCAGAGAAGAACGCGGAATATTTTTCGCTGAGCCACAATTTTTTGAGATGTTTAGTTTTCCGATGGTAGCAGGCGAGTACCGGAACGCTCTCAAAGTACCTGGCAACGTTTTGTTGACGAAGAGCATGGGCGATAAATATTTCGGGCATTGGCAGCAAGCTATGGGGAAATTGTTGAGGATGGATGGCGTACAAATGAGGGTGTGCGGTATTTTAAAAGACATGCCTGCCAATACCGATTTCCCGATTAAAGCGGTACTATCCTACGCTACACATCAAAATTATCCTGAACTGAAAAGGTTCATGAATGACTGGGGCTATATTGAAGAAGACAATTACTGCTTTGTACAATTGAATGAAAGCGATTCACCTGCACAATTTAAACGCCGGCTTAAGGAGTACTCAGATCAATTTATAAGGCCTGTTGACCCACGTTATTTTCTTTCGATACAGCCGCTGAACGAAATGCACTTTGATGCGCGTTACGGGACATTCGATGGCCGCGTTTTCAGCGAAAACCTGATCATTGCACTTAGCACCATCGGCATTTTTTTATTGATTGTAGCATGTGTGAATTTCATTAACCTGAGCACTGCACAAGCCGTAAACCGCGCCAGGGAAGTTGGCGTGCGTAAGGTACTGGGCAGTAGCCGCCGCCAACTGATTTTTCATTTTTTGGGTGAAACTACCCTCGTAAGCTGTTTCGCATTTTTGATGGCATTGGCGGTTACCCTGCTCTTTATGCCAGCTATCAACAGCCTGCTGGATATCCACCTTACTGCTTCCGCCTTGTACAAGGGTAATATGATCTTCTTCCTTCTGTCTGCACTGGTCGCAGTAATTCTTTTAGCCGGGTTTTACCCGGCCTTCCTGCTATCGGGCTTTAACCCGGCGCGGGTATTTAAAGGTACATTTTCCGCAGAGCAAGGCGGTATTTCACTGCGCCGCGGCCTGGTTGTTTTCCAGTTTTTTGTAGCACAGGCCCTTATCATTGTTACACTGGTAATGGTATCGCAAATGACTTATGTTAATACCGCTGATATGGGTTTTAGCAAGGAAGCTATTTTAAACGCCCAACTACCACAGGACAGCGTCGGCCTTGCCAACCAATCCGTTTTACGCAACGAATTGATAAAAATACCGGGTATAGAAAAAGTGAGCTTCGGTACAGGAGCCCCTATCGGCGGTCGTTGGTTCATGGATTTGAGAACGCCTGACAATGCAGGCAAAGCACCCGATATGGCCATTGCTTATAAAATGACCGACACTGGATTTTTTAACCTTTTTCATTTGCAGTTTATCGCGGGCCGCCCGTACGCTAACTCAGATACGAGCCGCGAATTTGTGGTAACCGAAAATGTTACCCGTAAGCTGGGCTACCGTGATCCTCAGCTCGCCATAGGAAAGAGGATTATTGTGAATGGCACTAACCGGCCAATTGTGGGTATTGTGAAAGATTTTCATGTTGCCCCCCTTCGCTTCAGCATGGTCCCCGTGGTATTAACAACCGACAAGCGGGGCTATGGCATGGTCAGCGTTAAGTTGAATTTGGCGCAGGCAAAGACTGCTATAGCCGCAATGGAAAAGCTATGGAGCAAATACTATCCCGATTTCGCGTTCACAAACAGCTTCCTCGACGATGATATCGACGCTTTTTACCGGCAGGAAACTCAAATATCACAGCTTTACAAGCTTTTCGCCTCCGTTGCCATATTCATTTCCTGTTTGGGTTTATATGGGTTAGCAACATTTATGGCCGTGCAGCGAAAAAAGGAAATTGGCGTACGCAAAGTACTCGGCGCACCTGTCAGCGCTATACTGATCCTGTTATCACGTGAGTTTACTTTACTGATCGGGATCTCGTTTCTGATCGCGTCGCCCGTCGCCTGGTATTTAATGCATAATTGGTTACAACAATATGCCTACCGGATCAGTTTAGGCCCTGCGGTGTTTTTAATAACTATAACAGGTTCAATCCTTGTAGCATGGGCAACGGTAGGCTATACGGCCATCAAAGCTGCGCTGGCAAACCCAGTACAAAGTTTGCGAAATGATTAACAATTGACTATAATCGCTTTAACCCGCTAAAAAATTTAGATTCAGAAAAAAAGAGTTCAAAAAGTTCTCAATTGGAGCTAAAGTATAACGCAGTCTAAATAAGAATTGTACTCCGACAAACTTGATCTTAAAATGTCGTCAAAGCCTTCAGATTTTGAATAAAATAGTTCGAGTTTAGTCGGATAGGGCTGAAATTAATAATTCCTGAGGCTGGGCTCGAACCAGCGACCCTCCCGACTAAGGTCGGGATGCACTAACCGAACTAAGTATTCAGAAATTTATTTCATAAAAAAAGCCCCACATTTCTGTAAGGCTTTCTATTTTTTGCTCCCGAAGTTACATATTTTTCTAGAAACCTATTTGATGATTTGAATAGAATTGCAAATTTATGGGATAATGGCTATGACATTTTTGATAATTATCACGATATTATATAATAATTTTAAGAAAATGGCAATCTTTCAAAAAAAACAGCTAATCAAGATAGCAATGTCAATAAAACCAAGCCGTATATACCTGTCTTGGTTTAGATTAAATAGTCTATGAAACGCTTTTAGTTGAACTATAATATGAATTTAAATTTCGGCGATTTAACTGCAAAGCTTTCTTGGCTTGCATTATTGTTTAGGCTCTTTTCTATTTATGAACTCTTTTCTTCTAAGGTTTAAATCATCCAGTTCATTATAGGAATAAACCCCTGAATGACAATGAATCGCCGTATTTCGCAGTGTGAAGAACTCTGCAGCGATTTTATTGCTTTTTTGAAATTGTTCGAAAGAGATTAACCGGGCTTTACCGGCCTTTTTAGATTTGGAAGATATATTTTCAGCAATTACAGTATATCCCGACATTGAGTTGTCGTCACTTTTGGAATGGAGCAGGAAACCTTCCATGATCTGCGGGGCAGCATTGGAGTTGCCTATACAAAATCGCAGATAAACCTCTTTTTTTACCCCTTTTTTCGTTACCAAATCAAAGATCACCTGTTTCCCATCCATCGTTAAACTATAGTTCCCCTCATAATCATCTTGTCTTTCAAGCCCAACCAAAAATTCAGCTTTCTTTCTCGATTTGATATGCAAATATCTAATCCCGACATCCTGCCGCTTCCTGTTAAAGTGTTTGATATGAACAATAATTTTCCAACGATTTCCGTATGGCGTAGAGAAAAAAGTTGGTTCGTCATTACTCGGTTTTCGCAGATCGTTAACGCCTAAGCCAACTATTGTTTTATTATCTACATCAAAATGAACGTGGTATTCGGTTATAATAGCGATAAGCGTTCTTCGAATTAATTTCGTACTAACAGTTGTATCTTTTTTTTCTCCATTGGCCATTGCATTTATTGTAGCTGTCGAAACATCTATCGCAAAGGCGATCTTCTTTTGATTGCAATCATCTAACTGTTCAATAATATACCGTATCACCTCGCTTGACAGATTTAAAAGCAGTTTTTTGTCTGTAATCTTTCTTAAATACTCTACAATCATAAATTTTCGTAAATTTTTGTAAATTACTATTTATTGCTAAATATCAAACACTTATATTTTCAAATATAAATATTGTTGATTAATTTTAACAAAAAACAACAACGTTATTAAAGCCTAATGATACGAGGGCTTTAGATCGATTTATCCGAGAATTAATTGTTAAAGTATTTATAAATGGCAGAATTACCTGAAATAATCAGCAAGACGGTCCGTCGGCCAGGATACACTAACGCTGATAAGCGGCATCTGGTCAGTGATATATCCCATCAGGTATATTGGGATGAGTTTTACTTGCAGTTTTATGAGTCTTATAAATTGACCGAACCTATTGGAAATTTGTCAGATAAGATTAACCCCTATTTTGGTTATTTCGGTTTTAGGTGGCACCCCATAAACTTCCAGCCAAAATACTACCATATCGGCATAGACATCACCGATATGATTGCCTGTCCAATTCAAAGTGTTTATCACGGATTGTTAGAATATTCCGGAGAAGCTAACATAAATGGTAAATACTTGATCATCAAACACCCTGACATTAGGACACGTGATGGATTTACTTTTCAATCATTGTATATGCATTGCCATACGATTGACGTAAAATTTGGATTGGCTCAAAAAATCCTAAGAGAATTTGTATCTAAATCTTTGGAGCCAGCAAATAAAGGTATTGATGCCGGCAGCAACATTGCAACACTCGGGGATACTGGCAACAAATTGGGTGTCGTACCACATTTACATTTACAATTTGAGTTTGTACGCGATAACGAACATGTCGCGATAAACCCTTTGAAATTGTTTAATAAAGCACCCTTGGAAAATTTAACTGCCGATATAAACTCGGAAATGGAGTTTAGAGATTTTTATTTAAAGCACACGAACGACCTTGCCCCATGGAAGAAATTTTGGAAAGATAAAATTTAAACTATTGATCATGAAAATTCAACGATTAGACCTCCTCAGATTTCCACACGATAAGATCAAAGCCTTATTGGCAAAGTATGATCTGGAAAATTTTTATTTAAAGTCCATTAAGTCGAATATAAACATTGATGAATTTCTGGAATTTAAGATAAATAACATCAAAAATCGTGTCAAAAATGGTGGTAAAGTTTGGCAGATCACCGATAATGACGATGATTTATTAGCAATCATCGGTTTACAAAAAAGCGAAGCCAGAAGCAGAAATTTTGGCTTAAATTATTACGAATACAATCCGTTATTCAATTTCACCGAAAAAGCATCAATAGCTCTCGAATATTTTGAAGCAGAGGTTTTGAGAGATGAAATAAAAATCAATGACATAGAATATTTAAAAGCAAAAGTCAACGCTTCGGACTACAACGGAATTTCAGCATTTTGCAAAACCAATTATCAATTTATTGGCACGAGTATGAATTTATTCCTGCAAAGAAATCATTTTAAAGAAATCAATAATTTACCTGATCACCTTGAAGTGATTCCTATGGAGGAAAACATGATTGATAAAATCAAAGAAATCCTTCTACAGCATAACCATAATGAAGATTTCTATGATGTAGAAGTTCCAGATCATAAAACACACGAGAATTTTTACAATTGGTTGGAAACATTTTATTTAACCACATCGGCACGCATAAAAAACAATACAGAAATTATTCTACTATTCGACAAGCAGGACAATGAGATCGTAGGATTTAGTTGTTATACTAAAGAAGGCGGCTTTAGTAAAAGGTTTGAACTTAGATTAATAACACGAGACCTTACTATCATCCCGGCAAAATATCATGGTAAAGGCTATGGAAACATCTTATTTAGCGAAATAATTAAACGGGAACAAAAGAACGTTGAATTAAAATTAATGTCCAATAATTATAAAGCCATACGTTTTAATCACAATAACGGCTTCAAATGCGTGAGCAGTTCACACTTTTTCCGTAAAATCTTTATAAAAGCTCGTGTTAACGCACTCATTTCTGAAGTGGAAATGGCATAAATTTGCTTCGTGTCGTCGAGTTTGAGTCATTACCGTTCCCAATAACGTGGATAGTGGTAGTAATTGAACACATGCAGCAATCCTTTCAACGCAATAAAAGTATTTAATACCTTTTTTTGCAGCGTACTGTATTGTAGAGGTGATCCGAATTAAAGCGAGAAATTGTAAGCGCCTAAGGCAGTTTTTCTATTGCAGATAAAATGTTATATTAGTTTTTATCTAAATCTGTCATAGCCGTGCCTTTTAACTATCATTCTATTTCTTTTAAGAAGCTTATTAGACCTTTTTGCGTCATAATCATAGTATGCTTGGGAGGCTTCAAAGTTTTCGCCCAAAACGACCAAATTGTCGTGCATCTAGGTTCGAAGTCTCCTTATGTGCATGCAAGTGGAGGTACTGTAGTCAAGCTTTTACGAACAAAGAATTATGAGGATGCTGACACGACACAACTTAATCAGGAAAAGAAGTTAAAGATTCATATCCCGGTGAGTATGATGGGTGTCAAAGTGAATACCTATTTTAACTTTCAAGATATTATTCTCCCGCCAACTACTATCCTAAATGTTAACACCTTTAATGAACCCGTAAACTTCAGTAACGCTGAATTTTACGGTGCGCTGCAAATATCAGGCAACACTTTTATTAGATCAGTACATTTTGACCATACACTTTTTCGGTCAAGTTTGCTGACAGATTTGAGTGGGAACAAGTTTTTGGGAGATGTCCATTTCGAATTTGCGGATCTCGGTAGTTTTTTAGACTTATCTTACACCAATTTGGGGGCAAAAAGCAACATGACCTTTATAGGCTGCAAATTGCCTGATACTTTGAATTTCTCTAATGTTAGTTCGTTGAATTCTGTGATCGACCTGACAAAAGCCGAGTTTTACAGGAATGGTGATTATGATTCTGTCAAAAAAACTTTTAAAATCCATTATATCAACCTCCGTAACAGCAATATCGCAAAGATCAGGATGGATTATGTCCATTTCAGACTGGCCTTCAATACTGGCAGGAAAGATGATCTAAGTACGGATGATGATAAGCAGGCTACTTACCGACAGCTTCTAAAAAATTTTGATGAACATGGCCAGGTAGAGAGTTATAAAACTTTGGATATAGAATATCATTTCTTTCTATTCGATAAAGTGCATCTACCATGGATCGGGACATTCTTTTATTATTGGTGGCAATTCGGCTATGCTAAGGAGCGCATATTCTCTTGGACATTCCTCTTCATCTTGATCTTTACGCTCATTGATTTTTTCATCGTAAACTTCCTGAATCAAGAGGTTTACGAAATGGACAATGTGCCAAGACTTAAAGCGATCAATTATTTCTGGAATAGTGAAAAGAGCCCCATTTTGCACAGAGCAGCGCGCTTATATGGGATAAGGAATTCCTTTATCAAATTAATTCATTTGCGAAAGCGACTATGGTACGCTTTTGTTTATACCTGCAGCACGTTTTTCAGACTAACCTTAAAAATGGAAAAGATCAAATTCTCCAATTGGAAAGGGTGTGTTTATCTGATCACCATGTATGTGTTCGGCTTACTTACGCTTGCGTATCTCGCCAATTATATACTCAACAAATAACTCGGGTAAAAAGCGTCTCGATTTGAAAACCACTAAATCAAAGATAGGCGACTATGAATTGACAGAACGGCTAAGAAAATCTTATTTAAATTAAAAACCCCTCCCCTAACTGGGCTCGAATCAATAGCTAATTTGAGCTGCGATCCAATAAGAGACTACTCTTAATTAGCTTTATAAATCGATAGATTTTGGTTTGGCTATTTAATCCCTCAATAATTAGATGTTTTATAAATAGGAAGCGCTTCATCTCACTGAGTCGCAAAAATGTAAGCGCCTGATTTATAAAAAAATTGTAGTGTTCGATAACCAAACACTACGATCACATAAAAGACCATTACTAATTAGCTTCAGAATCAGAATGATAATGGAGCAATCGCACTTTGGCCGTACGGGGTCAAGGTGTTGTGGCTTATCCACTATCAAAACCCGTTTTATAAAATTGCGTGCCCTGGCAAATACGCAAAATAGCGACGCGGTGGGTTATTCTGAAATTGATGTAATTACGGACTAATGATGGAATAAATCAGTAAACTTTTGGCACAACACACCAGATTGCTTTTATTCCAATCGGGTGAAAATACCCCATGTACAAAACACAGAGATATTAGCAGCCTTAGT
Organism: Mucilaginibacter sp. A5337; assembly: GCF_059690695.1. Classification (NCBI taxonomy): domain Bacteria; kingdom Pseudomonadati; phylum Bacteroidota; class Sphingobacteriia; order Sphingobacteriales; family Sphingobacteriaceae; genus Mucilaginibacter; species Mucilaginibacter sp. A5337. The sequence continues at coordinate 277,742 of NZ_JCAWEC010000002.1, read as the reverse complement.
ACCGGATTACCGTAAAATAATCTTGCTGATCTGAATGAAAATGCAGGCTGCATAAAATTATTAACAGATACATCGTTATACCATCTGATACCCCGGCGCCATTTGGGTGCCAGGGTATTGAAGTTTTAACAGGGTATAATTATTTATCCCAAAATACAGGTGTATCCAGGTCATCGGTGCCTATGCTGGCTACGGCTGCCCGGTAATTATCAGCATTAATGGCCGACTCGGTTTGCGGGTAAGTGTACCTGCGAACGAAACTGCCTTTAATTTGCTTGCCGGGATATGTGTTTGGCGATAATGCCGGGAAACCGCTTCTCCTGAAATTAGCCCAGGTTTCAGCACCATTTCCAAATGAAGTTATCCAATACTGGGTATTGATCAGTTTCAAAGCATTGGCATCAGAATATGCAATTGTCGGGTTGTTTAAATAGGCGTTTTGTGCATCGCTGTTAATGACAGCAGTAGCGTCGTAGGTGGTAAATTGATCCATAGCCGCCTTAACACCGTTGTTGTAATAGGTACTTGCCGTACCTGTAATGTATCCCCTGAAAGCAGCCTCGGCCAACAACAACTGCGTTTGTGCATATGTTACGAAAAATTGCGGCGCCGTTATTTTACCAAATACGCTGTAATTCACCTGCGAATATTTGAATCCAGAACCGCTCACGCCGCGAAATCCCGGTGCTGTTGGTAGTGTACCGCTATCGTAGCCTATAGGCAACCCAAACTGGTTGGCTGATACTGTATCAGGCGTAAGGGACAATGCTTTTCCCGGGTCGGCATACATGGCCGAGATGTACTTCAGCCTTGGGTCGCCGGTAGATTTTAATTGTGTAATAAACGGCTCGGCAAGATAGTAGGTGTTGGTTAACTGCTGAATTTGCTGCGTAACCAGGTTAGGATATGCATTGTTGTATTTAAGGTAACAGTTATCCGCGTTAGATTGCATTACCCCCCCGGTAACCGCGGCCTGCACAATAGTTTTTGCCTTGCCTGCATCTATTTTAGAATAACGCATACCTATACGCAGCAACAGTGAATAACCCAGGCGTTTCCATTGCGAAACATCTCCTCCATAAAACACATCTCCCTTAACAAGATCTTTCGCAGGATCTAATGCTGCGGTGGCCGTTGTCAGTTCGTTTACCAGATCAGCATAAATATCCTGTTGCTTATCGTATTTGGGCAGGAAGGCAGAATTGAGGTAAGCCTGCCCCGCCTGGCTGTATGGCACATCGCCATAAGTATCTACCAGCATCATATAATTATAAGCCCGCCATATCCTGGTTTCGTTGTACAAATTAGACCGCGAAGCGTTTCCTTTTAAATCCGGCAAAATGTGTTCAAGTAATTTTATGGTATTTGGATAAGCGTTATTCCACCGCATCACCGTATAGGTTTGATTTAATACGTTGAAGTTAAATGCCGAGGTAACCCCGCCAAAAGGATCAATAAACTGCTGAACAACCGTAGGTTCAGTTTCCATTAATGCTGCATACGTTAAAACTTCCGCATTGGAAAACAAAAACACCGGGTCGAGACTGGTAGTGTTATTGGGATTAACATTTAACTCTCTGAATCCTTTATCGCAACCTGTTGCAGCAAATAGGCAGGCAGCAGACAGTATGATCTTTATATAATTTTTCATGATCGTGCTTTTTTAAAATTTGACGTTTAGGTTAAATCCATAAGTCCGCGTTGTAGGTAGCGAACTTTGCTCGTAACCGGTTAAAATATCACCACTTGAAGAGATGGCCTCCGGATCGATATTTGGTGTATACTTTTTAATGACGAGCACGTTGTGGCATACTGCAGAAAGCACCAGCCCTTTTATAAATTTAGCTTTCATCATCTTCGAAAAGTCATAGCTAACCGAAAGGTTTCTCAACTTGATAAAGTCTGATTTATAAACGAACGGATCCAGGATGCCCTGCGAGCGATAATTGGCATAAAAGTCTTCAGCGTTCACTGCGGTAGTGTTAGGCGTGCCATCGGCATTCACCGCATCAAACTTTACGCCTCCTTCCCTGCCAACCAGCGATTCTTTTGACAAACCTTCGCGCAGGAAATTCAGGTTGGAACTTGACAATATTTTACCACCTTTTTTATAATCAATATGTGCCATCAGGGTAAACCTCTTGTAAGTAAATGTATTTACCCAACCGCCTGTAGCTTTGGGCAATGCACTGCCAAAAAGCGCAGGAGATGTACTTGCCACTGGTTTACCACCCGATACAATGATTTTACCATTGGCATCCCGGCGGTAAGTTGATCCTTGTATCTGATTTAACGGCAGACCAACCTGATCGACAATGGAGCCGAAGAATTCTCCTGCACCCAGTGTCAATTGTTTTTGACCGTTAGCCAGCGCTAAAACTTTAGACGAATTTATGGCTGTATTAAATGCTGAACGCCAGGTAAAATTCGGTCTTCTGATAGGTACTAACTCCAGCAAAAACTCCATACCCCGGTTTTGCAACTCGCCAAGGTTTACAATGGTACCGGTATAGCCCGACGCGTTGGAAATAGCAACGCTTAAGATCTGGTTAGTGGTATGCTTATCATATGCAGCAATGTCCAGGTTCACCCGGCTGTTAAACATGCGCAGTTCGAGCCCGATTTCTTTTTCTTTTACGCTGTATGGTTTGATTGACTGATTTGGCGTGGTTACGTTGCTGATACTCCCCAGCGGAATACCATTGAACGCGTTTTGTGAAAGTGTGAAGGTAAGCGAATTACTGTAAGGGCTAATACCGTTAGCACTACCCACGTTGGCATAGGTCGCCCTGATTTTTCCGAACGTTAGCCATGAAGGTGGATTCTTTAAAAACTCCGAAAAAACAAAACTACCACTTACCGATGGATAAAAATAATGGTTATGTTCAGGGCTTAGCACGGAGAACCAGTCGTTACGGCCGGTTACATTTAAAAACAAATACGATTTATAGCCAAACTCGGCGGTTCCATAAAGCGAGTTTACTGTTGATTTGGAAACCGCAAAGGCCGACGTATTGGTTACACCGTTTCCAAGAGTATAAAAATCCCTGACATAGAAATTTGTGGCGGTAACTGTATATCCTTGCGATGAAGAGGGGAAGGTATTTCCACCCACCGTGGCATCAAAAGAAAATGGCCCCCATTTGTGTCCGCCGCCTAATAAGAAATCGGCATTCAGCGCGCGGTAAGTATTGTCATTTGAGTTATAGCTGCCATTATAGAGGCCAACAGGCGCAGCTGCATTTGCCAGGGTTCCGGTTGGTGCATTTTGCTCATAATATGATGTACTGTATTCCATATTCACCCGGCCCTGCAAGTAAAGCCAATCAAAAAACTGGTAGCGCAGGGTTGCAGTACCTAAAAGGTGGTCTTTAGTTTGCTTTGTAAATTGCTTGTTCATGATCCAGTACGGGTTGGTAAGGGTAGTGAAACGTGATGTGGGCGTTTCGTTCCCATTGGCATCAACCGCAGCTGCCTTCAATACATCCAAACTAACCGAGTTTGAATAACGGTAGATATAATTGGTAACAGATGATCCCTGAATACCAATTACCGGTGGGTTGTTGTTATTCTCATGATCATAATTCACATAGATTTGGGCCGACAGTTTAGGTGTGAAGTTGTAGTTGAGCCCCAGGTTGAAGATCTTTTTGTGATAATCATTATTAGGTATTATGCCTTGGGCATCCTGGTTTGAGTATGAAAACCGGAAGCTGCCCTTATCGTTACCGCCGGAGAACGCGATGGTATTTGTCCACGCGTTGGCAAGCCTGAAAAATTTGCTGATGCGGTTTTTTTCGGGCGCGTAAGGGCGTTGTACTCCATCAAACTGGAAGGTGGGGGCATTATCAAACTTCTCCCCGAAACTCCATGCACCCGAACTTTGTGCCTGACCTTGTGTTTTGGGGCGCACATTATTTTCGCCCTGTCCATATTCGTACTGAAAGTCGGTAAAATCCAGTGCCTGGTTTTGCGTAAAGTTTGAGGTGAACTCAATGCCGATTCCGCTGTTTTTATTACCGCTTTTGGTGGTGATGATCAGCGCGCCGTTACTTGCTCTCGACCCGTAAAGCGCCGCAGCTGTGGCCCCTTTTAATACCGTCATCGATTCAATATCATCGGGGTTTATTTGCTGCATATTATCCCCAAGATCTACCGATTGTGTGTAACCGTTGGTACTTGACGGGCTTTGTGATAATGGAAGACCATTTAATACAATTAATGGCGCGTTATCGCCCTGGAATGCAGACTGTCCGCGCAACCTGATCTTGGTACTGCCTCCTGGACCGCTTGCCGGTGGAGATATATCCAAACCAGCAACCTTTCCCTCGAGCGAATTTACAAAATTGGTTGACCGATTAGTGGTTATTTCGCCCACGCGTACATTTTCCGCCGCATAGCCTAATTTTTTAGATTCACGTTTGATACCTAAGGCAGTTACAACTATCTCGTTGATGGTGGTTGATTTTGGCTCCAGTGTAACATTGAGCGTGCTGCGTCCGTTGAGGGGCTCGGTTTTAGGGTTGTAGCCCACATAGCCGAATAACAAAACCGCGTTATCGGCAGCTACCTGGATCTTGTAATTGCCGTTTGCATCGGTTACTACGCCATTCTTAGTCCCTTTTTCGCTTACGCTAACGCCGGCAAGCGGGCTGCCCTTTTCGTCGAGCACTTTACCGGTAACTGTTTGTACATTAATTTCGACGCTGGTCCGAACACCGACGGCATTTCCTGCCCGTACATCCGCTGCGCACATAAGTGTAAAAAGAACACTTATTACAATGGACAGCATCATCCCAGATGCTTTGATTCTTTTTTCCATGATTTTAGGTTTAATTCAATTGGTTAATCTTAATTCAACTACCTTCTCAATAATTGGTAATGGAGAAAGAGCTTGTTCCAAGCAGCGTTTTACTGCCGTTTTTTTGATTTTAGTATAGTTTTTTCTTCATGTTTACGCAGGTTTTGGGGTTTGAAATTGGTTTATATACATTTAGTAGGTATAATCTATTTAAAGCAAAAATCTAACAGCAAAACACCCGCAAGCCCTATTACAGCTACCAGGCTTTCCATCACAGTCCAGGAGCCGAGCGTTTGCTTTACTGATAACCTGAAATATTCTTTACATAGCCAGAAAGCCGTATCGTTTACGTGTGAGCCAAACAGGCTTCCCGCCCCTATGGCCAGCACCAGCAGATTGGTGTTAATGGCGGCATGATGAGCTATCGGGAATAACACTCCCGCGGCAGTTATACCCGCAACCGTGGCCGAGCCGAGGCAAAGCCGTAAACAAGCCGTGGCAAGCCAGGCAAGTAATAAGGGATGTATAGTGCTATTCATCAGCATGCCGGCAAGGGCATCACTTAAATGGCCATCTACAAATACCTGCTTTAACGCGCCCGCGCTGCCAATAATGAGCAACACCATGGCTATATCTTTTACCGCACACACGTAGCCATCCATTATTTTTGCCAGTGGTTTGCCTTTACGCAACCCAAGCGTATAGGTGCTTATAATGATGGTTACCAACATGGCAATAATTGGCTCTGCAAGCCATGAGGCCACATTTTTCACAAAATGCGCTTCACCAAAAAGCACAGGCAGCAAATAGGCCACGCCAATCAGTACCACAGGCAAAAGGGATGAGAATATGCTGTTAAAAATACCCGGTAGCTCATCGGCAGGCAGGCTTACCAGACTATTGGCAAATTGAAAAACGTTAGGGCCTACTTTTTTTAGGGTAGCCGAAAATATCGGCCCCGCAATTATTATAGCGGGAATAGCAATGATAAGCCCGTAACCAAATGTTTTTATTACATCTGCGTGAAAAACGCTGATGAGTGTCATCGGCGAAGGATGCGGCGGTAAAAAACCATGCATTACCGATAAAGCTGTAAGCATGGGCATTCCAACATACAGCAATGGCAAACGGTAACTGTAAGCAACCGAAAAAATAATGGGCACTAACAATATGAAACCTACGTTATAATACAAAGGAATACCTACAATAAAACCCGTTAGGGCCATGGCGTAGCTTACATACCGGGCACCAAACAAATCATGCATAAAATGGGCTATGCGCTGCGCGGCACCGCTTTCGGCAACCAGTTTACCCAACATAGCTCCCAGTACAATAATGATTGCTACCGATCCTAAAGTATCGCCCAGTCCTTTGTTTATTGACGCAATAACCATTGTAAAAGGCATACCGAAGCAACAGCCTGCCACCAATGCCACAATGATAAAGGCGAGGAAAGCATTCACCTTTACCCACGTTATCAGCGCAACAAGCAGTAAAATACAAAGGATCAATACAAGTATTGTCATCGTTATCAGCTTGATTTAATGCGAATCGCGTGTTACAACAGATCCGGAGTTCCCTACCAGGAAATCGAGATCTGCCCCCTTATCGGCTTGTTGCACGTGGCGCTGGTACATGGATACATAACCCCTGTCGGTATGATAAGCAGGTTGTTTCCATAACTGCCTCCGTTTTTCCAGTTCAGCCTCATCTACAAGCAGGTCTATCCTTCGTGCGGGTACATCAAGGCGTATCAGGTCCCCGTTTTCCACAAGTGCCAGGTTACCGCCAACGGCCGATTCTGGCGACACATGAAGCACAACTGTGCCGTAGGCAGTACCGCTCATGCGTCCGTCCGAGATCCTTACCATATCTGTGATCCCTTTATCCAACAGCTTTTTGGGCAGTACCATGTTACCAACTTCAGGCATGCCGGGATACCCTACCGGGCCAACGTTTTTTAATACCATTACACAGGTTTCGTCAATATCAAGCCCAGGTTCGTCAACCCTTGCGTGGTAATCTTCAATAGTTTCAAAAACCACGGCCCTGCCGGTATGCTGCATCAGCGACGGTGTGGCTGCCGAAGGTTTGATAACCGCACCGTTAACGGCAAGGTTCCCTTTTAAAACGGCTATTCCCCCTTCGGGGATAATTGGGCTATGGTAGCCTGCAATAACCTCATTGTTATAGCAAATCCCGTCATCTTTTATATTTTCTGCATGCGATTTACCGGTTACAGTTATTGCATCCATGTCCAGTTCACTGCTTAGTTCCTTCAAAATAACCGGCATCCCTCCTGCATAGTAAAAATCTTCCATCAGGTATTTTCCCGAAGGCATCAGGTTGAGCAACAAGGGTATTTTGCTACCCAGCCTGTCGAAATCATCCAGGCTTAGGTCTACGCCGATACGCCCGGCAATTGCTGTAAGATGGATAATGAAATTGGTGGAACCTCCTATTGCCGCGTTTACTTTGATAGCGTTTTCGAAGGCGGCACGGGTAAGTATTTTCGATATCGTTAATCCCTCCTTTACCATTTCAACAATACGCCTGCCTGATAGCTGCGCCAATACTTTTTTCCTTGAATCAACCGCCGGGGTGGCCGCGGCCTGCGAAAGACACATCCCCAACGACTCGACCATGCAAGCCATTGTAGAAGCCGTACCCATGGTCATACAATGCCCCGCGCTTCTCGACATGCAGCTTTCTGCAGCAAGATATTCGTCGTTAGTTATTTTACCGATTTTGAGGTCATCAGTCAACTGCCATACTATCGTACCCGATCCGATATCAGCGCCCCGGTACTTACCATTCAGCATCGGACCACCCGGAACCACGATAGTGGGCAAGCCTACGCTTGCGGCCCCCATCAAGGTTGATGGTGTGGTTTTGTCGCATCCGGTTAGCAGCACAACCCCATCTATCGGGTTGCCGCGTATCGATTCCTCGGCATCCATACTGGCCAGGTTGCGGAAAAGCATAGCTGTAGGTTTAAGCAAAGTTTCACCTAAACTCATAATCGGAAATTCCACGGGAAAACCGCCGGCCTCATAAACTCCGCGTTTAACAGATTCCGCAAGATCGCGCAAATGTGCATTACAAGGCGTTAGCTCCGACCATGTATTGCAGATTCCGATAACAGGTCGGCCGTCGAAAAGATCGGTCGGCATGCCCTGATTTTTCATCCAGCTCCTGTATAAAAACCCCATTTTACCTGTTTTTCCAAACCAATCGGCACTTCTGAACTGTGACATTTTATATTTTTTTATATTTAATTTATTTTGTTGCTGTGTTGCAATTACCTGCCCACCTGGTTTGTAAGTGTACCTATGTTACTTATGGAAATGTCTATCACATCGCCGTAGTTAAGTGTGAAGGAATCAGGCGGAACTATGCCGGTACCGGTCATTAGATATGCACCCGCAGGGAATGACATCTCCATAAAAAGGTAATTGGCAAGTTCGTGGTGGGTACGCTTCATCCTGTTGATCAAAATCGCTTCAGCAAACACCTTATCGTCCCCTCTTCTTATTTCAATTTGAATTTCGGTGTCAGGCGAAATAGCCGTATCCGGTACATAAAGACATGGGCCAATCGCTGCCGAGCCATCGTATGATTTAGCCTGGGGAAGGTATAACGGGTTTTCTCCTTCTATATCTCTTGATGACATGTCGTTACCTATCATATATCCTTCAATGGTGCCCCCGCTGCAAATGAATAACACCAACTCCGGCTCGGGAACGTTCCATTTCGAATCTTTCCGGATGCGAACATTACCGCCAGGTCCCACGGCTCGGGAGGCCGAAGACTTGAAAAATATCTCAGGGCGTTCGGCACTGTAAACCCTTGCATAAAAATCGCCGCCGCCGGCATCTTTGGATTCTTCCATTCGGGCGTCCTTACTGCGTAGATAGGTTACGCCCGACGCCCAGATCTCCTGGCTACCAATAGGTGTGCTTATGTGTTCCAGATCGTGAGCCAGCAAAGGGTTGGCCGTAATGTTTTGGAGATCTTTTAAAACCTCGCTGTACAATGCTTCGCGATTTATAAAACTATCCCAGTTCCAATCCGGAGAACTGTAAAGCAGGCCGTTATGTTTTACAATAACTTTGTTGGTGGTTTTAAATATATGCATAGCCATTTTGCGCTACCTGCGTTTGTGCGGTAGTTACTCGTTTATTAAAAAATGTAACAAATAGGTTACTTGGTTATGTACAAAGAATGCTAAACCAAATTGCTTTGTCTTCCAAAAAAACACAGTGTTGATTTTTACACAAAAGCTTGTGGCAAAAACCCGCGCTGCATCAACGCTCAGTTGTGTTTTGCGAAGCAGCCGTTGGGCCGGGTGCCGGCTTTTTTTTATGCCAGTACGAGGCCAATAACGAGCCGGTGATATTCATAAAAGTTGAAAAGATAACCGGTGCCAGGCCCAGCGTAGCAATTTTTCCCATGCCTTTGGCAAGACCTGCGGCCATACCACCGTTTTGCATTCCAACCTCTATGGCAATGGTACGGCAGTCACGCTCTTCCATCCCCAACGCCTTTGCCGACCAAAAGCCCAGTAAATAACCGCCTATATTATGCAGCAATACCAATACAGCCAGCAGCAGGCCAACTTTAAGCAGGCTGTCCCGGCCCGCGGCAGTTATAATAATGATAATGCCAATGATACCGCCCATAGAAATAAAAGGCATTATCCTTTTTAGCCAACCACTACGTTCTTTAGCTACCGAAGAAAACACCACGCCTAAAGCAATAGGGATCATCACCATTTTAAAGATATCTGTTACCATAGCCCAGGGATCTATTTTAATAAGCGGACCGGCGAGTAAATTCATTAAAAACGGCGTTAATAACGGAGAAAGCAGCGTGGAAATACTGGTTATAGTAACCGATAAAGCCAGATTTGCCTTAGCCAGATAGGATATCACATTAGATGCCATACCATTGGGGCAGCAGCCTATCAGTACAATACCGGCTGCTATTTCGGCAGGCATTGCGGTTAATTTCACACTAAGTGTAGCTATGCTGAAGCCCAGTAAAGGCATAATGATAAAATGGCTCACCACCCCTATAATTATTCCCCCGGGCGATTTTAAAACGCCGAGAAAATCGTGATAATGCATAGAAGTGCCCATCCCAAACATAATGAGTTGGATAAGCGGAATAATAAGCGTGGCATATTTAAAATTGCCGTAACTGATAAAAAACGCAGGATAGTAAAGCGCCATGGCGGCTGCTCCAAAAATCAGCGTTGTATATGCAAAGCTTTTGGTTTTTGGCGAAGCGCAAAGACTTATGGCAAGCAGTACAAAAAACGTAAGCACATACGGCCCGGCATGCTCCAAACCCTTAGAAATCATGATCAATACGGCAACAAGCGCGGCAACGGTTAGGGTTGTGGTCACTTTATAAAAAGTTTTCATACCGCGTTGATCAGGCGAAAAATGGAACTCCGGGCATTGCATACTTCTTCAGCCCTTCCTCGTTAATCTCAACACCCACACCAGGCTTATCAGACAGCACCAGGAAGCCTTTCTCGATAAAAGGCTTGTCATATTGCACTATTTCCTTCCATTTTGGCTCGGTGTCACTCAATGTCTGCCACTCCAGGATATGGAAATTGGGTACTGAGGCACAAACGTGCGCAGTTGCCATCGCGCCAAGAAAGGACCCTACCATGTGCGGCGAAAACGGCACGTAGTATAAGTTGGCAAGGTTGGCTATCCGTTGCCCCTCACCCAGCCCACCACATTTTTGAAGATCGGGCATTACAATATCAATGCCAGCTTCCGAAAGCAGCCTGGTATAGCCATAGGCCAGGTAAAAATTCTCGCCGGCGCAAATAGGCGTGCTTGTTTCCTGGGTTATTGTTTTATACACATCAATATTATCCGCAGGAATAGGTTCCTCCAGCCACATCAAATTAAGGGGCTCCATCATTTTTGCAACCCTGCGACCGGTTGTGGCATCATAACGGCCATGCATATCCACACAGATATCAATATTCGGCCCAACCTCCTTCCTAACGGCAGCTATGGCATTATACATTCTGTCGAGCTCGGCGTTGCTGGCAGTCCAGTTATAGCGGTCAAACTTATTCGGGTCGCGGGCATCGTCAATATCAAATTTCACAGCTGTATATCCGCGGTTAACCGCGCCGCGGGCTGCTTTGGCATAATCTTCGGGCACCGGGTTTGTGGCAGTGTATAGTTCCGTATCGCAGTAAACACGACATTTATCGCGAAATTTACCTCCTAATAACTGGTATACAGGCAAGCCCAAAGCCTTGCCTGTCAAATCCCACAGGGCTGCTTCCACTGCTGTAAGCACCGCAACAAACATCCCGGATTGCGCCCCGGCGAAAAAGTTGGCTTTCCTTATCTCCTCAGCTATCCTGTTGGGATTTAAGGGACTCCGGCCTTTCAGCATCCACTCCAGGCGTTTAACCAGGTAATAAGTTCCCGCTATGGCATCAACCCCCTCACCCGAGCCCCAGATACCCTGGTTGGTATATATTTTTACAAAAAGCCCGCCGCCCGCATAGGCACACTTAACTTCGGTAATTTTAAGATCGGACGGGGATGATGCCTGCGGGGTACGCTCTTTGGCATCTATCAGCCCTTGTCCAAATGTTTTATTTAAGGGTGCGGCCAGTACAGCAGCACCGGCTAAAACAGTTTTCGATAGAAAGCTGCGCCTGTTTTGATAGTTTGACATACTTTTTATTTAGATAGATTTATTTACCAGGTTCGGTTTTTCAGGATATTTTGGACCTGCTCTTTGGGTACCGGCAATTCATTGATATGCGCGTTGAGCCATGCCGAAAAATCCTTTTCGATATCGGTGCTCCAGCGGGCATCTATTTGCCCGGCTGTGTATTTGCCTTCCTTTAAGCGCAGGTGGCCAAACATGTCCCTTAACCTCACTATTTCGGAGGTGGTTACTACCTTCTCGGCCAGGTGCGGCGGAATAAATATCACTACCCCATTCTCGCCCAAAACCACATCTCCTGGCATTACGGTAGCCTGCTTTATCCTGGTAGGCTGATTGATGCCGATAATCATGGTATTCAGATCGCCGGGAGGGTTATGGTACGATGGGTCGTAGCTTTCTACAAAGGATGTAAAGCCACCAATCTCTTTTAGTCCGCGCAGGTCTCGTACAGCACCATTATAAACTATGCCGTTGCCGGTTTTCGCGTAGATGGCATTGCCCACATTGTCGCCAATAGTAGGTCCGTTTTTGTGTGCGCCAAACTGATCGGCCACATATACATCACCTTTCACCAGCAAATCCACAGGCCAGGTGTTTTGCCCTTTTTTCCCCTGGGTTTTGCCCCTGTCATCAATTGCCTTCCATACATCTGGGCGGGCGGGCATGAAAACAGCAGTTACGGCGCGGCCTACTAAAACGCTATCCGGATTTATAACCAGCCAGTTCTCGGTTAACTGGTAGCCGTAGCCAGCGTTTTTTAAAACGGCCCAGGCTTCTTCAATACTAACAAGCTTCATCCGGGCCAGAATACCATCAGGCACTTTAGGACGGCCATCGGCAAAGCGTTCGCCCTTCCACTCCGGAGTAAGGAAGATCAATTCATCCCTTGAAATTTGTTGCGCAAACGTGCTATTAAAAAACAAACAACAATGCAGTAATACAATGCCCGCAAAGCGAAAAAAAGGAATCCACTTTTTCATGATAAATTTTAATGAGCACACTATTTAGGGAATTAGCGGCTTTGGTTATTATTATAATTGGTTATGAATGCATACAAAGTATCATAATATTAAAACAGGAAAATACCATTAAAAAACAGCGTTGGTTTTTATACAAATCTTAGTTTTATATTATGTAAACTTGCTTTACATGGATATTCCTTTGGTTATCCTGCATCTGTTGCGGTACGGAGATTGCAGCAACGCATACCAATTATAATCCTGGATGAATCAACTGATACTTCGGCAGGGCATATCTAAAGAACTTGTGCATTTTCCGCATATTCTGGAGTTTGCCCACAGAAAGAATAATACTATCCAACTCAACTCCTTCAACAGCAACGTTACGGACTGCATTTGCATGTATTATATTTTGGAGGGGAAATTTACCTGGATGATTGATTCGCAACAACATACCTTGTATCCGGGTGATTTTGCAGTAATATTACCAGGGCAACGCATCGGTGGTGAAAGCGGGATATTAAATATCGGTGTGTTATTCGGGATAAAGATTTCAACAGAAGATTCCGGAAAGCTTTTACTGGGAAGATGGAGCGGGTTTACCAAAAAAGAAAAATTATCCATTAACCAGATTTTGCTTGTAAATAAGCAAAATCTCGTTTTAAAATTGAAAGAAGCGCAGGTATTAATGCACAATTTACAACTGGAATTGCAAAACGAGGAGGTTGGCTTTTACACCCGCGTAAACCAGTTGCTTGATGAACTTTTTGTACTGATCGGCAGGCAATTGATCAGGCAAAAAAATTCCAGGAGAGATTTCCCCCAAACATTCCTGAAGCTTGAACAAACCTTGCGGCAAAACCTTGCCCACCAATGGACGGTGGAAGAAATGGCAGCACTCACCGGGATGGGAACTACCGCCTTTACCGAAAAAGTAAAAAGCTACTCCGGGTTTTCGCCATTGAATTACTTAATCAACATCAGGATAACCGAGGCTACCAAGCTGCTTAAAAAAACCGAGTTGAATGTTACCGACATAGCACTCAGCACCGGCTTTTATTCGTCACAGCACTTCTCTACAACCTTTAAAAAACTTACAGGGTATACCCCGAGCGAATTCAGAAAAAATAAAACACCAGATTATCAGCATACATCATGAATTGTATCATCATTATAGAAATGGGCACGGCTGCTGTACGGGTCTTTGCCTTTGATCTTTCCGGTAATTTAATCAGTTCTTCAAAGGGGCACTACCCTACCTTTCACGAGCAGCCCGATCATAGCGAGCAGGACCCGGAGCAGATGTTTATTACCATGCTCTATATTCTGAAAAACCTGCTTATTGAAAAAATCTATCCTAAAAAATATACGGTAACCTGTATTTGCTTCGGCTCATCTATGCATAGTTTACTGGCAGTGGATAAAGACGGCATACCATTAGGCAACGCGATTACCTGGGCTGATAACCGGGGTAAAAAAGAAGCTGCTGATCTTAAAAAAAGCAGTCTGGGCGAGGAAATTTATAAAGCTACCGGAACCCCCATCCACCCCATGTCATCGTTGATAAAAATTGCATGGATGAAAAATCACGAACCTGAAAAATTCAGGATGGCAAAGAAATTCATGCCTATAAAAACCTATATAATTCAACAACTTACAGGTGCCTGCGTAATAGATTACAGTATTGCCTCTGCAACCGGGCTGATGAACATCCACAATTTAACCTGGGATGAAGCTGCATTGGAATTTGCTGGGATCACTCCCGGGGAACTTCCGGATCTGCACCCGGTTTTCTACTCGGGCGTAACACTAAAAAAGGAATATCAAAGGGTTTTAAAATTGCTGCCAACAGTTAAAATCCTGATCGGATCAAGTGATGGTTGCCTTGCCACCCTCGGTGCCGGTGTATGGGAAAACAGTATGGCTACCATTACTATTGAAGACAGCGGCGCCTTCCGGATCATCGGCGATAAAATAATAGAAGATCCCAAACAACAAATTTTCAATTACCTGCTTACCGAGAAACATATCATCACTGGCGGCCCCACAAGCAATGGCGGTGTGATATTCAATTGGTTTGCAAAGCAATTCGGTGATTTTCAGGAAGCTTTTGATATTGACCAGTCGATGGATATGCTGATAGAGGAAGCCGCCGGTGTTGAAGTTGGCTCGGGCGGGCTAATCTTCCTCCCATTTTTACATGGCGAACGGGCACCTATCTGGAACCCAAATTCGAGAGGGTGCTATTTTGGCGTCAATATCCGGCACGAGCGCAAGCATTTTATACGTGCCACGATAGAGGGTATCTTATTTGAGATGTACAGCATTGGCCGCACATTAGAGCAACACCGTCACATCGAGAGCCTCTCTATTAACGGCAGTTTTGCATCTATACCGTTTTGCACCCAGATAATTGCCGATATATTTAACAAGCCGGTTAGCACATTGAGCCATGCCGATAGCATTGGCAAAGGCGCATTTCTGTTAAGCGCAACCGAGATGGGCCTTTATCCTTCTTTGGAGGAAGCTTCCAAAACGGTATCCATGCATCAAACTTATTTACCCAACGCCGAAAATCACCGGATCTATGCTCAATACTTTAAAGTATTTGAAAGCCTGATAACGAAGGTCGGTGATGAATTTGATGCGATATCGGATTTGCAGCAGCGTTATAGTCAATGACCGTAGCATTGGGACGGAAGTTCATCTCATTTTATAACAAAAATTTACTTTACCTGATAGGCTAACCCCGAGGTACAGGCAGATTAGCTCTCCTGAATTATTGCTGTTTAAATGCTTTATTCGTTGCTCTAAATGCAGCAGAATATTTTGCAGAAACGCGAAGGGAAGAAATGGTTACTACCCTTATCACCATTGTTCGTCGGCTTATCACTGCAGGTATAAGGCCCGAGAGGTGAATGAAATTTTTATGGCACAGATGCAGCAGTTTGCGGTAAAGCCGGAATATGCCGACCTTTTTTTAACAGGCTATCATCGGTAGATATAATCAGGAAAAGCCTGGCAACTACGGCCGGGCTTTTTTACATAAAGCAAATTTCATTTAATCAAAAACCTGGTTTAAAAAATGATCAATATCATTTTTTAAACTGAATATCGTTATGCCCCGTTTGCCAATAGGAGCTGATATTTGTTTGCCACTTAAAAATCATCCCGGGTTTATATGGAAAGCGCGGCATTGTTGAACGCTATTATTGAAAACGCTATCGATGGAATTATCACTATCGACCACCGCGGACTGATCGAATCGATCAACCCCTCGGCATGCAAGCTGTTTCAATACTCGCCCGCCGAAGTGACCGGTAAAAACGTATCTATATTAATGCCCCCGCCTGATCGGGAACAACATGACGAATACATCAGGAGATATCAGCAAACCGGTCGCAGACATATCGTCGGCATTGGCCGTGAAGTAACCGGTTTGCGAAAAGACGGGACCCTTTTTCCGTTTCGCCTTGCAGTTAACGAAGTAAAATATTCCGGGCGTATAATATATACCGGCTTTATACACGATCTAAGCCGTGAAAAAGAAGCTGAAGACCAGCTGAAAGAGTATGCGGCCCACTTAGAAGATGAAGTGGAAGAGCGCACCCAATCGCTCATGCTATCGGTTAAAGAGCTTGAGAAAGCTAAAGACGAGGTAAGTATCTCGCTCGAAAAAGAAAAAGAACTGGGGCAATTAAAAAGTCGTTTTGTATCAATGGCTTCGCACGAATTTCGCACGCCATTGAGCGCGGTACAGCTTTCTGCCTCGCTTATTGAAAAATATGCCGGGCAATCGCAAACCAAAAATATCAGCAAACATGTGGGTAAAATTAAAAATGCTGTAGGCAATCTTACCACTATCCTTAATGATTTCCTATCGCACGAAAAACTGGAGGCCGGGCGTGTTGAGCCCTCTCCAACAGTTTTTGACCTCGTTAAACTGGCCGAAGAAATAACTGAAGAAATGCAGCTGATTGCCAAGAAAGATCAAAATATTATATACCTGCACACCGGCAGCAACAGCAAGGTTAACCTGGACCTAAACCTATTAAAAAACTGCATCATCAACCTCATTGCCAATGCCATCAAATACTCGGGCGAGAACACTTTTATCGAGTTTAATACTGAGTTAAGCAAAAGCGGATGCACCATCACTGTTAAAGATAACGGTATAGGTATTCCCGACACAGATCAAAAACATCTGTTCGGGGCTTTTTTCAGAGCGCATAACACCGGTAATATTCCAGGTACCGGTTTAGGCCTCCATATAGTAGCCCGCTACGTGCGCCTCATGAACGGCAACGTAACTTTTAAAAGCAGTATTAATAAAGGCACTTTATTCACTATTTCATTTCCCGAACAATGAGCAAAAAAGTTTTGATTATTGAAGATAATAACGACATCCGCGAAAACGTAGTTGAAATACTTGAGCTTGCCGGCTACAAAGTATTTGAAGCCGCCAATGGCCGTGTAGGGGTTGAACTGGCTATAAATAACATTCCTGATGTTATTTTGTGTGATATAATGATGCCCGAGCTTGACGGATACGGTGTATTGTATATGTTGAATAAAAACCCTGTTACGGCAACAATCCCTTTTATATTTCTAACCGCGAAAGCCGAGCGCATTGACTTACGAAAAGGCATGGAAATGGGAGCCGACGATTACCTTACCAAACCATTTGACGACATGGAATTACTGAATGCCGTTGAAAGCAGGTTAAAAAAAAGGGAGGCGCAGCAATCCTTCTACAGCAAATCGCTTGATAATTTGAATTTATTGCTTACTAAAAACAAAGGGCTTACCGAGCTAAAGCGGGTAATTGACGAACGCAAAACCCGGCAGTTAAAAAAAAATCAGGTATTGTATTACGAGGGCGATAAGGGGAATGGTCTTTACCTGGTTGTGAAGGGCCGTATTAAAAGCACCAAAATGGCCGAAGACGGCCGCGAGCTGATGACCGGAATTTACACAAGCGAAGAGTATATCGGCGTCCATTCATTTTTATCTAACGAAACATACAGCGAAACGGCTACCGCGCTTGAAGATAGCTTGCTTTGCCTGATCCCGAAAGATCAGTTGGATGAACTGCTTAATTTATACCCTGACGTTGCGAGGGAATTTATCAGGGTATTGGCCAACAACATCCGCGAAAAAGAAGAACAGCTATTACAATTGGCCTACCATTCGGTACGGAAAAGAATGGCCGAAGCTATGTTGCGCCTTAACAGGCAATATACCTGCAACGCCGAAAGTTTTAAGATCTCGAGGGAAGATCTTGCAGCTATGGCCGGGATGGCTACCGAAACGGTGAGCAGAACACTGTCTGATTTTAAAGATGAGGGATTGATTGATAAAAAAGGCAGTGTGATTACAATTTTAGATCCTGCCCGGCTTTCAAAAATGAGAAACTGATAAACATCACATTTCGGATTGATGAGCCTCATTCGGCAAGCCTGGCACCCGGGCTAACTTTGTTACATTAATATTATTGCAAATGAAAGCGGTAGCCTACAGTATAAAGCCTTTTGAAAAGGAGTTTTTGGCAAAAGCCAATCAAAAGAAACACGACATCACCTTAATATCCAATGCCCTCAGCATCGATACAGCCGTATTTGCAGAGGGAAAAGACGCAGTAATTGTTTTCACCAACGATGATGTATCGGCAGCGGTAATTAAACAACTTGCGAATTATGGTGTAAAACTTATCATAACCCGATCAACCGGTACCGATCATATCGATAAACAGATTGCCGCTACATACGGCATCAACATTGCAAATATCCCCTCCTATTCGCCTCAGGCCATTGCCGAACATGCGGTAGCGCTGGCCTTTGCGCTAAACAGGCAGATTATCAGGGCAGATAAACACAGTCATTATTTCGATTTCAGGAACGATGAACTGATTGGTTTTAATTTTGCCGGCAAAACTGTTGGACTGATAGGTTTGGGCAATACAGGCAAAGCTGCGGCAAAGATATTTAACGGACTTAGCTGCAACGTAATAGCTTACGACCCCGCATTTTCGGCCGATGTTGAACATATTACACCGGTAACTTTAGAAGAACTATTGGCTAATGCCGATATTATATCTCTTCATTTACCGCTTACAGCGGCCACAAAACATCTTATCAAAAACCAAACCATCAGCCAGATGAAAAATGGTGTGATGCTGATTAATACCTCCCGCGGGGCACTCATCAGAACAACCGATGCCATAGCCGCATTAAAGAGTGGCAAAATAGGTTATCTGGGCCTTGATGTTTATGAATTTGAAAAAGGCTTGTTTTTTGAAGATCATGAAAACGATGCCGTTAAAGACCCCATGCTACACAGTTTATTAAACTATCCCAATGTTTTGGTTACGCCGCACCAGGCATATCTAACCAAAGAAGCCTTGCAGGAAATTGCAGACAAAACCATCCGCAACCTGGATCAATGGCAAATAAATAAATACGCGGGCAATAATTGTGCATGCGCTAACAGCTGCCGCGTTGACCTGCCTACTGAAATTAAAATTTAATTTTATGGAACCATCACTAACAGCTAAATATAATGTGGCTGCTCCCCGGTACACCAGCTACCCAACTATGCCTTATTGGGATACCGGGGCTTTTACTAAAGAAGAATGGATAAAAACTGTAAACTGTTCATTTTGCGAGAGCAATACACAGGAAGGTATAAGCATTTACATTCATTTACCTTTTTGCGAAAACCTTTGCACCTATTGCGGCTGCAATACCCGGATCACCAAAAACCACAGGGTTGAGGAGCCTTATATTAAAGCCTTATTGCTGGAGTGGGCCATGTACAAAAATATTTTTGGCAAGAAGCCTGTGATCAGGGAGATACACCTGGGTGGAGGTACGCCTACTTTTTTTAGTCCGGCAAATTTAAAAGCACTTATTAGTGCTATCCTGCTGCATGCAGAAATACACCCGGATGCATCTTTCAGCTTTGAAGCGCATCCGGCCAATACCACCGTTAACCATTTGCAGGTTTTGTATGATCTTGGTTTCAGGCGGCTAAGTCTTGGCATCCAGGATTTCGACCCTAAGGTTCAGTTTATCATTAACCGCCAGCAAAGTATTGATCAGGTGCGTACGGTTACCGGGCAGGCAAGGCGTATAGGTTATACATCCATCAATTATGATCTGATATATGGTTTACCGCTGCAAACCTTAGCCGGCCTGGCTACAACCCTGCAGGAAGTAGCCGCATTAAAACCCGATAGGATAGCTTTTTATAGCTATGCCCACGTGCCATGGTTAAAACCGGGCCAGCGCCGCTTTACAGAACATGATTTGCCGGATGCAAAACTTAAAACTAAACTGTATGATGTTGGCCGCGCACTGCTAAAACAGTACGGCTATCAGGAAGTGGGTATGGATCATTTCGCTTTACCCGGCGACGAATTAATATTGGCTGAACAGGCAGGCAAACTCCATCGCAATTTTATGGGTTATACACATCAGCATACGCAATTGCTGGTTGGCTTGGGAGTATCCTCTATCAGCGATTCGCGATATGCTTTTGCCCAAAATGTAAAATCTGTTGAAGAATACCTTGAACTGGTAAAAAACGGCGAACTACCTGTTTTTAAAGGTCACCTGTTAACCAAGGATGATATCATTATCCGCAGGCATATCCAGGAGATCATGTGCAAAGGCCAAACCATTTGGAATCATCATGCTCAGCCATGTGAAGCATTATTAGATGGGATTGAAAGGTTACAGTTGCTGGCCGATGATGGGTTGATAGAACTTAATTCGTGGGGATTAAAAGTAACACCCGCGGGCAAAAACTTTTTACGAAACATTTGCATGGCGCTCGACGCCCGGCTTTGGGCCAATAAACCGGCAACACAGCTGTTTAGTATGGCGATATAGTACATACGTATCATCGGTCAACATATCAAACAGTTTTTTTCGCAGCAGGCGCTAAGAATAAGGCTTTCTTAGCGCCTGCTTACTTAAACCTATCGGCAAATACCAACAGCCGATGATTGTTTAGCCGGGCTTAGGTATGGAATATCCAAATTCAATCCCCTCAAAACAAACCAAAAACCAAGGCACACCATCAGGTAAGGCACCGCCCTGTTTATACGTCGCCTAACAACAGGCCCTGCAAAGCCCGAACTAATGGTTGCAGCCAGCATCAAAGGAAATGTGCCCGCACCAAACCAAAACATATAACCGGCAGCGTTGACAGGCGATGAAGTATTAATTGCCCCAACCAATGCCAGGTAAACAAAGCCGCAAGGCAAAAAGCCATTAAGCAACCCAACTACCAAATGCCCGGCACGATGCTGCAACGCGTAGTACAATAGTTTGTTAACTGGTTGTAATAAGCGGGGGATAAATGTCATCCCGGCCAACCGTAGTTTAAATAAGCGCGAAAAGCCGGCCATAATGATCAATATACCGCTTAACAAGCTTATGCCCTGCTGTAAACCGTAAAGCCATAGTTGTTTCCCGGCAAAGCCAATAAGCAACCCTAAAAATGTATAGGTAATTACCCTGCCGGTGTTATACTGCAATTTATCAGTTATAACATACCACCATCGGTTTTGCGAAACCGGTACAGCAAAAGCCAGCGGCCCGCACATGCCTATGCAATGTACACTGCCAAACAGGCCGATAAAAAAAGCTATCTGGTTGTTGCTCATTTTATAAATACCTCCTTATGATACAGGTAAGCTTTATGGCAACTCTCCCACTCCAGTATTAATTGCCAGGGGCCCTTGGCCATATCTTTCAAACTGATACTTGCAGTTTTGCCTGCACCATTATTAAATTGAAATGCTTTGTCCTGCGTTTTATCTGAAGGTCTCATAAAACTTATCCGGCCGGTTGCAGGCATGCTAAAAGCGATGCTGAGCCGATCGCCCTGCTGCGTTATTACCGGCTCGGCATGATCTTTAATTACCTGCTCTTCGCGGTTATGATCTTTGTTAAAGCTCATTCCTTTTTCATAGTACTGGTGGTCGTAGTCGTCAACCGGTACATTGAACATATAAATACACATGCTCAGGATGAACAGCATAAATATCGCCATTCCCATTATAATTCCTTTTCCCCAATTCATTTGCTTAATCATTTACGGGTCCTATAAAGTTGGTACTTACTGTCTGGATCACCTGGCAGCTAACTACCAGCTTTAAGCGGATTTTAGTTTTGGCGGCATGAATGTGCGACGCCGGGAGCATAATAAAAAACACAACTTTTTCTGTTGCCCCTTTACCGATAACATCCGGTGCCTGTATATATTTTATTTTAACCGACGGATCATCTGCCAAGATGGTTACTGTTTTCTCTTTATCGGTTTTATTGATGATCTCGGCGTTATAAATATTGCTAATGTAACCGTTGGGCTGTTGCTGGTACAGCATCCCGGCACTGCGCATTACGGTAAGATCCATATCTGTCCTGCTAAGAATAAAATAGCTTAAAACGGCTATTAAAACTGTTATCACCGCTGTGTAAGCCATCATCCGTCCGGTAAAAGTTGGCTTCTCTTTCAGGCGGATCATGTTTTCCGAAAAGTAGCCAATCAGGTTACGGGGCTTGTGTATTTTATCCATCACCTGGTTGCATGCGTCAATACAGGCCGTGCAATTAATGCATTCAATCTGTGTTCCCTTCCGAATATCAATACCGGTTGGGCAAACGGCTACGCACAGGTTGCAGTCTACGCAATCGCCCTTCAGGTTAAAAGGATCAGCCTCCCTGCTAAGCCTTCCCCGT
This sequence comes from Mucilaginibacter sp. A5337, assembly GCF_059690695.1. Lineage (NCBI taxonomy): Bacteria > Pseudomonadati > Bacteroidota > Sphingobacteriia > Sphingobacteriales > Sphingobacteriaceae > Mucilaginibacter > Mucilaginibacter sp. A5337. The sequence goes on along the minus strand of NZ_JCAWEC010000002.1, from coordinate 255,513 downwards.
GGCTCGCCGCGTACTTCATCATAAGCAACTACAAGCGTATGCTGATCTATCAAAACACTCTGCAACCGGCCATACGGGCATATGAGTATACAAACCAATTCACGTACCCTACTGTAAACCAGGTAAAACACGGCGGTAAACACCCAAATACTAATAAACCCCACCCAATGAGCAGTAACGGGTTCGGTAATAATGCTAATTAAACTTTCGCTGCCAATGATATAAGCGAGAAAAGTGTTGGCGATGAGGAACGAGATTAAAATAAATATAACGTGCTTGCTTACTTTTTTAATGATTTTTTCCTTATTCCAGCCGGCGGCGTCAAGCTTTTTGCGCTTGGGTGCATCCCCTTCTATCCAAATCTCTACCTTCCGAAAAACCATTTCCATAAAAATGGTTTGCGGACAGATCCACCCGCAAAAAATACGGCCAAACGCAATTGTGAATATCACCACGCAAACCAAAAACACCAAGGATGCCAGCACAAACAGGAAGATATCCTGCGGCCAGAAAACCTGCCCCAATAATACAAACTGCCTGTCTATTACATTAAGCAACAGCAAAGGCCTGCCATTGATCCGTAAAAACGGCCCGCTAAAAAAGAACAACAGGTAAAAATAGCTTAACCAACTGCGCCATTTGTAAAACCTGCCCTTTCGTACCAGCGGGTACATCCATTGCCTTTTCCCACTCTCCTTTCCTGCCAGTAAGCCTTCCATATCGGTTATATCTTAGCTATCGCTTTATCTTTTGCTGCAATACCATCTGTTTCTTTTTCGCCTTGGGGCTCCTTGGCACCGGCTGGATTAGTGCCATGTAATGATTTGATGTAGTTGGCAACATCCGCGATCTGTTTAGGCGATAGTTGCTTCTCCCAGGTTGGCATTCCCTTAGCCGGCACACCATACTTTATGGTTTTAAACACATCGCTTATCTTGCCGCCGTGCAGCCAGTAATCGTCGGTAAGATTAGGCCCAACCACACCCTGTGCATGATCGCCGTGACAGGGAACGCAACTTTGTTTAAATATTGCGTGCCCCGAGTTTAATACAGCCGGATCGCTTAGCTGCTTTACGGTATTTTCATCAACCCTATTGGCAGCCTTGCTCAGATATTGTTGTTTGGCGATATCGGCCTGGGCCATTTCGGTTTTGTATTCGTCATATTGTAACTGCCCGAAGCCAAATACATGATAAGTTAAGATATAACCCACTGCAAAAATGATAGTGATATAAAACAGGTACATAAACCAACCGGGTATAGGATTATCCAATTCCTGAATTCCGTCATAATCATGCGCGATGATCAATTCATTTTCTTCAGATAGTGGCCTTAACGACAGGATTTTGTTCCAGGTTTCGCCTTTGGGTTTCTTAACCTTTTTGACTGGTGTCAATTCGGCAATGATCTGCTCTTCGGTATATCCTTGTGCTTTTAGTGTTATCCTTGTAACTGCTTTAAGCGCACGAAGCAATACCAGCATCGATAAAATAAACAATACAAGCATTACGATAATAGCCCCAAAGCCTATCTCGTTCATTAAGTCAGCCGGAATTAAATTATCATCGGCGGCTAAGGCGGGCTGTACCGATAATATCAGTACAATTAAAATCAACGGGCTCTGGTATTTCATAAGTTACGGGTATTAAAAGTTTCGCCATTACCGTCGTGCAGGGGCAAATCGCGCATGTGGTCAACATGTTGTTTCCTCAATCTGAAAAGCATAACGGTCACTACTATAAAAAATACAAGGAAGATTCCGAGCGAGAACAGCAGGTACGCCTGGGCACCAGACAGGTTCTCTGTAAATTGCTTAAACATGACTTTATTATTTAGCAGCGGTTTTATTTGCCTTGATATCGGTGCCTAAACGTTGCAGATAGGCTATTACCGCAATGATCTCTTTATTATTTTTAACCTTGATATGATCGTTGTTCAGATTATCCGCAATTTCCTTTTCCTGCTTTTGCAGATCGGTGTTGGCCATTTTTTCATAACCTTCGGGATACGGAACGCCAAGAGTGCGCATGGCTTTTATTTTGGCGGCAGTAGTGGCCGTATCAAGGTTTTGAGTTAACAACCAATCATAATTGGGCATAATACTACCCGGCGACATCAGCCTCGGATCCATGAGGTGATTGTAGTGCCAGGCGTTACCATATTTACCGCCTTCGCGGGCCAGATCCGGACCGGTACGCTTCGAGCCCCATAAAAACGGGTGATCGTACACAAACTCTCCGGCTTTGCTGTACTCGCCGTAGCGTTCTGTTTCGGAGCGAAAAGGCCTAACCGTTTGCGAGTGACAATTTGAGCACCCTTCCCTGATATAAATATCGCGTCCCTGCAGTTCAAGTGGGGTGTAGGGCTTTACCGCAGCTATGGTTGGGATATTTGACGATATGGTTAATGTTGGCATCAACTCGATAAAAGTACCTACAAGTATTACCAGCAGCGCGGCAATCATCATTTGTATGGGCTTGCGCTCCAATGCCCTGTGCCATTTTTCCTGTTGGTTGGTTTTACTTAAAACAGGCAGCGGCATAGCCTGGGCCGGTTCATTCGCCACCAGTTTGCCTTGTAAGGCAGTGCGGCATAAGTTGTAAGCCATTACAATAACTCCTAACAGATACAGGGCGCCACCAACCGAACGCATTACATGCATAGGCAATATGCGCATGGTAGTTTCTAAAAACGCAGGATATTTCAGGATACCCTCGGGCGTAAATTCCTTAAGCATCAAACCTTGTGTAAACCCGGCCCAGTACATTGGCACGGCATAAAACAGGATACCCAAAGTACCTATCCAAAAATGGAACGAGGCGAGTTTTTTAGAGAAGAGCTCGGTTTTATAAATGCGGGGAATAAGCCAGTATAGAATGGCAAAAGTTAAAAAGCCATTCCAACCTAAAGCACCAACGTGTACGTGCGCTATAATCCAATCGGTAAAGTGCCCTATTGCGTTTACCTGTTTTAATGAAAGCATCGGGCCCTCAAAGGTAGCCATACCGTAAGCTGTAAGGCCTACTACCATAAATTTCAGGATCACGTCATCACGTACCTTATCCCAGGCCCCCCTAAGCGTTAACAGACCGTTAATCATACCGCCCCAGCTTGGTGCTATCAGCATAATGGAAAAGGCAACCCCTAATGATTGTGCCCAGCCCGGTAAAGTAGTGTACAGCAAATGATGCGGACCGGCCCAGATATAAATAAATATCAGCGCCCAAAAGTGAAGGATACTTAATTTGTACGAATAGATGGGCCTTTTGGCCATTTTAGGCAAAAAGTAATACATCATGCCCAGGTAAGGCGTTGTGAGGAAAAACGCCACCGCATTGTGCCCATACCACCACTGCACCAGAGCATCCTGTACACCTGCATAAACCATGTAGCTTTTAAAGGCTGATACCGGCAACTCGAACGAATTTACAATATGCAACACCGCTATGGTAACAAAGGTGGCAATGTAAAACCAGATAGCCACGTACAAATGCCGTTCGCGGCGTTTAAATATGGTACCGAACATGTTTATGCCAAATACTACCCAAATCAATGTAATGGCGATATCAATAGGCCACTCCAGTTCGGCATACTCGTGCGAGGTGGTTAACCCTAAGGGCAGGGTTATAACCGCCGATAAAATAATGAGCTGCCATCCCCAAAAATGTATTCGGCTGAGCGCATCGCTAAACATACGTGCTTTTAATAATCGTTGCAGCGAATAATAAACGCCCATAAAGATAGCATTGCCCACAAAGGCAAAAATCACTGCATTGGTGTGTAGCGGCCGGATACGGCCAAAGGTGGTGTATTGGTTACCCATGTTCATGGCCGGGCTATACAACTGTATAGCTACAATGAGGCCAACGGTCATCCCAATAATACCCCAGATCACGGTGGCTATACCAAAATTCCGTACAATCCTGTTGTCATAGTAAAATTTTTCGGGCTGCATAAAGTGTTTTTATTATGGTGTAAAACTATTGTCTTGCGCTAATCGGCAGAATGATGAGTGTTTGTGTAAATGATGATGTTGGTCACTTTTCAGGATCAGCATCATCCGGATCGTCCAATAAAATCCTTACTGATGGCGTATAGAGGTCTTCGTTTTGCCCGGTTCTCTGAGCCCAGAAAAAAGCAGTGAGAAATACCAGCGCAAGCAATACACTGCAGGCTATCAAAAAATAGATAATGCTCATGATAGTTTCCTTTTCCGGGCTGCAAAATGCGTAGCCAAACTGGTGAATGAAATAATAGTAACCGTACTTACCGGCATTAATATGGCCGCAAACAACGGTGAAAGCTTACCGCTAACAGCATAACTTAAACCGATAAGGTTATAAGTAAGTGAAATGACGAAAGATGCGTGAATGATACGGACGGTATCCTTCGAGAATTTTAAGAACTCGGGCAGTTTGGCAAATGACCGGCCATCCATAATGGCATCGCTGCCCGGAGAAAAGTTGTTAACATTATCAGTTATGGCTATGCCCAGATCACTTTGTTTAAGTGCACCGGCATCATTTAAGCCATCACCAATCATCATAACCTTGTTTCCCTGCTGCTGTGCCCGGTTAATGAAATCGAGTTTATCCTGGGGCGACTGGTTAAAAAACAACCTGTCCGAATGTTTAAAAAAACGGACGAGTTCGAAGCGCTCATGGTCCTGATCGCCCGATAAAAGGAACATTTCGTAGTCCTTTTCAAGCGCGCTGATGTTTTTTAAACCTTCGCGGTACTGCTGAGTGAGGGTAAAATACCCTTTATAATTTCCATCTATAGAAATGTGAACTTTAGTGCCTGCCGATGGTATATTATTGTAACTGCCAACATATTGTTCACTTCCTATCCGAACGTAGCAGCCGTTAACTAACCCAACTATGCCCCTTCCGGCAATTTCGGCCAGCCCTGTTACAGGAGCCCATTCATGGTTGCCCAGGTAACGGCAAATCATGCGGCTTAACGGGTGACTGGAGTGCATGCAGATATTATAAACAAGTGCTTTTTCATCATCATTAAGTTGCGCGTTAAGTTGAATGCCCTGGTTATTGCCGGTTGTTATGGTGCCGGTTTTATCCATAACAATGGTATCGATGGCTGCAAGTTGTTCAACAACTGCGGTGTTTTTAAGGTAAAACAGGTTGCGATCAAAAATGCTGAGCGCGGCCGACATAGTAAATGGCGTGCTTAATGCCAACGCGCAAGGGCAGGCTACTATAAGCACTGCCGTAAAGGCTGCTATCCCCCTGCTTATATCTGTTGGCAGCCAAAATAATAGCGAGCCGATGGCTATCAACAATAAAGCAACAGTGAAGTATTTGCTAACCTTTTGATTAAAGGTTTGCATGCGGTTATCCTGCTTACGTGTAAAAGCCTCGTTGTTCCAAAGCTGGGTAAGGTAGCTTTGCGACACAGGCTTTAATACCTCCAACTCAATGGCTTCGCCGGTTTGACGGCCTCCGGCATAGATAATCTCTCCCAGGGTTTTGGTAACCGGTACGGCTTCGCCGGTAACAAAACTAAAATCAATCAAAGCCTGCCCTTTCAGCAAAATGGCATCGGCAGGGATGATCTCGTTATTGCGGATCCGGATGCGATGGCCTGTATGCAAATCTGAAAGCGGCACGGGTTTTTCATCTCCTTCAACCATAGTATTTACGGCTACCGGAAAAAAAGAGCGGTAATCACGCTCGAACGAGATATGGTGATAGGTTTTCTTTTGCACAAATTTGCCTACCAATAAAAAAAACACCAACCCGCAAAGTGTATCGGCAAAGCCTGCGCCGGTGTGAGTTAACACTTCAAAAACGGTTCTTGAAAAAAGTACGGCGATGCCCAGGGCCAGCGGAAAATCAATATTCAGCGATTTGCGACGCAGGTTTTGCCAGGCCGAAACAAAGTATTCGCGGCCGCTGTAAAAAACTACCGGAAGGCAGAACAAGACGTTCAACCAACCGAAAAATTGTTTAAATGACTGTTCGTACAATGAAATACCAAAATATTCGGGAAAGCTGAGCAACATTACATTACCGAAACAAAACCCCGCAACGGCTATTTTTTGCACCAGCTGATCTTTACCGGTTGCATTTTGTTCTTTAATAACATCCTGTAAACTGATTAGCGGTTCATAACCAATATCATACAGCAACTCTACCAATTGCTGTAAACTTATCCGGTGATGATTGAAACGGATATTCAACTGTTTCTTTAAAAAATCGACCCGGCAATAATGTATAGCGGGATTGATCCTATTCAGCTTTTCCAGCAGCCACAGGCATGAGCTGCAATGAATATGCGGAATATAAAATGTGACCATGGTAACCCGCTCATCAGTATAATCGATCAGCTTATTTACTATCGATGGTTCGGACAGGTACTCAAACCGCCTGTCGGTTCGGGCACGGGTGGCGCCGGGGTGGTCATTATAATTATAGTAGTTACAAAGCTGGCTGGCTGATAACAACTGATAAACACTTTTACAGCCATGACAGCAGAAATGTTTATCATCAAGTATATAGTTTTTGGTTGTACAATCATCGCCGCAATGGTAACAGCTTATTTTTTCGAGCGTTGGGCTTCCTTTCATACCGGGATAGTTTCAACTTCAAAGCTGCCCCATAAATGCCATATAAATAATGATGAGCAATTGCCCAAAAAGTGATATCCGTCAGTTTTTGAAGTTGGTGCACCATATAGTTTTGCCAACAGGAACACTGGTTCCCTCAAAACAAAAGCTACATGAGCCATACATTTCATATCCCTGTATTAGGATTAGGATATTCTGTTGATACACCACTAAAAGTAGCACGCTACGGTATCTCGTCGGTTATTTCGATTGTTGATGATGAGTTGGTTGAGCGGATGCGGGAATATCACACTTTAAACAGCAGCCAGGCATTTGTGCCTATCCCAAAGTCGGAGCCCGATGCGCGCGCGCGGCGTATTACCGCCTATTTAAACCTGATAGGCCAATTGGTAGATGAGCAATTTGAACGGTTAAAAAATGAACCGTTCGAGCCCGGAACTGATATCACCCGGTACTTTGAACTTCTGCCCGATTCATCACAGCTTAAGCAGGGTTACGATCTGATGCTTGACTATCCGGACAATGAAGGCAGACAAATTTTTCAGGATGTCCTTCGCAAAAAGATCATGCCAGGCGCTATTGACGTAAATATCATGTCGAAAGTAGACAAAATGAATTTTGATGCCGATGGCAATTATCTTGGCGATGAAAATACAGATGCACTGGCTGCGCTACGGGGCTTTGCTGACAGCAACCTGCATTCTTCAATCATACTATCAGCCGGAATGAACCCCAGACTTTATAGTTATCTCGAAACATTTGATGAATTTTTACCAGATAATGAAGGCCATTTTTTAAAACGCATCATCCTTAAGGTAAGCGACTTTCGTTCGGCATTTATACAGGCTAAATTCCTGGCAAAAAAAGGATTATGGGTATCCGAATTCAGGGTTGAATCCGGATTGAATTGTGGCGGGCACGCCTTTGCCACCGAAGGCTTTTTACTGGGGCCGATATTGGAAGAGTTTAAAGAAAAACGGACAGAAATGGTTGATGACCTTTTTCAATTATATCAAGGCGCGTTAGTAACAAAAGGTATCAGTTGCAAAGCCACGCCGCAACAGCGCCTAACTGTTCAGGGTGGCATTGGCACAGCCGAGGAAAATAGTTTTTTAATGGAACACTACCAGTTGGATGCCACAGGTTGGGGAAGCCCGTTTTTACTTGTGCCGGAAGCCACAAATGTTGACGAGCAAACGCTGATACAGCTGGCAGAGGCATCGCCCGATGATTTTCACGTAAGCGGAGCCTCACCTTTAGGAATCCTGTTCAATAACTTCAGGCCCAACAGTATGGAGCAGCTACGATTAAAACGCCTGCACTTAAACCGGCCTGGTAGTCCCTGCACAAAAAAGTACCTCGTTACTAATACCGAGTTTACCGATCAGCCTATTTGCACCGCATCAAGGGAATATCAAAACTTAAAAATTAAACAACTGCTATCGCTTAACCTGCCACAAGCTGAGCTGCAACAACAGATTGATACAGTAACCGAAAAAATTTGCCTTTGTGAAGGTTTATGCACATCAGCCTTTATTAAAAATGGCATCCTCAGGCCTAAAGAAAACTCTGCTGTAGCCGTATGCCCCGGCCCTAACCTTGCTTATTTTAACAGGCTGTATACACTGGACGAAATGGTGAAACATATTTATGGCAAGCTGAACCTGTTGGATAAGGTAAAGCGCCCGCATATATTTATGAAAGAACTTGATCTTTATATCGAATACCTGCAGGCCGATATCAAATTGCACCTATTAAACATTACGGAAAAGAAGAAGAAACAGTTGAGCAAATTTAAAGCACAATTACAGGAGGGCATCGGTTACTACAAGGAGTTGCTTAATAAAGCGGCAGCGGTAACGAGCTTAGATTATCGGAATGAATTACTTGCCTTTGAAAATATTCTGAAGCACGTTCAGGTTCCCTGAGCGATGCAGCAAACCTAAATAACAATATTGAAGGCGAGTCAGTTACTAATTTTTCATATTCCCTCCGGCTCCATTTAATTAAAAGCCCTCAGATAAATCTGAAGGCTTTTTTTGCGCGCATGCGGATCATGCTTTATAAGCTCCGCATAATTACATTTAGCCGGGTTGGTTGACAACACAAATGGGGGTTAACAGGGTTAACACAAATTTGGGTGATTTTCAGTTAAATTATTGATATTCAATTAATTAAGTCAAAAACAGTGTTAACCCCCTCCTGTACTGAATAAATTCAGACCAACAGCAGTTAAATAACTTAAAATCAATAATTTACAAAAACGCAAATAACAAATCGGCATAGTTACTAAAAATATTAGCAATTATACCAGTAATTCACTATCTTTATTTGAAAGATCACTAAACCTCATGAAAGTCGAAAACGCCTTAACAACATCCCCGCCTTCGTATGAAAAGATTAGCAATGTATTAAAGCTGCAAAAGATCACCTTGGCCGATATCGAAGATTTTACCGGTGCCGAACGTGATTACCTCGGGGAAATTACAACCGAAATGCTGCAACAGTTAAAAGGAGAAGAAAGAGACAACTATATCAATAAAATAGCGGCTATCATCCATCCAAGTACCAATGACCAGATCTGGGAACAGAACCACTTTGTAATTGGCCGGGCTATCACCAAACTGATAGGCCAATATGGTGCAATGCCCCCTAAATTTGCAATAGCACGCGAACCGGCCTGAGCCGGCAAACCGTTGCCAAACACCTTGCAGACTATAGAGCACATCCGCAATACCATGCCGAAATGGAGCAGTTTAAATACCTGGCCCCTAACATACTGGCCGGCGTTTGTAAGCGGGCCTGCAACGGCGACGCGAAGGCCGCCCGGCTTTATTTTGAAATGGTTGGCGCATTAAACCAACAACAGCCCAGTACCGTTATAAACGAGCAAAACAACTACATCCAAATAAACAATACCATATTAAGCCAGGAAAACCTGAAACAGCTGAGCAAAGAACAGTTGAACCAGATTGAGCATATTATCAGCGGGATTGGGGGAAAGTGAATTTTGGTAAATGCTGTGTTTTTTGATTTTGGGTATTGACACAATTATTATGCTATACTGAAGGGAAATGGCCTCACGACTGGCTTATAACTGGCGCAAGTATGCAGCGCCGGCAAAGAGGTGGCGTACTTGTGACTTAAAACATCACGAGCACTCTGCCACAACATCCGGCGCTGCATCGCACCCTAAGGAGAAACTTTTATCAAAGCCAATTGATTTTGGAGCAATCAAAAACGTTTTATTTCAAATTGATCATTATCGGGAACTGGATATCGACTATAGCTATCATCTTCTTTCCACCTCCGGTATCAACATTAAATGATATATTGCAATGATGGCAGATTTTTTCATATTAATTAAAGACTGGGTAATTGCTTTAGGCGAAAAACATGAGGTTGACCCCTTATTGCTGGGCTGTCTTTATTTAATCAGTAAAGTATGCTTCGTAATTTTTATTGGCTGGATAATTAAAAACCTAAGGGCAAAGAGGGCCATCATGATGCCGTTGTTGCTGGCCTCTGTTAGTTTCAGCATACCTTACCTTTACCTGGTCATTGCCGGCCGCAATATCCCTGCTTGGGTATATGTGTTTATCGTGCTCATGTTTATGTATGGCGGGTATAACATTTGGAAAAAAATTAAATTGGTTTGAAAGCTAACTGACGCTAACCGCCAAACCAGCGCAAATCTGTAAACCTTTTTCACGACGATACAGATTGGATATACACAAGTGGTAACTCCCGCCCATGACCATATTGATACTTTTAAAATGTATAACGCGGGCAAAACATTTCTTTATTAAAAAAAAATTCCAGTTAGTCGCTTTTGTCGGTTTTTCTTCGTATATTAAGTTATGGGCAAACCAATAGAAACCTTTAGTAAAAAGGAACGGGAAAAGAAAAAGTTTAAAAAGCAACTCGATAATAAAGACAAGGCAGAAGACAGGAAGGCAAACTCAAACAAAGGAAAAAGCCTGGAAGATATGATGGCTTATATTGATGAAAACGGCAATATCACCACAACTCCGCCTGATCCGAACAAAAAGAAAACAATGAATGCCGAAGATATCCAGATCGGCATCCCAAGGCAAGAGTACCTCGCTCCTGCCGATCCGGTACGAAAAGGCATTGTTGCCTTTTACAATGAATCCAAAGGTTATGGATTTATCAAAGATTTGACCACCCAGGAAAGCATCTTCGTACATGCCAATGGTTTAACGGAAGCCATCCAGGAGAATGACAAGGTAACCTTTGAAACCGAGCAGGGAGCTAAAGGCTTAAATGCGATTAAGGTGAAAAAGTAATAAATACCTGGTTAAAGCTATCCGGTTACCGAAAGAACGATTACCAAGTATTATCGCCTTTCCTGCAGCGGGTTATAGGCAACCAGGTATTGTAATTCATTAAGCCGAATATCTTTGAGGCTAAGGGATGCTGTGGCCGGCAACATTAGTTCGGCCTCTACCTGCGCCAGCATGGAAGCAAGTTTTTCGGCACCCGCTTTAACAGAAACGCTGGCATGATACTGCTTTTCAATTGAATTTTTATCAGCCTGGCTGGCCAATTTGACCTGCCATGGCTTTTCGGATTTAAAACCGTTTTCAGCTGCGATATTCCTGAGGTCGAAAAGGTATTCTTTTACTTCTTTACTGATAACTACCTGCATTTTACTTCTTTTTGTTATTCGTTATTAATGACCGCATTTTCTATTAGCCCGGTGCTTTTTTTCGCCTGGTTCCGGGATGTGTAAATAAAAAGCATCCGGCTTTAGGGCCGGATGCTTTTACCAATGTGATATTTGATGATTAGATTACTTTAACATTGATGGCATTAAGACCCTTACGGCCCTCTTCTACATCGTAAGATACCTGATCATTATCACGGATCTCATCAATTAAACCTGTAGCGTGAACGAAAATTTCGCTCCTGTTGTCATTTTGTGAAATGAATCCAAAGCCTTTTGCGGCATTAAAGAATTTCACGGTACCTTCTTTTTGCATTATATCTTTTTTAATAAGTAGCCAAGGTACAAATAAAATTCGTTATTTTACCTAAAATTTAAATTTATTAACAAAAAATTAAATTCATCACAACTGGCGGGTATGCTACGCACCTGCCAAGAGCGTGGCCTACCCGTGACTTTCAACTTTCAAAACGTCACGAGTACGCTGCCCAGAATATCCGGCGACGCATACCTCGCGCCAGTTAGGGGGCTGTCAATACCAACGCTTCCGCAAGCGGCAGCCTGAAGGCAGTGTACATCGCTTTAAGCGGCGAGAGGTATACAGAGCCGGGGATTTGGCTAAGTACTCTTGATTTTCATTTTTAAAACTGTACGGCTTGATAAACGCTTTCTCGCTTTATTCCACTACCGCAATAGTCATGTTTTAAAAGTTTTTATCATTTTTTAATAAAAATAATAAATGTCAATATTATAAGTTATAATTACATTGTTAATAAGCATCGTCACAGAGTTATGCCACATTAAGACATCAATCGGAAAACTGAACCTTACTTCAAAATCACAGATCATCCCTATGCCAAAATTTTTCCTGTTTTTTATCCTGATAAGTTTTTTGTCACCTATCGCCCATGCTCAAATCTTCGATAAAACTGAAACCGGCAGAATAGATACCACAAAAAAAAAGTTGCCTGGCCGATCATTATCCGGTTCTTTTGCACCCAAAATTGATCCGTTAAGGGAGAAAATATATCATCCGGATAGTTCCCATATTCCGCACAAGGCCGTTATGCGTTCCTTGATGATCCCTGGCTGGGGGCAAGTATATAACCATAGATGGTGGAAAGTACCTTTGATTTACGGAGGCTTGGGACTTCTGACCTCGGCAATAATCTACAATCAGCATCAATACAAAGAATATCTCACTATATCCCGATATCGTCAGGGTGATCCGCCAAGCCCTGGTGCCCCCTATTACGACAAATATATTCTTTTTAGAGATTATCAGGTTTCTGATGCCCGATTGAGCGATGTACGGGAGAATTCAAGAAGAAACAGGGATTTGAGTATAATGGGTTTTCTGGCAGTTTGGGGCATCCAGGCAATTGATGCTTACATTGATGCGAAATTTCTGCATTCTTATTCAGTCGATAATAATCTATCATTAAGAGCAACTCCCGGCGTTATAAATCAACAGGCATATGCACAAGATGTGAGCTTCAAATATATTCCAGGTATCAAAATAACCTGTAGCTTTTGATATAAATCTCTTGAAAAGCTTTGATACCCCCTCGAAAGTATAGGAAACAGTACCTTTATTATGAATTCCCATAATAAACAAAGATCCTTGTATTAATTATATTTTTTTGCTTATTTTGAAAATAACTAAACCGAATCATAAATGAAAACCCTACTTGAAATTATTTCCTGCCCTTTGAATTTACTTTTCCTTTTCAATCCAAAACATTTAACGATCATTTCTACCAACTAAGTTTCATTGTAGACCGCCACTTTTTATGGACCGACTTGATTATGGACAATGATTCTTAGATATCTGAAAATTTCCCTTTTTTTAACGCTTATATTTTCACATGTTGTAAAGGCTCAAAACAACCAGGTGCTCAGGGGTAGAATTCTTGACTCGGCCCTTACGCCGTTAAGTGGCGCAAACATATCCCTGATCAGTGGGAGAGATACTTCAAAATCAGTAAGTAATGATTTGGGAGAATTCGTTTTTAGGGAGCGATCAAAAGGAAACTATATACTGAAAATCAGCTATACCGGTTACTATGAGTATAAAGGTACCATCATGTTGTCAGATAGCCTGAAAACTGTTACTGAACTTGATATCAGGCTGAGGACCAATACCCATAAGTTGGCGGAGGTGATCGTGAGGAGCCATACAACTCCTGTGATTTTTAAACGTGACACTACGGAATATGACGTTGATTATTTCAGGGGAGATAACGAAGAACTCATCGAAAGCCTGCTCAGGAGATTGCCCGGGCTGGAAATAGATGCCGATGGTAATCTGATGAGCGAAGGTAAGCCAGTGACGAACCTGCGCGTTGACGGGCAGGATTTCTTTACTGGTAACGTAAGGGAATTTATACAAAAACTACCGACACGTATATTTGATAAGGTCCAGATATTAAATGATTTTGGCCAGGATGCTTCATTTTCAGGCATCAAAACAAATTCTTCAATAAGAACTATAAACCTGGTTACCAAACCGGGGATGAATAAGGGTATTTTTGGAAACATTGATGCTTTAGCGGGTAGCAATAAGCTTGCGGGTGTAGCTGGCTCCGGAAATATTTGGAGTGGCGCAAAACAAATTTCGGCAACAGCCGACTTGAAAACAGCTAAAGATGTTATCGGTTCAAATATTTATAACAGAGCAGGCGTTACCTATGCAGACCGCTTAAGTGATCATTTTAAATTTGGAAGCTCATATAGTTACAACTCCTCCAGGGCAGGGGCGACCAATCAATCTTATTCAGAAACAATCACCTCATCAGGATTAATCAAAAATATAATGGACAATCAATCCGCTTCCCGGGGGGATAATCATACGTTTTCATTTAATTCCAGATATGAACCGGACAAGCAAACCTTTATAAAAATAGAAGGGAATATAAAAACCGCAAAAAATACTGACAGCTCAGGTAGCTTCTCACAACAATCCGGCTTGTTGCATCAGGACCTACGATCAAATATCACAGGTTTTCGTCGAAACCCGTCAGCAAGCGCAGAATTCTCAATTGGCAAAAGGCTTGATAAACATGGGCGCGTATTAACATTGAATACTCATTATTTCCAGGAAAATTCGACGGATGAGCATCAAACAAATCGGTTGATAGGTTATTATCAGTCGATAGGTGGCATTGCCAGTGATTCGATTTTTAATAGCGTTACACAAAGTCATTTAAAACGTACTGGTGTTGACGCTGATCTTTCTTATTTGCAGCCAACAGGGAAGAAAAGTTTTTTTTCAGCAGTTTACGAATTTTCAAAAACCAATCAAAGTTCAAGGTTATTTACCTTTCAGGATATCGGGCCTGACAAAGGCGGACGTCTTATCGACTCGTTGAGCGGAGCTGTCCATAACTTTAATATCAATCATAAGATTGACCTGAGAGAACAATTTGAAAGTGATAAATTCACCATTGCAGGTGGGATGAGTTTTCAACGAAATGCTATATCTGGAATATACCAGGGACGTATTGGCAATATTGGTCGTTCAGTATATAATTATGCGCCGATATTATCATTTACTTATAACCCCAATAAGCATGATAGCTTCGATCTGAAATATGCGGGATCCAGCGAGTCGCCTTCGATTGACCAGTTACAACCTGTAACGGATGCGTCAAATATTCAAAATATCATTATTGGGAATCCGGACCTGAAGCCATCTTTCAATCACCAGGGAGAATTAAATTTCAGGCATTATGGCATCCGTTCCAAACAAATGCTAACATTTACATTGGTCGGATCATTCACACAAAACGAAATCGTAAGCAATACGACAATCATTCGCGACACCCTGAATTCCTACAAACAGATAACGAGCTATGTTAACGCTAACGGAGGGCTTAATTTAAGAGGAAACTATAATTATTCCATGCAGATAAATTTGTCAACCAATTTTGTTCTGAAAATGACGTTTACCGGAAATGCTAATTTTTCAAGGCAGGTTGTATTTGTAGATAATCAGCGAACGTTTAACCATTCGACGAATTTCTTACAGGCGTGGAAGACAAGTTTCCGTAGAAAAAAGATGGAAACTGAAGCAGGTATAAACTATGCAATATCAGGTAATCAATATATTATCGGTAAGGGACTGAAAAACACTATCGAACAATGGAGCTTCTACTTTAGCGAACGTCTTTATATTTTCAAAAATAATACATTAGCAATTGACGCTAAAAAAAGTATCTCAAGCGGGTATTCAAACATAGGAAATACCAATCCATTTGTTGTCAATGGTAGCGTCAGCCAAACATTCTTTAAAAATAATTTAGTGGTAAAATTCCTCGCATCTGACATTTTTGATAAATCAAGCAGGATAAGCCAAACTATTTCGGGCAATACTATTTTCAATAATCGCTCGATGTATGTTACACGCTATTTTACCCTTAGCGCAGGTTTTAGAATGAGCAGATTCCCAGGAAAATAGATTGCTCATCATATGTAGACACATCTACCTAATATGATATATATTATTATCGGGCTATAGTCAGGCCCAGCCAGCGGTAGTTGTAATTAAGCTTTATTTATTGTGGTCATTTTATATGCCCGTAATTCCTGCTATTGCATGGCTTCCAGGCAAAGTTTAGGCGTTGTGGCTGGTTTATTGAAAAACGACTTATACTTACATCGTTAGGTTCTGAATAGGAATTTTAAATATTAGCTATTGGCAGCCCCCGGCAGATTTATGATCATATTACATGATTCTTTAAAACGGAGTTATGCAGGAAATGCCATTTAGCATATAAGATATTCAATTATGTGTTAATCCAAAGAATGTTTTACGTAGCCGTCTTTCTAAACGGGTTTCCATAATTAAATGATGCGATATTTTGGTAAATGCAATAAAAGGTATAGAAATGATTTCTATACCTTTTATTGCATTTAAAATCCTATAGCTAATTTACTGCTACCGGAGTTATCTTTATAAAAGATACTTTGCCGTCTAATCCGTTGTTTGCATGATAGGTTACAGACACATAGTCATCATAAAAGCTTGACTCAAACGTCCAAACATAATATGCCAAACCAGCCGGTATGTCTTTTTTAACGGTAATTTCCACCCAGTCGTCGCTTTTGCTTGCATCGGGGCTATCGTACAGTTCATAATGTAAACCAGCCTGTTTTCCGTAGAAAAGTGCGGAACGTGCCCTGTCGTTGAAAGCCCCGCCGCCGCCCAGGGCACTGTTTGGCCATGTAGGAAACAAGTGATAGATATCTATGTTATTGGCTTGCCCTGAATGTGTGCCTAAAGCCGAATACGGAGTGTGGTAAGATGGTCCATTCTGTTCAATTAAACCAATAACACCGTCTGGGTTCAAAGATCCGTATTGTGTAAGATCTGCGGTGTAACTCACTAAACCGCCATTTGGTGGAAGTGGACCGCCACCGCCACCACCGCTTCCCGGATCATCTGGAGGGGGAGGAGGAGGTAATAATTTTGCGGGTGAGGCTGTCTTGGCGCTTTGGGCGCTCACGATTTGACCAGCGAACAGAGCCGTCGCCAGGCAACAAATTGCAATAAGGTTTTTCATAATATGTATTGATATATATTACAGCCAAGATAACATCTTGGTTTTATACTCGCAATATTAATTTAATTTTTTTTCATAACAATTCAAAATTGGATAATTATTAAGAAAAATAAGTGTATTTATCGAAATATAACGATATATATTTAAGATTATTTCTATTTTTTTTGTTTTAAATAAGAATCTTTTATTTTCATTCAATTAAAATAAATATGCAGGGTATAAATATTAAATTAAAGATGAATTATTTTAATAGCTTGTTTAAATTGTATAGAAACGGGTTGACTATATTTTGTAACAAGAGTTTGTAATTTCTGCATAATCTTCTGTCGTTATCGAACCAAGAAATGCCCGTTCCCCAAACTGTCGCGAGTATAAAGCGCCGACAAAGAGGATAGCATACTAATGACTTTTAACCCCCTAAACCTATTTTAAGACGATACAATTGTACCAAAACTAATTACTGATTGACACCGCAAATACCCAGCTTGCGTCATCAGTTTATTTTATCGTGATGTTTAATCATGCCCCCACGCTAACAGACATAGCCCTTCCAAAAAGGTTATTCCTTTTCAATGAGTATAAACAACCTCCAAAGTTGTCTCACAAAAGAAGACTGGTTAAGAATTGTAACTAAACCGTCTGATATGCTATTTGTAATATTGTCCACAAATTTTACCTATAAACAAAAAAATGAAAAGTAAATCAATTCAATTTGCCCTTTGTGTTGCGGCCTTACTTTGCGGGTGCAGCAAACCTGTATCTGTTAAGGGCGTAACAGTTCCCGGAAAAGACAGTGTTGCCGGCAAAAATTTAACCTCAAATTCGTTGGGCAGCGTAACAACCATTGTTCACCCGGGGATGCTGCATTCGGCAGCGGATTTTGCCCGTATGACGGCCAAAGTAAATGCCGGGGCACAGCCCTGGCTCGATGGCTGGAACAGGCTTGTTGCTAATGGCCACTCATCCCCTACCTATGTTCCCCGGCCGGTAGATACTATTGTACGCGGCAAGGCGGCAAGCGGCAAGGCCGAAAATTACATACTGGCCTGCCAGGACGCTGCGGCGGCTTATCAAAATGCATTACGCTGGAAAATTAAGGGCGATACCGCCTGCGGCAATAACGCGGTAGCTATTATGAATGCATGGGCCGCTAAATGCAAATTCATCGACGGCGACAGTAACAAACAGCTTGCGGCGGGGCTGCAGGGCTACCAATGGGCCAACGCGGCCGAAATCATGCGGGGCTACAGCGGCTGGTCGGCATCTGATTTTACCGCCTTTAAAAACTTTATGCTTAATGTGTATTACCCCGTATCAAGCGATTTCCTGGCGAGGCATAACAATACCTGCGGAACACATTACTGGCTAAACTGGGATATGTCGAATCTTTGTACAGTGCTGGCCATTGGCATTCTTTGTGATGATATCAGCAAAGTTAATTACGCCATCAATTATTACCAGCACAGTGGTGTTGGTACCGCGTATATAGGGCGTGTAACCACGGCTACCTATCCCAACGGAATGGACCAGGCGCAGGAAGCCGGAAGAGACCAGGGGCACGCCACGATGGAAGTCCCCCTCTTTGGCACTTTTTGCCAGATGTTATATAACCAGGGCCAAAACTTTTTCGACTATAACCCCTGGAACCATATTAACCCGCCGCTTTTGGGGGTAAGCGAATATATCGCTGCTTACAATATCAATACAACCAACACGGTTCCGTATACCACTTATAATAACTGTGAAAACTCCAACCAAACCGTTATTTCAAGCGGAGGCCGCGGCAATATTCGCCCGGGCTGGGAACTGGTGTATAACTACTACGTTAAAGTAAAGGGTAAAACAGCTGATTATACCACCCAGTTTGCAACCAAAGTGCGCCCCGAAGGCGGTGGCGGCGATTACGGAGGTAACAGCGGCGGCTATGATCAATTGGGCTTTGGCACATTGACCTTCTCACGGTAAACAAACAAAACAGATCAACAGGCAGGGGCTTCGTTAAACGCCAACGAAGCCCGTGCTTATTAATAAAACCGGCTAACCGGCGGAACACTGATTGCAGTATAGATTACCACAGGTATTCGGAAGATGAAGATCGGTTGAAAATGCTGATTAAAAAAGCCTATCATTGCTGTGAGGAGCGGCATTGGTAAAAGCACCTGGGGCGACGCGGCAATCCCGTAGCTACACAGGGCGGACATGCATTGGCTAAGAGATTGCCGCGCTACGCTCGCAATGACATATTTTTTTTAAAAAAACTGAGATAATTTCATCTTCCGAACACCTGTGTACAAGCCACCCATTACCGCACCATAGGAAGATATTTCTCCCTGTTTTCGATGATCACCCAGATCAGTACCGCCCAGAGCACGAGCACCATCGGTAATCCGGACGATAAAGAAATAACGGTTAACAAAATGCCAACCATTACGGGGAAAAGGATCACCGCCCCTAAAGCCCTGGAACGGGGAATAATCACCAGGATCCCCCCGGTGATCTCGGCAATGCCGATAAGTGGCATCAGCCATTTGATCTGCATAATAGCGCCGAACATAGCCACGGCATTTTTCGGCATGTCTTTAGGTACGGGCATGTAATTAAAAAACTTGTTGAGGCCGGCATTAATAAACATCAGCCCGAATAACAGGCATACAATGAACAGGATTGTCTTTTTCATGATTTATGTGGTTTAATTGTTTTTTTCAAGTTAATAACGGCAGCTTTACACCTTCACTTTTTTCCAGTTCCCTTTTTTGAAATAATACCAGGAAACCAAGGCTAAAAGCGCTTCGGCAGCCGGCACTGCTGTAATTGCACCTGCCGAGTGCATACCGAAGCCTTTGGCGAGTAAATAAGCTAAAGGCACCTGGAAAAGCCAGAAGCAACCGAAATTGATCCAGGTAGGCGTTTTGGTATCCCCGGCCCCGTTTAAGGCCTGGCTCATAACCATGGCGATGGCATAAAATATAAATCCCGAACCGATGATCCGGAGCGCCGTACTCCCGTAGTTCAAAATAACGGGCTCGGTTGTAAATACGCTGATGATGGGCCGGGCAAAGAACAGGAACAACAGCATCACGAAACTCATTAATATGGCATTATAACGCGCCGTAAGCAGCACACTTTGGGCGGCCCTGTCAACACGGCCTGCACCTAAGTTTTGCCCAACTAAAGTAGCGGCAGCATTACTTAATCCCCAGCAGGGTAAAATAAAGAAAACGAAATTCCGGAAGGCAATCTGGTAGCCGGCCGAGGCTGCTGTACCACCGGTTTCCGCAACCAACCTTGTAAGGATGATCCAGCTGCCACTTGCAATGATAAATTGAAAAGTTGCAGGCCAGGCAACAGTGATGATGGTTTTTACAATCGCCGGATCCCAATTAAAGTGAGCCCAACGGAACTTCAAAATACCGCTGCCTTTAAACAGGTGGTACACCTGGAAAGTTACTCCGCAGCTCCTTCCGATGACGGTGGCCATGGCAGCGCCTTTTAACCCGAAAAAGTGAATAAAAACAGGGCAAAGAATAATGTTGATAGCGCTTGCGATCCAAAGACTTTTCATCGCCATAGCGGCATCACCCGCACCCCGAAAAATTCCGTTGATCAGAAACAACAGGATAATCACAAGGCTGCTGCCCAGCATGATCCGCGTAAAAACAGCGCCGTCCCTCACCACTTCTTCGCTTGCCCCCATCAACTTTAAGATTTCCGGTGCATATAAAACTCCAGCCAAGCTAACCAGGATAGTGGTGATCAGGCAAATTACCAGCGACTGGGCGCCGGCATGGGCCGCGGCTTCAGGTTTCTTTTCGCCTATCCTCCGCGCTACGATTGCTGTTGCAGCGGTGCTTAAGCCGATGGCGATGGAATAAACAATGGTAATCACCGACTCGGTTAAACCTACCGTGGCTATAGCGTTTTGCCCGAGTTTACTTACAAAAAACATATCCACTACCGCAAAAACGCTTTCCAGGCTTAACTCCAGGATCATTGGAATAGCCAGTAAAAAGATGGCTTTCGGAATACTGCCTTGCGTATAATCCTGTTGCTCGCCATTAAGGGAAAGCTTAATGGCGTTCCATAGTTTCGAGCTTGTGATCTGTAATGTACTCATCGTTATTTGCTTATTTAAATTTTGTACGGTTGCCGGTTTACTTTGTTGTTTTTCGTAACACGATCCTCATTGATCATAAACTTAATCAACGATACAAAGATGTGATGCATGCCGGTATTTCGCAGCGTGCAAAAGCGACAATCCCGGGGGTATTTCGCGACAAGATTATTTCCGCAGCACGTCTGCTTCGCGCACAACCTCAAACCGGCGCGGGTATCAGCGTCGGTTAATAATAGTATTATCTTGTAAATAAGGTAAGTTACTTATCTTTAGCCAATGAGCAATGATATTTTCTTCCGAAAAATAAAAACTTATGCGCAGCTCTCGCCGCAGGCCGAAGCTGCGTGGGCTGCTCTGCTCCGCGAAAACACCTATAACAAAGGCGACTATTTTGTTACAGAAGGCCAGACACCTAAAAAGGTGGCCTTTATTGTAAATGGCTTAATGTATCAATATTATGCTGCCGAAAACGGCGATATGGTGGTTAAATATTTCTTTCCAGAAAACCGTATTGCCGGCTCAATGACCGCTACGCTCACACAGTCGCCGAGTAATTTTACCATCAAAGCGCTGGAAGATACCGATGTGCTTGAATATAATTTTATAGAGTTTAAAAAATTGGTTGCCATTTATCCCGATATCGCAGCCTTTTATATCCGCTACATGGAACAGCATTGGATAGTGGAAAAGGAACCTTATGAAGTATCGCTGCGGTATGAATCGGCAAAAACTAATTACGATAATTTTCTCCGCAAATATCCTGGCTTGGTAAAACGGCTAAAGAAACAGCACATCGCCGCTTATCTCGGCATCACCCCCACGCAGCTGAGCCGGATATTTTTTGCGAATAAGTGATTTTTTTCGCTTTTCTCAACATATGTAAATTTTTCTGAAAAACGGGTAGTGCAACTTTGTGCCATCAACAACAATAAAAAAATTAAAATCATGGCAACAAAAATTTTCATCAACCTCCCCGTTAAAGACCTGGACAGGTCAAAAACTTTTTTCAGCGGACTTGGCTATAGCTTTAATCCGCAATTTAGCGACGACAAAGCAGCCTGCATGGTGGTAAGCGAGCACATTTATGTAATGATGCTGGTAGAAAGCTATTTTAAAACTTTTACTAAAAAAGAGGTAAGCGATGCACACCGGGCAACTGAAAGTATTGCTGGCCCTGGATGCAACCTCCCGTGAGGAAGTACAACAAACCATAGCAAAAGCAACCGAACTTGGGGGCTCCATTTATGCCGACCCGCAAGACCACGGCTGGATGTATCAGCACAGCTTTGCCGACCCGGACGGCCATCAATGGGAAATTGTTTATATGGACACAACCAATATGCCGGATTTTAGTTGAGGCTGAATGCTGTTTTTACCCTCTGTGGTTAAATTTTTATCACGGAGGGTAACCTGAAGCCAATGCATTATATTCCCCGACATATGATGCCGCTGGACTGCAGGCGCAATTTTGAGCCCGCAGTTATAATTCCGGATCACTGTAATTTATTTTCTTATCACTTCTTACAAACGGACCAACCATCAAAACTTCCACCTTCAGCAAATATTTCCTATCTTCATATCAAATACTCACTAAACCATATGATTAAACCTGTCATTGCCCGATTGATAATCCCATTCGTGATGCTATTTTTTGGGGTTTCAATATTGTTTTCAGGCTGTAAAAAAGATGCGGCCAAAAAACAGGCAGGTCCCGCCTGTTATGATTATATGACGATAGACTCGAACATGAGCTTCCGGGAGGCGGCTTATGCCAATTATTACTATTACAACAGCCAGCACCAACTGATAAGACATGTGGTTACCAGCGGCGGTGCCGTTGCCTGGAGCGATACTTTTGCCTACGATCATGGGCATGTGGTGAAGTCGTGGATGGCGCTGGGCAACAACACTTTCGCCAATTATTACACCCGTAACGAGTATGATTATAACGATACGTTGATGAGCGTCAGCCGGTATTACCTGGGTAATAAACTTATAGTACACAGCGCCTACACTTACGACTCCAAAGGGCGGCTTGCCAGCTACGCTCAATATTCAGACAATACCTCCCTGCAAACCGAAGGCAACTATATTGATAATTTGGTATACGACGACAACGACAATTTAACCAAGCTTACCGACCAATACGGCAATGTAAAAGCGCGCTACGGTAATTACGACGATAAGCCCAACGTAAACTACAGGATGCCCTACGACTGGGCCTATGATATCTTCAATTATTTCAATCCATTCTCTAAGCATAACGTTGGCGTTCAGCATTTCTACACCTATAATACATATAGCGCAAAAACGGATACCAGCAATCATACTTTTACCTATACTTACACCAATGGCAAGGTAGCGACAGAAATTATTGACGGAAGCGTTTTAATGAAGTTGAGTTCGTTATGTAAATAGATTTGTCATGTGTTGGGTATTGGTCAGTTCCAAAACAGGTGTGGAGATGTAGTGCCGGCAAAGAACGTGGCTTACCCGTGCCTTTCATTAAATGGATTCGGGAGAGCGCAACAGAACTCCCCGCTATAAAAGCAGGCGCGCCCGTCAACCTGGATAGCGAGGTAAAAAAGTGATTTTCACCCATATTTTCGCACCTTAAACTGCAAACATCAACGCCAGTCTGATTATATTACGGGATTATTAGGATTGACTGAATGACCCGTACACTTTTACTCTCTTTATTGGCCCTGTTACCCATGGGCGGCTTTGCTCAGCAGTTTACATTGATAGTTGTTAAAGAAAATGCCCAGCCCGCCGATGGTGCCACCGTTAAACTGATACAGGATAACCGGCAGGTAAGCGCGGGTATAAGCAATGCCCGCGGCCAGGCCATGTTCCGGAACATCCCGCAGGGAACATTCAGTTTCTCGGTATCTTATACCGGTTATCAGCCCCAAACTACCCGCAGCTATACTATTGCCGGGCATATAAAGCAGGATACCATTCGCATGCAACCCCTGAGTACCGTACTGAAAGAGGTAAACGTCACCGCAAAAACACCTCCTGTGGAAGTGAAGCAGGGAAAGTTGATCGTCAACGTAGAAGCCTCGGTAACCAATGTGGGCGCTACCGTATTGGAAGTTTTGGAGAAATCGCCTGGTGTGATGGTTGACCGTAATGGCGGCATCTCTTTACAAGGCAAGCCGGGGGTGCTGGTGATGATAGATGGCAAGCCTACCTATCTTTCCGGCGCCGATCTCAATAACCTGCTCAGCAGTATGAGTTCCACCCAGGTAGCGCAGATTGAGCTGATTGCCAACCCCACGGCACGGTATGATGCCAGCGGGAATGCGGGTATCATCAACATCAAAACAAAAAAGAACCGGCAAAAGGGTTTTAACGGATCGGTTTCGGCCACGGTGGCGCAGGGTGTTTACTTCAAAACCAATAATACACTGTCGCTGAATTACCGCGACGGACGCGTCAGCACTTTCTTTAATTATAATATCAGCCGCCAAAAATATCTTACCAACCTGTACGCGCTGCGCAAATACACCGACGCGGGCGGAGCAATCACCTCAACACTGGATCAGCCGTCGCACTTTACCGGCACGTTACTGAATAATACGGCCAAAGCGGGGATTGATTATGATGTTTCGTCCAAAACCACGGTTGGTATTGTGCTTGGCGGAACCATTATCCACCGCGAGGGGAATAACACAGCTTCGGCACGCTGGCTTAACCCAAGTGGCGCGGCAGATTCAGTCATTGCTACTGATAACGCCAATAACAGCCGGTTTAAAAACGGACAGGTGAGCCTGAGCTTTCGCCATGCCATCAGCAAAACCCAGGACATCAGTGCTGATGCCGACTGGCTGCACTACAACATTACCAGCGATCAGAATTTTAACAACCGCCTGCAAACTACCGGCGGTTATAACGAACTTACGCGTGCCAGCATTCCCACAGGCATCACCATACTCTCGGGCAAAGCCGACTATACACTCAAAACCGAAAACGATGGCCAATGGCAACTGGGCTGGAAATCGGTACGGAGCAGTACCGATAACTCCGCAGATTATCAAAACTTCACCTCGGGCCAATGGGCCGACGACCTGACCCGCAGTAACCATTTCCTGTATAACGAGAATATCCATGCGATTTATGCGCTGTTGGAGCGGAAACACAAGGCAATTAGCTACCAGGTTGGCCTGCGTTACGAGCATACCGATTATCATGCGCATCAACTGGGCAACGTGCTTCAAAAAGATTCGGCCTTTTCACGCAACTACGGCAGCTTTTTCCCCAGCGGCTATTTCAGTTACCAGGCTGATACTGCCAATAATTTTACCCTAACCCTGAGCCGTCGCATTGACCGCCCGGTTTACCAAACGCTTAATCCATTCTATTTCATCATCAACAAGTACACTTATCAAACCGGCAACCCTTATATTTTGCCACAATACAGCTGGAACCTGGAGCTGAGCCATCAATACAAAAACCTGCTCACCACTACGCTGTCATACAGCAACATCAACAACTACTTTTCACAGATATTTTTGAGCGATCCTACACAAGCGGGCATCCTGTTGTATACTCAAGGTAATGTGGGGCGCACGTACATCATTGGCGTATCTGAGGCTATCACGGCGTCGCCCACCAACTGGTGGACGCTTACCGCACAGGCGCTGTATAATTACAAAAAACTGAGCGGCTTTAACGGCAATCATTACACATCAGATATTAACCAGCTTAACCTCAACGCCAGCAACCAGTTCACTATTAACAAACGTTTTACGGGCGAGCTATCTGGCTTTTACACCACCCGTGCCCGTAACGATGTGCAGGAACGGCTATACCCTACCGGTCAGCTCTCGGCAGGGCTGGGCATGTCGGTATTTAAAAAGAAAGCTACCCTGAAGTTGAGTATGCGCGATATATTTTATACCAATGCCATGGAAGGTTTAACGCAGTTCCCCAACGCCACCGAGTATTTTAAGATTAAGCGCGATAGCCGCGTAGTAGTGCTTGCGTTCACCTATCGCTTCGGTAAGAGCTACAAAACGGCTAAGCGCGATAATGGTGCTGCCGATGAAATGCAACGGGTGGGGAATGGGTAATGAAGGAGTTATTGCGTTTCCTTAATCTTGCGCTCGTTTGCAACGAGCACTTAATATGGCTTAGCGATTGCATCGCCAATTGCGTTATAAACGCAAATCCAGGTTACGCACCCGTTACAAACCATAGCTGTTGGGAAGATGAGGGATCGCTGGGACTGTTGTTTAAAAAGCCAAGTCATTGCTTCGTCGTTCCTCCTTATAATGACGCAATTGTAAGTTATTGATTATTAATGGTGTTTTTTTCGATCGTTTTTATAAAGTTGGCGTTGCCTGCGGCCCGGGCTGTACGCTCATACTGCACGGGCCTTAGCCACAAGGCCGGTATCCGCTCCCATCCCTAACGCGGCCCACGCGCACCATCGCCAAAATATATTTTATACGTCATGACGGTTTTTTTCAGGATTTCCCTGATGAGTACTCGCAATGACTTGGCTATGCAGATCGGACATGCATTGGCTACGAGATTGCCACGCTGCGCTCGCAATGACATGGCTTTTTTTTGTTTTTCCAGGAAACTTTCATCTTCCCAACACCTGTGGTTACAAACGAGCGCGAACTGGGAAAATGTCATTTCTAACCATTGAAGGGTGGGAAACAGCAAGGCAAGGGTACGAAATCTTATACGATATGCAAATTTACACGATAAAAGCAGGGCGTAGAAGATTTCTCTTCACCTGCCGACACACAAATCCCCTCTATGGTTCGTTCGACATCGTTTTTCAATTAGTAATAATCATTAAAGATGTGTACACTTAGTAGCCTTAAAGAAACATCACCTGCTGGCCTGATTGAGCCCATGCATCAATCCCTCCCACTAAGGGACGGATGCGCTTCAGCCCAACTTTGCGCAATTTATCTGCGTATCTTGCTGCGGTTATTTCATTCGGGCACGAGCAGTAAATAACAATCTCTTTATGCTGTGCATACCGATCGGCAATATCATTAAAACTATTTTCATCTATTGGGACTGAGCCCGGTATAAATCCATTTTTTGTGCGCTGATCTATCGGACGCGCATCAAGTATCACCGGGTTCGATTCTCCATCCAACAATTCAATCAAATCATTTACAGTTACCCTATCCGTTTCAAACTGCCTGATAAGACGATAGCGCCGAAGCCATTTAAACAAAAGATATAAGCCGAATAAAACAACAACGAATAAACCTCCCAACTTACCGTAATGGCTTAATGCTGAGATCAAGCCGCCAACTTCATGTCTAAAAACTGCACCCAATGTTACTGCCGCACCGAGATAGATAAGTGCTGCGATGGACGAAAACAATACAAACAAGGTTACTTGCATGGCATAAACTCCGGCAACAACAGGCGCAAGCGTCGACAGCCCCGGAATAAATTTCACAATAGTTAACGCGGGGGCGCCGTAGCGTTCAAAAATATCGCCGGTGCTGCGAACACAGGTATCCGGTGAAATAGAAATTTTACATAACTTCCCAAGGATGCCCGTTCCGTATCTCTTCCCTGCAAAATATAATACAAGGTCTCCTGTTAATGTACCTAATGATCCGGTTAAAATTAGTATGATGATATTCGCTTCGGTTGGAGGGGTAACAGCTGTAGTTACGATCAGCACGGCAAATGCGGGCAACGGTAACCCTACGCTCTGTAAAAGCGTGATCAGGAATACCAGCCAGAGCCCATAGGTTTGTACTAAGTCAACTAATGTATTCATACTTAAGTTGCAGCTAAGATAAGACACTTAACTTTATTGATCAGTCCGATTTTGCGGATTAACCATTATTTGACATCAAAAGTACGAACGGTTGGAAATAAGTGAATATTAAACAACTTGTGGTAAACTGAATAATATTTCAAACCATTCCAGAACAATCATTTCACATCTTCATGGCCATCGACAATGCCGCAACATTACTGAAATTAAGTTTTTTTAACTGAACCGAAGCGGCCTTCCCGTTTCCTTCTGTAATGCGGTAAAACTGGTTTATCTTCAAATTATGAAACCGCTGAACGGTATGGCTGCCAGCCCATGTAATCTCGAGCTCTTCGATAATGCCGGCATGTCCCACACCTATTTCCGCTTGTATAGGTGATGATCCAAAACTGCCACCAGAGTTAAGGTCCCTGTAAACACTTCTTTTAACTCCGTTATCAGTAAACGTTATTTTTAATTGACTGCCAATGGCGGCTTTATTGCTTTTTATGCCGTATGCCTTGATGTTTATCCAGTTGTTATTGTTTTGACCGGGGTTTACATACAAGGCACTGGTGTAGGCATCTCCTGCATAAGCGCCTCCCATTTCGATAAAGATATCCTGTAAACCACGGTTCCGGAAATCGGCAAACGCTACGCCGTGGCCTTTTTGCAGGTTGCCGGTTCCGGAAATGCTTGTTATGTCTTCAAATTGTTTTCCTTCAACGTTCCTAAACATCTTGTTTGGTATAAGGGAGCCAAAATCCGGGTTTCCTGTACCGAAATAAAGATCAGGAAAGCCATCATTATCAATGTCGCCAAAGTTTGCGCCCATACTGAACACCACCTTATCAAGACCTGTTTGTTTGGACACGTCCGTGAACGTACCATTGTGGTTATTTTTATACAGGTAGATATTTCCGGCGTTAGGTACAGGCTTGCCAAGCGCTTCAGCTGCAGCATAGTAGCCCAGCGGGGCATCGAATTTATAATCTGCAATCAGGATATCCTGCCAGCCATCATTATCGTAATCAAAAAACCAGGTTGTAAAGGTACTATTGGTATTCGCAAGGATCCCCGATTGCTTTGTAACGTCTTCAAAGTCGGGGATATTCCCAATCGTGCCTTTATTTTTTAAAAGATGCTTACGCCCGTCCATTGTCGAAATAAAAATATCCGGCCATCCGTCATGATTAAAATCTGCCGATGTAGCCCCTTTTACGTATGACATGATATCACAATGAGCTTGATGACTAACCTCGGTAAATGTGCCGTTACAGTTGTTCACGTACAGCATACTCTTATGGATATTAACGCTGTCACCGTTATTAAAACCCTCTGTCCCTACAAATACATCGAGCCATCCATCGTTATTAAAATCGGCCCAAACGGCTGCCTGGGTAGGGTGATAAAAAAGCAACCCGGCGGGTATCGTCACATCCGTAAACGTGCCATCGCCATTGTTTCGCAATAACGAAGCCGGCTGATTGCCGAAACCGTTCTTTTTCCAGGCACCACGCAATACAAAAATGTCCATCCTGCCGTCGTTGTTGTAATCGGTTTGCTGGATATTCAATCCTCCGGTAAACTTCTGCAATCCGCTCGTTTCAGATTTGTCGGTAAATGTTCCGTCCTGGTTATTTTGAAAATAATGCATGTGGTCATCGAGCTCCGTTCCAGAGGTTACAATGTCCAAATAACCGTCGTTATTGAAATCGTCTGCTATAGCACCCCCTGCCCTGCTGTTCAGCTTAATACCCGCATCGGCAGCCATATCGGTGAAAGGTTTTATTTTTGCTGTACCCGCTTTGTCCAGACCGGGGATTAAAAACGGTTTAGGAACACTATCCGGGTAGCGGCCCAATGTCATGTAAGCGATATTGAGCATCCACCGCGATTCAAGGTCGGCCGGATGTTTTTTCAAAATTCGTTCATAAACTGCGATAGCATGTCGTGATCCGGTTTGATTCACGTGAATTGCATTATCCCTTATAGGATACGTACATGACATCCGGTTGTGATTCAGCATACAATTAGCCCGTTCACCCAAACGCATGTAGGCCAGGCCCATATCCGGTTCAAACAAATCGCCTTTTGAGCTGTCGGCGCCACTCACCATTTTTTCGTAGATGGCAACTGCCTGTTTTTCGTCGCCCGTTTCCAATAACAGCTTAGCTTTGGTATTTAAAAGAAAAAAATCGTTTTCCCGGCCAGGTTGCTTCAGTAAGCTATCGCATTGCGCCACCTTAGCTTCCGGACAAAACGGGTTACGGCTACTGTAATCCGCCTGGTTCAGGTTTGCTATGATCCTGATCATCTTTTGCTCCGATGATCCTCCACATGATAAAACCAATGCCATTGCGGGCATCAATACAAAAAAGACCGTATAAATATTCCTCCGCATTTTTTTGCTGGGGAAACTCAAGCCGATGAATATATTTTTTAACATCTCTTTGGTAATTATTGACCGAACTCCATCTTCTTAAGCTCTCAGCTGATGTAACGGTATCATCTGTAGCAGTAAATATTACTGCAGCCTGATCTCCCGGGCTTTGCCATTATTGGCAATAATCTTTACTTTTTGCGTACCGGGGCTTACTTTCAGGAACCTTGCCGATTGTGATAAAAAAGATGAGCCGTAATAAAACTCCTGCCGGGTAACCGAACCATCTTTTGCAAATACCTCAGCATACAGATCCTGCGGATCAATCTTTATTGTTTTTGCCGGTGTGTTAAGCTCTAATAACTTCAAATTGCCATTGTGCTCACTGGCCGACAGATAATACCGGTTATCCTTACCCCTGAGTTTTACCAGGGCTTTCCCGTCGCCAGGAAAACAGATCCCGCTTTGCAATATCGAAAGCGGTTTAAAGCCACCCTTGCCATCTCCTTTTAAAAGCAGCCCGTTTAAGGCATCATACCTGCCTACCGACACATTTGTACCGTAATCGTTTCCATTAATAGCGACGTCTAAATTACCGTCGCCATCAAAGTCATCAACCACCATCCCGTTAATGGCAGACACCTGGGCATAATTTGGCAGGGGGTACATGTTAAATTTACCATTACCTAAATTTTCGAGGTAGCATGTCGTAAGCGTATTAGCCTTTAGCCGCAACGCGCTTTTCAATTGCTCAGGCGACAGCAAATCCTGCAATGTTGCATGCCCAAAGGAACGATAGTTCACAAATTTTTTCCGGAGACTGATCATTTGCTTAACGGCATCATCACGAACAAAAGATGGAAATTCGCGTTTCACGCCATCTGTATCCGGAAGGAAGAGCGATGGAAAGGCATCGGTAGTTTTACGCTTGTCAAAGTCGCCGGCTGTAATATATACGGGCTCCTTGTCGGTGGCTTTAAAAAAGCTATTCTTTCCCAAATTGCCAACAATGTAATCGATCTTGCCGCAATGCCTGAAATCACCTGCTACAATAGAATTCCACCAGCCTATCTTATCAGCGATCCCTGAACCCGCTGTTGAGTTAACGAATTTGCCCTGAACATTTTTTATAAATGTGATGGGCATCCATTCACCGGCAATAACAAGGTCGGGCCAGCCATCATTATCATAATCAGTAACCAATGCATCGCAGGTTAATCCAAGGTTTTTCAAACAGGGGGCAACTGATGCCGTCACATCGGTAAATTGCAGTTTCCCGGGCTTGCTGTCATTCCGTAAAATAAAACTGGATACCGGGTTGGGATAATGCCAGGGATCAACGCGACCGGTTACCAGTAAATCCAGCTTACCATCCCTGTTATAGTCAAATGCTCTGACACATAGCTTACTTGTTAAATTACCGGGTAAGGCTCCCTTTTGTTCCCTGAAATGTCCCTGGCCATCATTCAGATAAATCCGGTCTGCATAGTTTTTAGAACCGGGGGCGCTTTCATATCCGCCGCTTGCAATATACAGGTCCGGCTTTCCATCGCCATCGGCATCAAATAATAATAAACTTTCATCTTTA
Source organism: Mucilaginibacter sp. A5337 (assembly GCF_059690695.1). Taxonomy (NCBI): domain Bacteria; kingdom Pseudomonadati; phylum Bacteroidota; class Sphingobacteriia; order Sphingobacteriales; family Sphingobacteriaceae; genus Mucilaginibacter; species Mucilaginibacter sp. A5337. Next base: position 223,840 of record NZ_JCAWEC010000002.1, on the reverse strand, counting down.
TAATTTGTACTGTCAGGCTTATCATCTATTAAGTTTCGCTGAAGAAACTTACCATTAGCCTGCTGCAGGAAAGCCTGGGCAGGAAATTTCTTATTACCGCCAATAGCAATATCATCGAGTCCGTTACCATCAAGATCTCCGGCTGCAAGGGCCGGAGCATATGCAGATAGTTTATGAGGTAATAGTTTTTGGATAGTAAAATCCGGGAAGTCACCTTCCTGATGCCGGTAATGAATACCTGCAGAGCCTGTAATTTCTGTAAACAGGGCTCCGGTATTTTTATGTGGTACTACCCAGTTATAAGGCTGGCTGGCATTACTGATACTTACCCTGAGTGTTTGATTGGCCTTTACATTTTTTAAAACCTGTTTATAATTGTTCGGCCATCTGATCACTACCGAATCTAAAACATTATATTTTCCGAGGCCAAAATGTGCGAGGTTTTGAATGGACGACAAGTATCCGCGATAAGGATTATTTTCGTATACCTGATGTTGCCCGCCAGCGTAATAGATATCTACCCATGCACCTATACCATCCCTGTTAAAGCGGTCGCCACTCAATTTAACCTGCAGGTAATTTGATGGTTTGGGCGTCAACTCCCGGTTATTATTTTTATAAATGAGCGCCTCATCGTTGATGTTATTGATCACCATATCCATCGCGCCGTCATTGTCCAGGTCTGCATAGGCAGCGCCATTTGAAAATGTGGGTAAATCAAGTCCCCATTGGCTTGAGATATCACTAAAGTTTAAATCTCCATTATTTTGAAAGGCATAATTATGGATTTTGACCGTTGGGATCTGATCTATAACGGCCTTTTTTGAGGCTGTAGCATAAGGGTTGTTCCTGAAAACGATAAAGTCATGATCGGTAACATCCTTCGGAAACCCGTTGGTTACAACGATGTCGCGATAGCCATCATTATTGAAATCCGTTATCATTGGCGTCCAGCTCCAATCGGTTTCGGTTATCCCACTCAAAAATCCGGTTTCACTGAATATCGGGCCTTTAATAGAATCATTCTGTCCTAATGCAGGCCCCTGGTTTACCTGCAGGGTGTTACGGGCATATTGGTATTGATAAGCATAATGATTAAACATTTCATACGACTGGTAGCTTTCCGGCATCGACATCATTTTTTTCCGGTAATTATCCGGTGGCGACATATCCAGTTCAAACACATCGGCCAGGCCATCGTTGTTCAAATCTTCAATGTCCTGCCCCATTGCATTCATTGAAGTATGCTTAAAGTATTCTTTTGATCTGTTGGTGAAAGTACCGTCGCCATTATTAATGTAGAGGATATTGGGTGATATAAAATCGTTGGTAACGTAAATATCCTTCCATCCGTCTCTGTTTATATCCACAATGGTTGCAGCATGTCCATAACCTTCAATAGAGATGCCGGCTTTTTTTGAAACATCGATAAAAACCGGGTGCTTAAGTTTATCGTCCCATTTGTTTTCATATAACCTTCCGGTGCTTTTACCGCTGCCATCCGTAATTATAGGGCGAAACTGGTTTGCGTAATAGCCATCCCCCGGCCGGTTAACGGTGAGGTACATATCAAGCCTGCCATCATTATTGTAATCAAAAAAAGCGGCCATGGTAGAGTAGGCATGAATATCGAGGCCGTATTCTTTTCCTTCTTCTTTAAAGTGCGGTATCCCCTCCTTATCGGGGCCCTGATTAATGTAAAGCAGGTTTTGCCTTTTAACACTATCCTGCAACAGCGAATTGCATACATAAATATCCGGCAAGCCATCATTATTAATATCAATAACAGCAACCCCTCTGCCCCATTTCCCCAGGCCATTTACACCAGCCTTATCGGTGATATCATCAAATTTGAAGTTGCCGCGGTTCAGGTACAGCCTGTTTGATACCATGTTACCCGAAAAGTAAATATCCTGCAAGCCATCGTTATTGAAATCGCCAATACCTACGCCGCCGCCGTTATAAACGTTGGCATTATCAATCGGATTGATAGAGTCGTTTTCGGTAATCAAATTATTGAAGGTGACTCCTGAATGTGACGACGGTATCAATTCGAACAACGTTTTCTTCTTTTTAGCGCACGAAAAAAAAACAACCGTAACAAGTAATAAAGCCGGGTAAAATTTCTTCATCTATAAATTGGTTTATATGGAAAAGATAGGCTGTTATGCACAGCCTATCTCTTTTAACAAGTCCGGAAATTGATATTTTTAACCGTTATTGTATAAGCAAGGTAATTATTAATAACCAGGATTTTGATGTCCGTTTACCTTAGGATTATTATCCAGCTCAGCCTGAGGAATTGGTAATAATTCATCCCTTCCCTGTTTGAAATACGGAAGCGGATCGGTGGTAAAGTATTGCTTTTTCCTCCAGCGAAGGATATCAATATTTCTTGTTTCTTCATCGCCCATTTCCACCATTTTTTCGTGCATGATGGCTTTCACAACATCGGCCTTTGAGCCAACCGGATATTGAGCGGTTGGGTAAGGCGGCATAGCAACATCTGCACGTGCACGTATCATGTTAAGATAATTGACCGCGGCAGCAGTATTGCCAAGCTCGTTTTCGCATTCGGCCAGCATCAATAAAACCTCTGCATAACGGATAATGCGCTGGTTATTGCCGCCCGGATGGAAGCTTGCCGCAGGTAAACCTTCTTTGTAAATGATCATGAATTTGCGGAAACTGATCTTCTTGGTAACTCCGTTCATCACAGAAGAATTACCGTTCTGGTCGCCGTCTGTAAGTACTGATGCGCCTTTGTTGTAAGTGTCGCCTGTTTGATAACAGGTGTAATGAAAACGGGGGTCAGATTTTGCAGCTCCGGTAGCGGTGTTCTCAAACTCGTTAATCAACTTATTTGAAGGGATGAGGTTTCTCCAGGCGATAGGATTGTATTCCTGGTTGCGTACGGTTGATTGGGCCTCTGTAGGGCTGTCGCCACCCCAGTTAAAGCCACTGTCACCTTTGTCAACAAATACAATTTCAAAGATGGATTCACTATTAAATTCAGTTTCCTCTTCAAAATTATCAAGGTATCTGCTGGTAAGCGTGTAACCGTTTACTCCGGTTGTAGGGATTTTTAAAAGAGCTGCCTTTGCACCCGCATAGTCGCCGTTTTGCATGAGTACACGGCCCAACATGGCATTAGCCGCCGAGGCGGTTGCGCGTCCTTTATCAGTACCGGACTTTTCGGGCAAAACAGCCGCGGCATCCTGAAGGTCTTTGATAATCAAAGCATAAACTTCAGACTCGGTTGCGCGGGGCTGAAAATCGCTGGCGGTTTTAACCGCCGCAGTATAAAGCGGCACTCCCCCCCATTGCGAAACCAGGTCAAAATAAGCCCAGGCGCGTAAAAATTTAGCCTCTCCAACTAAACGGTCACGCAATGCCGTGTTATCCGTTACGTTGGGGCCATTTGCAATAACCACATTAGCCCTGAAAATAGTGGTGTACCAGGTATTCCAAACAGAACTTATCACCGGGTTTGTAGGGTCGCCGGTACCGTTAAGGATCTGTCCCCTGGGGGCCTCAAGCTGTCCGCCGCCGCTTGCCACATCGTCACTTCTGAGGTCGTGAATAAAAAACCATTCTCGTGATACCAACCCCAGCGAATGGATGGAAACATAAATGGCGTTTACGCCTTTAGTTAGCTGATCGCTGGTTTTATAATATTGGTTGGTTGTTACGTTATTAGGGTCGTTGGTGTTGAGAGAGCCTTTTTTGCAGGAATTAACCGTTGCCGTTACTGTAATTGCTGTAAGGGCCGACCACAGGTATATTTTCTTAATTTTCATCGTTGTAACTTTTTAAATTAATCGTTAAAAGGTTGCCTGTAAACCCAACTGAACTGTTCTTGGCTGCGGATACTGGCCGTAATCAATACCATTTGTGAGGGTACCATTGCGTGAGCCGATTTCGGGATCGAGACCTTTGTATTTAGTGAATGTTAACAAATTGGTTGATGCTACATAGATTCTTAGCCTGTTAAGTGCATTATCGGTTTTTGACCTTAACCATGAAGAAGGAAAGTTATAACCGATCTGCAGGTTTTTAACACGCAGGTATGAGCCGCTTTCAATCCACCTGGTTGAAGGCCGTACGTTGCTGTTCGGGTCGCCGGAAATGGCGCGCGGAATATTTGTACTGGTATTTGTAGGTGTCCATGCCTTTAACACATTGGTACCGGCGTTGAAAAGTCTTGGCATACCTTCAAGGATGATCCTTTCGGCATTGAAGATTTTGTTACCATACACACCCTGGAAAAAGACTATCGCGTCGAAATTTTTATACGAAGCGCTGTAGTTTAACGAATAGGTGAATTTTGGCAGATAACTGCCCAGGAAAGTACGGTCGGCATCGTTGATTACACCATCATGGTTCACATCCCTGAATTTTAAGTCGCCCGGAGCTGCACCTGTTTGTTTAGCTGAATTGGTAACTTCGGCAGCATTTTGGAAAATCCCGTCAACAATATAGCCGTAAAACGATTGAACGGGCTGACCAACAACCGTATTGGTTATAGGGCCGCCGCCGCCGTAATCGGCGTCTCCGCCGGCAGTAATAGAAGCGTTTGCGGTACTAAGCGTTAAAACCTTGTTTCTGTTAAGGGAAAAGTTTCCGGTGATATCGTATTTAAATTCGCCGTGTGTCTTATGATAACCTAAACTAACTTCAAAACCACGGTTCCGCATCGATCCAACGTTAGCTAAGGTCCCGGCACCATTAAAACCAAAACTTGGCGGTGTAGGTACGGTTAATAAAAGGTTATCGGTTTTCCTGGTATAAACCTCAGCAGATAAAGTAAACACATCCTGGAACAAGCCCAGATCCAAACCGATATTGGTTTGCTTGGTTGTTTCCCATGACAGGTCAAGGTTGCTTAAGCCACTATAAAACGAGGCGTTTCCAAGATCGGCCAAAGAACCGTTGAACGGATAAGTAGCAATGTTAGACGAAATAGGCTGCAGGTAAGGATAGTTACCCAGTACAGTACCATTGATACCTGTTACACCATAGCCGGCCCTTAGTTTTAATGAAGAAATAGATTTGCTTCCTTTCATGAAATTTTCCTGGTCTACCTTCCAGCCTAACGATGCCGCGGGGAAGCTTTCATGTTTGTGTCCCGGTGCAAATACAGACAAGCCGTCCCGACGGATAGAGCCGGAAATCAAATATTTACCTTCAAAGTCATACCCTACGCGAGCGACCTCCGAAATGAGCAGGTTTGTACCATAAGTATAATTAGTGTAAAGATTAGTTGCGCCATTTAGCGTTCTTACCGTGTTGGTGTTTTGGTTACCTGAAGATACCTGGTTATCGCCGCGCGAGCTTTGGGCCTCGTAAACTAAAACGGCGTTAACGTGGTGCGGGCCGAAGGTTTTATCGAAGGTAAGCTGTTGAGAGTAGAGCTGGGTTGTGCTTGTGCTCCTGCCGTAATTAATAACCGCTGTTGGTGATTGAGAAGTACCACCATCATTATAAATAGGTGTATACGTGTTGTTTAGATTAGAATTGTAATCAATACCATAAATTGATTTAAAGTTAAGCCATGGGGTAAATTTCAGGGTAGCGTAAGCGTTGCCATGAATAGTGTAACCATGATTGGTGTTATCAATCAGCTTAGCTGCTTCAATAGGATTGGTTGGGTCCGAACCGTCGAAACTGTTTAATGGCCCCATAAATCCGCCTGCATTATTAGGGTTGTAGATTGGCAGGTACGGCTGCATCCTTACCACATTGGTGATAGCAGTACGGTTACCCGCATCAACGCCGTAACGCTGATGATTGATAATGGCGTTAAAGGTCTCACCAAATGACAGAAATTTACTGATCGTATGATCGGCATTTACGCGAAATGCCTTGTGGTAGGCACTTAAACCCTGGGCAATACCCTGCTGGTCGAAGTAGTTTGCGGAAGTGTAAAACCGGGTTACGGCATTGCCGCCGCTTACCGCCACATTGTGTTGCTGTATTGGCGCATTGCTCCTGAAATAAGCGTCCTGCCAGTTAGTATTGGTTTGAGCAAAGGTTTGCGAACTGCCTGCATAAATTGGCTTGTTAAAGTTGTCTGACTGCAGGCGCGGCGGTAAGGCTATGCCGGCTGCACCATTAAGGGCGCGCTCATATTGCAGGTACTGCTGGGTGTTAAGCAGGTCATATTTTTTGATGACGTTTTGTAAGCCATAATAGGAGTCGATAGTTACTTCAGTACGGCTGTTGTTGTTACCTTTTTTTGTAGTGACGATGATAACACCATTTGTACCCCGCGAACCGTAGATCGCCGCAGCACTCGCATCTTTCAACACGTCGATACTTTGAATATCCTTAATATCAACGCCTGTGAGGCTACCCGGATATCCATCTACTATATATAAAGGATCAGATCCAAAATTCACGGAGCTGATACCCCGCAATGAAATAATAGCCCCGGTTCCCGGGCCGCCATTACTGGTCACGGTTAAACCTGCTATACGCCCCTGTAACGCTTCAATACCACCTACAGGTAAAGAAGCCAGGGTTTTACCGCTAACTGATGACACCGCTCCTGTAACTTTAGCACGTTTTTGTGATCCGTAACCCACCACAACTACCTCTTCCAGGTTTTTGGTATCTTTTTTCATTTGCACCTTCAGTTCAGTACTGTTGGTAACCGAGATCTCCTGCTGGGTAAAACCAATTAACTTAAACACGAGCACAGCTGAATTGCCGGGCACTGCTATTTTAAAGTTGCCGCTGGCGTCAGTAGTTACGCCTTGGGTTGTGCCTTTGATGGAAACTGCTACGCCAGGCAGGGGTTGACCATCATCATCGGTAACTTTGCCCGAAACGTTAAACGCGGGCTTCATTTTTAAAGCACCATTTTCATTAATAGTAATACCATTTAATGAACCTGCCAAACTGCCGGTACGTGCAATTGACACCGACGGCATTGCTAACGTGCACCCGGTTAGGATGAGCGTAGCGTAACGCCACCTTTTATTATAAATTTTTTGTAAAGAATACTTCATGTTGTTAAGGTTTAAAATTTTTATTTCGATAGAGAAAGGCGGTACTTCAAATTTGTGCCCAACGTTTTCCGTATCGTTTATATAGCAAATGCCTTAAAATCGCTCTGACTCACTTTTAGACACCGTTACCGGAATTAAAAGATGATATGCAAGTTGCCTGAAGCAGACCCGGGCTTAAGCCGGAATTGAAAATGTGTTTTTGTCTTTCCATAATTTTCGTTTTAAGTGTTTAATAATTAATATTTAGGTTTGATATTATTTAACATCATCGATCCCAAACGCATCACTTTGGCTATCGGCATTCAAATTGACACTGCCGATAATCCTTACAAAACCGTAAGCCGATTATTTCGCATTAAGCGAAAACAACAGATGCCACAATGACCCGCTTTTTATTACACAGTTTATAATTGGTATGCCGGTACACCGTTTTGTTGGCAGTACCTTTGTAATAACCTTCAGTTGATCAAAACAATGAGTGTAAAAGTATCTTTAGAGGTTTGGCCAATGGCGCAATTTTTGTTTAAATCTTACAACATTTGTTTAAGCCAACCTCGCAGATCAAGATTTCCTTTTAGGGTTACAACAGTTGTATGATTAAAAAAATGGAGTAATCGCATTGGACTGTTTTCATTAAAAAACAATCTCAACATATTTATTTACAGATACTTAAAAACAAAAACAAACCCAATATCAGTTAGATTTCCTTATCAAAATCTTGTATTGATTGACGAATTTAAGGGTGAAACACAATCAATAACAATCGATTGCAGAACACTCAAAAACTACCATATTTAAGTGTTGTTAAAACAATAATTTTTACTGATCTGCAACGACAGAAATACTAAATATTTATCTTATGCCGGGCAGTTTAGCTTGTGCGTAAAATGAGCTTTTTACACACTTGTCGCACAACGACTGCCGGCAACTTCATTTAAATAGATGGTGTTGTTAAGCGTTGCTTTATGTCGTCTCTTTGTAAGGGCTGCAAAGGATTAATTTCATTTTCTAAGCTGTGTTTTGCGCTTATAGAAAACAAATAAGGACAGCCTCGCGCTGTCCTTACAACCAATTTTAAAGAAAGAAAAGTAATAAGGAGAGGTAATTTATTCTTGTTTATTATTTATGCTTAATATCCCTTAAACAATATGTAACGATGCATTTGGTTTATCAGATTGATGCGCCTCGATATTATTTATAATATCATTTAATGGTTACCTTAACTGTCTTTAGGTCGTTCTTATCCGAGCTGGTGCCATAAAGCACCTCATATTGGCCCGGTGACACTTTTACCATACCAGTTGCCTGATCAAAGAATTCAAATGTCTTTGGCGGCAAATTAATAGCCGCCAGTGTTGTTTTCCCGGCAGGTACAGTTATGCGCTTAAACGCACGTAAGGTTTTAACAGGCCCTTCTTCATCACCTGTTTTATGAACATATACCTGAATTATTTCTGTACCGTCACGCTTGCCCGTATTGTTTACCGGCACCGACAATTGTATAGATTGGTTAGCAGTAATGATACTTTTATTCAGCGCTGCGTCGCCTATCTGAAAATTGGTGTAACTTAAACCAAAACCAAATGGAAATAAAGGCTCCTGCTCCATAAAGCGGTAGGTACGACCTTTCATTTGATAATCGCTAAAGTCGGGTAACTGGTTAATACTTTTATAAAATGTAACCGGGAGGTGACCGGCCGGGTTATAATCACCAAATAACACATCGGCAACTGCCTGCCCACCTGCTTCTCCCCCATACCATGCTTGTAAAATGGCCTCACAGTTCCCGGTTTCCGGCACCAGGCCTACTGCCGATCCCGAACAGTTTATGAAAACCACCTTTTTACCTGCATTTTTAAGCGCTGCCAGGCAGTTGCGCTGCACAGCCGGCAATTCGATGTCGGTACGGTCACCACCTTTAAAACCGGGTAGTTGAATAGGCATTTCTTCGCCTTCCAGTCGCGGCGAGATGCCGCCCGCGAAGATCACCACATCCGCATCTTTAACTTTGCTAACTAAGGCGTCGTAACTTATAGGCACTTCCTTGCCAAAGTTGAAAAACAGGTTTGCGGCCCAGTTGTTAAGTTGTTTATAACGTAATTCTATTTTATAGCTTTTCCCGGCTTCTGCCTGCAGCACATAACGTCCGGGCAGTAAACGCCAGCTGCCATTGCGCAATACACTCTTCCCGTCAATCAGGAGTTCACCGCCGCCGGTGCATTCCAGTTTAAAAACAATATCGCCTGCAGCAGATGGCTTATAAACGGTTTCGTACCGTGCAGAAAAATCTTCGGTATTAACGCCCTGCGCAAACTGGTGGGCACCAAAGGTAGTAAACGACATCGGCCCTGTTACCCGGGTGGTTATAACCGGGCTGCCCTCCATGTTGCGGTTATTCCAGTAAGTGGCCTTTATGCCGGGCTGGCCGTCTATACTGCTTTCGGCAATACCGGTTTCGGTAACCTTATCGTCCGTCAGGTCGCAGGCCTTGTCATAAATGATCTGGCCGGGACTTAATTTCGACCGGATCCCTTCCAATATATTGACGGTACTTGCCGGCGTACCGTTATAGTTACCCCAAAGCATTGGCGAATCATCGGCATTAGGGCCAATAATAGCTACTTTCTGCAGATTTTTGCTTAAAGGCAGGATGTTATTTTTGTTTTGAAGCAGTGTCATTGTCTCCCGCGCCATGTCAAGGGCCAGTTTCTGATGCGCAGGCGAATTAACTACAGAAAGCGGGATCTTTGTCCAGGGAACTAATTCGTCCTTATCCATCTCGCCCAGTTCAAAGCGCTGGGTCATTAACCGCACCACGCTGGCATCGATGTCTTTTTCCCTGATTAAACCGCGGGCAACGGCATCCGGGATCTTGTCAAAGGCGTAGCCTACGCACTCCACATCTGTGCCCGACAGCACAGCCTTAGCCGATGCGTGCGCTGCATCCGATGAAGATTTATGGGTACGGTAAAAATCGGTAATAGCCCCGCAATCAGATACAACAAGGTATTTAAAGCCCCAGTCCTGTCTTAATATCTGGCCAAGCAGCCTGCTGTTACCACAGCAAGGCTCATCATCAAGGCGCTGATAGGCACACATCACTTCCCTCACATCGGCTTCGGTAACAAGCGATTTGAAGGCCGGCAGATATGTTTCCCATAAATCGCGTGCGCTAACATTATTAATATTTAGTTCGTGCCGGCTCCATTCCGGCCCCGAGTGCACTGCATAATGCTTTGCACAAGCCAATAATTTACGGTACCGGGCATCTGCCGGCCCCTGCAATCCCTTCACAACTGAAACACCCATGCGCGAAGTAAGGTAAGGGTCTTCACCGTAAGTTTCCTGGCCGCGTCCCCAGCGCGGATCACGAAAGATGTTGACATTGGGCGTCCAAACCGACAGGTCATGAAAACGCTGGCTCTCGCCATGCTTTTTGTAATCATTATTTTTAGCCCGCGCTTCGTCAGATACGGCGTCAAAAACATGAAATAGCGCCTCATCGTCAAACGATGCCGCCATACCGATTGGTTCCGGGAACACCGTTACCGGCCCCTGGTTGGCATAGCCATGCAGTGCTTCGCTCCACCAGTTAAACTTTTTGATGCCAAGGCGGGGTACTGCGTCAGAAACGTCTTTCATCAAGCCTACTTTTTCTTTAAGGGTAAGCCTCTTCACCAGGTCCTTCGCCCTCGCCTCCGATGGTAGCTTTGGGTTTTGATAAGGCATTTTCTGCGCATTTGCACAAATAGTATAAAAAAGTAATGTGCTTATCAGTAAACTTTTTTTAAGGTTCATATAATAGTTTGTAGTTAGTCAGCTTCGCTCAGTCAAAAGTATTGAGCGACATAAACTTTATATGACACGCATGTTGAAAAGCTTAACACATTGGTTTACGACTGTTGGAACCATATAAGCGTTTTTAAAGCGTTATTTGTGGGTTACCAGGCTTTCGGTAGGTTATAAACGCTATCAAAGCCATAAGCCGGCGTCAACAACTGTTATAGTACTTTCAACAATTGTTGTAATAGCATATTTGGTTGTTCAGGTACTTTTATTGAGTAGCTGCCGGGCTATTTGCCCGATATAAAACCCTCAAAACATACAATGAATACAAGAGCCTTTTTTTTCACCCTGTTCGTTATCATTTCATTATTTACCGGCACTGCATCAGCCCAAAACAAAAAGTTTTATATCTTTTTGTGCTTCGGCCAGTCGAATATGGAAGGTAACGCCCGTATTCAACCACAGGATACCGTTGTTGACCCGCGCTTACAAGTATTGGAAACAGTTGACTGCCCTAACCTTAAACGAACAAAAGGCAACTGGTATACTGCTGTGCCACCTTTGGCACGCTGCTACACAGGCCTTACACCGGCCGACTACTTCGGTCGCACTTTAATAGCCACCCTGCCCGACGATATAACAGTTGGCATAGTGAATGTATCAGTAGCGGGTTGTAAAATTGATTTGTTCCAGAAAGACACTTATAAGAGTTATGTTGCGACCGCACCCTCCTGGATGGTAAACATGATCAATGAATATGGCGGAGATCCTTACGGCCATTTAGTAGAGATGGCTAAACTCGCTCAAAAAAATGGCGTGATCAAAGGGATCTTGCTGCACCAGGGCGAGTCAAATCCTAATGACACACTTTGGACACAAAAAGTGAAAGGTATTTATGACATGCTGGTAAAGGACCTTCATCTGAAAGCCCGGAAAGTTCCGTTGCTGGCCGGTGAACTGGTTAATGCAGATCAGGACGGCAAATGTGCGGCGATGAACCAAATAATCGATCAGCTCCCGGTTGTTATCCCCAATGCCTATGTGATCAATTCGGGCGGGTGCCCGGCTGCACCTGATAAATTACACTTCACAGCCGAAGGCTACCGGATCTTAGGCACAAGGTACGGATTAAAAATGCTTAATTTACTGGGTTACAAGCCCCAATCCACTGCCGATCCTGTACCGGCACAACCAACCGGGAGCACCGGCAAATAATAGCGTGCTCACTTTTATCCCCAAGAAGTTTTAAAAACATTCATTACCGTTGGTTTTAACCAACAGTAAAAGAGTTGAAAAGTCCAGGCTTTAGCCCAATTATACAGCAGATTTAGGCTGAAGCCCTCCTATCGCTACCCATTATCCCGTTGGTTGAAACCAACGGCAATGAAATTTTATCTATTTGTAAACGATATTCTTCATTTTCTTGCAGTTTCTAAGCAACGCTTTTAACGCTTACTTTTTTCACCCGGTATTCGGATGGTAAGATGTTATATTTTGCTTTGAATGATTTGGTAAAATAATGAGGCGTAGAAAAACCGATAGAATATGCGATCTCGGCAATGGTCAGATCGGTTTTCTCGAGCAATATAGTTGCCTTGTCCAGTTTTATCGAGCGGATGAATTCTACAGGCGGTTCCCCGGTGAGTTCAGTGATCTTGCTATAAAATGATCCCCTGCTCATGCTAAAGTGATGACTGATCTCTTCGACAGAGAATTTGGGATTGTTCATATTTTTCTCAATATACATCACCACATCTTTAATAAACCGCTCTGACGAGGACTCTATATCCATATCCGCAGGGATAACCTTTATTTTTTTTTGGTAAGTTTCCTTAAGCGATTTATTTAAATGAAGCAGGTTTTTGATCTTGATATTCAGGATATCAAAATTGAAAGGCTTGGTAAGGTAATCATTCACACCCAACTCCAGTCCTGCAAGTTGATCCTTTTGGCTTGCCATCGCAGTTAACAAAATAATAGGGATGTGACTGGTTCGCTTATCGGCCCTGAGTTTACAGCTTAATTGGATCCCATCCATATAAGGCATACTGATATCGCTGACTATCAGATCGGGATGTACAGCGAGCGCCTTATGCCAGCCGTCCCGGCCATTAACCGCTTCGGATACTTTATAAGTAGCTCCAAGGTTTTCGGCCAGATAATGCCGCATATCATCATTATCTTCAATGATCAGCACATGCAGCCTGTCAATGCCTGTAGCAATTTCAGGTTGTGGCTTGCTGTCCGTATCTTCGCCGGTAAAGTTGGATGCCGTTTCGGGCTGATTTTGGTGGGCTATTGCTGTTTCGGATAGATCAATTACCGGCAGTGAAATGGTTAAAGAAAACGTTGATCCTTTACCCGGCTCACTTTCCAAGCTAATCTGGCCGCCGTGCAGTTGTACAAGCTCGCGCGTAATGGATAAGCCTATCCCGCTGCCCTGGTTAAGGATAGCGGGCTGGGCATCCGCCTGGTAAAACCTGTCAAAAACGTGACCAACCTGTTCGGCCGAAATGCCCGTACCGGTATCTGCAACTGAAATGCTAAGCTGGTATGAGCTGCCATCCGTCGAAATAACGGGAGCAGTAACTTCCACGGTAATTTGTCCCCCCTGCATAGTAAATTTAAAAGCATTGGATAGCAGGTTAAATAATATCCGCTCAACTTTGTCATGATCAAACTTTGCAAATAACCTTTCTCCGGTAGTCTTAAAAACGGTTGAAATCTTTTTTCTCCTGGCCAGATCGTAAAACGAATCGGCAACTTCACGAACAAAAGAAATGAACTCCCCTTCAACCAAATTCAATTTAAGTTCGTTCTCTTCAAGTTTTCTGAAATCAAGCAACTGATTGACCAGGTTAAGCAACCTGCGCGAATTTCTTTTGATAACGCCTAATTGCTCGGCAACAGGTTCGGTATTAGGCTGCTCCAGAAGTTTATCAACCGGTGCCATTATCAAAGATATCGGTGTGCGGAATTCGTGGCTCAGGTTGGTTAAAAACTTAATCTTCATTTCATCCAATTCATGACGGGCTTCGGCTGCTTTACGCTCCTGCTCATCATGAAGCTTTCTTTTAAGCTTTTTGACACCCTGCCTGCGGATAAGTAATAACACGCCAAAAGCCAGCAGAACATAAAATATATAAGCATATATGGTCATCCAGAAAGGCGGCTTCACTATAATTTTAAGCGATGTACCTATATCATTCCATTTTCCGTCGTTATTGGCAGCTTTTACCCTGAAGGTGTACTCGCCCGGATCAAGATTAGTATAGCTGGCAGTTGTTGAAGTACCTGCATTTTTCCAGGAATTGCTGAATCCCTCTAATATATACGAATAACGATTTTGTTGCGGAAGCGTATAATTAAGCGCAACAAAGTTGATGGAGAAATCCTGCTTATACTTGATAGTGACTTGCTGCATCCCATTAATGTTAACAGGCAATGGATTGTCATGATCGGGCGAGATCCGCTTGTTATCTATACTTAGGGTAGTTAACACCACCGGCGGCAGTTTTTTGTTGAGCCTCACATCAGCGCTTCTAAAATAATTAAACCCATCCACACCACCGAAATAGAGCGTACCATCTGCACCAATAATGCCCGATCCATTTAAAAACACATTGTTTTGAAGGCCATTATCATGACAATAAACGTAAAGCTTCTGGTCTGCCGGATCAATCCGGCCAATGCCCTGATTAGTGCTGAACCAAATATTACCCGTTTTATCCTGTAAAATTTTACAGATCACGCCGTTGGGTAATTGGCTATTATATTTAAAGGCGGTTACCTTTTTATGCCGATAATCGTAACAGAAAAGACCATCACCGTTTGTGCCTATCCACATATTTCCGCCGGCATCCTTTTTTATTGACAAAACTTCTGCTATTGGCAAGCCGGTGTTAGCCGGATTAAGAATATCAAACATTTTTGTACCCGGGTTATAAATAGCGATGCCTGTGCCGTACGAGCCAATCCACATATTGCCGTCGCTATCCTCTTCAAAGGCCCTGATATAGCCGTTTGAAGGAAATTTATAACCTTTTACCGGCGAAATAGCCGGCGAAAATCTGCGGAAAGTATCTGCCTTAGCATCAAAAATATCAATACCGGCTCCGTTAGTTCCAATCCATATGTTACCAAAGTGATCTTCCCTGAAACAAAAAATATTATTTTGACTGATGTTTTGCTTTCCCACGCCACTGGTAAATTGCGTATAGGCGTTTGTCGCTGTGTTTAGTTTAAAAAGCCCGTGCCCGAATGTTCCTACCCATAGTTGCTGTTTATGATCAAGCAACATAGCCAGGATGGGCAAACCTGCCGAATTTATTTTCTCTTTGGGCTTTATGGGGATATGACTGAAACGGTTGGTTTTGTTATTGAAGATACTAAGGCCGCCGCCATCAGTACCTACGTACAGTTCATTATCGTTTTTTTGTGCAAATGACGATACGATAGGCGCGCTAAGACCAAAAGGATCTAACTCGGTTGATTGAACGTAATTAAATAAAGTCAGGTTCTTGTCGTATTTATTGATGCCGCCCATATAGGTCCCCACCCAATAAATACCATCGGGATCGATATAAATACTCCGGATAGATTTGCTGTTAAGGCTGTACGGGTCGCGCGGGTCATGACGGTAACGGACGGATTGTCCGGTATTAATATCCATGATATTAAGGCCCCCCTCTGTACCTACCCAAATATGATCTTTGTCGTCGGCAGCTATGCTGTAAACAATATCGCCGCACAATGAATGTTCGTCCTTATCATTATAACGATAGTTAATAAAGTGTTGACCATCTTTTGTTAAGCGGCTTAAGCCATTTGATGTACCAACCCACACGTCCCCTCTCTTATCTTGCCCAACTGTCATTACTACATCAGATGGCAAGCTGCCAGGATCTTTTTTTTGATGGCGGAAAGCTTTGAAACTCCTATGCGTTTCATCATACAAATACAAGCCCGCACTGGTACATACCCACATCCGGTTGTAGCTATCCTCAAAAATATAGCCCATACTTTTAACCGGTATCTGGCCTGGCTTATCTGCACCCGTTTCAAAATGACCGATATGTTCACGGTCCGGAGCAATCACATCAAGCCCATCCACGGTACCTACCCATATAGCGCCCTTGCTATCCGCGCGTATAGCAGTGATAACGCCCTGGCTTAAATGCTGTCCCTTTAAGGGCGAAGTAAAACTCTTGAAAGCATCCGCCGCCCGATCATAATAATAAAGACCATAACCAATAGTACCTACCCATAATGTACCTGTACGGTCAATGCAAATGCTGCTTATTTCGTTTGAACCGGGCTCAACCTGCCTTTTCATGCCCAGCGGATAAACTTTAAAGCGTTTGCCATCATATCGGTTCAAGCTTTCTGACGTGCCTATCCATATCATTCCATTAACATCCTTTATTATGGTGTTTACGGCGTTGCCCATTAATCCCTGCTTGGTGGTTAATGCTGTGAACTTGATATTAGGTTTTTGTGCATATACCTGGATACAGAATACGGTTAAGACAACCGGCATCAATACAATACGCGCAAAGCCGGTCAGCACGGCATACATCGTTACACGCGTACAGAATTTGGGTAAAGAATGCTTCATAAGTGACAGGTTACAATTTCCGGTGCAGACAAGCCGCAGGAAAAAATTGTTTATGAATTATGGTTTTAAAATTGGTTTGACTGATGCTTTTGAAATACATCACTATCCAAATTTACATTTTATGCCGGCGAAACAGGCAAACTTTTGTTCAAAGAAATAACACACTTGTTCAATTATATCAATAATTATTGTACAAAAGTGAATATAAACAATTTTATAGCGATGATGTCAACATACTTATTAACGACAAACGTTGTAAAATTATGCTAAAAACTGCGTACCCTGTTTTGGCCATAAAAATACCTTTACAATAAAAAAAACAGCCCCAAACAGCAAGATCGCCCTTATAAACTATTTTGAAAGACTTTATTCCTGATCAATGTTTCATTCATAACGAAAACCGGACCGGGTAAAAATTAAACAAAGCAACAATTAAAATATGTGTAATAAATACAATTAATTGCAATTTAATCATTAATCATGTAAAACAACATTTTACCTGATTAAAACAGTCCGGACACTCAGCTAATCCGCAATAAATAAACCTCAATATTCAATCATGAACGCCAAACATTTACTTCCCTTATTGGGCATTACATTTGCCTCCGGCCTCTGCATGGCACAAACGGCTTCAAATTCAATAGCCGACGATTTTAAACCATCCACCTATAATCAGCCGGGGCAAGAGTATCCCCAGGTGAACTCGCAGGGCTACGCTCGTTTTCGTATCAAAGCCCCGCAATCCGACAGTATCAAAGTCAGCCTTGGCCTTGGCGGACGCGGGGGCACTAAGCTCACAAAAGGAGCCGACGGGTTTTGGACCGGCACTACAGAGGGGCCAATGGATGAAGGGTTTCACTACTACCACTTAACCATTGATGGCGGAGTATTTAACGATCCGGGTACATTAAATTTTTATGGTTCTACGCGCTGGGAAAGCGGTATTGAAATACCCGCTCACGATCAGGATTTTTACGCGCTTAAAGATGTTCCGCACGGTAATGTGCAGCAGATCCTTTTCCCCTCCAAAAGCACCAATACTTCACGCAGGGCTTTCGTTTACACTCCGCCCGGATATGAAAAAGATAAATCAAAAAAATACCCGGTATTATACCTGCAGCACGGCTGGGGCGAAGATGAAACTGCCTGGAGCAACCAGGGCCACGCCAACCTGATTATGGATAACTTAATTGCAGGCGGCAAAATAGAGCCATTTATCATTGTAATGACTTACGGCATGACCAATGATGTGAGGCCAGGCCCCGGTGCATTAAAAAGCTTTAAGATAGAGCCGTTTCAAACAGTATTAACTGATGAGCTTATCCCCTACGTTGATGCCAGCTTCCGCACAAAGGCCGACAAGGCCCACCGGGCTATGGCAGGGTTGTCAATGGGTGGGATGGAAACGCATATGATAACGCTAAACAAGCCCGAACTTTTTGCTTATTATGGCCTGCTCAGCGGCGGCATTTATACCCCGGACGAACTTAAAGACAAGGCAAAACCTAAACTAATATTTATAAGCTGCGGCAGTAAGGAACGGCCCGAAAGCGTAAAAAACGCAGTAGCTACCTTAAAGGGTGCCGGATATGATGCTGTATCATACGTATCTGAAAACACCGCCCACGAATTTCTTACCTGGCGCCGAAGTCTTTATGAACTTGCCCCTTTGCTGTTTAAAGAATAAAGCTCTATCGCCCCTATAAATAACACAAAAGCCCTGTCGGTCTCTCTTGACAGGGCTTTTTTATAAATTCACAGAACCGATTTCATTTCTCAAATAATGAAAAATGTCATTTCGACAGAGCAGAGGGCCGGCTGAGTGTTGGCGCGAAAGAGAAATCTTCTACAACATACTGCGCGAAAAAGCAAGGAGCAGAAGATTTCTCCTCACTCCACCGCAGAAACCACCTCTGGTTCGATCGAAATGACATCATGGTTTTATTATCCCGAGCTTACATTAATTATGCTGCCCTAACTGATTAACAGCTCCTGATAAAACCACGTACTGCGCACAGCCGCCTATTGTTACTTCGTTCTCGCCCCAGAAAAACGGCCAGTCTTCCTTATTTTCCGGAAAATCAGGTTTAAGTAACAGGATACCAGGTACCACACCGCCAGGAATAAACCTGAAATCGGCGCGGTTATTACCATAGGTTACTTTTTTTGAACGGCCACCCACTGCTGATACGAAAGAAAGGTTGGAGTAAGGGTGACATCCGAAGATATAATTCAGTCCTTTATAAACATATTCAGGGCCGATGATATTGGGAAAATACTTGTTAGCGTAATAGTTGGTAATGGCGAAATTAATAACCTGCCCGCTACCACCCCATCCACCGGGAGTTACAGGCACACCATACGGGTTCTGCTTATCATACTCATCACACGAGGCTTTGTATTTTTGCATATATCCCGCTATTTTATCCTGGTAATCTTTATCCATATAAGGATAAGCATGTAACGCGCTTATCATAACAAAGCCGGGAAAACGGTCAAGCATGGGCATGATCAGCTTTTTGAAATGATCTGCAAACTGCGGATCTTTTGTTGTGATATATAATTGAAGTGATGCAAGCATTTCATTGCCGGTGGCAAACATATTACGTGCCTTTGCGGCAGAGTCCATATGCATTTTCAGGCTATCATCCTCGTGCCAGAGTTTCCGGGCGCATTGCAGGCTTTGAGCCGACAGCGTATCATTATAACCTTTCAGCGCCCTGCTGGCAGCGGCAAGCGCAGCGGTAGCCTGGTAATCCAGGGCTATATTCCTGTTGGTAAATGCCCACCTGTCATCCATAGTACCACTTGATTTTCCGTCGGTTTGGTAAGGTTTTAACGAGGGGTTGTAAGGCAGGTTATCGGTTTCGTTAACCGCGTCTCCGAGGTGATGGTACTGGTGTAAATTGGGCACAATGATTCCGCGTGCCGCGTGGCCGATGTTCACAATCTGCGCTACCAGCGCAAGCGTACCATGTTCAAGTTGCTGCAAAACATCTGGTTTGCCGTCGGGCCGGTGTATATCTACGTAGCGGGTTGGGTAATCTACATAAGTTTCATCACGGTCGATCTTAAAATTCTCCCAGGCTTCCGCAAAACTCAGCACAACGCTGCAATGCGAGGGTGTTTCGATATCAAAATCGCCGGCATCAAACCAACCGCCAACGTTAAGTCCGGGGATCCGTTCAAGTGGTTTATATTTTGTATCGGTGGTAGGCCCCATTTTGTATGTATCAAAGTGCTGATGATTGGGAGGAGCCTGCAAAGCGTCGTCTAAAAAAGGAGCGCCGTGCCACACGCGGTAGGCCTCATTCACCATCATGTGATCCATCTGTACAGGGAACCAGACATCCATTGTTGGATGCCCGATATTTTCATAAACATTGGCATTGATTGGAAAAGCGTTGGTTTTTTGATCGCCATAGGCAATAACGTATAAACCGGATTTCTTTACGCTGCTGAAATCAAACTTCAAATAATTGTAACGTGTAAATTGCCCCCAGTGCTGCACTTCTGATTTTAATCGCTCAACATATTTTCCATCTGGTGTTACTTCAAAAAGCGTTGCGCTTTTTAGCGGTGTATCGTTTTTATCAAGTTCGATCACGGCAGTCTTTTGCTGCTCCGGGCGATAGCCCACCTGCGAAAACTCAATTACCGGCGCACGTTTCCAACCCGGTACGGCATTAGGCTCGATATACCAGGTTAATACCTTGCCTGTTTTACCTACAGGTAACAAGCTACGCACAATAAACCATCCGTTTTGCGCAAGGCTGCGGCCGTCAAACAACATCAGGTCGGCATCAGTCGATTGGATTTTGATATTGCGTTCGGGATCTTCAGGGGCCATCACCAGCGTTTTGCCGGTGGCAAGCGGTGCAGGGTCAATAAACTCGTTGCGGCCGCGATCATCAAATGTGCTATGCCCCGCAAACTGCGGAATCTTCTGGCTTGAAGGAAGCATTTTGGTTAAACCTGCCGGATACAGCGGAAATTCGCCTGGTTTTCCATCAACCAAAAATGTTTTCTCAAAATAGGCCGATGGTATCACTTCGAGATTAAAACCAGCCCTGCCAGCCAATTTTTCCGGAACCGGCTTGTCGAGATATAAACTCAACTCAACGCCGTTGCCTTTTGGTGTTACACTGATCCTTGAATCAAAATCATAACCTTCATAACGCATGGTTACGTCGATGCGATGGTTAACGCTATCCACTGTACGATTAACCATTGTGGGCACCAGGTCCCACTGCTCTGGTGTATTTTGCAGGCGTACTGCTCCACCTGTAATGGTGCGTACACCATGGTGTATCAGCTCTACCCCTGCTGTTTTCTCGTCCTGAAAAATCCCGTTGTATTGATTACTGAATACCAGGACGTTTACGCCGGGTGTTTCGAAATAGCCCAGCTTGTTTAACTTTAGTTTTTGAGCCGTGACATGGATAGATGACAGGCAACAGATTAATGCCATCACCACCATAACCGGCCTTGATGAGTAAATTTTTAATTTCATGGTTTATAAGATTGATTATAAGCGTTTCTGATCGGGGATACCGATTATCGACCATACGAAAGTATCCGTACAGAAAATGGCCTGCTACCACAATCCAATATTTTGATACCACGAATGTATCTGTGCGCCGCAGCTATATGATTGTTACAATTGATCCGGAGAAACCACTCTGCGGGAGGCCTAATCCAGTCAAATATAATTGAAAATCAGTAACTTAATAAACACACCGACAACATCGGGCGCATAATCGCTGTGTTTACCTTTCGCTCATTGATTTTCGCCAGCCGGTTTATTAATTATTTTTTTTCGGTTAAACATTCGTTCTATCATTATCATAATTTGTGTTAACCGCGGCAAAAGTGCTTCCCCTACTTTCGGGTATTCCTCAAACGAGCAAAAACTAATACAATTTTAACCGCTTTAGCTTCTGTTAATCTGAGGAGAGATCAGTTCCGCAGATTAACAGATAAAAAATTATGAAAAAGATAGCCTACCTTACCGCCATTGGCATTTTGCCTGCCATGATGGCCATATCACAGCCTGCGCTTAAACACTCGCCGGCTGGATTTGACACTTATCGTGCAGGGATAGCACACGGAAAATTAGATACCGTTACTTATAATTCAAAAACAGTCGACTCCAGGCGTCGCGCTGTAGTTTACCTGCCGCCGGGGTATACTGCAAAAAAGACCTACCCTGTTTTGTACTTGCTGCATGGTATTGGCGGCGATGAATTTGAATGGCTTAACCAGGGCACGCCACAGGTGATACTGGATAACCTGTATGCAGATAAAAAACTGGAGCCAATGATTGTGGTACTGCCCAACGGCCGCGCCATGAAAGATGACCGCGCCACCGGCAACATAATGGCACCGGATAAAGTTGCCGCCTTTGCAACTTTCGAACACGACCTGTTGGACGATCTGATCCCATACATCCAGAAAAAGTACCCTGTTTACACTGACCGTGAACACCGGGCACTGGCCGGCTTATCGATGGGTGGCGGACAATCGCTCAATTTTGGGCTGGGTAACCTGGATAAATTTGCCTGGGTTGGGGGCTTTTCATCCGCACCAAACACTAAAAAACCTGAAGAACTGGTACCCGATCCGGAAGCTGCAAAAAGCAAACTTAAACTGCTCTGGATCTCCTGCGGTGATCACGACGGGTTAATGTCGTTCAGTAAACGTACCCACGACTACCTCGAGCAAAAAAATGTACCGCATATTTTCAGCGTTGAGCCGGGGATACATGACTTTAAAGTCTGGAAGAATGATCTTTACCTGTTTTCGCAATTCCTTTTCAAACCTGTTGATATCGATAAATTTAATACGCTGATCCTGGGCGGCCCTGCATCTACCAATATCCGGGGCGCAAAATATCCCTTTATTCTACCCGACCACCGGGTGCAATTCCGTGTTAAAGCACCTGAAGCACAAAAGGTACAGGTTGATCTAGGCAAAAAATATGATATGGTAAAAGACACCGCCGGTTATTGGACAGCCACAACTGATTCTATTGGCGAAGGCTTCCATTATTATTCGTTGATTATAGATGGTGTTGCTACAGCTGATCCTTCAAGCCAAACCTTTTATGGTATGGGTCGTATGGCCAGCGGTATTGAAATACCTTTTGAGGGCGGTGATTATTATGCTGTTAAAAACATTCCGCACGGCGATATCCGCATCAAAACTTATTTTTCAAGCGTCACCAAATCGTGGCGGAGGCTTTTTATTTACACGCCACCGGGTTACGATGCAAGTCAGGTTAAATACCCTACGCTATATATATTACATGGCGGCGGTGAAGATGAAACCGGCTGGGCAACCCAGGGTAAAACCAATATGATCATGGATAACCTGATTGCAGCCAAACAGGCAAAGCCAATGGTTGTAGTAATGCCCGATGCCAATTTTAGCGGTGCAGGCTTTGGTGAAGCCGGGCTCAAAACCTTTGCAAATGAAATAAAACAGAACATCATTCCTTTTATAGAAAAAAACTACCGGGTTGACCGCACCGCACAGGGCCGTGCACTGGCCGGTCTTTCTATGGGTGGGCTTAATACCCTTTATACAGGCATATACAATACCGATATGTTCAGTTACCTGGGCGTATTCAGCTCGGGATGGATTTTGCCGGTACAAAATAGCATCGCCGATGCGCAGTATGATTTTATGAATAAAAACACGGCTAAAATCAATACTAACCTTAAGGCATTTTGGATAGCCATGGGCGGCAAGGAGGATATCGCCTATAAAAACTGCCAGATCATGTTAGCAAAGCTTGACGAGATGAAGATAAAGCATACTTACTATGAATATCCGGGCGGGCATACCTGGCCTGTATGGCGAAATGATCTTTACAAATTTGCTCCTATCCTGTTTAAGTAATCGACGATCAAAAAATCCAACCGGAAATTCAGCACATGAAAAAATTTAAGTTTTGGCTATTATTAGGGTCTTTGATAGGTTTCGCAGAGCTATCGGACGCGCAAAATCCATTAATCAGGGACCAGTTCAGCGCCGATCCTTCGGCCCGTGTTTTTGGCGACAGGGTTTATGTTTACCCCTCGCATGATATTAAGGCAACGCCGGGCCATGGCCGGCCCGGTTGGTTTTGCATGGAAGATTATCACGTTTTTTCATCGGCTAACCTCACCGATTGGACCGATCACGGTATGATCATCAGCCAAACCACGGTACCCTGGGCCGAACCAACATCTTACAGCATGTGGGCGCCCGATTGCATTTTCCGCAACGGGAAATATTATATGTACTTTCCCACTACTGCGAAAGGCAGCGAAAACGGCCGTGGGTTTACCATAGGTGTGGCCATAGCTGATAAACCTTACGGCCCGTTTATACCGCAGCAGGAGCCTATAACAGGCGTGCACGGCATCGATCCTAATGTGTTTATCGATAAAGACGGACAAGCATATCTGTATTGGGCACAGGGTAACCTGTACGCGGCAAAGCTTAAAGAAAACATGCTCGAGCTTGCTTCAGAGCCCATAATTTTAGCTAACCTGCCAGATAAAGGGTTAAAGGAAGGCCCCTACCTGTTTGAACGTAAGGGTATTTACTACCTCACCTATCCGCATGTGGCCAATAAAATTGAAAGGCTGGAATATGCTACCGGCAACAACCCGATGGGGCCCTTTACATTTGCAGGGGTGCTGATGGATGAATCGGCTTCCGGCTGCTGGACCAATCATCAATCCATCATCCAGTTTAAAAATCAGTGGTACCTGTTTTATCATAACGATGATCTGTCGCCGAATTTCGACAAAAACAGGTCGATAAGGTGCGACAGCCTCTTCTTCAATGCCGATGGAACGATTAAAAAAGTTATCCCAACCCTGCGTGGCGTGGGGATAACCAAAGCCTCAGAAAAAATACAGATAGACAGGTACAGCGATAAGGATAGTACTGTGCAGATCTCCTTTCTTGATACAGCAAAAAGATTTGACGGATGGAAAACCACTTTAAAAGACGCCGGCAGTTGGATCCGTTACAATCGGGTTGATTTTAATGGCAAAAAATTTAAAGAAATGCAGGTTATGGCTAACTCGGAAGGCCCGGCAACCATAGAAGTACGGCTTGGCAACACCACCGGGCCATTACTGGCTACCGCGAACATTGGCAAAGGAAGCGACTGGCAGCTTACACAACACCGTCTCACCTCGCTTCCACCCAAAATTGCCGACCTGGTGATCGTATTAAAAAGTGGTACCGGTGCCAATATCGACTGGATAAGTTTTAAATAAATCAAATTACATTAGCCCAACTGTTCCATACCAAAATGAAACTTAAAACTCTGATAAATTTTGTATCTCCGTTGTTGCTGGTGAGCTCCGCCGCTTTTATGTCATTTACAGGCCGGCAGGCATTACATCCAGGAACGGAAGAAGGTCAGGTTTCTCACTCGCCACACAAGCCGGATAAAGGATTGAAGGATTATTACCGAAAATATTTTCCTATTGGCGTAGCGGTTAACATGGCGGCACTTAGCGGGCCTGAGGCAGAACTCGTTGCAAAGGAATTTAACAGTGTTACGCCTGAAAATGACATGAAGATGGGGCCTATCCATCCGCGGGAAAATGAATATAACTGGAAAAACGCCGATGCGATAGTAGCATTTGCACTGCAGCACCACATGAAAATAAGGGGCCATAATTTGCTGTGGCATGCACAGGCACCTGTATGGATGTTTAAAGACAGCACGGGCAAACAGGTAAGTAAGGAAGTTTTACTGAAAAGGCTCAAAGACCATATTACGGCAGTAGTCACTCATTTTAAAGGCAAGATATATGCATGGGACGTAGTTAACGAAGCCATTGATGATAAGCCCGACAACTACCTGCGTAACTCATTATGGTACCAGATCTGCGGCGAGGATTTTATTGCCAAAGCCTTTGAATATGCTCATGAAGCAGCCCCTGATGCCCAGCTTTTTTACAACGATTACAATAGTGAAGTTCCATCCAAACGCGACAAGATCTGTAAATTGCTCAAAAACCTTAAAGATGCCGGCGTGCCGGTAACCGGAGTAGGTTTACAGGGCCACTGGAAATTAACAGACCCAACCATTCAACAAATAACCGAAGCTATAGATAAATACGCGGCACTTGGATTAAAACTACAGATCACCGAACTGGATGTTACGGTACGAACAGCCCAGCCTCGTAAAACAGGAGATCAAACAATGCAGGATTCGTCTTACACGGAAGCCATGGCCGCTCAGCAAGCAGAGAGGTATAAGGCTATCTTTGAGATCTTCAGGAAATACAAAAGGGTAATAACCGGGGTTACTTTTTGGAACGTGTCTGACAAGCACAGCTGGCTCGACTATCGTGGCGGTGGCATTGCCGGCGGCGCTGCTGCAACCCAGGCAACAAGCCGTACGGTTATCAAAGCTTATCCGCTGCTGTTTGATGAAAACCTTCAGCGTAAAAAGGCATATTGGCCGGTAGTTAACTTTTAAATGTTTTGAATGGAATCTTATCAAAAAAAAGGCATCGTACTCCGCAAGCTGATATTAACTTACCTGATATGGCGGATGGCAGTTTTGCCGGGATTTGCACAAACTGCCCAAAACCCTATTATCTATGCCGACGTTCCGGATGTGTCGATGATCAGGGTTGGCGATACTTATTATGCAAGCAGCACCACTATGCATCTTAGTCCGGGGCTGCCGATCATGAAATCAAAAGACCTCGTAAACTGGCGTATAGTAAGCTACGCTTATAGTACGCTTGACGATGGGGATGCCCTTAACCTCTCAAACGGGGCAAACGCCTATGGCCGGGGATCCTGGGCAAGCAGTTTGCGTTACCATAACGGAACATTTTATGTGTCCACCTTTTCGGGTACAACCAATAAAACATACATCTACAGCACAAAAAACATCGAAACAGGCCAATGGAAAGTAAAATCCTTTACGCCGGCGCTGCATGACCATTCATTGTTTTTTGATGACGACGGAAAAGCCTATATGGTTTACGGGAGCGGCAAAATTATGCTGGCCGAATTGAATGAGGACCTATCCGGCGTCAATCCTGATAAAAAACCGCAAATCCTTATCGGGAATGCAAGCGCCGTTGCTGGTCCCAACATTGGTTTGCCTGCTGAAGGATCGCAGCTGTTTAAAGTAAACGGGAAATATTATCTTTTCAACATCAGCTGGCCAAAAGGAGGAATGCGTACTGTTTTAATACACAGGGCAGATCAACTCACCGGGCCCTATGAGGGCCATGTAGGCCTCCAGGATAAAGGTGTGGCGCAGGGCGGGCTTATCAATACCCCTAACGGCATTTGGTATGCCTATTTATTTCGTGATTTTGGCGCCGTTGGCAGGGTGCCGTACCTGGTACCGGTTAAGTGGACTGATGGATGGCCTGAATTGGGTATCGACCATAAAGCACCCGATACGCTGGATTTACCTGTAAGTAAAGGCTTGATTCCGGGTATTGTATCATCTGACGAGTTTGGCCGAAAAAACGGAGAGCCGGCGCTGCCGTTAGTATGGCAATGGAACCATAACCCAGATGATCGGCTGTGGTCGTTCAAAAAGCGGCCCGGCTACCTGCGATTAATCACCGGACGAACAGACAGCACTTTACTATCGGCGCGTAACACATTAACGCAACGCACCATTGGCCCTGAATGTTCGGCAACAACTTTAATTGACGTTTCCAACATGAAAGACGGCGATTTTGCAGGTCTGGAATTACTGCAACAGCGATATGGCTTCGTCGGCGTTAAATCAGACCATGGCTCCAGGCAGATTGTAATGATTAATACCCAGACCGGTGCTGCTGCAGAAGCGGCCAGCATACCTTTAAAACAAACGACTATTTACCTTAAAGCAAGCTGTGATTTTACTAACCGTACCGACAAAGCTCACTTTTTTTATAGTCTCGACGGACAAAAATGGGAGCCTATCGGTACACCCCTGCAAATGGCTTATACAATTCCTCATTTTATGGGGTACCGCTTCGGCCTGTTCAATTACGCAAGCAGACAAACGGGCGGTTATGTCGATTTTGATTTTTTCCACATCAGCAATACACAATAATAGCTATAAACCTAATCGTCTTTTCAGAATAATACAGAGATCATGCTGAATATTCCGGATCGTTGGTTTCCGTCAGACACCTATGAGTTGCTGTCATAGCTGTTGAAAGCATACCAGGACGGGTCGGATTTATGCCAATGAAAGTCTGATTAATATTAATCCTGCTAAGGGTGTTTTATATAATTTCGTGCAACCAGATAACCGTATTACAACCTTTGCTTTGAGTTATTGTAAAAAGCCTTTATAAACGCAAAGATGGTTGTGTTGTCAATTATATAAATAGCTAATTCTGAAACTAAATTATGTTCAAGCAAAAAATAAAAATTATTGCAACCGGGCTTACGTTAACTCTCATGAGTTATTCTTCTGCTGTAAAAAGCCAGGAAATGGGCGATGCAGAAAAAAAATCAATGGAAAAAGGTAAGATTTACCCCTCGTTAAAGGGTGTGGGGCAAGGTGTATCCGGGCCGGGCTCCAATCTTCCGCCCGAAAAGATGCAATGGTGGGAAGATCAAAAATTTGGGATGTTCATACATTGGGGCTTATATGCAATCCCGGCCACGGGTGAATGGACCATGTTTAACCAAAAGATACCGGCCGAGGAATACGCTAAATTAGCAGACCAATTCAATCCGAAGCATTTTAGCGCCGCAGAATGGGCTAAGGTAGCAAAAGAGGCGGGCATGAAGTATATGGTAATGGTGAGCAGGCATCATGATGGTTTTGCCCTTTGGAACAGCCCTTCAAGTTATAAGCATTTTGATAGTTGGGAAACTGCTGCTCACCGCGATTTTGTAAAAGAGTATACAGATGCCTGCCGTAAAGCGGGTCTATACGTCGGTATTTATTATTCTCCTCTGGATTGGCGTTTTCCTGGTTATTTCGACCCTAAGGGGCTTCCTGACAATGCTGCCCTGCTCAAGAAACAAACGTATGGGCAGGTAGAAGAACTAATGAAAAACTATGGCAAAATAGATATTTTGTGGTACGATGGCGGCTGGCTGGCGCATAAAGGTACTGATGCCGATGCGGCATGGTTCTGGGAACCATTAAAACTTAATGCCATGGTACGCAGCTATAACCCCGACGTGGTTATTAATCCAAGATCAGGAATGGTAGGAGATTTCCAAACCGATGAAGGCGGCGCGGATGTTAAAGGCCCTATTATTCCCTTCCCATGGGAAAAATGCCTGAACCTTAACGAAACGAGTTGGGGATATAATAAAGCCCAACGGTTGATGCCGCTGGAAAAAATTATAACTATGCTCGTTAACACGGTTGACCGAGGCGGGAACATGTTATTAAATGTTGGACCCGACCCGGACGGTGTTATTCCTCCAACACATGTGGACCGGCTGAAGGAAGTGGGAAACTGGTTAGCAAAAAATGGTGAAAGTATCTATCAAACTCGTTCCGGGCCTTTTCAACCTGTTGATGATTTTTATGGCGCTACTTACAAAGGCAATAACATATACATCCACCTGCTAAAAATGCCGGAGGGAGAAACTGTTATTAAATTACCGCCAATTAAACAGACTGTTACCGCATGTTCTGTGCTGAAGGGTAAAAAAGTTAAATTCCATCAGGATGTAACCGGTATCAATCTCGACCTAACCGGGGTACAATTAGATCCAATCGTAACCACCCTGGTATTGAAAACTAAAGCTAACTAACAACTTTAATAAATAAACGACCGATTCAACAAGAGCTTACTGGAGAGGTTGTATCATAAATCAAATTGACGCCCCCTGGTGTTGTGTTAACTATAAATTGAAATTTAGTCGATAATATATACAAAGAGGGGTTAACACTTTTTTCGCATAAAAAAAACTCAAACACTTGATTATGAACTATATAATCAAAAATTAGCATTAATTTGTGTTAACCCTGTTAACCCCCATTTTGTTAATAAAGTTAATTAAATAGAAACTATATATCGCTTAAGTATCAGAATAAGCCAAAAAAAGCTGTATCACAACGGGGAAATCGCTTTTAAACTTGTCGTTTATAGCCTCACCTAAATCCTCTCCAAAGGAGAGGATTTAGGTGAGGCTTAGTTTTCGAGCGAAATCGAGTGTACTGGTTTAAACGCGATTTTCCTGCCGTATCACAATTTACGATACAGCCTCTTATTTTCCCCATAACAAAACCCGGCACTTACTCAACCGCCCATTCGAACCCCATTTTGTTATAGATCAGGTAAGGTAAGCCAAACCGATCATCGTTTAGGGGGATTCAATACCAACATCTTTTTATCCCTAACAACCGGTAAAGCCTGATCTAATCGTCCAAAAGTTGTTTTGTTTTGACAAATAGTGGTATTTACCCTTTGCCGGCATATCTATTTTTGGCCTGAAACGCTTTTATAAACCACAGTAAGGATCACATGAATATAAAATACAAAGTGTTGTTGCCCGGCGTATGCCTTGCAATTTTATTGGGGTCGGCAGTGCTTAGCCGTTCTGCTACGCCACGGCATAAAATACACGGCATCACTCAAAGCGATACTACAGTAAGCCTCTCCCCCTACTTCATTCCGGCAACAGCATTAAAAAAGACGCCGGACGACGAAGGGTTTATCAGGCGTTGGCTATTACTGGAGCCAATTAATAAACCCAATCGAAGCAATACCGTATTTACCGACAGTTATCTCAGGTCGGCATTTACTACCAGTTATTTTCAAAACCAGTTTACAGGAGTTCCTAAAAATGGTGAAAAGGTAAAGGTTGAGGGCCAGGAACTAACCTGGCATGCACTGGAGAGCAACAATTTCAATGTTAAACTTTTCAGGTTTGCAACCGGGTTAAAAAAGCCAACCTATGGCGTTTTGTTTTGGGCCGTGACCATTATCAACAGCCCGCGCGAAATTAAAAATGTAAGAATGGCCGTAGGATCAAACTCGGCATCGATGTGGTGGCTAAATGAAAAGGAAGCTATTCTATTATCGGGCGACAGGCGTATGGTAATGGATGATTGTGTATCACCCCGTCTTACAATTAATAAAGGGAAAAATATTATCCGTGGCGCGGTGATCAATGGCCCCGGAATGAGTGATTTCTGCATCCGCTTCCTTGATGAAAAAGGGATGCCCGTAAAAGACCTCACAATTAGTTACGAATAAATTTATTGATCAGCTGACTATGAACTTCATTACTAAAATATCAGGGGCTATTGCCTCGCTTTCAATATGTGCAGCGAGCGCTGTTTTCGCTCAAGTAGGGAAACCATTTATACATGATCCATCAACCATTATGTTATGTGATGGTAAATACTACACATTCGGCACCTTTGGCGGGGGATTGATATCCGATGATGGCTGGACATGGAACAGCGGTGCCGTAAGGCCAGGCGGAGGGGCAGCTCCGGATGTTGTAAAAATCGGCGACCGTTATCTGATAGCATATGGCGCGACAGGCGGAGGCTTGGGAGGCGGCCACAACGGCAGGATCCTTACCATGTGGAATAAAACGCTCGACCCGAAATCGCCCGATTTTAAGTATTCGGAAGCTGTAGTTGTAGCTTCATCCGACGGAAAGGAAGATAATGATGCCATTGATCCGGGGCTTTTGCTTGATCCAACCTCCGGAAAGTTATGGTTATCATACGGTACTTATTTCGGATTTATCCGCCTGGTAGAGCTCGACCCCAAAACCGGCAAACGGATGCCTGGCAACAAACCCATAAACATTGCCATTGATTGCGAAGCCACCGATCTGATGTACCAGGACGGATGGTATTACCTGCTTGGCACACACGGCACATGCTGCGACGGCCCAAATTCAACCTATAATATTGTGGTTGGCCGTTCCAGAAAAATAACCGGCCCCTACCTTGATAACGTGGGGCGGGATATGCTAAAAGGCGGTGGAAAAATGGTGCTTGCGGCAGGCAAAAAACTGATAGGTCCGGGGCACTTCGGGCGTATTATACTTGGCGATGGCGTTCAGAAAATGTCATGCCATTATGAAGCCGATTTAGACAGGAACGCCTATAGCGTATTGGGCATCCGTCCTTTGCTCTGGAAAAAGGGCTGGCCGGTTGCAGGCAATATTTTTAATGAAGGAACTTACGAAATCACCTCAGAAAGAAGAAGATATGCACTCGAATTAGCAGTTGATTTTGTACGAATGCCGGGCGGGATGCGATTTAACCGGAATAATGATGAACCTGTAAAAGCTGTTCCAACACAGGAGCTAACAGACGTGGTCAACACCTGGCCTACCGGAAATATCAGTGTCAGAATAGGCGATTATATGTCCCGGCCACATCAAAAATGGACAATCACGGCAGTACCCGACGCAGGAGGATATCCCGGAAGCCCCTATTATAAAATTGGGATAGCAGGAACCAACAGGGTATTGGCGTCCACAGCCGAAGCTGAAGTAATAACACTACCAGCATTTACCGGCACACCCGAACAATTATGGCGGATAGACCAGCTTACCGATGGCAGCTACCGGATAATGCCTAAGGCTATCCCTAATTCAAAAGAGCAGCTGGCCCTGGTATCTTCAGGAGATAGTACGCCGACACTTGCAAAATTTGATATGCGCAGTGATAATTCAAAGTGGACTTTTAATACTGATTGATGTTTATTTTACAAAGACAGCGCCAGATGTCTGATATTGTTAAAATCAAGAAGCCGCCTCATGTCAATTACGAGACGGCTTTTTTTGAGTTTAAAGTTACTGTTTTTTAACTCTTTACTTCTTGGTGGCCATACTTAACCTGTGTTGCCAACCACGTTACATTATTAGTTCCAATCGCCACTGATATCTTTTGCTATCGCAGAGTTAGCGTTCTTTTCTGCCAATGGTATTGGGAACAGCACATTTTTATCCTGAAAAGGTTGCGTGCCATCTTCAATTTGTCTTTCGGCGTTAATAGTTTGCTTCGCGATGCCCCAGCGGATAAGGTCAAAATAACGGCTTTGTTCGCCTGTTAGTTCTAATTGTCTTTCGCGCATTAATATGCGCATGGCGTCGGTTTGGCTACCTAACGTTGTGTAAAGCGGCGCATTAACGCTTGGCCTGCTACGCACCTGATTAATTAAGGCCAGAGGCTTATCACCAGTATTGCCCTGCTGAATATAACTTTCGGCCAACATCAGCAACACATCTGCATAGCGGATCACCTGTCCGTTGATACCGCTTTGCGGGCCGCCAAAAGTAGCTACCTTGTTATAATATTCGTACTTAAGCCATTCGTAACCTTTTGTAGCGAAAGGATAAGCTATCGGACCTGTTGCGCATTGCTGGCAATACTGCGTCTGCCCGCCGCTTGCGGCATCGCCGTAAAAAGTAAAAGCGGCACGTGAATCAACGTAATTAACTGATGGATTTTGCGGGTTAGGGTAAGTGAACGCTTTAACAGCAGTTGTAGTTACATAAACATTGTTCCAATCGTTAAAGCCATATGATTGTGCGCGAACGGTATGTGTTGCCTTGCCGCCCCAGGTTTCCTGGCCCCCAAACATATAATACTGGTTACCAATCCCCCAGTCTGTCCACTGCTGGTTCATTACCTGGAAAATACTTTCAGGGTTCAAGGCAGGATTATCCTGGTTAGGATCGTCAAACAGGTCATTATAAACCGGTGCCAGTGCATAGGTAAAAGGCTGCTGTGTTAGTTTGGTGAGTTCGGTCTGGGCCTGGCCCCATTTTTTTTCATAAAGGTATGATTTGCCCAACAACGCCACCGCGGCACCTTGCGTAGCACGGCCATAGCTGGTTGCAGGGTAAGATATTGGTAAACCTGCTTCGGCATCCTTCAAATCCTGTTCAATAAATGCCCATATATCTGCAACTGACGATCTCGGCATATTGATATCGGCAGGTGTCGGCAAGGGTAAATATTTAGTACGTAAAGGTACCCGTCCAAAACAATTAACCAGGTTAAAATAAGCATAAGCTCGCAAAAATTTAGCCTCAGCAATATATTGCGCCTGATCGGTTGTTTCTGATGCATTGGCAGGCTTCCACACCTGTGCCCTGTCAATAACTACATTGGCCCGTGCAATTAACTGGTAAAATGCCGACCAGGTATTGTTCATCACGTCGAGGTCCGGGCCAAAATTATACTGGGCCACTTGCAAATAATCACCTAACAGGGGCTGGTTGTTTTTAGCGTCGTACCCAAGAAGGTCGAAAGTAGTGTAATAATCACCAGACCAAAAGCCCGTATGCAGCAAAGCGGCGTAGGTGGCTACAACAGCCTGGTTTATTGCAACATCGCTGTTAAAATAAGTATCGTAAGTATAAGCACTTTTATTTGTCAGATTCAGATCTTTTTTGCACCCTATTGAGAAAGCAAGAAGTGCTGTCATCAAAAGGAATTTTATATATTTTTTCATGTTTTTATTTTTAAAGAATGCCTTTTAAAATGCTGCCTGTATCCCGAATAAAAATGTGCGCGGTTGCGGTACCTGGCCATTATCAATATTGCGGTTAAAAATAGTGTCGTTTGAATTGTTATCGCCATAAACTGTACTTAACTCGGGATCATACCCTTTGTAACCGGTGATCGTAAACAGATTTTCGGCAGCAACATATATGCGCAGTTTGCTTAAAACAGACCCTGAAAACGATTGCAGTGTGGCTTTACTAAAGGTATAACCCAGGGTTACGTTACGTGCACGCAAATAGGAGCCGTTGTCGATAAAAAAGTCTGAAGGCCTTAAATTTCCCGATCCGGTTGCATTTTGTCCGGCTCTCGGCAAAAGGGCATTGTCTCCAGGTTTTTCCCATCTGTTTAATATAGCTGTCGAGGCATTATGCCCTGTTCCAGCAAACTCCAGACTTGACCTCAAATTGTTTCCAATCTGAACTCCCTGCACGCCCGACAATACCATATTAAGGTCAAAATTATGATAACTGGCCCCGAGGTTAATACCATATACGAACTTTGGAATAGGGCTCCCCAAAACCTGTTGGTCTTTGCTGTCAACAACTCCATCGCCATTCAAATCTTTGAATATAAAATCGCCGGGAAGCAAACCTGTTTGATAAACCGCGTTGGGGTCGCCGGTTTTTTGCTGTGCCGTTTTATTCAGGGCATCAATTTCTGCCTGGTCTTTAGCTACATGGCCAACCCTGTAGCCATAAAATGAACCGATTGGATAGCCTGCTTGAGTTAATGTGTAAATCGCCCCTGTTCCACCTACAATGGGTGTTGGCGATTGGGTGCCTAATGATATTGTTTTGTTATTATTGTAAGCACCGTTTACACTTACATTATAACTAAAACCATTTTGGGGTTTTGAACGGTAACCTAACTGAAACTCGAAACCTTTATTTTGTGCATCTGCCGCATTGACAATCTCGTTGCTGTTCGATGTGTTTATACCCACACCTAAACTTGGCGGTAAAGGTATCGCTACTATGAGGCCGCTGCTTTTACGGTTATAATAATCGGCTGAGAAAGTTAACTGGTTATTCAGGAACGCAAGATCAATACCTGCGTCGGTCTGGTCGGTTGTTTCCCAATGCAATAAAGGGTTGGCGATAGTTATTACTGTTGTACCGTTAACAAACTGTTCATTCTGGCCAAACGAATAAACGAGGTTTCCCGGCGGCCCGTTAAAGGTAAATACGCTGGTATTTGTAAGGCCAAATCTGTTATTACCTGTGCGGCCCCATCCTACGCGCAGTTTACCATCACTGATAAACGGCAACGCCGATTTAACAAAATCCTCCTGGGCAAAACGCCATGCAAAACCGCCACCCGGAAAGTTACCATAACGGCTTAACGGTCCAAAGTTTGACGAACCATCGCGCCTGATACTACCCGAAAGAATGTACTTATCATTAAACGAATAGATTAAACGGGCATAATAAGAAATAACGTTGCCAAATTGAGTGTAATAGCCCGATGAATTACCCTGCACAGTAAGCGTAGGCGCTACACCGATATCTCTTACAGCATCGGATAACATCCCGGTGCCCAGCACGCTAAGGTATTTGGTACTGCCTGCATCAATATAACTGGTACCCGCTGTTAATGAAATATTATGTTTTCCGAAGCTGTGATTATATGATAAGTAATTTTCGATGGTATAATTAGAATAGTTATTTGACGCGCGGCCTGCCTGCCTGGTGTATGCCAGGTTGTTGGAGGTAACATATGGTATCTGGTACGAATCGTTCACGCTGTTGCCATATACACCCGATACCTGCGACCGTAACGTCAACCCGTCGATAATTTTCACCTCGCCAAACACCTGCGGAAATAAAACCAGGTCGTGGCTGCTTAAGGTTTGCACACCTAAGGTCTGCAATGGGTTTACTGCATTGCTGTTATCGTCAACGTTGGTAAGGATAGAATAACCACCTGGGATAGACGCATCATAAACAGGCTGATACGGTGCATAACCAAGCGCGTTACCAATACTTGTTACCTGACCTGTAGTTTTTGTGTACCGCAAATTTAAGGTTTGGCCAAAATGGAAACGACCCAATTTTTCGTCTAATACAAACCGGTTATTAAACCTCCTGAAATTATAATCTTTAACCACGGCTTGCTGCGTAACGTATCCTGCCGACATGTTATAGGTAACCTTGTCGCTCCCTCCGCTCACGCTCAGGTCGTTTTGTGTTGATACGGCTGTTTTAAAAATCTCCTTTTGCCAATTGGTTCTGTCAACTAAAACGTATGGCGTGTTAAGTTTTGCCGGTACCGGGTTGTTATTGGTAGCGTCAATATCTTTAAGGAGCTTTACATAGTCGGCGGCACCAAGCAGATCAAGGTTTTTAGTGACGTTTGAAACACCTGCCTGCGAATTAAATGTAATTTGGGTTGACCCTGCCTTGCCTCTTTTAGTGGTGATGATCACAACGCCGTTTGCAGCAGCTACGCCATATATAGCTGTAGAGGCAGCATCCTTTAGTATGGTTATATTTTCAATATCCTGGGGGCTGATGGCGTTGAACAAATTGGCATCGCCCTGGATACCATCAATTACGTAAAGCGGACTAACATCCGTAAATGAACCTGTACCGCGCACAATAATTTGGGCACCCGAACCCGGCACGCCATTTGCCTGCATTACCTGAACACCAGCAGCCTTTCCTATTAACAATTGAGCCGGACTTGTAGATGTGTTTGCCCCTGCATCTTTAGCGGCTACCACATTTACCGAACCTATCAGGTCCTTTTTCCTCGCTGTACCGTAGCCAATTACCACTACTTCGTTAAGAGCTTTACTGTCACTTTGCAAAGTTGCGTCCAGTACAGTTTTTCCGTTTAATTTAACCTCTTGTTTTGTGTAACCTACAAAAGAAAATACAAGGGTGGCATCCCCCGTTACGTTGAGTGAATAAGAACCATCAGTGTGGGTGATAACACCATTTTGCTTTCCCTTCTCTGTCACTGTAACCCCGGGAAGCGGGCTGTTATCATCAGCAGATCTTACAACCCCTTTAATAGTGATTGTTTGTGCCATCACGGGCAATGTACTAATAAACACCAGCAGTAGCAGAAGGTGCCGCAATTTAGCTGCGCTTAGCAGCCTCGTAAAATTTGTAATTTTCATTTTCATAATTGGTTTTTGTTGTTAAGTGAAATTTTTATTCAACCCAGTTAATTGTTAAATAAACACGAATATCAAAATACAATCGATTGCGAACGTTTAGCAAGCATCTTAAACCTGATTGTAAGAAAATATTAAATGGGCTTTATGGTTTATGTAATAAGTAAATTGGGCGTTCAAAAATACTTGGCCGGATAGCGCCATTTGTTAAAAAATAGGTATACAAATGTTTCAATTTGCATATTTTTAATATTCTTACCATGTATCCGGCGATAACCACATATCGATATTTAGCTGTTCCCGGCATTTTGGATATTAGTGTTCAACAAACAATTGTTTGCGTTAAGTGCCTAAGGCGCCCGGGCTATGACCTTCGCATTGGAATAGTTTTGTTATTCAAGTTGTCATCGCCGAGTATGCCTATGCGGTAGAAAGGCGGCATTTTAAGAATCGACAACGTTGCTATGGATTTAGCAAACGCAGTATTTGTTATCCCTAACGGCCCCCTCTGTTTCCGGTAAAAAAAATTTCTAAAAGTTTTACCGGGCAGCCGGGTTCTAAACGCAGGAATAATTTTCAGGTTAAAACTGGGGCTTACTTCCGAAAAGTGCACAAAAAAGGGCCTTTTTGAGGCCCTGAATAGTATTTATATATATAGAATAACATTTTTAGCCGATCCCGTTATCGCAACGTATTGGAACAGATTTAAGCCCTCAATTATTCAAAAGTCTTATTTCATAAACAGGGCCGGCCATCGCCCCTTTATCCGCCTGGAATTTTATCCGGAGGCCCTGATCTGCGTTGTATTTCAAATCTGCCGGCAAATCATATTCAACGGTATAAAAAGCGTCACGTTTACCGTCCTTCAAATCAACTTTCACCAGTTCCTGCTCATTAAGAAAAATGCTGAATTTATGGTTCCTTTCCGTACCAAAATACGTAACACTAATTTTTTTTGCGGCTTTATCTTTATCATTCAGCTTATAACTGAACCAGCCGGTTGCAGCCCTGAAATGTTTGTTAAAATTAACATCAGCAAAAGAATTTTCCTTTTCCATGAAATGATCTGACTCGGGCTGTTGCTCGCCCGGAGTTACCATATCGATGGTATTGGTGGACAGTTTCGCTTCCTTCGCGTCCTCCTCTGCTAACTTAGCCTGCAATTCGTCAAAGCCCTTGGCTGATTCTTTTCGCCAGTATACTACATAACGAGCATCCTGGATCTTATAAAACGGCACCAGCTTCAGGTTTCGGTATTTAACCGGATATATTAGCCGCTTGGCAGTAAAGGACATTGGTTTATTTTTATCACCAACTATCATCGGGGCATCATTAGCAGAATCGCTTACAAAAACCGGCATATCTGTAAGCTTATACAGGTTGCCCGTAGCAACATGGCCCATCCTGCTGTCATCGGCCTCGCGGCCTTTCTGAGCAAGCGTATCAATCACAGAAGCAAGTACAATCGGGCCGTGCAGCACGGATTCATAATTGGAGCCGTCAGGAAGTTTCTCCGTCGTCGTCTGCATAGGCAGCTGAACAGTAATGATATCCCCTTTCCGCCATTTTCTTTTTAACTGCACATATGACGACGGCTGCGACGTAATTTGTACAGGCCGGCCGTTGATGTTAATTTTAAGCGCACCGTTTTTTACCCATGATGGATATCTGATATTTATCCCGAATGCGCTGTCGCCGGCCTTCTGGATCTTCAGTGTTGTTGTTTCCTCATCAGGGAACCCGGTTTCCTGCCTTAGTTGCAAACCATTTTGCTTCCATATAAGTTGAGACGGAATGAACAGATTAACAAACAGCTCATTATCTGAATGGCTATAGATCATTTTGCCATACTTCGAATGATTTTCCATACCAGAGCCAACGCAGCACCACATGCTTGTTTGTGGCTGGGAGTACACCCTGTAATGCCCCGGGCGCATTGGTGTAAAGTAAACAAAACCACCCTTCCCCGGCCGTTGGGTTGTAAGGATATGATTATACAACGCCCGTTCATAATAATCGATATAGGCAATATCCGGATCTGACATGTACAGATCTTCGGTAAGCTTAAGCATATTGTAGGTATTGCATGTTTCGGGGCCTTCCACACTGGAGATCATGGTAGAGAAATCTGCAACAGGGTTAAAATGTTCCCTTACGCTATTGCCACCTGTCGCAACCGAGCGATGATGCACCACGGTTTGCCAAAAGAATGCCGCAGCATGATTGTAGGCGGTATCACCACTGTAATCAGCAATTCGTTTAAAACCTATCACTTTCGGGATCTGTGTATTTGCATGTAAATTGTCCAGTTTATCCTGATCTTTTTCAAGCGGTTGAAGGAGAGCCTGATGAGAGAAACTGTAAGCCGCGTCAAGATATTTCTTTTCGCCGGTAATACCGTATACATCTGCCAGTACTTCATTGACACCTCCATGTTCATTACCGAGCAACTGCTGCATTTGGGGCTGACTGAGTACAGTACTGATGTTATAAAACCAGTCTGCCAGTTTAATCAGCATAGCTTTTGCGGTTTGGTTGTTTTCGTACAACCAGGCATCGCGCAGCCCGGCGAATACTTTATGAATATTATAAAAAGGCACCCATTTCTTATTGAAATCAGTAAAATCCCCCTTCATCACCTGGGGCCAAAGTTCACGGCTTCCGGGCACTCCTCCCAGGTATCCGTCACCATTTTTATCCTGGCACAATTTAAGCTCATTGACCATATAATCAAGGCGATGGCGTACACGGTTATCACCTGTAGAAGCATACATCATAGCCAGAGCAGAAAGATAGTGGCCGCCGATGTGCCCATCCAGGCCGGAATCCTCCCAATTTGTGTAACTTTTAGCTTTTTGCGGTAATCCGGCTTCCCTTTGAAAAGGCGCAAGCAGGCGGTCGGGCTGCAGGGCAAGCATATAATTAAGATCTGTTTGCTCCTGATCCTTAAAAATCCCCGGCAATAGCCTTACATCCTGCAGAGGGAAACTTTTGACAACTTGCTTTTGTTGCGCCCGCAGCAAAAATGGGCTAAGAATTAATAAAAAAGCGATGCGTTTCATAACTGGTTTTCATCGGCAAGATACGTTATTAAGTGTTAAAAAAACAATAAAAAATAACGTTGCGGAAAAAGTCCACCATTTATAAGAGGCTGTTTAAAATCGACGGGGAAGTTTTTTGTAGATACGCATCAATGCGTCTCCCGGCGGACAGGTCGATTTAAAAGGCTAAAGAGAATTGATGAAAAAGCAAAAAGCCTTCAAATCGCTAAATCTGAAGGCTTTTTTGCTTTTCTAAGCTATCAATAGTTCAAAAAAAGACCATAATGGCTACATTATATTTTCACAAAGCCCCATTGCTGATTGCGGCCCCCGGAATAAGTCCATTGCTCAACTGCGGTGCCGTTATTAAGCGAAGCTCCCGTTACGTCCAGCGCCTTCCCGCTATTTGCATTGATAATTTTATAATATCCGTTGTCGGTTAGCTGAATTGACCATTTTTGATTTGCGCCGCCGGTATAATCCCATAACTCTACCTGTCCGCCGTCAGCTCCGCTCCAGCCATAAACTTCAAGGCACTTTCCCGTGGCATGCATAGGGGTTAACCTGTAATAGCCGCCTCCCGCATCTTCCACCTTAAATTGTTGGTTTGCACCTGTAACGTAATCCCACTGATCGGCTTGTGTTTGATTGGCAGTTCCCCAGCCCGCAAATTCCAGGGCTTTGAAACTGTTTCTGCTGTAAATCTGGTAAACCTGTCCAACCTGAATTATTGAAGATGTGTTATTTTGAGCTCCCTGCATAATGGCGGCTAAGCCTTGCTGATCGTAAATGCTGTTGTTCTGCCTGTTAATAATTCTACCCGGGTTGGTTGAGTCCGTACCACCGGAATCAAAATAAAATGGTTTTAACCCATATTGTAATGCCTGGTGGACAAAATAATTAAGGTAATAACCCCGGCTTGCAAGTTGCAGGTTTAGCGCATCGCCGGTAAGGCCTAATCTGCGGTTTACTGCATATTCTCCAAGCATAACAGGAATGCCCTTATCAACAAACTTTGTTTTCATCAACGAAAGTTCTGAAGTCATATACGACTCTTCACCCCAGGTAGCATTTCGTGAAGCATCGGTTGTAGAATGATACCCACTGCCCCAATAATAGAACATATTACCCCAGCTTGCATCCGATGTCAAAAAACAAAACTGAGCCGGATCATAATAATGTACTTCAACCATTAAACGGTTGCTCGCCGGATCAGTTGGAAGCGTATTCATCAAAGTGTTGGTGCCATCAATGTTAGTGCTTGGCCCTTGCACAAGCAGCACCCTGTAACTGTTATGCCCCCCGGTTGACCTCACCGCGTTAACAAACGTTTGATGATATGAAAGCAGCACACTCATTCCTGTGGCATCTGATACAGCTGGTTCATTTGCGCTGGCAAATATCACATGCTCGTCAAAACCGCGCATTTGCGTAGCTATTTGCTCCCAAAAAGCTTTTTGCTTGGCATTAACTGCGGCCTGTGCTGCAGTGGTGCAATTATTTTCCAGCCATCCGCCGTCCCAATGTATATTTAATATTACATACAAACCGTCATTAACGCAATATTGAACAACCTGTTGCACCCTGTTGAGCCATGATTGCTGAATTTGCCCCGTGGTTTGGTTAGAATACTGATCCCAATCGCAGGGGATACGAACTGCGGTAAACCCGGCTTTCTTAACTTCGTCAATAAGTGCCTGGGTTACCAAAGGGTTACCCCAGGCCGTTTCGCTGCCTGTTGCTTCGAGTGTATTACCAATATTCCACCCCAATTGAAACTTTGCTGCAAGCTGGGCCGCTGTACTGGTTACACCGGTTTGATCGGGCGCAAGAGGCGAGGTATTGTAACTTGGATAACTTGTTATAGCCAGTGTTTTAACTGTTTTGGGAACAGGCGGCCTCACTTCCGGGCTGGCAATTTGTTGCTTTTGGCAACGGGTAAACAATAAAATTACGGCTACGCCGAAAAAATAGTTAAGTGTTCTCATATTTAAATATTAATTGGTTTATAGCAAAAAAAGAACAATTAAACAGCGCACATAAACAAACGCCTTTTTAGCGATTGTGCTTTCGCTTCAAAATGTGCAGGGTTGTTTTTGGTTTAAAGCCACTTGTTGGCTATTGGTTTGGGAGCCAAAGATATAGGCCGGTAAGGCCACAAAAGTGAATAAATAGGGTAACAAATGTTTAATTTTTAAGAAATAAGGACATAATAACTTTATTCTTTATACTATAAAGACAACAAAATAGACCATATAACGAAAATTATTATCAACTGAGTTTAAGGCCTTTTTGATTAATGTTATATAAAATGATCTATTTATTCCTTTAAGTTGTAATTAGTGGTAATTTAGTAACGTTATTAATACCTCAACCTGCTTTAAATGATCAACAAAATAGAAAAAACGGCCACAACCATCTCTGTAGGTTCGCCACTGCAAAATTTCGAATTCTATTCATCACTTACTATAATAACAGCAATAGTGATTTTTCAAATCAGGTCGGCAACGAAGAAAAAGAAAACCTAAATATTATTTAAGTACTTGGAAAGTATCTGCAGAGTATAGGAGGATAGTAAATGTTGAAAATCGGTATCCTCCATTTGCCAACTTTAGTGTTGGTTGGATACGTTATTGAGCGAACCGGTGTGCAGGACAAATGGGGATGCAGGCAGCTCACTTTAGGCTATTATATATCAAAACAGTTTAAGAAGTTGTTTTAAATCTGATTGTTTTAAACAACTTCTTAATGAGCAAGCTTAGTTAAGATAACAGAAACTTGATGATTCACCAATAAAATTTGGGTACAAAGTTTCTTATTCAATTAAAATTTATTGAACAGCGGTTTTACCTTCGGGCAAACGCCTCCATTTAAAATAAGCATCCAATACTTTTAACGCTCCCGCGTCCGGAACGGGGCCGGTATGTGCAGTTTGGGAAAAGTGCATGACTGTGGGTTGAGTAGCGCTAAATGCCGGCCAATTAGCTACGCCGGGGCCGTTGGGATCGCTATACTTCGCAAAGTTTGTCCAATAAGTACTCATCGCATCCGAGATATCCAGATCTGCTTTACTTGTTTGCGGATTTGAAGCATCAAGCGTTCCGAATACATAAGCAACTTCCTGCGCATGCGGCGATCCGAAACCTTCTTGAGGGGAACCTACGGGATATTCAGGGTGCTGATCGAAATAATAATAATAAACCTTCGATTTGCCTCTACTTGCCTGTAAGGTAGCCCAGCTCCATGTTTGCCAGCCAAATGCCGCATCACGGGTCAGATCGCGGGCTGTTTTCGCAACTGTACCTGTGCCGGAAGGATAAGCCTTAATTAGTTCATCGGCAAACTTTCCATAGCGGTTCCGTACGGCGGTAATATAATCTTCGGTG
The DNA here is from genome assembly GCF_059690695.1 of Mucilaginibacter sp. A5337. NCBI lineage: Bacteria > Pseudomonadati > Bacteroidota > Sphingobacteriia > Sphingobacteriales > Sphingobacteriaceae > Mucilaginibacter > Mucilaginibacter sp. A5337. The sequence goes on along the minus strand of NZ_JCAWEC010000002.1, from coordinate 180,382 downwards.
GTTTTGGGCGGAGAAAAACTGGCGCCTTCGTCAGAATTGTAACCTATTAATACGGGCGTATCATTATACTTGCCGTCCTCATAAAGTTTATGCTGATCATCGGGAATTACCCAACCATCAACAATAGGCCATGCCAGCCCACGTACTCCCGGAAGCTTATCGGCATCCACTTTTCGCAAATCGGCAATTGACGAAACCCCGGCACCTTTAACATAGGCTTCACCTGCAGCTTCTGCATCATGCAGGGTTTTCATATTTTCGCCCGGGTAAGTCGTAACGCGTGTAGGGCCAAATGAGCCACCGCTTTCGGAAATGGCCCCCACAAATAACCCTTTAGCTAACGGACTTGCACATAGCATGCTAACTGCGATCCCTCCTGCCGATTCACCAAAAATAGTAACCCTGTTGGGGTCGCCGCCAAAAGCAGCTATGTTTTCTTTAATCCATTTAAGAGCAGATATCATATCCAACAGGCCGTAGTTGCCCGATACATGGTTTGGGTTTTCGGCACTTAATTCGGGGTGCGCCAAAAATCCGAGCTGGCCTACGCGATAAGCGATACTTACCAGCACTACACCCTTTTTCGCCAGCTTTTCGCCATTATAACCAGGTTCGGCAGTGCCACCCCAATTAAAAGCTCCGCCGTAAATCCATACAAGTACCGGAACTTTGTCGCCCGGAGACTTAGCCGGCGACCAAACGTTCAGGTACAGGCAATCTTCGCTTTTTCCTGAAAAAGGGGCTGCTCCCTGTATGGGTTCCGGCGCAAATTTATCAGCCATACGGATGCCATCCCATTTTGCAGCAGGCTGTGGGGCACGCCAGCGCAATTCGCCAACCGGCGGCGCAGCAAACGGAATACCTTTATAAATTGAAAGGCCATTTTCAACTGTTCCCTGTAGCAACCCTTCTTTCACCTTAACCGGGGCGGGTTGTGCATTAACAACTGTAATAGCAAGTACTAAAGTAAGTATACAAATCAAATGTCTCATAAAATAATAGTTGACTGACTAAAACTAATTTAAGCCCTTTTGATTCACAACTATCTGAACTAAGGTTGTATAGTTTCGTGAAATAATGTTCAGCACCGGCGACAAAAGCATCAACCATGAGCTTCATATAAATACAAACCCAGTAAATTGAATAGCTGTTAAAGCTTAATCATATTGATCAGGAAAACATCATTTTCCCTGATCTGAAGTTTCTTTGAAAACTTTCCTGAAGTCCCTACTGTGATATCCTCTTTCAGAATTGCAGCACCATTATTCTGCCTTTTAAGCGAATCAACCTGGGCTCTGCTAAGCTGATCCGGTTTATTAAACGAAAGATAGCTGGTGTAAGGATCATTTACTTTATACCCTGTTTGGTAAACCTCTAACCTGTATTTTCCACCGGGCATGCCGGCTATAACCAATTCAACGTCTCCTTTTGACTTAGCGGGCAGATCACGGATGTAATAAGATTGGTTATTAACAGAATCGGGTAAGGTATAAGTATAATCCCATAGCAGCACCTGAACGTCACCTTTTTTGTTTTTACAGGCCCAGGATGAACTGTCCTGGTTAGCTATCTCGGTTTCACCCAATTTATTTAAAAAGGAATAAGCAAAAAAGGCCGGTTTCTTTATTCCCTGCGTGTTTAGCAAACCAAACCCGCCGTGAAAGGGCGTAAACCTTGGCCCTGCCTCTTCAAAAATGTCGGTAAAAGTCCAATACGACATGGAGTTGGCGGCAGCCCCTGTTTGTTTAAGCTTTTCAAGTATGTATGCCGCCTCGTGATAACTATCATGTATCGGATCGGCAGGGGTATATGATGAGCTCCATTCTGTGTAATGTAGTTCGAGGTCGGGAATTGCAGATTCTTTTATTTGTTTGCGTGAATTCCATACGTCGCCGCTAACGCTTTCTTTATTTTTAGCAAGTACAGTGCCGGTTGAACCATATTCATCTAAAAAGCCCTGATTAACGCCGTAGGCATGTGTGCTGACAAAATCAATCGGCACCGAATTTTTGCTACAGAAATTTATCATTTCCGGTACCCACGCTGCTCCTGCTGTAGCAGGGCCGCCAACTTTATAGGCCTGGTTTACACTTTTAATGGCTTGTGCGCTATACTGATAAAGCTTGAAGTAGTCATCCTGAGAACCTGTCCAAAAGCCATCTTTCAGGTTGGGTTCATTCCAAACTTCAAAATACCATGTCTTAACCTCATCAGTTCCATAGCGTTCGGTAAAATGCTGAGTGAGGTTCCTGATCAAGCCTTCCCATTTCTTATAGTCTTTGGGCGGTGTTACATTCCCTCTCCACCAAAAAATGGTTTTATTACCACTTGCCAGCGCGCCAGGCATAAACCCTAACTCAACAAAAGGCTTCATGCCGATACTCAAAATATAATCGTACAGGGCATCAACATATTGATAGTTATATTCCGGATTTCCATTCCTGTCCTCGCGGTAAACAGCCATATCATCCGTCAACAAACCGTGCATCCTGATATATTTGAAACCGCATTCATTTCGTACAGTGGCCAGTTGTTGCTGCCAATCGGCCCGTAAACCCTCATTTGCGCGCCCCGCCCCTACACATTCTTTAAACGAGGTATTAAAACTTCCTTTCTCTTTTTTAAAATCAAGGCTGATTACCCTTTTTGCCTTAGGCGTTTTATTTAGATTGTTATTTTGGGCAAAAACATTGCTAAAAAGCAGGCTACCTAAAATAATCGGTAAAATTTTCTTTTTCATATTGAGCATTGAATACTCCCTATACCAGGAGACAATTGATAGTGAGATCTTTATTCCGGATTTAATCGGTTAACAAGTGATTTAAAGGTTAAAATTTCAGTATTACTTTTTCCCCTTCATATTTTACCTGCTGCACGTCGTTCAATTCAAATTGCAGCGGAACGGCTTTATCCTTGTTAACCCATATTACGTTAAACTTTCTGCTGCTTATCATATTGGCAAAACTTCCTTTCCTGTCGCCAATGGTTAACGTTTTTTTTGCCTCATTATAAGTCAATTGAATCGTACTAAAGGCGCCTTTTTCATAATTATAATTGGTGCCTTCATCCTCATAAAGGGTAAATTCCGCGTCCTTACCCGTGTATACATATAAGGTGACCGGATCGGCCGGTTTTTCACCGGTATATTGTATCTCAGGACCAAAAGGGATAATTGAACCTTCTTTTACATATACCGGGATGCGGTCATAAGGTGCATCTGCCGTTATGGTTTGCCCTCCGGCTGTGTATTTACCATCGTATAAATTATACCAGCCGTTCCCCTTTGGTAAATAAACACCTCTGTTGGTGGCGTGATATTTATAAACCGGGTTAATGAGCAAAGCCGTTCCAAAAAGATACTCATCAGCTATATTTCTTACGTTTTCATCCTGCCCGTAATCCATTATTAAACCGCGCATCAGGGTATAATCACGATGGTATGCCATGCCTGCTAAACTGTAGATATAAGGCATTAAGCGATAGCGTAGCTTATCATAATAAAGCATACTCTGGTAAGCAGGATGGTTTTCGGGAGCTACGTTATAAATTTCGCGGTACGGAAACTGGCCATGCACTCTAAATAAAGGTACAAATGAACCAAACTGGTACCAGCGTGTTATTTGCTCTCGCCATTCGGCCAAATCTTTTTCGTTTGGTTGCTCGTAGCGATGCTCTACCGCAAAACCACCAATATCCATAGTCCAGTAAGGTATACCCGACAAGGCAAAGTTGATCCCGGCCGGGATCTGGTTTTTCATATCGTCCCAACGGGCAGCAATGTCGCCGCTCCAGGTAGCTGTTGCATAGCGCTGCAAGCCTGGATAAGCTGAACGGGTTAGCAGGAATACACGCGTATTTGGATTGGTTCCGCGTTGCCCCTCATAAATACCTTTTGCATTTTGCAGCGGGAAAGCATTAAAATATTGTGTTGACGACCCCAAATAAGTGGGATTCATAAAATCTTTGCGGCTTTGTACATTCAGGTTCGAAGTTACATCCGGCTCTGAAGCATCCATCCACCATGAATCCACTCCTTTGGTATACAGTTTTTCATTCATCAGCCTCCAGAAAGCCTCCCTTGCTTTTGGATTGAAAGTATCATAGAACGTAGAAAAGTACCCCTTACCTACCCAATCCCGTTGGCGGTTTGCTATATTACGCTTATACAGCCAGCCATTTTTATCAAAGTATTTATAATTTTCAATTCCTTCATAAAATTTAGGCCATACAGAAATCATAAAGTGAGTGTGGTACTGATCGTGTAGTGTGCTGATCATTCCTACAGGATTCGGGAACCGGTTTTCGTCAAACTCCTGGCTGCCCCATTGGTCTTCTTTCCAGTATGACCAGTCCTGAACAATGTTATCCAGCGGTATTTTCCTGTCGCGGAATTCCTTTACAGTATTCAGTACATCATCCTGGGTTTTATAGCGCTCACGGCTTTGCCATAAACCCATTGCCCACTGTGGCAAAATCACAGCTTTACCCGTAATGGTGCGATATCCGCTGATAACGTCGTCAGCATTTTTTCCATATACAAAATAGTAATTGAGCTCATTGCCCGATTCTGAGTCGAATGCGTATTTATTTTGCCGCTCCTGGCTTAGTGGACTTAACCACTTTAATGCGATGAATGATTCATCTGCATCGGGTAGCCATTCAATTTTAATGGGGTATTTTTTATTTTTAATCAGATCGACATTTAATACCGCGGTACCCGGGTTCCAGCCCTGCCTCCAGCGATCGGCCAGTAATTTACCATCTATCCATATTTTTACATAACCTGCATATTTGAGCCAAAACTGATGGCTGCCGGTGTATGCTGATGATATGGAGCCCGTCCAGCTCACTTTTCCTTCTCCCAATTTATAATCCTTGGGGAAATTCTTCATATCCTCCAAAAAAGAATAATCGATGTTTGATTCCGGACGCTGCACAAAAACAGCAGTAGAATCTGTCTTTTTAACATAGGTAGCAGTTAGCCAGCCTTCACTCCCATCTGCGGCAAATAGCTTCAACCCCGAAATAGACTGATAATCGCGGATATCGCCAAATTTAGTTAGAGAGTAATTATCCCACAGGATACCATAATTTTTACTTGAAACCAGGAATGGTACAGCTACCTCTGTATTGTTCTGGAACAATTCCAGATGCTGGTTTTTAAAGTTTACGATCCCATTTTGATGCTGACCTAAACCATAAATGGCTTCATCGGCCGGGCTATTAAAGCTTTGAACAATATGATATGAGCTTTCACCATTATTTGATACAGGAAGAAATGTCCGGTCGGCGCTTTCACCTAAAATAAGCTTATTTGCCTTATCGGTAAAGCTCACCGTACCCTGAGGCAACAAAACATGTGTAATGACCGATGATGTTGAAAGCAATAACTGATTACCTTTTTGAACAACACTCCAGGAAACAGGAGATTTGGCACCGTCAATTGCCATTAAGCTTTTACTTGTTGAAAAGGAGCTTTCGGGAGTTGCCGTTACATGAATAATTTTATCAGAAATAACCTGCAACCTGAGCAGGCCGGCATCCTGCGCTGATTTTTTAGGCAGTTTAACAATAATTCCGTCGGTTACTTTTTTATAAACATTCTGGGCAACAGCAGGCGTAAATGAAGCAGCTGAAAAAAAAGTACAAGTACACAGTAGTATACGCTTTAGCATAGTATTAATTAAATAGGTTATAATATTGGTTACACCAATAAACAGGTCCATAATAGCACAAGACGATTACAAAATCTTCTCGTTTTTCGATGGGGCTAAAGGTAAAAGTGGTTACACAATCGATTGTTTACAAATAGGGCCACAAATGTTAATTAACCATTTTTAGTCGATTAACATTTGGATAGCTTCCATAAGAATGAGATAAACAAGCAGACTTCTTTACATATCCCTCAATAACTTAATGTTAAACCAAACGGCTAAGTGACCGAGGCCTTTGATGTGTTTCTATAAAGCTGTTTAAGTTTGATGACAAACATAGGAGACGCATAATTGCGTCTCGCGTATACAAGTCAAGGTAGTTAAACCTCTTGCAAAGCGGCTTTTCCTGTGGAAGACGCAATTATGCGTCTCTGCATAAAAAAACTGTCAAGTTTAAACAGTTCCAATGATGGCATTACAGTTTATTAAAAGACATTGACAACGCCAACCGTATCCTGCGTACTATATTATGTTGCTTTATAAATGATAAGTGTTTCCACACTACTTCATAATAAATTAATTGTCTTTCATGGCAAATCTCTACCAATAAAGTGCCCAATTACTCAAGTTAATCTTGAATTCCTGCTCCTTTTTTAACCCATTTTGTTAATCATTTTGGCTTGTTTTCGTCTGAATTCCAACAAACAATCAGTTTAAAATACTGAAAATCAACACATTAACCAAGATTAACATTTGTATCCCTATTTGTAAACAATCGATTGCGACGAGCCCTCTAATTTTATCTTCTATAAAGCGGCATTTGTTCTATGTCACTGCCGCCTGTCTGATACCAACACAATGGTTAAGACGAGATAACCAATTTTAATAGTAACCTAATTTAAACTAAGCATTATGCTCAAACGCGTACTTATAAGCACCTGTGCTATTCGCACGGTAGATCGTTAAAATCACACTTCAGGAATCATTGTAAATATTTCATTCGCAGTCAGGCTATGCTTGTATTGCATGCGAATTTTAAAAGCATGCATGCGTGATGAACTTGCTTCAAGATGTCATCGATTCCCATCAACAGCTTTAGTGTGAAACATAGCGTAGGTGTATCAAAGCCAAAAACTTAATAAACAAACCAATTAACCAAACAATTATGAACCCCAATTAACATGGAAAAAGATTTACGAAAAAGATTAAGACATGTATTACTCCTGTTTACAGCTTTGCTGCTGTTAAACCTCACAGGTTTCGCACAAAGCGTTAAAATTACAGGTAGAATTACCGGCGCGGACAATAACCAGCCGCTGCCAGGCGTAACCATTAAAGTAAAGGATTCGCCAATAGGCACGCTGTCTGGAGCGGATGGCAGTTACACCATCAATGCCAAAAATGGTGACATCCTGATTTTTAGTTTTATAAGCTATAATTCGCAGCAAATATACGTGGGCTCATCTACGGTTATTAATGTAGCCCTCAAACCTTCAACCAGCGACCTAAACGAAGTTGTTGTAATTGGTTACGGCACACGGAAAAGAAATGATCTTACCGGCGCGATATCGTCGGTGACAGCTGCAGACATTTTAAAAGCGCAACCAACCACATTTGATCAAGCCTTGCAAGGAAGGGTAGCAGGTGTAGTTGTGCAACAGGTGTCGGGCCAGCCTGGTGGTGATGTTAACGTTCAAATCCGTGGTTTAGGCGGCTTTACAGGCGCACCTCCGCTTTATGTAATTGATGGTGTACAGATCCCGCCGAATGGACAATCGGCCATTCCGGGCAATGGCACTAACCCGTTATCCAGCATCAACCCATCAGATATTGCTTCGATAGATGTGTTAAAAGATGCTTCGGCTACGGCCATTTACGGTTCGCAAGCATCTAACGGCGTAATTATTATCACCACTAAAAAAGGGTCTGCAGGTCCCCCGCTTATCAGTTATGACGGCTACCAGGGTTGGCAAAAATTGCCTAAATATTATGACGTAATGGATTTAAGACAGTACGCCACCTTCATGAATGAGAAATCGGCAATTATCGGTTATGACCTGCGACCGCAATATGCAAATCCGCAATATCTTGGACCGGGTACCAACTGGCAAAAAGCGCTTTTCCGTACAGCTCCAATGCAAAACCACAATTTATCCATCAGCGGCGGCGATAATAGAACAAAATACTATATATCAGGAACTTATTTTTCACAAACAGGTATAGCACTGGGTTCGGATTTTAAACGTACTTCGGTTAAAGCAAATATTGATAATAAAACCACCGATTGGTTAAAGGTTGGCATCAACTTGAATATGGCGCATGTAGCCGAAAATGTTACCACTTCCAATACAGGTGTGATCTTGCAGGCGCTTAATCAAACGCCCGATGTGGCTGTAAAAAACCCTGACGGCACATGGGGAGGTAATGATCCTAATATTTATGGTGCCGTGGGCACTAACCCCTTTGCAATAGCAACAATTGTTAAAGATTTTAAAAGCCGCTACCAACTATTTAGCAATGCTTACGCAGAAATTCAATTTACAAGGGATTTAACCCTGCGTAACGAGGTAGCCGGGAACTTCGATTTTGCAACTGAGGATTACTTTAACCCAAGCTATGTTATGGGTGCTTATACCAAGAGCAATAATAGCGGTACGGCTTCAAGCGCACAAAATTTTTATAACTCAATTTCAAATTATTTAACCTATCAGCATACGTTTGCAAAAAAATATTGGGTAAACGTAGTTGCCGGCCATGAAGCCCAATTACTTAAAAATAGCGGCATATCGGCTACACGAACCAATTTTGCAAGTAATAACGTACAAACAATCAGCAGCGGTGACGCAACAACTGCAACTAATACGGGTGTTAAAGGACAGGGCGCTTTAGAAGCCTATTTTGGCAGGGCTAACTTTACTTATGACGACCGCTATTTGTTAACTGCAACCGTACGTCATGACGGTTCATCGAAATTTGCTGAAGCCAACCGGTGGAATACTACCTACTCCGGCGCGCTTGCCTGGAAAGTTAACCACGAAAGCTTTCTTAAAAATGTAAAAGCTATCAATGATCTTAAGCTTAGGCTCGGCTACGGATTGGTAAACAACCAAAATATTGCTGAATATGCTTATGGTTCAACGCTAAGCACAATATCCACCGGTTTATCGGGTAATTCGCAAATAACTACAACAACCGGAAACCCGAACATCAAGTGGGAAACTACAAAATCATATAACGTTGGTTTAGATGCGACTGTGTTAAACGGAAGGATCAGCTTAACCGGCGATGTTTATTACCGCAAAACCAATAACCTTTTGCTTAGTCTTACCCTACCGTATTATTCAGGCACATTTGCTGCCGGCGGATATTCACCCGGCGCGGTGCAGGCCCCATATGTAAACGTTGGCGCAGTGAGCAATAAGGGCTTTGAGTTTTCACTTAACACACAAAATATCCGGTCAAAAAACTTCAACTGGAACACCAACATCAACTTTACCAGAAATATCAATAAAGTACTTGCTTTGGTTGACGGCACCCCTGCTATATACGGAACAGTTTCCAAAACAGTTGTTGGCCGCTCAATCGGCGAATTTTATGGTTACCAGGTACTGGGCATTTATAAAAACGCCGCCGATTTTGCAAAATACCCGGCATTGTCTCAAAATGGTAGCGGCCCTATACCTATAACGCCTGGCTCAGGTGGTGTTTGGGTAGGTGATGTTATTTTTAAAGATATCAATGGTGATGGCAAAATTGACGCCAGCGACCAAACCTTTTTGGGCTCGCCTATGCCTAAATTTCAATTTGGTATCAACAATAGTTTCAACTATAAAAACTTCGACCTGAATATTTTTATGGCCGGCAATTATGGTAATAAAGTTTATAACCAGTTAAAGGTTAACGGCGATAACCCGAATCAAAACTTTGGCTATTTCCCGTCTGTGTTCAACTATGCAAAAATCGGATTGATTGACCCGGCTGGTTCAAGCTCAGATATTAATAACGTATACATTACAAACCCATCTACAAATATTGTCCGTATTAGCCAGGCCAGCGGTAACGATAACCAGCGCTTCTCTGACAAATACATAGAAAACGGCTCATTTTTAAAGTGTAAAAGCATCGCTTTAGGATATAGTTTTTCAAATAACCTTTTAAATAAGATCAAATTAAGATCATTAAGGGTATATGTCAACGTAACCAATGTGTTCACCATTACCAAATATACCGGCTACGATCCTGAGATTGGTTCATGGAACCCATTAGCAGCAGGTATAGATAATGGATATTACGCCCAGCCGCGTGTTTACACATTTGGCCTCAATTTATCCCTAAACAATTAAAATCAAGATTTATGAAACGTATCAAAATAAATATAGCACTGCTGGTTATCGGTATAATTATGATAAGCAGCTGCAAAAAAGATTACCTCACCCGCCCCCCTTTAACCGGTATCACTACCGATAACTTTTACAAAAGCGGTTCGGATTTAAGATTGGCTACGGCTACACTTTACGCGCAGCCCTGGGCTACCTGGAACAACTTCCCATTGCTTGGTATGGGAGATATCATGAGCGGCAACATGTTACAGCCATATAATGGCGACCTTGTTCAGCTCACTACCTTTTCCATCACGCCACAAAACGGAACATTAACATCGGCATGGCAAAGTTTTTACAATGTTATAGGACATTGTAATATCAATCTTAAAGCTATTAATACCAAAATGCCGGATAGTGTATCTGTAAAAAGTAAAACAGGCGCCATTGGCGAAATCAGATTTATCCGTGCTACTTCTTACCTTTATCTTGCCCAATTATGGGGCGCTGTGCCGATTATAGAAGATAATGACAAACTGATTGCCAATCCATTGGTACCTCGCCATAAGCTTGAGGATGTATATAAGTTTATTATTAACGATTTAAGATACGCGGTTGCTAATTTGCCCCGAACTGATCAGCCTGGCCGTGTTACAACCTGGTCGGCACAGGGTATGCTGGCAAAAGTTTATTTAAGCAGGGCCGGTTTAAACCAAAAGGGCTCACGCAATCAATCTGATCTGGACAGCGCCGCGTACTATGCCGGCAATGTTTGCAAAACCAGCGGTTTATCTCTTTTGCCAAATTACTATAATCTTTTCCGGACACAGTATAATGATAATTCTGAATCATTATTTGCCTATCAATGGGCACCCGGAGTAGGTTACGGACAAGGTAATGCCATACAAGCCCAATTTGCACCAAGCGGCAGCCTTGTTACCGGCGGCGGTGGCTGGGGCGGAGCAATTGGCCCAACAATAGATCTTGCAAACCAATATACTACCCAGGACTCCGTACGCCGCAAAGCTACATTTATGCTTACCGGTGATAAGTATCCTGAGCTTAACGCGGCAGGCGGCGGCTACACGGCAACCGGTGTAAACGTTAAAAAACACGTAGTTGGCACCGCGGCAGATAATAATTCGCCCACGATGGACCTTTGGTCATCTATTGAGCATAATGCTGTATTACGCCTTGCAGATGTATATTTAATTTATGCCGAAGCATTATTAGGCAATAATGCATCTACTACCAACGCTGATGCGTTGATGTACTTCAACCAGGTACGCAGCAGGGCAGGTGTTGATGTTGTTACCCAGCTTACTCCTGATATCATCATGAAGGAAAGACGGATTGAGCTGGCGTTTGAAGGCCAGTACTGGTTTGATTTGGTGCGCCTTTCTTATTACGACCCTAACAAGGCAATCTCGATAATTAGTAAGCAAATAACACCTACAAAAGATGCAGTGCCGTATATCCCCCGTTCGCAATTTAGCTATGATCCTGCTACGGGAGTTAAAACAGCGTCAGCCAATAGCCTGATTATAACGCCGCCAAGCATTAATACGTTCACGCTGCCTATACCGGCAAATGAGCAAACGGCGGATCCTAAGTTGTTGGAGGCCCCTGTACCGTATTATTAATTGCAATCAGAATCGTTTAGATAATTCTTAAAATCATGAAAAAATTAAATTATTATATCAAAAGCTGCCTGCTGCTTGCCGTGCTTGCTGCAGTGGTTTTTATGCAGTCTGGCTGCAAAAAGGATGATTCGTCATCATCAAAGGGTACCCCGGTAATTACCTCTATTCGCAATTATGTTGCTCATCCCGGCGATTCACTCTTAAGCAGCGTGGGTACAGGCCAATGGATAGTTATTTCGGGTAAGAACTTAAAAGGTGCGCTTGCTATCAATTTTGATGGTGTAAAAGGATCTTTCAATGATGCCTGGTTTTCCGATACAAGCGCTATCGCGCTGATTCCGGCTGTTATTGCGTTCCCGACCGTACCTTCAGATAAACTGAATACCATACAGTACATTACCAACCATGGCCAAACCACGTTTTCGTTCCCTATAGTCGCCCCTGCCCCCACAATTTCAGGCGTTTCCAACGAGGAGGCCAATCCGGGCGATTCGGTTAGGATCAACGGGCTTAGCTTTTTCTTTGTTAAAAGTGTAGTTTACGGCGGAATTAATATTACCAGCTTTAAATCGTCAAATGACGGTACCAGCATCGCCCTTGCTGTGCCTGCGGGCATCGCGCAAACCGGAGGTATTGTAAGTATTGAAACAAAATCAGGTAAAGCTGCTACCGTTTATTCGGTGCATAATTTCGTAAACGGAGTATTGAATAATTACGATAATATAAACAATTTTTCGTGGGGATCGAATACTTCCAATAGTTCTGCCAGCTATCCCGGCAACACAGGTTATTACGGTATTATGAACGCGTCAAATGTTCCTGCCGGTGACTGGTCATGGTGGAATGGCGGCCGCTCAATTAATATAAATTCGGCACAATGGGTACCTCAAGCTAATTTAAAAGACACCTTGAGCCATTATGCTGTTAAGTTTGAGATATCAGCTACCAAGCCATGGACAAACGGCTCAATCCAAATTTTGAAAGATTACGGTAGTTATGCAGCTCTTTATCGCCCATGGAAAACGGCTTCGGGCGCAACCGCCGCATTTACAACTAAGGGTTGGCAAACGGTTACTATTCCGTTTACAAGCTTTGTTGATAATAAAGGCTTCCCTGCCACAAGTCTTACGGATTTTCTTGGTTCAACCGGTGCAGGCGGCATTGAATTCCAATTTATTAATGATGGCTCAAGTACCGTCCAAAATTTCGAGGCCGCTATTGATAATATCAGGGTAGTAAGAATTAAATAAGCGAGAGAGTTAGTTGATTATAAGTGAATGCGCGGGGGCCCTAACAGGTCCCGGCATTTTTTAACCAAAACTCATAAGAGCAAAAAAAACCGCAATCAGCGCAATTCCGCAAAGAATTTAACTGCTCATAATAAAAGCAGCGGTTATCACAAAAAGTAAAAGTTAGTTGAATATAAGGTGGATGCCTGGGGCTGTAAACCGGCCCCGGCATTTTTTAACAACGACGAGCCAACAGTACTATACACAATAACCTGTGCTGCCTACATCACATGATTATATATCGTAGTTTTTCAAATACGTACCTAACCCAAATCCATATCGCATGCAAAAACAAACAAAAAGTTTATTACCAAGCATTTAAAAAATGAAAAAAACATTTTTCTTAAAACCAGTATTTTTAATAACGGCTGTATTGATATCCTTTCTCTCGTGTAAAAAAACGAATAATGCACCGCCGGAACTTACGGTAAACCAAACAGCAATAACTTTTACACCCGAAGGTGGCACACAGGATTTCTCTATTTCCTGCAATGCAACATGGAATATTGTTAATCCAGGCTCTTCCTGGCTACAGTTAAGCACTACCTCGGGCAATAGCGGCAGTATCGTTATTAATATCAAAACGTTATCAGAAAACGGTACAGGATCAACCCGTTCAAGTACCTTAACCATAAACTCATCAAACGGACAGGCGAGAACGTTAAAAGTATCTCAAACGGCTAATCTCTTTCCTGATTACAATACTTCGCCAATCGCTCCGGATGCAACCGGCATGAGCAGCAACGCAGTTCAGCTTGCCGCGAAGATAAAATTGGGATGGAATATTGGTAATACACTGGAAGCCTCGGGCGGTGAAACAGGTTGGGGCAACCCGCTGATCACTGAAGATTATGTAAAATTTGTAAAACAGCAGGGGTTTAATGCCATACGCCTTCCCTGTGCCTGGAACATGGGGCATTTAAGTAACCCGGCAACCGCGCAAATAGATCCAAACTGGATAAAAAGGGTAAAGGAAGTTGTAGGGTATTGCGTAAATAATGATATGTATGTGTTGCTGAACATACACTGGGATGGCGGCTGGCTTGAAAATAATATTACCCAGGCCAAACAGGATTCTGTTAACGCTAAGCAAAAGGCATTATGGGAACAAATTGCAACGGCCATGCGCGATTTTGACGAACATTTGATGTTTGCCAGCGCCAATGAGCCTGCAGCAGATGATGCCGCAACAACCGCAATACTTTCTACCTATCATCAAACCTTTATTAATGCGGTTAGATCAACCGGTGGTAGAAACGCTTACCGTGTATTGGTACTGCAAGGGCCATCTACTAATATGGAGAAAACAAGCGATTTTATGACCACTCTTCCGCATGATCAGGCTACAGCCAAACTGATGGTTGAAGTGCATTACTACTCACCATTTCAATTCTGCTGCCTGCTTGACAATGATGCAAGCTGGGGTAAAATGTTCTATTATTGGGGCACAGGGCACCACTCGGCTATCGAACCTGAGCGAAACGCCACCTGGGGCGAAGAAGCCGATGTTGACGCCTCATTCAACCTGATGAAGACGAAATTCATTGACAAGGGAATTCCTGTCCTTTTAGGTGAATATGGTGCATACAGGCGCGACAACACAGCGCATGTCCCTTTAGATTTGCCAACACACGAAAGTTCGGTAGACTATTGGATCACTTATGTTACAAAGCAAGCTACAACGATAGGTATGCTGCCATTTTTCTGGGATACAGGCGGCGCGCTTGACAGAAGAAATTATACTGTAAAGGATCAGCGTACAATAACCGCTATCAAACAAGGAGCAAATTAAAAAAATGCCCGGGACTTCAACTGCTCCCGGGCATTTTTACGTTTACAAGTTAACTTGGCGTCCTCAATCTCATCAGCGCCGGATTCAATAGCTGTTTAACTTTTTAGCCAAATTAAAGATCAGCAAGACTCAGCATTGGCGGTAGGTTCAATTACTTTTTCCATCTTTAGCTGGATTTCTTAAATTACAGATCTTCATTGATTGACAGATGATCCGGTTTGATTTTTATAAAAATAAATATGGTAAAGAATTGCTCATTGATTGCTTTAATGTGGCCGAAATAGCCCATCGAAGTTTATCATTGCAAGAGCTCCACGCAACTTCCTTTTATGAGATGTTTTTCTTTAAGGAAGTAGCCGGCCACATTTTACTGGAAGATATCAAACTGGAACTTGCCGGACCGGTAGCTTTACTCTTACCCCCTGCCCAACCGCGACAATGGCACTTACAGGGCTCCGCCGAAGGTATGGTTATAATATTTGAAGGGGAGTTTATGGAAGCTTTTCTTAAAGATAATTATTTTCTGAACCGGCTTTATTACTTTGGCAACTATGAAGCTTCAGCCACTTTACCCTTAAAAGAAGAAGAAACAAATATATTGCTTGAGTTATCGAAAAACATTAAAAATGAAATTGATCTGCTTGCCACTGATAGTTATCACTTATTGAGGGCATATCTTTACCAACTGCTTATCTTGGTTAACAGAAGCTATACAGATCATTACCAATTAAAGGGAAACCTTTATCGAAACATTGAAATTTTAAAATTCAGAGAATTATTGAGGCAGAATATCCGGATGAAGCAAACGGTTAAACAATATGCAGATTTGCTTGGCATTAACCGAAACCGCCTTAATCATTTATGCCAGGAAACCTTTGGAAAAAATGCGCTGGCAATAATCCATGATGAACTGCTGAAATCCTGCAAAAGCGATTTATTAACCACCGGCAAAACCATTTCGGAAATCAGTTATGAACATAACTTTTCCGCGCCATCTAACTTTGTTCGCTTTTTTAAATCATTAACCAAACAATCCCCGGCCAGTTATCGCCAGGAATATGCAAATTGATAACAACTAAAGCATACTGATAGTATTGCCGGTTTTCGCGGTTTTAGTTTTGCATCGTAATATTTAACTCAATAAAACGATGACAAATCAACTTCCAAAAGCAACCAGCTACATAGTAAAAGGCAAAGGCGATGTAAGGGTTCACACGCTGGTGTCTCCGGCACCAATGTTTGCCAACGCAACACATATTATCGAACTGCCTGAAGAATTAATTCTGGTGGATGGACAGTTTTTCGCTCAATATGGCCAGGAATTTCGTGCATTAGCCGACAGTCTTCAAAAGCCTATAACCCGTTTTTATATAACGCATGACCATCCCGATCACTACCTGGGCATGGGCGACGCATTTGCGGACGTACAAGTTTACGCGTTGCCGGAAATTATAGAATCGCTGTTAAAAAACGGCCCGCATGAATTACAGCAAAAACAACAACAAATGGGCAGCCTGATTGCCGGTAAGCTCGCGCTTCCCACAGAAGCTGTTGAGCTGGGAGAAGAAATCATAGGCGGAACCAGGTTCGTTTTTGAACGTGTTTTAAATACCGAATCGCCAAGCGCATTGGTTATCAAGCTTCCTGAGTTAGGAATTGTAATTGCCCAGGACATTCTCTACCACAATGCCCATGCCTTTATTACAGGGCCTGTTAATGGCTGGAAAACAGCATTGAAGGAACTAACGGCAATTGAGGGATATGATATCTTTTTACCGGGGCACGGTACGCCTGCCGACAAAGCTGCCATTGACAATGCGCTGATCTATCTTGACAAAAGCAGCAAAATCTTCTCCGAAGCAAACAACGCAGAAGACTACAAGCAATCCCTGTTAGCTGCATACCCTTCCTACGCTGCTGCAAAGCTGATAGATATTTATAGCCCAATCCTTTTTGGCAGCCAGGAACATTAAAACAAATACCAAAATTGCAGGCAACACTCTTCAAAAAAAGTCAGTCCCTCTGCTTAAACGGGAGGGCCTGACTTTTGATTTATTCATCTTAAGCAGATTTTAGTCAGCGAGATCAATCCTAAAACCTGATACCTTCCAGTCTGGCAAGTTTACAGGCTTTTTGATAACAAGCGCATCTGCTTCCTGCTGCCACTGTATCTTTTCTTTACTGCCCAAGAGTTTCACGGAGCGTATTTTTTTTGTATTTACTGTTGATGATTTACCCAGCGACTTAATTCGAATATCCGCGGTCGGTATGTCAAGCAGAAATGCGTATAACTTGTTGCCATTACTTGTGAAGCGGATATCTTCGGACGTGTATTTCATCCGGTCTTCATTAAAGTTGTCGGTTTTAACTTTTACTGCATTCCCCGGGCGTTCTCCAAATATTTTCCATGGACGTGATCCGTAAATCCCTTCACCATTGGCGGCAGTCCACTTACCTATCTCATCAAGCGTATTTAACATATCGGGCTCCAAATCCCCTTCAGGTGTTTGCACAATATTAATTAACAGGTTTCCATTTTTACTTACTATATCTACCAGCATCCGTATGATATCGGTACCGCTTTTGTAGGTTTGGCCGGTGCGGTAAAACCAGTCGCCTATAGAAGTATCTGTTTGCCATGGGTAAGGGCTGATGGAATCCTGAACACCCCGTTCAAGATCCTCTACCCACATACCCTGCGAAGGTTGCTTACAGTTATACACAGCGGTGAACTGCCCATTGTTGTAGGCCATATTTCCGTTGTAAAAATTGGCTAACATGTCCCTGCCAATATCTCCAAACGGGAACCCACCATCTGAGTAAAGCAGGTCGGGGTGATAAGTATCTACCAGTTCTTTAATAGACTTATACCAGGTTCGCTGCCATTCAGTATCCGTAGTATACCAGCCGCGGTCATCTGCTTTTGCTTTAGGATGGTATAGGTCAGCATAAGCTGGATCGTTCGCATCATATGGAACGCCTTTGTAAGCGCCGGATGTATCGGCATTATGTGCCGGTTGGTACCAGGTATAGCTTGCTCCCAAATGCTCGGAAACGCCGAACTTAAGGCCATTCTTTTTAGCCTCTTTTTGCCAAATGCCAACTACATCTTTATGAGGCCCCATTTGTACAGCATTCCACCGGTGCAGAGAAGAGTTCCATAAAAAGAAATTATCATGATGGGTGCCCATGCTAACAAAGTATTTTGCCCCGGCCTTTTTATATAGCGCCATCAATTTTGCAGGATCCCATTTTTCAGCCTTCCATAAAGGTATGATATCCTTATAACCAAACTTTGACGGGTGCCCGTAATGTGCAACGTGATATTTATTTTGTTCGCTGCCCTGAATGTACATGTTACGGGCATACCAATCACCCTGGCGTGGTACGGCCTGCGGCCCCCAATGCGCCCAAATGCCAAATTTGGCATCTCTGAACCACGCAGGATATTGGTAGTGTTTAAAAGAACTATCAGAAGGCTTGAAGGGGCCGTTATTAATGGATAGTTCTTGTCCGTGCAGCATTAACGTCATCCCGGACAGGACGAAGCTAAGTGCGAAAATCTTTCTAAGGTTAGTTATCATTTTTTCAGGTATTTATATTTAATTGGAAAATCTATCGCAGTTCAATAAACTCGGGCTCATAGGGCGCAAGTGAAAAGTTTCCGGCATAATCTTTATCAAACAATATACTTTTAGATGCATGTTTAGGGTCGATAGTCTGCGGGTTGCCGGTTAAATTTAAATAAAGTATATGCTTGTTATCAATAAATCTCGCCATAACCCCTTCCGGCACTTCAGGGCCTTGCATAAGTGAAAGCGGTTCTTTTAAACTATCAACCAAATTTTCAATCAACGCAGATTTAGCGGGAAGCCCCACATATATAGCGGTCCCCTTGCCATATTTGTTAGTAGTTATAGCCGGGTAGCTTTTATCTAAACTGGTTATATTGCCAAGCACTTTTGCACCCTGCGGATAAATGACATCGAAACGGGTTGATTCAGTTTTAATGTTCTTAGAACCGAAACTAACCTCTATATCCTTGTTTTGGAAGTGTTTTGCCGAGATCTCGTTAAAATTCTCGGTTTCTTCATACCCTGAAACACGGATGCCGAAAACATCGCTTAACAAACCCGGATGAGTTGTAGAAAAAACCTTTCCTGTTTCATTTGTAACCGCCGAATTGGCCGTCATGATGACGGTACCGCCGTTATAAATAAATTCCCTGATCTTTTTAGCGGTTGCTGAGTCCATAACCGTAACGCCAGGGATTACCAGTAATTTATAGTTTAATGAGCTTTTGGTAATTTCAACCACCCGTATATCTATGTTCTTTCTAAAAAAAACATTAAAACATTCGGCTAACTGTGCATCATGCTTCTCAGGGAATGCGTTGCTTGCTATTTGACTTGGGAAAGAAAATGCTAAACCAACATCTGCCTTAACTTTATAAGGAAAAAACTTTTCAATTTTCTTAAACTCGGAAGCTATTTGCTTGTATTCGTCATACTTCCTGTTTACTCCGCCATCCCAGTCCATCATGCCTTCCAGGTATTGCTCCTCTCCACTTGGCATACTTTGCCAGGTCCAGCCGCAAACCATTTGGTTGCCGTACATCAGTGATGCATAAGCGGATTTCCTGATGGAATTTGGAACGGCTGTCATTGTGGTAAACTCCGTGCACCAAAAAGGGTTTGTACTTTCAAACTGGATCCTGGCGATTCCAAATGTGGCATCCATCAATCCATAATTATTTACCAACGAGTTTCCCGGGTAGAAGCCGCAGCCTTCACGGGTCATTTTTCCTGAATAGGCAATTTGCGAATAATCGAAATAACGCTTATCGCTGTAGTACCAAGCGTTTGTATTCACAAATGCTTTGGGAGCATTGGTATTGACTTTATCAATCACTTTTATCAGAAATTCGTTGATCTCATCTGATTCAAACCGGCGGAAATCCAACACTCTTTCAGGCGGTCCGCTGATATTGCCAGATGCAGGTAGGCCAACCTCATCAAACTCATTAATTTTTCGCGACCAACGCTGACCAGCCCATGCAATATTCAACTGCGCTGTGGTTTTATACTTTTGTTTCAACCATTCAATAAACCGTAACCTCGCCTGCTCCGAATAAGATATCGGCCCGTCTCCCGACTCGTTATCGATACCAAAAGCAAGCAAGGCAGGATGGTTACCATATCTCTTTGAAAGTGCATTGGCATATCTTATAGCATACTTTTGATAATCAGGATCCCCGATATCTTCCATATAACGGTGGTTAGGATATAACCTGTTGCCCGAAGGATCGGTGACGTTTATGGAAGAAAATTTATGCTGCAACCAGATCGGGGCCGGACGAATGGCGATATCTAAAATTACTTTAATACCGGCTTTATCCATCAAGTCCATTAGTGTATCGAACCATTTGAAATCAAAGTTCCCCTCGGAAGGCTCGTAGCTATCCCAGGCCAAATGCCCCATCCTTACAACCCTGAAGCCCGCGTTCTTCATCAGTTGGATATCACTTTTCCATTTTTCTATATTCTTATCATCATGTGGGTGATAATTAGTTCCTACAAACAACCGCTGGGCATTTAACCTGAAGCTAATTAACAACAGGATGGTAATAATCGAAATATAGTTCGTTTTTTTCATGTCTGATTTATCGTTCAGGTTCTGCTTTTTAGTTTCTATACTTAACTATTCACAAGCATTAATTCCCAATTGCTTTAATAGCTAAAGTTGCTTCAGAGAGATCTACCGAAGTAACTGTAAGTTTAATATCACCGGCATTATGGGTGCTCCTGATAACAATCATGGCCTGCCCGTGCCATGCTTTGCGTGAGTTGCCTGTATATGGGTCCGTATCTTTAATGTCTGCATTGTCAACACCTGCTATTATGCCCGGCCCCTCAATATTAAAATTCAAACGATTTGCAGCATTCGGCTGAATTACGCCATCCTTATCCGTTACCTCAATTCTTACATAAGATAGATCCTGCCCGTTAGCCAGTATTTCTTTACGATCGGCAATTAGTTTGATCTTTGCGGCCTGGTCGGAAGTTTGCAAAACAGCCGTTTCTGTTTCCTTATCATTTTCGACGGCGACTGCCTTTAGGTTTCCAGAAACATACGGCACTGAGAAAGTAGCTTTATATTCCTGATTTTCTGTTGTGGACTTTTCACCGAGAAGTTTACCATTGAGGTACAGCCTCACTTTGGGATATTTTGAATATACCTCTACGTCAATATTCTTCCCCTCAAAACCTGGCCAGGTCCAGCTTTCCCAGGTAGGCCATACCGACCACCAGGTTTCTTTGATTTCCAATGGCTCCGGTTTGGGTTCGCGGACAGCCATATATAGCTTCTCTTTATTATTGTACAGCAGGCTCCTGTAATGTGATATCGGCTTCCTCCATCCGGTTAAATCTATATCTCCGCAATATGCACCATGCCAGGGGAAAAAATCATTTTCCCAATGCTCTCCGGGCACATCGCCCGAATAATACCAACGGCCAATCCCCGATTCGCCTAAATAATCTATCGCCGTCCATACAAAATCACCTATGATGTAATTGTTGTTTTGTACCAGTTTCCAGTTGGCGAAAGCATCGCGCGGATATGATTCTGTCTGAAAAATAACGCGGGAAGGAACCCTTTCATGATCAGCAGGCGCACTTTTCAGTTGATAATTATAACCGCAAACATCATGAACCGCCATAAGCGAATCCAACGATTCCCAGTCGTTACCCCATTTTACAATTGCCGATGTTACAGGCCTTGTGCTGTCAATGTTTTTAACAGTGCCCGCAAGCATTTTAGCGGTCACAACAGCCTCTGGCTTATTTCGCTCAACCACCTCATTACCGATACTCCACATAAAAATTGATGGATGGTTCCTGTCGCGCAGCACCATTGTTTCCAGATCAAGTTTAGACCATTTATCAAAATATACCGAATAATCGTGCTTGTTTTTACCGATTCTCCAGCCATCAAAAGCCTCATCAATAACTAATAAACCCAACCTGTCACAAGCGTCTAAAAAGGCCTCGGAAGGGGGATTATGAGATGTTCTTACTGCGTTAAACCCGGCAGCTTTTAACAACTCCACCTTACGCTCTTCTGCCCTGTCAAAAGCGGCGGCTCCCAGGCAGCCATTATCATGATGTGCACACCCACCGCTTATCTTGACAGTTTTACCGTTGAGCTGGAAGCCACGTTCGGCTGTAAACTTTAAGGAACGAATACCGAATGTGGTTTTCATTTCATCTGCGAGCTCATTACCTTTCGACACCTGGATCTGTGCCTGGTATAAATTGGGGGTTTCCGGTGTCCACAACAGGGGATTTGATACTTTTATAGTTTGTGTTATTTCCTTTTCGCTATAAGCCGGTAATGTTAACCTCATCATGTTATTCCCCGCATCTTTAAAACGCCCGGATAGCAGCCGGGTGTTTACGGCAATACTTTGTGAAAAGGCCGTTTCGTTTTTTATCGTAGCCTTAACCTGTACAGAGGCCTGTTTTGAAGATACCTGAGGCGTTGTAACCGCAACTCCCCAATCGGCTATGTGTAAAGGATTGGCAATATTCATCCAAACATGGCGGTAAATCCCCGAGCCACTGTACCACCTGCTGTTTATTTGTTGTGAATTATCTACACGAACAGCTATCACGTTTTCTTTACTAAAATCCAGGTAAGGTGACAGATCATACCTAAATGAAGAATAACCATAAGGACGGACTCCGAGTGATTTCCCGTTGATAAACACCTCTGAATTCATGTAGACGCCTTCAAAATAAATGGAAACGCTTTTTCCTTTCCATGCAGGCATGGCATTAAACGTTTTCCTATACCAGCCAATGCCTGCTGGAAAATAACCGCCTGCACCACCTGTTGGGTTTTTAGGGTTTATCTTTCCTTCGATGCTCCAGTCATGTGGCAAGTCAAGACTACGCCAGTCTGTATCGCTAAAATTTTTCAATTTAGCCAAAGAATCATCGCCCAGCTTAAATTTCCAATTGTAATCAAACAGTTGTTTTCGTTCAATACCACCCGGCGTTTGTGCGAAACTTACCATACCGCCGGTCAAGGACAGGATGACTATGATTATTGCTTTCATAAAAATGAAATGTTTAACAAGGTTATTTAACTACAATTTTTGTTGTATGAATAATATTACGGGATGAATTACCTAGCTCAAGAATGTAGTCGCCGGTTTCAGCATTCCATCCCTTCTTTGATTCATCATAAAACGCAAGGTCGGCAACTTTTACCTGCATTTCTACCGTCTTTGATTCACCGGGTTTTAAAAATATCTTTTCAAAAGCTTTAAGCTCTTTTTCTGGACGCAAAACCGAACAAACAGGGTCATTTACATACAATTGTACAACTTCGGCGCCTGATTTGTTGCCTGTATTCTTGATCGTAAAAATCGCATGGATTGTTTCATCCTTTTTATAGCTTGATTTATCTGTGGAAAGTTTGCTGATAGAAAAATCAGTATAGGAAAGACCATAGCCGAAAGGGAATTGAGGCTCTATTTTTTTAGTATCATACCAGCGATATCCAACCAATACACCTTCTTTATAGTCAGCCGTAAGGCCCTCACCAGGATATGTATCCAGGTTAAATGCAGGCGAATCATGTAACGAGACAGGGAAAGTAAACGGCAGCTTGCCCGAAGGATTGATAACTCCCTTTAATACATCGGCCAACGCATTCCCCGCTTCCGATCCGTTAAACCATGACCACACGATAGTGTGATTTGATTTTTTAATTTCACCCAGATCATACGGTGCGCCGGCCATAATGACAATAATAGTGTTAGGGTTAACGGCGCTCACCGCATTAACCAGGGCCTGTTCGCCAAAAGGAAGCTCCAGGGTCTTGCGATCATGGCCCTCGCTCTCATATTCACGGTTTGAGCCTACACACAAAATGGCAACATCGCTGGTTTTTGCAAGCGCTACGGCCTCATCAATCAGGTTCTGATCAGGTTTGTCGTAGCCACGGTTTTGTTCGTCAGTTTTACTTGCCATGTAATTTGCCCTGTAACCCTGCGCAAAACTAATATTGGCGGTTTTACCGAATCTTGATTTTATACCCTCCAGCGCGGTAACCTCATATTTAGCCTTTACACCTGCACCATAACCTCCCAAAGCAAATGTACGTGTGGCATTATCGCCTATAACAGCGATGCTTTTAATTGCACTTGTTTTTAAAGGCAATAGATGGTTGTCGTTTTTTAGCAGAACGATAGATTCCGATGCAATTTCGTACGCGGCTTTGGCGTGTTCAGGCGTGGCTATAGATCCTTTAGGATGATTGGCACTCATGGAGGTATGATACATTAACCATAAAATCCTGCTCACTTTATCGTCAATAGTTTTTACAGAAACCTGGCCTGCTTTAACAGCTGCCAACAAAGGTTTGGCAAAATACCACTGATCATACGGCCCGCTTGATCCCATTTCAATGTCAAGGCCGCTGTTTGCAGCAGCAACCGTATGGTGCGTCCCGGCCCAGTCAGACATGACCACACCTTTAAAGCCCCATTCATTTTTTAATACCTTGTTTAATAAAAAATCATTCTCTGAACACCAGTAACCGTTCAACTTATTGTAGGCCGACATAACCGTGTAAGCATTCCCCTGCTGTACCGCCGCTTTAAATGCCGGGAAATAAATTTCGCGTAAAGCTCTTTCATCAACTAAAGTATTTACGCTATCACGGTTAAGCTCCTGGTTATTTGCGGCAAAATGTTTTATACAGGCTGCTACATGCTGGCTTTGAATCCCTTTTACGGATTGAATAGCCAATTGGCTGTTTAGATATGGATCTTCAGAGTAATATTCATACGTACGACCGCAAAGGGGCATCCTGCAGATGTTAAAGGCTGGCGCAAGCATTATAATCTTTTTACGGGCGTTCGCTTCCTCCCCTATCACTACCCCATATTTATTAGCCATTAAGGGGTTCCATGTAGCCGCTATTGCCGAACCATTGGGCAAAAAAGTAGCGGAGTCAGTTGTCCAGTTAGCCGAAGCCCAGTCAAAACGTTTTATTTCTTCGCGCACACCTAAAGGCCCGTCATCGCATGTGAGTTCAGGAATGCTCAAACGGGGTACACCTGCCGAAGAAAACAAGGCATTTCCATGCAGCATTGCTATCTTCTCCTCAAGTGTCATTTTACTGATGATACCGTTGATCTTAGCTTTAAGGGCCGCCTCGTCTTTACTTTGTGCCGAAACTTTACCGAACAAAAAAAGCGCTATAATACAGGCAATTGTATATTTCATAAATATTATTTCTTTAGAGTTACTTTTTAACATTATTTAGCTACTATCTCAATAGCCGACAGCTTTAGTCCCGGTGAGGTTGCTTTTAAAACTATAGTTCCGGGTTGCCCTGTTGATTGCACGATAACCTGGGCGTACCCGCTAAACAGTTTTCGTTTGTATTGGGCCGCAGGGTAAACCAACTGAATCAGACCGGGATCGGTATTAACGCCTGCCCAGATATTAGCTTTAAGCAACGGCGTGGCCACAATAGCGATGGTGTTGTTACCAGGGTGCAGTAGTGCGGCTTCAAGTTTAAATTCAGTTTTCCCGGCATTCTCTTTGATTTCATGACCTATCTCTTTACCGTTGATATAAATGCTTTGTACCTTGCCTATATTTTTATTAAAAAATGTAGCAGTAGCGGCAGCACCATCGGCAGGCATGACGAAACCCGCCCTGTAAACTATCGCTTTCACCTTTCGGCCAAATTCATCGTCCCGGGTATCTTTAAAAGCACTTTGCCAGCTACTGTCATCGTAGTCGGCTGCAACCTCGGCATTCACATTTAAATCATCTACGAACTTCTCTTTAAAACTGCCTATCTGAACCAGGTTGATCCGTTCTAAGTATTGGTCAGGCTCCAACGAGGTGGGATCTCCGTTACCAACACCGATAATTTTACCCGGCCCTTCAATTGAAAAGCCTATCTCATTATTGGCCGTTGGCACCCTCAGCTTATTTTTATCAGTAGTTTGTACCGTAATTAAAGCGATATCCTTGCTATCGGCTTTGATGACATCCCTGTTAGCCCGTAAATTAATATTGACCGGATCCAGGGTAGTTTTAACAACGTCGCTACCTGCTTTTATACCTTTTTTATAACCTATCGCTTCAAGCGTTCCCGGCTCATATTTCACCTGCCATTCCAGGTGCCCGTTTAAATCCATAGTTTTTTTACCGAGGCTCTTTTTATTCAGAAAAAGCTCTACCTCGTCGCAATTACTATAAGCACACACCCGTATTTCCCGGCCTTCTTTACCGCGCCAGTTCCAGTGCGGCAGCAGATGCACAACAGTTTGATCAGTCCACCATGACTTTAAATAATAGTAATCGTCTTTGGGGAAACCGCAGGCATCAAGCATCCCAAAATATGACCCAACAGAAGGCCATCCGAAAGGTGTGGGTTCACCCCTGTAATCAAAACCTGTCCAAATGAACATTCCTGCCAGGTACGGACGCGCAGCGTAGTATTTCCAGCCCTGTTCCAGGCTGTAGAAAAAATCATTTTGCTTTCTGTCATACGCTACAAGCTGATGCTTGTCCATATCATCCTCATAAATTCCCCTTGAAGCAACTGTTGACCCTTCTTCGGTACCCCAGCTAAATTGGTTAGGGTACTTTTTATGTTGTTCGTCGGTATTTTTAGTAGCAACATAATTATATCCCAGCACGTCTATCACGGTTGATATTCCCGAGCCAATCCCACCGCTTATGGCTGCGGTGATGTAGCGCGTTGAATCAACCGATTTGGCAAAAGCCTGCATCGTAGCAGCTATTCGCGCCCCGGTAATATTACCTTCAATGCCCCACTCCTCGTTCCCTATCGACCAGCTGATAATGCTGGGATGGTTACGGTCGCGCCGGATCATTCTTTTCAGATCATTTAGTTGGGTTGATGCCACACCCATTAAGCGGTTTTCGTCAATAACCAGCATCCCCAACTTGTCACATGCGTCCAGCAGTTGGGGTGTTGGCGGATTATGCGAACAGCGATAGGCATTACAGCCCATTTCTTTTAAGGCACGAATCCTGAATTCCTGCAAAGCATCAGGGATGGCGGCACCTACACCGGCATGGTCCTGGTGATTATTGGTACCTTTAATTTTAACATGCTTTCCATTCAGAAAAAAACCCTCATTGGCGTCAAACCTGATGCTACGGATCCCAAAGGTTGTTCTATAGCTATCTGTAGCTGCTCCGCCTTCTTCAACAGTAGTTACCAGCTTGTACAGGTTTGGACTTTCGATACCCCATAGCCTGGGGTTACTAACGGCTAAAACACTTTTGATATCCTGCGACGCGAAAGGCTTCAAACTAAGCCCGGTAGTTGTTTTTGTTGCGATGGTTTTTCCATTATCATCAATAATAGTTTGGGTTACATTAAAATTCTTTGATTCTTTATCGTCGTTGATGATGGCGGATGTTGCAGTAACATCGGCGATGTTGTTTTTTACCTGGGTTGTAACAAATGTTCCGTCAGAAACGATATGCAGTTGACCTGTTTTATTAAGCCAAACATGGCGATAGATACCTGCACCTTCATAAAACCAGCCTTCTTCCATAGTTACATCGGCTCGTACAGCGATGACGTTATTGCCACCATAGTTTAAGTATTCAGAAATATTATATTCAAAGCTGTTGTACCCACTCGGTTCGGTGCCCAGATAATGGCCGTTTACCCAAACTATACTGTTCCGAAAAACGCCATCAAATGCAATAGATATCCGTTTACCAAGATCATTAGCCGGAACAACAAAACTTTTGCGGTACCAGCCCACACTGGCTTCAGGAAAGTTGCGGCCGATTGCTTTTGATCCGTGACTGAAACTACCCTTGGGGCTAAAAGGTTGCTCAACGGCCCAATCATGCGGAAGATTAATTTTACGCCAGCCCCTGTCATCAAATTCCGCTGATGCGGCGCCATCCCCGTAACCTGTTTTGGCCAAATAAGAGAAGCCACCCGTGCCGTTGTAAAAATCTTTTGAGGGATCATAAGCATGGCCTAAAGCAAACCGCCAGTCATTATCCATAGATAGATGTTGGCGTTTTGAAGCTAATGTTTCGGGAGATTGGGCAGCAGTTTTCTCTGTAACAACGAAAGCTAAAATTAAAAAACACAGTAAACGGATAGGTTTCATTTTGTAAGTATGGATTTGGATGAGGTTATGAATATGAATATCAATGGTGAAAGTGCAAACAAGTACTAAGCAGCGGGTTTATTATCCTTGAATAAGTTTTCAATTAGCACCTGCTACAAGGGCATTAATGGTACGCTGATCAAGTATCTTATTATTTCGCCTGTCTATAGCAACACCTATATCCCAAAAAAATGGCTTAAGTCCGTTTGCAATAGCCTCGCGGGTAGTAAATTTTATCCAATAATCTACTGCATCATTGTGAACAGCTAAATCTTTTGGGGTTGCTCGTCTGTAAGCACCATATTCTCCCATAATAACAGGAATGCCCTTATCAACAAATTTGGCTTTCATAAGCTGAAATGCGCTCTTAACTTCAGACTCTTCTCCATAGGTTGGGTTCCTTGAGGGATCCGACAATGAGTGATGACCGCTTCCCCAATAATAAAACATGTGTCCCCATGATTCGTCTTTCTCCATCAGGCAGAAATTAAAGGGAGAATAATAATGTACTTCCACCATCAACCGGTCTGCCACCTCGTCCTTTGGCAGTGAGCCCATCAGCTTGTTTGTTTTGGCGATATCAGTGCCCGGCCCCTGAACAATCAATATTCTGTAAGCATTTCTGCCGCCTGTTGACCTCACTGCATTAACAAAAGTTTGATGATATGAAAGCAATACCGCCATTTGGGCCACATCGTTTGTACTGGGTTCATTAGCGCTTGCAAACATCAGGTGTTCATCAAAATCACGCATTGTTGTAGCTATTTGTTCCCAAAACGCCTTTTGCCTGGCATTAACCGAATCTTTTTTAGCAGTTGTGCAGTTATTCTCAAGCCAACCGCCATCCCAGTGAATATTGAGCAGCACATACATATCGTTTTTTACACAATATTGTACTACTTGTTTTACGCGGTTTAACCATGCATCCTGTATTTTGGCGCTTTTTGTATCTGAATATTGGTTCCAGGCACAGGGGATGCGAATACCATTAAAACCACTCTGCTTAACCAATTTGATATAATCCTCTGTGATTAAAGGGTTACCCCAGCCGGTTTCGCTGCCGGGCGCTTCCATCGTATTGCCAATGTTCCAGCCTAATTTGATGTGTGCTGCCTGTTGCGCTGCAGTATTACTCATTCCCGTTGTATCGGGAACTTTCGGTGATATATTATATGATGGATAAATTGTACTGAAGACAACGCTTGTATCCTTTATTGCTTTTTGAGGAATATCACAAGAAGCGGCTTTAAACGGTGAAGCAATCGAAAAAATAGCAGAAGTACACCATAGTATACGTTTTAACATCATAGTTAATTAAGCAGGTTTTGTTTAAAAATTGGCTGTAACCAATGCCCACTTTTAATTACGTTTAGTAGCAAAATCGGCATTGGTTTATCCTGCTAAACTAAAAGCCACAGTGCAATCGATTGTTCACAAATAGGGACACAAATGTTAAGGTACCATACCACGCTTATTTACAGAACTTTAAACTAAATATCCTGCTTTAAACCAGTCAGAATTTAGACAGATGTTATCAAAAATTTAACAAAAAGAGTCAAAATCAGAAGTTAAACCCATAGTAAATACCCGGTAAAACGTTTTAAAAACGGTTACGCGACTTCGCGCACAGACTGAAACCTCACTCCAAAGGAGAGAGAGTACTTTTTCTTAAAGTCCTTTTAGAGAAAATTTAGTTGAGGCCGTAAGCGACAAATTTACAAGCGATTTCGTTACCATAAAACTGACCGCAGGTTTATAAAATCTATTTGTTTTTATTGCTGGCATACGCCGACGGGAGGCAATTAAATTCGGCCTTAAAGCATCGTACAAAATACTTTTGGCTTTTAAAGCCTACCTTGTATGAGATTTGTGATATGGTTAATTGTGAGCTTTCAAGTAACTGAGCAGCACGTTTCAGGCGGATGGTACGAATCAGATCGACGGGAGATTTCCCTGTTAAAGTAAGCGCCCTTTTGTATAAGGTAACGCGGCTCACACATAATTCGCTGCTCAATTCCTCAACGGAGAACTCGGCATTATCAATGTTTTTTTCGATTAGCTGTACCGCTTTTTTAATAAACGCCTCATCGAGTGATTCGGTTTCCACTTCTGTTGGTTTAACATCAAGCTGCTTTTGGTAGGCCTTACGCATATCTTGCTGCATGGCCAATATGTTTTTTAATTTAGAAGTGAGGATCTCGAAATTGAAGGGCTTTGTCAGGTAATCATTGGCGCCGGTTTCGAGCCCCTGCAATTGCAACTCTTCATCTGTAGCTGCGGTGAGCAGCACAACGGGTATATGCGATGTTCGTTTATCGTTACGTATTTTACGGCACAAATCGATACCATTCATCTCGGGCATGCTGATATCGCTTACCACAAGGTTAGGATGAAGGGCCAGGGTTTTCTGCCAGCCTTCCTTTCCATTAGCAGCTTCGATAACGGTAAACGTATCATTTAAATTGTCTTTCAGATAGAAACGAAAATCCTCATTGTCTTCAACCAGTAAAACAGACATTTTTTTAATTGTATTGCTGCCTCCTGTCTGCACCCCGTCGGGGATTTCAGTTATTGACGCTTTGCTTAAATCAGGATCACTCAAGCATACTTCTTCCTCTGTTGCTAAATCAACCGGTAGGAGGATTGTAAAATAGCTGCCTTGCCCGGGCTGGCTTTGTACGGATATCTCGCCATTATGCAGCTTTACAAATTCTTTAGTTATTGCCAGCCCTATTCCACTACCCTGGTTAACCATAGATCCGGGCACTTCGTTTTGGAAGAAGCGTTCAAAAATCCGGCCCTGTTTATCTAATGGAATTCCAATACCCGTATCAATAACCTTTATCTCAAGTTGCCGTTCTCCCGACGCATTTTCAATTATCGCCAGTAAAACACTTATATTACCGCCATCGGGCGTAAATTTAAACGCGTTGGAAAGCAGATTGAAGATAATTCGCTCGATCTTATCATGATCAAAATTGATAACCAGACTTTGAATTTCCGAATCGAATACCAGCCTGATGTTTTTTTTCTCGGCCACATCCGAGAACGAATAAACCATTTCGTTAATAAAACTTATAATGTCCCCGCTCCGGGCATGCAGCCTAAGTTCCTGCACCTCCATTTTCCTGAAATCGAGCAACTGGTTTACCATATTGAGTAAACGTTTGGCATTGCGATTGATCATTTGCAACTGGTTCCTCTGCTCTTCAGCCTCAGTTTGCTTTAATATCTTATCAACGGGTGCCATAATCAACGATAAGGGGGTCCTGAACTCATGGCTTACATTGGTAAAGAACTTGATTTTCATCATATCAAGTTCATGCATACGCCGGGCCTCCTGGCGCTCATTTTCGATTAACAATTTAGCCTCGCGTTTCTCCTTTTCGATTTCAAACTGCCTTCTTATTTTTTGAATTCCGCGCCGGCGCATGAAAAATAGGATTCCAAATAAAAGCAATATATAAATAAAATAGGCTATCGTCGATTTCCAGAACGGCGGCAATACCTTAATCTTCAATGTTATATAATCAGGATCCCACCTTCCCTCCTGGCTAATCGCCCGTACTTTAAAAGTATAGTCGCCGCCGTCAAGGTTGGTGTAGGTGGCTTTTCGCGTAGCATTATCGGCATCAATCCAATCCTTATCAAAGCCTTCCAACATATACTGATGTTTTACTTTGTTGGGATTAAAGAAATTAAGCGCGGCAAACTCAATGGTAAATACATTTTCGCTGTGTGTCAGTGTCAGTTGGCGGGTTACCGAAATAGCTTTTGATAATACAACATGCCCGTTAACTTCTTCATTGGCTTTGACACTTTTGTTATACAACAAGAAATCGGTAAAAGTTAGTTTAGGTTTATTGATATTGGCATGTATGGCTAACGGGTCGAAAATATTGAAACCATGACCGCCGCCAAATATAAGTTCGCCCTTGCGGGTTTTGAGCCCTGCCTGGTCATTGAATTCCCTGCCTTGCAAACCATCCGTTTCATCAAAATTCTCAAACCTAAAAGCGTAAGGAGCCTTTTGGGTAATAAGCGTTACCCTGCTTAAACCATTAGCAGTACTTAACCACATCCTTCCGTTGTTGTCTTCCTGTATATCCAGTATGGCATTTTCAGGCAGCCCGTTTTGTTTTGTGAGCGACGTAAACTTATTGGTTTCGGGGTTAAGTATGCTTAACCCGTAGCGTGTTGCTATCCAGATGAGGCCGCGCCTGTCCTGGTTAATACAGTTGATGGTGTTAGCGATTAAACTGTTAGGATCATCTTTGTTTACGCTGTAATGCAAAAACCGCCCCGTACTTTTTAAGATTACATCGATACCAAAGTACCCCCCTGTCCAGATATTGCCTTTGCGGTCCTCAAACAGCGCAGAAACGTAAAGACACCTGATATCTGTTTGTTTAAAGGGAGGGGAAAATTTCTTTTTTTCCCTGTCAAATATCTGCAGCCCCGCCGCAAATGTCCCTATCCATAATCTATGCGAAGAGTCTTCAAAAATGCTCATCACCCGGTTATCAGCAAGGCTCCCGGCTACCTTATCATCATGTTTATAATGGGTAAATGTTTTTCCGTCAAAGCAGTCCAGGCCGCCAAAATAAGTGCCTATCCATAGTTTCTGATCATGATCGATACATAAACTAACAATAATGTCGTTGCTTAGGCTGTTTAAATTTCCTGCTTCGTACTTATATTGTTTGAAACTGCCGGTTTCACGGTTAAAGCAGATCAGGCCCCCTCCGTTTGTGCCAATCCAGATATTACCGTTTTTATCTTCAACAAACTTGTTAGCATCTTCGAAGCCCAAGCTTTTGGGGTCTGAAGCGAAATGCCTGTATAACGGAAAACGGATAATGTTTTTATGATAATAACTTACACCTTCTTTAAATGTACCGGCCCACATAATACCCGCATCGTCTTTATAAAGATTGATAACGCTGTTTTGGCTTAATGACTTGGCATCGTCTTCCCGGTTCAATAAATAGGTAAATTTGGATATTTTTTTATCAAACAAGGTTATGCCGCCATGGTCGGTAGCTATCCATATCAAGCCGTCGTCTGCCTGGATAATGTTGCTGATGATATTAGATTTTAATTTGGATCCGGCCGACTCTTTACCTACAAGTTTTAATGTCCCGTTTGAGGGGCTATAATAATAAGCGTTGGCGTAAAAATTAGGTGCGTAAAACCATAAATCGCTATCCTTGTCGACGGTGATGGCATAATATGCATCTTTGATACTAACAGCTTTGGTAAAAATATCTGTACGGTAGGTAATTTTATTCTGCCCGATATCGAGCTTTTCAACCATGCCGTTACGATAAGTCAGCCAAATATTACCGGTAGCATCCTGTGTTATATCCGAAAGAGAATTTGAATATAATGATGTGCCTGACCGGTCGTGACAATACCGACGGGTTGTTTTACTAATTTCATTATATCTGTAAAGACCCGAATCAGGGCACAAAAACCAAAACTCGCCTTTGCCACCACGCACTATTTTCGATACGTTAGGATATGCCGGAATTTTTAATGAGTTGGTAACTAATGCCATATCACTATCAAACTGTTCCGTTTCCGGGTCGTAAAAGCAATATCCGCCACGCGTTGACACCCATAATTTTTTGCCGGGGCCTTCAAAAATACTGCTTACAAAGTCATCATTAAGCGACTTATTGTTATTAGCATCATGTTTAAATACTTTAAAACTATAACCGTCATAACGGTTGAGGCCCGATGCAGTACCAAACCACATAAAACCTTCAGAATCTTTAAAAATGCAGTTAACCTGGTTGTGAGACAAGCCATTGCTTCTGTTTAGCTGCGAAAACTGGTATTTGCCATTTTGAGCAAAAGCAACATTAAGCATTAACAGTAATATAAGCACGCTTAGTGATAATTTGTATCTCATAGCTTAGGGGTATTCATAAAAATAAGCAATAAAAGATAGAGTTTGGCAAATATCAAATTTTAATATGCAAAGCAAAGCTCATTGATGCCCTGTATTCACGCAAAGTTTTGAGATATTCCTTCTTTATATTGGTTGATTCAAACCTACAGTAAGCCTCCATCTAAAAACTTAATTAAAATGGACTTTTTATTGTAAAAATCCGACTTTACTATATTTTAGATATTGATATGCATTTAGGTATATCAAAGCAATTTGCATATTTGTGGTCCAGATGATCAAAAGAAATTTAAAACATACTTTCTCGCTTCTTAACGTTGACTATGTGAGGCTTAACTGTAAATGGAATTACAGGAATGTGATAAGCCCTTACTACCGTATTTATTATATAGATGATGGCGAAGGTGAAATATCAGATGCAACCAGTTCGTTAAAGCTTGAACCGGGTTATCTGTATATCATCCCAAGTTTCACGCTATGTAACTTGGAGTGTGGTGATTATCTGGGTCAATTTTTTGTTCAGTTTTTTGAGGATTCGATAGACGGGAGCTCGCTGTTTGCCAATAACAGGGCTGTGTTAAAAACCAAAGCTACCGAAATGGATGTAAACCTTTTTAACCGGTTACTTCAAATTAACCCGGGGAGGGGAATCAACCGGTCTGACAATCCCCAGGTGTATGAAAAAGATATTTATTATAAGGAATATCAGGAACTTAACAATCAACAAAACACATCAACATATCTGGAAACCCAGGGTATCCTGATGATGCTAACTGCAAAATTCCTGAACCCTCAATTGTTCAAAAGCCCCGAACATAAACTTATCCCGGTAAAAATTGCAGAAACATTAAATTATATCCTTGTTAATTTACATTTGGATCTTTCAGTTCACCTGCTTGCATCCAGGGCAAATCAAAATGTCGATTATTTTTCAAGGCAATTTAAACAGTACACCGGAACCAGGCCATTAAATTATATCAATGAAAAACGCGTTGAGCGTGCACAGTACCTGATGGCGACAAGCCGCATGTCCTATTCAGAAATCTGTACTCAAACCGGATTTGATAACCTTTCTTATTTTTCAAAAACATTCAAAAAGCTTACCGGCATGTCGCCCAGCGAGTATAGAAAGCAGATGTACCAGGTTGGTTTTAATCATTGATCAATAAGATACAGATATCATGATAGCCGGGAAAAATATGGCTGTTATTAAAAAGCCTGGTCTGAAATAACCATCGCCAATGCATTTATAGACACCAGACCTTAAATAATTAATGTGTAATAGCTCGTACAAGCTATTATCTTTACTTCAGCATCAACAACCACTAAATAAACAAGTTACAATCAGACTCAAAATATACACCTCGATTTAGCAACCTCAATTCTTTTCGATAATTCGCATTTTCCCCCGCGCAAAAAGTCGGTTTTATACAAAAAAAAGTCCCATTAGGCCAATTATTTAGCTATTAATTCAAAGAAATTTGGATGATTATCAATTATTGATCCGATAACGCGAATTGCTGATTAACCAATTATAGATAACCAGGTATAGAAATTTATTTAAAAGTTCCGGCTATTCATCCGCATGGCTGATCGGCGTAGCTACTTTTTCTAACGGTCAAACTTAATTATGAAAAGAAGAACATTAATAAAAGGCTTAGCCACAGGATTCTCATCCTTGTATCTGTCAAGGGCTTTTGGCAGTAGTTTACTGCAACCAAATTTAAATGCTGATATTGCCACCGGCCCGTTTAAACCCGATTGGGATTCATTAGCCCAATACCAGGTACCTGATTGGTTTCGCGATGCCAAGTTTGGCATCTGGGCACACTGGGGACCGCAATGCCAGCCCGAACGTGGAGACTGGTACGCGCGTGGCATGTATCAGGAAGGCAGCGACCAGTATAAATACCATGTTCAAAAATATGGGCACCCTTCAAAATTTGGTTTTAAGGACGTGATCAACGATTGGAAAGCCGAAAACTGGGATCCGGATGAGTTGGTTGGCTTGTACAAACGTGCAGGTGCGCAGTACTTTTTTGCCATGGCCAGCCACCACGATAACCTTGATTTATGGAACAGTAAGTACCAGGCGTGGAACTCTGTTAATGTTGGCCCAAAGAAAGATATTGTTGCAGGTTGGGCAAAAGCCGCAAAAAGCCATGCGCTTCCCTTCGGATTGAGTGTTCATGCCTCACACGCCTGGACATTTTATGAAACCTCCCAGGGGGCCGACAAGAGCGGCGAATTCAAGGACATACCTTACGACGGCAAAATAACTAAAGCCAGTGGCAAAGGAACCTGGTGGGAAAAATTGGATCCTCAGGAATTATATGCTCAAAACCATGAGGTAAGTAAAACCTGGAACTGGGACTGGGTTAATGGCTCAAGCGTACCTGGCAAAGCCTATTGCGATAAATTTTTAAACCGCACTATAGAACTTATTGATAAATACGAGCCTGAACTTATCTACTTTGATGACACTGCGCTACCTCTTTGGCCAATAAGTGATGCCGGCTTAAAAATAGCGGCACATATGTACAATACCAGCATTAAAAAGCATGGTAAACTACAAGCGGCATTATTTGGTAAAGTATTGAACGAGCAGCAGCGAAAATGTATGATATGGGATATTGAACGGGGACAGAGTAATCAGATAGAGCCTTTGCCATGGCAAACAGATACCTGTATAGGTGCCTGGCACTATGATCGCCGCATATTTGATGATAAACATTATAAAAGCGCCAAAACTGTAGTTCATACCCTGGTTGATATTGTAAGTAAAAACGGTAACCTTTTGTTAAATATTCCTGTCCGCGGTAACGGCACCATTGACAGTGAGGAACGAGCTATAGTTGAAGGTGTAGGCGCCTGGATGCAGGTTAACAGCGAGGCAATTTATGGTACCCGCCCCTGGACTGTATTTGGAGAAGGCCCGGCAACGGATTCGGCGGCACCTATTAATGCTCAAGGCTTTAACGAAGGTAAAGGCAAGCCATTTGGCGCCGAAGATATCCGGTTCACCACAAAAGGAAAAACCCTTTATGCTACTATGCTGGGTTGGCCCGCCGGGAACGAAGCGCTTGTTAAAAAGTTAGCAAAAAACAATCAACTGGGTAACGTCAGCAGCGTAAGCCTGCTCGGAAACGACAAGTTGAGCTTTGAGCAGACAGAAGCAGGCCTTAAAGTAAAATTGCCTGAAAACGCTCCGTGTAAAGATGCATTCGTTTTAAAAATAGAAGGCGCTATCTAATCAATGTCATGAACTTAAAAACTTTTTACGTACTGATTACTGCCGCCTCATTCGCAGTTCCGTCATTTGCCCAAACTTTTAAGCTGGTATCGCCCGATAAAAAAAATATTGTGGAGATAAATAACACCAACAGCCTGCAATATGCTGTATCCAGCAATGGTTTAATGATCATCCATCCTTCTTCACTTGGTTTCGAGTTTAAAAATGAACCGGCTATGGGTGCCAATATGGCTGTAACCGGTCATGTAGAGCACTCCGTTAACCAAACCTGGGTACCGGTAGTAAAAACGAAACATAGTACCATAGCCGATCATTACAATGAACTGGAACTGTCGCTGGTAGAAAAATCGGGGCCTATGCGCCGGATGAAGATCTGGTTCAGAGCTTATGATGACGGAATTGCCTTTCGCTACCAGTTATTCGGGGCCGACAACATTGGCGACCGGCAGATAGTAAAGGAACTGACCAGTTTCAACTTACCTTCAAAAGCCAAAACCTGGGTGGCAGACTATGGTAGTTATACCTCCTCTCAGGAGACTGAATTTCAACCGACAAGCCTAAACCATATCACAGAAAAAACAATAGCCGGCTTACCCCTGCTCGTAGTGTTAGATCAGAGCCATTATACAGCAATTACAGAAGCTAATATTGATAACTATCCCGGATTTTATATAGGCTCGCAAAAAACAGATACCAGTGCAACTGATAAAATTGACCTGGTTACCAAATTATCCCCTCTGCCCGGCGAAAATGAGAACGGGGTTAAGGCGCGTTTTGCTAATAACCTGCTTACCCCCTGGCGTGTAGTCATGCTGGCAGCTTCGCCCGGTAAATTAATCGAATCGGAACTAATCCAGAACCTGAATCCGCCCTGCGCATTAAAAGATGCAAGCTGGATAAAGCCTGGCATGAGCGCCTGGGATAACTGGTGGAGCGGCGAGGTAAAAATGGATATGCCTACAATTAAAAAGTATATCGACCTGGCGTCGGCACAGCATTGGCCGTATATGCTTATCGACTGGCAATGGTACGGGGCATTTAACAAACCCGAAGCTGATATTACCCAGCCTGCCCCGCAATTGAACATGCCCGAAATTTTAGCTTATGCCAAAGCCAAAAACGTTAAATGCTGGCTTTGGTTATACAGCTCAGATGTTAACCGGAATGACAATTTTGAAAAGGCTTTCCCAATTTACCAGCAATGGGGCATTGCCGGGGTTAAAATTGATTTTATGGACCGGGACGATCAGCAAATGGTAAACTGGTACCGCCGCATTATTAAAACTGCAGCGCAGTATCACCTGATGGTTGATTTTCATGGCGCTTATAAACCCGATGGTATTGAGCGTACCTATCCCAACATGATAACCCGGGAAGGAGTTTTAGGCGAAGAATATTCCAAGTTTTCGACCAGGATAACAGCAGGGCACAACACCACCCTCCCATTCACGCGTATGCTGGCTGGGCCAATGGATTATACTCCCGGCGGTTTTTTAAATGTAAAAAAGGAAGAGTTCAGAAAAGGCAGCCCTACCCAGGTAATGAACAGCCGCTGTGCCGAACTGGCAAAGTTTGTAATTTACGAAAGCCCCTTTATGGTTTACTGTGACGCACCTGAGCACATTTTGGGTAAGCCGGGAGCCGATTTCTTAAACAATATGCCTACCGTTTGGGACGATACAAAAGTACTTGGCGGATACCCGGGTCAATATGTCATCATTGCCAAAAGAAGCGGAAAGGACTGGTACGTTGGCGCAATGACCAACGACTCGGAAAGGGATATCCAATTAAAATTGGATTTTTTGCCAACCGGTAAATATGCTTTATCGTCATGGGCGGATGTATTATCCTCACCTCAAAGTTTAACCCGGGCTGAAACAAAGGTATCGGCAAATTCGGTTATGAATATCCATTTAGACACCGCAGGCGGATGGGTAGCTAAAATAACTACCAGTAAATAATTGAGAACCTTAACGCAGCAGCAAAATTTAAATACAATGACAAAGAATAAAACTCTTTTTCCATTTATATTAATAACCAGTTTATTCTTTTTATGGGGTTTTGCCCATAACCTCGACCCGATATTAATACCCCATTTAAAAAAGTCGTTTACGCTTACAACAGTCCAGGCTACACTGGTGGATTCGGCGGTATTTATTGCCTATTTTTTAATGGCTTTGCCGGCGGGCTTCATCATGAAAAAATACGGCTACAAAACAGGTATTATTACCGGTCTGCTAATTTTCGCATTTGGTTCCTATTTATTTATACCGGCAGCCAATACCCAACAGTACACATTTTTCCTGGTGGCTTTGTTTATTATTGCTTGCGGCTTAACCATTTTAGAAACCGCCGCCAATCCCTATGCTTCTTCACTAGGAGATCCCGCGACTTCTACACAAAGGCTTAACTTTGCACAATCATTTAACGGACTGGCTGCTACCCTGGCCCCTATAATTGGCGGGCGTATTATACTTACAAAAGGTTACACCCCGGCACAATTAAGCGTAATGACAGAGCAGGGCCGTAAACTGGCGCTTGCCGCCGAAGCGTCATCCGTAAAAATGCCCTATTTTATATTAGGTAGTGTACTGGTGTTCATCGCCATACTTTTTGCATTTACACGTCTGCCCCGGATCCAGCAGCATGAAGGGCATACTGCCAGTAAAAACATTTTCCATGCCCTGAAGCACCGTCATCTGGCCTGGGGTGTTGCCGCACAGTTTTTTTACGTGGGCGCTCAGGTTTGTGTATTCAGTTTATTTATTCTGTATGCTACAAAATCTGCCGGACTTACAGAGATGCAAACGACCTACTATCTCGGTTTGTGCGGCGCTGCATTCCTGATAGGCAGGTTTATTGGTACTTTCCTGATGAGATATTACAGCTCAGCTATTTTACTTGCAGTTTATGCTGGTATCAATATTTTGCTATCCGCAATTGCCATTTTTGGTCATGGCATGATCACAGTATACACAGTAATAGGTATCTGTTTCTTCATGTCCATTATGTTTCCAACAATTTTTGCCCTTGGCATAAAGGACTTAAAAGCCGATACCGAATTTGGCAGCAGCCTGATCATTATGTCCATCGTCGGCGGTGCTGTTTTACCGAGGGTGTTTGGTTATATCAGCGATGTAACCGGTAATATTCAGTATGGCTACCTGGTACCGTTGGTATGCTTTGCGGTGGTGGCCTTTTTTGGATTAAAAGGCCATCGTGTAAAAGTGAAGCCAGAAAATGTACCTGTTTCGGCCATTCTTTAACAATTCCCCATTTTCAATATGCAGGAAATTAATTTACCTAAAGTAATTTTTGGAACCAGCGGATTAGGAAATCTATACGTAGCGCTTTCTGATGAAGTTAAATGTTCAATTGTTGCGGAAAGTATCAGGCATTCGCCTAAACCGGCTGTATTTGATTCTGCCGGTAAATATGGCGCAGGGCTTGCGCTCGAATCGTTAGGAACCGCTCTGGCACAATTGAATGTAAAGCCTTCGGATGTACTCATCAGCAATAAATTAGGCTGGCTGCGTACTGCGTTAACAACCGCGGAACCTACTTTTGAACCTGGTGTCTGGCGCGACCTTAAATATGACGCCGTTCAGCGAATAAGTTATGAAGGCATCCTGGAATGCTACGAACAGGGGAATGAACTGCTGGGCGATTATCATGCACAACTGGTATCTGTGCATGACCCGGATGAATATCTTAACGCCGCAAAAGATGAGCATGAACAGGCAAAGCGCTACCACGATATTTTAGATGCCTACCACGCGCTGAATGAGTTGAAACTGAGTGGTAAAGTAAAAGGTATCGGCGTAGGTTCGAAGGACTGGCGGATCATCAAAAAAATAACTAATGATGTAAAGCTGGATTGGGTGATGATAGCCAATAGCATGACGGTTCACAGCCATCCCCTGGAATTAGTTGAATTTATGCAGCACCTTGAAAAGCAAGGAACTCAGATCATTAACTCCGCTGTTTTTAACGGGGGCTTTTTAACAGGATCTGCTTATTACAATTACCGGTTAACGGATCCGGTAAAAGACAAGCATTTATATCATTGGCGGGAGTTGTTTTATGGTTTATGTGCAGACTATAAAATAAAACCCGCAGATGTATGTGTTGCCTTTGGGCTAAAGGCACCTGGTGTTAAAAGCATTGCCATGAATACAACCAATGCCGAACGGGTGTCCCAAAATGTTGCTTTAGCCTATTTAACAATTCCTGCACAATTTTGGAAAGAAATGAAAGCATGTGGTTTAATTGACGAGTCGTACGCCTCCACCTACTTGTAAAAAATAAAATGTCACTATGAAAAGATACTGTTTGGCCCTTGATTTAAAGGATGATCCGCAATTGATAGCACAATATGAGCACTGGCATAAGGCAGAAAACAGCTGGCCGGAAATACGCAAAAGCATACTGGATGCAGACATCCTCGATATGCAGATCTATCGTACCGGAAACCGGTTATTTATGATCATGGAAACGAGCGATCATTATGACGCAGATAAAAAGGGAGCAATGGACGCGCTAAACCCGAAGGTACAGGAATGGGAACAGCTGATGTGGCTATTTCAGCAGCCCCTTCCCTGGGCTAAAGAGGGAGAGAAATGGGTACCTATGGAACAAATTTTTAAACTTTAAAATAAAGGGCATGCAGATAATAGTTTGCGAGGAACCGGGACGGCTGGCTTTTAAAGAGCAGGAAAAGCCTGAAATTAAAGAAGGCTATGCACAAATCAGGATAAGGAGAATAGGAATTTGCGGGACAGATCTGCATGCATTTGAAGGAACGCAACCATATTTTAGTTACCCGCGTGTTCTGGGCCATGAGCTTTCCGGCGAATTGGTTGAAACAGGCGGCGCACCAGGTTTTCAAAAAGGAGAGGTTGTTACATTCATCCCCTATTTCAACTGTGGCTCTTGTATAGCGTGCAGGTCGGGCAAGCCCAATTGCTGCGCGAAGATCAACGTTTGCGGCGTGCATATTGATGGCGGAATGGCCGAATACCTGAGCGTGCCAACTTACTCGCTTGTACATGGCGAAGGCTTAAGCTATGATGAACTGGCTTTAGTAGAGCCACTTGCTATCGGTGCACATGGTGTAAGACGGGCAGATGTTAAGCCTGGAGAATACGTTTTGGTTATAGGCGCAGGACCAATAGGCCTGGGGATCATGGAATTTGCCCGTATAGCCGGCGGCAGAGTGATCGCGATGGATTTAAATGCCGGGCGGCTTAAATTTTGCAGCGACAAATTAAAGGTTGATCATATCATCAATGTATCTGCTGAAAATGCAATGGAGCGATTAGCCACCATAACACAGGGCGATATGCCCACGGTAGTTATAGACGCAACCGGCAGCTTAAATGCAATTAATAATGGTTTTAATTATATGGCCCATGGGGCGAGATATGTACTTGTTGGCTTGCAAAAGGGGGAGATCAAAGTTAGT
The DNA here is from genome assembly GCF_059690695.1 of Mucilaginibacter sp. A5337. Taxonomy (NCBI): domain Bacteria; kingdom Pseudomonadati; phylum Bacteroidota; class Sphingobacteriia; order Sphingobacteriales; family Sphingobacteriaceae; genus Mucilaginibacter; species Mucilaginibacter sp. A5337. The sequence continues at coordinate 137,853 of NZ_JCAWEC010000002.1, read as the reverse complement.
CACCCCGAATTTCATAAACGCGAGGCGACGCTGATGAGCAGTCGAAATGCAACCAGGGAAGACTTTGAGCATGTGATTGCATCCATAAAAAAAGGTTTGGTACAGCCTGCAAACTATATTACACACCGGGTACGTTTTGATGAGGTGAAGGATAACTTTGAAAGCTGGCTTGATCCGGCAAACGGGGTTATTAAAGCGATGATAGAGATTTAAGTAAAATTGGGAACAACTGATAATTAGATTTCAGCATAACCTGTTAACATCACATCATCGCTTTTCAAAGCGTCAAAAACGGGATAAGGGGGCTCAATTTGAGCCGGTTTGTGTATATTATCGATTTTGAGCCTCCTGCCCATTTCCGTTATCTCCTTGTTTCAAATCGTCATTGTTTACGCCGCGCCTCTTTTTAGGCATCTGAGGGCCAAAGCTCATTTTACCAAAATTATAAGCAAAGCTCACTCCAAAAGACCTAAACGGTACCGAAAACCTGCTGGTTTGCGTAAGCGGGCCACTGTTGATATTGGAAGTAAAATTTTTGTAATCATTAAAAGGCTGGGTAATGTTCAACCCGATAGTGCCCCGTTTTTTCCATACATCCTGTTTTAAGCCAACAACCCATAAGTTAAACGAAGGGTTGGTTCCCTGGAAAGTTCTTCTTGCCGAGTTCTGGATCAGAAACGTTTCGGCAGAAAGCGTCTTGTTTAATTTTACCGTGCCGCTGATAAAGGCGTTGTATTGTACATAGGTTGACTGGTTTCCTTGCTGCAAACTACTTACAACTTGCGGCTTATAGGTGAACGCATTCACATTTCCTCTTATGGTCAGGATCCTGAACAGTTCTGTTGATCCGAAGAAAGTAACACCCACCGAATTATTGTTACCAACGTTAAGATAGTTGGTGAGCGAAACATCCCTGGTAACCGGGTTGCCGTTATTATCGATGGTAGTGTACGGTACTGTGCTTACATAACTTTCAATTATATCATCCGTTTTACGGTAATAAACCGAGGCATTAATTACGCTGCTTTTGATAAAGGTAGAATAGGTCATTTCTACCGTTTGGGTAATTTCGGGTGATAATTCAGGATTGCCCTGGCTTTGATTAAGCGGATTACTGGTATTCAGGAACGGGTTCAGATATTGCAAACTTGGCCTTTGAATGCGTTTACTGTAGCTAAGCTTCAATGTTTGAGTTGGTGTCAAAGCTTTCGAGATCACGAAACTTGGGATAAAGTTGGTATAGCTATTATGAAAAGGCGACAGGCCAACGCTGGTATTACCCGAGTTTCCATCAATTTTTGTATTCTCCAGCCTGGCGCCTCCCTGAACAGTAAAACCATTTTTTAAGTTTACGGTAAGTAAACCATAGCCCGAATACACATCCTGGTCATAGCTGTAAGTATTAGACGTTGCCGCGTTAAATACATATGCTCCGGAGGCATCGGGGTTAAAGAAATCATATTCGCTGGAAATTCTTCTCAAAATGCTTTTCGCACCTGTTTCAAGCTTAAATACTTTGCTGATTGGCAGTACATAATCGAGCTGATAGGTGTATTCGTTATTGGTACCATTGTTTACCGCACGCTGGTTTTGAGTAAAAGCAGAATATTCAGACAGGTAGTTTACATCAGAGGTACCATGTGTCCACTGAAAGGCAAAGCTCAGCTCTTCGCCCTCCTTTTTAAACTTATGCGTAAAGTCATTGTTCCAGTCAAAATTGGATACTTTAAATTCATTGCTGGTTAAAGCAGTATAATCGATATTTCCTTCGGATGCAGAATTATTGCTGTTAACCGAACTTCCGTTATTCTTAAACGCGCCCCCTCTCAAACTAAAGGTGGAGTTAAAAGTATTTTGATCATCGAAATCATATCCAACCGAAGCCGAACCATTGGTGAAATGGCGGTTGGAAGTACTTTGTCCGTTTGAGGACGACGAGGTACCCAACTCGGTATTCTGACTGCTGAATGATTGATAAGTAGTTTGCGGCCATCCCACGTTATAACCCAGGTTTGCGGTAACGCTCAGTTTGTTTTTATTAAAATTGATGTTTCCGCTTTCATTATTTTGGCGTGTACCCACACCGGCATTGATGGAACCGCTTACTCCGGCCACTTCCTTCTTTTTGGTAATGATATTAATGATCCCTGCCGACCCTTCTGCATCGTACTTGGCCGATGGAGCGGTTATTACCTCAATATTTTTAATCTGATCGGATGGCATAGATTTCAACACATCCGCAGCATTGGTCACCAAAGCACCTGAAGGCTTACCGTTGATCAGGATCCGCACATTTTGGTTTCCGCGCAACGAAACATTGCCATCCATATCAACCGAAACCATTGGCACTTTCCGCAAAATATCAGAGGCGTTGCCGCCTGCACTGGTTACGTCTTTCTCTGCATTAAAAACTACCTTGTCAATCTTATTTTCAATCAAAGCGCGTTGCCCGGTAACCTGCACGTCAGCAAGCATTTTAGCGCCCGGCGAAACAATTAACTGCCCTAAGTTGCGGTCGGGTTTACCTGGTGTTATCACAACCCCTTCAATATTTTTGGTAGTATAACCTATAAAAGCAATCTGAAGGCGGTAAGTGCCTGGTGCTATCCCCGTAATTTTGAAATTACCTTTTGCATCGGTCAGGTTGCCGTTTACCGGGGCAGCTACGCCGGCTTTAAATAAGCTCACGGTTGAATAATCCAGGGGCTTTTTGGTCAGCGAATCGATCACGGTGCCAGAGATGAGGCCATTGCTCTGAAGCATGCCAGAGGGCGGACCGGCCGGCTGCTGGGCCTGAACTATGCCTGGTGATGTCAATAAAAACGCCATCAGTAACAGCGACAATATAATGGTGGTACTTTTAAAGTTTGATTTGTAGTTTTCAGGTTTCATATCCGGAGCTTTGAAACAAAGCAACATAAATCCACCTACCCAAAATTGTCTAATAGACGGTTTGGCGTTAATAATAGACCAAACGACCTTAAAAATCTATGGCTTCAAAATCAGGCATTTTTCAGAACAAAACAACGAATAAGATCATTGATTATCCCGCGCCCTGTCATGTCATAGATTAAAACTGCCATTCTATCTATTAAAAACTGCAAGCCATCTATTACCTCAAAAACTGAAATAAAATATTTTGTCATTTGCATGATCCCGGTGAGATGGGATTTAGTTGATTACTGTATTTGATACGGTAAGGTGCGTTTTGCCTGAGAAACAAAACGCACTATTTTTCTGCTATTTTTACAGTAAAAATCCAATTATGGCGCTTTCTGACTTAAAGAAGATCTTTTTTTCGGTTCACTTATACATAGTGATCAGTTTGCTTGCGCTAATGTTGTTCCCATTATCATGGCCGGTAAAACTGCCTACCGAATTTTGGATAAAGCAAGTGCTGATCCACCTGGTTTGGGCAGCCCTGTTTTATGCCAACCTGTTGTTTTTTACTCCGAAGCTATTATATCGCAATAAAGCTATCCTGTTTGTTCTTCTTTTAATAGCCTCTCTTTTTGCCGTTGTTTATTTAAACCTTTGGCTTGATGAGGTAACCGGATGGAAAGCGGCCTTAGGCAGGCTGTTTAAAAACTGGGGGAAAAAATCGGCAGATGACGGACATAGTTATAATTACTGGATCATTATTTCAACCCTCGTGGTGCTGGGCGTTAGCACCATCATCGCTGTATCCAAAAAGATCAAAGCAGATCAGGATGCTTTAAAGGCAACCGAGCAGGAAAAGATAAGTTCTGAACTCTCCTTTTTAAAGGCGCAGATCAACCCGCATTTCTTTTTCAATATTTTGCATACCATTTATGCCCTGTCTGACAGTAACCCCTCTGCTTCAAAAGACGCCGTTTATACGCTATCCCACATGATGCGCTACGTGATCTACGAAACGAAGAACGATTTAACCGATCTTGAAAAGGAGATTAAATTTGCCGAGGATTACATTAAACTCATGAAGTTAAGGCTGAGCGACGACGTGCAGGTGATTTTTGAAAAGCAAGCCAATTTAAGAAACTGTGAAGTTGCACCTATGCTTTTTTTGCCATTTATCGAAAATGCTTTTAAACATGGTATCAGCGCCGTTCATCCGAGTTATATTTACATCGATATCGGCCAGGAAGCCGGTAAACTAAAGCTGGAAATCAAAAATTCGCTGTTTGAAGAACAGGCGGCTTACCTGGAAGACAGCAACGGCATAGGGATTGCCAATACAAAGAGGCGGCTTGATCTCTTATACCCGGGGCGGTATGCGTTAAAGGTTAACCGCGATTTAACAGCTAAAGAGTTTACTGTAGTTTTAACCTTCCAATTAAATGAAAATTAACTGCATAGCTGTTGATGACGAACCTGTAGCGCTGAGGTTGGTGACATCCTACATTCAACAAACACCTTTCTTAACCTTAACCGGCACTTTTACCAACGCTATCGAGGCGCTGAAAGCAGTTCATGACAGGCCCGAAATTCAGCTTATCTTTTTAGATATTCGGATGGCCGATCTCAGTGGAGTAGAATTGGCGAGGGTGATTGAACAAACCGGGAAAAAGAAAACCCTGCGAATAATTTTTACCACCGCCTACGACCAATACGCTTTGGAGGGTTTTAAGGTAGACGCGCTGGATTACCTGCTGAAACCCTTCAGCTTCGTTGATTTCTCCAAAGCAGCTACTAAAGCCTATGACTACTTTGTGATGCTTCAGAGTAGCAACAGCACCTTGAATCCTGTAACGCCGACCGAAAGAATGGAGAAAAGTTATATTTACCTTAAGGTTGATTATCAGTTGGTAAAAGTTAATATAGCAGATATTTTGTACATAGAAGGCCTGAAGGATTATGTAAAGATTTTTCTCGCCAACCAGGATAAGCCCCTGCTTACGCTTACCAGTTTGAAAAACCTGGAAGAAAAATTGCCATCGGCTGCGTTTATCAGGATTCACCGGTCATTTATAGTTTCAAAGGATGCGGTTAAATCGGTTACTAAAAACTCCGTTCAGATCGATAACACCACTATCCATGTTACAGAGCAATATAAAGAGGTGTTTACTGCTTTTCTGAAGGATTGGAATTGATCATTTGCTTTGAGATTAGCGCCATTTCCAAATTAGCTTAGCTACCCATTTTTCCACTTCGTCTTTTGCTCGTTTCTCTTTTTCTCATTCTATCAAAGCCCCCATAGCCCCTGCCCTTTTAAAAATTTAGCTTTTTAAAAATAACCTGCAACTTATTACCGGATAGCGGCGTCTTATAATTATCAAAACCCGATCATATGCTCAAAAACTACTTAAAGATCACCTGGCGTAACCTTTTGCGTCAAAAAACATTTTCTTTGATCAATATCCTGGGACTGACTATCGGCATGGCAAGTGCCGCGCTGATCTTATTGTGGATCCAGAATGAGCTCAGTTTTGATCAGTTCCATGAAAAGCGTGACCGTCTTTATTCTGTTTATAACCGCTCAAAATTTGACGGAAAATTATGGAGCTGGGAAACCACGCCCAAAATAATGGGCAGGGTAATGAAAGAAGAATTACCTCAACTGGAAAAAGTAGCCAGGGTTACAGATGCCAGTTTCTTATTTACTATCGGCGATAAGCACCTGACCGCCGCAGGTGATTTTACAGATCCGGACTTTCTTTCCATGTTCAGCTTCCCATTGATCAGTGGTGACAAAAAAACCGCTTTGAACGAAGTAAACAATATTGTGATAACGGAGAAATTTTCCAAAAAGCTTTTTGGTCAGGAAAACGCGATTGGCAAAACAGTTAAAATAGACAGCAATTCCTATTTTAAAGTTACCGGCGTAATGAAAGACCTGCCGAATAATACCCGCTTTGATTTTGAATACCTGTTGCCATGGTCATACCTGAAAAAGATAGGCCAGGATGACGAATATTGGGGCAATAATTCCATTCAAACGTTTGTACTTTTAAAACCCGGCGTAACGGAAGCCCATGCTGACGATGCTGTGCTTAATTTTACCAAAAACCACTCCGATACCAAAGACATTCAGCAGTTTTTGCACCCTGCAAGCAAATGGCATTTGTATTCGCATTTTGAGGACGGGAAAATAGTAGGCGGAAGAATTGAACGCGTAAGGGGATTTTCGCTGATCGCCGTGCTGATCCTCGTTATCGCCTGTATCAATTTTATGAATTTAAGTACGGCCAGGAGCGAGAAACGTGCCAGGGAGGTAGGGATCCGCAAAACCGTAGGCGCGTTGAGGGGATCGTTGATCTGGCAATTTTTAGGCGAATCCATATTGATAGCCACTATCGCAGGTATTTTTGCCATTATAATTGTGCAAATCAGTATGTCGGGTTTCAACCAGCTTACGCAAAAGCAGTTATATGTACCCTATAGTAATCCGTACTTCTGGCTTATCGCGCTGGGCTTTATCATAGTCACCGGCATTATTTCAGGAAGTTATCCGGCGTTATACCTGTCTTCGTTTAGGCCGGTAGCCGTATTGAAAGGCACTTTTAAGGCAGCTAACGCTTTGGTTACGCCGCGTAAGTTACTGGTGGTTATTCAATTTACATTTGCTGTAGTACTGATCATTTGCACTATCATTATCCGTCAGCAGTTACAATATGCCCAGGACAGGGACACCGGTTATAAGAAAGATAACCTGGTTTACACTTTTATATCAGGCGATATCGCAAAGCATTACGCATCTATCAGGAACGAATTACTTTCCAGCGGTGCTGCAACCTCTGTATCCAGAACAAATTCGCCTATAACCCAACGATACAGTGATAGCTGGGGTTTCAACTGGAAAGGTTCATTACCTAAAAACAAGGTTGATTTTATTATTTACAGCTCTGACGGGAGCCTGATTAAAACCATGGGGCTTAAACTGGTAGCCGGCAGGGATATCGACCCTGTAACTTACCCTACAGATTCGACCGCCATGCTTGTCAATGAGGCTTCGGTCAAGATCATGAACCTGAAAGACCCCGTTGGACAGTCCATTACCCAGGGAGAAGGAAAAGACATCAAGACCTGGCATATTGTTGGCGTAGTAAAGGACTTTATAATTAGCTCGCCTTATGAACCGGTACAGCACATGCTGATTGAAGGGCCCAGTTCGTGGTTCAATATTATCCACTATAAGCTAAATAATGCGAATTCAACAAAAGAGAACCTGCGTCGTGCTGAGGCCATATTCAAGAAGTATAATCCCGATTATCCGTTTGAGTATAGTTTTGTTGACCAGGAGTATGCCAAGAAATTTGGCGATGAACAAAGAATAGGGACACTGGCCAGCCTTTTTGCCGGTTTAACAATCGTTATATCCTGCCTCGGATTATTTGGACTGGCTGCTTATATGGCGCAGAATCGGATTAAAGAAATTGGCATCAGAAAAGTGCTTGGCGCATCAGTAGCCAACGTAACCACGCTCCTCTCACGGGATTTTTTGAAGCTTGTTCTGATTTCATTTTGCATCGCCGCTCCAATTGCCTGGTATTTGATGTACCAATGGTTAAAAGGGTACAGCTACAGGATCAGCATCAATGTATGGGTATTTGTCATGGCCGCCGGGCTTACCTTGCTAATATCCGTTTTAACGGTAAGCTATCAGGCCATCAAAGCAGCATTGACAAACCCGGTGCAAAGTTTAAAAGGCGAATAAATTTAGATTGTTATCGAACAAGTTTAAGCGTCTTTCGCTTAAATAAATTACAACCAAAATAAGTGTCCACGCTTACGTTTATAACATATTACGGAAGCGTGGGCACTCAATTAAAGCTAACCGCTTAATCGTGCGAGTTTTTGAGCCCCCCAATTTTATTGGGCAACTAAAAATGCTGTCTTTAAACCATCTGCTGAAGCCGAAAGCTGAATTTTGCCGGACTTTGAACCAGCCTTAATCAAAAATGCCGCAACCCCGGCTTCGGCTTTTACTTCTTCCGCTCCAATCACCTCCCCTGCTCCCTTTAGGTTTAGTTTGATCAGGTTGGTTGCGTCCGGGATAACGGTTCCATTTTCATCAGTTACTGAAGCATAAACAAACACTACATCGTTTTTGCCTGCAGCAAGCGGTTTTCCGCTGTAATCAACCCTTAGTTTAACCAGTGATGGCTTTCCCGGTGTTTTGCGTTCGCTGGTAGTTACCACCTGCCCTTTGATGTATCCCTTTGCGGTTAATGTACCGGGGGTATAAGCTGTATTAAACGTAAATGGTGCATGTTTAAGGTTATTGCTCATTGTACCTGTATCCGGCTTTTGCTTTGCTATCGACCTACCATTCAGGAACAATTCTACTTCATCGCAATTACTGTAGATCGTTACAATTTTGGTAGCCCGATTATTCCAGTAATTGGCAATGAATAACACCGGTTTAATTTCGGAAGCGTCCCCCTGGCTTTGGTAAAAGTAATAGGCAAATTTGGGTAGTCTGAAAATATCCATGATACCTGACGATTCAATATCCGGTGCATAGCCGCGCTTATAATCAAACATAAGCCAGTTGGCATCACCCGTAATTTTTCCGTTAAGGTTATCGTTATGCGATTCCTGGAAGTTTAAAGCCTGCTGCAACATCCGTTTTTCGCCATCGCCACGCAACTGGCGTGATGTTTTTTCCTGATCAGTAAGGTCTTTATACTGGGTTTGGTTAAAACCTGCGTTTTGGGCATAGTATTCCCAGTCGCCATATTCGGCAATCAGGATAGGTTTCTGGTTAAACTTTTTCCAGTAATCAGGGGCTTTGGCGTGCTGGCGTGCCGGGATAAACACATCATATACCGCGTTCATCCAGCCGCAGGTGTAGGTATCGGCATAAGGCAGTTCCTGGTGAACAATGGCGTGCGCCTTTTCCATATAATCGCGCTTCATGTCAGTTTCGTTAAGCGAAGCTTCCCACAAAATAATAGATGGATGGTTCCTGTCACGGTGCAGCATATCCGTAATAGCCTGCAAACTGTTTTTCTGAAAAGTTTCATCGCCAAAAAACTGCCAGCCGGGGGTTGAATCCATTACAAAAATCCCCAGTTCATCGCAGGCATTTAAAAACGCAGGCGACGGTGGATAATGCGAGCATCGCACAAAATCAAAACCGGCCTGTTTAATTTTATAAGCATCGCGGTATTGGGCATTATCGCTCAGGGCATAGCCTATATAAGGATATTCCTGGTGGCGGTTGGTACCGCGCAATACGTATTTACTGCCATTAAGGTAAAAACCATCGGCCTTAAAACTGATCTGCCTGATACCTGTTTTTATCGACACCGAATCAAGCAATACACCATTGCCTTCAACCCCTACTACAACTTTATACAAGTACGGATGTGCCGGCGACCACAGTGCTGGTTTTGTTATAGTTATGCTTTTTTCAAAAGTATTGCTGCTGTTCGGTTTGATAGCAATTGCAGGAATGTTAATCAAGCCAACAGATTTACCCGAAGCATCATAAACCGTTGCTTTCAATTTAACAGACTGCTTTGTGGCATGATCATTTTGTACCTGTACCTTAATGTTTAAGCGCGCACTTTTTGATGAGATGTTGTCATAGTGCAGCGATACCCCGCCGCCGTTCACCTGCCCGGCGTTAACAGCATCGGTTATATAAACCTTATTTTTTTTGATGAGCCAGGCATTGCGGTAAATGCCGCTGTAAAAGTTAAAATCCAGGTCTTTAATAGGCTTGCCCGGCGGAATCACCGGGTTGTCCTGATTATTGAGCCTGATGACAAGGCAGTTTTCTTTACCGTATAGAGCCTTATTACTGATATCGATATAAACGGGCAGGTAACCGCCTATGTGTGTTTGCAGGTGTTTCCCATTCAAATAAACATCGGCCAGGTTCATAGCCGCATCTATACGGATGGCGATGTATTTGCCAGCGTCTTTTTTATCCAGCGTAAAAAACTTACGATAAAAACAGATACCCTGCCATTGCTGGGCGGTTTTAATAACCGGCTCAATACTGGCAGTATGCGGCAGACTCACCTGTTGCCATGACGAAGCCCCTGCGTGGCTAAAAAGTGGATCATTGATACTGGTGTCTGCGTTTTTTACAAACTGCCAGTTGTTATTGAAAAGGGTAACAGTTATTTTTTTATCGCCTTTGCTTTGCGCTTGCACGGCTGTAACCGTGCTGGCAGCGGCAAGGGCCAACAGAATAATTTTCTTCATTTAGTGGAACTTACTGGCTAATGTGGTATTGATTTTTGATGCTATCATAGGTAGCCATATGCGCATTGGTGTTTCCCTGTTTATCAACAAAGGTTTCGCCCCAGCTAAAGGGCTCCCAAATAAAAGCGCCTTTAACTTTATTACCGGGTAATGAAAAGGCTATATCATTTACCTCGCGTTTGTGTTGTGAATATTCGGCAACCATCACATCCTGCTTATAGCGGGCCGTTAGGCTGGTCAAATTATTTTTTAAGCTATCGGGCGTTCCATGCCATTCGGGATAATATGATTCGCCAATAATGTCGAATTTCACCCCGCGTTTAAGCATGTTATCAACAAAGTAAATGGACTCGGCATTTTGCCCGCCGCAGGCTATGTGCAGCATTATCCTGATGTTGCCGCTCACCCCTCTCACACCGCTGATACCTGCTTTTAAAAAACCGGCCAGGGTATCCAGGTTTTTCAATCGACCATCGGGCCATAAAATGCCGTGGTTAATTTCGTTGCCTACCTGCACCATATCGGGCAGGGTGCCCTGCTTTTTAAGGGTCAGCAGGGTAAGCCGCGTAAATGCTTTTATAGAATCTTGCAATTGCTGGTTGTTAAGCTTTTTCCAGGCAGCAGGTTTATATTGCTTACCCGGATCGGCCCAGGTATCGCTGTAATGAAAATCAAGTAAAAAGCCCATGCCGGCTTCTTTAATACGCAAAGCCATCTTTTTGGTATCCTCCAAACCACAATAGCCTTTTGCCGAGTAACCGCTATCGGCCTTGGGATTGTTGAAGATGCGGAGCCTTACATAGTTAAAGCCATGATCTTTCAAAATGGTAAAAGGATCTTTGCTTACGCCGTTATCATTAAACTTGCGTCCTTCAGCCTCCAGTTGGGGGATAAAGGAAATATCGGCACCCATAATCTGCTTAAACTTAACCGGAACATTTTTGGCCGGCGAATATTTATAAGCCGATAATGCCCCGATACTTACCAGGCCAATTGCTATTAATACCAGTTTGCGTGTACTGATCTTCGTTTTCATATAAATTGTGTTAATAATCAAAATTACGTAGTAAAATTGGTTGGGTGTATTGAGCTTTTTAATTCCCTCCCTCGGGAGGGGCGTTTGGAATGTGCGGTGGCAGGGAGGGGTTTATACGCTTGCCCTAAAGAATAAGCCTGGCGATGAAACCCCTCCCTACACCCTCCCAGGGGAGGGAATCGCACAATCCCGTGCTTTTTTAGTCTATACACCCAACCAATTAAATTTTAATGCACAAACGCATCCATGGCAACGGTTGGTTTACCGCTGCTATCGAACGCGGCCATGGTGTAGCCTTGCCAGCTGCCATATGACTCCGGTTCCCAGTAAAATACACCCAAGCCTCCCGATACCGATTTGGTTTTAGCTATCAAATCGGTTAAAAATGCTTTACTGGTTGTTGGCGCAGACACATCCATCCCAGCCTCGCATATCATTACTTCCTTGCTGTAACGAGATACCATATCCTGCATGTTAGCCAAAACCTGGCTGTTTATGGTAGACCAGTTACTGGTTGACGGATATACCGAAAACCCGCATACGTCCCAGCTTGCGCCGTTGGCCTTAAGACCGTCGAAGATCCAGCGGGTGGTAGTATTATTAAAGCCATTTGCTACGTGCACAATAACTTTTGCTGATGGGAAAATAGCTTTGGTGGCATTATAGCCGCAATTCACCAACCATGCAAAGTTTTTAAAGTTTGTTGCCGATACCGAAGCGCGGCCATCCTGCCATAACATACCATCGCTGGTTTCGTTGCCTACCTGTACCCATGTTGGGGTTATCCCGTTTGATTTAAGGGTGTTTAAGGTATTATAGGTGTAATTGTACATGGTGGTCATTAAAGAGGTAAAATCAAGACTGGCCCATGCAACAGGCTTGGTTTGGTTACCCGGATCGGCCCAGGTATCACTGTAATGAAAGTCGATAAGGATGCTCATACCCGCGGCCGCAGCCCTTTTGGCCTTCGCTACCACATCAGCAGTTGAATTGTAGGTTGATGAAGGATTTACCCATACCCTTAAACGGATGGCGTTAATACCCTTACCGCCTAAAACAGTAAACAAGTCTTGCTGGGTGCCGCTGCTGTTGTAAAACTTTTTGCCCGATGCTTCCATTTGCGTTACCCAGCTCACATCTGAGCCGTAGGCAAATGAGGAAGTAGCTGCGGTTTTCAACTTACCTGTAGCGGTGCTTTGCGCAGCGGCTTGCTTGTTGGCAACTTCTTTGGTGCAGCTCATGCTTAGGCAAAGCATAACAGCTGACGACAGCGTGATGATTTTTCTCATAATTTAATTGATTTATTGGTATTTGTAAAAAATTGGTTTCGTGCTGAATGGCATGAACTATTTAAATGCATCAAGCGCCACTGTAGGCTTGCCCGATGTGTCAAACGCCCCGAGACCATAACTTTGCCAGTTATAGGCCTCCGGTTCCCAATAAAAAACTCCTAAACCCTGTCCGCCGTTCACCGTGCCAACCTTGCTTAATAAGTCTGTTAAAAAGGCTTTGCAGGTTGTTGCTTCGGCGGCGGGCATTCCCACTTCAACTATCATTACCGGGGAACCATACCTGGTAAACATATCATTCATGTTAGTCAGGCATTGTGCATTATAAGTTTGCCAGTTAGTTGTTGACGGATATAAGGACATGCCTATAATATCCCATTTGCCACCATTGGCTTTCAGGCCATCAAACATCCAGCGGAACAGGTTGTTATCATAACCATTCGCCAGGTGAACAATAACTTTTGTAGTGCTGCTTACTGATTTTACGGCATCATAACCAGTGGCAACCAGCGCCGCAAAATTGGCCATGTTTTTTGAAGCGCGGCCATCTTCCCAAAGCATGCCGTCGTTGGTTTCATTGCCAACCTGCGCCCAGTCGGGCGTAATACCATTTGCTTTCAGGGCATTCATTACGCTTATGGTATAGGTGCTTAGCGTAGCTTTCAGATCGGTAAAACTGAGACTTTGCCATGTAGTAGGCTTTGGCTGTTTACCCGGGTCGGCCCAGCTATCACTGTAATGAAAATCGATCATGATCTTCATGCCCAGCTTTTGCGCGCGCAGGGCTTTGGCAACCACGTCGTCGGTATTACACCAGCCATCTGTTGGGTTAACCCAGGCGCGGAGCCTGATAGCGTTCATGCCCTTATCTTTCAAGATCTGGATCAGGTCCTGCTGGGTGCCATCGCTGTTATAGAATTTATAGCCCGACGCTTCCATTTGGGTAAGCCAGCTCACATCGGCCCCTTTAACAAGGGCCGATGTGGTGGTTTTAGTAGTATCGCCCGTATCAGGCTTTTTTGTGACGGTTGAGCCGCCATCTTTTTTACATCCTGCCGCTACCATTAATAGCATCATCCCGGGCAATACAATATTCCTGATATCCATAGCAATCAATTAATAACCGGGTGTTTGGGTTAATTTGCCTTTGCTGGCGGTAATTTCATAAGTAGGCACCGGGAACAGGTATGGCCCTGCGGCTTTGCCTACCGAGGTTAAAGCGCTTTGCCACTGACCATGCCTTACCAGGTCCATCTTGCGCTCGCCTTCAAAATAAGTTTCCCAGCCTTCTTCTTTTAGCAGCCAGGTATCAAAAGCCTGTTTGGTTGCTGTGGCCGATGAAGGCACGTTGCCTATAGCCGCACCACCATGAGCCAAACGTACCTGGTTAACTAATCCAACAGCCTCGGCAGTGGGGCCGCTGTTTTGGTTGATAGCTTCGGCAAGCTGTAACATTACATCGCCAAGGCGGGCTTTAGGAATGTCATTACCCTGGTAAGCATTTAATGATGCGCCACCAAGGTCAGGGTATTTGGCTATAACCGGACCTGATAAACCGTTAGCCTCATTACGTACTACCCCGCTTTTGTTGGTATAACTGGCAACAAGCAGATCTCTGCGTTTATCGGCCGCGTCAAATGAATGATAAAAAGCCCAGGTTGTTGAAACAGGCGCATCGCCACCGGCAAATGAATCTTTTACACGGTTGCCCGGATAATCTTTGGGATAAGTATAAAACACCCAGGGGTTAAAACTGGCGTGGTTTTCGTTACCATCCTGATCAGGTACGCATGATATGGCCCACATGGTTTCGTTATTCCTTTCAGTTGCTTCCATGAACAGGCTGGCATAATCGGTTACCAATGAATAGCCCATGGTCATGATCTGTCTGCCTATTTTTTCGGCATTAACAAAATCCTTTTCGTTCATATAAGTACGCATCAATACCGTAAGTGCGATAGCCTGATTAAAGCGGCCGTAATCTGATGGTGATTTTGGTAAATTTTCGGCTGCGTAGGTCAGGTCGCCAACTATCGACGCTAAAAATGCTTCGCGGGTTGGGCGGGTCAGGTCAGTTTCAGCAGCAGTGTTGATCTTTGATGCATCCAATATTACCGGCACCGGGCCATACAATTGCAGCAGGTAATACATATTCCATCCGCGCGACATGCGTGCTTCGGCAGTCAGCTCCTTTTTAGCGGCATCGCTGATGGTTGATTTGTTGATATCGTCAATGATCTGGGTAATGCGGGTCACAAACCTGATCTTTTCAAAATGGTTATTGCCCGTGCCCTGGTTTGCTAAAAATGTAAAACTTGCGGTGCTGAACTGGGTAAAAATACCGCCCCATCCTGTCCAGATATTTAGCTGATCGGTAGGATAATCAAACATCATGATATCGCCGTACTCCGGGCTAAACCAATCGTTTTGATAACCGGCCGGATCATTGTATCCCCATTTTGACTGGAAAGGTTTATAAACCTCGGTAACGTAATTCACAAAATCGGCCTCGGTTTTAGGGAAATTGGTGGTTGATAACGAACCGTAAATTTGCGGCTCCAACCCTTTTTTACAACTGCTTACCGTTACAGCAGCAGCCATTAAGCATATGGTTATAATTTTTTTCATGTTGATTGCTGTTTTAAGATTAAAAACCGGCCCTTAAGCCAAATGAAAATGTCCTGAACATTGGGTATGGGGCATAGCCGCCTTTAACATTGGCGTAGCTTACCTCTGGGTCAACACCTCTGTATTTGGTAATGATGAACAGGTTTTGTGCATCGGCAAATACACGTACCGATTTGGTGAACTTATTTAGCCATGGTGAGTTAAAAGTATACCCCAGTGTAAGGTTACGGCAGCGTACAAAATTGGTGCTCACCAGGTTTATGTCCGAGCCCTGTGGCAGGCCGGTAGCGCTTTCTATGTAGTTTACACCCGGCCTTGTACCGCTTTGGTTTACTGATGTCCAGGCGTTCAATGCCTGTATGGTGCCACTTTGGGTACTTGATACTATACTGTTAGGATCGCCCCATGCATTATTATAGTTTATTCCCTTACCGCCAAACTGACCGTAAAAGAAAATGCTCAAATCGAATTGTTTGTAGTGGAAATCGTTACCAAAACCAATGCTGATCTTAGGGTCTGGATTTAATTTGGCAATATCGGCACCGGTTAATTTGCCGTCGCCATCGGCATCAACATAAATTGGCGAGCCGGGCAGGTTAGCGCCGCCAGCGGTTGGCTGCGAAGCCGGTACGGTTTGGCCCGGCTGTAAAAGGCCTTTTGTTTTAAAATAGTAGATCTCATTTACAGGATCGTTAACAGCCTGGTAAGTTACGCCCTGATAGGCAAGCAGGTTATCATACACAAAGCGGCTTTTCCACCTGTAGGTATAGTGAGATACGTTAATGGCCGAGTTCCAGGTGAAATCATGTAATTTCAAATTTTGCGTGCTTAACGAGATATCATAACCCTGCCTGTATTGATGACCACCGTTAACTGGCTGAGTTGACAGGTAGGAAAGCGGAGCGGTTGGCCCGGTTGTGCGAAGCAGGTTGGTGATATCATCTCTGAACACATCTACCGAACCGGTTACACGGTCTTTAAATAAACCGAAATCTAAACCAATATTCTTGTTCTCTGTTTTTTGCCAGGTTAATTCAGGGTGATCAATGGCATAACGGGCTATTGTAGCATAGTTAACGGCGCCATTGGTAAAGAAAATAGTATTGCCATCAGGAGCGTAACCGCCATAACCTGCCGAGCCAATGGTACTACCGGTTGTACCTGCGCTGGCGCGAAGTTTAAGCAGGCTCACAAAGTTTACGTTTTTCATAAAATCTTCGTTGGTGATCTTCCAGCCAATGGAAGCCGAAGGGAACGAAGCGTATTTTGTATTAGGGAAAAATAAGCTGTAACCATCATAACGGTATGACAGTGTCAACAGGTATTTATCTAAAAAGCTGAACGAGCTCCGCGCAAAGTATGAACGCGTTTTGCTGGCCGTTTTTACCGAAGTGATACCGATATTGGCAGTTTCAGCAGATAGGTTGGTCGCGCCAATTACATCGGCACCGCCGGCGCCCTGGCTACCAAAGGCATTATAGGTGTTTTTATATTGACCTGCACCCGCAACGGCATCGATATTTAAAAATTTAGCGATATCTTTTTTAAAGGTTACAGTAGCCTCCAAAGTCTGGTTTTCGCGGTTGTTATAGTTCATAGATGCCCGCGACAGGTTTTGCGAAAAGTAGAAAACCGTGCTCGGCACAAAAAAGGTGCGGTTGGCCGCCTCATAATTATCGCCAAACAACAGGTGCCCGGCCAATACGCCCGGGATTACTTTCAAATCAGCAGATAAATTGGCGTTTAATGAATGATAGCTGGTATTGTCCTGCACATCCAATAATGATACAGGGTTGGCAATAACCCCGTAACGGGTGTAATTACCGCTTGCATCACGTACCGATACGTTTGCAGGATAGCCCAAAGCGGCCTGTATAATACCGAATCCCTGGGTTCCAGAGCCACCTGTTTGCCCGCCTGATGACGAGTTTAAATAGCTATTGGTATTACCGGTGAAGTTTGCATTCAGGGTTAAAAATTTAGCCGGGGTAAATGACAGGTTAGCGCGGCCGGTGTATTTATTGAGGCCCGCTCCTTTTAACGTACCGTCTTCATTATAATATCCACCCGAAAAATAGTAGGTAGCTTTTTCACCGCCGCCGTTGATATTTACCTGATGGTTATTGATAGCACCCGTGCGGAAGATCTGGCCCAGCCAGTCGGTGCCATTACCTGCTGCTGCAATATCGGCAGCGCTGTATTTTGGTGTTGGCAAGCCGGATTGCGGGTTGGGACCGTAAGGCTGCTGTTGTTTGCCGGCCAGGTATTGATCAGTAATAAGCTGATTGTATAATGTTTCGTATTGGTTAGCTTTTAGCGGTTGCAGATAAGGATAATTTTTTTCGAAAGAATAGCTGCCGCTGTAGGTAATGTTCAATCTGCCAGTTTTACCTTTTTTGGTAGTGATGAGGATTACACCGTTGGCTGCATTTACACCGTAGATGGCGGCACTGGCATCTTTCAACACCTCGATAGATTCCACATCATCGGGGTTTAAACCGGCAAGGCCGCCACGGCTTACACCATTGGTTTCACCTGCAATGGTACCGTTACCAGGCTCAAGTCCATCGCCCGGAAATATCACCCCATCAACCACATACAGCGGGTTACCGCGGCCGCGGATAGACAGGTTGATATTACCGCCCGGCTGTGAACTCCCCTGTGATACCTGCAAACCCGAAGCCCGGCCAAACAGCAATTGAGGGATAGAGTTATTGGCCGCCTGCGGGATCTTTTTAGGATCGACCTTGGTTACCGCAGTAGTAATATTTTGGCGGGTAGTAGTACCGTAGCCGATAACCACCACCTCGTTAAGACCGTTCTGTTTGGTATCTAAGGTCACGTTTAAAGTACTGCCGCTTACGGTTACTTCCTTGGCGTCATAACCCAAACCGCGGAACAATAATACTGTACCGCTGGCTGCTTTAATGCTGAATTTCCCGGCAGCATCGGTAGCCGTTCCCTGCGATGTTCCTTTGATACTAACAGAGATACCGGGTACCGTTGTACCATCTTCTTTTGAGGTAACTGTACCGGTTACTGTTTGCTGAGCATAAACACCGGAGACAGACAGCATAGCCAGCGTAAACACCAGCGGGCATAATCTTCTCCAAAATTGAAAAGTAGAGTTTTGCATATTTGATTTTTTAATTGGTTTAAAACAGGCTTTTTCCACATAGCACAGATGCATGCGGCGGCGATATCAGGCGTGCGGATTTAATTGCTGCATCAAATTTTAGCAGCCGCACACATCAGTTCATGAAAGAAAAAGCATTTGGTTTACTGTACAAATGACAGGTTTAAATAATGATCGGCTTTGTGCAGATGTTCATTTTTTTGGTTCAAACTGTTATTTATTGCTATAAAAACAGCCGGAGAGCACTTTTTAGCTGTATTTTTAACATTTATTGTTAATATTGTTCAATACCAATTGAAACCTAATAATTGCGTTTGATTTTTCAGTTTGAATTGCCCGTGTCGCGTAGTAACATATTTAAGCTAAACAGTTGGCTGTACAGCATAGGGATGCTTGCCTGCGGATTGACAATGGGCTTGTTTTGTTTTACGCAACATGTATCGGCACAGGTACCCAAACTAAAGTTCAGCCATATTAACAGCCTGCAGGGATTATCAAACAATACCATTGAAGCTATTTATCAGGATAAGCGCAAGTTTATATGGTTTGGTACCCGCGACGGGCTAAACCGATACGATGGTTACCAGATCACCGTATTTAAAAACAGTGCTACCGATGTAAATACCATCAGCGATAACTTCATCCGTTGTATGTTTGAGGATAGCCGTCATAACTTATGGGTAGGCACCAGTAATGGCTTAAATAGGTTTAATGCTTTCAAAAACACTTTTACCCGTTATAAACACAGCACAGCCAACAACCAAAGCATTTCAAACAATATTGTAAACTGTATTTATAGTGATAAAAAAGGCAACCTGTGGATAGGCACTGCCGATGGCTGCCTCAATAAATACGATACGGCAAATAACAACTTCGGCCATTTTTATTATGATAGCGGCATGGCTAAAAGTGAAGAAAGCAGGCAGATCAACTACCTTTATGAGGATAGCCATAATAACCTTTGGGCAGGTACCGGCAGTGGGTTAAAGATCTTTAACCGGGTTAATAATACATTTAGAAATGCTATAAATGGATTAGGAGAGATCAGCAACCCGGTAAACCGGATCCAGGAAGATAGCCTGCAGAACCTTTGGCTGGGCATAGAAAATGGCGGCCTCATGGTGCTCAACTTTAGGGATAAGACCATTAAACGTTACCAGCATGAGCAGCAGGTTAATGGCAGTCTTGCAAACGACCAGGTGAAAAGCCTGCTGGTTGACCGGAAGGGCAATATCTGGGCGGGCGGCATTAACGGCGGCTTAAGCCTGTTCAACCCGCAAAGCGGAACATTCAGCAATTATCAAAATGTATCCGAAAACTCGAGCAGTTTATCGCAACGCACAGTATCAGCTATTTTTGAAGATGATCAAAGTAACTTGTGGGTGGGCACCCATCGCGGCGGGGTTAATTTGTATACCCCTAAAGCCAATAAGTTCAGGCTATTGCAAAACGAATCCGACAACAACAGTTTGAGCTATAATGACGTGCGTGCTTTTTGCGAGGATGAAGCCCATAACATCTGGATAGGAACAGATGGCGGTGGGCTGAATGTTTATGATCCGCATAGAAACACCTTTAAATATTACCGCTATAACCCGAATAATAATAACAGCCTTGCTGTGGATGCCGTGCTGGATATTTTGGTTGATAAAAACAAGGTATGGGTAAGTACCTGGGGAGGCGGGTTGAATTGCCTTGATAGAACAAGCGGTAATTTCACTCACTTTACCAACAACCCCGCCGATAAAAGCACCATTAGCTCAAATTATGTTCAAAAATCATTTAAGGATAGCGAAGGCAACTTTTGGGTGGCTACTTATTACGGAGGCCTTAACCTGTTTGATCAAACAACACACCGGTTTACCAGGTTCACGGAAACTGCTGATAAAAAAGGCCGTATCCAGGGCAACAACATCGTATCCATCAATGAAGACCGCAACAAAAACCTGTGGATAGGCACCGATGATGGCGGGCTGAATTGTTATAATCTTCTTACAAAAAAAATCAGTCATTATTTTACCAACCTTGAAAAGCTGCCCGACCTGCGGGTGATATTCATTGATCATAAAGGCAGGCTGTGGCTTGGTCAAACCGGGCTCTATTTGTTTAATGCTGCTAAAAACAAGTTCGAAATTTATACCAATAAAGCCGGACTTGGTACAGAATTTATTAAAAGTATAGAAGAAGATGCCACCGGCAATTTTTGGATCTCCGGTTCAAATGGGTTGATGAAGTTTAACCCAACAAATCTGCAGTTCAGCAAATACAATGCTGCCGACGGTCTGCAGGGCCAGGAGTTTGAAGCCAACTCATCATTAAAAGCAAAAAACGGGTACCTGTATTTTGGCGGAGTGGATGGCTTTAATGTTTTTAACCCTTCGGCCATCGTGGCCAATCCCTACATTCCACCGGTTTATATTACGGGGCTGCAGTTATTCAATAAAATAGTTGAACCTAACGCGCCGGGGTCGCCTCTTTCAGGCGATATCAGCTTAACAAAATCGGTTACTTTAAGCCACGGGCAATCAACCATTGCCTTGTACTTTGCCGCGCTCAATTATACCGCTGCCGAAAACAATAAATACAGCTACCGGCTGGAAGGCCTCGACCCCAACTGGTATTACACCGCTGAGCGTAAAGCAGCCTACACTAATTTAGAGCCGGGAACTTACACGTTTACGGTACGGGCAGCCAACAACGACGGCTTATGGAATCGCACCGGTACCTCATTAGTGATTATCATCACCCCGCCATTTTGGGCTACATGGTGGTTCAGAACATTGATGATCGCGGTTATCCTTTTCAGTATTTATGAAATACTGCGTTTTAAAAAGAACCTCGACCTGCGCAAGATCGAAGAAAACAAACGCGAGGAGATGCACCAGTTGCAGCTCCAATTTTTCACCAATATCTCGCATGAGTTCCGTACACCGCTTTCGCTGATATTAGGTCCGCTGGAAACATTGCTTGAAAAAGGCAAATCGGCCACCAGCCAGTATTACGAAGTGATGTACAGGAATGCCAACCGCCTGCTCCTGCTCATTAACGAGCTGATGGATTTCCGGAAAGTAGAATCAGGCGCACTTAGCCTGAAGGTTACACCAGGTAATCTCAATACTTTCATCAATGAATTAGCTGCCGAGTTTAAAGAAGCGGCCATTCAAAAAGACATCAGTTTAAATGTAGTATTAAACAATCCCTTCGATAATACATGGTTTGACAGGCAGGTACTTGAAAAAATTGTGCTCAACCTTATCAACAATTCGCTGAAATATACTCCTGCTAAAGGGATGGTAACGGTTGAGGTGCTACACAATTTAGCAGATTTCAAATCCGGTTTTGAAAATGAGCTGGTATTAAAAAATAATTTCAGGGCGGGCAGGTATGCTTACATCAGGATCTCGGATAACGGCATCGGCATTTCTAAAGATTCCATACAGCATTTGTTTGAACGTTATTACCGCATTACTGAAACTCACCTTGGCTCGGGCATAGGTTTGGCCTTTGTGAAAAGCCTTACCGTATTGCATAAAGGCGACATTTATGTATACAGCCAGCGATATGCCGGTACTGATATCATCATCGGTCTCCCTGTTTCAGAAATTGACTACGGCCAGAAGGAAAAATGGAGTGAGGTCACAGAACCGGGCGGCACCAGATTGGAAAGCATCCAGATGGAGCTCCTCGCCCCTGCCGGACCGCTTTATCCGGTAAAAACACAATCGGCGGCTAACAACGGTCGTAAATACCAGATCCTGATTGTAGAGGATAATGACGAGATCAGGGCGTTTATCAAAAACTCGCTTGAGGGAAATTACATAATAAACGAAGCTATTGACGGGCACGACGGCCTAAGCAAAGCCAAAGAACAACTACCCGACCTGATCATCAGCGATGTGATGATGCCGGGCATGAACGGTATCGACTTTTGTCATGCCATAAAAGAGGATCTGGATACCAGTCATATTCCCTTCATCATGCTTACCGCTAAAACTAACTTACAGGCCGAAATTGAGGGTATTGGCTCGGGAGCCGACCTGTATCTGCCCAAACCCATCAGCATTAATTTGCTTACCCTATCCATCCGCAATATTTTTGAGCAACGGCAAAAGCTGAAAGATCGCTATCTTAAGAACCATCACATTGAGGTGCGGGAGCTGGTGCATTCATCAAAAGACAAAGAATTTATGGATAAGCTCCTGTTGATTATTGATAAGGAGTTAAGCAACCCGGATCTTGATGTAGACCAGCTTTGCAATACCATAGGCATGAGCCGTAC
The DNA here is from genome assembly GCF_059690695.1 of Mucilaginibacter sp. A5337. Lineage (NCBI taxonomy): Bacteria > Pseudomonadati > Bacteroidota > Sphingobacteriia > Sphingobacteriales > Sphingobacteriaceae > Mucilaginibacter > Mucilaginibacter sp. A5337. The sequence continues at coordinate 115,345 of NZ_JCAWEC010000002.1, read as the reverse complement.
CAAGCTTTACCATAAAATCAAGGAAATTTCGGGCCAGGCGCCGAACGAATTTATCAGGAGCATCAGGCTAAAAAAGGCCATCGAGATCATGACCCATGAGGATGTACTGTTAACCGAGGTAATTTATCGGGTAGGTATCCAAACGCAATCGTACTTTACAAAGGCTTTCAAAAAAGAATACGGCAAAACACCAAGCCAGTTTATACAGGATTTGACACGAACAGATAGAAACCAGAGTTGATTATTCGGTCATAAAAGCCCGAACTTAAAAAACTGCAGGTAAACAGCGAGGCCGTATCATAAACTGATTGATACGGCCTCGCTGTTCAGATTAATAATAACAAGTATTAATAACCGGGATTCTGCACCAGTTCAGGCGAATTCCTGTCAATTTCGGGCTGTGGAATCGGCCAGAAATCATAGTTATCGGCATACTTGGTTTTCACAGTCGGGAATAATGGATTTTGAACAAAGCCGTTCAGCTTCTGTGTAGCAATCCCCCATCTCCTCAAATCAAAATAACGGATCCCTTCCAAAGCAAATTCAACCCTCCGTTCATGACGCACCTTTTCTCTGAACTGAGCCTGAGATAGGCCGGCAGCCAGGTCGGGCATATTAACCCTTCTCCTAACCAGGTTAATTGCATTGTAAGCGCTCGCATCTGGGCCTACAGCCTCGTTTTGCGCTTCAGCGTACATCAGTAATACATCTGCATAACGCAATAAAACAAAGTCATTATCGCCTTTTACTCCGTAATCAGGGTCTACAAGCGTTGGATCAAGCCATTTTTTTACGGCATAGTAACCTACTATCCATGAATCTTTTCCAGGCTGAGCCACGGAATATGATCCTGTAAACGGCCATCCCTGCGCTTTGGTATCGCCAGGAAAAAACAGGGTCATCCGCATCCGGGGATCCCGGTTTTCAAATGGTTTTCCCTTTACATAAACAGCAGATGAGGTTGTGTCCTTACCGTCGGCAGCTTCATATTCGTTAACCAAATCCTGGGTTGCCAGTTCTCCCTTCCATCGTTGCAGGGGAACGCTTATACCATTATCCTGGTGCGACAGATTTGGCAACTGGTATTTAACCGAGAACATGATTTCCGGACTGCTGTTTTGAGCAGGCTTATAAAAATTTGAAGGATAAGAAGGGTTCAACGAAAATTTTCCGCCTGTAATAATGGTGCTGGCCAAAGCGGCCGCATCGGCATATTTCTTCTCAAATAACAATGCCCTCACTTTATAACCCTGGGCTGTAGCTTTAACAGCATGCCCGTTACCATAGGCAACGTCCGGTAAACCGGCAATCGCCAGATCAAGATCAGCCTCTACCTGTTTCAAAACATCAGCCCTGGTAGATTTGGCCATGTGTTTTTTATAATCCAGCGTAAAAGGGTCGGCAGTAGTGATGATCACATTTCCGTATAATATAGCAAGCCAGTAATAATTAAAGGCCCGCAGAAAATAGGCTTCAGCTTTGTATTGCTTAAGCTTATCGCCGGTAAGCACTTTATCAACATTCGCCAGGAAATAGTTAATAGATGCTATAGCAGTATAGTTATTGACGTAATAGGACGACTGGTAAAGGTTATAAGTATCAAAAACACCGGGAGACAAACCAGAAGATAGTGCGCTGGTACCGCCACCATAGTTATATTGGCTGTAAGAATTGTCGCTGAAATTATCCCATGCAACTACCTCATACTGAGACGTAGAGTAACTCCCTCCCTGCGCATATAAGAAATTGTAACAACCTGTTAATGCCAGGTCGGCATCACTTTCTGACTTCCAGAAGTTTTGAGTAGAAAGTTTATCCGGCGGATTAAGGTCAAGGGAACTTTTCTTGCAGGACACCAGCATGGCTGCCACCGTCATTAGTATGAATATATACTTGTTATAAAGTTTCATAATCTTTTTCTTTAATAAAATTTAAAGTTTAATGGAAGCTCCAAAGGTTATCGTTCTGTTTTGCGGATATGTAACATAGGTTCCATCCCCTACCCGTTCAGGATCAAGGCCCGGGTATTTGCTGATGGTGAATACGTTATCGGCAGCCACAAAAACCCTCAATGATTTTATCGACACCTTTTTCAGCACAGGCAAGGCGAAGTTATAGCCCAACTGTAAACTTTTAAGACGAACGAACGAGGCATCTTTTAAGAAATATGTAGAAGGATAATTTTGAACGGCAGCATAACCATCGGCAACGTATATCTTAGGCATTGTATTGGTGTGGTTGGTTGGAGTCCAACGATTTAGCCAATCTGTAGTTGGCACAGAACCTTGTCTGAAAGGTTCAATACCCCAGCCATTAACATAAGCCTTTTGCCCCTGTGAACCGTATAATTGAGCGCTGAAATCGAAGCCCTTATAAGCCGCACCGATATTGGCCGAATACTGATAAGAAGGGAATTTGCCGCCTACATAAGTCCTGTCATTGGCATCTATTTTACCGTCGCCGTTAACATCTTTTATTTTCAGGTCGCCTGGTGTAGGTGTAACCGGTTGTTTAGGTGAATTGTCTATCTCCTGCTGACTTTGGAATATTCCATCCCAAACATACATGTAGTAAGCATCCAGCTCATGTCCTTCCTGCCTGATGGTATGATCGCTGATATCCTTTGATCCGTATCTTTCAAGCTTGTTTTTATAGGTTTGAAGATTTACCCCCACTGTGTACGTAAAATCCTTACCAATGCGGTCGTTATATTGCAAAGCAAACTCGAAACCCTTATTACGGAGCGCACCGTCATTGATTGTAGGCGCGTTTAGTCCGATATAGAATGGTACTTGCGAGCTTCTCAAAATATCGAAAGTATATTTATTGAAATAATCGGCCGAAAAAACGAGTTTGTTATTGAAGATCGTCATATCGAGGCCTATATCTGCCACCCTGGTAGTTTCCCAGGTCAGGCTCGGATCAACCAGGGTATTTGCGACAAATCCTGAGGAAACAGAACTTCCGAAGGCATAATTAGCACCGGACAAAGTTGACTGATATGGATAAGTTCCGATATTCTGATTACCTAACTGCCCCCACGAACCGCGGATTTTAAGGTCATTTAACCATAAAACATCCTTCAGGAAATTCTCTTTAGAAACTCGCCAGCCGCCAGAGAATGAATAAAACGTACCATACCTTGAGTTTGAAGGCAAACGGGATGTTCCGTCATATCTGATGTTAGCGCCCAGTAAATATTTATCTGCATAATCGTAATTGGCACTGCCGTAAAACGAGCTGATTGCCCATGCCGATGATGTGCCATTATTGGTTTGCCCGTCTGAAGGGCCTGCATTCAGTTCACGCAGATAATTTGTTACATATTGGGTACGGGATGCGTTTAAATTGCTGGCGTTATTGTTTTCCCGCTGATAACCTGCGAATGCAGAAAAATTATGTAGTCCAAGGCTCTTTTTATAAGTCAGCTGACTATAATATACCGTATAAATATTGTCTGAATTGCCCACATTTAAACCCGGCGCCCCATCATCAAGGTTTCCCGCAGGAGACATATCACTATAATAATATGTAGGAATTACCGGCCTGAAATCATTGAATTTATAGTAGCCATAGTTAAACCCTCCTTTATTTTCCCATCGCAAACCTTTAAAAAGATCGATATCCAGGGATAGGTTGCCTTGCAGATAATAATCGTTGCCCCGGGTTCTGATGTCCTCGCCTACGATAGCTGCTGGATTTTTATTACCCTGCTCGTTGGAGTAAGCTTTTTTTATCCATCGGCCATCAGCACTTTGGGCAGGATATAAAGGTGATTGGGCCAGTGCGGAGAGGAATTGGTCGCTTGCACCATTTTCGGGAGTTAATTTTCTTCCGTACCGCATCTGTATATCCGATCCAAAAGTTATACGTTTATTTAGCTTTGAGCTTAAACCCAATGAAAACGTGTATTTTGAATAGTCAAATCCCCGCATTACACCGGGTTGGTTGGTGATGCCCACGCCAACACTATACGTTGTGCTATCTTTGCCCCCGCTCATGTTCAGGTAGTGGTTTTGCGTATAAGCCGTGCGAAATATATCATTCAACCAGTTATGATTAGGGTACTTTACCCTGTCGGTTGCGTTTTGATACAGATTTATTTGATCCTGGGTATACAAAGGCGCAAGCGAAGAGTTTGTCCGCGCCTCATTTGACAACTGCATATACGTTGCCGAATTAGTGACTATGTCCGGGAGCTTAGTAGCTTTGGAAATACCCAGATTGTATGTATACTGGATAGCCAGGCTACCGGCCTTACCTCTTTTGGTTTTTACTACAATTACGCCGTTAGCACCGCGCGAACCGTAAATTGCGGCCGAAGAAGCATCCTTTAATACAGATATCGATTCGATATCGTTGGCATTCAATACATCAAGGCTCCCCGGAAGGCCATCAACAATGATCAATGGATTTGACCCAGCCCCGCTGAATGTACCAACGCCCCTGATTGTTAACTGAACATTTTCATTTCCGGGCTCTCCGGAACCTTGAACAACCTGTAAACCCGGTAACTTACCCTGCAGCAAAGCCGTAGGTGAAGTAGCTACTCTTTTATTAAGCTCATCGCCCGAAACCGTAACTACAGCACTGGTTAATTTATGCCTGCTTTGTGTGCTGTAACCAACAACAACAACCTCGTTGAGGGCCTTGTTATCTTCCTGCAATTGAATATTGACAACTTTTTGACCATTTATCGCTACCTCACGGGTTACATAGCCTAAATAACTAACAATTAGCGTCGCATTATAATCGGGCGCATTTATGGTATAATTACCCTGGCTATCGGTTGCTACGGCAACAGTAGTTCCCTTTATCTTAATGGTAACCCCCGGCAATGCTGCTCCCTTATCATCGGTAACCTGTCCGGTAACCTTCACTTGCATTACCTCCGGGTCATCGCTTTTATTTTCACTATTTTCAGAACCGGTATCGGCGGTGGTTCGGAGTTTGGTCAGGATGATTTGATTGTTAACGACTTCAAAGCCAATACCATTAGCAAGAAAAACCTGCTCCAATATCGTTTTTAAATCTTTCTGCCCTCCCGCAGTAGTAACCTTTTTTTGATTGTTTAAGGTTTCTTTGAAATAGACAAACTTAACGCCCGCTTTTTTAGAGAGCATATTAAGAAAAGACTTCATATCCATATCTACTGCGGTGATATCAACCTGGCGGGCCAGGGCGCCCTGCGCACGCGTGGTGCCGGCTACTGATACACCCGCAAATATGATGGCCAACAAGATCTGGCAACAGGATAACTTCATAATTTTATACCAGTTGATCGATATTAGTAAATTAATATTCATACATTAGTGTGTTTTATTTGGTAAAAAAATGAGACAAAAACGCCCCCGCACCTCTACGAAAGGTGTGTAATGCTACACGGCCGGGGCCCGAAGAAAGCGTGGTCACGACACGCTTTCTTCATTATACATAAGTGGTGTTTGCTGAGGTTAATCTTTCTTCATAATTTAACTTTAGGGTTAATAATAATTGGTTAATTGGTTGTTAAGGCTCTTTGTAACACAAACTTCTTCCCATCGGTTACATAGCTAACGTTGAGGAGTTTTTCAAGTACTTCCATTATTTCGGGCAGACTTTGATTACTAAAATCAGCCTGTAATTTGGCTTCTGCAAGATCATGGTCTCCTTCAGGCAGCATAATTATCACATCAAATTGCTGTTGAAGTACCCGGACTGCATCCCTAAGGGTCACACCGTTAAAAGACAGGCTTGTTTTTTCCCAGATTTTTAAAGCGGAGTGCTTTTCTACAAGGCTAACTTTAAGTGTATCAGTCTTCTTTGCTGTTACCTGCCAAACTGCTTTTTCCTGAGGATGAAGCATAACATCCATGTTATTTTTATCCCGATCAGCTATTGCAACAGATACCTTCCCGGTAACTACAGCCACTTCGGCACGAAGCGCATGTTCATTATCTTTTACACTAAAGCTGGTTCCCCATACTTTAGTCGACATATGTGCTGTGCGTACAATAAAAGGATGTGCATGATCTTTCTTCACGTCAAAAAAAGATTCGCCGGTAAGCGAAACAGTCCGGAACTGACGATTAAATGCATGGTCGTACGTAACTATTGTGCCCGGGCTAAGCCAGGCCGTACTGCCATCGGGCAGCGCTACTTTTTTTATGTTTTGCCCTGTATTTACTATCCTGATATTGTCACTCCCAACTTTTGATTGATTTGCTGCCGGTTGTTTGTTCCATAAAAGGCCAATTGTAATAAAAATCAAAATACTGGCTGCTATTGCTCCAGCCCGGTAATAATTAAACTTTTTTATAGGAGGTTCGGACAGGCGTATCTTTTCGCGTATTCCTGACATCAACCGGTCCTCTAATGCCTGTTTTGCCTCCGGCGAAAGCTGCTCATAAGCGTCCGGTTCATTTTCAGGTGCGTTAAACCAGTTAAGTACCGTCGCCTCTTCGTCAGCATTACATTTCCCTGCAAGGTATTTTTCAATCAGTTCCGGTGAAATAGGGTGCATGGTGTTAATATTGTCCTTTTAATAACTAAGACAGTTAAAACTCAGGTAACACCCAAAAGAATTTGATTTTTATTTAAAAAAAGTTTTCAGATAGAGTAAAGTGTATATAATAGCAATTGTAAACAATTGATGGAGAGATAATCGCAAAAATCGAAGCGCCCGGTTCATATGATTTTCTACCGTTTTCTCTGTAATACCCAATTCGGCCGCTATTTGCTTGTTTGATTTGTAGTGCTTCCGGCTGAGTTCATAAACCGTCCTGCATTTTTCGGGGAGCAAATGAAGGTTCCGGTCAACTTCCTGCCCTATTTCTTTAACGATCAGGATTTCCTCCGGGGCGGTTTGTAAAACAGGCGTCGCTAAACGTAAAACTTCAGTAGCCCTCTCGTGAAGTAACTGCTTATGGATGTGATTCAATACTAAGTTTCGCAATGCGACATACAAATAGCCACTCAATGTCGACTTTATAAACAACCCTCCTCGCTTAATCCATAAATTCACAAACAGGTCCTGCACCAGTTCCTCTGCTATTTCTGCTTCGCGGCACCTTTTTAGCGCAAATGAGTATAAAGCCCCGTGATAACGGTAAAAAATTTCCGTAAATGCTGCATGGTCAGAAAAATTTAACCGCTCAACCAACTCTTCATCGGTTAATGTTTTCCAATTGTTCATGCTGAAACTAAATTTAAAATTGGTTATTGGGGCAAAAAAGCGCACCGGGATTCAAATCTAAAATAGTATTTTAACTTTTCATTAACATAATCCGACTTTCTTATATACAAATCAGGCATTTTATTAAGGCCTTTATACACTTTTATTTTTTAACTATTTGTATTCAAAAGATATAACACAGCCCCTGGATATTTATCGCCTTATAATTTGTCTACCTAATTCGTTTTTCATACATTCGCCGCCCGCATTTTTTAGCGCATTACTTCACCTGCAATGAACAAGTTTTTATACGGCATTGATTTTGGAACAACCAACTCAGCATTGGTTATTTACAACGAAGAAACAAACGAGATACACAGTACAATTATCATTCCTTCACTCATTTATTTTTACCAGCAGCCGGGCGCGGGAAACAAGCCTAATTACGTAGTAGGCGAAGCCGCCATCTCCGCTTATCTCGCGGATGATATGAAAGGACGATTTATCAAATCTGTTAAACAAATTTTGCCGAGAAGCAGTTTTATAGAAACCCGGATCCAAAACAAAAAATATAATGCTTCGGAGCTTGTAGCGATCATCTTAAAAGAACTGAAGGAACGTGCCGACCAGATCATCGGTGAAGATTGCAGGAAAGCAGTTATTGGCAGGCCTGTTTTTTTTGACGATGATGATGTTAAAAAAGATGCCTTAGCGCAAACACGCCTTACTAAGGCAGCGGATCTTGCCGGTTTTGAAAACATTCGTTTTCAGTTTGAGCCTATCGGGGCGGCTTTTGCATACGAGAAAAGCCTTTCAGGAAAGGAAAATGTACTGGTAGCCGATTTGGGTGGAGGAACTACCGATTTTACATACCTGGTACTGGACCCTGAAAAGGCCGGAATGAAAGACAGAAAGAACGATATCCTCGCCAACGGAGGTATTTACATTGGTGGAGATAGTTTTGATTCGGCTTTTATGTGGGATAAAGGCACCCCCTATTTTGGTAAAAACACCACCTATGAAGCTACTCCGGGTAAAGTACTAACTGTACCCAAATCGCTTTTCGCCAATATTTGCTCCTGGGAGCAAATGAATTTCTTTAACAGCCAGCGTATTCAGCGGGATATTGAAGACTACTTTTACTTTTCGGGTAATGATCCACAATTCAAAAACCTGATCACCCTTATCGAAAACAATCTGGGATATTCGGTATTTCAATCCATCGAAGCAACAAAAATACAACTTACAACCGCCGACAGCGCCGTGTTTAGCTATCAGAAAATGGATATCAGTATTGATGAAGAAATAGCCCTTACCGATTATGAACAGATCATAGCTAAAGATGTAAGCCGGATTGCCAGCTATCTGGACGAATTTATGTTGCAAAACAGCATTGAACCAGGCAACATCGACAGCCTTTTCTTAACAGGCGGTACATCTATGGTAGGAAGTATTCAAAAACTATTTAAAAACCGGTTTCCACATATCAAACTCAACTCCAGCGACAATTTCAGGAGCGTAGCTACAGGCTTGGCATATAGCGGTTATCTGTTTGATGAATAAGGACGTTGCCAGTTTTTATATGATAAAAGAAACTGTTTAAATTTTGTTTGAGGAGTTTTTAGGTAGAGACGCATCACATGCGTCTCCTACATTTTACAACAGTATTAGGTTACCCAGCCCTAAACAGGGCATCAAAAAGCAAATCGCCCCTCATTAATAACGAATGAGGGGCGATTGCTTTTAAACCTTATTTACCGGCAACTAATCACTTAGCGGCAGCCGCTTCAGGAAGCAATTGCATGCGGATATAGTTTTTACCACTTAGGTATTTTTGGGCGGTAGCTTTCACGCTTTCCACAGTTACATTGTTCAGATCCTTGGTATAGGTATCCAATTGGTGCAGGTCTTCTTTATCATTGATCTGCCCGCCGATATAACCCAGCCAAAAGCCGTTAGTGCGTACAGCTGTTTCGCGGCTGCGGATGCTTTCGGCGCGCCATTTGTCGATATTTACCTGCGCAGGGCCGTTGGTTTTGATCTTGTTGATCTCATCAAGGGTTGAAGCAACCAGTTTATCAGCATTTTTAGGATCGCAACCAAAGTAAACGAATATAGAATAGCGTTGGGTTGGGAACTTACTATTATTGGCAAATGCACCCGGTGAATAAACACCACTTTCATCTTCCCTTAAACGTTCAATCAACCTGATCTCTAAACACTCCTTCAAAGCATCCAGCTGAATCTTTTCGGCAGCGCTGTATTCAAACGGGCCCGACCAGATCAAATCAACCGTGGCTTTTGGCTCCGAACCTTTATATACGTTTTTAGCTATCTGCCCTTCGGGGATGTGGATACCTAAATCTTTAGCCTGTTCGCCCAGGTTTTTGGCCGGTAACGAGGCTATGTATTTTTCAAGCAGCGGTTTAATTTTTTCGATGTCTATATTACCAACAAAAGTGAAGGTCATGCCCGATGCATCGGCAAAGCGCTCTTTATAAATAGCATACTCACGATCAAGGCTGATCTGATCTATCTTGGCAATGCTCGGGCCGGTACGGCGAACGTTATGGTTACCCAACACCGCGCTTAAGGTATCCTGGAACACGGCATTAGGATCATTCAGCCTGTTGGCAAGTCCTGCTTTTGAACTGGTAATAATCCCCTGGAATAAATCGGCATCTTTACGTGGCTCGGTTAAATAGCCATAAATAAGCTCAAAAGCCGTTTCCAGGTCTTTTGGCGTCGAACTACCACTAACGCCCTGTGTACGCTCGCTAATGTACGGGCTAACACTTAACTGCTTGCCTGAAAGGTATTTTTCCAATTGTGTAGGGTTATAGTTACCTACGCCAAATGATTCCACCATACCCGACGCGTTTTTAGCCGACTCAAAATCAGCATCGCTATAAAGCGATGTACCACCCGGTGCCGAAGCGCTGAATACAATTTCGTTATCCTTAAAATCGGTAGGTTTAAGTACAACTTTGATGCCGTTACTTAAAGTTAACGTGGTTGTACCTAAAGCAGCATCCTTAGTTTCGGCAGTGATTTTACCGGCTGCAGGTGCGTTGGCCAGCAATGGCTGTTTGCTTACCTCATCATTGTAAGGTTTCAGGTCTTCTGCCTCAACATCTTTTATCCAGGTATTAACCACCGCTTCGGCAGGCAGAGTAGCCTTATCCTTTTCGGGGGCAAGTAACATCACATCGCGGTTAGTGTTTTTGATGGATGTTTTGGTAATGGCATTCACTTCGCTAAGCGCTATACCCGGCAAGTCATTTTTTACCAGGTCATACTCGTAGCTTATACCAGGCGCGGCGGTTCCTTTTAAAAAGTATTGCAGATACTCGTTCACATAACTATCGGAGTTGGTTTTATTCTTTTCCTTCAAAGCAGCTTCCATATCGCTCAGGAAACTTTGTTTGGCACGGTCAAGCTCGGTTTGAGTAAAACCAAACCGTTTGATCCTTTCTGTTTCGCGCCATGCGGTTTTGAAACCTTTTTCAAGCTCTCCGGGCTTGGCTACGGCATATACGCTGTAGGTATCTAATCCACCTAAAAAGCCGCTCAGGTCGGCGCCACCTTGTAAGTATGGCGGATTAGCCTGGCGCATAATTTCGGCATAACGGGCACCCGACATCCTGTTGAATAAACCACGGATAATACTTTGACGGTATTGAGAAGCGGTATGCAGATCAAGCGCCGGTTGTTTCATGAACACCTGGGCCACAGTTACCGTCATTTCCTTATCAGTAATGGCAATGAACTGATTTTGTCCTGTTAATGGTACTGTATATTTGGTGCGCGGCTTTTCCACGGCAGGCTTCTTAAGGTCGCTAAACTTAGCCTTAACGATTTTCTCCATCTCGTTCACATCAATGTCCCCCACTACGATCAAAGCCTGAAGATCCGGGCGGTACCAGTCATGATAAAAACGTTTGATGGTTTCAGGCTTAAAGTTGTTCAGTACTTCATCGGTACCAATAGGCAGGCGTAACGAATAACGCGAGTGGTTCAGGATCACCGGCAGGTAGGCCCTTTGCATCCGCTCCTGCGCACCTTTACCCAAGCGCTTTTCTTCCAATACAACACCGCGCTCTTTATCAATCTCAGTCGGGTCTAAAGTAGCGTCCTGTGCCCAGTCGCGCATGATCTGAATGCCATTCTTCAGAACTTCCGGATTATCTGACGGGATTGGCAACTGATACACCGTTTCATCAAATGAAGTATAAGCATTCAAATCGGCGCCAAAACGTACACCGGATTTTTGCAGATAACTCACCAATTCATTTTTAGGAAAATGTTTGGTTCCGTTAAAGCTCATGTGCTCCATAAAATGCGCAAGGCCACGCTGGCTGTCATCTTCCAATACCGAACCAATTTTGTTGGCCAGGTAAAACGTAACGCGTTTTTTGGGCTCTTCGTTATGGCGGATATAATAAGTAAATCCGTTTGGCAGTTTACCTGTGCGAACGGCAGGGTCAAGCGGTAAATTCTTTTCGACTGCTGCCTTTGTGGTTTTAGGCTGGCTTACCTGCGCCCATGTTGGCGCAGCCTGAAACGACCAGCTAAGCGCAAGGCTTACGCTGGCCAATAAAATAGTACTTTTTATGTTTTTCATATTTTGTTGATCGGGTTAGGATTCAGCGCTAATTTAAAAAAGAGCCGGTATTAAAACCGGCTCTCCGGAAATTAAACTAATTAAACTGATGGAAAACGTCCTACCGGGACTCTCTTTATGATAGCCAATGCTATCCTTTTATAATTTTTTAACTGTTAAAAATTTTTTTAAGCTGTATATCGATATCAGAAGCGGTTGGGTTTATTAAAACCACATTACCCTCAGCATCCACCACAACTGCAAACGGCACCGACTGGATATCTAAAGCATTCATCATCACTGATGCATCTTTACCGTCCTCGTATTTATCTATTCCCTGCTCCCATGGCATTGCTTCTTTAAGCATCGCATTTTTCCAGGCCTTACTATTCTGGTCGATTGAAATGCTAACTATCTCAAATCCTTTAGCGTGGTATTGTTTATATAACGCTTTAAGGTGCGGGATAGCCGCCCTGCATGGCATACACCACGAAGCCCAAAAATCAACCAGTACCACTTTGCCCTTAACCGATGACAATTTGATGAATTTCCCATCGGCAGTTTGTAACTCAAAAACCGGCAACGGTTTTCCAATCATTAAGTTTTGACCTGAGGCAACTGTATCCTGTTTTTGGGATGATAAAGCCTTTCCGTCTGCCTTCCATCCGGTACTTAGCGCAATTGCTACCGGTGTTACCAACAACAACCTTTTAAAATTTATTTTCATTTGGCTGGATTATAAAACCTGTATTTCAATTATTTTTCTTTTTGGCGGGAAACATTTGTTGTTATCACAAACCTGGTAGTAAAGCCCACATTTAATTACCATGCCGGGCTTTAGCGAGGCTGCATTTATTTCCGTTTTAAATGTTGCCTTATCTTCCCAAACAAACATGCCTTCACCTCCGGTAAATGGTACCCCGGCCGATGCCTGCCACTCGCTGCTCGTTATGCCTTTAGGCAGCTCGATAGTGGGCTGCGCGGTAATAAAAGGGCTATCTTTAGGTACATACGCATAAATATGCCAGCCTTGTAAAATATCGGCTTTAACAACTACTTGTTTTTTCCCGTTTGCATCGTCAACCAGGGTGGCGCTCACTATCACCGGATCTGCACGAGTTGGTACTGTTACCGCGTTTACAGTTTTAATGTCGCCGGTTGGTGCGGGTGCGATTGCCGATGTTTCTGTTTTGTAGGTATTCACCATAAATTTGAAACCGCCGGCTTCGGTATAATAAAGGTTGGATTTGTTTTTGGTTAACCATGTACGCCATTCCTGAGCTGATGTGAATTTTTCGGTAGTATATCTTTCCAATACCCTTTGGGCCAGGGCAGGCTCCTCCCCTTTCTCAAGCATACTGATACATTTTTCAAGCAACTCAATTTTACGGTTAGAGATTCCCAGCTTTTTTGCGTCCTCATCAACCTGCAACGAATAAGCATCAACTGGATAAAAATATTCAAGGTTTTCCCGATAATACTTATGATAAGCCTCTACGTTGGTACCAAACATATCATACATGGCGCTGCCGGTCCAGCTTTTAAGGTAATCGTCAAAGCTTTGTACGTCGTCGGATACGGGCATCTTTAGAAACGCTTCGTTACCTTTACCAATATCCTCGCCTTTGGCTTTACGGTCTTTAAGCTCCTGCTGCATTTTAAGCAGGCGGGCGTTGCCTTCTTTCCGGGCTATCAGCGTTTTTTTGTATAAAGCTTTATCACTACGGTAAATCATTTCATTTATCCACTCACGATTCTCTATTTGCACTTTTTTCATGATAGGTGCCCGGTGATCAAACTTTTTGATGTAGCAAACGGTGTTCACAAATACATCCTTTGCCTCATCAGTCATGTGATTGGGCGAAGCAGAAAATCCCCACATAAAATAGTTCCCATGCCTGCCTAACGCAACTGCTTCGGCATTTTTTAAACAAACACCGCCACTTATGGCTTCGGCATCCGGCGAATCATTAAACCCCTCGCCATGCGCCACCATGCCAATAATGTATTTATCCTTAGCTGTGGGATCATTTTTGATCACCTTCCACATAGGCAATTCTTTGGGCGTGGTTGCACCCTGAAAACCATTAAAAAAAGAACCCGGCGTAGGCCTGTTAACCAGTGTTAACTTCACTTTTATAGGTGTATTAAATATGGCGTGAGTGGTTTTGATGTTCAGCGCATCGTTTTCCAAACACTGGCAATACCAATCAAACTTAAGGCCTATCGGCATACCCATATCAGGAGCAAGCTGATGCATCAAAATAATAGGCCGGTCAAAACTGGCAGGTAATTTTATAGGGCCTGCATCGGCAATGGTTACATCAACATTAGCAGACATTGAGGCATCGTAATCTCTCGCATCCACTACGTCAACTTTCTCAAAACGTGTTTCTAAAAATGCTTTAAAATCGGCCATGCGGGTTTTCCAGGCTTCATCTACCGCACCTGCGGCTGTGCTGTAGTATGTAATATGATCAGGCTTGGGTTTGGCCGGATCATAACCTACATATAAAACGTGGAGCGCTATTTTACCCGCTCCATGTTTTATGACATTACCAAAAGTGACCGCGCTAAACATAACGCAAAGCAGCAAAGTCAATGTGACCTTTTTCATATCTGTTTAATTAAAAAGTTCGGCAAGTTTGGTATTCAGGGATTCATCGCGCAGGGTATTGCCGATGATCTTACCGTCTTTGTCAAGCAAAAAACTTTGCGGTACCGCCCTTACACCATATAAACGGCCAACAGCATTGTTCCAGCCTTTTAAATCAGAAACCTGGATCCATGGCAAACCATCTTTGGCAATAGCGTCAACCCATTTTTCCTTTACATTATCAAGCGAAACAGAGATGATCTCGAAACCCTTGTCCTTATAAAGTTCGTATTGCTTTTTCAGGTTAGGATTACCTGCGCGGCAGGGAGCACACCAGCTTGCCCAAAACTCAACCAAAACATATTTGCCTTTTAAATCGCTCAGGGAAACCGGCTTTCCACTCACGTCATTTTGAGTGAAAGCAGGAGCTTGCTTCCCAATAGCGGTGATACCTGCAGCCTGAATGCGTTGCTCAAGCTCCTTACCAACATCGGTGCCGCGCAATGCGGCGTTAAGCGCTTTAAACACAGGGCCAACCTTATCAACATCAACCTTGATACCCGCCGACTCAGACAAGCCAACTAAGCCGAAATATGAGTTGGGATTATTTTTGGCAAAGAGAAATTGCTTTTCATTTCTATCGGCAATGCTTTTGCGATAACGCGCGTCAATAGCTTTTACAAAAGCGGTATCCTTTTGCTGCTCAGGCGTAGCACGTGAAAATTCGGCATTAACGGCTTTAGTTAAATCCATTATGGTACCGCCGATTTGTTTGTTGTAAGCCTGAAACTCATCATACACTTTTGAGCCGGTAACTTTGGCGTTTACTAATGAATCGGCCGAGGTATATACCATATTCTCCTTACCGAAATAAATGTAAACCACATCGGCATTCGGGGCATAAATAGCATGTTGCTTACCCTGACCTGTATGATCAAATGCCATGCGGCTGGTAGTTATACCTGATACATTTCCTGTAAATTTGAATGTACCGTTTACCACCACGCACGAATCTTCGTGGCTGGTGCCATTATCCATATAGTCGATATAGGCTTTGGCAGGTTTATCCAGCTTACCGACATGGCCGGTAATACTGAAGTTGGCTTTCTGAGCGGATGCCGCCAGTGGCAACAAAGCGGCCAGTGTAGCTAATTTTAATTTCATTACTATGAGGTTTTAATTGTGATCGATACGTTTTACTGATACCTTACTTTCGGAAAATCTTTCTGTGCCTGTTTAAACTGAGATTCCCATTCATCGGTCCATCCAAAAGTTTGGGTAGCCCTTTGCTTAAGGTTTACACCTGCAGCCCCGCTCCAGAAATGCACAAATTCGCCCCAGTTCATGTCGCGGGTATATTCGCGTCCGTGCGGGTTTGATTTTTGCGGAAAGTTTGCCGCGAGTAAGGCAAAGTATTTGTTAAGCACTGCTGCCTTACCATAGTCCATATAAATGGGGTAAAACCAATTTTTAAACCACTGCGTTTTTGCACGCGGAAAATCATCATACTGGGTTTGCATTTGCTGATAGATCCTTTCGGCTTCATCCTGCCTGCCAATGTGCAGCATCACATCATAATTAAAGATCTCCATGAATTTGCTATCGCCCCAAAGCACATCCGATGGCGAACCTTTTACATCATGACTTGCGCCGCTTACAATATGCCCCATTTCGTGTACAGGCATATCAATTTGCTCACCAATTGGCTTTTCCCAATTTCCCAGGCCACAGTCGATAGTGTTACGATAATCGTGGCTGTCGTCAAAATAAGGCGAAGGGTGCCCGCCGCCATAAATACCCTGGTGAAAAACCGTATATAACCTTGTTGAATCGCCAAATTTGCCGTAAGTGCTTTTAACATAAGCCCAGGCTGCCGACATGCTTTTGTATGGCCAGGTAACAGACTTATCCATACCCTGATCATAATAAACCGCTACATTTTCATCCTGATAAACCAACGATACCGTTTGGTTATGTTCAAACCAGTGTTCATGCCAGGTGGCGGGCGGAAGCCCCTGCTTATGTTTTGAATTTAATTCGTTAATACTTAAACATTTTCCATAATAAAAGGAAAACGAGGCAATGATGATACTCCCTATAAGGAGCTTAATTGATATACTTTTTTTCATTATTATTTTTAGTCCATGTGTATATGCAGAACCGGGTACGGCACCCCTAATCGCAAAAAAGGCGCCGCCCGGTCTGCAAAAGGCTTTTAGTTTTTGTATTTAATATCAGGAAAATCTATCCGGGCCTGATTAAATTCTGCTTCCCATTCATCGCTCCAGCCAAAAGCTGTTGTAGCCTGATTTTTGAGATTTACTCCGGCAGCACCACTCCAGAAATGAATCCATTCGCCCCAGTTGAGGTCGCGGTTTGAAGGAACATATTTGGCATAAAGCTGAAAATATTTGCTGATAGTTGGCCCTTTACCATAATTATACCAAATAGGATAAAACCAACCCGTAAACCAGTTCGACTCGGGATTCGGGAAACTCTCTCTTGCATCTCTAAGCTCGTAATATTCTCTCGAAGCCTCATCCTGCCTGCCAATGTTCATGAGCACGTCATAAATGAAAATCTCTGCAAACTTGCTATCATGCCAGATATTCTGATCTTCATGCGCATGGCCCCACGACGCATTAGCCACAATATGCCCTATCTCGTGAATAGGCATACCAATCTGTTCGCCGGTAGGATATGTCCAGCTGCCCAGGCCACAATCAATAGTGTTGTGGTAATCATGCGTTGAATCGCGCCATGAAGCCGGGTGACCGCCTCCAAGCTCACCGGTAGTATCTACCGTTGCGTGAAACACGCAGTACAAACGCGGGTCCTTTCCAAAATCGCCATAGTTCTTTTTTACATAAGCCCAGGAATCGGACATGGCTTTAAATGTCCACGTTACCGACGGATCCATGTTGTTATCATAATAAATAGCCACATTATCATCATAATAAACGCGCTTTAGCAACTGGTGATGGAGGCCCCAGTGCTCCTGCCAGGTTTTAGCCGGCGCACCGGGTGGGTCAACCTCTTCCTTAACCGTATTCTTTGTTTTTTTGCACGATGCAATGGTTAATAAAGCCATGAGCAGGCCTATTAAGAATGTTGTGATCCTTATCAATTTCATATCGATTTTAATAAATGGTTAATTCTTAGACACTTCGTCAACCGGGGCTCCCGGTATGCCGGTAACCGTTCGCTTGATAGTTCCGTTAACACCAACACTGATATCCAGAAACATCAGGGCACCATCAACCCCAACAATAAGTTTGTTATCATGATCATCAAGCTTGAGCATGGTAACCTTTTTGCCTCCAAAACTTGCATCAAGCGGGCGCAGATCCTGGTTTATAGGATTATACCTGTAGATTTTGTCGTTGGATGTAAAGTAAAATACATCAAGGTATGATCGTTGCCATTTGGTATCGGCGTTTATTAATGAGGCTCCTTTGAAAATTCGCTTATCATCGGCAGTAATTATACGGGTATTGGAATAGTCGTCCATGTCAACGTTGAATGAAAATTCGTAGATCTGCCCGTCGTTACTTTTAAAGAAAGCATAGTTGCGGCCCGATACCGGCTTCATAAACAGCAGCTCCTTCATTCCTATTTTTTGGGGGTTGAAAGCATTTCCGCTAACGGTATACACTGTATCCAGATAAGTACCTACACTGCTGAATGATACAAAGGCCGACCGCTTTTTATCATATCCAAAAAAGAAATTGCTGGTGTTTGAAAAATATGGCGACAGCTCATAATTACCCGCAACCGGGTTGGCAAACTTGCCCCAGTCTTCGGCAAAGGGCGCTGTGGAAGTAACGCTCAGGTACAGCTTGTCATTAATTACACCCGATACCCAACCCTTGGAAGCCTCAAAAGCCTCGGGCTGCAACACAGGCGGCGGGGAAAAAAACTGCTCAGGAAAATCCCTTTTTTTGATCATGGTACTGCCATCAATGATCACGCTGCTTTTGGTATTATCGGCACAAATTACCCAATAATCCTGCACAGTGCCTGCCTGATAAAACACCGGCCTTGCAAACAATTGCAATGGGTTATTTGGCAAGTTTTCATGATGGAGCGCAAAATATAAGTCGGCTAAAACACCGATAGTATCGGCCTTCACAAAGGATAATTTTGTTACACCATCCTGCACGCTCAAAACCGTCAGGCCCTTTGAAAACTGCGTTTTGCCTGATATCTTAAAATCATAAAAATACTTGATGCCATTGCGCTTATCGGTAACGGTAAGCCTGGCAGCTCGTTCGCCGGGGCTCAGGTTATAAACAATTTTGAGCGGATAGCCTGTATAATCAACAGTGCGGGCTTCTTCCTGTATAGTGATCCTCCAGGCAAAATCAAGGTCTTTGGCCGGATTTGCATCTTTAAAGCTGATATAAGGCTGCAACACTAAAGTATCGCCGATGGTAGCATCAACCGTGGCATTTTGCAGGTTAACGACAATAGGCTCGGTAGGTGGCGAATAATTATAGTTACCGAGGTCCTTTTTACATGAACAAAAGGCCAGGATAAAAAATACACAAATAGTTATATGATTAAATTTCATGATATTCCGTTTTATAAATTACTCCATCGTGATTTTCGCTCCTGTTTCGCTATCAACAAAAAAGGACTTATTTACTTCAGGAAAATACTTGTACAGGAATCGCTTGGTTGGCGAATTGATATAATAAAACTCGTAATCGTTAGTACCAGCTTTTAACGTTATAGCGTAACCTTTTTCGGGATGATCGTGCACCCAGCTTATCGGGTCCCTTAAAAATGTCCGTGTATTTTCTATATAATACAGGCAGCGCGGAATCTGGAAATTAGGATCGCCGTAGTCAAGATAATCGATCAAATCCCGGGTACCTGATGTAATTAAAAAGAGTTGATGCTTGGTTCGGCTATACTCCTTTACTTCCCCTACCCATGAGTTCCACCAAAATGGTTTTTCGAGGCGATTGGAGAAAAGTATAGTTTTGGTCCGCAAGCTATCGGGCATATTATTGGTAAAATCACCGGTACCTGAAACCCGTATAGTTAACAGCACCGATTTATTTTCAAGAGCGGCGTCATTGTTATAAATAATAACCGGAATATGCACCACACCCGAATCGGCCGGCATTGTGTAAGAGTTTTTTAACGCCTCATAATGCAAGGGTGTTGCAGCAGTAGTAGCCGAAGCCACCACACCAAGGCTAAAACTGCGGGCTTGCTGGCTACGTTTACCCGAAACAATTACCGGTACCCAAACGGTATCTTTTATAAGGGTTGGGGCATACGCAAACGAGTAGGTAAGCGTATCCCTGTTGGGATAATTGAGGTAAATATTATTGCTTGAGTTGTAAAAAAACTTAGCATCTTTCTTACATCCAAATAACATGGCGCCTGCAAGCAGTATAAAAAGTATTTGCTTTTTCATCGTCATCATCATTATTAGTTATTTCTGAAAGCTTCTTCATCGGGCGGAAGCGGGAACACAAATATTTTATCAGTTGCCGGGTAACTTATTCCCGAAGCAGCCACAATGGGTATACCCAACCTTTTGTACATATAAAATATCTGGCTTTCGCCGTAAAACTCTTTTCGCGCTTCTTTTATCAGCAGATTAATAAAATCTGTTTTAGCCGGGATATTAACCAAATCGTTCCCTATGCCTCTGTTTCTGCGTGCAGTGTTATAGTAGCCAATAGCCTTTGCAGGGTCGGTATCAAAACTGGCTTCGGCGGCGATATAATACATTTCGCTAAGCCGTAAGGCAGGTGCAACCAGGGGATGAAGATTTTTTACCGGTTTTATGTTGGTAAGGTATTTTTGCAGCAGCGCCCTTTCGGTACTGCTCGAACTTATTTTAGTCTTAAAAAACCATTGTTTATACCGCCAGTCATCGGCACCGTCGGCACCAGATTCATAAATATCATCTATCTGTGCGCTGGTTGGCGAAAAAAACGGCGCATCGCCTGCAAAGGCTCCCAGCAGGTAATCTTTAATAGCCTGGTTGTCATCAATATACCAGCAACTAATGAGCTCTTTATAAAATATCCTGTCTTTTTGGGTGATATCGCTCTGATTAAAATCAGTTCCGTTTGTTGCCGGAAACCGTTTTGAGTTGATCACTTCCTGTGCCATGGCCAAACTGTTTACCATATCACTTTTATACAGGTAAGCCCTTGCCAGTTCGCCGCAGGTTGTAAAATAATTCATTCGCTGACGGCGGTTTTGCATAAACAAATCAGGATCGGAAACTTCGGGAGTGCCGATATCTCCCGGGTAGCCTACTGTATAATTTGAAACAATAGGGTCAGAACTACGCAATAGCAGCCTTGCAGCTTTCAGATCGGTAATGATACTATCAATTGCCTGGCTCACGCTTGAAAACCTGGTGCTTTTTATAGTAACCGTAGTTACATAAGGAATACCACTTGCATTGGGGTTGCTTTTATATGATGGGGCAAACATCCTGAGCATATCAAAGTGCAGATAAGCCCTTACGGCCAATGCTTCGCCCTTGATCAACTCATAATTATGCCCTGTAAAAAGATTTTTCTTTTTATCAATATTGCCCAATATATAATTACAGTTGGCAATAGCACGGTAACCCGAATTCCAGATATCGGTGTTGCGATTAATTAAATCGGGATAAGTGTAATTAAAGGCAGCAACGTTGCTATAACCAACATTGGTAAAATCATAGTTTTGGGCCATGATATCCAGGTAGCCGAATGTGAGGTTATTGCCATACAGTGAAGGCCCTGCACATAAGGTGTACACTCCGTTAAGCGCCTCTTTAAATCCCTGTTCATTTTCAAATAACTGACTTTGATCAATCTGCGACGAGGGCTTTACATCCAGAAACTTTTTGCATGATGTAAAGGCTATCAGCACAGTTAGTATATATAAATATTTTTTCATTGCTGTTTCTGTTAAAGTGTAGCCTGTAATGAACATGTTAAACTGCGGGCAAAAGGATAATCAATACCACGCTCAACCCCGGCACTTGCCGAACGGAAAATATCATTGGCTGTAAGTGCAACCCTGAATGTTTGGAGCCCCAGCCTTCTCGCTGTGTTGCGTTTCAGATCGTATGATAAATAAACTGATTTTAGTTCAACTACGTTATCCTTTTGTACAAAGCGGGATGTGGCGTAAGTAGTGCCCAAATCGGCAATGTTTTTATAAAAGGAAATGTCACCCGGTTTTTTCCAGCGCTCTTCAAGTGCACGGCTATCCACATTAAACCGCGGATCGGCGTTTTCAACCCTGTCTACCAGGGTTTGATTGTAGGTTTGCCCGCCAAACTGATAGTGAAAGTTGAAGCTTAATAAAAACTGCTTATAGGTAACATTACCTCCAAAATAGCCATCGGCTTTAGGGGTGTAATCACCAACCGGCTGGGTATCTTTTACATCATAGTCATAAGTAAGTGTACCATCTCTTTTCACATAAATCTCTTTACCGGTTTCGGGGTCGATACCTAATGATTTTACGGCCCAGATGGTATTTAAGGACAGGCCTTCCCTGTACCTGAGCAAAGGCGTACCCGGCAGATTGTTTTTAGTATTAGCCTGCATGGTATCAACCATGTTATTGTATGATTTCAAGGCGTTTGAAATCTTGACTATAGTATTTTTGTTATGTGCCAGATTGGCCGTTATGTTGATATTAACATCCTTTGCACGGTAAGCATTTACGGTTACTGCAAGCTCGTAACCTTTATTAGTCATATCGCCAAGGTTTGCCTTGTAGGTTGTAAAACCAGTTGAAGGTGCTATATTGATGTCATTAACCAACCCATGCGTTATTTTATAATAGTAATGCGGTAAAAGGTTAACCCTGTCATTAAACAAACCCAAATCAAGCCCCGCATCATAATTGGTAGTTTTTTGCCATTTCAGGGCTTCGTTACCATAATTATTTACAATAGCCCCTATGCCGGTTGAGTACCAGTTTGCTGTTTGATAGCTATAGGTAGTTTTTGATAAATAAGGCGGAAAGTCGACCGAACCAACCATACCGCCGGTTACCGTTAATTTCATCCTGTTAACAACCTTAGCAAGGCTTTTCATAAAGCCCTCGTTGTGAACGTTCCAACCTAAACCTCCCGCATAAAAAGGAGCAAACCTCCTATCGGAACCAAAGGCAGATGAACCATCCAAACGAAATGATGCATCAACCAGGTATTTATTTTTAAACGAGTAGTTTGTTGAGAAAATAGTGCCCACCAATCTTGTAAGTGTTATGTCCCCTCCGGGATGCCCGTCTGGTTCATAAGTACGGGCAAAACCTACGTTGGTAAACTTATCATTTGAGAAGCCTCTTGCAACAAATGCTTTTGAATCATTTCTGTCCGAAGTAATGTTAGCACCTAATACAGCGTTAATGGCATGTTCGCCCATTTGCTTGTTGTAAATAAACCTGGCATTACCATCAATATTAAGCGCATTGCTGCTACTGTAATTGTAGCTGCCGCGGTTTTGAATTTCACTGGCCGGTCCAAAGTAAAAAGTGTTGCTATACGGCGATACAAATTTATCGGCGGTAGCCTTATTATCCGTTAAGCTAACTAAACCGATAAATCTTAAAGCAGGAGTTATTTTCCAATCGATTGAAAAGTTATCCAAAACTTCGAGATAAGCATTCTTATCAAAATTACCCAGACTTGCTTCATATAATGGGTTTAAAACAGGTTCGTTTTTATATTGATCTTCACCTTTTCCATGAGTATCCACCCTCCAGTTGGCTATTTCCCTTATCAGGTTGCCGCTCGCATCCCTGATAGGATAATATGGGTTCATGAACACATAAGTGGTAAAGTCGCCATAGTTGGAGTTGGCGGCATCTACCTGCGTAATGGAAAGCTCATTTCTGAAAATCAAATTGCGGTTAGGATTATAGTTAAATACCATGCCACCACTGTACCGCGTACGCCCCGAGCCTTTCATTACACCCGGAGTGTTTTGATAACGCAAGTCCACACGGTACCTGAAAGTAGAATCACCGCCTTCTGCATTCAATGAATGCTTATGACCAAATGTATTTTGCAAAGGTTGTGATAGCCAGTAAGTGTTTATGCCACTAACTACATTTTTAAGCTTGCTGTAATACATTTCATCGAGCTGGTCCTGCGTATATGCGTTTGAGTTGCCAGTGATATATAATCCGGCTAACTTTTCGTATTCCAGTTTTTGAGCCGCGTTTAGTACGTGGTAATCGGTTAAATCAGGTGCAGTTGCGGTAAGTTCATAATTATAGGTTAACTGCAGTTTACCCGGCTTGGGCGCTTTGGTTGTTATTACAATAACACCATTTGCTGCACGCGAACCGTAAACTGCCGTAGCAGCCGCGTCTTTTAAAATGGTGATACTTGCAATGCGGTTTATATCAAGATCGACTACTTTTTGCAGGTTTGTTTCAAAACCATCCAATATAAAAGCCGGCAGATTGTACGAACTTGAAAGGTTGTTGCGATCAAGCACGCCTCCATTTAAAGATGGCAGCGTGGTTGATCCCCTCACGTTAATTTTAGGCAACAAGTTGGGATCCGATCCCAAAAGATTATTCTGATCTATCCGGAATGAAGGATCAAATGCAGCTAAACTTTCAATTAAATTATTGGGATTTACGCGTTTAAGATCCTCACCTTTAACCACAACAGCGCTACCGGTATAATTATCTTTTTTAATAACCTGGTAACCGGTAACCACCACATCGCTGATATTGTTCATTTTTTGCCCAAGCCTGATCAGCAGCGGTTTACCATCGGTGGCTTTCACTTCTTTGGTGTTATAACCTATGTAACTAAATACAAGTATTTCGCCTTCATCAACAGTTACCCTGAACGAACCATCACTATTGGTTTGCCCCAAAAAGACCTTGTTTTTTTTCAGGGAGATACTTACTCCCGGCAACATATTTTTAGCATTTGCCGAATCGGCCACGGTGCCGCTTACCTCTATTTTTTTTGCACCCGGTTGCACCGGCCCCTCCTCCGGCGTTTTATTCCTGATCACTATAGTTTTATTCACTATGGTGTAGGTAAGCTCATAGCTTTTAAGGCAGCTGTTCAAAGCATCGGCAAGGGATACGTTTTTCAGATCAACATCCTGCTTCCTATCGGTTACATTTATTTTTCCGCTGTAAAAAAACAAAAAACCGGTTTGTTGCTTTATATCCCTGAAAATGGTTTCAAGCGTTGCATTTTTTCTTGAAATAGTAACCGTTTGTGAATAACTCGCCGCCGATAAGTGCAACACGCCAATAAGCAGCAGTATAGTGGTGAGTTTCAATACTAATAAGAATTTGCACTTTACCCCCCGTATTGCACATACGGTGTTGTAAAGAAAAGTTAATTTCATATTTTTGAATAAGATTGGGTTAATAAAATGCAGCTCAGGGCTTCGACATCTTGTGCTGCCTGACCTATTTTAAACCGGAAGCGGTGAGAGGCTTCCGGTTAACTTTTGGTCTGTTAATATGAGATTGGTCTGAGATTTATCGTAGTTGTTTATCCATTAAGTTTTGTTTTAGTGATTAGCATTTAGTTTGTTTAGTTGTAAGTAAGTATAAAGTTTAAGGTTAAGGTTAAATATTATTTGCTGTACGATACCTTCACCGTTTTGCCCTCCACCGCAAATTTCATGTTGTTAAGCTCCAGGATCCTGAAAACATCGGTCAGGTTACTGCTCCTTGAAATTTCACCGAAAAATTTCTCCACTGGCATATCGCCTTCATAAACCACATCAATATCATACCAGCGGCTAACCTGGCGCATCACCTCGCGAATATCCTCATCTGCAAATGAGAATACGCCGTTTTTCCAGGCCACTTCCTTATCAATGTTTACCTGTTGTTTACTGATAGCACCATTACCTGTACGGTTTATTAGCGCCTGCTCGCCCGGAACTATAAGCATTGAGCTTGTTGTCGATGTCACCTTTACCGATCCTTCCAACAACGTAGTTTTAACCTGGGCTTCATCAACGTAAGCATTAATATTAAAATGCGTACCCAATACCTCAATGGTTTGCAAGGCCGATTTTACCCTGAATGGCATTGCTTTGTTTTTTGCTACTTCAAAGTAGCCCTCGCCATTGAGTGTTACCACACGCTCTGCTCCTTTAAACACGGTTGGATAAGTTATTGACGATGCGGCGTTGAGCCACACATTAGTGCCATCGGGCAGGATGATTTTGTACTGACCGCCTTTAGGTGTGGTAACCGTATTTTGAGCAGCTTGATCCTGCCCTGTTGCATCGGCCTGATAAACTATCTGACCATTGGCTGTTTTGCTGATTTTTACACCGGCCTGTTTAGCTATTTGCCCATTGGCAGCATCATCAAGCGATATGGTTGTACCGTTGGCTAAAATGAGCGTTGCCTTGTTAGTGCCGGGCATTATACCTTTATAAGTATTTGCCGCAAAATTATCGGCCCTATGATTGTTATGAATAAAAAAGTAAGCACCAACCGAAATAAACAACAGAATTGAGGCGGCCACGGCATACCTGATCCAGCCAGATCTTGAAGGCATCATAACCGGCTTTTTTTCGTATTGTGCTATCCTTTCATCAACGTTTGCTTTAATGGCATCCTTCAGATACAGGTAGTCGGCCTCATTTTCATCAGTAATGAGGTCATCGTTTAAATCAAACAGGTTATAATACGACTCCAGGAATTTAATCTCTTCCTGAGTAGCCTCGCCAAGCCTGTATTTTGTTAGTATTTGTATAAAATATTGTTTGTTCGCCTCGTCCATTTACATCCTTTATATATACATGAGTCGGCAAAATGAAAATAGCCCATGTTAATTGAAAATATTTTTAATGTTTTCTTTAAAAATAATGTACGTTTAAAGTCAAAACAATGAAACATCGATAAGCAATCGGCATTATTGATAAAAATAATGCATTATCATTAAAGAAAAAACGTTTTATCAACCTCTTTGATAAAAATAAAGCAATACATGGAGTAAGAAAAGTGATTTACGAAGTGTAGCAAGGGCCTTCCCCATCTGATTACGGACTGTTTTGGGTGAGATTTCCAACTGATCGGCAATTTGCTGGCTTGAGAGGCCTTCATTAAAGCGCAAATTGAATATAATGCGCTGCTGAGGTGGTAAAGTATCTATAAGCTCATTAAAGGCTCTCAAAAATTCATCATGAAGTACATTGGCATCAGCGCGACCTAAAGGGCTTTCAATTTCCTGGGCGGTATCGGGCAGCGCTGCATAGCGCGACTCCTTTTCCATGTATTTGAAAACCCCGTTGCGGGCCGCAACCAGCAAATAAGCCGGTAAGTTTTCAATTGGCGATTTGGAGCCCCGCACCCATAACTGCACAAAAACATCCTGGGCTATATCCTGCGCGCGCTCGGCATCATTGAGCCTTTTGTATGCTGCATTATAAACCTGTTTCCAGTACTTGTTATATAAAGCATCAAAAGCGGACTTATTTCCGTTGCTAATTAGGATCAGAAGTTCGGTATCGTCGGCTGATAAATCAAGGGGAGCCATGTGTTATTTAAATTTCCTATATATTCCAGGTTAGTTTACACAAACATCATGGTGGTTTAATGCTTAGTTTATGCGCTAAATCCAAATATAGAAATTATCCGGTAAATAAAACCGGCAGGTTTACGTTAGCTTAATTTTAGTTGCGAAACGTCAAAAACAGAGCGGGCCTGACCGTTTTATCCTGGGTATTTTGGTCAGGGACCCGCAGAAAAAAAACATCTCAATAAGTGAGATCAACCACAAACTTTAATATTACTATGCGCTTTACGAAAAGACAAGGAAAGGCCTTAAAAATTAATGCGCAGCCTTCATCTTTCGATAAAGGTTGCGCATATTTGCCACTTTCCACCGCAAACAAGTTCACTTACTATTTCAAATGCCAGGTAATATGATCTGTTATTAATTTACCATTCCGGTATCCTTCTGCTTTTAACTCATTGGCCCCGGGCTGCAGATGTACATTTTTAAAAACAAGATCATACCGGGTAGTCCCCGTTTCAGGCTGGGCAATTTTATGATTATTAAGATACAGGCTAACATTTTTTAAATTGGAGAACACTTTCACAGTTGTTGTAGCCTCAACCCTTACCGAATCCCGGCGGCCGCTGATGTAAAGTACTGGCTCCTCGCTCCAGTTAGCCTTATACCAGTAAAATGCATCTTTCTTTATTTTACGGTCATAGGTGATCAATCCCTTCATGTTACGGGCAGGTACGCCACCGCCATTTGCCGATGGTACCGAAAAATCAAACATATTCCAAACATATGATGCTACCAGGTAAGAATGTTTGGCTATAATACCCCATTGTATTTCATGAAATTTGGTTTGATAGGTCTCCGGCCAAAATTGAGCACCCGGATCGCCCGTTTCGCCAACATTTTCCTGTTGCTGGTTTACGTTAGCCTCCGTTCCGTACTCGGAGAGCACAACTTTATGATCGGGATAATTTTTCTCCAGTCCGGTAACCCAGTCTTCCAGATCAGGTATTTTACCTTCGTACCAGCCGTAATACCGATTGATACCCTGAATGTCGGCGGCCAGGTTTGAGGGGCGGTCCATTTCCCCGTAGCCACTCACGCTCGCGGTAAAACGACCGGGGTCTTCCGTTTTGGCAATATCATTAAGCTCACGTGTTAAAACCGGCACAAAACCATCTGCCGAGCTGGAATAAACTTCATTGTGCAAACCCCAGTTGTAAATTGACGGGTGATTATAATTCTGCCTTATCAATTCGGTAAGCTGCTGTTTAGCGTTCTCCCCTTCCTGGGTTGATACTGCGTTTACAAATGGAATTTCGGCCCAAATCACAAAGCCCATACTATCGCATTTGGAATAAATATATTCGGCCTGTTGATAGTGTGCAAAACGGATGGAAGTTGCCCCTATCTCATAAATCATATCCAGATCAGCCTTATGCTGCTCATTACTCAGGGCGCTCCCATAATCCTGCCACTCCTGGTGGCGGCAAACACCATATAAACGATAAGGCTGCCCGTTAAGATAAAATCCTTTGCCTGGCACAACTGAAAAATACCTTAGCCCCAGCGGCTGGGTAACTTCATCAATTGTTTTTCCCTGTTTAATAATTGATGT
The DNA here is from genome assembly GCF_059690695.1 of Mucilaginibacter sp. A5337. Taxonomy (NCBI): domain Bacteria; kingdom Pseudomonadati; phylum Bacteroidota; class Sphingobacteriia; order Sphingobacteriales; family Sphingobacteriaceae; genus Mucilaginibacter; species Mucilaginibacter sp. A5337. Next base: position 86,879 of record NZ_JCAWEC010000002.1, on the reverse strand, counting down.
AGTAAGCGAATACAGATAAGGATCTTTTCGGCCGTTCCATAAATGAGGGTTGTTTAATGATAATTGCTGCGCAACTATGTTTATACCTTGCGGCTTCACCAGTTCGCTTTGCTGTACTTCTTTTACTATTTTGCCGCCCCTATCCCTGATTATCGTTTTCACGGTTACCTCCTGTATTTGGGCCTCTTTGTTTTCAATTTTAGCAGTTACGCTCAGGTTAGCTTTTTTGGCATTTACATCCTGTTTAATATAAATACCGGGCGAAGCATAATCAATTGTACTGATATTGATTTTACCCGTTACAATTAAGTTTACCGGGCGATAAATGCCTCCATACACACCAAACAGTTTATTATTAATGGGAATAATGTCCGGCCGTTCTTCATTATTTACTTTTACCAGTATAGTGTTAACCGTATCATACCGCAGCGAGTTACTGATATCAAAGCAAAAAGCAGCATAAGCCCCTTTGTGCTCCCCAATCAGTTTATTATTTACGTATACATCTGCAACTGTACCCACCCCTTCAAAACGAATAAAAACACGTTTGCCTTTCCAGTCGTTATTTGCTTTAAAGTCTTTTTTGTAAAAAGCATCGCCCATATAAAAACCTTTTCCTTTCTGGATATCCTTATTATTCCAGGTATGCGGAACGGAGACGTTTTGCCAGTCGGCAGTAGCTAATGCGATGTTAGTTTTATAGGTAGCCTTTTTAAACTGCCAGTCCTGATTAAAAGGTATAAGCTGGCGGGAAGTTGCTGGAATTTGTTGCGCGGCGCTGCGTTCATTGTTAAAGCAAACGGCTGTAATTAATAACAAAAGGTATTTTACACAATTATATTTCATATTCATTTATAATGCCTGCTTAGGTTTTTGCTTTTTCATAGCCACCGGTTTGGCCTTTTGCCGCTTCACCTGTTTCTAAAACAATAACAAAAGGTTTTTTAGGAGTTGTTTGCTGATTAAGGTGAATAAAATATGTGGATGCGCCTATTTCTTCAGGCGTATAATTGGAAACCGCATTATCCAGGCCATACGCTTTCCGGATCACCGTATGTGATGGAGTGACTACCCTTAACAATCCCGACACAGGTATATTGAATACCAGCATATATATTTTGTTGCTCGCGGTACTCTTTATAAAATAACCCCAATCCTGCTTAATGAAACCAGCATACTCTCCGTTGTAAATAGCCTCTTTATTGACGGCCATCCAATCGCCTATGGCTTTAGCCAGGCTAAGTTCTTCTGCTCTCAGGGTTCCATCAGGCTTAGGGCCAAAATTGAGTACAAAATTACCATCCAGCGAAACACATTTAGCCAGCATCTCCAGCAACTCGTCGGCGGTTTTTATATGCCCCTGCCATGTTTTGGCGTAGCCCCATTGATTTTCGGGAATAGTCATTACGCAATCCCAGTCATTGCCGTGAACGTCCGTTATTTTTTCCGGAATTTTGCGCTCCCAGCCTTGCTCGTAATCACCCATCAGGTTACCGTTCGAGTCGAAATGGCGTTTACCATATTCATCAGCCCGAAAGCGGCTGCCTATGATCAGACCCGGGTGTAGTTTTCGCATTTCGGTTTCCAAAGAGTCGGCAAAAGCCGCTTGTTTAACCCATGATTTATCCCAGGTACCATCAAACCAAAGTCCTTTAGCCGATGGATACCGCGTTAACAGCTCAAGCAGCTGGTTACGGGTAAATTGTTTAAAACGATTAAAGGCGATGCTATCATCACGGGTTTTGATATCATACTGCCAATCGGGATTGTGCCAATCCATAACGGAAAAGTATAATATCACATCTATCCCCTGTTTATCGTAAGCCTTTACCAGCGGACCGATAATATCTTTTTTATAAGGCGAATTAGCTACCGTAAAATCGGTGAATTTACTGGGCCATAAACAAAATCCATCGTGATGTTTGGTGGTAATGGTAACATACTTCACCCCCATTTGCTTAGCCACTGCGGCCCATGAATCCGGGTTGAATTTTGTTGGGTTAAAGCGGTAAATTAACGAGTCATAAGCCTGCGGCGATACTTCTTTCCAGGTCCTGATCCATTCGGCCGCGCCGTTATACATTTTGCCGTTCCATTCACCCGCAGGTATTGAATATAAGCCCCAATGAATAAATTGCCCCAAACCATAAGCCCTCCACCGGGCCATGTCTGCATCATTTCTGCGCCCCAGCCTATGGGCGCCATGTTGCAGTTGGATTATCTTTTTTTCCGGAGATGTTACCTCCTGGGCATGTACACTACTGCCCAGAAAGTAACAACATGCAGTAATTATAATCAATAATATCTTTTTCATCGTACCAGATCTCCTCATCACTAATATCTCTTATGTTTAATTGAACAGGCTATCTTAAACCCGCATTAAGACAGCCTAAATTTTAATATCCCGGGTTTTGTGTTAACGTTGCTCCTTTATTTACGTCAATTTCTGATTGCGGGATAGGCAGCAGCATATTATAATCTTTGATAGAACCGGCGGAGGTTGGGTTGTATTTTTTCACCCTTTCTACCAAAGTCCCGGTCCGCATCAGGGTTATACGCCTGTCTTCCTCTCCTATCAGTTCGCGGGCTCGTTCATCCAAAATAAAATCCATATCAATATCCGATGCCTGTACCTGCGGCGCATTAGCCCTGGTACGGAGCATATTGATATCGGCAGCCGCTCCGGCTGTATTACCTTGCTTAAACTGGGCTTCGGCCAGTAAAAGGTAGGTTTCGCCAAGGCGCATATAAATACGGTCTTTATAGGTGATAGTGCCAAATGGATCGGCGCTGGTGTATGAGTTCCATTTGGTGGTATGTGCGTATATATTTTGAATGGTATCGGTGTTGGAAGTAACCACAACCGGTTTTCCGTAATTAGCTGATGCCGGGTCATTATAGTAATACTTACGCTGAATGTTGTAGCGGGAATTCCGCATATCGTTATTCAAATTCAAGCTATATGTCCACCAGTTGGTAGGCCTGATGCGGCCAATACCACGCCCTCCTAACGAGTCGGCAACCAGCATACCCGGAATGTTTACATAAAACGGTACCCAAACCCTTCGGTGCTGATCTGTCGGGCTGTAACCGCCGGGGATATTAGCCTCTTCCACTACCCAGATTGCTTCGGTATTTCCCTGGCTGCGGCGCATGTTACCATAAATAAACATATCAGAAAAAGCATCGCCTGGCAACAGCGAATTAATGCCATAACGATTGCTTACCAATTTGTAAGCACCGCCGGTAATTATTTTGCTCAATTGGGTTTCTGCAAGGGCTGGTTTATTGGCCCGCAGATAAGTGATAGCCAACAATTGTGCGGCTGCGGCGCTGTTAATGCGGCCTTCGGCAGTAACATGGGCGGCATCGGGCAAATTTGCAGCGGCAAAATTGAGGTCATTGATCTGTAAATTGATGATGGTATCTAAAGGAGCCCTTACATAATCTGTTTTAGGGGCGGTTATTGGCGCAGTTATTAAAGGCACGCCCCCAAATAATGTCGACAAAAAATTGTAGGCATAAGCCCTGAAAAACTTTGCCTCGGCTATGTAGCCATTAGCTTGTGCCGTAGTTAAACTCGTGTTGCCAGACTGTGCCGCCTGTATAATTACGTTTGAGGCATTGATAACCTGGTATCCCCAGCGCCAGAAGCTAAGTGAGGCCGCATCCTGCGAATTTAGCTGCGAATAAGTTTCGTACGGGGCCATGGCCGATGTTGTTTGACCGTTACGGGCCACATCCGTACCGGTTTGCAGCAGGGCTATTATGCCCTGATCGCCCTCATACTGGTCTCTTACTATCTTTTGCAGCCCGGTTACCGCTGCTTCAAAGCTTAAAACATCTTTTAGCGTAGATGGTGTATACTGCGTCCGGATGTCTTCGTCCAAAAAACTTTTTTTACAGGAGTTAAATGCAAGCATTCCTGTTATACCTATGAGAAGCAATGAAAATAATCTTTTCATGATTTAGTTTTTAATTATTGTAAAGTAATGTTGATACCTAAAACCGCAGTGGCTACCAGGGGATAGAACGAGCTGCTTTGATTGCCGGCGTAATTATAAAAATCGGTTTCGGGATCCCAGCCTAACCATTTGGAGAAAGTAGCGATGTTGCGTCCGCTGGCATAAACCTGAAAATTGGCTATTTTTAATCCCTCAAGCATCTGCTTTGGGAAATTATAACTTAGGATAACATCCTTAATACGGGTATAAGAGCCCGAAACCGGATAAGTATACTGCCTTGAATTGGTATAGCTCAATGATGGCCGGGTATTACTTTGGTTAGCTGCAGTCCAGTAACCTATCCCTGCCGGAAGATTGATACGCCCTGCCTGATCCCTGTAATCATAGATAGGATTGGGTTTAAGTGCCCCCTGAAAAGTTTGTATAAACGCGCTTAAAGTGAAGTTTTTATACCTGAACGTATTGGTCATGCCGGCAATGTATTTAGGCAGCCTTGAACCCAGATAAGTACGATCAGCAGTATTGATCTTGCCATCGCCATTTAAATCGGCAAACTTCAGGTCGCCGGGCTTGGCGCTGGGGTCAACAGTAAAATCGTCTCCTTTTTGCCATATGCCTATTAGCTTATAATCATAAACAGCCTGTAATTGCTTGCCGAGGAAAAGATTATTGGTGATATCGTCTTTATTATCGCCGTATAATTGAACCAATTTGTTCCGGTTGGCCGAGAAATTGACGTTGGTTTCCCATGAAAAATTAGTTCCTCTGATGTTCCTGCTGGTGATGGAAAACTCAATACCTTTGTTGGCAGTTTTACCGATATTATCCAATATGGTAGTATATCCGGTGATATAAGGGATTTTACGGGATAGCAGCAGGTTATATGTTTTGGTATCATACGCATCGATAGAACCAGTGATACGATCTCTGAGAATAGAAAAATCAACGCCGATATTAAGGCCTTTGGTACTTTCCCATTTTAAATTGCCATTACCGATAGCGCTTGGGACTAAGCCAACAGTGGTAGTACTGCCGTAAATATATTGAGTTGAGCCCAATGTAGTTAAGGTATTATAGGATGATACCCCCTGGTTACCCGATATACCGTACGAAGCACGTAGCTTTAATTGTGATATAGAAGATATTCCTTTCAGAAATGACTCTTCGTTTACGTTCCAGGCTAAGGCAACAGATGGGAAAGTACCATATTTATGGGCAGCGCTAAACCCCGAAAAACCATCACGACGGGCAGTAGCGGTCAGTAAATATTTACCGGCGTAGCTGTAGTTGATACGCACCATTTGCGATAGTAAAGTGCTTTGTGTATAACTTGATGCAGTTTGCTGAATTTGCGCCGACCCTACATTATAAAAATTGGTTAAATCATTAATGAAGGTATTGGCATTTAACGTATTGGTAAAAGTATAGTCCTTTTGCGAACTGTATAGGCCGGTAAAATCAATAGTGTGTTTGCCGAAGCTCCGGTTATAACTAAAAATATTTTCAATGAGCCAGTGGTTTACCTCTGAATTAGATATAGTAGCATGGCCAATAGCATCGCCAGTGTTTCTGCCTGTATAATCGCCGCTCATACCAGGGTTGTAAGCATAACCCGTATTTAATCTGTATTTAAAGCCCTTAATAAAAGCCGGTTTAACCTCTGCATAAAAGTTACCGTTCCAGGTTCTGTTTCTGTTAATGGTAGGCTGATAAAGCCCCAATAACGGATTGGTATATAATGCCTCCGGATACATCGGGTAGATCTGGTAACCACCTTGTGCATTATATTCCTGTCCATACGGACTCATGGTGGTAGCCATATACAGGTTGGATTTACCGCCATCGTAATTATTGTTATTGAAGAACATGTTGGCCCCTGCACTAAGCCATGATGTTATATTGGCATCAAGATTTGAGCGGATGTTAAAGCGATGAAACTGATAGCCCTTTAAAATGCCCTTTTCCTGGGTATAATCACCCGAAACATAATATTTAACATCGGCAGTACCACCGGATACATTGAGGGAATGATTTTGAATAAAACCCTGCTGCGAAATTGCCTTGATCCAGTCGGTTTCCTTTCCATTCTTATAATTATCCTGTTCATACAAATTAGGTACAGGCGCCGGGGTTTTACCAGCTTGCGCGTCATAATCCAGGTTTTTCTGTACATATTCGGCGCCCCCCATTGGCTTCACTTCATGAGCCATATATTCGGGACCAGCCCATGCGCTATATTGTACGGCCGGCTTGCCTGTTTTACCCCTTTTTGTGGTTACGATGATCACACCATTTGAACCCCTGGTACCATAAATAGCTGTAGCTGAAGCATCCTTTAATACCTGCACCGATTCAACATCATTGGTATTGATATCGTTGTATGAACCATTATAGGGCACTCCATCCAAAACAACCAGCGGCGAATTACTTGCTGTAATAGAATGCAATCCACGTACATAGATAGAGCTTACAGAACCAGGTGCAGATGACCCCGAAGTTATGTTCATTCCGGGAACTGAGCCTTCAATAGATTGCAGGATATTGGTAACCGGTAAATTCTCCAGGCGTTGTTTTGATATAGAGGTGATTGAACCGGTAACATCACTTCTTTTTTGGCTACCATAACCTACCACTACCACCTGCGACAGTTCCTTTGAACTTTCCTTTAACGTGATGGTTAATGTAGTTTGATTAGCAACAGGCACCTGCTGATCCTCGTATCCTATTGATGAAATAACCAGTACACTGGTTGGCGGGATATTTTTCAGTTCAAACTTTCCTTCGGCATCAGTAACCGTGCCCCTGTTTCCGCCCTGTACCCTGATGGTAACACCCGGAAGTACCTGCCCCGCTGCATTAACCACAGTACCTTTTATATTGATATTGGCTACAACACTAATAACGGGGAAAGGCTGAATCACCGGGTTCTCATCCTGCTTTTCGGCGGCTTTGATCACTATGGTTTTTTCGAAGAACGTATAATCAAGCGCTGTGCCCATCAAACATTGTTTAATAACCTCATCTAAAGATGCGTTAACAAATCTGGCATCAATTTTTGATGAAGCGTTCAACTTACCGGCCTGGTACAGTACGTCATAGCCGGTTTGTTTTTTTATTTGTTTAAAAACCTGTTTTAATGTCACATCTTTTTGTGTGAGATTAAGTTTTTGGCCAAAAGATGAAGCACTTACCTGCATCATCGTGACAAATAATAAAAAAATGGTAAGTTTCATCATCAACAGTAATTCTGGTACGCGGCATTGCAGCCAACGTAAAAATTCAGGGTAAAATTTATACATTTGGGTATCTGTTTAAGTTAGAAATGGTATTCGACACACTTGTTCGGTTTAATCAGATGACTTTTCAGGGGTGCTTCCAACACCCCTGTTTTCATGACTGATTACCCGGTCTTTTTAGCTTTTTATGGGAATTTCTGCTTCTTGTTCATTTGGTTAATTGGTTTATGGGTTAATTGGTTATAACTATCACATTATCCTGAACCTTGAAATGGGCTACATTAGTTAGCTCAAGCGTTTTAATAACCTGCGATACATTTTTATACTTTGATACCGTACCGCTAAAATTCAAGGCCTGCAGAGATCTATCTTTAAATTCAACCTTAACATTATACCAGCGGGATACTTTTTTCATGATGCTTTCCAAATTTTCATCACTAAATTGGAAGTATCCGTTTTTCCAGGCAACAGCATCGTCGGTATCCACTTCCTCAACATTCAAAATACGGGTACTAACTGTAGACTGCTGCCCGGGCTTAATAACTATGTTTTGATGATTTGTCGCTGCTGTAACCTTCACCGAGCCTTCAATTAATGTGGTAGCAGTAGCTTTTTCGTCGGTATAAGCGTTAACATTAAAATGTGTGCCTAATACTTCTACCAACTGCTGCCGGGTTTTTACCCTGAACGGAGCCGCTTTATTATGAAACACCTCAAAATAGGCTTCGCCAATTAGCTCTACCAGGCGTTCATTACCTGCAAATGTTACGGGATATTTAAGCGAAGAACCTGCGTTTAACCAAACGTGGGTACCATCGGGCAATACAACCTGGTATTGTTCGCCCATAGCAGTGCTCAGGGTGTTAAATTGCATTACAGAGCCGGTAGGTTTAGCATTGTGACTTGTGGTATAAATAAGCTCACCCTTGCTGTTTTTACTAATGGTGACCCCGGTTTCATTGGCAAGCTGGCCATTAAGCGTTTGACTTAATATCAATTTTTTACCATTTGCCAGCGTGAGGGTAGCCTGATTTTTCCCGGGTGCTACGTCATTACTGGCTAAGCGGCCAGATGTTTCCGACCCTTTTTTATACGATAAGAAATAACCACCAACCAAAACAAATATGGCCAACGAGGCCGCGACAGCCATGCCGTACCATAAATATGATCGGTTATTAGATCCTGGATCCTTTTTTATGCGCTCCCAAACCTCGTCAACATCATTTTCACGTTCTTCATCATCCATTAAAAATGGAGATGCCTCATTATGTTCACGATACCAGCTTTCTAAAAAAGCTTTATCTTCGGGAGTGGCATTACCAGCCCTGTAGCGTGCCAGCAATTCATTTAATTCACGTTCTTCCATCCTCATTAAAGGTTTTTAATGCCTTAATTATTAGTAAGGAAATGTCAGGAACGAGAACAGGTAGAAGAAATTGAAATATTTTTTTGAAGGGAATTAACGATATAATAACATAAGCAGGCAGGCCAGGATACCCAATTTTACTTTCAGGATCCGCAGGGCGTTGGTGATCTGCTTACTTACTGTTTGCTCTGATATCTGCAGCTTCCAGGCAATTTCTTTATGGCTCAGGTGTTCTTTTCGGCTCAGTTCAAATACCTGTTTCATTTTAGGCGGCAACATCGCTATCTCTTTTTCAATATGCGCCTTCAACTGATTTTCCCGCACCCTGTAATCGGCTACCACACATTCACGCAGTGAAAACGATTTCATGGAATTAAGATACTTTTCCTGTACCTGGCCGCGGGTTATTTTATTTAATATGGCATTCCGAACGGCCCCATACAGGTAACCGGGTAAATTTCCTGTAAACTCAATATGCTGCCGCTTTGCCCATAAATAGGTAAAAACCTCCTGGATAATATCCATGGCTTCTTCCCTATCACGAAGTTTGTTTACCGCATGCGCGTGAAGGATATATTTATAACGGTCGTAAATCTGTGCATAGGCTAAATGATCGCTCTCTTTTAGCAGAACGATCAGATCATTATCTGTTAAATTATCATAACCTGTCATTGCCTAATATTTTAAAACACGGTCCGTTTTTAGCAAAAGCGTAGCTTTAATCAGCATTGGCTGGCATAACGCAATACATGATCAAATCATTAACGGCTTGTTATTAAATCTTAAAGAATATTGGAAGTTAGGTTATCGGTTTTCCTTTCTGAAAATTAAAGGGTCACAAACACTCCGCAAACGTTTGTGTTCAAATGGATGCTCCTTGCTCAGCTTTATGGTACAACTACTAAAAATATCGTTATAACATATAAAAACTACCCTCTTAATAAATTCTGTCAACCACATTTAACGGATATTATTAAAAAAAATAAAGCCTGTAAGCTTATTCATGATATCAGATTGTATTTAACTTCAAACAAACGTTTGCATACACAAAAAACAGCATTTTTGAATGCTTTGAACGTATATATTGGAGAGTAAGCGGTGCTCTTCATCAGCCTTTTTGAAGATATTTCATCATCCGGGCTCCTATGTGTAAACCCTGAAAACAACAGAGGATCTTTGTTACCTGTTTATGGAAGTACGTAAATGAATATTCCAATCCGGCTGTATATTGCTTCAGGCTGCTACCGGTATCGTAAACCAGAAAGTGCTGCCGATCCCCTGTTCGCTTTCAACCCCGATTTCACCGCCATGTTGTTTCACAATCTCGGCGCAGATATATAGCCCCAGCCCCAGCCCGGCCTGGGGTGCGCCATTTTCTGAACGGAAATACCGCTTGAAGATATGGGGCAATTGATTAGGCCCAATGCCGGGGCCTCTATCTGTAACGTAAATGCGTACAACATCCGTCAATTGGTGTATCCGGATTAAAATAACCGGGGAATCCGGGGCGTATTTTATCGCATTTTCTACCAAGTTAACCAATACCTGTTCTATTTTTTCCTTGTCAGCGAATATTTGAACGGATAGATCACCTTCAATATCCAGTTCATGTTTGCCGGAAACCTTTACAAAATCGCAACAGTTACTAATAAGCTCTCCTAAATCGAAAAACGTTTTTTCGAGATTATATTTTCGCGCGGCAAGCCGGCTTGTATCAAACAGATCATTCACCAAATACGTAAGTTTTTTCACACTCCTGTTAGCCTGTTCAACCATTGCTTTTTGCAAACCAACGGGGCCATCCTGATGGGTATGTAAAACCTGAATCGCAGCTTTTAAAGCCGTAACCGGAGTGCGCATTTCATGACTGGCTATGGCAATAAATTCGTCCCGTTGCTGTAACAACGAAAGATTATCTAACCTTAGCTGTGTTTGTTCCATCGCCACGTCCGCAAGTTTTTTTAAAAGCTTTTTTTCCTTTTCGGCAAGTGAACGGGGCTCGGTATCAATGAGGCACATCGTACCAATAATATAACCGTCTGGCGTAATTATGGGTGCCCCGGCATAAAACCGGATCCGCAATTTATCAGTCACGTAAGGATGGTTAACAAAAAGTTCGTGTTTATGCGTGTCCTCAACCAGGAGCAATTCAGGCTGAAGTATCGCCACCGAGCAAAAACCCACACTCCGGCTCACATATTGAAGCCCGTTCAGGCCAACCTCTGCTTTAATAAACTCGGTATCCGCATTCAAAAAAGAGATATGACTGATGGGACATGAGAACAATTCACATGCAAGCTCGCATATACTATCAAAGGCTTTCTCCCGGTGTGAATTAAAGATCTGGTAACGTTCTAACGCTGCAATTCGCTCTGTATCATTATCCGGTATCAGGTTAATTCCATAAACATTATTCATAAGGCGGTTGTAGGTTTCACAAAAGCTAATATATAATATTTATTAATTAAATTTTATAAGCAACGCGCAAATACATTGTTACCATAGATTCGTTATTATGTAATTGTTTCCAAATCCTTTAAATGTTCATCAATTAACTACTTATCAGGTTAGAAAAGGCAGGCTAACGATATTCAACGAGATTCTCCCTGAACAGATGTTGTATTAATTTAGTAAAATCTGGGTTTGCTGCAATTAGCTGATATCTATTTTCGCTCTTAATCAAATTGTAAACAATCAGGTTAAACGATAGTAATCGCAAAGCCGCATATCTTTTAATTAATGTTAAAACAACAATCATTATTTTAGTAAATAAATTCAAATCAAAAATTTAATGCAAAAACATTGAAAAAAATCACAAATTAAATTTATAATTGTATTTAAAACAATTATAACATAAATTAAGCCAAACAACAGAAACAGGACTGTGGTGGTGTCTGTAATAAAAATATTTGATCATGAGATTGGTCAGATTTAGTTGAATAATGAACGTTCCAAGGTGAGATTTGGAACGTTTTTTAAAAACATTTATTACCAAAACAACAAGCCAGGAAGACTTCCCGGGCCTGTTGATTCCACCGAACAAAGCTGCTTATATATAAATCCAATATAACCTATTACCATGTTAACTTTTAAAAGATTGCTCTTGCCATTAGGCATTGTATTGAACGGCCTTCTTTCGCCGTCGCTGCTTTATGGACAAACCAAACCAAAACTAACGCTCGACTTAAGCCGTGCCGCCGCTCATGTTAGCCCGCGTCTTTACGGGTTAATGACCGAGGAAATCAATTACTCATATGACGGGGGCATTTACGGGGAACTTGTTCGCAACAGGGCATTTCGCGATCATGCCGACAAAGCTGATCATTGGTTTCTGATTAAAGCAGACGGCGACAGTGCATCGATGAAACTGGATACCAAACACCCGGTAAACCAGGCTTTACCAGTCAGTCTTCATCTCAAAACTACCTCAGCAAATACACCTGCTGGCATTGCGAATGATGGTTTCTGGGGCATCCCGGTAAAACCCACAACAACTTACAAAGGAAGCTTTTACGCTTTTACAGAAAATGCTGCGAAAACAGCTATCAGCGCCAGCATCGAATCAACTGACGGCAAAACAGTTTATGCAAAGGCCGAAATTATGGGCATAGGCAGTTCATGGAAAAAATTCACCTACACGCTTACTACGGCACAAACAGCAAAGCCGGCTGCAGATACAAGGCTTGTGCTCAGGCCTGCAACAGCCGGAAGTTATTTCTTCTCGCTTGTATCCCTGTTCCCTCCTACCTTTAATAACAGAACCAACGGCAACCGCCCGGATATCATGCAGCTACTGGCAGATATGAAACCATCGTTTTTAAGACTCCCGGGCGGGAACTATCTTGAAGGCGGGATGTTTTCAACCCGCTTTGATTGGAAAAAAACCTTAGGACCGATAGATTATCGTCCGGGGCATATGGGCACCTGGGGATACCGCTCCTCTGACGGTATGGGATTGCTGGAATACCTGGAATGGTGTGAGGACCTGCACATGGAACCTTTGTTAGCCGTATTTGCGGGCTATGCACTTAATGGCGACTATCTGGAAAAAGGGCCGCTATTAAAGCCATTTGTTGATGAGGCGCTGGAAGAAATAGAATACGTAACAGGTGATACCACCACCGCTTGGGGTAAAAAAAGGGCACAAGACGGGCATCCGGCCCCCTTCCCCCTTCATTATGTTGAAGTTGGTAATGAGGATGGTTTTGACAAATCCACAAGTTACAATGGCCGTTTTGAGCAATTTGCAGATGCCATTAAAGCAAAATACCCAAACATGCAGGTAGTTGCAACCATGGGCGGTAAAGATTGGCTTGGCACAAGATACCCGTTTGATGCCAGCAAGGCAGATGTTGTTGATGAACATTATTACAGAAATGCATTTGAAATGGAAAGCGATGCCGACCATTATGACAACTATGACCGTAAGGGTCCTAAGGTTTTTGTTGGCGAATGGGCAACAAGAGAGGGCTCTCCAACCCCAAATTTCAACTCGGCATTAGGTGATGCGGCCTGGATGACCGGAATGGAACGTAATTCAGACATCGTTATCATGTCATGCTCCGCACCTTTATTTGTTAACGTAAATCCCGGCGGAATGCAATGGGCATCAGATCTTATCGGGTATAATACACTTAGCAGCTATGGGTCACCATCATATTACGCACAGCAAATGTTCAATACCTACAAAGGTGATGAAATAATAGCCATTCAGGGCGAGGGCATTCCTACCCAGCTTCAGAAACTGAACCACAAAGACTCACTGGCATCTGTAAAGCCTAAAACTTATCCCGGATTGTTTTACGTTGCAACCCGTGATAGTAAAACAGGTACTGTGTATTTAAAAGTTGTGAACTGCCTGGCGACGGCACAAAACATTGATCTTGAGCTAAACGGAGCAACAAAAGTTAAACCGGCTGCTAAGGTAATTACCATGAAGGCGGATAAGCCCGAAGATACCAATACCATTACAGAACCCAAAAAGATTGTACCTGTAAACTCAAAATTCAATGGAGTTAAAAATTCATTTAATTATGCGTTTGAGCCATACTCCATTACCATTCTTCAACTGGAAACAAAGTAACGGCTGAGCATCCCGGACATAGTATTATCTTAACGTAAAAACCCGCGCCTCTATTGAAGTGCGGGTTTTAATATAAATATGTATCAAGCTTATAAAAAAGCGAATGATTTTCAGGCGTGAAACCTATCTCTGTCCATACTGCAACGCGTAAGGAATTGGTGTTATTTTCTTTTTGGCAATATTATCGGGCGTTACATACACCAGTTCAAGCTTACGGCCACCTTCTTTTTGAAAATACTCTATTCGTAAAGGGTAAAATCCTTTTTTCAGAGGGACAATATATGATCGTTCGATATCGCCATCGTGCAAACCATCAAGATCAATCATAAGATTGTTATCCAGGTACACTTTGCAGCCATCATCCGAGCCTAATCCAAATATGTAATAGCCATCCTGTTTAACTTCTATTTGTCCGTCCAAAACTAAACCGAAATTGTTTTGGCGGGGCTGTTTATCGATACTGAAAGTACTATCGGCTACGCCTTCTTTAACAGGTTTCAAAGTCTTAAAATCGGGTAGCTTATCCCATTGTCCCTCATAATAAGCATAATGAAATCCACCTGATTGATAGCCCTTTTTTAGCGATTTTGCAGGCAGGTAATTGCCCTCTTTAAATTCGCCACTGGTAGTTTTGTTGAATTTTGCACGACCGGCTATCTGTCGCATGGTAACTTTAGCCGCGCCTGATAATTCTAACTCGGGCTTTACCACAGGCGATGTTAACAATGGCTCTGAACCATCAAAGGTATAATGCACTTTTGTTGTATCGTCGAAATACCAAATCTTTATTGGTTTGCTTTTTAGCACAATTCCGTTTGAGGGATGAAACTCCAACGGTTTACCGCCATAGTCGCTATAGGCAAATCTCAAACCGTCGTACATGTTTTTAAGCCTTACGGTACCGTGCGACTCTTTGGGATAAGCTTTTACCACCCAATCAAAACCTGCCGGCGCATCTTTTTTCAGGAGGCTATCCATTGCATTAATATTCATTTCCTTCATTCCCTGTCCCTCACGGCCGCCAATATAAAGCGCCTTTCCCTTACCCGCCAGCGAAGGTAATTTTTCTTTAACCTGTTTTAGCATAACGCCATTGTCCCACCAATAGCTGGGGTCTCCGGCAATATAATTACTAAAAAGCTGCGGCTCATTTAACAAGGCATAAGTTACAAACACCCCGCCGAATGAGTGGCCGAACAAGGTATTATCACCATCAGACGGATAGGTTTTATCAATGTAAGGTATCAGCTCATCTTTAAAAAATTTCAAAAATTTATCAGCCCCACCTGATGTTTTATTTCCTCCATTATGCGTAGGTAAAAAATCCTTACTACGGTCAGTATTTAATACGCCAACAATGATCATTGGTGGCATCGTATGCTCATCTGCTATAAAATGCTGAATATCGCGCCCCAGTTTAATATTCCAATCGTCGGTTATATACAATACATCGTATTTAGTTGCTGAACCGGCTTTATAGCCATCGGGCAGTATAACCTGGATAACCCGTTTTTCATTTAATACAACCGAATTGATAGAATCGCGTTTACCGGGCATGTCTTGTGCCACGGCGCGGCCGAACTGGTTAAATATTAATACAACAGCAACGGCAAAAAAAAGGTAAGGCTTAGCATTCATAATGGTGATCATTTTGGTTGCAAGTAAGACAACACATTTATCAAGATAGTTACAGTAAAGCTTCGTAAAAAAAAGAGGCTGAGCCTTTTGAATAGCACAACCTCTTTTAAATTATTAAAAAATCGAGATCTACTTACGAACCTTCATATCCGGGAGCTTTAGACAGCGATACCTCCGTTGTTGATAGCTTATAAATTACCGGCTTATGCCCGATGATTGTAATGCGATATGGCACAGCACCTTTGGAGAAATCTACCTTTTTGCACGGCTTTATGGATCCCCCCGGCAGATCGACAAATAGTGGTTTAAAAAGTCTGGGGTTTGAGCCTGACGCCAACGGCATACGAACCTCCTTTTTAACCGTATCAATTACTAATTGGTCAACAGCCAACCCCTCCCCCTTAATGCTTTGAAGAACCGCGTCCACCGGCATAAACCGGCTAATCAGTTTCTTCATTTCACCTGATGTAACAGGCATAACTGTACCGTGCCGCGGCTTAAAATTCATAGATACCTCTTCATCTATAACCTTAAAGTTTTTCAGGTCGGTAGATTTTGTAAACTGGTAAAGGCCGCTGGTATACATGTCATACATCAAAATAAATCCGGTACCATCGTTCAACTTAAACGTACCCGCCCCTTCAACCGGCCGGGTAGTTTGCTGAACATATTCGTCGCTTTGAAGCTTGTAACCACTGGTTAAGCTTTTGGAAACAGCGATTTTAATGCCCGGTACACGGTCTTCTGTTTTGAAAAACAAATAATATGTATCGTCTTTTTTCTCTATGTCGCCATCAATACAAGCTGCATTATCCGGACTAAAGAATAGTTGCTTAGGTTCACCTTCAAAATCGGTAAACTCATTATTGGCATATATATAGTGTATCTTATCCGGTTGGTTACCGTATTTTAAAGAAAAGTAAACCATATATTTTTTAGCAACATCGTCGTAAATGGTTTGTGGCGCCCACACACGCAAAAGGCTATCCTGACCCGAAAAACGTTTTTGAAAGTTAATATGCGAAGATGACCAGTGGATCAAATCGTTTGACCTAAGCAGCACCAACCCACGATTGGAATTCCAGCCGTTAGCCGAAACCATGTCTGTGGCAACCATATAAAATGTTTTCCCGTCGGCGCATCGCAATATATGAGGGTCCCTGACACCACCGGTTTCGCTGATCGCCGAACTATTTACAACCGGCTCATTATGGTTTAACGCCCAATAATGATATCCATCTGTGCTGATTGCGAAGCGGATGGCTTCCTCGCTTTTTTGATTGCCGGTAAAGTATGTAAACAGGTAGCCTTTGTAGTCTAAATTAGGTTTCCGATCACTTTTTTGCGCCAAAACTGTCAATTGGCTGCTAAACGAGAAGAAAACAAATAAGGCAATATTTATCGTAATTCTTGTGTATTTCATATCAAAATAAAAAATCGTATCGTATTTATTGCAACTGGTCTAAAATAGGTTTACTCAATGCGGATATCTCTTTGTTTCCGGGCTTTAGCAGTTCAAAAATTAAAATTTCGTTTTTCCCGGTATGCAGCCACTCGCGGGGCACATATAAGGTTTGCTGAGGGCCTGTTCTCCAATACCTGCCTAAGTTGTGCCTGTTAATCCACACCACTCCTTTGCCCCAATGAGTCATATTAAGATAAGCATCCCCTAATACAGATAAGGAAAAGGTGCCCTTTTTCATAACAGGCGCATTTAAATCAAGTAAATCTATTTTTGGGGTGTAATGCCCCAATGTATTAAAAGGCAAAGGGAAATTTTGCCAGTTTTTCACTTCGTTATTCTGAAAAATCACTTTGCCCACAATGCCTTTTTTATTCTGTAATAAATATTTACCAAAATTGATGCGACCGAGGTTTTCAACCAAAATATCCAGTGTTACAGTTCCATCGGGCAGCCTGAGGCTCATACTGTCCAGCCCCGTACGGCGATCCAGGTTCCCGACCGTTTTCCCATTAATCATCACTACAGCGAAATCTCTAAGTTCTTTCACCTTTAGGACACCTGATTTTCCGCCTTCAATTTTTGTACGATATAGCATAAAACCATAATCAAGCTTCATATCCTCAAAGGTTAGCGGGCTTTCGCTGCTCTTGCCTTCAGGCTTTAAGTCGTTAAGGCCGGCTACATTTTCAAGCTCAATTTTGGGTATCGAAATGGTTGGCTTTGCCAAAGGAACAGGCGGCAAATTAGTACCAGCTGATAAATGCTTTTGAATTACATTTCTGAAGGCTACAAATTTGGGCGTGGGGTTTCCGGCTTCGTCAAGCGGCGCATCATAATCATAACTGCTGATTTGAGGTTCGAAGGGAGATTGGTCGTTATAATTGGCCCCATTCATAAAGCCTCTTGTCGTACCGCCATGAAACATGTACATATTTATAGAGATCCCGGCTGCGAGTACCGAATCCAGTTTACCGGTATATTGATCTGCCGGTACTGTATGATGTTTTGTGCCCCACCAGTCAAACCAGGCCGGGTACCATTCGGCGATATAATAAGGCCCTTTGCCATTGTGGTTTTGATTGATAAGTTCCTTTACTTTAGCCGGATCATCCAAACCATTAACTGCCGGAAGCAAACCCGGCAAATGGCCTTTTACCAGATCAGTAGCCGGATCACAGGTATATAACAACCCATCAAACCCGGCATCCTTAAACATTTTTTGATTAATGGCCAGGTACTCCTTATCAGCACCATATGATCCGTATTCATTTTCAATTTGCACCATCAGGATGTTACCACCGTGGTTTACCTGGTATGGCGACAATCTTTTGCCCAACTCTTTGATATAACTTTCGTATTCGCTTAAATACTGAGCGTTTTTACTTCTGACAATTAACCCATCTTCATTCTCCAGCCAATAGGGATAGCCACCAAACTCCCATTCGGCACATACGTAAGGACTTGGGCGCAAAATCACCCATAAACCTTCCTCCCGGGCTATTTTAATAAACTCAACGATGTCATTGTTACCCGAAAAGTCAAATTGCCCTTTCTGAGGTTCATGCAGGTTCCAAAAAACATAGGTACCTATGGTATTAAGTCCCATAGCTTTTGCCATTTTCATTCTGTCGCGCCAGGCTTCTCTTGGAATCCGGGGATAATGCAGTTCGCCGGAAATCATCTGGAAAGGCTTTCCATCTAAAAGAAAGTCTTTATCTCCTAAGGTAAATTGATGTTTAGATTGAGCTTTGGCCAGGTTACCAACACACAAAATGGCCGCTATAAAAAAAAGAGTAAATGATCTCATTAAAAAATATGTAAGTGTTATTGATTTACTAATTGGCGCATCACTGAAAATAACATGGTAGCAATTATGCTTACCTGATATTTTGGTTATTAGCTGATGTGCTAAAATGAATGTAAAATCAATTAATAAAAAGGGGGGTAACCAGCCAAATTGAAGGGACAAACCGCTAAAAACAGGCTAAAAAGTTCTTTTTCGAAGTTTTCGGCTAAGCTAAAGAAGATATCTGTATACGACGAGCAATAGATTGCCAACTGAAAAATGTTCTTTTTACATTTTCAGATGGAGGATGACCAAGCGGCTATCTATCGGTTTATTTCCTTTCGGCCCCTTGGTTAACCATGGCATTTTTGAAATTCTTTCTGAACTTTTTGATGTATTCGGAAGGTTTTAAATCAAACACCTTCTTAAACTGTTCGCGAAAATATTTGATGTCTTTTATTCCAACGGCGTAAGCGGTTTCCAATATATTTAAATCGCTGTGAACAAATAACTGCGCGGCTCTTCGCAACCTGATAGCCCTTATGAAGCTATTGGCCGGCTGCCCTGAAATCATTTTAATTTTCTTGTAGATCCCCGAATAAGACATATTTAATTCGGATGCTAAGGATTGCAGGTTAAAATCAGGATCAGTGATATGCTCTTCCACAATCCGGATACAGGAATCCAGGAATCGTTTGTATTCTATAGATATCGTGTGCGGGTTATTGTTCAGCGTAATTTCATTATAAAAATATTGCTGAAGTGTATTTCGGCTTTTAAGCAGTCCGCTAACTCTTGCTTTTAGGATATCTTTGTCAAAAGGTTTTCCGATATAATCATCTGCGCCACCTTCAATGCCCTTTAATTTAACCTCGTTTGATGCACTCGCGGTTAAAAGGATAACAGGGACATGAGAGGTGGTCATATTCTCTTTAATAGCGGCGCAAACTTCTATTCCGGTCATACCCTGCATCATTACGTCGCATATCACTATATCGGGCCATTGCTCATTAATAATTTTGATCCCATCCTCACCGTTTGGAGCTACAAGAACATTGTATTCAAGTTTAAATATCTGGCGGAGGTATTCTCTCATATCCTCGTGGTCATCGATAATTAGCAGCGTCTTGAGTTCAGACACTGATACCTCCTCACCTGGATCTTCCGTGGATATTATATCACTGGCTGTAGTTTCAGAATCTATCAGCTCCTGTAAAAACTCGGAAGTAGTTGTTGGTTGTTCTGAAATAATCTGATCTTTCAGATGTACTTTCCCTTTTTTTAAAGTGATTGTAAAGGCTGTCCCCTTTCCTGCCTCACTGTGATATTCAACGGTTCCGGCCTGACGCTCTACAAAATTTTTAACAAGGTAAAGTCCGAGCCCAAATCCACCGTTTGATGTACTGGCCAAATCAGATACCTGGTAAAACCGGCTAAAAAGCCTGTCGCCCACTTCAGATGGAATTCCGCAGCCCGTATCCTCAACAATTATTGAAACCGCCTTCTCAGATTCTTCTGCATAAATGCGAATTTTTCCGAGTTTTGGGGTGAACTTCATGGCGTTCGAAAGTAAATTAAACAGCACTATCTCTGTTTTTTCCCGGTCTATATAAACATTCAAGCAATCGCTTGATGATGCAAACTCAAGATGGATCTGTTTTCTTTTTGCTTCATGTACAAAACATAAATAAACCTCCTTACACAAATCGACTATATTAACATCATTTATTCTTAGCTGATCAGATTCTGATTCGGCCTTTTTGAAAAGAAGTAACTGATCTACCAGGCCTAATAGCCGGCGCGCGTTTCTGTAAACGATGGTTAAGTTGGAGGTATCCATCGCCTTTTTTTCATTATACAAAAGCTCCTTAATAGGATTAATGATTAACGTTAACGGCGTCCTGAACTCATGCGAAATATTGGTAAAGAAAGCAAGCTTACGTTCGCTGAGTTCCTTTTCCTTTTCGCTTTCATAATGAGCTATCTGGATTTCATATTTTAGTTTGGCCTGGCGGTCCCGGTATAAAAGATACAGATAAACTATCCCGCCAATAAATATAGCGTAAATGGTATAAGCCCACCATGTACGGTACCACGGCGGCGAAATAATGACGATCAGGGATTTAGGTATCCTGTTCCACACGCCATCATTGTTGCTTGCTAGAACTTTAAATATATAAGTTCCGGGATTAAGGTTGGTATAGGTAACCCTTCGCTGGTTACCATTAAAATTCCATTTTTCGTCAAAGCCTTCCAGCTTATACCTGTAACCGTTTTTCTCTGAATGGGTATAGTTGAGCGAAACAAATTCAATAGAAAATACATTTTGATCATAATTCAGGAAAGCGGTATCTGCTGTGCCGACCGGCCTTTTCAATGGCGAATCCGCACCAGGCTTTACAGATTTATTAAACACCTGAAAATCGGTAAAATAAACCTGCGGGATTTTATCGTTCAATTTAATTTTTGACGGATCGAAAACCACGACGCCTGAATTCCCTCCTAAATAAATCTGTCCATCTGCAGATTTGTAAATAAGCGAATGCGAAAACACGCCGTCACCCTCATCAAAATTAGTGATGGCTAACGTTTGGGGGGTAAACTTTGATACCCCGGTAGCAGAATTGATCCAAAGATTTCCCCGGTCATCTTCAACCACATTACTAAACACGTTGCTGGCAAATCCATTTTTACGTGAATAAGTAATAAAAGAATCACGTTCGGGAACGTATTTATTCAACCCATCGGCCGTGCAGATCCAGATATTCTTTTTACTATCCTCAAATACACAATGCACAATATTATTGCTCAGGCTACCTGCAATTTTATCATTATAGGTATAGTGGTGAAAAATCCCGGTTTTAGGGTCAAAACGATCAACCCCGTTTCCGCTTGTTCCAATCCACACATTGCCTTTGCCATCTTTTAAGAGATTATAAATATGGTTGCTCGCAATTGAGTTTGGATTTTTATCATCGTTATAATAATGCTTAAATTGCAGTGTTTCTTCATTGTAGATCTTTAAACCAGCATCTGTGGCGAGCCAATATTCATGCGGCCTTACTTCAAGAATATCCCTGAAAACATCTTCATTAAAGAAATTGCTCAGGGCTGAATGATGAAAGTGGTGTATAAACCTGTTGTTACTGCTGTCAAACTTATCAAACCCATTTTCGGTTGCTGCCCATAACACACCTCTGTTGTCTAAATATATTTTGCCAACCTGATTACTGCTGATACTTGACGGATCATTGGTATGCTGAAACAGCTTTTCTGTCTTTTTTATTAAATCAAACTGATAAAGCCCTTCGTTGGTTGCCAGCCACAACATATTGCCTTGCAATAACATGCTTTTTGCTTCGCGCGGTGCAATTGATAAGGGGATGAAGCGGAATTTGTATTGTGTAAAATCAACTTTTGTTAAAGCGTCTTTACCGCAAAGCCACATGATCCCCGCTCCATCATTATAAATGTAACCATCGGCAGTACTATTAACGTTGCCAATTTTTCGCCATTGGCCATTACCCTTATTTATAAAATAGAAACCGCCGTTACTTCCAACAACCAGGGTGGAGTCATTAGCCTTATCAATGCTAAAGGCCCCTATGTTGATATTATCGTGGCTTGAAAAGCGGGTGTATTGCTGATTTTGAGGATTAAAACAAAAAAGGCCGCTCCAATAGGTACCCACCCAAATGCAGCCGTCTTTTTGATCGTAAAAAAGGCTCCAAATATCGTTAGGGCTCTTCTTAAGCAGAGATTCGGTTTGCGGATAATTACTGAAATGCTTACTAACCTTATCGAATTTATTTAAGCCACCGTTCCAGTTTCCTAACCACAGGTTTTTCTTATCATCCTCAACAATTGCATTTACCGATTTGCCTTTTATGGAAAATCGATCACCCGGATTAGGTTTATAACTAATGAATGATCGCTTATTGGCCACATATTGATTAAAACCATCGTCTGTACCTATCCAGATCGTTCCTCCCCTATCGCAGAAAACAGAGAAAATCTTATTGTTACTTACCGACTCTCTGATCTTATCGCTATGATAAAACCGTTCAAATTTCTCTGTATTGGGATCCAAAACATTTAAGCCGTCCATTGTCCCAACCCATATCTTTCCGTTTTTATCTTCGGCCAGCGCACTGATAAAATTTGAACTTATACTTGATGTGTTTCCGGGAATGTTTACTAAACTTTCAAAAGTATAGCCATCAAACTTACAAAGCCCGTTATCTGTTCCTATCCACATATATCCCCGCCTGTCTTTAAGTGCCACTGTTACATTTTCGGATGGCAGCCCATCATGAGTGGTGTATGATTTTAACGCAAAATTCCTTACATCATTGGTTGAAAAGGTTTCCGGAACCTGCGCGTTCACAGCAGTTACAAACAGGAGGTCAATCAGGAAAAACAAGACAGCTTTATACATAAATCCGTTATCACTTTTAATTAGATAAATACAACACACCGTATTACCACTAACAATTTTTACAGTATAAGTTAGGCTTCACAACCTTTGCTTCGTCAGGTTATTCACTAAATATTGTACTTAATACACTTATAACCTTCGGAATAAAGACAATTCAGCAATATAAGAATGGATCTTGTTAGCTGTACTACAAGTGCCGACGAATAATCTTTTAATGTCGAAGTATTAAATTTTTGTTTGATACATTTTCCTCTTCGGATCATTAATAATCAAGCATCGTTTATTCTTCAATAAATGATCCACAATCCCCTTAAATTTTGGCAGAAGCTCTCGTCTTATCCTGAAGCATTAAGTTTATAAGGCATCCAAATGTAAATAATTATTAATTGTATTTATAACAATAATTTTAAACAAACAGCATTGATGCGCAATTTAAATCAGCTGAGAAAAAAGAGATAAAAAAGCTAAGCTATTGTGTTAAAAACCAATAAAATGCCACTTTATCCCCGCAATATTGAGGCTTTACCCCCTTTTCAGTTTCTGCTTTTTAAAAGAAATTAGGTCAACCATATAAACACGGATTTTCCATTTCCATTATTACTTACAGCCATTTTTATTGGCTAATTAAATTACTGACCGTTACATCCGGCAGTAATTGAGGGTTAGTTATTGGCCAGGGAAAATCTGATTTTTTTCAAGACATCTACCATGAGAATATTTGAACTGTGTCTGAATATGCATTCGGTTAGTTTACAGCTAACCGATATAATCCCCTTCGTGTTAAAACAGGGAAGAGCTCCGCCGTATTTAAAATCAAAACTGATTGACCAAAAGAAGTAATTATTTAACACCTAATATAAACACATGAGAAAAAATTTAACTACCGGGGCACTGAGCTGCCTGTTAGCCCTGGCGATGGGCTGTTCTAAAAATTCTATTCAAAAAAGCGCCGACCTGTCGGGCCAAAAGTTTGGAAAACAATCATTTGCCCTTTCAACTACCAACACAAACGGTTTCAGGGGTATTAACTGGGCCGACCCCAATGGAAACGAGGGTGACGGAAGGGTTGTGCTGCCCAGCGGTATGACGACATCGCTTACTGCAACACAAGCCGCTACTTTGGCAACCAATATATCCAGTGCTGTTAAAACAAGTGGTGGTACCACTATCAGGATGCCAATAAACCCCTGGACCGCCTCAAACTCAACTTATTGGCCGGTTTACCAGGCTGCAATTAACGCAGTTGTGGCCAATGGCTGCAAAGTAATACTTTGTTACTGGCCGGTTGGTGTTCACCACGTGCCTGATACTGCACAATGGCATACCATGTGGACAACGGTAAACAATGTATATAAAAACAACACATCCGTGTTATATGAACCTATCAACGAGCCTGTTGATTATTCAAGTACCGATTTGAATAACCTATATGCAGGCTTTTTAACCACTTACAGCCCGGCCGATGGGAAATGTATTTTTGATGGTACCGGTTATGCCGCCGACGTAACTGCTGTTGGTGCCGATTCAAGGTTAGCCAACCAATATCTTGGTTTACACTGCTACTGGTGGTTCTGGGGTTCATACAACGTTTGGTCAAGCTATTACAATATCATGTCGGCCCGTACAGGCTCATACGCCTCACGTACCATAGTTACCGAGGTTGGTATCGAAACATTCAGGAACATGAGTTTCTGGTGGCAATGGGATACCGGTGTATATGTTGACCAGGCTTTCCTGACCGGATCACTGGCTTATGCCAAAGACAACTCGATGGGAACAATAGCCTGGTCGGGTGTTAATGATATTGATACCTATCGCTGGTATACGGCAAACAATAACCTTACCGAGGTTAGCCCTGGTACGGCAAATATGTTCAGGTGGTCATGGCAACTTTCTGCTTCGCCGGTTTGGATAGGCCCTATTGCCGACGGCCGGTATAAGCTTCAAAACCGCGCATCGGGCCTCATGCTTGACAACCTGGGTAGCACAACCGATGGCGCAGCTGTAGCTCAATGGGCATCAGGAACAAGCAACAACCAAAAATGGAATATAAGCTATACTGCCGGTTACTACACCTTAAGCTGCGTAACTGGTAAAGAATGTCTTGACGTGGGCACCAATACCACCGACGGATCAAATGTTTTGCAATATGTAGTAGGCACAAGTACAAACCAACGCTGGTCGCTCGTTTCAACCGGAGATGGTTATTACAGGGTAATTAACCTTACCACAGGTAAATGCCTTGATACCGGAGGTTTAACTGCCAATGGATCAGCTGTACAGCAATGGTACCAGGGTTCAAGTTACAATCAGCAATGGAAGCTTATTGCTCAATAAAAACACTACGTTAATTGCCGTAAATAAGCAGTTAACTTTAGTTTGCCCCTTAAAAACAACAAAAAATGCTGTCTCAAAATGACAGCATTTTTTGTTGTTTTATAACGTGTGGACATCTCTTTAATGATTTTATTATTAATAGCAATGCGACGTCATTTCGAACGAACCAGCCGAGGTTGCGTTGAGGGGTGAGGGGAAATCTTCTACGCCTTGTTATTAACCGCAATGATCTGCACACTGTATAAGATTTCACATCATTCCTTTCCATTCCCGCCCCTCAAAGGTTCGAAATGACATTTTCTTTTAGTTGAAAAAGGTTTGTAAACACGATAGCGGGGATACAATATCATCGGAGTACATATTTTATAGAAAAAACACATTCTCTAATATTTCGCGAATAGTAACGAGCCTCTCGATTGTAAACAAAAGAGATACAGAATTAAAACAAAGCCCCCGATAGACAAACGCTACCGAGGGCTTTATTGTTAAAACAAATAGGCAGTTACATCAATTAACTATGTAACGCCAGGCATCTTAATATCCAGGATTGTTAGGCAACAATTTATTATTAATATCGATATCAGCCTGAGGTACCGGCCATAACCATCCTTTACCTGCGTCGAATGTTCTGGTATCTAACTTAACCTGGCTAAATTTCCAGGTAGAAGAGCTTGCCGGGTTGCTCAACAATGATTTGTCGTAACCATATACGTCATGAACCAGCGACTGATCCTTCCAGCGTAACATATCGGCGTATCTGGTACCTTCCATAAAAAACTCCACCCTGCGCTCGTGGCGTAAAACGGCACGTAATTGCGTCTGGCTTAAGCCGGAACCTTCTACCGCTTCAACCGTTGGCATACCTACCCTCCCGCGTACCTGGTCAATAAGCGTATAGATCTCTGCCGCAGTGCTACCGGATTCAATTAATGCCTCGGCACGCATCAGCAATACATCGGCATAACGCATTAAAATGGTATTGAGCGAGCAATTATTAGGGTCGGCAATGCCAATTGCTGCATATTTGCGGGGCCGTGCGCCCGACGGCACCACATCATTAGCAGGGATATAAGTGGTTGAACCCCACTGAGAGCCCGGTAACACAACTGAAGCAGCCAACCTTGGATCGCGATTAACATAAGGGGTTTGCGCATTGTATCCTGAAGCCGAATTAGTGATCGGCAAGCCGTTGGTCATGTAGTATGAATTGATCAGATCGGCAGTAACATTTGGTGTTGGCCAAACGCTTAAAGATAGCGCAGATGACGGCCAGGGTTGCGGCTGCGTGGTTGGTATATATTGGATATCAAAAATCACCTCGCTATTGTCTTCATTCGCTTCGTCAAACAACAAACCATAATTAGAATATAAACTGTAAGCTTTAAGATTGATCACATCCTGCGCTGCCTGTGCCGCATCGGCCCACTTTTCATTATACAAAAGCACTTTTGCTTTATAGGCCAGGGCCGCCCCTTTGGTTGCACGGCCAACATCAGAACCAGAATAAGAAGTTGGCAGTGCAGCAGCAGCATCTGTTAGGTCAGTTACGATCTGCGTCAGCACGGTAGCTTTGGCCGTTCTGGAAACATAGGCTTCCGAAAGCGATTGAACTTTGGTAATTAAAGGCACATCTCCAAAATAGGAGATTAGATCGGCATAGGCATAACCACGTAAAAACTTCGCTTCTGCCGCCATCTGGCTTTTTACAGTAGCATCGATATCTGCTGCGGCAACATCCTGCAAAAACTCGTTGGCTCTTGAAATGATGGTATAATCCTGTGTCCATTTGGCATAAGGGGCCCAACTGTTGGTTGTTGTTTGCCAGGCTCCAACTTCTTTTGAGCCCTGCCATGCATCCTGGCAATAAGCATTGTCCGACTCAAATTCAAACTGAAAAAAATGAGCAGGTGTTGCATTGGGCTGTATCGCATTGTAAATGCCAACCAGTGCCATTTTTACCTGGGTTTCGTTTTGGTAGAACGTTGATGGAGACAGACGGTCTTTAGGCGTCTTGTCCAAAAGGTCTTTTTTGCAGCCTGCAAGATTAATAACAGCTAATACGATTAAGACTTTATATATAGTTTTCATGATTTTATCATTTAGAAATTAACATTTACGCCTGCGGTCATCACACGAACCTGCGGATATGCTTCGGCCCTTGTTTGATCTGTGGTTTGTTCCGGGTCGAATCCTTTGAATTTGGTAAACGTGAAAGCGTTTTGCACGTTCGCATAGATCCTGAGCGAGCTTAAGCCAATTTTCTTAATAGCAGCAGGGCTTAAAGTGTATCCCAGTTCAATATTTTTAATCCTCAGATAGGATGCATTTTCCACATAGAAGGAAGAGTGAATATTGTTTCTTACACCATCCAATGTAAGGCGCGGATAAGTATTAGATGGATTTTGCGGCGTCCACCTGTTTAACCACCATGTACCAAGGTTGGCAAAGCCGCTAAAAGGCGAAGCTATTTCATAATAGGTATAACCCTGCATGCCTTGTACGCCCTGCAAAAATGCGCCCAGGTCAAAACCTTTCCAGGCCACATTAAAGTTGAAAGCATAAGTCACGCTTGGAAACTGCTTTCCGATGATTTTGCGGTCATGAGTTTGGTCAACTATGCCATCGCCATTAAGGTCGGCATATTTGATATCTCCGGGTTGCGCGTTGTAATCGCTTACTTTAACTACACCAGGTTTAAGGGTATAAGTACGGTTGGCATAAGGGATGGATGCATCACTGTTGTTTTGCCATGTAAAATCAGAAATCTGATAAATACCTGTCATTTGATAACCGTAGAATGAATTTATAGCAGAACCAACAACAATAGCTTTTGGAGAAGTAAACTGCTGAGGCACATTCATAGCAAGGATCTTGTTGACAATGTGCGATACATTCAACGAAGTCCTTAGCTTAATACCATTATCAAACGCCTTTCTATACGAGATTCCGAGTTCAAAACCCTTGTTTTGCACCTCACCTGCATTTGCCGTTGGCGCCGATTGGGCTATTGTTAACGGAATCGGCTGCGTTAACAGCAGGTTCTTAGTCCTTTTATCAAAATAATCGGCAGTAATTTCAATGTTATTATGCAAAGAGATGTCGAGACCCAAATCAAGCTGTTGAGCTGTTTCCCATGTCAAATCTTTGTTAGTCATTGCTGTAATGGCAACACCAGAGTAAAGGGTTCCGCCAAATGAATAGTTTTGGCCTGAGCTCAGGATATCACTACCATTATAGTAATTACTGATATTTTGATTACCCAAACGCCCCCATGAAGCACGAACCTTTGCAAAGTCAAGCCAGGTCAGACCTTTCATGAAATTTTCCTTCGACAATACCCAGGCTGCTGAGAATGATGGAAATGTACCCCATTGCCTCCCTTGTGCAAACCTGGAAGAACCATCTCTCCTGATATTGGCCTCAAATAAATATTTATCGTCAAAAGCATAACTGAAACGACCAAAAAGCGAGCGGAGGCCAAGATCATAGCTACCTGCATTATTAGTTTGTGTAGCTGCGTCGCCAAGGTTCAATACGCGTTGTGAATTGTTTACAAAATTTGCACGATAGCCGCTTTGCCAGTCATAGGTAAACTCCTCTTCGCTATAACCACCTAATAAATTGAATGAATGATGATTGATCGTCTTATTGTATTTCAACAAACCGGTAAGCAAAGAGTGACCATCAATTTCGCTTGTGGTGGTTAAATTGGAAGCTAATTGCGTAGACGTTCCGTTTTGGTTTTGCAAAGTTACGTTAGCATGAAAAGCATTGCCATTGGTAGAGGTAACATTGTAACCGTAAGTAAGCTGCGCACTTAAGCCGGGTAAAATTTTATATTCCGCTTCGGCCTGGCCACTAAAATTATAGCGTTTTGTAAGGTTAGTGCTGCCTTCTTTAATTTCCCCGTAATAGTTGCGTTCGCCATTAACAGAAACCCAGTTACCGTTGGCATCTTTAAGTGGATGTATTGGTGCAAGTGTTGCGTACCATTCGGCATTCCAAAGATCGGTCGGTTCATTTTTTATCCCTACGTTGCCGGATATATTGCCGGAAACACGAAGTTTTTTATCTTTCAGGTGATAGCTGTCAAGATTAAGACGGAAGTCTGTTTTCTTATAATTAGTCGCAACCAAAATACCGTCCTGGTCCAAATGGCCCAGCATAAAGGAATAGTTTACGTTGTCGCTTCCCCCGGTTGCGCTTACACGGTGATTTTGCATGTAAGCATTACCATAGTATACATCAAAATAATTGATATCCGGGTACATGGGGTTGTTGTGGGCAGCGTACTTTTGAATGGTTGAATCGGCATATAACGGAGCCGAACCTGTATTTACAGCCGCTTCATTGTAAAGCGTTGTATATTGAACAGAATTTAACACCTTGGGCAACCTTGTAGGGCTCTGGATACCAGCATATCCGCTATAGTTAACCTTAACTTTGCCTGCTGATCCACGTTTGGTGGTAATTAATATAACACCATTTGCAGCGCGGCTACCATAGATGGCAGATGATGCAGCATCCTTCAGTACTGAAATTGACTGAACATCATTGGGATTTACGTCTCCAATGGTTCCAGGAAAACCGTCAACCAAAACTAAAGGGGAATTATCTCCAAATGTTCCTACGCCGCGGATGTCTATTACAGTATTGTCATCTCCCGGCTTACCCGAGCTTTGCAGCGCAAACACACCAGAAACAGTACCCTGCAATGCCTGGCTGGTATTGGTTAAAGGCCGGCTTTCCAGGTCCTGCGTATTTACGATACCTACAGATCCTGTCAGATTTTCTTTTTTCTGCGTTCCGTAACCTACGACCACCACATCGCTCAGGGTTTTCATTGATGGTTTAAGTTTTATAGCAATATCAGTTTTCCCGTTAACTGCAATTTCAACTTTTTCATAGGAGATATAAGTTACAACGAGCACAGTATTTTCGGGCACATTACTAAGCTGAAAGTTGCCTTTTACGTCGGTTAGGGCACCTTTATTGGTTCCCTTTACACTGATAGACACCCCTACCAGCGGCAGATCATTAGTGGCATCTACAACAGAACCTTTTACAGTAATTGCAGCCTTATCTGCAGCAGTGTGAGCAATTATCGGCTTGTTGTGGTGAGTTACCAAATTCGGGGCTGATGCGTTAGCACCTATTGGCAGTATCAATAGTGCCAAAGCATTAAATGTGGTGCGGAAACCCCTGGAATACAAATAATTTGAAATAAGTAATTTTCGTTTCATAATTGGGTTATAAATAATTTAAATTGTTGGGTTGGATTGGCGGGGCAATAAGTATGTCAACGCAACCAGCAATAGGCCGCCAACAACCGAAAAGCATAACTTTCACAGTTGCCAAAATCAACCATAACATACAATTGCCCGGAGCCAGGCATATGACCTGGCATTTTGTGGAGTGTTTTTGATTAAGATGCCCGCGGTTTCCCTTTCTCTGGAGCATACGCTACTTTCAGAATTTGTCTCATGTTGGTTTTATTAAAAGAATAATTGGTTAACACGATGATCATTTCGACGCGACCAATCGTGAAGGCAAAGTCTTTTAAAAACACAGAAAACAAAAGGGGCTAAACAGCAAAAAAGGGGGGACAAAGAGGCAATATCAGGTCACGAAACCAATATCGATGATCTCTGATTAAAAGAACATGCAAAAAAGTAACGTATTTCTAAATCAAGGACGTGGTAATAGGCACAGTTGGCACCGTACCTCGGTGCAGGATTTCCAGATAATATAGGAAGATAAAACATTTTCAAGCCGATATCCTGCAGAGAAAAATCGGCCAAAGCTATTTACTGCTTAACCATTTTATAGTGTTTAATCCCGGCTTCTTCAAACTCAGGCCCGGATGCTTCAAAACCTAGTTTTGAATAAAACGGCACCGCGTGTGTTTGTGAGTTGAGATAAACGTAATTGGCGTCAGCGGGTAAATCGGCCAATACAGCTTTTACCAGTTCGGCTCCGATACCAAATCCCCTGAAAGCTTTTAACACGGCAAAACGCTCAAGTTTGTATCCGTTATCTGTTTTACGCCAGCGGCATGCACCGGCTGGTTCGCCATCAACAGTAGCCAAAAAATGATGAGATACATCTTCATGTTCATACTCCAGCTCTGGCGGGCAGTTTTGTTCAATAACAAATACTTCGTGCCTTATAGCGTGCACCTTATCAAGATCAGTTTGTTCCGTTGCTTTTTTTACTGTGATTTTTGCGGGCATTGATATAATGCGGTTTTGTTTTGAAATTATTAAGCTTGGTAGTATGGTTTTCCCTTGCGGCATCTATGGAGTGCGTACAGGTGATATCGTCTTCTTCCTCCGCAAGCCCGGCAAGTTCTACATAAAACTTATGCAGTTGATCGAGTTCCTTTTCAGTGATATCTTCAATATCAACCATGCGGTTACTTGCTCCCTGGTGTGATGCAAGGAGCTCGTTCAGTTTCAAATGTATCGCTTTTGAATCTTTGTTTTGCGATTTCTGGATCAAAAAAACCATCAAAAAAGTAACTACAGTAGTACCCGTATTGATGACCAGCTGCCAGGTATCCGAATAATGAAATAACGGACCTGTTATCCCCCAAACAACAATAACACCACAAGCTGTAATAAATGCGCCTGAGCTTCCGGTAGCTATGGTAGCCCAATTGGCGAAACGTTCAAATAAATTCTTTTTCTTACTATTAATTTTAACCATGGTAGCAGACTTTTATTTTTATGGGGATGTACGCTGCCTGTAAATAACAAAGCGCCTGTACAACAAATGTACAGGCGCTTTTGTTAGTTTTTGATGAATATTATAATTTGCTGTATACGTCGATACAGTTAAGGTCTTCGAAAGCTACAGAAAGCCTTTTTACAAAGTTTTCTTCGCCTTTACGTAACCAAACGCGCGGATCGTAGTATTTTTTGTTTGGAGAATCCTCACCATCCGGGCTGCCGATCTGGCTTTGCAGGTATCCTTCTTTTGATTTGTAGTAATCTTTAATACCTTCCCAGTATGCCCATTGCATATCGGTATCAATATTCATTTTGATAGCACCGTATGAAATAGCCTCGCGGATTTCTTCCTGGCTTGAACCAGAACCACCGTGGAATACAAAGTTGATAGGTTTTTCGGCAGTTAAACCAAATTTTTGTTTAACATACTCCTGTGAGTTATGCAAAATAACCGGTTGTAACTTAACGTTACCTGGTTTGTAAACACCATGTACGTTACCAAAAGCAGCAGCTACGGTAAAACGAGGGCTTACTTTTGAAAGGTGCTCGTATGAGTAAGAAACCTCTTCTGGTTGAGTATACAAACGAGAGCTGTCAACGTCAGAGTTGTCAACACCATCTTCCTCGCCACCGGTAACACCTAATTCAATTTCAAGAGTCATACCCATTTTAGCCATACGCTCAAGGTATTTAGCCGAAATTTCGATATTCTCTTCAATAGGCTCTTCCGAAAGGTCAAGCATGTGTGATGAGAACAAAGGTTTGCCTGTTTCAGCAAAAAATTTCTCGCCATGATCTAACAAGCCATCAATCCAGGGTAATAATTTCTTAGCGGCATGGTCTGTATGCAAAATAACTGCTACGCCATAATGCTCTGCCAAAAGGTGAACGTGCTTTGCAGCAGATACACCACCTAAAATACAAGCCTGAAGTTTTGAATTATCCAATGATTTGCCGGCGTAAAACTGTGCACCGCCATTTGACAGCTGAATAATAACCGGAGAGTTAACAGCTTTAGCTGTTTCCATAACAGCATTGATAGTGTTAGTACCAATAACGTTTACTGCCGGTAAAGCAAACTGATGCTTTTTTGCTGCTTCAAATAGTTCCTGCACCTGATCGCCGTGCAGAACACCTCTATAATTTTTTAAATCCATTAGCGTTTATTTGGGGCTCGAAGTTATAAAATTTATTGAAATCGGTTAAGTAATCTTAAAAGTATATTAAAACGGTAGTAAAAATAGGCTTAATTTGAAAATATGATATAATTCATTAATAATCCAATCCTTTTATTACGAAAATAGCATTTAAAAAGTATTTTAAATTTCGGCAAACAATTTACCCTACCATAACTTTTTATATCCGGCACTACATGTTTAATATTTTTTGTTTCTTTGTACCCAATTGAAAGAGTTAGACACAGATATGGCATGGTTTAAACGAGAGTTGAAAGGGATAATTACGACTACTGAGGAAAAGAAGGAAGCCCCCGATGGCATCTGGAATAAATGCCCTAATTGTAAGAAACCTTTACACTATTCAGAACAGGTAGAAAATCAATATGTGTGCCATTACTGTGGCTTCCACCTGCGCATAGGTTCAAAAGAATATTTTTCGGTACTATTTGATAATAACGAGTTTACAGAACTTTTCCCGGAGCTTACTTCTGGCGATCCGCTACATTTTGAGGACACCAAAAAGTACACCGACAGGCTTAAAGAAACTCAAAAGAAAACTGGTTTAAATGATGCGATCAGAGCCGGCGTAGGTAAAATTGACGGTCAGGACCTGGTAATTGCCTGTATGGATTTTAACTTCATTGGCGGCTCAATGGGATCGGTTGTTGGTGAAAAGATAGCACGTTCTATTGATTACAGTATCGAGCATAAGGTTCCATTTCTGATGATCTCAAAATCGGGTGGTGCACGTATGATGGAAGCCGCGTTTTCATTAATGCAAATGGCTAAAACATCGGCTAAACTGGCTTTACTGGCCCAGGCAAAAGTTCCGTATATTTCTTTACTTACCGACCCAACTACAGGTGGCGTAACTGCGTCATATGCTATGTTAGGCGATATCAATATTGCCGAACCAGGTGCGCTGATAGGCTTTGCAGGCCCGAGGGTAATTAAAGAAACCATCAAAAAAGACCTCCCTAAAGGTTTCCAAACCGCCGAATTTGTGCAGGAACACGGTTTCCTTGACTTTATCGTTGACAGAAGAGAAATGAAAGAGAAATTAGCGTCATTTATTAAGATGATGGCTAATTAACGATATAATCAATCTTATATGGCAAGGGATAAACTTAAATGTTTATCCCTTATTTTTTGTATCAGTTTTTTTTAAAATTGATGTCATTTCGATTGAGCGTGGAATGGCCAGGGCGGGGTGCCAAAGAGAAATCTTATACGCTATGTAAATCCGCTTTGCATGGCGTAGAAGATTTCTCCTCACCCCGGCACACAATCCCTTGGCCGGTTCGTTGGGAATGACATTTTTCTTTGCTCGCAATAGATTAAATAAGCGCCTCTTTCAATCCTCCTGCCATTTTGACAATACATCAACAATTGGAACATACATTGATGATGCAATTCCGACAAACATTAAATCAATCCTATTAAAATATAGTTATGCAAGAAAAAGGCAGCATTTCGATCCACACCGAGAACATTTTCCCGATCATTAAGAAGTTCTTATACTCTGATAATGAGATATTTTTGCGCGAGCTGGTATCAAACGCGGTAGATGCTACCCAAAAAATCAAACGTTTGGCTTCATTAGGCCAATACACCGGCGAACTTGGCGACCTGCGCGTTGAGGTTGCTTTTGATGCCGACAAAAAGACAATCACCATTAGCGATAATGGTATCGGTATGACCGCCGAGGAGATCAAAAAATACATCAACCAGATCGCTTTCTCAGGTGCTACCGAATTCATGGAGAAATTTAAGGAAGCCAAGGATGCCAACGAGATCATCGGTCGCTTTGGTTTAGGTTTTTATTCGGCTTTCATGGTAGCAGATAAGGTAGAGATCCAAACCCTGTCATACCAGGAAGGTGCAGAACCTGCGTTCTGGGTATGCGACGGCAGCACGGAATTTGAAATTGGCGACGGTATTTTAGAAGAACGCGGTACTGAGATCACCCTGTATATTAATGATGAATCGGCCGAGTTTTTAAGCCAGTACAAACTACAGGAGATCCTTGATAAATACTGTAAGTTTTTACCTGTGCCTATTAAATTCGGCACCAAAACCGAATCTGTTGAAGATGGTGTTGATGAGGAAGGCAAACCAAAATATACTTCGGTTGAAGTTGATAATATCATCAACACCACCAACCCTATCTGGACAAAAGCACCATCTGAATTAAAAGACGAGGATTATCTCGACTTTTACAAACAGCTTTATCCATTCAGCGAAGATCCATTATTCTGGATCCACCTTAATGTTGATTATCCTTTCAACCTTACCGGTGTGCTGTACTTCCCTAAGCTGAAGAATGATTTTGAATTCCAGAAAAACAAGATCAAATTATTCAGCCGCCAGGTATTTATTACCGATGAGGTAAAAGACATTGTTCCTGAATTTTTAATGCTGTTACATGGCGTTATCGATTCACCGGATATCCCGCTTAACGTATCACGCAGCTTTTTACAGGCTGATAGCAACGTTAAAAAGATCAACAGCTATATCACTAAAAAAGTAGCTGATAAATTGTCAGACCTCTTCAAAGCCGACCGTAAAGCATACGAAGAAAAATGGACAGACATTGGCCTGTTTGTTAAATACGGTATGGTGAGCGAAGACAAGTTTTATGACAAAGCCAAAGACTTTGTTTTGGTTAGCAATACCGAAAAACAAAACTTTACGCTTGCTGAATACAAAGACAAAGTTGAAGCCAATCAAACAGATAAGGACGGTCAGCTGGTTTATATCTATACTAATGATCCGGCAAAACAGGATTCGTTTATCCAGTCGGCAAATAAAAAAGGTTATGATGTATTGGTGATGAACTCTCCTATTGATAATCACTTCATCAGCCAGTTGGAGCAGAAATTAGAGAAAACATCCTTAAAACGCGTTGACGCTGATGTAGCCGATAAGCTGATCAAAAAAGACGACGCCCCTGAAACTGTATTGACCGAAGAACAAACAACCAAGGTAAAAGGCATTTTTGATAAAGCCATCAACAAACCCGCATACAGTGTTCAAATTGAAAGCCTAAACCCCGATGAGTTACCGGTTACCGTAACTATGGACGAGTTTATGCGCCGTATGAAAGATATGGCTGCTATGGGCGGTGGTATGAGTTTCTACGGCAACATGCCTGATAACTACAAAGTAATTGTGAATGGCAACCACAAACTGGTAAGCCGCATTTTACAGGAAGAAGATGAAAGTGTACAAGCCCAGCTTTCAAAGCAGGCTTTTGATCTGGCCCTGTTATCGCAAGGTTTATTGACTGGTGCTGATTTAACTGAATTTGTTAAACGCAGCGTGAGTTTGATATAATACTTTGTTTTATAAATAGCAATTCCATTATTGTTGAGGCCATCTGTTTTTCAGATGGCCTTTCTTTTATCTTGAAAGTATTTCCGCCAAACTTTCTTTGAGCGGAATAATTTCAAAAGGGTCATGTGTTATTTTACAGATCAGACCATTGCTTTCAATTCCGATAAAATCGCCATCTTCCAGGTCACGAACATGATAAAAAATCCTTTCCTTTAGATTAACCTCGTAAATATCATCCGGGTTTATTAGCTTAATTTCGTCCTCATCTAATATTTCCTTAAGATTTTGATAATCTCTTCGATAATCATCAGGATCATATCGCCTGACGTAAGAAGCTACATCGGCACTGGTTACATCAATCATATTGCCAGCCAATCCTTTTATACTATAACCTGTAATAACCTCTTCGCTAACAAATATGGTATAATCAAACCAGTTGTCCCCATTTATATCCTGTACCTTTATATTTGAAATTTCATAATCTCTTTCGCCCCTACGCCTAAATTCATTGCACTCATCTGAATAAGAGAACGAAACGAAATCAGGATAAGAATCGCTATAGCCAACAAGCGCTGACGTAAATAGATCTGCCTCTATCTGATCATTAAGTTGCTCGAAGTCTGCAGGTAGCTTTTCAATCGTTTTATAGATAAGCACCAATTCCCAATCCTGTACAGGGCGCTTTGATTTTTTCTGTTGAACAGCCGGAACATAATTTTTCCAATATCTTTTTAGTGCTTAAATCTACTGAATTACCGCTGGGCTTTTATTTAAAAGATTGCTTAAATTTGAATGTAATTAAACCTAAATAACCTACTATCGTCTAACCACTTAAACATTTATATCATGAAAATATTCAACAAAATAGCCCTTTTGGCTATATTCATATTTATTGGAACAAACGTAGCCAATGCTCAAGCCAAACAAACCAAAGCCGAAAAAAAGGCAGCTAAGCAGGCTGAAATAAAACAAATGGTAGAGGCTCAGAATTTTGTATTTAAAGCAAACTATGCTTTGCCGATGCGGGGTGGTACCAGGCCGCTTACCTCTGATTATGATATGACAATAAGTAAAGATACCATTGTATCATTTTTACCTTATTTTGGCCGGGCTTATGTAGCCCCGCCCCCAGGGACAACAGATGGCGGTATCAAAGTTAATACTACAAAGTTTACATACTCGTCGACCCCGAAAGGCAAGGGTTGGAATATCACTATTAAACCCAAGGAAAAAAACATAGCCGACTGGCGCGACGTACAAACATTTAACCTGAGTATTTCGCAGGATGGTTACGGCTCCCTGCAAGTGATCAGCAGCAACCGCGACCCAATATCATTTAACGGCTATATTGAAGCGAGGAGGAAATAAGTATTAAGTACGAAGTTTTAAGCATTAAGAAGTCGAAGCCCGGAAGTTGTTTAATGCAACTTTCGGGCTTTTATATGTACTTACCAACTTATAACTTGCAACTCCTAACTTAAGACTCAATCAATCCCGCATTATCCTTTAACTCCACTCCCGACAGTTTCCGTTTAAACGCTTCGTTAATTAAATAAAAAATCTTCTTTGCCGCCTTCTTATGGGTTAAGCCTTTAGGGCGGATATTGGAAACGCAGTTTCGAGATTCGTCGGTTAAACCGGGCCTGGGATTGTAGGTAAGATATGCGCCGAGACTATCTGCCGAACTAAGTCCCGGACGCTCACCAATAAGGATGAGCGAAAGTTTAGCATTCAGGCCGTATCCAATATCATCGCCAATGGCCACCCTGCCCTGCTCAACCAGGCTTATCGGTGCAAGCTTTAAGCCATTGGCAATCAACTGGGGAACAAGCGCATCCAGCAATCCGACAGCATTTTCATTTACGGCTGTTGCCGAAAGTCCGTCAACTATCATGATAGCAACATCGCTTTCTGCGCTATAACCATTCAATTCGCTCAGCGAAGCTTCATTAAGCTTGCGCCCAAGGTCAGGTCTTTGCAAATATTGTCGCCGGTCGATTATCTTACTATGCAGGTGCAAAATGGGCAGCCCGAAATATTTGAACCGATCAGTTAGCTTGCCTAAATCCAATTCAGAATATACAGCATCCCTTGCGTGTGCATGTGCCAGTTTAAACTCCAGTGACTGCTTCAGCGGGATACTTGTCCCCACCCGGCCAATAGCTATCCGAGCAGAAGTAAACTCCTGCAATGCTTTCAACGGTTCAATTTCGTGTGGGATGTTTCGTTTCATTTTTTATATGGCCTTAGTCGCTCGGCTCCAGCCGAGTGACCACTATAAACAGGCCTCTGGCCTGCGTGTTATAAGATCTTACATCGGCCGGAGGCCGTGAGATAGCTGACACTCGGCTGGAGCCGAGCGACGGCATGTGGGGAACCTTTCACCTTTTGCCTTTATCCTTTTACCTCAATCACCTTCAATTAAAATCCTCCCAACAACCCGTGCTCGCTTACCGGCAGCATATTCCCCTTATCATCAATAATCCCCTGCTTTATTAACCATTGCCCAAACTCAGGCGCAGGCTTCAATCCCAGCACTTTACGCAGGTATAACGCATCATGAAATGAGGTTGATTGATAATTCAACATAATATCATCCGAACCGGGAATGCCCATCACAAAGTTGCAGCCGGCCACGCCAAGCAAGGTAAGCAGGTTATCCATATCGTCCTGATCGGCCTCGGCATGATTGGTGTAGCAAACGTCAACCCCCATTGGCAAGCCCAAAAGCTTACCGCAAAAATGATCTTCGAGCGCAGCACGAATAATCTGCTTGCCATCATATAAATACTCCGGACCGATAAAGCCAACAACCGTATTTACCAGTAACGGGTTAAACTTGCGCGCAACAGCATATGCCCTCACCTCGCAGGTTTGCTGGTCGACACCGAAATTGGCATTGGCAGACAAGGCACTACCCTGCCCGGTTTCAAAATACATTACGTTATTACCTATAGTTCCACGTTTTAGTGACAATGTAGCCTGATAGGCTTCCTCAATCAAACTTAAATTAACCCCAAAACTCGCATTAGCCTTTTCTGTGCCTGCTATGGATTGAAAACAAAGATCAACAGGCGCAGCTTCATTAACCAGTTGCAATGTGGTGGTGATATGACTGAGCACGCAGGTTTGCGTCGGGATATCAAACCTATGCCTTAACTCATCCATTAATGAAAGCAAACTACTTACTGCCGCCGGGCTATCCGTAGCCGGGTTAATGCCAATAACCGCATCACCGCTGCCAAATAACAAGCCATCAATAATACTGGCCGCCACTCCCCGCGGATCATCTGTTGGATGATTGGGCTGCAAACGGGTACTGAAATGCCCCTTCAAACCAATGGTATTACGAAAGCGAGTAATCACCTGGCATTTATTGGCCATGGCAATCAGGTCCTGGTTGCGCATCAGTTTGGATACTGCCGCTACCATTTCGGGTGTTAAGCCGGGGGCAATGGTTGTTAATGTAGCACAGTCTGTTTCGTCGCTTAACAGCCAGTCGCGAAGTTCACCAACGGTTAAGTGGCTGATATGGCTGAAAGCCACTTTATCATGATCATCGATAATAAGCCGGGTAATTTCATCGTCCTCATACGGGACCACCGCCTCATTCAAAAAGTTTTTGAGCGGCACATCTGCCAGCGTAATTTGCGCTGCCACACGTTCTTCATACCCACCGGCGCAAAGCCCTGCCAGTTCATCGCCCGAGCGATAAGGAGAAGCCTTTCCAAGCAATGTTTTCAGATCGGGAAACTTGTAAACCCGGTGATGTATGTTGTGGCGGTACATTCTTTTATATCATTATTTCATTGCGTCATTTGGTCATTATTGCATAGAGGTCAAACAAATGACCAAATGACCTAATGATTAATGACTTCTTCAACAGGGGCACTCATCATGTCTTCGGTTAACGCAACTTTATGTTTTCCCATCGCTATAAAAACCAGCAGCACTATGGCCAATCCTCCTGCAAAAATGAGGCTCATATCAGGGTTAAAATATATTGTTGCTATTAAACACACTACGCAAATTATTAAAGCTATCGCCGGGAAAACCGGGTATGCAGGGGCCAAAAACGGCCGACTTAAGCGGGGTTCCTTTTTGCGTAATATAAACAGGCTTACCATACTCATGATATACATTACCACAGCGCCAAGTACTGATAGCATAATGATCTGATCTGTTTTAAATTTATAAATGAAGATAGAGCTTACCACACCACTCACTACAAGCGCCCAGTGCGGCGTTTTAAATCTGTGGTTAATATCGGATAGCATTCGGGGTAAATACCCACTGCGCGCCATGGCAAACACCTGCCTTGATGAAGCAAGGATAATACCATGCAGCGATGCTATCAATCCAAACAAACCTATACTGGCAAATATTTTGGTTAAACCGTTGCCCTTGCCCAATACTATCCCAATAGCCTCTGGCAGTGGATAATCTAAATGACTTAGCTTGCGCCAGTCGGTAAGTCCGCCGGTTATAACCATTACGCCTAAAGCCAGCACTACTAATGTTATAATAGCCGAAATATAACCTCGGGGGATATTTCTTTTGGGGTTTTCCACTTCTTCGGCAACCATGGCCACGCCTTCGATGGCCAGGTAAAACCAAACCGCAAAAGGCAAAGCAGCAAAAACGCCAGCCCAGCCAAAAGGCATGGGATTGGTTAAATAATTATCCATTTTAAAATGAGGCGATACAATGCCGAGGTAAAGCATCAGTTCAACCACCGCGAGGACGGTGATGAATACCGAAAAAGTAGCTGACTCCTTCACCCCAAGCATATTTAAAAGGATAAAAAAGATATTAAACCCCATAGCTGCCCCAGTTATGGGGATAGCCGGGTATAAAAAATGAAGATAACTACCTAAAGAAACAGCAACCGCAGGGGTAGCCACCAGGAAATCAACAAGCGTAGCATAACCGGCAATTAAACCACCAAACGGCCCCATTGCCCGGTAAGCATAAGCAAAAGCGCCACCTGCATGAGGAATTGAGGCAGTAAGCTCGGTATAGCTAAAAATAAATGTGATGTACATTAATGTGATAACCAAAGTGGCTATCAACAAACCTATGGTACCTGATACGGCCCAACCTAAATTCCACCCGAAATATTCACCCGAAATAACAAGGCCTACAGCTATAGCCCATAAATGAATAGGTTTTAAAACGCGTTTTAAATGTTCTGTAGATGTTTCCGCCATACGTCGCCGTTATCAATAATATTTTATCGCCTTAAATTACTCAACCGGCAGGTTAAATCAAAATTACGGCGCATTATGGAATTATTAACCCGCATTTTCTGAAAAAGCACAATAATTTACGTCGTCATTTCTCATAAAAAAGCTTGCAAATAAAAATACAGGCGCCTAAAAACATCAATAGCAAACAAAACAGCCGATAAAATTTAATTTATCGGCTGTAATTCTATTAAAAAACAACTAATAGTTAACGATTCAGGTATCACGCTCCCGTTTTACAACATCAGCTTATCCTTCAAATACCCCATACTTGCCGTAATACTTGCGAAGGCATCTTTAGGCATATCATGCTCAACAAAAAAGTGCTGCATCCCGGCTGATTTTGCTGCCGCAAAAATCGGTTTAAAATCAATTGTGCCGCCGCCTACAGGTTGTATATTTTGTCTGCTGGCATCCAGGTCTTTCACGTGCCAAAGCGGGAAACGCCCCGGATGCTCCTTAAACATTTCCACCGGGTTTTTACCTGCCTTAACAGCCCAGGCCAAATCAAGCTCCATTTTTACATTGTTGGCGTCAGTTTCACTTAATAACAAGTCGTACGGCACCTTACCATCAACCGCATGAAACTCCATATCATGATTATGATAAGCAAACTGGATCCCTGCTTTTTTAGCAGCCTCCCCAGTTTTGTTCAGCACCTCTATGGTCGATTTTATT
The DNA here is from genome assembly GCF_059690695.1 of Mucilaginibacter sp. A5337. Classification (NCBI taxonomy): domain Bacteria; kingdom Pseudomonadati; phylum Bacteroidota; class Sphingobacteriia; order Sphingobacteriales; family Sphingobacteriaceae; genus Mucilaginibacter; species Mucilaginibacter sp. A5337. The sequence continues at coordinate 44,396 of NZ_JCAWEC010000002.1, read as the reverse complement.
TCCTCAAGCGTGGCTGTGGGCGAGTTAGCACAAACCAGGTATTTAACGCCGCCCTCGGCAACCTCATCAATTACCTGCTGCATATTATCACGCAAATTAAGCACAGGAGGTAATACGATTTGTTTACCATCGGCACCCGCCGGCATTTTTGCTCCCGGAGGCAATTTAAACGGTGCGCCAAGAACATGATGTGAGGTCCAGCTCATACCCAGCTCGTTCACCATGGCCTTAAACTCTTTAGGCTTCATGCCATAATAGCCGCCTTTTTTACTAAAGGCCGATTCTAATTCCTTATATCCTATAGCTGCAACTTTGCTAAGCGTGCCGTTTACATCTTCGTCAATAACACCGAAAAAGGTAAACAACTGCAGTCCAACAGGGTGATGTTCCATATTACTCAAAAAGCTTGCGGCTTTACCTGATAGGGCCATGCCACCAAGCACCAATGCACCGGTGCCTTTAATAAAATTTCTTCTGCTGTAATTCATGCTTTGATAATGGTTAATAATTAACTGGTACAGTAAAGCTAATTAATTAATAATGAGCAAAGAAATTTATTGTGTCTTTTTTACACAATAGTTTTTTTTCAAGGGCTGAAAGCATAATGCTAAAAGTTTAGGGCTGCATGTCAGGAATAGCGGTATTCGCTTGCGGGAGTCCGTAATAATTAGTTTACTGTACGAAAGTGTTAATCAAAACCCAACAGATTGTGTCAGAGGTGCAAAAGGTTTGTAGAAATAGAAATGAATTGGATTTTTAGTGTGCCAGAGGTACACAACTCCGATGTTCCGTACCTCTGGCACGGTTATTTTCGGTATATTATGTGCTACAAACCTGTTCCCCCTCTGGGGGATTTTCTTAACTTAATGACATTGGCCGGTATCCGCTTCTATTCCTAACGCAAAACATGGATCAAAATAATAAACTATCTATTATAAAAACATTCATCAAACAATCTCGGGCAAACTGTTATGCACCATTGATGATACTATAAAAGCTATAATAGCAATAATCAACCCAAACATAAAAACATTGTAGGCGGCCCTGAGCAGACGGTATTTGCGGCCCAGCACCACGCCTTGCGTATGAATATCTTTGATCAGACTGTCGTATAGGTATTCCTTATCATGCAGTACATTCTTCATACCGGCTGCAAAGTCGTCCAGTTTCATGCGGTAAAAATTACCAAAAAACAGCAGGTTAGCTTTTTTGTCGTCAAGGTCTTTCGTACTAAATTTTCCTCTCGGTATCGAAGGCCGGGTTGATAATATTGCCAGGATCATGGTAGCCAGGCTAACCGTAAGCAACAAATAAGATGGAAGCACTAAAAAAGAATTATCCTTAAGCTTCCGCAGCACCAAACTGATAATAGCCGAAATGATGATAGAATTAACCGTGATCAGGATCTGAGCCTTGTTGTCGGCCATGTCGCTCAGGCGTTGATCGGTACTGGCGGTAACCTTCAACAGGGTTTCGATACCTAAATCTATATCTGCTACTTCCGAAGCCTTTTGTGGTAGCGTTTCCTGGTTATTTACCATTGATTTCATTTTTACAGCTATAAAATTAGGTTATTTTCAAGTTATTGTCTTCGATTATCAATACCAGGAACTCGTAAACACTACTCCATATACAAACAATTGGCTATCAAACCGGTCCAGCCGGTTTGGTGGGCAGCACCCAATCCTAAACCGGTATCCCCATCAAAAAATTCGTAAAACAGGATATGATCCTTAAAATGCGGATCGTTTTGAAGTTTTGGGTTTCTGCCGTAAACAGGTCGTTCGCCGTCTTCGTTTTTCATAAATAACTTCGAAACCCGTGCGTAAAGTTCATTGGCAACCTCCTTCAGGTTCATAAAATTCCCGGAGCCGGTTGGGCATTCTATCTTAAACTCATCGCCATAAAACATGTGGAACCGGTGCAAACTATCAATGATGAGATAGTTGATTGGCATCCAGATGGGGCCCCGCCAGTTGCTGTTGCCACCAAAAAGACCGCTGTCGCTTTCACCCGGCACATAGGTTATACCAAATTCCACCCCATTGACTGAAACGTGATAAGGATGCTTTAAATGATACTTTGAAAGTGACCGGATCCCGTAATCGCTCAAAAACTCGTTTTCATCCAACATATATTTAAGCAATGATTTCATTCTGTAACCACGCAACAAGCTTATCAAATGTTTACCGTTATTCCCCTTCTCGTTCCAGCGGGAAACCAGTGATGCAAGATCGGGCCGGTTTTCGGCAAACCATTTCATACGGTCTTTAAACACAGGGCTTTCCATAATATCCTTTTCATCCAGCACTTCGGTGGCAAACAGGGGGATCAGCCCTACGATGCTCCTAACCCGCATTTTTATAGAACCGTCGTCCGGAAAACGGATCTGATCGTAAAAAAAACCATCTTCATCATCCCAAAGCCCTTCGTTATTCTCGCCCAGATTGGACATAGCGCCGACGATATAAATGAAATGCTCAAAAAACTTGGAAGCAATATCGGCATAGGCCTTATCGGTTTCGGTAAGTTCGGTGGCGATGCGCAGCAGGTTAAGCGAGTACATGGCCATCCAACTGGTGCCATCAGCCTGCTCCAGGTGCTGCCCCGAAGGCAGGTGCATATTGCGGTCAAAAACACCAATGTTATCCATCCCCAGAAACCCGCCCTCAAAAATATTATTCCCCGATTGATCCTTGCGGTTAACCCACCAGGTAAAATTGAGCATCAGTTTATGAAAAACACGTTCCAGGAAATAGGTATCACCTTTGCCGTTGTTATTTTCTTTGTCGGTTTTATAAACGTTCCATACGGCCATGGCATGTACCGGCGGGTTTACATCGCCAAAGTCCCATTCATAAGCCGGCAACTGCCCGTTCGGGTGCATATACCAATCGCGGGTAAGCAAAATCAGCTGATTTTTGGCAAAAGCCATGTCAACGGTTGCCAGCGGGAGGCAATGAAAAGCCAGGTCCCAGGCTGCGAACCAGGGATATTCCCATTTATCGGGCATTGAAATAATATCGCGGGTGTTGAGGTGCGTCCATTTGCTGTTGCGGGCCCTTTGCCTTTGCTCAGGCGGACGCGGCATCCCCTTATCACCGCTAAGCCAGTGGCGAACATCGGTATAAAAAAACTGCTTATTCCAGAGCATGCCCGCAAAAGCCTGCCGTTGAATAAGGCGGCGGTCGGGGTTCATAGTTGCCCCATGGATATCATTATAAAATTGATCGGCTTCTGTTTGGCGGACAGCAAAAACATCGTCAAAATCCTCAAAGCTATAATTGGCATCTTCCGAAAGGCGCAAACGCAGCGTTACGCACTTCCCTGCCGGGATATTTAAATCGTAGTTCACGGCCGCCTTTGTACCCATATTTTTAGGATTCACGGTGTCGGCACCATGTACAATATAATCGTTTATGCCATCTTTATAGTATTTGCGGCCATCATCGTAGTTGTATAATCTACGCGAGTTGGTTTCATTATCGCAAAACAGTAATTGGCCATCACCCTCGGTATGCAACCACATCTGCCCGAGATCTTTATGAAAAACACTGATCACTTTTTCTGCCGAACCGCAAAGGTCGGGCTTGCGCGAGTCATAACCCCAGCCCCAGGTGTTCCGGAACCATAAAGTGGGCATCACGTTAAGCGGCGCGTCTTTATCGCTCCTGTTATGGATAGTTATTTTGATGAGAATGTCCTCCTGCGCGCTTTTAACGTATTCGGTAAAAACGTCAAAATATTCGTTATGATCGAATATCCCGGTATCCATCAGCTCAAATTCCGGATCCTGTCGGCCTCGACGCTTGTTTTCGTTCACCAGCCAGCTGTATGGAAACTCATTTTGAGGATATTTATACAGCGTTTTCATGTACGAATGCGTAGGTGTGCTATCCAAATAGTAGTACAACTCTTTTACGTCCTCGCCGTGATTGCCCTCGGGATTACTCAAACCAAAGTAACGCTCTTTAATGATAGGATCTTTTTTATTCCATAATGCAATTGCAAAACAAAGGTATTGCTGCCTGTCGCAAATGCCGGCTATACCCTCCTCACCCCAGCGGTAAGCTTTGCTACGGGCCATATCATGGGTAATATAGTTCCAGGCATCACCATTTGCACTGTAATCTTCACGTACGGTACCCCACTGACGGTCGCTCACATAGGGTCCCCACTTTTTCCAGCCTGTATCTTTTAACCTTGATTGTTCTGCATTCATAGTATAGATGGCAATTTACACTATCCCTAATTTAGGTAAGCGTTTTGCAAAGTAGATTTAATTAGGTAAAAATACGTTAACACGTGGTTTGTTTTACCGTATTATGAAGAATAGACGGGAATTGAAGATTTTATTTATTGTTTAGTTAAACAAGGGGTACTGTTTTCTGGTCGAAGTTTAGCAATGGCATAACTTCAATCCTAAATTAAGTTAAGCTTTGAGCTTAATTGTAATGTCCAATGACAGTTTGCATCCATTAACTTGTAACCCGGATACGGAAGCAGGATGCTTCCACTGTTTTAGGTCGAAGTTACGCCATCGCTAAACTTCGACCAGCTCAAGGCATTTATCAATAGCATCCAGACTTACGAAGTTTTAAAAACTTCGTAAGTCTTCACTGTTTTATTATTCTCTACGGAAAGACTGCTGCCCACTGCAAACTAAAAACGGCCTACTGAACTTACGCCCAGGCTTTTCTTAAAAACCGCAGCCAGTTACCATGCATCATATTTTGGACATCCTCGTCGGTATAGCCTCGTTTTTTTAACAGGTCAGGAACCTTTTGCAAATCTGCAATAGTTTCCAGGTCGTAAGGACATTGCTCGCGTCCGAAGGCGCCATCCAGGTCAGTACCCATGCCTACATGAAGGGCATTGCCTGCTATCTGGCAAATATGATCTATATGGTCAACCATCACTTCCATATTACAGTTCATTCCCCTTGGTGTTGATACGCCCCTCACCCAGTTTGGCACCATCATCCAGGCATCAAGCGCTGCGCCAATAACCGCACCGCGCTCAATCAGCGCTTTAATCATTTCATCGCTGTACTGGCGGTTGTGGTTTACCAGCGCGCGGCAATTGTTATGACTGGCCCAAACATGACCGTTAAAATGATCAAGCGCCTCCCAAAAGCTATCATCGCATAAATGGGTTGCATCTAAAATGATATTCAGGCGCTCCATTTCTTTTAGTAACTCATGACCTTTTGGCCCCATATAACCGGTTGCATCCGTACCCTGGGCATATCTTCCCGGGCCATAATGCGCCGGACCTACAGCCCTGAGACCATAATTATATGCCCGTTCCAAATGCTTAACAGTCACAATCGAATCGGCACCTTCCAAACTCAAAATATAACCTATTGGCTTCTTTTCTGTTGATCCTCCATCATTCCAAAGCGCTAAATGTTTTTCAAGCGATGGCAAGTCATTTACCTGTACCATTTCGCCGGCATCTTCCATAGCTTTATACCAGGCTACCTGCCCCTGGGTTTGCGCCCAGGCCTGCTCTGGCGAATGCCAGCCCGGTAAAGGATTATCAGGCGCTACATAACGACCTATCTGTGTGGCTACTACAAGACCGATATTACCTTTCCGCAATTCGGGCAGCGTAACAACAGCTTTGGCGCGGTCGGGTTTATCGGTTAAACCCTCCTCGCGTTGATTTACCTCGGCAAGTGGGCGCGTAAGATCTCGGTTCCACTCAAGGGCGTTCATGCTTAAATCTAAATGGGCATCTACAACAAACATGGTATCAGGGGTATTTTTAAATGGTAATTTTACGGTCGCGGGCCTGGTTGAGCCACTCACCGCTTATATTTTCGTTCTCAATAGTATAAACGCGCTCATATAGCGCAACAGTAGGGCAAATATGGTGCGGAATGCCATAAAACACATCGCCAACATTATATTGGTGATTAGCACCTGCCTCAACTACCAAATGTTCTTCACTTTGGCTTACAGGATAAAGCTCGGGTGCATTCAGAAAGTAAATACGTTTACTTAGCTCATTTTCCGCTGATATCGACTTGTGTCCCACATCCAAACAAAGTTTTGTTGGGCCGGGCAGTGAAATTACCCGTGTAACAACCAGTGCAGATGGTAAAAAATCCTGCTCCGGCATCTCCACCTGGTATCCTTTGTCCCAATAAACAAACGTACCAGGACTACATTCTACATATTTACGCTTAGCGTGGATAGGGAAAGTTGGCGAGCCACCTGCTACAATTACAGGTTCGGGGTAGCCCTTACTTTTTATAGTTTGCTGCAACTTAAGTACCGGATCAAATCCAAAGTTGCACCTATCCGCACGTTTTTGAAGATCAATATCATGGATATGGCCATCATAAGCATGCAGGCCAACGGGGCTAATGCCTGGCAAAACACCGCAGTCCATATAAAGCTGCAAAGCTTCAAAACCCGGCGCTATACCTGTGCGGTTCATGCCCACGTTCAGGTCCAGGTATACATCAATATTGGTCTTAAACCTTACAGCGGCATCGGAAATCTCTTTTGCTGATGCGGCGTTATCAACAAGGCACGAAAAATGCGTTTGCGGATAAGCATGGATCAACCTGATGAAGCGGTGGAGTTTGGGCCCTTCGGGCTGATAAGCCAGCAAAACATCAGGTGCTTTACTCATAGCCAATAGCTCTGCTTCGGCAATGGTAGCGCATTTGAACTTGCGGACACCTGCATCCAGCAGCAAACCTGTTATTTCGGCATTTTTATAGGTTTTAACATGCGGGCGCAAACGGGCAGCATCATCAATCATGCCGGTAAGCGTGGTAATGTTTGTTTTTACCCTATCGGGATAAACAACCAGCGCCGGCGTATCCAGCTTATCAATATCCTGTATATTATACCAGTTAGCGGTCATGGTTTAAGTCGGAAGTCTTAAGTTCTAAGTCGTAAGTCAGGCAAAGTTTGTAGAGACGCATGTGATGCGTCTCTACATTAATAATTTATATAAAAGCCTATTCCAATTCAAACAGCGCTTCAATCTCAACCGGGATATTATCTGGTAATGATCCCATGCCTACCGCGCTGCGTACACCTATACCGTTCTCTTCGCCCCAGATTTTCGCAAACAGTTCGCTGGCGCCGTTAATGATAAAAGGGTGTTTCTCAAATTCGGGTGTACAGTTAACCATACCCAACACTTTGATAACACGCTTTATTTTATTAAAACTGCCAATGTTGGCTTTAATAGTAGCCAGCATGGTTAGGCCAACCTGTTGTGCAGCAAGCTTACCATCTTCCTGGCTCACAGTATCACCAATGCGACCGATGATAAGTGATGCATCGTCCTGAACGGGGCCGTGGCCCGACAGATAAAGGTATTTGCCATCAACTAAACATGGTTTATAAACGCCAAGCGGCTTTGGTGCGGGCGGCAGGTTTAAACCCAGCGCTGCAAAGTTTTCTTCGGGAGTGTTCATGGGTATAAAACTATCGTTTTTTATAAAAAAAGTATTACAAAAAATTATTTTACCCGAATAATGACCAATATAGTATCCTTAACTTCCGTGAATTAAATAACAATAACCCAGCCCACGCACTTTCAAAAAAGGGAACAAAATCCCCCTTACCGGATTTCTCCAGTTATACATAAAATTAATGGCTCAGCATTTTCCTACTGTTCATTAATAGTTAATACGGATATACCAGGGTTTTTGGTAATAGTTGTTTTATTTTGATAAGATCTTCAGGGGGATAATTATTTGCCCACAGGTAAAGTGTTGAAAGGGTATTTTTTAGCTTTTGAAAATCAGAAGACAGGGATGAAAGCTGATTATTTCCCAAATCGATCGTTTTAATATTTTGCAGGTTATAGAAATTTGCAGGAAGGGTGCTTATTCTGCATTGCCCAAGTTTTAAATCAGTAAGCGCTGATAAATCACCAATACCGGGTGGCAAAACAGTTAGTTTTGTAAATGAACAATCAAGGTATTGCAGTTTTTTTAAATTCCCAATATCCGCAGGTAAGCTGGTTAAACCGGTTGAACTAAGTATACAATATTTAAGTTTGCTTAGCCTCGTAAAAGAAGCAGGCAAGACAGTAAGAGATCCCGCAAGCGTAAAATCCTCAAGATTGGCCAAATCGCCAAAGTTATCTGATAAAGCTGGCAAGCCCGAACCTGTAATGCGCAACGAACGTATAGGTAACTTTGCAAAAGACGCCGGCAAATCAGGGATATTAGCCTCTAAATCAAGCGTATCAAGTGAAGCCATATTACCAATATCAGCCGGTAACGAAGATGAACTTGCGGTAGAAATCCACCTCAAAAACCTTAGTTTGCTTAGCTTACTTATCGAACCTGAAATGCTGCTTTGTGTTACGATATCAATAAATTGAAGGTTGCTGCAGTTGCCAAGGCTTTCGGGCACATATTTAACATTATTGGCTCCAATATCAAGGCGACGCAACTTCTTAAGCTGCCCAAAGCTATCAGGAAGCCGCTGTATTCCTGAAGCAGCAAGGTTTAAAATCTCCAGGTTTTCGAGTTGGCCAAAGGTCTCCGGAAGATTGCCGATGTAACCGCCATCGTTAAGAAACTCTATATTAAGTTGTTTCAATTTCTTCAGCTGTCCGATATTTTCAGGCACACCATGCAAAATGGTATAATTAAGATCAAGGTATTCTAAATTTTTAAACCGGTCGCCAATGATTTTGGGAAACTCAAATGTAGCAGAACCGGAAAGATCGAGCTTTTTCAGGTAGGTTAATGCCTGTAGAGCAGGGTTTGCTACGGTATCTGCGAAAAGCCATGTGGTACCCTCACTTGACAGGTCCAAACTGGTAATATGCCCACTTTCATAGGTCACCCGGTTAGAGCCCTCATCAATTTGCAAATCGTGCAAAGCTTCACTTTCCAAATAATCACCAGCATTAAGCGTTATGGATGCGGAAACACTTTTGCTTCCATATTTAGTTGTCCAGGTAAGCTTATAATTTTTATGCGCATAAGCTTGAAATTTTATATTGGGAGCATTAATATCAGGTATAACCGTTCCGCCAAAACTTTGATTTTGAAGAGAAGCATAGTTATCACCTTCTATGGTCCACTGTCCGCTGTCATAACTTGTTGCTGTTAAATAAAACTGTGTTTGATTGTTAGGAGCTGCATTAATTATAGTGGCAGTTAACGGCTTGAAAGATATCTTAACGGTAGATTCAGAATTATTGCCGACTTTCCATTTTAGCACATAGTTTTCCCCGGGCATACCATGAAAACGTGTATCCGGCCTGGTGTCATCATCAAAATACACCTTATACTGTTCCTGAAGGCCGCTTACAATTGTCCACTTACCGCCCTGTCCTGTTTGCAGGCTATCGGCATTCAGCTTAACTGAAAACTCCGACACATCGCTTTGATTTGTACCTGCCGTAGAAAATGGATCTGAAGGTTGAACTCGGGTAATAGTTTCCTTTTTACAAGAACTAAAAAATGCCAATAACAACGTTATAGCAAACAGGTGAGTAAGGTTAGATTTTGACATGGATTATTCGTTGTAAATGTAAAAATATTTACCTTTACAACAAAAAATCTAAACCATTCATGCGCCAGCTTTGGTTCTTACTAATCGCCCTTTTTATCCTGTCTTGTACTAAGAAAGAAATTAAAGATATCCAGGCAGATTCTTTCAGGATATCCATTCTTCCGGTCGTTAATCCTGCATTTAACCAGTATAAACTAACAGGCACATTAGATGTACATCAGACTGCAGGCAATATCGAATACGGCCTTGTAGTGGGCAAAACCTTAAACCCTGTAGTAGAACATGAGCAGGTTTTTAAAGTGGGTTCCTCTTCCTCCTCGATAGATTTTACTAAGGTAATAGCCAACCTGGATACTGGTTTCACGTATTATGTGCGTGCTTATGGCAAAAGTAGTACATCAACAGAGTATTCGGCAAATCAAGCTATCGGCAAATTGGCCCCAAAACTATCGTTAAATACCACATCGCTCCAGTATGGTCAGCTTTTTAGTGTATTTACTAATTTCTATATCTCTGATACTGAAAATTTACCTGAAGTACAATTAAATAACACTCCTGTAAAATTGATTGGTGGCGTTGGCTCCGGCGTTAATTCGGCTTCACTCACTTTCATTCCGCCACCAACCCTCTCTCCGGGAACGTACACACTCTCTGTTAAAGTAGGGAATATCAGCATCTCATACCCCACTCAGCTTACTTTACTGGAAGGTACCTGGAGCCAGCTTGAATACCTTTTACCACGAGATTATTCTGGTGTTGCCTCTATACCAGACAGATACGTGATCGACAATTGGATATATACCAATCAATTTGGCAACCCTGTTTCGCCATCATCTTTTAGCAGGTACAATTATAAAACCGGTGAAACTCAAACGCTAAAAGCTTTGCCAGCAGAACTGCTTCCCAGGGGAGCCGCTATTGTTCAGATCGGGAATGACCTGCATTTTATGGGTGGTGAACTGATTGCCACAGGAGCTGCCAACAGGCCTGTAACAAAATCATACCAGGTATATCATATAACCAGTGACACCTGGACACAGGAGCCTGACATTCCGGCGGCCCCACGTAGCAATGCTGCAGTTATGCAGGTAGGAAACCGTCTTTACTATGGCTTGGGTACAGATCCGTCCATTACGTCTGGCGGAGGATATTATACAGGCCTTAATGATATCTGGGTATGTGACCTTAATACCAAAAAATGGACTCAATTGCAGGATTTTCCAGGCAAAGGCGGATTTTCACGTGCTTATTTCATCGTAAACGCTAAACTTTATGTAACAGGTGGCAATGGTGATAATGGCACACAGGTTAAAGAAACGTGGTGCTATGATCCGGGAACCAACCAATGGAGCCGTAAAGCCGATTATCCGGGGCAGGGCTGGATAAATCTGTCAACATTCAGCATAGGAGGCTACGGTTATGTTGGCCTGGGGGAAACTGCCTCTTACAACTCTTATTTCGGACGCAATTTATATCCCAATTTTTATAAATACAATGCAACAACTGATAAGTGGACGGAAGTAAGCAACTTTGGTGGTAACCTGATACAACCGTTTGTAGGTAACGATGGTTCAAACATCCTTATTGGTGCAGGTATGGATGCCTCTTCAGTCCCATCACGTGCACTGTTGGTATTTAAACCATAAAAACTTTGTAGGGTAAAATAAAAAACAAAAAAGCCGGGGATCTCACTCCCGGCTTTATCCAAAATCAACTAATTAGAATATATAATCTCAAAATTTAAACGACACTCCAAAATTGATAGCATAATCGGCAAATGCAGCATCGCCAATAACATAGGTACCGGTGGCTATCGAGTTTTCTTTATCAGTAACACTTTGCGTACGGTCGCGCCTTAGAGCGATTGGTACGCTGGCAAAAATGCTCACCTTTTTAAATGCATAGCTCAGGGAAGGCTCTGCCGAAATGATATAGCCCGGGCGACGGAAGCCGTTGCTTTTGCCAATCAGGTCATGAACAGGGATTCCTTCAATACGGGCACCTGCAGATATGGTAAAAACATGAGCAATAGTATAGTTAACACCCACGCGGGCAAGGTACTGATCAGGTACGCTTGAAATGGCTTCGTTGGCCAGTGTAGCGCTCAAGGTTTCGCGGTAAGTGCGTGTACCGTTGGTATTACGCGGGTTGCTCATGTAGTACAAATTGCTGTAACCGCTAAATCCGCTGCCAAAACCTAAATAGCCGTTTGCCTCCGCAATGATACCCAGACCACCGTCACCTAACTGGATTGACTGGTCAACAGGGCGCTCAGACGGAATAACATTGTAGAAATGTGATTTGTAGTTAAAATCGCCGGTAGGCAGTTTAATACCTAAACCAACCTGGATATTACCGCGGCTTTTACGGCTATCAAACAACCACCTGTTAACTATAATACGCGAATCGCCTATACCTTGCGAATACGAGTTGTGACGTTCTTTACCACCATGCTCATATAATGATGAACGGGTATTAACAAGATAAGGCACACCAACAGATACCGACCAATACTGATTAAAATTACGGGTAAGGTTTATATCGAAGGTATGCTGATGATTGATCACCTCGTTGCCTATTACCTGACGTTGCTTTTGCTCGTCGCTGCCTTTAAAGTGGCGGAACGATTTAAAATAGCGCCAGGAAGCTGTTAGTTCCCAGCCTTTATATGAAGTATCCTGCGTGGTATGCTCCATATTAGTGAAAGGCCCATCTCCTTTTATGGCAACACAACCCTGGGCATGCACGCCGGTATAAGTTAACAGCAGGTATATCGCTGTACAAAAAAGAGATTGTAAAATATGTTTCATAATACGTTATTTAAGTTTAAGTGCATTTTTTAAGATGATCTGTTAAATAAAGCCGGGGATCTCACTCCCGGCTTTTAATCACAACAAACCAATTCTCTATTTAATTCTAAAAGTTACTCCTACGTTAATGGCATAATCCGCAAACGCAGCGTCGCCCTGGGTATAAACGCCGGTTAAATTGGTGGTAATTTTATCCGGTACACTTTGCGTACGGTCACGCTTTAAGGCTACAGGTACAAAGGCGTAAATTGAAAATGATTTAACACGATAGGTAACGCCGGGCTCGGCAGAGATGATATATCCTGGCCTGCGGAAGCCGTTGCTGCCACCTACAAGGTCATGAACCGGCAAACATTCGTAACGTACTCCTGCCGAAAAATCGAACTTACTGATACCATAGCTTGCACCACCACGGATCATTACCTGGTCCGGCACACTCATTACATCACTGCCATTTGCAACTGCTTTGGTACTTGGTACACTACCACGGGCTGATGATACGCCATTTTGTTCCCTGGGGTTGATGAGGTAGTAAAAGCCTCCATATACGCCAAAGCGATGCGTAAAATTGTAATAAGTATTAATCTCAGTGGTGATGCCTGTACCGCCATCACCCAACTGAATAGATTGATCAACAGGCCCGAGCGTTCTGGCATCGTTGGCGGCTGTATGATAAAAATAATCCTGGTAATTGTAGTTGCCGGTTGCCAGCTTGATGCCCAAACCAACCTGGATATTTCCGCGGCGGGCTTTTGCGGGGTTTAACAACCAGGCATAAGCGGTTAAACGCACGTCACCCAAACCAAATGAATGTGTTTGCAGGCGCTCCTTACCGCCATGCTCATATAATGATGAACGGCTGTTATCAACTATCGGCAAATCCACAGCAAACGACCAGCGGTTATTAAATATGCGGGTTAAAGTAAGGTCCTGCGTATAAGAATGGTTAATAACGTTGGTTCCCTGCTCAATACGTTGTTTTTGCTCCTTGGTACCAACAAAGTGTTTATACGAGCGAAAATAACGGTTGTTACTATTTAACAACCAGCTACCGCTGCTGGTAATGCTATCCGGATGCTCGTCCATAGTACACAGGCCGCCTGTACTCCTGATAGCGACACAACCCTGTGCATTTGCTTTGGCAAAGGTTGCAAACATGAAGATTGTGGTAATGTAAGTAAGTTTTAGTAAAAGGTTTTTCATAGAGTTAGCAATAATAGTGGGATGCATTTGCAATTGTTTAGATAATAGATTTATAAGACAGGGTGATTTTTTGCCCTGCACAATAAGATTTTTATATGTTTTGATGATTTAACTTGCTCTTAAATGCGCTGTTTTTTTAAAAAGCCCAAGTATTGATCCAGCCGGTGCTTTTTTAACTGCAAACCATAAGGCCAGCAGTACACCATAGCTCCCGCCACGTTCTATCCACTCAAACATCTCATATTTTGGATAAAAGAGTTCGCTGGATATTTTCCATATGATAAATACAAGCAGGATATTTTTAAAAGGACGAATAAGCACCATTAATGCAGCCAACACCTCAAACAGGCCAACAATCTGTGCCGTTTTGGCTGGGTCGGCAAAACCCAGCGTATGATATTGGTTCAACAAACCCTGTTTCTGAATGAGGTTAAGCCAGCCATGCCCCATCAGCAGCATAAATGCAAATACCCTTAAAAAACTGATAACTTTAGCCAAAGTATCAGCATTGATACTCACGTGATCATCCATACGGGCCAGCCATTGCTTTCTCCCGATTTTGAAACCACCTTGCATCAACAGCAATACAAATGGTGCTCCATAATTGCCGGCCCGTTCAATGAACTCGGCAAAAGGCTCGCCGGATAATGGTCGCATGGATGCTGTAGCCAATCCCCAAACCACCAGCCATGCAGTTATAGCCCGGGTTGGATAAACCAGCATAGAAATCCCCATTAGCAGATCAACGGTACCTACATATGGCATCAGGGTATAGGCCATATCTTTGCCTATGCCAAAAACGCCAAAATAGTTACACCAGATCTGTTTAGTGATAATTCCAAAAGCACCATGCCCTATGAAACACATAGCTACCGCAAGGCGAAGTGTGAAATATATCTTTTGATCGTTTGTTAAGCTGCGCATTGTTTATTCGTCCTCCATTCAACATCCTTTTATTTTGCGTCGGCACCATCAGCTTTGCCCCTGTTAACTGCATACTGGCCAACTTTATTCCCGGTAGTTAAGCCAACTTCGCAATCGCTGCGATAGTGAATAGCTCCGTATAACCTTGACATAGCTGCAGCGTGCGCCATATCGGTAAACTTACTTCCCCTATCCGGCAATAAATAGGTTAACACTGTAGATGCTGCACCGCTAAAGTTAGAGTGGCCCGATGTATATGCAGGGAAGTTTGGCACCCCGGTTAAGGTTTTAATATCCGGATTGGCCTGCGACGGACGTTGGTTAAAGTAAAAATATTTAGTATCCCAGCATACAATAGCAGCATCCATTTCGGCCATGTTCAACAAGGCAAAGTTACGCGCCCAGCGTACCTCGCTGTAGTTTTGTTTTACAAATTCATCGGCAGCAATGGCGTTCCAATGGCCGGCAGGTGTATAAGTACCAACACCATCAGCCCAAAAAGCTACCAGTTCTTCGTGATCACGTGTGCGGTTTTTGCTAAATGAAAGCACCTCCTCTGTTTCCTTTTTAAATTCTGCTGAATTAGTTGCATATGGAGCCGGAGGCCGGATGGAAACTACAGTAGCCGAATCAAACAGGAAAGGTGTAACCTTTGAAAACAATGGTAGCATTGGCGGCCTTTTGGGGGTTTCCAGGCTCACCCAAAATTGTTCGCCTTTGGCTGCTGTAACGGTTTCAAAGTTTTTCCAGATATCCGGTGTTCCGATAGCCTTGCCTGCACGGTCGCCACGGGCTCGGGTTGCAAATAATGCAGCAACCTGCCGGCCTAACGATTCGCCGGCTGTAAACTCGCCACGGGTATTAGCACCTGATGCAATCCTGTATAACCGTTCTTCGTCAACCTTGCTTTGTATGTAAGCTATCTCAGTTGGGAATAACAGCTTCATGATCTCGGATGTAGCACCGGATACTACGGCGTCTTCACTTGGATATGACGGCAGATCCGATGCCGGGATCAGCGCTTTTATACCAGAATCATTTTTATATGGTGCTGTGCGTTTGTAGGTATTTTTAAAATGCCATGCAGCTACTAACGCATCGTATTGTGCAGCACTCACGTAAGCGTAAGCGCGCGCGGCATAAGGCGGGTTGGAGAATGGAAATTCCGGATAATTAAACGGATTGGCAGAGTTTGGCGCCGGGTAAGTACCATCAGGGTTTTGATATGGCGGCACGTTATGTTTGGCTACCAGCTCGCGCAAAATCTCGTTCCATCTTAATACAGAGCCTGCACTCCAGTATTGAATTTTTGCCTGCTGATCACTGCTCAGGTTTTT
This sequence comes from Mucilaginibacter sp. A5337, assembly GCF_059690695.1. Lineage (NCBI taxonomy): Bacteria > Pseudomonadati > Bacteroidota > Sphingobacteriia > Sphingobacteriales > Sphingobacteriaceae > Mucilaginibacter > Mucilaginibacter sp. A5337. The sequence goes on along the minus strand of NZ_JCAWEC010000002.1, from coordinate 28,616 downwards.
CTGCAACGCTTTGATCTCATTCAAATCGGCTACATAAGCAGGAGATGTTAGTGCATCCGGCGTAGCTACGTTCAACACGCTGAAATCTTTAACCAGTACCGGATTCCAGGTATCGGCAGTAAGGTCAAGATTTGAGGGTTTAAGTGCGGGATACAGTGAAGTACGGTCTAAAATATCCTTTCGGCAAGAGCTAAAGGTTACTGCCGCCAAAGCTGTGATTGTAAATATATTAAGTATAGTTTTTTTCATTTCATTGATCATTGATTGTCCAACCTCTTATTACTTCTCCTTTTTGGTACTAAATACATAGTACACACCTGCGTATCCCGACCGTGTTTGGCCAACATTACGTCCATCCAAAACATAGTTACCTCCGGCAGTAAACTCAAGCCCGCTTACTGATTGGAGACTGTATTTCAAAATCAATCCAACGGCAGTAGTATTCATACGGTTACTTGGAAACGGCATATCGTTTTTACGGATATCAAAGCCGCTTGTGCTTGTAATTTTCGTAAACGTAGCTTCGGCATTAAATTTAAGGCTGCGGTACCCGCTGCTAAACATAAAATTAGTGGCATTTGGTAATTGCACCTCGTTGGTATAATGCATTTCGGTAGTGTAATACGAATTTCTGTCGATAGTAATATTGTCCTTTCGGATGTACTGGCCAGAGCCAGCTACGAAGAACCTGCCTGTTTGATAATTAAGCAAAGCACGTAAGGCTACGTTTTTGCTGTGCAAACCTACAGACAGTGGCAGATAATCGGCCTCATAATTGGCTAAAGGCAAAGTACCAGAAGCAATAGCATGAACGCTGAATAAGCCGCGGCCTATCTCCTCTTTCACAGCCATCCATTTAACGGAAACAGTAAGGTCCTGAAATGACTTTTCACCGCGTAAGGTGCCGGCAGATGCGTTGGTAGTTACATAAGGAACCATAAACAGCAGGTTGATCCGGTTTGAAAGACCATAATTACCACCCAGGCTGTAAACATTTGTACTCACAGTGCCCAAATTTGGATTATCCCGTTTAAAAGTACCTTCCCAGTAGTGGTCCCAACTCCCATGGGTGTATACTGCGGCAGCACAAAAATAATTTTTAGGGATCATCAATGCATCGGCATCGGTTTGGGCTTTAGCACATTGCGTAACAGCCAACAAAAAAGAAACTACAATACAACATCTGTAAAAATACAGCGACATAAATTTCATTACGTTTAAATAAAGGGTAATAACTAATAATAAAAATGGTAAAACAAAAGCCGGATCAACATTATCAACTAAAATCGCTTAACCATCGATTGTTGATAATATCTCAGCATTAAGGAGCATGATCAAAGCCGTAAAACGAAGCTATTGGCCCTAAATAGGGCGCACAGACGATGTGCAGGTTCAAAAAGCCAAATGATAAAAACGGTTTGTATCCTTAAATTACAGGCACACAAATCAATTTAACTCATAATTTACAGGCAATAATCAGCAGGCAGAGTTTGGCGGTTTGCCGGGTGACTCGATGAAGGGTGAATTTACATGGTAGGCTATAGGGTTCGGTTTTACCTTTAACATCCTTCCATAAGATAAGAATTGGTAATGCATAACCTGGAAGCTGTATTCCCCACCAGCGTTTATTTTCTTTTGCGATGAATCGTGTGCCCCTTTTTTGCTGAGTGGCACATCACTTATTTCTTTGGCAATAATAAGATTGGCGTTAACCAACCGTGTTTTGACACTATTGGCTATACAAATAAATGACATGGTGTCCTGAGTAACCTTGTAACGCAGGTAATTGTAGTAAACACCTTTTAACTGCAGTTGCCCCTGATCACGCACGTAACCGTTCCAACTATGAATTTTGGGAAGATGTACAGGGATCTTGATCTCAACAAGCTTGGTAGCATCAACCTTGTTTTCATAAATTTCTTTTACAATCTGCACTTCCGACCGGTGAATAAAATACTGAAATACCAAATTGTACCCGCCCAAATTGAACAGATGTACATTTAATAATAGTATCGCTATAAGCCTTTTCACCAAAAGAAATTACTGTTAGGGTATAATTGACAGTAAATATATGTAACAATATTGTTAAAACAAATAAAAAGTAAAATTGTACAGATCACAATTAAGCAGCGGTATCATTAAGATTTTGACAAATTACATTCGGTATATTTGCGGGATAATCAACCCGTAAACTATGGATCTGATAACCCAACCCTGGCCCTGGTATGTAGCAGGCCCGCTGATTGGCCTTGTTGTACCAGCCCTGCTCATCATCGGCAATAAAACTTTCGGCATCTCATCATCATTAAGGCATATCTGTGCAGCATGTATCCCAGCCAATATCTCCTTTTTTAAATACGACTGGAAAAAGGAAAGCTGGAACCTGTTTTTTGTTGCCGGCATTGTTTTGGGCGGATTCATAGCTACTCAGTTTCTTTCGGCTAATCACCCGGTAAATATTAATCCGCAAACTCACGCTGTGTTGCAGCAACAGGGCATTAAGGATTTTAATGGTTTATTACCAAAGGATGTTTTCAGCTTTGATCAGCTCCTTACCTTAAGAGGTTTTATTTTTATGGTGATTGGTGGTTTTTTGGTAGGTTTTGGCACCAGGTATGCAGGTGGCTGTACATCAGGCCACGCCATTATGGGCATCTCCAACCTGCAATGGCCATCCCTTGTGGCCACATGCTGCTTTATGGCAGGCGGTTTGATCATGACCTGGTTTATTTTACCCTACCTATTACATTTATAACATGCGTAACATCAAATACTTGTTTACAGGTCTGCTTTTTGGCATAGTACTGGTAAAATCGGAAGTTATCTCCTGGTTCAGGATCCAGGAAATGTTCAGGCTGCAATCGTTTCATATGTACGGTATCATTGGTAGTGCAATTGTTGTAGGGATGATCTCCGTTTTGATCATCAAGCGTTTTAATGTAAAAACAATTCATGGCGAAGCCATCGTCATCCCCAACAAAAAATTTAACTGGGGCAATGTATACGGCGGGCTGATATTTGGCTTAGGATGGGCGATTACGGGTGCATGTCCTGGTCCGCTGTTTGCGCAGATTGGGAGTGGCTTTTTGGTTACTTCGATTACGCTTTTGAGTGCCATTTTAGGCACCTGGGTTTATGGAGCGGTAAGGGATAAGTTGCCTCAATAAACTACAGTTTCACGCAAAAGCGCCGGTAAGCCTGGTACAAATAAATGCTTTTAAATATTATATCATGATCCAATGGAAAAAGATATCGTTATCAAACATAATCAGCATCCTGATTATGGCTTTTTTGCTGATAATTATCTTTAATCCCAATGCAAAAAGCTATGTAATCAAAGGATTAATGTCGATTGGCCTCTTCCAACCTGACCCGGTTGGGTATACCAGGCATCACGAAGAACTTAGTAATATACCCGATATACATTTCAAAGATACTGCCGGCAATATAACCTCATTAAGCGCCTTAAAACCTAAAGTAGTATTCATAAACTACTGGGCAACCTGGTGCCCGCCCTGCATTGCCGAAATGCCCAGGGTAAACGAGCTTTACAAAAAATTCAGGAACGATGACAAAATAGCTTTCCTTTTGGTTGATGTAGATAACGATTTGCCTAAAGCCAAAGCGTTTATGCTTAAGAATGGCTATGACCTTCCTTTATACACACAAATAAGCAACGTACCCGATAGCTTGCTTGATGGCACCATTCCCACTACCCTCGTGTTTAATAAAGATGGTAAGCTCATTTACAAACACTCAGGAGCGGCCGATTACAGCAGTAAGGAGTTTGAAGAGTTTATTAAGAAGAACCGTTGATTTATTTGATTACGTTGATTGCGCTGATGTTTTGAGGATTTTAAAGATTGATTGCGATTAGGCAGTCATTTGAACTCATTAAAAAATCTTTAGCCGACAGGCAGGCATCAGCGAAATCAACGTAATCATCCCTTCAAAATCAGTGGTTATTTTTTATTGTTATTTTAACACTTATTAACAAATTTTTCTTTTCTTTACTGCACAATCAGTTAAATCCTAAGTTTCAATGAAAAAGAACCCGTTTTTACACCTCGGCGTTATCGCTTTGTCTTTATTGAGTTCGGCATCCTTCGGGCAAACCGGTACACTTAACATCAGTACCGACTCAAAAACAACTATCAGCAAGCACATTTACGGTCAATTTGCCGAGCACCTCGGTCACGGCATTTACGGCGGTTTCTGGGTTGATAAAACCCTGCCTGTAAAAAAGCAGGACCGTATCAGGCTCGATATTGTTGATGCGCTCAAAAAAATAAAGATCCCTAACCTGCGCTGGCCCGGCGGTTGCTTTGCCGATGAGTATCACTGGCGTGACGGCATTGGTCCAGCTGCAGAACGCCCACGCATGGTAAATACCAACTGGGGCGGTATTACCGAAGATAACAGTTTTGGCACACACGAGTTTCTTGAACTTTGCGATTTACTGGGCTGCGAGCCTTACATTGCAGGCAACGTTGGCAGCGGTACAGTTGATGAAATGTCGAAATGGATTGAGTACTTAAACTCAAACAGTACCAGCACCGTAGTACAACAGCGTAAAAAAAATGGTCACCCTGCTCCTTATAAGGTAACCTTTTGGGGTGTGGGTAACGAAAGCTGGGGCTGCGGCGGTAACATGACTCCGGAGTATTACACTGATTTGTTTAAACGCTATGCCTCATTTGCCAAGGATTACCCTGGCGCTAAACTTAATAAGATTGCCAGCGGGCCAAATGCCGATGATTACCGCTGGACAGAAGTTTGTATGAAAAATATCTCAAGCGGTATGATGTCGGGCCTATCGTTACATTATTATACTATACCAACCGGTAACTGGGGCAAAAAAGGCTCGGCAACTGATTTTAGCGAGAAAGAATATTTTGGCACTATGGTTAACTGCCTTAAAATGGAAGAGCTGGTTACCAAACACTCGGCCATTATGGACAAATATGATCCGGAGAAAAAAGTGGCCCTTGTTGTTGATGAATGGGGTGTTTGGACCGATGCTGAACCAGGTACTAACCCCGGCTTCCTTTTTCAGCAAAACAGCTTACGCGATGCTTTGATAGCTGGCACAACGCTTAACATTTTCAACAACCATAGCGACCGTGTTAAAATGGCTGCCCTTGCTCAAACCATTAACGTTTTGCAAGCCTTAATTTTAACCGATAAGGAAAAAATGGTGCTTACCCCTACTTACCACATATTTGATATGTATAAAGTTCATCAGGACGCCAAATACCTGCCTATTAAATTAAGCGTACCTGATTATGAGGTTGACGGTAAAAAGATCGAAGCGGTAAATGCATCTGCTTCGCAAGACGCATCGGGCAAGGTACACATCTCCCTGGTAAACCTTGACCCTCATAATACCATTACCATTACAACCGGCCTCAGCGATATTAAATGGCAAACCGTTAGCGGCCAGGTACTAACCTCTGCTAATTTAACTGATGTTAACACATTTAAGGATGCCAATAAAATCCACCTGAATGCATTTAACGGCGCTAAGAAAGACGGCGACAAACTGGTTGTAAGTCTGCCTGCAAAATCTGTAGTAACACTTGAATTAAAATAAAGTCCTTTCCCCTAAGAAAGTAAAACGGCCGGGCAAATTGCCTGGCCGTTTTTTGTTATAACTTCTTGCAATTACCTACTCCTTCGGCAACCCATCCTCAAATCCGCTATCGCCACTACTTCCGGTTATGTCCAGGTTCCAGGCCGAGGTTAGCAAATATGGTGTTGTTCCATCAGCATTATTATTGCGGTAAGTAAATTTAATCACCCTGCTCTCGCCAGGTGCTAATGAAATATAATTATCGCTAAAGATTGCCGGTAAAATATCATCACCACCCTGCCCTTTTAAAGCTCGCAGGTGTACAAAGAAGGCAACTGCGCTGCCGGTGTTTTTGATAGTTACCCTGTATGAAGTACTATCATCTTCAGTTTTGCTGACCTGGCTGACGGTCAATTTGGTTTTAGGGAGCGATTGCAAAGCCGAATAATCAGCATAAGCTGATTGTGGTGTAGTAAACCAGTTTGATTTTTTCCAATTCAATTCGTCGCCTTTTTTGGAGAGCCAATACCAGTTGATGCTTTTAGTTTCACCGGCTTTATCGCTCAGTTCAAGGCGCAACAGGTAAGTATCAGATAAGCCGGTAATGGGAGGAAGGGCGAAGAGCCTTTTAGAAGCATCCGCACCAATATCTACAGCTACCGTTTTACTGAACTTGCTGCTTCCATCCAAATTATAAACATCAGCCTTGACTTTTAAACCTGTAAAGGTTTTCAGATATGAGTTAATTACAGCAACCTCATTGGTTTTGTATGAATACAGCACGTGCAGCGGCTCCATAGCTTTTTTCATGCCGAAATAAGTACCCGCCGGATACAGGTAATAATCATAAGTATGCCAGATGAGCCCCGGCCATGGGTTACTTAACATCCATTGTACTACGCCTGTGGCGGTTTGATACTTGTTTAATCCGTATGCTTCCATCATAGCGCGGTGTGCTTCGTAGTTTTGGGCTTGCGCCTTGGCTGCGTAGTTTTTGATTGAGGAGGTTTCGCCGTAGCGACCATAAAGTGCTTTGGTAAATACTTTAGTTGTGCCGAATGAACCTGTACCACAATGGTAGTTCCAATCAGCCGAAGTAACATTCAGCGAATCTTTTGGAATAAATTTCACCAGGCTTTCATATGGCGGAATTGACGGCCCGGGCGAAATCTCCGTAGCAAAGCTGTAAGTACCTCCAAACTTTTTGGTGGCATCAGTTTCCCAGTAAATCGGCGGCACCCACTCATACGGACCGGCCATTTTAACACCGCTATAGCCCGATACTTTTGATTTACTTTCGTTAGCGGTTGCCAGCAGCGGGTTGGGCCATTTCAGTTGTTTTTCAATTTTCAGGTAATCGCGCTCAACCGAGGTATCGGTAGGTGGCATATCGCTGCCGTTGAGCCAAACAAACAGACTTGCTTTGTTGCGCAACCAGTACATTACGCTACTGTCTGACGCCATGGCAACTTTACGCTCGGCGACGTCCCATTTTTCGGGGTGTTGCCAGGTGCCGCAGCACATCCAGCCGTTCATTACCATCAGGCCGTATTTATCGCACAAGTCATAAAAATTATCATCTTCCATTTTACCCTCCGAACGCACGATATTCATATTCATATCGCGCACCAAACGGATCTCCTGCTCCTGCCTTTCGGCCGAGCGGCGCTGAAAAATATCCGGCGACCAGGCCGCGCCCCGTAACATGATAGGTTTGCCGTTGATAATAAACTCACGCGATTGATTATCGTCAATTATTTTTGATGTAAACTCCCTGATGCCAAAGTTTTCTGATACTGAATTGCTCAGCTTTTTATCAACCACAGCAGATACCTCAATACGGTTCAGGTTTGGCTTACCATACTGCCACGGCCACCAGATAGATGGATTTTTAACATTAAGCTGCTTAAAATCAACGGGCGAGAAATTTACATTCTTTGATTCATTGGCCAGCAAGTGTACTTTTTTCTCGAAGGAAATATTTTCGTTGATCTTTCCTTTTATTACTGCATCCTGTGGTTTATTGGTATAGTTGGTTACCTGTGCATCTACAGTTAGATGTGCGATAGCCAATGATGGCAGATCAAAATCGGTTGTAACCAACGGAAATTTCACACCTACCTTGTTATAAGTTTTCACCTCAACGTTATTGATGATGCCACCGTTATAATCCTGCGGGTACGGGATCCAGTCGGCGTAATCAATGGCAAGGTCGCCGTCACGTTTATTCGGGGTGAATGGTCTTAACACCTCAATAGCCAACGTATTGGCGCCACCATAGTCAATGTTTTTGGTAAGATCGAGATCAATGATCCGGTACGGACCTTTTACTTTAGTTGAATCGGCTATTTTAACACCATTTAACCAAACATTAGCCTTATAATTGATGCCGTGCAGGCGAAGGATCACATTTTTTCCGTTTTCGGCAGCGGGCAAAGTAAATTCTTTTCTGAACCACCAGGGCTTATCCAGTTTGGGGTCAGCCAGCTTTTCGAGGTTCTTACCCATAAACGGGTCGAAATCATATACATGGTTGGCAAGCAAACCCGCAAGGATGGTTGAAGGCACACTTACCCAATACCACCCCTGTGTATCAAATTGCTCTTTAGAGATCTCGGTAGCAGCCGCAGGTGCCGTAACTGTCGATTGCATTTGCCAGTCATCTTTCAATAACAGGTTAAAATTTTCCTGTCGCCCCTGGGCAAAAGTCCCTGCGCTGAATAAGGCCATTGCCAATATCAATAATAGCTTTTTCATGATAGATGAGGTTTACTTTTGGTTATCATAATACAACGCAGCAGCACCGATAATGCCGCTGTTTTGCAGTTCCGAGATCTCGATTTTTATGCGTTCAAGTGTTTTTGAATAGGCGAACGTTTTCACCTGCTGCCACATGGTATCTTTAAAATATTTAAACGCATTGCTTACAGATCCGCCTAAAATGATCAGTTCAGGATCGAAGGCATACATGACCATTTTTATGGCATTGCCTACATGTGTACCTAATTCAGCATACAAACGCAAAGCCTGTTCGCTGCCTGCCTGCGCATCCTTAAATACCTGTACGCCATCCAGTCCATAAACATTATTAAAAAACGAACCGCTGCAATAGAATTCTAAAATATGATCGATATAAGGGAACAAACCAATCTCGCCGGCACCGCAATTATACCCTGCATATAGCTTGCCGTTGGTAATAATGCCGGTACCAAGCCCTGTGCCGAGGGTTACCCCTACCATACTATCGGCACCTGCACCTTTGCCAAAATGCAACTCGCCCACGGCAAAACAGTTAGCATCGTTATTTACATAAACCGGGATATGATAACGCTCCTGCATTAGTTTTTTCAGGTGTACTTCTTTCCAGGAGGGAATGTATTGCACATCATAAACAATACCTTCAGCTACATCAACCACACTTGGCACACCTATTCCAATAGCGCTGGCAGTGTCATTCTTTAAAAGGGCCTCAACAATGGCATAAATATCGTTTAGTACGTCTTCAACACTGCCATCACTCTTAATTCGCTGTGATACGATATTACCGATAGTGTTATTATCAACCACGGCACCGCGAATATTAGTTGCGCCCAGATCAATGCCTATAACTTTTATATTGCTCATGTATGTGTTTATGCTTTGTTATCAAAAAAGGTTTTGTTAGTAACCAGGGGCTTAGCCCAAAAGCCAATACTGAGCATGTAGCCGAATGTGATGTACAGGAAACACATCCCTTGCCGTAAACCCAACCAGCTTCCAAGTCCGCCTATCAGCAATTGAACAACTGCCCCGCCAATGATGCCGGTAACCAGGATCCCCGCAAATGAGCCATGATCTTCAGATACCGAGCTCAATGCAAGCGAAAATATGATCGGGTACATCACCGACATGAAGAACCCTACTATTGAAAATGAATACAACGATGTTTGCGGGTTGCCAAACAGTGCAAGCGTCAGAAATATGAGCGCCAGTATTGTAAAAACCACCAGTAGTTTTCGGCTGTCGATTAATTTAAGCAGAAACAAACCTAAAATGCCACCGGCTGTCATTAATCCCCAGAAATAAGCAACCGCACTGGCGCCTGTAGTTTGCGAATCAAATTTGTGATACCGCAATAAAAACTCCGACATCCACCAACTTACCCCTTGTTCGCTTCCCACATAACAAAATAATGCTATGAAGTAGGCTATCACTACAGGCTTTTTAAAAAGAGCGATATGGGTTTTCCATGGCCCGGCTTTTTCGTCGTTAGCAAGTTCAACCTTCGGAAATTTAGATACCAGCATGATCACAAACATGACCAGGCAGATCACTGCAAAAAACCAGTACAACGAGATCCAGGGCATAGATACGGGTACATGTGCCTCAAGCAATGGAAAAATACCACCTTTATTACTTCCCATATTTTTAACCATATAGGAGTAAACCAGCGGACTAACAAATGATGCCCCGCCAAATATCAATTGCGCTAATACTGATGTAAAAGCATAATTCTCTTCCCCGCCAGATGTGCGGAGCAACGGATTAATCACTACCTGTAACATCGCCATGCCGCAGCCAATTAAAAACAGGGACAATATGGCTGTGAGATAGTTAGGGTAAACGGCAAGTAATAACGAGCCCACAAACGCCACTACAAATGCAGCAACCATGATGGCTTTCTGGTTATACTGTTGAACCAGCATACTCGACGGAATTGACATTACCCCGTAGGCAATAAAAAACGCGAAGGGTAATAAACCTGCCATTGCATCGCTCAGTTTAAAATCCTTAATAAACTCAGGCGATAGCGGTCCTATGATGTTAGTTAAAAACGAAATAACAAAAAACGTAAGCATGATCAGCGTTACGATATAGTAGTTTTTCTTCATCAATTGAGGGTTATGGTTTTTGGGATTCTGTGTTAACTAATATCGTTAAAAATCCGTTGGCGGAATAATTTTACAAAAACTTATTTAAATTGTTACACATTCTTTTTAAAATATTTAAAAAAGTAAAAAACAATCGATATGATATACACTTAACATCTTCTTAATCTTAAATCACAGTTAATCAAAACATTTAGGGTACAATAACGTGTTAATGGAACAAATACCTGCTTTATGACCCCTAAAAAAGAAAAAGAGCTCACCTATATTGAAAAAGTATGGCATACCGTGGCCATTGTAGCTTTGTTAGTTGTAGTAATACTTGTGGCCCGCGTTGCTTTCAATGTGCTACTGATGGTATTATCCGGCGCATTGATAGCTACTTATTTTCATGGCCTGGGCGACATCATTGAGCGTAACACCAAAATGCGCAGAAGATATGCCATGATCATATCCGTAGTTGGTTCATTTCTGATCGTGATTGGATTATTTTATTTGATGGGTACAACCATACAACATCAAATTGCCTTGCTTAAGGATACGCTCCCGCATACGGTTAACAATTTTAAGGCTAAGCTGGCTTCAAATCCAACAGGCCAGCAAATACTTGATTATTTTTCGGGCGACAATGACCCTGATAAAGTTGTGGTTACGGTTCAGCACTTTTTCAGTACGGGCTTTGGCGTGCTCGGCGATATTTATATCATCCTGTTCCTGAGCATATTTTTTACTACCAATCCGGATGTTTACAAGAATGGTATCCTCATGCTCCTATCTGATCAGAAAAAACCTTTAGGACAGGATATTATGGACAGGATCAGTCTTTCATTGAAAGGCTGGCTCAAGGGGATGTTGTTATCAATGGTATTACTGGGCGTACTGCTTACAACGGGCTTGAGTATCATGGGTATTCCGGCAGCATTGATATTAGCCTTATTTGCAGGCATGTTAAAGATCATCCCCAACCTGGGTTCGGTTATAGCTATGATACCAGGGGTGCTACTTGCACTTACCGTGGGCACTAACACGGCCATTATAGTGGCACTGATATACGTTGTATCACAAACTATTGTGAGCAATATTGTGGTGCCAATAGTACAAAACCGTATGATTAACCTGCCGCCAGCCCTCACTATCATCAGCCAGGTAGTAATGGGGACACTTTCGGGTGTGCTGGGTATCATATTAGCTGTACCTATTGTGGCTATTATTGTGATTTTGGTTGATGAACTGTATGTCAAAAAACTTGGCGATGCTGAGGTAATAGCACATTAACCAACATGGCGTCGTCACAAAAATCGATATATAGCGCATTGATTGCCAACCTGCTGATAGCAATAACAAAGTTTATTGCTGGTATTGTTGGTCGCAGCGGATCGATGATCTCCGAGGGGATCCACTCGCTGGTTGATACTGCTAATGAATTCTAGTACGCTTTTTTTTGGTGCAGCCCGAAACATTTTCGGCAGAAATTACTGAAACAGGCGGCCTACTTTAATTGTATATTAGCAATAACGTTATAAACATCCTATCATGCAAGAACAAAAATTTCATTACGCAACGGTAACCGAAGCTATAACCAAGTTAAAAGAACAGGGTTACACCCATGAATTCAGTCTTGAGGGCGATCATCTTAAAGCAGGTGCAGAAACTTTCCCGGTAAACGAATTTGAGATCGTAGACCTGTACCGCTACGAAGGTCCCTCTGATCCCGCCGATGAAGCCATAGTTTATGCCCTTGCATCTACTGATGGGATCAAAGGCACACTGGTAACGGGCTACGGCATTTCTACCGATGAAGCCACTATCGAAACACTTAAGAATTTACATTATAAGTACCAACAAGGCCAGCAGTAATCTGGCCTTTAAAGCTCAGCTTATTCTTCAGTTTCAGGTATTACTGCTGATACTTTTACAGCATTTTATACCGATAAATTTCATGTATTTGGTTTGCAGGCCCTATATTGGTAATCTTGTGACATAATGAAAAACAGGATATTCTTTACCTTTGTCTTACCTATTTTCTGCGTGTTGCAAAGCAATGCAAAACCCAAAGTTGATACCATTTTTGCCGCCAGTTTGCAACCAATTGGGCGTACACTAATTAACAGCCAGCATAACCTTGCCCTCATTACTTCAGGCGCTCATTTTGGTTTTAGTTTTAAGGGAAATGAATGTGCCGTATATGTAAGCATTGCAGATGCCGGAAGCCATAATTACCTGCAGTACGAACTTGACGGCATTTATCAAAAACGGATCAGGATAGACGGAAATTTAAAGGAGCCTATTGTTATTAAAGCCAATAATGCAGGCACCCACCGTATCTGGATCTATAAAGCAACAGAAGCCACCACGGGTGCTTTGATTTTTTCAAAGATTGCTGCCAAAGGCATTAAAAACCTGGCTATTCCCAAACTGCCGCTGATCGAATTTATCGGAAATAGTATTACCTGCGGCGCGGCGGCAGATGATTCAGAAATCCCCTGCGGAACCGGCGATTACCAGGACCATCACAATGCCTACATGGCTTACGGACCAGGTGTTGCAAGGGCCCTAAATGCCAATTTTATTTTATCCAGTGTTAGCGGCATAGGCGTTTACCGTACCTGGAATAAGGATTCTCCGTCAATGCCGCTGGTATATGAAAACACCAACTTCCAGGAAAAAGATTCGCTGAAATGGAATTTTAAAACTTATCAACCTAAAATTGTAAGCATTGCCTTAGGCACCAATGATATGAGCAATGGAGATGGCACAGCAAGGGCTCCGTTTGATACCGTTCGTTTCGTTAATGATTACGTAAAATTTGTCCAACTGATTAAATCAAAATATCCTAAAGCTCAAATAGCCCTGCTTTCCAGCCCAATGATAAAAGGAAATTCGAGGGAGATCTTGCAAAGGTGTCTGAGCCGGGTAAAAACAGCTGTGGATGCAAGTTATCCCGCAGATAAACCTGTTGCTACTTTCTTTTTTGAGCCGATGGAACCTCACGGTTGTACGGGACATCCCAACGTGGCCGATCATCAGATCTTAGCAAATGAACTTAAACCTTTTTTTGAAGGTTTACTAAAGCAATAATTGTTTGGAAAGTGATTGCCATTGGCACAAAAAAAGCCGTTTTCTTTCGAAAACAGCTTGATTCATTATTAAAAAGGGGCTTATATGCTATAATCCTTACTGTAGCGAAAACAGGCTCAATACAGGTCTTAGCTATACATATTCAACACCAAATCTGCTCTTTACATCGGCAACAATTTGTTTTACACTTTGCTCCTGATCGCGCGGGCAAATGAGCAGGGTATCATTAGCTTCAACCACAATATAATTGTTTAAACCCTGCAATATTACCAGCTTATTGCCCGGCATGTTTACCACACAATTTGATGAATTTTGCATGATCACTTTTTCATTTGAGCTTACTGCGTTACCTGCTCTATCTTTTTCAGACAGTTCATATATAGAGGCCCAGGTACCCAGGTCGCTCCAGCCAAAATCAGACGGCAATACATAAACATTGCCTGCTTTTTCCATCACACCATAGTCTATAGATGTATTTATACAATGCTGATAAGCCTGGTTAATATGGGCAACCTCGTGTTCTGTATTATACACCAACCGGGCATCGTCAAAAATGTTATGCAAGTCAGGCATATAAGTTTCAAATGCTTTTACTATCGCTTTGGCCGACCAAACAAAAATGCCCGCGTTCCATAAAAAATCGCCGCTCTGAATAAAGCCTTTGGCAATATCCAGTGTTGGTTTTTCTGTAAAGGTTTTTACTTTATGAAAATCATCATTAATAACAATGTCACTATACTGAATATAGCCATAGCCGGTATCCGGCCTGGATGGTTTAATCCCCAATGTTACCAGGCAATGATGTTCGGCTGCTGTTTTTAATGATTTTTCCAGAGCGCTTATAAACACATCTTCATCAAGGATTTGCTGATCAGACGGCGCTACAACAATTACCGCATCGGGGTTCAGGCTTTCTATTTTAAAACATCCATAAGCTATACAAGGAGCGGTGTTGCGCATTACCGGTTCAGTCACGATTTGCTGATCTGTTACATCCGGTAATTGATCCTTTACCAATTGGGTGTAGCTTTCGTTGGTTAATATGAAGATATTTTCTTTTGGACATATTTTAGAAAGACGCTGATAAGTTTCCTGGATCAGTGTTTTACCGTTTCCAATGATATCGATAAATTGCTTGGGGTGCACCGTGCGACTTATCGGCCAAAAACGGCTTCCTACGCCCCCTGCTAAAATTATTGCGTAATGGTTCTTGTTCATCTGCTGCTTTTAATGGTAATAAACACGATCAAATTTTACTTGATTGACATTGATCTTATTTGAAAAATCGACATAGCCACTTCTCGTATGTCTTATTCAAACTGATTTTTGATGGCATAACCGGAATCTTTTAACAACTTCTCTCTTTTAAACAGTTCTATGTCTGCTGCAACCATTTCGCTTACCAGGCCTTTCAGGTCATATTTAGGCTCCCAGCCCAACAGTGTTTTTGATTTGGCAGGGTCGCCAATCAACAAATCGACCTCGGTAGGGCGAAAATATTTTTCATCAACAGCAACCACTTCCTTACCTGTTTCAGGCTGATATTCCGGATCACTGCAACTTATTACATAACCTTTTTCCTTTAACCCGCTTCCGATAAATTCAATCTCAATACCAAGCTCGGCAAAAGCCATTCTTACAAATTCACGTACCGGGGTTGTAATACCTGTGGCTATTACATAATCTGTCGGGGTATCCTGCTGCAATATCAGGTACATGGCCTCAACATAATCTTTGGCGTGGCCCCAATCACGTTGAGCGTCGAGATTGCCCAGGTATAATTTATCCTGCAGCCCCATAGCTATTTTCGCGGTTGCGCGGGTAATTTTACGCGTTACAAACGTTTCACCACGTAACGGGCTTTCATGATTAAACAGAATGCCATTACAGGCATAAATGCCATAGGCTTCGCGATAGTTTACTGTTATCCAGTATGCATACATTTTTGCCACAGCATATGGTGAGCGGGGATAAAATGGCGTGGTTTCAGATTGAGGTACCGCCTGTACCAAACCATAAAGCTCGGAAGTTGAGGCCTGATATATTTTGGTTTTTTTCTCAAGCCCAAGAATCCTGATAGCTTCCAGCAATCGTAAAGTTCCGATGCCGTCGGCATTTGCGGTATATTCAGGAGTTTCAAAGCTTACCTTAACGTGCGACATTGCACCCAGATTATAGATCTCGTCCGGCTGTACCTGTTGTATAATCCTGATTAAATTGGTCGAATCGCTTAAATCGCCGTAATGTAAAACCAGGTTGATATTCTTTTCGTGCGGATCCTGGTATAAATGGTCAATTCTATCGGTGTTAAACAGCGAGCTTCTTCTTTTTATACCATGAACCTCATACCCTTTTGATAATAAAAGTTCGGTAAGGTAGGCGCCGTCCTGACCGGTTATTCCGGTTATTAATGCTATTTTTTTCATTTGCAAGGTTAAGTTTAAGGTGCAACAATATTTCAATATAGGGTTAATGCCATACCTGTAGCATAAAGCATACCCTTAAAGTTTCGGCTTTCAAAAGCCGTATCAGATACAGGATTTTGTTATCGGCCAGATGGGGCCGTTTCATGAAGAGGCAAAAAGATGGCACAGAGCATCTTAGCAACACACAGGCGGTTAATTATCTCCGCGAAGTATTTTTATAATTTCTTTAAGGTACAGCGATATTAGGATGAACGGGGCATCGCTGTACCTTTATAATTTAAAAATCCTATTTATTGTAATAAGTAAAGTCTTTGTGGTTTATTTTCTGCTCGGGTAATGATTTGAAGTATTCATAAGTGATCTTCAAACCTTCGCTCCTTGATACCTTTGGCTCCCAGCCCAGTATAGCTTTGGCCTTGGTAATATCCGGACGGCGTTGTTTAGGATCATCTGTAGGTAAGGGCAGGCTGATCAGCTTTTGATCCGTACCTGTTAATTTAATGATCTCCTCGCCAAATTGTTTGATCGTGATCTCATCGGGGTTACCGATGTTTACCGGCTGGGCATAATCGCTCAGCAGTAAACGATAAATGCCTTCTATCAAATCATCTACATAACAAAACGAGCGGGTTTGTGAGCCATCGCCAAACATCGTTAACGGTTCGCCACGCAATGCCTGCCCGATAAATGCCGGTAATACCCTGCCATCATTCAATCGCATCCTTGGTCCGTAGGTGTTAAAAATCCTTACAATCCTGGTTTCAACACCATGGAAAGTATGGTAGGCCATCGTAATAGCTTCCTGGAACCTTTTGGCTTCATCATATACCCCTCTCGGACCTACAGGGTTCACATTACCCCAGTACTCCTCCGGCTGAGGGCTGATGTTCGGGTCGCCGTACACTTCTGATGTCGAAGCGATCAGCATCCGGGCCTTCTTGTTCCGCGCCAACCCCAGCAGGTTATGCGTACCCAGTGAGCCTACTTTTAATGTCTGGATCGGGATTTTCAAATAATCAATCGGGCTGGCCGGCGAGGCAAAGTGCAAAATATAATGCAAATCCCCGGGAACATACACAAACGTGGATACGTCATGGTTATAAAACTCAAAGTTTTCCAGTTTGAACAAATGCTCGATATTCCTCAAATCGCCTGTAATCAGGTTGTCCATCCCAATTACGTGGTAATCTTCTTTAATAAACCTGTCGCAAAGGTGCGAACCTAAAAAGCCGGCTGCTCCTGTGATCAGGATCCTTTTTCTTTCTGTCATATTATTAATTGTTTTACGGCTATATTTTATGATTGTTTAGCTGACGTAAGAGCATACGACCACCAATATCGGGGCATGGTTATAATTACCTGGAACGGTAAATTAATTAAAAGAGAAGATGGACTATTTTAAATATTCTTCGTAATATTTTGTAATGAGTACCTGCTCGTGAAATGTTGCTTTGATAATTTCACGGCCATGTTTGCGAATGTGATCTAACTTTTGCTTGCCGAGATAAGCCTCGTTTAATTTTTCAATGATACTGTCAGTATCCAATGTACAGATCCAGCCAAGGTTATTTTCACTGACGAAATCAGAAAGCCCCACATTTTCGGAAATCAAAACTGCCGTACCCATATGCAAGGACTCAATTACGACGTTCGCGAAGTTTTCATTTAATGATGTAAGGATAAACAGATCGGCCTGGTTGAGCTTTTCAAATTTCTCCTGTCGGTTTACCCAACCCATCCATTCAACTTTTGAAGCTATTTTCAACTCATCTGCAAGTTGTTTCAATTGCTGTACGTACACTTCGTCACCATCGCCGGCAATAACCAATTTAAGGTTAAAAGAAAGCTGGCTGATGGCAGCAAACAGTTTTTCAAGCCCCTTTTTGTGGTGAATACGCGACATAAAAACAACAGTGAAACAATCATTATTAATTTCCTTTATTTCAATATCGGGCAACGATAAAATATTAGGCAAAACAAAACCCTCCCAGCCCGGAATCAACTTGCGGCATTCAATATATTCAGATTGGGCGGTAGCATGCAGCACGCATTTCTTTAAAATTCTACGACCTCCAAACTTGTGAATTAGTTTTTTATAACTGCTGTTCCCCGTTTCAAAAACATATTCGCTTAACATACCCCGGGGCGCCAATATTACCTTAGTATTACTAAATAAAGCAATTCGTGCGGCCACTACGCTTAAGATACTCCACCAGGAATGAATGTGGATCACATCGTAATCATTGGCAGTTTTGGCAAGCCTGCGCCATAATGAAGGGCTAACATGAGTATGATCGCCGGTGATGCGTTTAAAGTACGTTACATTAACCCCTTCTACATCCGCAACCATGCCGGATATTACATCCAGTTCTGTTTTGCCGTTGGCAGTGGTTGTATAAACGTCAACATCATGCCCGTTAGCCGCTAATCCCTCGCACAAACGCGATACAGATTCAGTTGGCCCCCCGTATCCGTAAGCAGGTTTATAAGCAGGTATAATGTGCAGTATTTTCATAAGTAGTATTAGCTATAAGGAGAATGCAAATATGCACCTGTTGACGGACTATTTAGCCAGATTAGACTTTAAATCATTTTGAACGACAGTTAAAGCGGGTGTTGGCTCCGGCTTTTCGGCAAGTTTCTCATCTTCAACAAGTCTTATCGCTAACAACATTTCAACCATTGTACGTTGTAGCGTATAATGCCAGCCCACCCATCCGTTAAAAATAAGTCCTTTAACAAAAAGGCAGTAAAAAAATACTGCAAAAGGCGCCAATATCTTTGTTTTTCGAATCTTCCCGCTCAACGGCAACTCCGAATACGGTTCACTAACCAGTTTTTCACTTTCATGAATAGCATAGCTATCCTGGTTGCTTAACCATCTTGACAGGGGTTTCCTGTCGTCATGTAGTATGTACGCTTTGTATTTGCCGGTTGTTCCATTAACTTTCAAGCGTTGCGTGTGCCCATCCGTATAATAAATACATTTATCTATATCAAATAACACAGGACGAGGTGTGGTATTATCACCCAAAAGCCGTTTTCCGAAAACTAAAAATTTAAAGGTGGTTTCGTACGCAGCATTTTGCGGATTGGCAATGATATTTTTGGTTTCCTGTATAAACTCAGGTGTAAGTACATAATCGGCATCAAGTGTCAGCACCCATTTACTTTTGAGCAACGTAAGTCCGTAATTCCACTGATCTCTGTGACAATCAAATTTGCGTTCAAAAATCTCAACATTGGGATAAGAGTTAGCAATATCCAGCGTTGCATCGGTACTATAACTATCCAGAATAACCACCCGCTCGAGCCAGGTTAAACGGTCAAGAACGCGTTTAAGATTCGGCTCCTCGTTTTTGGTTAAAATTAACGCCGTGATTAAAGTTGATGAGGTCAATTCCATCTTACTGTTTTATATGTTTTAATAAGGTAAATACGATTATTAGCTTAAGGTTTTAAAACTGCATCCTTTATTTATAACCCGCTGCCTGCAATTCAAACAGCTCGGCATAGCGGTCGCCTCTTTGTAAAAGTTCCTCATGGCTTCCTATTTCCAAAATCTCACCTTTATCTAATACAATGATCCTATCGGCCATACGTACAGTTGAAAAACGATGAGAAATAAGCACAGCGGTCTTTTTGTCGGTGATATCCGAAAACCGCTTAAAAACTTCGTATTCAGAACGTGCATCTAAAGCGGCAGTAGGTTCATCGAGGATCACAATCTGCGAATCACGCATATAAGCCCTGGCCAGTGCCACCTTTTGCCATTCACCACCCGATAGTTCAACGCCTGTATCAAAATGGGAGCCCAACATCTGCTGATATTTACCAGGCATTCTGTCAATTATCGGGTGTGCAAGACTTTGCTTTGCCGCGCTAATTATTAGTTTTTCTTCATCAACCTCAGCAATGTCACCAATAGCTATATTTATAGATGCAGGCATCTGGTATTTAATAAAATCCTGGAAGATGATACCCATTTGCTTCCTGATATCCTCAATGTTATATTCCTTCAAATCATAACCGTCAAGCGTTATGCGGCCTTCAGTTGGATCATATAACCTTACCAGTAACTTTACCAGCGTAGTTTTGCCGGCTCCGTTTTCGCCAACCAAAGCAAGTTTTTCGCCGGGGCGAAGGGTGAAGTTTAGATGCCTGTTTGCCCATTTATCTGAATTACTGTATTTAAACCCAACATCCTCAAAAGTAAAACCCGAAACTATCGGATCAGGAAATGGTCGCGGATTATTGGGGATTGTAATAGAGGGCATGATCTTGAAGAAATCAAAAAAATCTGTGAGGTAAATGGCACCCTGAGCTACAGCATTAAAGCGCCTCGCGCTGTTTTGCATTAAACCGCCTAACTGCCTTATTGTTCCCAACAATAGTGTTAATCCACCAATTGTTAACGAACCCTGCAACACCCGTTGTACAATAAAAAAGAATACGATATAAAATCCAACCACACCCGGAATGCTTATAAGCGAACTAACGACCAACCGTTTAACACCGAACTTGCGCTTGGCATCATAAAGATTGTGGGAGATATGTTTGAACTTATTTATAAAAAAGCCCGACAGATCAAACAATCTCACTTCTTTAGCTGCTACATCGCTGCTTGCCACCAGGCTTAAATAATCAAGCTCGCGCCGGGCCTGGGTTTGACTGCGCAGCAAAGCGTAATTTTTGTTGTTATAATAAAACTCGCCCAGTAATGAAGGCAGCGCAACCGATAAAAGGATTATGATAACCCATGGATTAAAGGCCACCAACACAACTACGTACGATGTGATGGTAATTAAATCCTGAACCTGGCTAAATACATGCGTTAGTAAAATAGCCCGCCCTGTAGTTTGCTGCCTCGCCCTTTCCAACTTATCATAAAACTGCGAGTTCTCAAACTGTACCAGGTCAAGCATGGCAGCATGTTGCATGATCATGTTTGTGGTATCGTTTGTAAGCCGCTCGCCTAAAAGCTCATCAATAAGCGAAGTAACTTTTCCCAGTATTATCAATAGCAGGATCAGGATAAACTCGATGGCAACTAATTTCCAGAGATAGTTATATGGTAATGCCCTGTTGTGAGTTATAGCGATAGCCTCATCAATGATATATTTACCGACGCTCAATAAACCAAGCGGAATAATTGCCTGCAGAATTCTTATCAGGATATTAACTAAAGTTAATCCAGGGCTAACTTTCCAAACCAGGCTAAAAAACTTTGGAAGATTACGGTATGCAACCAATCTGTCCCGAACTGTTAATCCCATGTTTTTTATTATATCTGTTAACCTAAATAATGTTGTAATATGTCTGAGAACTCCTTTGCATTTAACTCATCAAAAATTGTTGAGTGTTCACCCTTTACCTCATGAATTTTAATTGATTGAGCATAATTTTTCCAGGCGTGTTTGTTTTCGAAATTAACTTCCAGCTCTTTATAAATGATCTTGTTTACCCTGTCAATAAAATAGTATTGTTGCGTGGCATTAAACAAAACTATTTCGCCATTGTAAGGCTTTATCTGATAATTGTCGGCCGCTGTTTTTATTTGCAGGGTAATCCGGTCAAAAATATCCTGATCAATATTTGCCAGCTTTGATTCTGTATTGCTAAACAAAGGCCCTATTTTCCGCACCTTATACATTAAGGCTTGCTTAGGATGCTTCATCAGCAAGAAGAGCTCGAATTTCAATTTTGTAGATATCACCGAAACAGATCTTTTAATTAAAGATGGCAGGTGACCGTTATGCTGTGCCTCATCGGCAACAGCATCAATCAAAGGCTTAGCATCAGCATCAAACATTGCAAGCATTGAAATTTTTTTGCCCATAGCCTGAAGCTGGCTGGCCATTTCAACGGCTATCATACCGCCAAGACAGTGACCGGCTAAAGCATATGGCCCATAAGGATTATCTAACAATATTTCCGTTATGTATCTCTCGGCAATACCCTCAACAGTGTCCGGAAAATCTGTCGGATTGCTGATGTGCAGGGGTTGCTGCAATCCATAAACGGGCTGCTCAGGATCAAGTAGTTTTACAAACTCCTTAAATTTAAATGCAGTACCTCCGGCCCCGCAAACAATATAGAGCGGTGTTTTATTGCCGGAGGTTTTTATGGGAATAAGCGATTGTGTAAGATCGATATTTTGATTTTGCGACCTTCTGTAAAGTTTGGCGATTGTTGGGTGGATAAACAGATCCCTGATAGTAATATTGATTGCCATCTCCTTTTTAACTGCCGCTATCAGCCGCATGGCTAATATCGAATGCCCCCCCAACTCAAAAAAGTTATCGTGGATGCTAACCTTATCAATCCCTAAAAGCCGTTGCCATATCGCAGCAAGCCCCTCTTCTGTTTTATTACGCGGCCCCACATAATTATAAGTTAGCTGTTCTGCGGTATCAGCATCAGGCAGGGCACGCTTGTCTATTTTACCATGAGTAGTTACCGGAAACTTATCCAGCAGTACCCATAATTTGGGCACCATGTATTCGGGCAAATGAGCAGATAGATATGATACCAGTGCTTGCTTATCATAAACCTCTTCGGTTGTTACATAGGCAATTAATCCGTTTACGCCATTAACATCGGGCTTAGCCAATACAATTACCTGTGATACCAGCCCGCTTTGCAGCAAAACATTTTCGATCTCCCCTAATTCGATACGATAGCCCCGGATCTTCACCTGGTCGTCCATGCGGCCAAGATATTCGATATCGCCGTCGGGCAACCAGCGTCCTAAGTCACCTGTACGATATAGCCTCGCGCCATCGACGTCAGAAAACGGATCTTTTATAAACTTCTCATTTGTTAAACCTGGCTGATTCAAATATCCCCGTGCAACCTGGATACCGCCAATACAAATTTCTCCCGTTATTCCTACCGGCCCCATCTGCTTTTCTTTATTCAGGATATAGATTTTCACATTGTCCATAGGTTTACCTATGGTTATAATGCCATCGGGCCTTATTGGGTTGTGCGTTTGCGATGCGCAAACCGTACACTCAGTTGGCCCATACCCATTAAGTACCTTTACCCCTTGCAATTGTATTTGCTTAGCTGCCGCCTCATTCAGTGCCTCACCTGCCGAAATAACAATTTTTAGCGTATCGGGAACATTTTCAATAAACTGCTG
Organism: Mucilaginibacter sp. A5337; assembly: GCF_059690695.1. Lineage (NCBI taxonomy): Bacteria > Pseudomonadati > Bacteroidota > Sphingobacteriia > Sphingobacteriales > Sphingobacteriaceae > Mucilaginibacter > Mucilaginibacter sp. A5337. Next base: position 5,525 of record NZ_JCAWEC010000002.1, on the reverse strand, counting down.
AAAAGCCGGCGGCAATATGGCTATTTCTACTTTTTGCTTTATCAAAAGCTGACTGAATTCATCGGCCGATAAAAGCGACTCCTTTGCGCACATAACCAGGCATCCCCCGGTTAGTAATGTGCTGAATATTTCATTACATGACGCATCAAAACCAAATGATGCAAATTGCAGGAACCGCATACCGGGTTTAAGATCCAGGTCGCGTTTATGTGCCAATACAAGATTAACCACGCCGCGATGCTCAATCATAACCCCTTTGGGTTTGCCTGTAGAACCTGATGTATAAATGATATAAGCAAGCTGATTTGCGGCAACCAGGGAGTTCAATTCCGTATGTTCATACTTTTCAATATCTGCCCAATGCCTATCAAGCTCAACTACCTGAATGTTTGCTTTTCCAAATTTGTTACTGCAAGCGCTGCTGCTAACTACCAACCTGGCATCTGTATCTTTCAGCATATACTCGATACGGTCTTGCGGATACTCCGGATCAAAAGGCACATATACGCCGCCGGCTTTCATTGCCCCCAATATGCCAATTACCATTTCGATACTGCGCTCGGTGCAAACAGGTATGATGGTTTCAGTTTTTACACCATTGGCCCGGAGGTATTTGGCAAGGCTGGTTGCCTTGCGATTAAGCTGCTGATAGGTTATTGTTTCATCGTTAAATGTAACAGCCACCGCGTCGGGTGTTTGAGATACCTGTTGCTCAAAAATATCCAGGACGCTTTTGTCCGCCGGATAATCAGCGTCGGTTGCATTAAAAATTTTTAACTGCTCTTCCTCCTCGGCAGCACTTAAAATATTTATGCGCCCGATAACTTCTGTTGGGGTTTGAACAACAGATTGCAGGATAGCTGTAAAGTGGCCGATCATGCGTTCTATAGTTTGAGCCTTAAAAAGATCGGTATTGTAGGTTAATCCTCCTGCGAGGCCATCTACCGTTTCCACTAGATTTAAGCTGATATCGAATTTAGATGTAGTATCCTCTGCTGTTTCGGCACCTAAAGTCACGCCGGTTAATTTAAGCCCGGGTATTTCGGGCGTATTCTGAAGCGTAAACATCACCTGGAACAACGGGCTATGACTCATGTCCCTTTCTTTCACAACGGCTTCAACTACTTTTTCAAAAGGTACTTCCTGATGGTTATAAGCTTCGAGGGTTGTATTTTTTACCTGCTCAAGCAATTTGGTAAATGCCTCGCCCCCTTTTGCATTGTTTCTTAAAACCAATGTATTAATAAAAAAGCCTATTAAACCCTCAATTTCCTGGTGACTGCGGCCTGACACAGGCGTACCGACACTTATATCTTCATGGCCGCTGTAACGGTAAAGAAGCACGATAAATGCCGATAGCAATGTCATATACAGCGTTGTGCCCTGCTTGCGGCTTAATGCATTTAACCCATCAACTAATTGTTTGTTAACAAAAACAGCTTCAGTTAAACCCTGGTTGCTTCTTATTACCGGCCTGCGGTAGTCTGTCGGAAGTTGAATAGTGGAGACGCCTTCCAATTTGTTTTTCCAATAATTGAGTTTTTGCTCCAGCAGATTGCCTTGAAGATGGTTCCGTTGCCAGATAGCGTAATCTGCATATTGTATTGGCAAAGCAGCCAACATCTGATTTTCAACGCCTACATCTGCAGAGGCAAACGCTTTATATAACATACCCAGCTCATGTACAAGGATAGAAGTTGACCAGCCATCGGATGCTATATGGTGCATGGTTAACACCAAAATGTAAACATCCTCGCCGGTTTTAATCAATTCGGCGCGCAGCATATCATCCTGCGACAAATTAAAAGGTTTGTTTATTTGCCGTTGGATATAGTCTTGTAAGTTAATACCAACTGCTTCAATTTCTTCCTGTGATATTTCCCCCAACAGCCAGTCGCCTTCGGGCTTTATGTATTGATAACCGCGACCTTCGTGCTCTCTTATAACTGTACGCAAAACCTCATGACGGTTAACTACTTGGCGGAACGCATTGGTTAATGCCGGGATATTTAATTTACCGGTTAAACGCAATACAGCCGGAACGTGGTATTGAACGCTGCCTTCCAACCTGTCGATAAACCACATGCGCTCCTGGCTGAATGACAGAGGAATATGCTCCGGACGCAATTGCGTTCCTATACTTGCAACTCCCTCTGTGGTTTCGCTGACATTTAAGCGTGAGCTTAACTTGCTTACCGTGGGATAATCAAATACATCGCTAATAGGTAGCTCAGCCATAAAGGCTTTCCGTACTGCCGATATCAGGCGTACAGCCAGCAATGAATGCCCGCCAAGTTCAAAAAAATCATCATGAATACCTATCGAATCTACTTCGAGGATTTCCTGCCAGATAGCTGCCAATTTTAATTCGGTTTCGTTTGCAGCTATATCATCTTTTTTTGCCGATACTTCAATTTCGGGATCGGGCAATAGCTTACGGTTTATTTTGCCTGCGGCCGTTAACGGGATTTCTTTAAGTTCGATCAGGTAAGCGGGTACCATATACTCGGGCAGTTGCTCCTTTACCCAGCTAATAATTACTGAACGATCGAATACGCCGTTTGCTATTACATACCCTACCAATTGACTGTTTCCCTGTTTATCGCGACGGGCCATTACTACCGCCTGGCTTACCAGTTTACTTTGCTCCAGGATCCGGCTAACTTCGCCCGGCTCAACACGATAGCCCCTGATTTTCACCTGGTCGTCTACACGGCCAAGGTATTCAATATTTCCTTCGGCATTATATTGTACGGCATCGCCGGTCTGGTACATCAAAGCACCTGAATCGCCATAAGGATTGGCTATAAATTTTTCCCGGGTAAGCTCATCGTTTCCCTGATATCCCCTTGCCAACCCCGTTCCTCCAATAAATAATTGCCCCGGAACACCCACCGGGCATAATTGCAGGTCTTTATTCAATACATAAGCTTGCGTATTTGAAAATGGGCGGCCTATTGGTATAATGGCAGGGTTTGTATCTGTTACCTCATATAACAATTTGCCTACGGTAGTTTCTGTTGGCCCGTAATGATTGATGATGCGGCAATCACTGTATTGCCTTATTTTAGATACTATTTCTGCTGTTAATGACTCGCCGCCAAAAATCAGCATCCGCGCCGGAACCAGAGGTTCATCTGCCGACAGTGCTTTCCAATGAGATGGCACTATCTTAATACAATCTATTCGGGTTTCGTCAAAATAAGCATGCAGCGCCTCGATATGGCTTAAGGTCTCTTTAGTGAAAACATGCAAGGTACCGCCGTAAAGTAATGAACTAAACAAAACTGTATTGCCCAAATCGGTTGCTATGGTAGACATTAAGCCGAATGTTTTGCAGTCCCCGATATGGATACGGTCATTAAGGCCATAGACATAATCGATTATGTTTCGCTGGGTAATTTGTACGCCTTTAGGTTTTCCTGTTGAGCCTGATGTGTAGATCACATAAGCCAGATTATCCGGCGATATTGTTCTTATAGCGTCGATTTCAGGCTCGGCAGCCAGTTCCCAGTTTTGCTCATCAAGCTCGACAACTTTTAGCCATTCGGAGATATCAGCAAGGCTATCGGCAAATCGGGGGCTACTTACAGCGATTTTTGCATTGGTATCTTCAAGGATATAATTAACCCTTTCGGCCGGGTAATCGGTATCCACCGGTACATAAGCGCCACCGGCTTTAAGGATCCCTATAATACCCACAATCATCGATATTCCACGTTCAATATAAAGTGGTACCAAAGTATCTGCTCCAACGCCGTAGCGCTGCAGGTGATGCGCCAACCGGTTCGAGCGTTTGTTTAACTCTTCAAAACTGATCGACTGCCCTTCAAACGTAACAGCATTTGTAACAGAAGATTTTAATACTACAGCTTCAAAAATATCAGCAATAGTTTGATCGGTTGGATATAAGCAGGCACTTTGGCTCAGGGTTAGCAAATTTTCTGTTTGCAGTTGATTGAGCATCCGCAATTTGCCCACCTGCGTTTCGGGCTGGGCGACAGCCGATGCCAAAAGGGTGCAAAAATGCTCGACCATGGTTTCGATTCGTAAGGCACTGAAAATATCAGTTCTGTATTGTATGGCACACTGAAGACCTTCAGGACTCTCGCTCACAAAAAATGTAAGATCAAATTTTACGGCAGATTGCTCATAATCATACCCATCAAGTTGCAGTCCGCTTAATTTTAGCTCGGGTAAGGTTGACGTATTACCGAGCACCAGCATTACCTGAAACAGCGGACTTACGCCAGCCGTTCTTTCTTTCACTACTGTTTCTACAACTTTTTCAAAAGGCACTTCCTGGTGCTCGTAAGCCTCAAGGGTAGTTTGTTTAACTTGTGTTAACAGTTGTGTAAATGGTTCATCGCTTTTAATTTGATTGCGCAGCGCAAGGGTATTTACAAAAAAACCGATCAAACTTTCCAACTCGGGGTTGGGCCGACCTGCGATTGACGTGCCTACACAAATATCATCCTGGCCGCTGTAACGGTACATCAGTACATTAAATACAGATAGCAGCGTCATATAAAGCGTTACGCCGTATTCCTGGCTTAACAGCTGCAAATTACTACTAAGCTGCCGATCGATATTAAAAGTTAAAGTTGTGCCTTTACTGCTGTTGCCGGTTGGGCGTATATAGTCCACAGGCAATTGTAAAGCAGGAACATCCTGTAATTTCGATTTCCAGTACTGTAGTTTTTCTTCTAATTTTTCTTCCAGCAGGTTACCGCGCTGCCATAAAGCATAGTCAGCAAATTGCAATGCAGGCTCAGGCAAACGGAGTTGCTGACCACTGCTATATGCGCTATACAAAATTGCTATTTCATCGGCTATGATTGGTAACGACCAAGCATCTGATGCAATGTGGTGAATAACCATGACCAACACATATGAATTGTCATCTGTCTGGATCAATTCGGCACGCAACATGTCATCTGCCGACAGATCAAATGGTTTTTCTATTAATCCGGCGACATGCAATTTTAAATTTACAGATGAAGTTTGAACTAATTTCCACTGGCCTGCTGGTTTTATAAATTGATAGCTGCGGCCGTTATGCTCTCTAATTACTGTACGCAATACTTCGTGACGATTCACCACTTCCCGCATTGCCCGCTCTAAAGAAACAACGTCAAGATTACCTTTCAACCTTAAAGTACCAGGTATATGATACTGTATGCTACCCTCCAATCTGTCAATAAACCATAACCGTTCCTGACTGTAGGATAACGGAATATATTCAGGTCGCGGATTTACTTTTTGGATCGTACTGCCTGCTGCTGCTGTTGTTTCTTCTTCCAGTTGTTTTACCAAATCGGCTATAGTCGGGTGCACAAACAGATCACGAATTTTTAATTCCTTGTTCAGTTCCCGTCTAACCTGCGAGATCACCCGCATCGCGAGCAGCGAATGGCCGCCCAGCTCAAAGAAATTATCTTTTGTACCGATCTTTTCTACACCCAGCAACTCTTCCCAGATCTTGGCCAGTTGCTTTTCTGCTCTTGTTTCCGGTGCGGTATAGC